>NZ_VWWL01000011.1 GCF_011752995.1 Burkholderia sp. Ax-1724
GTACTTCCGGTACTTCGGGTACTTCCGGTACTTCGGGTACTTCCGGTACTTCGGGTACTTCCGGTACTTCGGGTACTTCCGGTACTTCGGGTACTTCCGGTACTTCGGGTACTTCCGGTACTTCGGGCACCTCCTCCACCCCGATCGGCAACGTCGTCACCCAAGCCAGCAACCTCATCACCGCCGTCGGCACCACGGTTGCCGATACCGGCGGCAAGGTGTCCGGCACGTCGATCCCTGGCGTCAACAGCGCGACGACCACCAACCTCGGCGCGGCGCTCACCGATCTCGGCGACGGCGTGAAGACGCTCGGCAACGGCGCCGCAGCCGGCCTCGGCTCGCTCGGCAGCTCGGCCAATCCGCTCGGCCCGACGCTGACTTCCACCTCGGGCGTCGTCTCCGATGCAGGCGCCGCGGTCAAGTCGGTCGGCGGCGTCGTGGCAAGCCTCGGCAGCGGGCCGCTCAAGCCGCTGGCGCCGGTGACCTCGACGCTCGGCGGCGTCGTCGATGGCGTGGGCGGCGGCGTCATCGCCGTCGGCTCGGGACTGAACAAGGTACTGACGAGCGCGCCGGTGCAGCAGGTCGAAACGCAGCTCAGCTCGGTGATCAATCCGATCACGCTCACCGTCTCCAATACGACGCAAACGCTCGGCAACGCGACCGGCCTCGGCACGCCGCTCGACAAACTGCTCAGCACGCTCGGCAACGGCATCGACTCGGCAGGTCTGAAATTGTCGAACTCCACCAACGATCAGGTCGGCAAGGACGTCGGCGGCATCGTGAGCCAATTGGGCAAGACCGTCACCAGCACGGGCGGCCTGCTCACCGGAGCGACCACCAATCCGCTCGCACCGCTCACCGGACTGCTGGGCGGACTCGGCGGCGCAGGCGGCAGCGGCGGTTCGGGCGGCATCGCGATCCCGCCGCTCACCGGACTGCTCGGTAATCTCGGCCTTGGCCTCGGCGGTACTGGTGGCACGGGCGGCACCGGCGGTTCGGCCGGCCTCGGCGGCCTGCTGAGCCCGGTCACCGGCCTGCTCGGCAAGGTCGGTTCGCTCGGCGGCACCTCGGGCAACGGCGGCCTGCTCGCGCCGGTGACGAGCCTCGTCGGCTCGCTGACCGTCTCGGTGAGCGGAACCGTCAGCGCGGGCGCAAGCGCGGGAACCAGCGGCTCGGGCGGCGGCGGTGCCACGCCCAACCCGGTGACCGGCCTGCTCGCCGGCCTCACCGGCGGTTCGTCGAGCGGCACGAGCAGCGGCGGCTCGGGCAACAAGGGCCTGCTCGCGCCGGTGACGAACCTCGTCGGCGGCTTGCTCGGCGGCGTCGCCACGACTGGCAAGTAAGCGTTCTTCGATACGGCGGCCGGGCCTTAAAAAATCAACAGCCCGGCCGCTAACAATGTCATGACTACGAGGATGGCATGAACTCCACTATCGATACCGTCGCGCAAGCGCCGGACGCTCGCCCGCGTTCGGCGGCTCCGTTTTCGGTCGGCCTCGCCGGCATCGCTGCGGGCCTGCTGACGCTCTGGCTGCTGCGCAACAGCACGACACTCGACGGCGCGACGCGCGGCGTACTCGCGTCTCTCGCGATCATCGCGATGATCGCGCTTCACGATCTGTTCGTCGCGCGCGTCTATTTGCGCCCGAGCGCCGGACTGGCAGGCCACGCGGTGCGGCCGCTCAGTGTCGCGCGCGTCGCGGTGCGGCTCGCCGCGCTTGCGTCGATCTATGCCGGCATCGGCCTGCTCTATTTCCTGCTGCCCGAATACCAGGGCACGTTCTACGAACCGTACTGGACGCTGCTGCGCACGCTCGCGCCGTACGTGATCGTCGCGGCGCCGTTTTATTTCGCGTGGATGGACCGCCGCCAGCGCGACACCGACGACGCGTACCTCGTATGGGGACGCCTGCTGCTGCGCGGCGAGCGCCCCGCCAACTGGCGTCCGCTGCGGGAGATGCTGGCGGGTTGGATGGTGAAGGCGTTTTTCCTGCCGTTGATGACCGTCTATCTGTCGACCAACGCGGATCATCTGAACGGTTCGCTGAACACCGCGCTGAACGCGCCCTTCACGCTCGACTCGTTCCGCTTCATGTACGACCTGTCGTACTCGATGGACCTGATGTTCGGCACGGTGGGCTATCTGTGCACGTTCCGCATTCTCGACAGCCACGTGCGCAGCGCCGAGCCGACGACGCTCGGCTGGCTCGTCGCGCTCATCTGCTATCAACCGTTCTGGTCGGTAATGGCGAACCAGTACCTTCGCTATGAAGGTTCGGTGTTCTGGGACAACTGGCTTATTTCGGTGCCGACGCTGCGCATCGTCTGGGGCGTCGTGATCGTCGCGCTGCTGCTGTGCTATGCGTCGTCGACGATCTCGTTCGGCTTGCGCTTTTCCAATCTGACCAATCGCGGGATCATTACTTCAGGGCCTTATCGTTTCACCAAGCATCCGGCTTATATCTCGAAGAATCTGTCGTACTGGATGATCTCGGTGCCCTTCATCGAGCCGCTCGGCTGGCGCGTCGCGCTCATGCATTGCACGGGGTTGATCGGTATCAACCTGCTTTATTTTTTGCGGGCAAAAACCGAGGAACGGCATTTGATGAATGATCCGGAGTATCGGGCTTACGCGGAGTGGATTGGGAGGAATGGGGTGGTGGCGAGGGTTTTGAGGGTGTTTGGGTAAAAGTACTTGAAATCATGCAGGCGGTAGTTGAGTTGTTTTATTGGTGCACTCTGTCTATTACTCCATTTATTACGATATATCTCGCGCCGCCAATTCTGGCTGACGCACTTCGAAGGCGGACGAGAACTCGTCCGCCTTCTCCTTTCTCTCCACACAAGTTAGCGGCAACTCCCTCAAACGTTCGATTCAAACAGACCCTGCCAGCACCCTCCGATATAACCTAGAAATGGCGCAGCGAAACGCGTCTACTCCGTTCCTTCCTGTACGGTCCGTTACGGGAGACGTAACGTAACGGGCCAGCTCCTTCATACACGCCAGAACGCTGCCCGCCACATCACCCATGCTCTGCGGATACCCGTAAAGCATTGTCAGAAAAGGTTTTATCCCGTTCGCTTCGCCACCGAGCAACGGGAACATGTCTATTGGCATGCTTTCTGCTTTTTATGAACCGCGGTACAGAACGTGGCTTAGAAAGCAGTGGGCAATATTGCGTTCGCGTCAACGCCTGATCTGATCGGGGGTTATCAGGTCAGGCTCCTCAACGCGTAGCGTCAGTGCGTTTCGCAGTACGGCGCTGCAGATGCAATGTGAAGCGCCGCATGCGTCTAACTGGCGCCGTCGGTTTCACAGGACGTTCCCCATCGTTGTTCAGGCTCGTTCAGCCATGTAACTGCGGCTGGTCGGGTGCAATCCGGTTTGTGTCTTGAATTGCGCGCTTATCGCGTGGCGAGGCAATGTCGTCTTTTACGACGATAGAGCAGTAGTAAAGAGCAAACAAAAAGAGAGACCTGATCTGTGCGAGCGAAATACGCATTGCACAGATCGACAAAAAACATTTGGCGCCAAAGATGCGCGCGGGGAAAGAAGAAATGGAAACGACAGATTTTTCACACCACAGAAGAGCGATGCCAGGCTTGCACAGCCTGATTGCGCGTCTTCTCGATGTGACGCTTGTCGTTCTAGGATCGCTGGTTGCATCGCATGTGAGATTCGAAGACCTAGCGCAGAGCCGTCTCGATACGGCTTTCGTCGCGTTTGCCGCCGCTTTTACGCTGGTGCTGTTTCCGATGTTCGGCGTGTACGGTTCATGGCGCGGCAGAGCCATGCTGCGCATGATCGGGCAAGTATCGCTCGCGTGGCTGGTCGTGCAAGGCTGCGGACTCGTATTGATGTTCTCCTTGCATCGGTCCGATTTCATCTCGCGGCTGTGGTTCGCCTATTGGACCGGAATGACCGGTGGCGCGCTGGTCACCTCTCGCGTCGCAGTGCACATGGTGCTCGCGCGTCTTCGCTATGCCGGCATGAACCTGAGGCACGTCGCCGTCGTCGGTTGCGGAGCACATTGCCAGCAGGTCGTGCGCACGATCGAAGGAGCCGCCGGTAGCGGCTTTCGAGCAGTGGCGGCTTTCGACGCACGACCGGTCATCAGCACCGCCGGCTCAGGCGTGCCGGTATACGACGACGTCGGGAAATTCGCCGCCTATGTCCGCACTCACGACGTGCAGGAAGTATGGCTCGCGTTGCCGCTTTCCGAAGAGCGCACCATCTCGCGATTCGTCGCGGAATTCCGCGACGATCTCGTCAACGTGCGTTTCGTACCCGACATGCGCAGTGTTGCGCTGTTCGATAGCGGCATGATCGATCTGATCGGTATGCCCGCGATCAACCTCGTCGCATCGCCGGTACCTGCGCGCGCGCTTGTGAAGAAAGAGATTTTCGATCGCATATTCGCCGCCTGTGCGCTATTGGCACTCGCACCGCTGCTCCTCGCAATCGCCATTGCCGTGAAGTGCTCTTCGCGTGGACCGGTGTTCTTCACGCAGAAGCGCAAGGGCGCGGACGGACAAATCTTCAAGATCTACAAGTTTCGCTCGATGCGTCCGCATGTGGTCGAGAGCGGCGTCGTAAAGCAGGCAACCAAAGACGATCCGCGCATTACGCGCGTGGGCGCGTTTCTCCGCCGCACCAGTCTCGACGAATTACCGCAGTTCTTCAACGTACTGCGCGGCGATATGTCGGTGGTCGGTCCGCGTCCGCATGCGATCGAACACGACGAGCTCTATCAGAAAGTGGTGAACGGCTATATCCATCGCTACCGGATCAAACCCGGCATTACAGGATGGGCACAGATCAACGGTTTCAGAGGCGAAACCGATCGCATCGAAAAGATGCAGGAGCGCGTCGAACACGATCTCTATTACCTGAGGAACTGGTCATTCGGATTGGACATGCGAATCGTCGCGGCGACTATCGCCAAAGGATTCGTTCACAGCAACGCGTATTGATATCCGTACCCACGACAACAACGCATGGCCACGAAACTACGCGGACTGACGTCTCATCCGACACCCACGGCTCTGGCGCTCGCGGCGACGCTTGCATTCCCGGCGTTGGCCCATGCGACCGATCCCGCCCTGGGCGCACTCGGCCAGGCCGGCGGCCTGGTGATTCCTTACGCGTTTGCGCTGCCCGAAGGAATGGTGGAAACGCAGTACAACAACTACATCGATCCGCGCTATGGGACGCAGGCGACCGGTTCCCAGATCTACTGGGGCGCGGTGGGATTGCTGCCATACGTCGAACTGTCGGCCGGCCTCGCGAACTATCCGGCCAACGTGCACGTACCGTATTCGAATGAGGAACGCTTTCTTTTCCGTCACCTGATGGGAAACCTGAAAGTCGAAGTACCGAAGTTCTTCAAATACCAGCCAACGATTGCGTTCGGCCTCAGCGACATCGGCGGACAAACACATTTCTTCCGGTCGAAATACGGTGTCGTTTCACAGGCATTCGGACCATTGACGTTGACTGCTGGTTACGGTCAGGGCGATCGCCTCGACGGGCTATTCGGCGGTGCGCAGCTCTCGCTGTGGCATACCGGTCTGTCCCTGCTCGCGGAAGACGATTCGAAAACACCTTACGCGGGCGTACGTTATCAATCGCCGCGAATCAGCTGGCTCGCCGACGCGAATGTAATCGGCACCTTCGCGCGATCGCTGCGCTCGACGAATGGCGTATCGCCGCGCACGTCGTTTTCGGTCGGCATTCAGATTCCGCTCGGCAAGCGCTTTAGCGGCGCGCGCTGCGAAAACGGCCTGTGCGAAGGCCCGCAAACCGGCGCCACGCAAACCACCGCGGCGAAAGACGACGAACCGCTACGGTTCGCAAGCCTGCCCCCCGTCAACGTACGTGCGGCAACGGCAAGCACCAACGCACTAGCCAGCGCGCCGATCAGCTACGTGCCACCGCTGCAATCGTACGCGTCGGTCATGCTGAGCGACGCGACGCCAGCGAAATCCGCGGACACGCCCGCACTGGCGGAAGCGCTCGATACGTCCTCGCTCGACGAAATCGCCGCACATCTGTTCGCCGCAGGGCTCGAGCGCGTGCGCGTCGGTATCAGCGGTCACGATCTGATCGTCGAGTATGAGAACCATCGCTACAACCAGAATGAAACCGACGCACTCGGCATCGTGCTCGGTGTGGCGAGCGTCAACGCACCGCACGGTACCAGCAAGATTCACGTCGTGATCAAGAAGGCCAATGAGCCGCTCGGCGAAGTGACCGTCGATCGCGACGCATTTGCGCAATTTATGGCCGGTGGCGACCCAATGGCCGCTAGCGCGTCGCTGACGATGCGCACGCGTCCGACCTATGACCCCGACTCGATTTCCTGGCATGGCGACGAGCGCAAGCACGGGCTTACGCGCATCCAGATCGAGCCGGTCGTCAGCTACCTGTACGGCACCGAATACGGCGTATTTGATATTTCGCTCGGCGCCAACATTCAGGGCTTCGTGCCGCTATGGCGCGGCGCGGAGCTGTACGCGAGCTATATCGCACCGCTTTACAACACGAAGAACATGGACGACGGCCGCGTGTTCAGCGACTACCGCCTGCGTGGCGGTCTGAACGCCGTGGCTCTCGCGCAGAGCTTCTGGATCGCGCCGCGGGTTTTCAACGTGCTGTCGGTCGGCAAGTTCGATTACTCGTATGTCGGCGCACAAAACGAAACGACCGTCTTCGTACCGGGCCGTCCCGATCTGATTCGTCTGCGGCTCGCGTATCTGCACCACGAACCGGGCCACGACGACCTGCCGAGCGAAAAGAACGCGGAGTTGACTTACCGCTGGGTACAGCCCGCGTGGAAGCTATGGATCGAAGCCGGCGTCGCGCGTTTCGTCGGCGGAGATAAAGGCCCTGTCGCCACGCTCACGCGCTGGTTCGACGACGTATCCGTCAGCGTGCATGGGGAACACAGCGGCCAAGGCACGTTCGTCGGCGCGGCGGTCAGCTTCCCGCTCACACCGCGTCAAGGCATGCAGCCCGGCATTACGCAGGTGTATGGCTCGGAAGACTTCGGCCTCGATTTCCGCACGCGCGTCGGTTCGACGAATTACCTGTCGGCCAATGCCGCTGAAAACATGAGCTTTCCGTATAGCACGCAGCAATACCTGCTGAATCAGGGTCGCTTTAGTGGCGAGTACTTCTCCACGCAGCTTTACCGGATGCGCGACGCCTATTTGCGTTACGGCCATCCCGATCGCAATGAAAAGAAAACCGCGCCGCAAACGGGTGCGCAAGAGTCGCCGATGGGAATCGCACTTTTGCGTCGCGACTGCGGAAAACAGGTTCTGTCAGGTGTAAGCGATGGACTGGCGTTAATGCCCGTCAAGTGTGAATAACCTTCTTTGGAGATACACGATGAAACTTCTTAACGGTGCTACGCTGCGCACCCTCCAGTACGGATCGATGATGCTCGCTGCCAGCGCGCTGGTTGCATGCGGTGGCAACGACGTCGGCTCCGCCCCTACCGCGACGATCAGCGGCACGACCGCGGTCGGTGCCGCCCTTGCCAGCGCGAACGTCACGCTGACCTGCAAGAACGGATCGGGAAGCACCACATCCGATTCGAATGGCGCCTATAAAGCCACCTTCAGTTTCGATGGACCTTGCGTGATCACCGCAAGCGGCGGTTCGGTGACGATCCATTCGTTCGCGGCCGGTTCCGGCACCTACAACGTGACGCCACTCACCGAACTGCTGCTGAGCTACCTGGCCGGCCAACTCGGCACGACGGAAAGCGCGCTACTTGCGGGCATTTCGTCGAATGCGTCTTACCAGAGCGCGCTTTCGAATAGCACGGTCATCGCAAATGCGGAAGCTGCGGTCGCGAAGCTCATCAAGGACAAGTACGGCATCACGCTGTCTTCCTCGTCGTTCCTGACGGTGGCGTTTACGCCGGGCTCCGCCGGCGCCGACTCGGATCTCGACACGCTGCAGACCGCGGGAGCGATCACGAGCAACGGCCAGCCGGCGGCGGCGCTGGCGGCGGCGGCATTGGCGGCAGGTCAGGCCGCGCCGATTTCGGGCGGTGGGACGGGGGGGAATCCGACGGGTGGGACGGGTGGTTCGGGCGGAACCGGAACGTCGACGAAGTAGGCGGCATCACATGATCGCGCGGGAACGCTCACGCTCCCGCCGATCCATCTCAACAAAAAGATCAATGCAAGCGAGTTCCGCAGGCAAGCAAGCATCGGTCATCTGCAGTTACAGCATCGACCAACACTAAATGTGTGACGGCCGCCGCGGTGATCCGCAAACGGCATCGAGCACGCTAATGGCCAACGGCTTTACGGAGCAGTGAAATGAGAGTGGATGTAAATGCAATCGGCAGAAGCCTGAGGATTGTGCGCGGCGTGTCCGCAATCGCCGCGTGTGCAAGTATGGTGGCGTGTGCCGCCGCGCCGGGCATGAAGATGAGTACACCAACAGCGCTCCCGGTGACGACCGGCGACGCACAAACGCCGGCCACGAATCTGCCAGTATCGATCGAGGACATCAACGTTACTCTGATCGCGCAGATGCAAAACCAGCTCGCGCAGACACGCTCCGATCAGCTTCGCGATCTCATGTCGGCTCCCGCTGCTTATACGCTCGGCAAGGGCGACGTACTGCAGATCACGGTGTGGGATCACCCGGAACTCGTTGCCGCTCAGGCACCGAGCGGACAGACGACGACGCGCGCGTTCGATCCGGCACCTGGCTTTGTGATCGACGAAGACGGCAATCTGCAATTCCCCTATGTTGGAAACCTGCACGTCGAAGGGCTCAAACCCGCCGAAGTTCAACGCGAATTGACTACACGTCTCGCCAACGTCTTTATCAAGCCGCAGGTGACGGTGCGTATCGCGTCGTTCCGCGCGAAACAGGTGTTCGTGGACGGCCAGGTGCATACACCGGGTGCCCTGCCGCTCAACGATATTCCAATGACGTTGTACGACGCGATCAATCGCGCAGGCGGCTTCAGCGATACCGCCGACCAAAGCCATCTTGTGCTCGTGCGCAACGGCCGTTCGTATCCGATCAGCCTTACCGACATGCTGGACACGGGTATCAATCCGGCGAAGATCGTACTGCATGACGGTGATCTGCTGCGCGTGCTCGCGCGCGACGAAAACGGCGTGTATGTGATGGGTGAAGTCAACAAGCCGTTGACCGCGCTACCCATGCGCAACGGCCGCCTCTCGCTAAGCGACGCCATCTCGCAAGCAGGTAGCCTGAATAGCAGTACCGCCGACGCGTCCGAAGTCTACGTGATACGGGATTCGCTGAGCCCGCACCCACAGGTCTATCACCTCGCTGCACGCTCGCCGGTGGCGATGCTGCTCGCAAATCAGTTCGAATTGAATCCGCACGACATCGTCTATGTCGACGGCAATGGCCTGGTGCGCTTCTCGCGCGTGCTGAGCCTGTTGCTGCCGGCCATCAATGCCGGACTCACCGCGGCGATAGTGACCAAATGATCAACACCATATTGGTCGTCTGCGTCGGCAACATCTGCCGCAGCCCGATGGCTCAGTACCTGCTCGCGCGCGAGCTGAACGGCGTCACCGTCATATCTGCCGGGCTCGACGCAGTCGTCGGCTGCGGGCCCGACCCGCTCGCGGTGCGTGTAAGCGCCGAGTCAGGACTCGACATCACCTCCCATCGCGCACAGCAATTGAACGTCGGCCTGGTTGGCGGCGCCGATCTGATTCTCGCGATGGAAGCCTCGCACAAGCACGAAATCATGCGACGCCATCCGGGCGCGTCGGGAAAGGTGTTCCGGCTCGGAGAGATCGGACGCTTCGACGTGCCCGACCCCTACACGAAACCGATTGCACAGTTCTACGACGCATTCGATCTGATCCGGCAAGGCGTGGATACATGGACGCCTCGCATAAAAGCCATGGCCTAACGAGGAAACAACAACATGAACAACCGATTGGATATACCGGTCGAGGACCACATCGACGAGGACGGCGACCTGATTCGCTACCTCGACATCGTGATCTCGAACCGCTGGCTCATCATCAGCATATTCGTCGCGGTCACGCTGCTCGGAACCGCTTACGCGTTCCTCGCGCGACCGACGTACGAGGCGGACATGATGATCCAGGTCGAGGAAGACAATCCGACCAGTGCAAGCACTCTACTCGGCGACGTGTCGTCACTGTTCGACGTCAAGACGCAAGCCGAAGGTGAACTGGAAATTTTGCAGTCGCAGTTCGTGGTGGATCAGGCCGTGCAAAACCTGCGCCTCTATATCGACGCGCAGCCCCGCTATTTCCCGCTGGTCGGCTGGCTGATCGCGGCCAATGCGAAAACCCTGTCTAATCCTGGCCTGCTCGGCTGGGGGGGCTTTGCATGGGGCACGGAATCAATCGACGTGCGTGAGTTCGACGTACCGAAAGAACTGTACGACGAACGCTTCAAGCTGACGCTGCTCGACAACCATCGCTTCATCCTGAAGCAATCGGACCTCGACTCGCCGATCGAAGGCGTAATCGGCCAGGCGGTCGACGTCGAACAGAGTGTCGGCCATATCCACCTGCTCGTGCGCGACGTGCATGCAAAACCAGGCGCCACGTTCGTTCTCAAGCGGCAATCGAAGCTCAAGACGCTGACCGATCTGCAAGACAAGCTGAACATGCAGCAGAAAGGCAAGCAGAGCGACATCATTACCGGCTCGCTGCGCGGCACCGATCCGCAACTGATTTCGTCGATCATGAATCAGATCGGCCAGGCCTATGTCGAGCAGAACGTGAAGCGCAAGGCGGCCGAAGCGGACCAGTCTTCACACTATCTCGAGACGCTGTTGCCGGGCCTCAAGCACGATCTCGAAGTTGCCGAGAAGCGCTACACCACAATGCGCAATCAGCGCGGCTCGTTCGATGTAAACCTCGAAGCGCAAACCTTTCTGCAGCAAAGCGTCGCGACGCAAAGCGGCCTGCTCGATCTGGAACAGAAGCGCGCTGATCTCGCCTCGCGCTATGCACCTGGCCACCCGGCAATCGCCGCTCTCGATCAACAGATCGACGAGATGAAATCCAAGCTCGGTGACGTCAACGGCCACCTCAAACGCCTGCCGAACGTCGATCAGGACGCGGTGTCGCTAATGCGCGACGTGCAGGTCGCACAGGATATCTATGTCGGCACACTAAACGAGATCCAGCAACTGAAGCTCGTTTCGGCTGGCAAGGTCGGCAACGTGCGTCTGGTCGACCCTGCGCGCTTGCCCGACGAACCGGTATGGCCAAAGAAGCCACTCGTAATCGGTCTCGCCGCGATCGCCGGTTTGATCTTCGGCATCGGCGCGGCATTCGCGCGGGAAATGCTGTATGGCGGAGTCACTGATGCGCAGGATATCGAGCGCTACGCGGGTCTCAACGTGTACGGCACGATCCCTCTTTCGCAGGCACAGAAGCCTCTGAATGCATCGATGCAGGCGGGTAAGCAGGGCAAATACCTGCTCGCAGAAACCAATTCGACGGACCCTTCGATTGAAAGTCTGCGCAGCCTGCGCACGGCTCTCAGCTTCGCGATGCTCGAAGCACCGAATAATCGGCTGCTGTTGACGGGCCCCGCACCAGGCGTCGGCAAGTCGTTCATCTCCGCGAACCTGGCGGCCGTCCTGTGCGGCGGCGGCAAGCGCGTTCTGCTGGTTGACGCGGACATGCGGCGCGGCCATCTGCACCAGTACTTCGGCCGCAAGCGCGGCACGGGTCTGTCTAATGTTCTCGCCGGCCAGGCGACGGCTGAAGCCGCGATCCAGTACGACGTATCGCAGGGACTCGATCTGATGACGACTGGTAGCATTCCTCCCAATGCGTCGGAGCTGCTGCTCAGCGAAAGCATGAGCCGCCTGATGGAATCGCTGAGCGAGCGTTACGACATGGTCGTCATCGACACGCCGCCGGTACTGGCTGTTTCTGACGCACCGGTGATGGCGACAATCGCGGGTACCGTGTTCCTGGTCTCACGCTTCCAGAAGACCACGATCGGCGAACTCACAGAGAGCGCACGACAACTGCAACGCTCGAACGCCCCGCTCAGGGGCGTGATCTTCAACGGCGTCGATGCGCGCGCGTTCGGCTATCGCTCGAAATATGGCTCGTACCGCTACGTGGCCTATCAGTATCAGAACCAGAAGCCGGCGAAATGAGTACGCTGCGAGCTACCTGGCGGCGCCCGCCGCGCAAAAGCGACAAGCTGCCGTTTCTCTGGCTGCTGGCCGGCGGTGGCGCGATCGCCGGGCTTTTCACCGCGCTCTATCTGGGCGCCACGAATGCGCTGACAGCCTGCCTGCTCCTGCTCAGCGCGGCAAGCATCTGCTGCCTCAAAGCCGATAACGAATTGCTGCGCCTATGGCGGCTCTTCGCGCTCGCGTACTTTTGCGTGCTGCCGGCCGGTCAGCTGATTGCGCGCGACGAAATCTATTTGACGCTGCTACCCGAGCAAAACCCGGCGACGATCTCATGGTTCGTGCTGAACATCATCGGCATCTGGGCGATGAACTTCACATTCATCGTTTTGCGCAATCGTCGCACGGGCGCGAGAGCGTCGACGCCTGTCGGAACGCCGGATATACGTCGCGCAGTTCTCGCAAGCCGCTGGGTCTATATGTTCGCGTTGCTTTCGCTCGCGGCACTCGCGTTCATCTACGTAAAGCTCGGCGGTTATCGGGCGATCGTACAGTTGTATGCGGATCGTCTCGAAACCTCGGTCACGCAGAACGATCCGCTCGAAGGACTCGGCGTTGTGCAAGCGCTGGCCAATACCGCACCACTATGGGTGTTCGCATGCGTGATGCTGCGACCCTGGCGTAGCCGGCTGATGAAATTCGCAGCATTCTCTCAACTGGTGGTGCTTGGCTGGCTGTCGTCGGGCGTGTTCGGCAACCGGCAGGGCATCGTGTTCGTCGTGCTGTTCGCCTGCTTTATCTATCACTCGTTCTCGGCTCAAATCAGCAAGCGTGCGGCGAAGATCGTCGGCGTGTGCGTCGCGATCGGCGGCCTTGCGATGATTCCGCTGAAGTTTGGTATCGACTATTCCGAACTCGGCAATCTGTCCAAGAACTTTGCTGACCAGCGGATGCTGCAACTGTCGATGGGACCGCTTAGCTTCTTCCTGTTTCGCGACCTGTCGCGTTTCGACGTGCAAGTGTTGGCGCTTCAGTCGGTATCGAAACCTGGCTACACGCTCGGCATGGGGCGCAGCTTCGTCGGCGCCGCCGCAGCAATCGTGCCCAAAGCGATCTGGAAAAACAAACCTGACACCTTCGCACGCGAGAAGAGCGATATTGTGCGCGAAACCGAAACCAACGATTCCGACGAAACAACACTGCTATTCGGAATGCCTGGAGAATTTCTCGTCAATTTCGGCGTGTTTGGCTATTTACTGTCGTTCATCGTCGTAGCATGGCTAATCGCACGCATCAATCGGATCGGTCTTGGCTCGCATTGGCGATGGCTGCCTATCAAGATCGTGTCGTACCCGCTGCCCTTCCTCTTTTTCCTGTTCGATTCGAACGTCCTTGCTTACTACGGGATGCGCTGGATCGTGCTGTTCGCTTTGCCACTGGCGCTGTTGCTGAAACAGAAAAAACATAGCTCGCGTCTTTACTATCGAAACGCCGGAGTGCGTGATGAGAATAGTCCACGTAGTTGAAACATGGATCGGAGGTGTTGCCAATTACGTGACAACGCTGATGATCGAGCAGCGCGATCGCGGACACGACGTCGTACTTGTCTGCGACCCGCGCAATATGGATGTCGCGAAACTCGACATCAACGGCATTCATGTCGTGTCATACCGATCGAGCCGCAATCCTCTGAAGTTTGCGAGCATCGCGCGTGCAGTGCGTGGTCTCGTCCAGACGCTGCATGCCGATGTGATCCACTGCCATAGCTCCTATCCCGGCATCTACGTAAGGCTGAACCGCTTCGACGGTGCCAAGGTGCTGTACACGCCGCACGCATGGTCGTTCATGAAGAAGGACATCTCACGTCCCACCGCATTCGCGTTTGGACTCGTGGAGAAGTGGCTCGCTCGGCGCTGCACGCGCATTCTTTGCATGTCGTTCGACGAAGTGCGCGCGGCACGCAAGCACGGCATCGCACCGGATAGGATCGAGCTCGTTTACACGGGTATTCCGACCGACCCCGCCTCTGATAGGCTCGCGAGCGAACCGGAAAACACCGTGCACCCTGCGCAGCAGATTCGGATCGGCTACTTTGGCCGTCTTGATTATCAGAAGGGCTTCGACATTCTCGTCGAGGCGCTGCCTCTCCTCAACGATAACCTGCACGTTCACGTATTCGGCACGGCGGTGCGCGGCAGTGTCACGATGCCGCGCGAAGCGTCGAGGACCACCTACCACGGCTGGATCAGTCCCGAGGAGACAAAGCTCGCGATGCGCAGTATGGACGTAATCGTAGTGCCGTCGCGCTGGGAGGGTCTTGCACTCGTGCCGATTGAAGCAATGCGCGCAGGCAAGGTGCTCGTCGTATCGAGCGAAAGCTCACTACCTGAACAGGTCATTCATGGCTACAACGGTTTGATTCTGCGGCAGTTGACAAGCACATGCCTCGCCGAGCAACTCAACTCTCTGTCCATCGACGAATGCCGTCGCATGGGCGCAAATTCGCGTCACGTGTTCGATCACGCGTTCAACGCTGACAAATTCTTCAAATCGCTGATGAACTGCTATGAGAACGCCTGACGTCTTTCTTCTGCACGCGTACAGCTCGCGTAACAGCGGCGACGGCCTACTGGTCAAGCTAAGCTTGCAGGCGATCCGCGATGCGGGCTTTGCGCAGCGCGTCACGGTCGTATGTCTGGACCCGGCGTCATTCGTCGGCTATCTCGACGATCAGCACATCGAGCTGATTTCGCTCTGGCAATTCGTGGCGAGAACGTTCACACAGGCGTGGTTCCGTCGGGCACCGGTATGTTTCGGTGTCGGCGGCGGCTATCTGCGCGCAGGCACGTGGAAGGAGGGCTGCAAAACACTCGTTGCACATGGCCTGCAGATCGTGTGTGCGTCGCTATGGAAGCCGCGCGCGCGCATCTATCTTCCGCAAAGTGTCGGACCGTTTTCTGGCTTGCCAGGCAATGTACTCAAATGGCTTGTGCGTCGCCACATCGACACAATTTTTTTGCGTGATGACAAGAGCGTACGCGAACTGACCCATCGACACGCGGTGAGAATCGGCGATCTGGTCGTGCTCGAAATCAGCAAGCAGCCGCCTGTTCCGCGCCGCGCCACCGTGACATCGTCTACTTCTTCGATATTCAGTACACGGCGCGATGTGTACTTCGTGTTTCGCGATCTCGGCGACAAGCCGTATGCGGACGCCTACGTCGCGAAACTGCGGCGCCTGGTCCAACTCACGCCCGATGCACGCCTTGCCTTGCAGAGCTCCGGACGCGGCAACAGCGACGATATGTTCTACCGACGGGTGTTCGGCATCGAATCAGCGCCGGCGTTGCGCGACGTGATCCGCCAGGAAGATGCGATCGTCGTATCGGTGCGACTGCACGGCAGTCTCGAAAGCGTGCTCGGCGGCCTGCCGAGCATCCACATCGCCTACGAGCGCAAGGGGCAAGCCGCATACAGTGATCTTGGCCTATCCAGCTATGCGTACCATGCGGAGAGCTTCGATCCCGACACGGTTACCGCTGCAATCGAAAAGCTTCGACGCGATCCAGCACCGTTCTGGCAGCAATTGGCCGATGCATCGACGAATCGTTATCGCGAAATGATCGAACGGATCAAGGCAAAATGCGATCCGTCGATCACGCTGCTGATCGACGGCAACTTTCAAAAAGTTGGAGATCAGATCTTCAGCCCTCATATGGGTCATCGGAAGTTCGCAGCACGCTTCACCGAGAATTTCTCCAGCGTATGTATTGCCGCTCGCTCGTTTCCCGCACAGCACGCCCGCGGCGATCTCGTGACTGGCGAAGCAACGCACTTCGTTGACCTCGGAAATCCGCGCGGCGTCAAAGCCCTGATCGGTCATCTACCGCGACTCATATGGCGTATCTGGTGTGTGATCCGCGATGCGGATCTGCTAGTGCTGCGCTTTCCAGGCAATCTCTCTCTGCTCGCGATGCTGCTGTGCCAGGCGAGCGGCAAGCCGTTCTCCGCGGAGATCGTCGCCGATCCGGGTGACTATTTCAGCGACACGGCATCATCCCATCCGTTGCGGCACATTGCTCGCCGCGTGCATTGCTGGGCCACACGTCATGCGGCGAAGCATGGCCGCACGGTACGCTATGTGACGGTCGGCGCACTGCAGGCCATCTATCCACCCCGCGCGCAAGCGCGCTCATTCGGATTCAGCGACGCGTATCTGCCTGATGAACTGTTCGAGCTTCGCGACGATACGTACACCAGACGCAACGCCGAAACCGGCGTGTTCCGCATCGTCAACGTGGCAATGATGCACAACGAAAGCAAGGGCCACTCGGTCCTACTGAAAGCAATGGCCGTGCTACGCGCGCGTGGACTCAACGTCGAACTCACGTTGATAGGCGATGGCGCGCAGCGCGGCACCTTCGAACAGCTAGCGGCGCAGCTCGGTCTCGGCGACTGTGTGCACTTCGCAGGTGCGTTGAGCGGTGACGACGTACTAAACATCGTAAGCCAACATGCGCTCTTCGTGCTGCCGTCACTACAGGAAGGTATGCCGCGTGCGTTGCTCGAAGCGATGGCAGTCGGCATTCCAGTGATCGCAACACAGGTTGGCGGCGTCGGCGAAGTCCTCGAACTAGCAAGTCTTATACCGCCAGCCGATATCGATGCACTAAGCGAGAAGATCATGCACGTCGCCACCGATGCACAATGGTGCGACCAGCAGAAGAAACGTCAATACGAAACAGTGCGACGTTTTCGCTATTCGGATTTGCAGGCACAGTATCGCCACTATTGCGAGGCGCTAAAAGCATATGGCTGACATGAAGCGGGACGTCGTCTATGTCATGCTTGCGTCCGCGTTGCCGGCGTTTGGCAATTTCATCGCGGTCGCACTCGCGCTCAGGTATCTCGACGCGGAGTGGCTAGGAAAATCCTATGCACTTGTCGCATTCTTTTTTGTCGCGATCGATCTTTTCAATTTTGGCTCGCCGCGTATCTTCACGGTCGAACAGGTGCGTTCGCACGTGTCCACGCTGATCTTTCTGGATTGTCTTAGCGCACTCGGGTCAACCGCAGTGTTCTCAACGATAGGTGCGCTGTTCGCGCATTATGGTCTGTTTGCACGCACACAGCTCGGAATACTGATGATACTCGCGCCGGCCTGCTATGGTCTTTCCCACTTCTCGTTGGGCATACTGCGCTTCTATGGACGTAGCGGCACGATCTGTTCGATTTCGACTATCTCGGCGTTTAGCCGTGTGTTGATCGTTGTGCTGCTGGTGGAAAGACGCTCGCTTGATGCATATCTTCCCGACCTGCTGTTACTCGTCGAAGCGATATATGGTGTGATGCTGCTTGCCGCGTACCTGCATTCGCTACGACGAGGGCCACCGCCCGACTCCGGATTCTTCCGCCCTGAGGCGGAAAAATTCCGCTTTCGGACTTTCGACTACAAGGCGTTCTTCGTGCAGAACCGCAAGGAGATTCTCGGTAGCTGGTACGGCAATGCGATTTTCTCAGGCGCGAAGCACGTAGACATCATGATCGTCACGTTCATTGTCGGACCATCAGCGGGTTCGCTCTATCGTGGCGTGAAAAGCGTGCACAACCTTGCGTTCAATTGCGGCCAAGGCGTCGCACTCGTATTAAGTGGCGCGCTCAAGCGAATCATGAACGCGCTCTTGCACGTGCCGCAACGTCATGTGATAGCCGCTAGCGTGATAGTGCTCATTGCGCTCGTATCGTTCGCGAGTTGGCTCGCTTGCCGCATTCATCTGTTCCCGATTGCGATGCTGGGCGGCTACACGATGCAATTTGGCTTCATGTTTGTCGCGTTCCTTGGCGCGATGCTGATTTTCTTGTGCCGTGTGCTGTCATTAATGGTGTTCTCTACCAACCGCGCGGCCTTTGTCAAGATCTCGACTCTCGAAGTTGGCGCTTCGCTCGCGTTCGTATCGGCGTTGTCGTATAGCTTTGGGCTGATTGGCGCGCTGACCGGCATCGTAATCGCGAGCATGCTCGTGTTAGTTTTGTCGTTGATGATCAGCCGACGCGCCGCACGACGATCAATCGAGAAACCGGTTGTCAGTCAATGGCAGGGAGGACTACAGAAATGAAACGCCGAACACTCGTTCTCGGCGGTGTAAGTTCGGTGCCCGCTTGGCTAGCCGCGCAAATATCGGTTGCGTCGGCGGCATCGAAAGTATCGACACAGGCGGAAGACTTGCGCGACACCAAGCGCGTATTCGCGCATTACATGGTCGCGTGGCCACGCAGCGGCCCGAACGCGGGCGTCGACAATTACATTGCCGAATTTCGCGACGCACACCAACGCGGCATCGACGGCTTTGCTCTCAATTGTGGTGGATGGCATCGCAGCGAGCCACTGTACCGTCAACGCGTGCTGACGATGTATCGCGCCGCAGAACAGTTCGGCAACGGCTTCAAGCTATTCGTCTCTGCAGACGGAAAAGCGCAGGACGAACTCGAGGACATCGTGCAGACGACCGCGAATCTCCCGGCGCAGCTGATGGTTGACGGAAAACCTGTGATATCCGCATATGGATTAGGTGGCGATGACTCAGAGCGTGGCGAGGCACTGATCAAGCAGGCGGAATCGCTCGGCGCGTACATCGTGCCGCACTTCATGCCGTCGACGAAAGAAGCTGAAATCGGTGATGCAACCGCCAAGGAAATCGCATGGCGCTGTCATTCCGCGCAGGGTTATTTCTATTTCGGTGCGGCGGGCGCGCCGGACTCGCTCGCGCGATCGATTGCGCATCTCGCTACTGCACTAAAAGCGGCGGGAAAGCTCTTCATGGCACCCGTCACACCGTATTACCGCGGGCTTGCGAGCGGCACAAACTATCGCGCATTTGAAACAAACGGCTTTTCTGGCATGGCAACCGAATGGATTGCCACTATTCGATCTAACGTCGATTGGGTGCAGATCGTCACATGGAATGATTGGGCCGAATCGACGTATGTCGCGCCGATCGGTAGCAACGCAAGCGCACGGGTTTACGCTCCCCGCTTCGGATTATTGCCGAGTCATACAGGCTATCTCGACGCGAGCCGCTACTTCATTGAGTGGTTCAAGCGCGGGACTGCACCGACAATTACACAGGATAAGTTCTATTATTTCTACCGCTTGCACCCGGTGGGAATCGGTGCGGCTGCTGCTGTCGGCAGTACAGGTGGTGCTGCAATCGCCCCGCGTTCAAGTACGCCATTGACCGCGCTGGTCCACGTAACGACGTTCCTCACTGAGCCCGCAACGCTTGAGATCCTGCAAGGTAATACACGAGCCGTGCGTGAACTGCCTGGCGGCGTTAGCGAAGTCGCCGTGCCAGCCCTGCCAGGCACCCCGCGTTTCTTGCTGACGCGCAACGGCAAGACGATCGCAGACAAAAGCGGTGAGGAACCCATTCGCACCAACGATTTTACCGGTGCATTCAACTACTTCAGCGGGCAGTCGGCGCCAGATTAAGTAAATCTCGGATAACGGGACGTTACTCGTAACGTCCCTCCTCAATTACAGATCACATTTCAACTCAAGCACGTCCCTCAACCCCGCCTGCGGCCGCGCCAACAACGCCCCCTGCGCCAACACATCGGGCCACCGGCCCAACCACTCGAACTGCTCCCGCGTATCGACGCCATTCACAACCACCCGCACACCGAGCTCACAGAGCAGATCCATCACCGCCGACATCACCACACAAGCTCGCCTGTCACGCGGCACCGCGCTCATCAATTCGCGCGCAATCGTAATCGTGTCAACATCGAGCGCACCGAGCAACGCAAGTGACGACGCCCCATTCCCCCAATTCCCCAGCGCCACACCCACGCCGGCCTCGCGAAGCCCTTCCGTCATCGTGCGCAGCGAAAGCAGCTTCGCCGCTTCGGCGCTATCGGTCACCTCGATTTCGAACAGATGCAGCGGCACACCATGCGATTGCGCAGCACGTGCGAGGTCATCAGCAAACGAATCGAGCAATGCGATCTGCGTGGGCACCGTGATCGCTATGGGCTGCAACGGTAACTGCATGGCAACGCAATCGCACAGTTCGCGGCATATGCCATCCACCACGAATGCGGCCATTTCTCGTGCCACTTGCGGATGTTCAAGTGGCATCATGAAGATACCCGGCAGCAGTAATCCGTATTCGGGGTGCGTCCAGCGAAGCTGGGCCTCGAGCCGCGCCGGCGCGCCACCTTCCACGCGATATGCACCCTGAAACACGAGATGGAACTCGCCAGCATGCAGGCCTTCGCAGACACGCGTCTCCAGTTCGCTAAGTCGCGCGGTCGTGTTGTCGGCGCCGTTCGCATCGTTCTGCGCGACGGCGGCCAAACGCGCGGTCATCGTGCGCGCAAGCGCGACATGTTTCGCAGGGTCAAGCGTGTGCATGGCGAATACGTCTTTTTGTATAAACGCGCATATGCAAGCACGAGTCGCGCCAGATATGACACCGATTCGCCGATTATTTGCAAAAAGACCGTAAAAGTCTTTTCGATCAAGGACTTCGGGAACAATATCTTGATGGGAAAAATGGCTGTGACACACCGTACGATGTTTGCGTAACGTCGCACGTTACGTTGCGTTGTGTTGCCCGTGACGTAACGCAACGACAAGCGCAGCCCTATCACACCATACGGGCGGGCTCGTATATCGGCATAAAATGCAGGAGATTAAGAAAGTCAAATACGGAAAATTGCGTGCCTAACCATTTGACCGGCTCTGCAAGATTGACTAGTATCCGCTCCGACGCAATATTGACCAGCGACTGCGAATTTCCCTTAAGTTCATTCAAGGCAGCCGATGCTAGAAATCCCGCTCTCCGACGCCAACTGGGATCGCGTCAAGAGTCTGCTCCCCGAACCGCCCGCCTCAACTCGCGGGCGGCCACGCCGCAGCGATCGCGACATTCTCGACGCCATCCTGTGGCTACAGCAGCGAAAAGAAAAATGGCACAGACTTCCGGCAACATTTCCACCGCAACAGACCTGTTATCTGCGCTATACGATGTGGAAAAAGGCCGGCATTCTAAAGCAGGTGAATGAATTACTCGCCATTGACGAAACAGATGTTTGAATCCATCGACTCAAACGGATACAACTCGCCTGTACACAAGACCAGATGCAGACGTTTAATAGCCGCGCCATAGTCTGTCCGGCGTGACCTATTATCGAGGCGCAGCCTACCTCTTCAACCTTATCGAAACATTAAGAAAACACCCCTCCCAGCACTTTTCTTTTCAACCTTAACAACAACTTAAGTTCCGCCAAAAACACAAAAAATATAGTCCTCAAGCCGCCTCGAACGACGCCGATAGACAGAGCGCAGTACTCGTTTTCCAACCAGGAGAGAGAAATGTCTATTCAGGCAGTTGGTCAAAACCCGGCGGGACCCACAGGTTCTGCTGTCGCGTCGGGTTCGGCCTCGGCATCGGCATCGACGGCACCCGCATCCAGCAAGAGCGCTTCGTCGTCGACAGGATCGTCCACCAGTTCCACCACCTCGTCGTACACGGTCAGCATCAGCAGTGCCGCGCGCGCCATGCTGGCCGAAGCCAGCGAGACGTCGGTTCAAACCGCGCAGGAAGCGGCAAAGGGTGATCATCAGGCCCAGCGTCTGCTCGCGAAGGAGGCAGCAGCCAAGGCAGCTTGAGTAACGTCTACAAAGGTCCTCCCAAAAAAAGACCGCCGCCCGAAAAACCGGCGGCGGTCTGCCTTCAGCGCAAGCGCAGAGATACCCGAGCAATAGATTGGGCTTTCACCGCGAGAAATGCTCAGCCTAAAGAACGCTCGACCTCCCGCAACGCCCACGCCACTCTCGCGAAACAAGAGACACGAAACCCGAACCTCAGAACCGCGTACGAATACCCGTCGTCAATTCCAGCTGGTTCTTCGCGCCATACGTCGTCGCCACGACGTAACCGTTGTGCAGCTTCATATAGTCGCCAGCCACATATAGTTCAGTGCGCTTCGACAGGTGATAGAACATCGACGCGTACAGGGTTTCCTTATAGCCGCTCGCGGTGCCCCCATCGGGATTGAAGGCGAGGTTGGCATTCGCGGTGCCGCCGTTATCGTCGAATGCCGCATTCGATGCATGCATCTGCTGATAGCCGATTGCGTAGTCGAACGGTCCCTTCGGCGAGAGTTTGAGCGACACGGTCCACGCATTGTCGTGACGTTGTCCCAGCGCTCCCTGATCGCCCGTGTAGTGGAAATAGCCGGCGTTCACGCGAACGATGCTATACGTGTAGTTGCCGCCGATCGAATACGATTTGTTCGTGAAGCCGTTGTTGTTGACATGGTTGAAGAACGCGGACACATTGAACGGTCCGCCGTTATAGCCGAGTGCGCCGGTGTAGGTGGCGTCGGTGCCAAAACTCGTGTGATTGCCGAATGCGTAGCCCGCCGCAGCAAATATGCCGTTGCTGAACAGCTTTTTCCACACCACGCTGTTTTCATAGCGAGTACCCGTGGCACTGCCCGCGTAGAAAATCAGTTGCTTGAAGTTATTGGCATTAGTCCAGCCGCCTTCTTCGGTGGTCAAGGCGGCGCTGCCGTATGGGTCGCCGTAAATCGCGGCGGCATCGCGTGCCACGGTGTTCTGGAAGCCCGCCGTCACCTTGCCGAACGTGTCGCTTTCGATACCCACCCATGCGTCGCGATCGAAGATCTGGCCCGGGTCTTCCATTGCGCCATCGCTCACGCGGTATTCCGCTTCGAGCCTGAAGATCGCCTTCAGCCCGCCGCCGAGATCTTCCGCGCCTTTCATGCCGAAACGGCTGCCGCTAAACCACGGCTCGCCGTTAATGCCCATCGAGATGACATGCTTGCCTTCGGCATTCGCATTGGTCTGATACGACACCGCGCTCAAATCCATCAAACCGTAAAGCTGCACGCTCGATTGTGCGTGAACGTTGCTCATGGCCAAAGCACTGCCGCCTGCCACCAGCAAAAACCTGGTCTTATTCCCCATCTTCTCCTCCGTTCCTGCTGTGTTGAATTGATCGGACATCTGCTTGCATAGCAATGCCAAGAATAGTCAGAGCAACCCTTCACGCCTCTTTCGCGCAGGAGCGGCGGAAGTCGGTGAAAACACTAGAACGTATGATTTTGACAACAGAAGACGGGTAAACGAAACGCGTATTTATCGCGCTGTCGTCTCAGGTCGCAGCAAATGCCTCGTGCGGTTCCTCTTCGCGCAGAATGTAGCCGAGTCCGCGCAGCGTCATGATCTTCGCGCTCGATGCCGCGAGATGCTTGCGCAAGCGGTGAATATAGATATCGATCGCGTCGGCGCTCGGCTCTTCGTCGAGCGTGAAAACCTTGTCCATCAGCGTCGCTTTGGAAACGGTCTTGCCCTGCTTCAGCATCAGCGTCTCGAGAATCGCGTGTTCGCGGCGGCGCAGTGGCAGACGCTCGTTTTGCAGCAGGAATTCGCGCGAATCGAACAGATAGCACAAGTCTCCGCATTCGATCTGCTGCCCCTTGTCGCCCGCCGCCTGACGGCGGATCAGTGCCTTGATGCGCGCCACCAGTTCGCGCGCATCGAAAGGCTTGACGACATAATCGTCGGCGCCGGCGGAAAAGCAGGCCACCTTGTCGTCGGTCGAGCCATTTGCGGTCAGCATCAGCACCGGCACGTTGTCGCGCTTGCGGCGCAACCGCTTGAGTACCTCCTTGCCGCCGATGCCGGGCAAACGCATATCGAGCAGCACCGCGTCATAGCATTGCAGACCGAGCAGCGTTTCCGCGCACTCGCCGTTCTGCGCCCAATCGATGGCGAATTGCTCGACCTGCATCAGGTTCATCACCCAGCGGGCGAGGTCCGCGTCGTCTTCCACGAGCAGTAGTTTCATCGTTCCTCCCTCTTTTGCGGGTCGCGCGACGCGTCAGGCTGCGCCGATCCATAAAGGCATTTCGACCGTCGCGACGAGGCCGATACCGTCTTCATTGGGTTCGAGCCTCACGCTACCGCCCTGGCGTCGCGCAATCTCGCGCACGATCGGCAAACCGAGTCCCGTTCCTTCGGCATGACTCGACGCGCGATAGAAGCGCTCGAACACACGCTCGCGTGCTTCGGCCTTGATGCCGGGTCCGTTGTCGATCACGCGTACGATCGCCATCTCATCGCGCCGCCGCGTCTGCACGGTAACGTGACCGCCGGCCTGGATATAACGCAGCGCGTTATCGACGAGATTGGTCACGAGCGCAGAGGTCAAGGCTTCGTCGCCGGTCACGTATAAGCCGTCTTCCAGCTCGGCACCCAGATCGATTGCACGCGACTGTGCGAACGCAATCAAGTCTTCGAGTACGCCCGCAATCAGCGCGCTCAGATCGATACGCTCGCGCACACTCGACGGCGCAACCGACTCGGCCTGCGCAAGCAGCAACAGCTTGTTGGTCAGCGTGGTCAGCTTACGGCTGCTCTTGTGCATGCCCGCGAGCGCTTCGGCGAGCGGTGCGTCCCGGTTGTCGCGTTGCCGCGCGAACTGGATCTGCGCGACCAGCAGCGCAAGCGGCGTGCGCAACTGATGTGCGGCATCGGAAATGAACTGCCGTTGCGTCGCCGCCTGCTGGCCCATTCGCGCAATGCACTGATTAATCGCCTCGACAATCGGCCTGAGTTCGACATGCAGACGCGCGACGCGAATCGGTTCGAGTTGCGACGCATTGCGATCGGCAACGTCGTCCTTCACCTTCATGAGCGGCAGCAACTCGAAGGTCAAGCCGAGATAGACGAACACCATCGCGAGCACCAGCGTCAGTACTTCGCCGGATAATTGCGGCCGCAGCAGGCGCCACACCATCGCATCGCGCGAGCCCTCGGTCTTCGCGACCGCGACGATCACCTCCTCGGTGCGCCCCGAGTCGTAGAGCTGCCGCACATAAGCCACCGCGCGCGCCTCGCGGCCGTCGTCGAAATGCGTGGAATAAAGCGTGGGACTATCGCTCACGTGCGGCGGCAGCGGCAGGTCGGGACTGCCCGCAAGCAGACGATGTCCGCTCGCCTCGACGCGATAGAAAACGCTGTCCTGTTCCGGCGATTCGAAGAGTTCGAGCGCAGCCGGCGGAATCTGAATGGAGACCGAAGAACTATCGTCCCAATCGATATCCTCGCCGATGATCCGCATCGACGAAAGCAGTGCGTTGTCCTGCACGAGATCCGCCGTGGTCTGCGCGAAGCGATATGAAATCGCGACGGAAATGGAGACGAATGCGGCCAGCGGCAACAGGAGCCACCACAGCAAACGTCCGCGCAAGCTGCCTGAAAACACGATGCGTCGATCCTTTTGTGTTCGAAGCGACAAGCGCGGTCAACCCGCTTTCAAGGCTTCACGTCACTGACAAACTGATTGGTAAACGTGCGCGACAGATCGATATGCCGCCCCTTCACTGTCGGATTGAATGCCGACAGTACTTTGAGCACCGTCTGCGGACCGTCGGCGGGCATCTTGCCGTCCACGGTGTACATCGGCAGCGAAGCCTGCAATGCGCTGACATAAAGCACCCGGTCGCCGCCAATCGCTTCTTGCGGCATCTGCGCGGCAATCTGTTCCGCGCTATGCGTGTGCATATAACGCAGCGTTTTCACGAATGCGCGCGCGAGTTTGGCGGCTTCGTCGGGATGCGCGTCGAGCCAGGTACTTTGCATATAGAAGCTCGACGCCGGATAGGTGCCGCCCAACGCCTCGCGCGTACCGTCGACGTTGCGCATATCGACGAGTACTTTCGCCTCGCCGGCTTTCAATAAGCGAGTGACGGTCGGCTCGGTCGTCATGCCCGCCTGAATGTACCCCTGCCGCATCGCCGCAATAAAACTGCTGTCCGCGCCGACCGGCAACAGCGTGAATTGCGTGGACGGCACGCCGGCGCGTTGCGCGAGGTATTGCGTGAGAAAACTCGTCGACGAACCGAGCCCGGTTACGCCGAGCGTTTTGCCGCGCACGTCGGCCATGCTTCTAACGGAAGCGGCCGATTTTGCCGCGACCAGTTGCACTTCGCCGGGCACCTGAGCGAATACGACGATCGTCTTCACTTCCTTGCCGCGGGTCTGCAAATCGATCGTGTGATCGTAAAAGCCGACCACGCCCTGCACCGCGCCCGCGAGCATTTCGTTTTCGCCGTCGATTCCAGTCGGTTGCGACAGCAACTCGACGTCGAGCCCTTCCGCCTTGAAATAGCCGAGCTGTTCGGCAAGACGCGCCGGCAAATAAATAAGCTTGTCGATGCCACCGACCATGATCGCGAGTTTCTCCGGCTCGGCGGCTTGCGCGGGCGTCGCGAGTTTCGCGAGCGCGCACAACACGAGCGACGCCGCGACGGCGGCACAGGCCGCGCGCGAGAAACGCGTCAGGGGAAGCTTCATTGCGAGTGTCTCCGTTGTCCTGCTTCGTGGCGCCGCGCGAGTCGCCTGTGCCTGATTCTGAAGGTGCGAACCCTTCCCGATGCTTTCACAAATGTGAAATAGCGCGAACCTCGGGTTTGTCCCGATCACTTCATCGCCGCACGCGGAAACATCACGGCAATATCCACGCCCTTGCCGCCGTCGTCCGCCTTCAGCGATATCTCGCCGTGATGCGCATCCGCAATCTCACGCACGATCGCGAGTCCAAGCCCCGTGCCGTCCGTATCCGCCGAGGCCCTGAAAAAAGGCTCGAATACGCGGCTGCGCGCTTCGGCCGGAATGCCGGGGCCGTTGTCGATGACGCTTACCGTGACCGTATTGGCATCGGCATGCACCGCAACCGTCACGTGACCGCCACTGCCGGTATAACGAATCGCGTTCTCGGCGAGATTCGCAATCAGTGCCTGTAGCAATCCACGATGCCCCAACACTGGCGCGGCGCCGTGCAACTCCGCGCCGAGATCGATTTCGCGCGCCTGCGCGAGCAACGCAAGGTCTTCGACGACTTCCATCGCGAGCGGCACCAGGTCGACGCTTTCCATTGCGAGTTGCGCGCTGTCGGCGGCCTCCGCCTGCGCGAGCAGCAACAGCTTGTTCGTGAGCGCGACCATCGACCGGTTGCTGCGATGCATCGCGCCCAGCGCTTCGTCGAGCGCGGGATTGATTCCGTCCTGCTGCCGCGCGAATTGCAGTTGCGTACCGAGCAGCGTCAGCGGCGTGCGCAACTGATGCGCAGCATCCGCGATAAAGCGGCGTTGCACCGCCACCTGCAAGCCGAGCCGCGCAATGCACTGATTGATCGCATCGACGATAGGACGCAATTCCGTGTGCAACCGCTCCACGCGAATCGGCTCGAGTTGCATCGGATCGCGATCGGCAACCTCGTCTTTCACTTTCATCAGCGGCCGCAATTCGAACGTGAGTCCGATACAAACGAGCGCAACCGCCAGCACGATCATTTCGATCTGCCGGATCAGTTGCGGCTGCCATAGCTGTTTCGTCATCGCGTCGCGCGAGCGCACGGTCTTGCCGACCGTCACGCGCACGCGCCGCGTCACGCCGTTGTCGTACATGAGCCGCGCGATATCGACCGCGCGCACCTGCTGGCCGTGCAACGCCGTGTAGTACGAATCCGGCACGTCGGGCGCCCGCGCGGGACGCGGCGGAAAGTCGGGCGTACCCGCGAGCAGTTGCCCGT
The DNA here is from genome assembly GCF_011752995.1 of Burkholderia sp. Ax-1724. Classification (GTDB taxonomy): domain Bacteria; phylum Pseudomonadota; class Gammaproteobacteria; order Burkholderiales; family Burkholderiaceae; genus Paraburkholderia. The sequence continues at coordinate 27,782 of NZ_VWWL01000011.1, forward strand.
CGTCGACACGCACGCTATAGAACACCTGGTCGCGATACGGCGAGGCGAAAATCTCGAGCGCGGCAGGCGGCACGTCCACGCGCAGGAATCCGTCGCGCCATTCGACTTCCCCCGCGATCATGCGCGCCGACGCCACCAGTTGGTTGTCCTGCACGAGATTCGCGGTACGCCGCGCATTGTCGTATTCGGTCTTGCCGGTCACGAACACATAGAGCGCGAGCGGCACGAGCAGCCACCATAGCAAACGTATACGCAGGCTATTAGCCATTGTCAGTGGTCGTCTTCTTTCTTGCGCAGCAGATACCCGAGCCCGCGCAGCGTGACGATCGCCGCGGAACTGCCGTCGAGCTTCTTGCGCAGACGCGAGATATAGATCTCCACCGCGTCTTCGCTGGGCTCGTCCGCGAGCGTGAAGATCGCATCGACGAGCGCGGGTTTCGTCACCGTCTTGCCGAGGCGCAAAATCAGCGCTTCGAGCACGGAGCGCTCGCGCGGCGTCACATTGAGCGGCGCGCCTTTGAGCGTGAACTGGCGCGTGTCGATATCGAACGACAGATCGCCGCACACCACCTCGCTCGCTTTCGACGGCGACTGCCGGCGAATCGCAACCTTGATGCGCGCGATCAACTCACGCACTTCGAAGGGCTTGACGAGGTAATCGTCCGCGCCGGCGCCGAGCAGTTCCACTTTTTCGTCGATCGAGCCGCTCGCGGTCAGGATCAGCACCGGCGTCGCATCGCCACGCTGACGCAAACGGCGCAGCACGTTCTTGCCCGAGAGCTTCGGCAAATTCAGGTCGAGCAGAATCACGTCGTAGTGATTCGTGCGCAGCAGGCGGTCGGCCTCGTCGCCGTCCTGCACGGCATCGAGCGCGAATGCCTCCTGCTCCAGCATCTTCGCGAGCCAGTGCGCGAGTGTGGGATTGTCTTCGATGAGCAGCAGCTTCATGGCGGCAACGGCAAAAGTCAGGCCGTCGATTGTGCCGTAAAACAGGGGGTTTGCGCGCTTCCTGTGGGATTTGCGCCATACGTCCCCTGCCCGCTGTCGACGCCGGTCAAGCGCGTCGCGCAGTGGCGGGCTGATTGCGGCTTAAGCGCGGTTCGTTTTCAGCACATTCCCGGCGCATTTTCGGCTTATTTTCGGCGCATTTTCGGGTTAACACCCATGTTTCGCGCTCCCTCCCGAAAGCTCGCAGAAGGTTTCGCATTTTTATAATCGCCGCCATTCACCCAGAAAAGCGCCGCTTATCAGGCCGCGGCGACCACACTTAATTAAGGAGACTGCTTCATGCGTACCTTGCGCCAGATTGCCGCCGTGTCAGGTGTTGCTTTCGCCCTTGCCGCCGCTTCGGCCGCCGCTCACGCCGAAAAGATCACGATCATGGTGGGCGGTGCCACCAAGATCATCTATCTGCCGGCCAAGCTGACCGAACAGCTCGGCTACTTCAAGGACGAAGGGCTCGACGTCGAGATCCTCTCGCAACCGGCCGGCGTCGACGCGGAAAACGAACTGCTCGCGGGCGCGGTGCAAGGTGTCGTGGGCTTCTACGATCACACGATCGATCTGCAAAGCAAGGGCAAGGAAATTCAGGCGCTGGTCGTGTTCGGCCAGGTGCCCGGCGAAGTGGAAATGGTTTCGACGAAAGCGGCCGATACCCTTAAGAGCATGGCCGACACGAAAGGCAAAACGCTCGGCGTGACCGGCCTCGGCTCGTCGACGAGCTTCCTCACGCAGTACCTCGCGCAACGCGCGGGCGTACCGGCCACGCAATACACGCTACTGCCGGTCGGCGCCGACAACAGCTTTATCGCGGCGATCAAGCAGAACCGCATCGACGCGGGCATGACCACCGAGCCGACCGTTTCGCAATTGCTGAAGACCGGCGACGCCAAGGTTCTCGTCGACATGCGCACGCTCGACGGCACGCGCGCCGCGCTCGGCGGCACGTACCCCGCATCGAGCTTCTACGTGCAGCGCGCATGGGCGGAATCGCACAAGGACGAGGCCGCGAAGCTCGCGCATGCCTTCGTGAAGACGCTCAACTTCATTTCGACGCATAGCGCGGAAGATATCGCCGCGCAAATGCCGAAAGACTACTACGGCAACAACAAGGACCTGTACGTCAACGCGCTGAAGGCCTCGCTGCCGATGTTCACGAAGGACGGCAAGATGCCGGCCGACGGCCCGGACACGGTGCTGAAAGTACTGTCGGCATTCAATCCGTCGGTGAAGGGCAAGCACATCGATCTCGCCAAGACCTACACCAACGAATACGTATCGGCGCCGGTCAAGACCGCGTCGAAGTAACGCTTCTTTCATATCCAGAGAACTGCGAGGCTCCGCCGATGAATCAACCTATGTCACGCGATATGCCAGCAATTGAAATGCGCAACGTGTCGTGCCGTTTCATTTCACCGGACGGCAAGGCAACCATCGCGTTGCGCGATTTCAGCATGTCGGTGGCACGCGGCGAATTCGTCGCGGTGGTCGGCCCGACCGGCTGCGGCAAGTCCACCACGCTGAGCATGATTACCGGTCTGCTGAAACCCACCACCGGCGAAGTGCGCGTGATGGGCGCGCCGGTGGACGGCATCGATCCGCGCATCGGCTTCGTCTTTCAGGCCGATGCGGTGTTTCCGTGGCGCTCGGTGCTCGACAACGTCGCGGCCGGTCCGCTCTATCGTGGCCGCTCGAAATCCGCCGCCTACGACGAAGCGAACGAATGGCTGCGCCGCGTGGGCCTCGACAAGTTCGGCAAGCACTATCCGCATCAACTGTCCGGCGGCATGCGCAAGCGCGTCGCGCTTGCGCAGACCTTCATCAACAAGCCGGAAATCCTGTTGATGGACGAGCCGTTTTCGGCGCTCGACATGCAGACGCGCACGCTGATGCAGGACGAACTGCTGCAATTGTGGGGCGGCGTCGGCTCGGTGGTATTCGTCACGCACGACCTCGAAGAAGCGATTGCGCTCGCCGACCGCGTGTTCGTGTTGACCGCGCGCCCCGCGACGCTGAAGAAAGTCTACGAAATCGATCTGCCGCGCCCGCGCGTCACCTCGGAGATTCGCTACGACTCGCGCTTCATCGAGATTTCGCGTGACATCTGGCACGACCTGCGCGAAGAAGTGCAAATCGGTTAATCAAGGAACGGCAACCATGTCCACGCCCTCTCAACAGATGATGCCGTCCGGCATCGACGCCGCATCGCTCGCTCAGGTCGAGCGCATTGCGCAAAAGAAAATCCGCCAGCGCCATGTACTCGTCGTCTCGCTGCGCATTCTCGTACTCGTGGTCGTGCTCGGCGGCTGGGAACTGTCCGCGCGCCTGAAGTGGATCGACCCGTTCTTCTTCTCGATGCCGAGCGCGATTTTCGAGCAGATCGTCGACTGGTTCGTGAACGGCACGTCGCAAGGTCCGCTGCTTACGCAGGTATGGGTCACGCTCGAAGAAACCGGGCTCGGCTTCATTATCGGCTCGGTCGGCGGCATCTTCTGCGGCATCGTGCTCGGCCGCAACAAGCTGCTCTCGGACGTATTCAGCCTCTACATCAAGATCGCCAACTCGATTCCGCGCGTCGTGCTCGGCTCGGTGTTCGTCATTGCACTCGGGCTCGGTATGGCGTCGAAAGTGGCACTCGCCGTCGTGATGGTGTTCTTCGTCGTATTCGCCAATGCATTCCAGGGCGTGCGCGAAGCAGACCGCTACATGATCGCGAATGCGCAGATTCTCGGCGCGTCGCGCCGCCAGGTGACGACCTCGGTCGTAATTCCGTCGGCGCTCAGCTGGATTCTCGCCAGCCTGCATGTGAGCTTCGGCTTTGCGCTGGTCGGTGCGGTGGTCGGTGAATTTCTCGGTTCGAAGCAGGGCATCGGCCTGCTGATTTCCACCGCACAGGGCGCGTTCAACGCAAGCGGCGTGTTTGCGGCAATGATCGTGCTGGCCGTGGTCGCGCTGGCAGCGGACTATCTGTTGACCGCGATCGAGAACCGCCTGCTGAAATGGCGGCCGACTTCGGTTTAAGCGCAGCGTAATCGCCGCGCCGTTTCGAATCCGGCGCGCAAAGCTGTACCAATCGTTTCCCGATTCATCACGAATGCCGTTCGGTCTTTGGCCGAACGGCATTTTTGCTTCTATATCTTCCGAATCGATCTCGCTCGACTTCGCTGCGCCGATCATGCGCGATGGGTCGCCCCCGCCACTCACGCGTTTCCGTTTTAGCCGGGCTCTTTCGCGACCAGACGTTTTGCGCTAAGTTGGCAGCGCCGCAACCGCACCCAACCACCCAACTCTGTCCCACCTGGAGCGATAAAAAATGAGTGACGTCCAGCACAGCGCGCAGAACGATCCGATCGAACATGTGGTTCTCCTGCTGATGGAGAACCACTCGTTCGATCAGATGCTCGGTTGCCTCGACGCCGTGCATGACGGACTCGACGGCGTGCGCAACGCCGCCACGAAATCGAATGCCGACGGTCAGGGCCACACGTTCCACCCTCGCGCCACGCGCGAGCGGCAAATGAAGCACGATCCGAATCACGAGCACGAGGCCGTAATGGAGCAGATTGCCGCGGACAACAGCGGCTTCGTGCGCCGCTTCGTGAAGGACTATCCGAAGAGCAGCCTCGCCGCGCGCCAGGACGTGATGGGCTATTACCCGCTCGGTTTTCTGCCCGCGCTCCATACGCTCGGCAAGCAGTTCACCGTCTGCGACCGGTGGTTCTCATCGCTGCCGGGGCCCACGTGGCCGAATCGCTTCTTCGCGTTGACCGGCACGTCGATGGGTCAGGTGGCCATGCCATCGGGACTCGATGCGCTCAATCCGCACTGGTACGCCGAGCAGAGCCAGGACACGATTTTCGATCGGCTGAATGCGGCGCAAAAAACATGGAAAGTCTATTTCTACGACTTTCCCGCATCGCTGCTCTTGAAGAACCAGCGGCACGCCGCGAACCTCGCGAACTATCATCTCTTCGAGACGTTCTTTCACGACGCAGCCGGCCCCGCCGACGCGTTTCCGCAATTCGTGCTGATCGAGCCGAAGTACTTCGGCGAAGCGCAGAACGACGATCATCCGCCGCACAACATCATGAAAGCGGAGAAGCTGATCGCCGATACCTACAATGCGCTGCGCTCGAATCAGGCGCTGTGGGAACGCACGTTGTTAGTGATCCTGTACGACGAACATGGCGGCTTCTACGACCATGTGTCGCCGCCCTCAAACGCCACCGCGCCGGACGACCACACCGCGAGTTTCGACTTCACCCGGCTCGGCGTGCGCGTGCCCGCGATTCTCGTGTCGCCGTGGTGCAAGGCCGGCGTGTGTCACACGCAGTTCGACCATTGCAGCCTGCTGAAATACCTGTGCGACAAATGGAAACTCGCGCCGCTTGGGCTACGCACGCAGAAAGCATCGAGTGTGGGCGAAGCAATGGGCGGCACCGATGTCGCGCGTACCGATACACCGGCTTTTATCCGCGTGAGCAATCAATTGCTGATTGCCGAGCATGTGGAACTCGAACGCAAATCGTCGAACGGCAATCAGCACGGACTGCATTATTTCGCCGATTACCTGCACGAGGAACTGGACCGGCTTAGCGCGAACGCGGTGGCATCGGCAGCGCAACTCGCGAACGCCGGCAACGCGTGGGTACGCTTCAAAAGCACGTTGGGCTCGCTAATGACGAGCTTCGGGCAATGGCTCAGCAAGGATTTCTACGCAGCGCGGGACCAGCGCGATGCGCGCACGAGCGACGCATTCACGCGTCTTTCGCAATCATCGGTCCGCAAAACGACGGGCGCGCCATCGAAAGATGCAAGGGCCAATACCGATCAAACCCGCCCCGTTTCTCCGAAATAGCATCGGCTCGGAGCATTGACCCATGTCTCTTCGGATCGCAGCTCGCGGCTCACGCGAACCGCATAAGCACGCGTTAACCCTTAAAGGTTCCGCAGCTTTATCTCAAAATTAGCAATAAACATTCAACGGATGACCTATTACTCTCTCCAGTTATCGAAATTACAATGCAATCACTGACTACGAACAACAACGTTCGCAGCACGACAAAACCCAAAACTGGAGGTAAGTATCATGAAATCGCTCATTCAAGCCGTTGTCATTGCCGCCGCAATCGCCGCTCCTGTCGCTTCGTTTGCGCAAACCAACCAGCCCGTGACCCGCGCCCAGGTGCGCGCCGAACTGGTTCAACTGGAAAAGGCCGGCTATCAACCCGGTCTCGCCGACCCGCAGTACCCGGCCAACATCCAGGCCGCTGAAGCTCGCATCAATGCGCAAAACGGCGTGAGCCAAGCCGCGGCAAGCGGTTTCGGCGGTGTGACCAGCGGTTCGTCGCAATCGGGCCGTGTGGCTCCGGCGACTGGCCCGAAGTCGGTCTACTTCGGTCAGTAAGCAACGCAAGTCGTTAAAAAAACTGGCCCGCGTCCGGTGATACCCGGACGCGGGCCAGTTTTGTCCTGTATGTAACCGTTACCTCCGTCATCGGGCTTCCGATGACTTAGCCCGGACCTTCACGGTCTGGGCGCTTTTTCACGGCGCTCTGCGTGCGTCGCGCCGAATACCCGGCAACGCTATCAGCCGCTCAGTCGCGCGCGATCAGATCGCCGACCTGACCGCGTCCGGTCACGAGGCAGCTTGACAGAAAGCTCTCGCTCTGCGCGCTGGCCCCGGCTTCTCCAAAGCCCTTCTTCACAGCGTCCGATTTGACGAGCGCCGCGCCTTGGTGGCACGTAATCGTCCCAACCTCGCCGGCCTGAGCACGCATCAACGCCCTATCTGCCATCAGATAGCCAAGCAAAAGCACCAAGGCAATGTTGAACGCCTGTCGCATGGGTCGCCTCCTCTTTTGGAAGAGACTAACGCGAAGCGCGAGCGCACGGTCCTGGGGCTTTCCCGATTATCTGCTTATTTCATGATCCCAATTAAATCGGGTAGTACTCCGCCGCGATTTGCAGTGAAATAACGCGTATTACCAATTTTTGCCGGGGCCGATGCACCCTGTTCCATTTTGACCGACTCGATGCAATGCGAATCGAATGTCCGTTCGCCTCGCGCGCAGCCCCTATGTGACACGCTTACAACCGTGCTTCGATCCGCCTGATGCGTTTCTCGATCGCATTGCGCACCAGCGCATTCGAGGGCACCAGCAGCAGCGACGACGCGATGATCCGATATACCGCATGACGCGTGACTTTCGATACCTTCGCAGGATCGAGCCATGCGTCGTTATCCGCGAGCAGCACGAGAGTGTCGAGGCCGATCAGAATCGGCCACAAGCACGCGAGCCGCAAGCGTACCGCATGGGCCGGAATCGCGAGCGTGTAGTCGAGCGACGCACGATAGTGCTCGATCGCCTTGCGCAGAAGCTCGACGAGCAACGGCCGCGCGCGCATCGAATTGGCCGGCTCCAGCAGTTCCTCTGCGCTCAGGCCGTGACGCTCCAGCATGTTCTGTGGCAGATAACAGCGGCCAATGCGCAAGTCCTTGCCGCAATCGCGCAGCACGTTGGTCATCTGTAAGGCCTTGCCGAAACGCACGCCGAGTTGCGTCATCGTATCGGGCGGCTCTTTCAGCGTGCCCGGCATATGCACGTAAGTCATCGTGGTCCAGAATTCGCCGACGCAGCCGGCAACCAGATACGTATAGCGATCGAGTTCGCCGTATACGCGCAGCGCCGCGATCTGGCCGGCGCGTTCGTCGGGGAACGTGCGCAGATCGAATTCCATGCCTTCGGTCAGCGTCGAAACGATTTCCCGCACGGCCTTGCGATCGGATTCGCCCAGTTGCGACAACACGTCGAGCGCGGGGCCCAGCGATTCGAGCAGTACTTTTTCATCCGATTGCACCTGCTGGCCCGCGACTTCGGCGGCGATGCGCTGAAACGGCGCGCTATCGACAGCCACGCCATTCACCTGCTCGCGCAGTGCGAGCACTAATACGAGGCGTTGTTCGGGCGGAATCAGCGAGGTGTCGGCAATCGTGTCGGCCGCGCGCGCGAGCAGATAGGCAAGGCCGATCGGATCGCGCATGCCGGCGGGCAGCACGCGCAGCGTCAGATAGAAGGAGCGTGAAACGCCTTTCAGGAGCGGGCCGAGAAGGAAGGCCCGGGTCGGAGTCGGCATGGGTTGGATCGGATCGCGGTACAAGGCGTAGGAAAAAATGCGTTCGACAATGCACTGACGGATGCGTTGCGGGTAGGTCAGGCTGTAAAAATCAGGTGCTGCCGCATTGTATACGCCGACGCGTTAAGGCCACGTCCTCGATGCCCACTCCTCGAAGTCTTCCAGCGGCGAGGGCTGTCACGCCCGTGTCACGATATGACCCGCCCAAGCCGTCGCGGAGCCTCTCCGGAAACCTTGAACTTCGACGGGTAGATTAGGTATCACAGCAATGGAAGCCGACGACTATGGCCTGTTTACATTCAATGAAATATGTCTACATCTTGTCTTTTGCGCGAGTGGGCCAAGATGATTCGAGCGTTAATGAGCGATGAAGTAGGGGCACGAATCGAATCTGTCTTGCCGGGCAAAGAAGGCGATCCAGGACGAACGGCGACCGACAATTGCTGGTTTGTCGAGGCTGTCCTCTGGATCGGCCGGACCGGTTGCCGAAGGTATTCGGCCGATGGCACACGGTGTACATGCGTTTTCCAGGTGGCGTCGCAAGGGTGCGTGGGAACGCGTGATACATGCAGTAGCTGACGAAACCGGGATCAGGCATGTGCTGATCGATTCGACCATCGTGCGCGCGCATCAGCACTCGTCCGGCGCTCGAAAAAAAACGGACCGCACGCGCTCGCGAGGTGGACTGACCACCAGGTTGCACCTGACCGTCGATGACGCTGGCCGCCCTCTGCGGTTGATGGCCACCGAAGGGCAAGTTTCCGATATTTCGTGCGCGAATGAACTGGTTGAGCATTTGCGCACCGGCGCGATCATTGCCGACAAAGGCTACGATTCGAACGCCTTTGTGGAGCGTATCCGCAGTACGCATGCGAAGGCCGTAATCCCGCTGCGTTCGAACCGGAAAATCAGGCGTCGCTATAGCCGCGTGCTGTATCGGACCCGGAACATCGTCGAACGCTTTTTCAGTCGTATCAAACATTTTCGTCGCGTCGCCACTCGCTATGACAATCGCGCAGGGAACTATCTCGCCTTCGCTTCGCTTGCCTGTGCCTTTGGACCACTCGTGAGAATGTGAACAGAATCTAGTGTAATGAGTTAGAAATTCGTTGAACAATTTGCTGCCTGTCGTACCGTGTAGTGAGTGCGACGGACACGAAGAGGCGGCCATGAGCGGAAGACCCAAGGCGGAACTCGTGTTGAGCGAAGCGGAACGCGAGCAGCTCACGGCCCTGATGACGCGCCGCAAGACGGCGCAGGCGTTGGCATTGCGAGCGCGGATCGTGCTGGCCTGTGCCGAGGGCACCGACAACAGAACGGTCGTGGCGAAACTGCGGGTTACCCAGCAAACTGTCTCGAAGTGGCGTGGGCGCTACGCAATGCATCGGCTGGAGGCCTGCTTGACGCACCGCGTTCGGGCGCATCCAGATCGATCGACGACGCACGTGTTGATGCCGCCCTCGCGCTTCTCTATTTGACACTGCATGACCACAACCGAGCATGGAAGAGCTTCGATTGAGATGCGCTCAACCGACTCTACGAACGCGGCCTAATCGGCGGTCCGGTCAATAAAGCAAAATCCGTGATCGTCACTGACGACGGTTTGCTCGAATCCGAACTCATCTTCAAGCAGCACTTCGTCATAGCTGGCAGCAAAACTGATTAATCAAACGAATTTCTAACTCACGACACTAGGGGTGCAACAGAGTTCGATGCCGTACATGCTCAAGGGCTATCCACTTAGCGCCAAAATTTATCACACTGAAAATGCAGTGCGCGTCGCGGAGGTATTCCAAGGGTGCCGATCCGTGTCTCCTGGCGCTTCGCACGGCAGAACCTGTTTTCGCTTTGATGCAATGTATGACGCATGTTTGCTGGTATTGGCAAGTGTCTTTACCAATGCGCGCAGTTTTGCGAATATCACCGACATGTCAAATCAACGCATCTCTGGAAATCCTTCCGGTCAGTGGCACAGCTATTCCGAATTAGCCCCCTCGCAGACCAACAACAACTCTGTGCCGTCCTCTGGCCGGCGTGCCAGCGCCGCTCAGTTTGGGGGCCTCGCCCCTGTCTCGCATCCGTCAACACTTCAGCCCAGCATGGTAAGCGGATCGTCTACCGCGTGGCTCCACGCATTCCGGAATTCTAGCGATGCTGGTGAACGCGCGCTGGCCGGAGCGGTCATATCAGCCATCCAGAACGGTTCGTTAGCCTTAGGCAGTCCCGCGTCACAAAGCGCCATGCGGGCGCAATACGGGCAACTGCTGGAAACGACTCATGGCACTGTCTCGCTCGTCGTCAATTTGAGGACGCGCGCCGACGGACACTTCGACCTTGTCTCAGCTGGCATGCGGGATTCAGCAAATCCAAACAGGCGGGTAATCATCTCTGCACCCCAGAACGCCAGCACTTCTGGGGCAGGCGCAACCGATCCCGAATTCGGCACCGTTGCTGCCTTTTGCCCCGTCACAAGCTCAAATGCCGCAGTTTCCTGTTCAGTATTCCGGAGTTCCGGTGGCCGGCTCGTCTTCTCAACCGTTGCAACCCGTGGTCGCTCTGCCTGCGTTTTCTCCATCGATCAGCCGGGGTATTACGCAAATCGTGAACGAATTGCCACGCTGGGAGCAGCAGGCAGCGCGCGCCGAGATCGAAACCAAACTGCGTTCCATGCCTGCGGACGAACAGCAAACTCTGCTTATGCACTTGAATACGCGACTCTCCGGAAAGGCAAGTGATACAAAGCCAGCCGTCATCCGGAATTGGGCTGCCACAGACTCAGTCGCCACGGTCATTGAAGGGCGCGACATGCGGACTGATCGCGAGCGCGAATTACAGACTGCTCTCGCAGATCAAAACAGTAATCCGGACTTCAGGATATCTCGCGATGAGGTATTGGGCATGCTACGGGGGGCTCAGAGAAGGGCTGCCATGCATATCGGCATCGGCCCATACGGAACCGGGACCCATTACGTTAGCGTCTTGTATCGGCGCGTTTTTCGCGATAGTCGGGGACCTGTGGCTGCGATAAACGATATCCGTGACTTGATCGCTCCGCTTAACGAACAGCAACGCTACCAAGCCATTAAGGATTGGATTCCCCGTTACCAGGATTTTTTTCGCGGCGTTCTTTTAACGATGCGGCACTAGGTAATCGGGGCTGTGTCACGTGAGGACCCTTAATGATTTCGTTCGTTGTTGGATTTGAGCTATAGGACTGGCGAGGTGGAGCGCAAAGCGTCCTAGTTGTCTGCAAGCGTACTAATAGACAAAAAAGCCTCATAGCTTGGTGTGGCTTGGAACGAAAAATACATATCAATGCAGGTAGGCCGATATCACAATAGATCGGTGCGCGTCGCGAAGATGATATGTGGCTTAATGCGTCCCCGCGATTTGGTTCATGTGATCGCTGGAATTATGCTGCTGGATGAGGGCGCACGCAGAATACGTTCGCGCAATTTGGCGAACATGCTGAAAAGTATTTGCAAGATTTGCTGCCATCTGAAGGCAGGGATTGCTGGTTCGATCCCAGTCGGGCGCCAAGCCTCATAAGGCTTTCAGCGATTTCGCTACTTCATCGATTTCCCCCAGTGCAGTGAAAATACAGTTAGCCGGCTGCCAGGTGCAGTTCCGTCTCGCTCGTATGCGGCACAACCCACTGCGCAAGATGATCCGCGCTCAGGTGTGCATACCGCTGCACCATCTCCAGCGTTTCCCACCCGCCCAATTCCTTCAGCACCTGTAGCGGCGTGCCGCGTTGCACATGCCAGCTCGCCCACGTGTGTCGCAGATCGCGCCAGCGGAAATCGCGGTTAAACATGCAGCATGAAAATATGCCCGAGACCCTGATTGGCTATGTGCGGTGCTCGACCGACAGACAGGATCTGACCGCCCAGCAGCGGGCGCTCATGGAACTGGGGGCGCCCCGGACGCATCTACACGGATCGCGGCCTGACCGATACCCATCGCGCACGCCCCGAACTCGATCAGGCTCTGGGCCGTACGTCGTGGCGATACGCTCATCGCCCCGAAGCTCGACCGGCTGACGCGGTCGGTGCCGGATGCGCGCGACATCGCGGATTCGCTCGTCACGCGCGGCATGAAACTGGCAGTCGGGTTAAGCGTCTACGATCCGGCCGACCCAATGGGCAAGATGTTCTTCAACATCCCGGCGACGTTCGCGGAATTCGAAACCGACCTGATCCGTCTGCGCATCCGCGAGGGGATGGCCATCGCACGAGCGAAGGGGAAGCTCCGTGGCAAGCAACCGAAGCTCTCCATCAAGCAGCAGAAGGAACTGCGCCGGATGCACGAAAGCGGCAAGCACTCGATCAGCGATCTGGCTGAATTGTTCTCGGTATCCCACCCGACCGTGTATCAGACGCTTGCACGTTTTCCAGAGCGTTGAGCGCTTTACAAATGCGCTGACCGTTTCGCCAAAACGGCATGCTTTTATTGAACGAAATCGATCTTCTTTTCCCCTGACACTACATCTCTTACCCAATCTTCATTATTTGCGAGGTATTCCTTATACCCACCATACGAATTTGCCAGTATTTTTCCATCGGCAACCCATTTATCCATCTTCTTTGAGAAAAAATCATTAAAATAAGGTGCCGAACAAGATATGTTACACCATGGGTCACATATAATTATATCTTCACTCCATTTACTCATATCGCTCCCCATATCGAAACCCATGTAGTCAGGGTGCGATGGTGGCAGTACAGCTGCGAAAGCGTGTGTTCCAACAACCCCGCCAATCCCGATCTTGACCGCCTTTAAATTATTCTTCAATAACATGTCGACTGCGAGTCGAGACAATTCACCACAGTTATGTGCTTTCGATTTTTTTATGTTATCCAAAGTATAATTTTTATATAGTTCACCCATTTGATTTGCCGCCTCACAAACCCTGCGTATTTCGGAGTCTCTTTCCGCATGGAGTCGAATTTTGTTGCAGGACTTCAAATTTGGATGTTTGTAATATAAATTCCTTACATCCTCCAAGACTACTTGCGCGATGGCTCTTTTAGTCTCCAATGTCATGGGAGATTTCGAAAATACCGCATGGGGCATCGTTATTGTGCGTGTTTCGGCAGAAGGTTGAGCAGCAGTACCAGAAGTGTATGCCGTTTGAGCCGCTGGAGATTTGAGTTTGGGTGGCCGGTTTTGGGAAATCTGGTCGAACCGCGCGTCGGAGTACTGAGACCGTGACGATGACAACGCCGACGCCTGCGCGGGCGAAGACGACGACCCCAACGTATCGAGCGCATAGTCGTGCCCGTGAGAATCCACTAGTTTTGAATGAATGCAGCCCATTATCGTCCGACAACATCAGAGAAACTATCAGCATGCACAATCCTCCGGCGCTGCACTATCGCTCTCGCGAAAAAAAGTTGCTCATTGCGAACGCTCTCGCCTAGGCCCTTCCAGTAAACCATTGCGTGATTCCTTTTTCGTGTTTTCCATAGATTTCACAATTAAATGGGGTCTATGGAACCCCGCGCGCTTCACTCCTCCGTCAAGCTCGTTCGCGAGGCTTAACTGACCTCCCTGTTCCATTGCTCCTCAGACCCCGAATAGAGCCGTGCGCCAAATGGCGTGAAGCGGGGGCTAGTACAACATCCCTCAAATAGCTTTAGTGTTAGGCACTTTCGGCCAAACTTGGTAACCAGGCTGGATGCCAGAACGCAAACCCTACCCAACAGATGTATCGGACGAGGAATGGAGCTTCGCCGCTCCGTACCTCGTCCTGATGAGCGAAGATGCGCCGCAGCGCCGATATGAACTGCGCGAAATGTTCAACGCATTGCGCTGGATAGCGCACGCTGGTGCATCGTGGCGCATGCTGCCGACCAACTTCCCGCCGTGGGAGATGGTCTATCAGCAAACACCACGCTGGCTCAACGCGGGTTGCTTCGAGGCGATGGTCAACGATTTGCGTTCGGTGCTGCGCGTGGCGCAAGCGCGCCAGGGCCAGCCCAGTGCGGTGATTCTGGACGCACGTTGCAATCCACATGCGAAAGCGGACCACGTGCGGGCTATGACGGACACAAGCGCAAGCGAGGCAGCAAGGTTCATATGGCCGTCGACACGTTGGGTCTGCTGCTTGCGGTACACATTACGCCCTCCAATGAGCAGGAACGTGCGCAGGTGGGTGAGCTTGCGCGCCAGGTCCAGCACGTCACGGGGCAGACCCTGAAACTCGCCTTTGCTGACCAGGGCTATACGGGCGACATGGCTGCGCAGGCTGCTCGCGACGAGGGAATGCAATTGCAGATCATCAAACTGCCCGGGACGAAGAAAGGATTCGTGCTATTGCCGCGTCGCTGGGTGGTTGAACGCAGCTTTGGCTGGCCGAACCGCTTCCGGCGGCTGGCACGCGATTACGAGCGCCTGCCCGAAACCCTTGCAGGCCTGCACTTCGTTGTCTTCGCCATGCTTATGCTCGTTCATGCTGTGCCAATTATCCAAAGTGCCTAACACGCTCTAGTCTGCCGCATCGTACTGGTGATAGCCGAGGTAGCCGTTATGGGTGTCCTCTACCTTGGTGATTCGCCGGTGCGCGTTCTCCTTCGCGACGAACACCACGAGGTTTTGCCTATCCTGTGGCTTCACGCCAAAAGTCACCGGTATAACGGCCACGCCATCGAGCATGATGGCAGGATGCACGAGCATCGTTTCAAGCCATACATGCGGGTCGAGATCCTGAACGCGCGTGAAGTAGTCGGCATCCCCAGGGAGACGGTGGTGTTTGTAGTCGTCTCTCAACGTATCTACCGTGTTTTTCGACACGTAGCGATAGATGGCGTTGTCCGTTAGCTGAAAGTAGTGGGCATCGCGCGTGTCCTGCTTTCCGATGTACCAGGTGTAGAACTCCCGGACCGTCGCTTCGGGCGTCTCCGCCGCCACGGCGGACTGCATGATGCTCAAGCCCAGAACAACGGCCAGCAAGGCGAACGTGCGCAAGAAAATGTTTTTCATCGTCAGTCGTGTCGATAGATTTTGTCGGCGGGCCGGTTTTCACAAAGGAGTTCCACGGTATTGGATTGTCGTGCAAACGAGTAGTGGCAAACGGCCCTCGTAAACACAAACCGTGTCCCGATGAATAGCAAAGCGGTTGACCTGGCACGCCATGACCGTCGATCTACCTGATAGATCAGCCGCGAGGTACTGGCGACCAAACATTGCAGAAGGTGAACTCCACGATATCTCTCTGCTCGCGCGAACGGGTATCTAAGCCAGCCCGTTCAGCAGACACTCGCATTTTCCTGTTCACATTCCCATCCAACGTTCCCACTCCCCCGCGAAAACCCACCTTGAGACGCCCGCGCCATTTATCGAGCGTTTCCCACGTTCTCCGCTTCGCCGCCTCCTTTTACAGTGAGCCATCGATTGCGTGAACGCAACAACCGCTGCCGCGCCGGTCAAGCACATCACGGCCGGCTCGCGAGTCGCTCGCGCCAGCTAGTCGATCGGCTCGATCTATCGAACGAAGGCGGCGGGACGCGCACAGCGTCCCGCCATTGACAGAAAATCCTCATAAGCCGTGCAGCGACACGACGAGCAGCACAGCAACGACAATCGCCACCACGTCTTCAATCAGCGCCGCCGGCGCATCGCGCCCGAACATTCGCGCCAGCGCGCCGCGCGCCTTGGCCCCGCCGAGCGTGCCGATGATCGCACCGACCGCACCGAGCACCGCCCCGAGTACGCCGACGATCGCACCACCCGCGAGACCGCCATGCGCCCCGCTGATCGCCGCGCCGCTCAACGCACCGAGCACGATGCGCGCGCCGAACTGCAGCGGCACCTTGCGGCTCGGTGTTTCGGGCAACTGATCGGTAATCAGTTCGACCACGGCCAGCACGGTGAAGATATACGGGGTGGCAGCAAAACCGAAAAAAGCGAGCGGCGTGCCTTGCAAGGGCAGCCATCCCAGACGCGCGGCCCAACTGACGGCGGTGGGTGCAATCATGGCGCGCAGGCCGGCGACGACACCGATGAGCAAAGCCAGAACATACACGGACATAGCGGGCTCCCGATCGAGGGTAATGACGTACGGTTGAACGAGCCGACGCCTTCACTCGCGCGCCGGCGGAACATGTCGATCATTCCATCTGAACAGTCAACTTCTCGCTACACATCGAGGCAACCGCCGTAGCCGCCCGTCACCGTCCCCTCCCTGCCGCTTCACGCCGCGCGCCCGTTATCGTCCAGGCGTCGCCGCGCCGGTGCTCGCCCTCTTCGATGCGGCCCTAGTGTCGCACAATTCTTCTGAACAAAATCTGACGCGACGATATACGGTCGCCGTCAACGATGCTAATTTATCCAGCTCACAAGAAAATCTAATGCCTGCACCATGAGACCGTATCTTCCGCTGAACGCGTTGCGCGCCTTCGAATCGTCCGCGCGACATCTGAGCTTCACGCGCGCCGCGCTCGAACTGAACGTGACCCAGGCTGCCGTCAGCCAGCAGGTCCGCTCGCTCGAAGAACGGCTCGGCACCGCGTTGTTCAAGCGTCTGCCGCGCGGCCTCGCGATGACCGAAGAAGGTCTCGCGCTGCGCCCGGTACTCTCCGATGCATTCGATCGCATCGAGGCCGTACTCAGGCGGTTCGACGGCGGTCACTTTCATGAGGTGCTGAGGGTCGGCGTGGTGGGCACGTTTGCGGTCGGCTGGCTGATGCCGCGGCTCAAATCGTTTCGCGACGCGCATCCGTTCGTCGAACTGCAACTGCTGACGAACAACAACCTCGTCGATCTCGCGACCGAGGGCCTCGATTTCGCGATCCGTTTCGGCGACGGCACATGGCCCGGCTCGCTCGCGACAAAACTGCTCGACGCGCCGCTCACGCTGCTCTGCACGCCGGAGACCGCTGCGCGTCTCGCGCGACCCGACGATCTCGCCAACGAAACCTTGCTGCGCTCCTATCGCGTGGACGACTGGATGAGCTGGTTTGCCGCCGCCGGCATCGCGCCGCGGCCGGTGCGCGGGCCGGTGTTCGATTCGTCGCGGCTGATGGCGGAAGCCGCGATGCAGGGCGCAGGCATCGCACTCGCGCCCGCACTGATGTTCGAGCATGAGATCAACACGGGACGTCTCGTGCGCCCGTTCGACGTGGAAGTCCAGGCGGGCAGCTACTGGCTGACCTGTCTGAAGAGCAAGCCGATGACACCGGCAATGGTGCTATTCAGTCAATGGATCACGAAGGCCGCGGCCGCTTAGGGATTTGCATGATTTGCATCTCGAGGCCCGAAGCTTGTGCCGACTTGAAACTGCTTGAGACTACTTGAAACTAGCAGGCGGGCACCGCGCGGCATTGTCCGCTCATTGCAGGCCGCTCGGCTTGCGGCGGAAACACGTTCCATGAGCCGTCGCCGTGACGGAAGAAGAAGATCGACAGCAGTCCTTCGGGCTTCAGCGCCTCGACGCAGACATAACGCTGCGAGGTGCGATGGCAGAACCGCACGACGCGCGCGGGCGTCGACGGCGTTGGCGCGAGCCATTTGTCGACGGCCCAGCGCAAGGTTTTTTCGACGGCAACCATGATGCTCTCCTCGAATCTTCTGCTGCTGCGCGCGCGGCCCCGATTGCGCTACGTTCACGCGAGTTGCGCGACGCGCGCACTACGTCCGCGGCTTTTTGCACCGTTGCTCGCCCCGCTTTCGACGAACGCCTTCACGAGACACATCAGCGCGCGCATACCCGTACGCGGATGGCGCAGGCAGCAATGCACCTGTTCGCTGCGGCTTTCGCCGAGCAGGCACCATGCGCAGAAGTGTTCGCAGTTATTGGTCAGCAGGCGGTAGCGGTTTTCGCCGAGACGCGAACGCGCGCGGCGCACCGCTTCGTCGCCGGCATAGCGGGCGCTCGGCGTCGGACGGATCGACAGCGGATGACCGGCCGCGAAGCGCGCGATCTCCACTTCCTCGACCGGCCCGCGATGCGCCGAACTCGCAAAGCCCGCGTAATGAACAACGCGGCCGTTGCCGACATAGATGCCGTGATGTTCGTAGCCGTTGCGTTGCGTGACGAGATGCGCGCCGATCGGCAGATCGATCGTCGATGATGCGTCACTGCGTTGCCGGCTTTCCTTGCCTGTATCGAGCGTGCGGGTGTTCATGGCTGGCCTCGTTCGGATTTCCAACACGGTTGCGACAGCTTTTCGCATCATCCGGGCCATGCATGGAAAAGCCCTTGTTTACGGGGTTTTCGGCTGATTTCGGATTTTCTGAAGGGTGAGGATGTCGGCGGCAAGCCGACAGGATTCGCGTCGATATGTTGGCGCGCGGCGCTCTTTTGCGGCACTCGTAGGAGCGCGTACCGCGCGGCAGGCCGGCCTCGGGAAAAACACCAGGAAGTCGTTCGACGTGTTGGGGCACACACCGATTCGAATGCGCGTGTGTTGGCCGCAGGCCGACTCATTGCCATTGGCGTCGTCCCTTGCATCACGCACGGCGTCCGGAATCGCCCGACAGTCAACGCACGGCCCGAAATGCGCGGCGCTCGGCACACATTGGCATGGCACTTGCATCGTTGTCCGCAACATCCTTCAACCGCGCGCGTTGCACACGCGGCGAACCGGAGAACGCCATGTCCCGCATCACAGTCGATGATCTCCCGCTGAACCTCGCGCTCGACCGCAAGGCGATGGCCGCGATTCGCGGCGGCGGTGGCGCGCCGTGGGTATATGGCTGGATTCAGCCCTACGTGCCGCAAACGCCGAGCATCGGACCCGTCGTCAATCTGTACGAGGTGTCCAACAACTTCTATGCTAACCAGATGATCAACCAGTTCCAGTCGGTCGACGTGCGCAACACCGGCTCGAACTCGAACATCAACGTCTCTCCCGACGCACGCAGCAGAAACGATATGGTGTAGCCGTTGTGACCTGTGCGAGCCCATTTCGCTGGACGTCGTCCGCGCGCTCCGACGCGGGACGCGTACGCGAAATCAACGAAGACGCCTGCCTCGATCTGCCCGAAGCCGGCCGCTGGGCCGTCGCCGACGGCATGGGCGGGCACGCGGTCGGCGATCTCGCAAGCCGCACCGTGATCGAAGCGTTGAGCCGGCTCGCGGCGCCGCGCGGCATCAGAACCCTGATCGCCGATACGCGCGCGCGGCTGCAAGGCGCGAACCGCCAGCTACGCGACGAGGCCGCGCGCCGCCGGGTGCAGCGAATCGGCAGCACCGTGGTCGTGCTGCTCGCGTACGATCGTTTTTGCGGCTACGTATGGGCAGGCGACAGCCGCATCTATCTGTATCGCGCGGGACAGTTGCGGCAACTCACGCGCGATCACAGCCATGTCGAGGAGTTGCGCTCGCTCGGCGTCATCACCGAGGAAGAAGCGCGCCATCATCCCGCGCAGCACATGATTACGCGCGCGGTCGGCGCAACGGACCTGCTCGAACTCGACGACGATGCCATCGAAGTCGCCGACGGCGACCTGTTCCTGCTGTGCAGCGACGGCCTCAGCAACGAACTGAGCGACGCCGACATCGCCGGCGTGCTGACGTCCACCGAGCGCGAGAACGTATGCGGAGCCCTGGTCGAACTCGCGCTCGCACGCGGCGGACGCGACAATATCACGGCCGTGGTCGTCGAAGCGCAAGACCCGAATGCGTCGGAGAAGACCTTATTGAATCCCGCGCCGTGAGCGCGGCTTTTCTTGCGCTTTTGCGTGCGGTTCCGGATCTCGTTGGAGCCGACCGGACTTCAGGCTTCGCCGTCTTCTTCCTCCGGCTCGTCGCTGCCGTTCTGTTTTCCCGCCGGTACATTGCGATTGCGATAATCCTTCGAATGCAGTCCATGCTTTTTGAGCAGCATCTGCAGATGCGAGCGGTTCATGTCGATCCGTCTCGCCAGTTCGGCAACGGTGCCGCTCACCTCGCGCAGTCCACGTTCGAGAAACGCCTTTTCGGCGTCGTCGCTCGCGGCACGCTTCGCGTCGCTCAACGACATCAGATTCGCGACGCTGATCGGCTGTGCGCCGTTTGCGTGCATGCCATCATCCGCGGCGGCCGTCGTGGAACCAGGCGCAGCGGGCCGCATATCGAGCGGCAGATGATCGACGTCGGCCATCTCGCCCGCGAGACATGAAATGCGGTACATCACGTTGCGCAATTCGCGGATATTGCCGGGATACGCATAGCTCAACAAAAAGTCCCGCAAACGCGGCATCAATCTGACGGGCCGGCGCTTCAGGCTGCCGGCCGCCTCGTCGCCGAACCATGCAATCAGCAGCGGTATTTCATCGCGACGCTCGCGCAACGGCGGCAGCGTTACGTGAATCACGCTGAGCCGATAGAACAGATCCTCGCGAAATTTGCCCTCTTCGCTGAGCTTGCGCAGATTGCGATTGGTCGCCGCGACAATGCGCGTATCGACCGCAATCGTTTCGTCGGACCCGACACGCTGAATCTCGTGCGCTTCGAGCACACGCAGCAGTTTCACCTGCCCCGCCAGCGGCAATTCGCCGATCTCGTCGAGAAAGATCGTCCCCGTATGCGCGCTTTCGAATTTGCCCTTGCGATCATTCGATGCGCCCGTGAACGCGCCCTTGCGATGACCGAACAGTTCCGATTCAAGCAGGTTGTCTGGAATCGCGCCGCAATTCACGGAGATAAACGGCTTGTCCGCACGCGCGCCATTCGCGTGAATCACTTTTGCCATCAACTCCTTGCCGGTGCCGCTCTCGCCGTCGATCAACACGGGCAAATCGGTCGGCGCCGCTTTCTCGGCGATTTCGAGCGATTCAAGCAGGCGCGGATTGTCGCCGAACGTTCCCTCGAAAATAAAGCTGCGTTCGAGCAATGCCTTGCGGCGCGCGCCGCGCGATTGATCCGCGGACTCCTGCGGCTCGGCGGCCACGGCCGCCTGCACGAAACGCTCCTTGTGCGAAAGCTGCATCACTTCGTCGCGCAGCGAGGTGGCTTGCCTGAGCAGCTTGTCGATATCCGCGCGTTCGAGCCGCGACGACCAGCGCAACGTCGAGCGCAGAATCTCGATCCGCTCGATCAGCCCTGCATACGAAATCGCGGGACTGGCCTCTTCCGTCTGATCGAGTATCTTCATCATGATGCACTCAACTGTTTCTGCACGAGCTGGTAATACATGCCGCCGCGTTGAATCAGTTCTTCGTGACAGCCCTGTTCGACAATCGCGCCTTCATACAGCACGAGAATCTTGTCCGCGCGCATGATCGTGCTGAGCCGGTGCGCGATGATTATCGCGGTGCGGCCTCGCAGAATGTCGTGCATATTGCCGAGAATATTGCTCTCCGATTGCGAGTCGAGCGCCGAGGTCGCTTCGTCGAATACGAGCAGACGCGGATCGTGATAAAGCGCGCGCGCAATACAGAGCCGCTGGATCTGCCCGCCCGACAACCCGATACCCCGCTCGCCGACGATCTGCTCATAACCGAGCGGCATCTTGCTGATAAAGCCATGCGCGTCGGCCATCTTCGCGACTTCCTCGATGCGGCGGCGCTCGGGCGCATCGTCGCCGCTCGCGATGTTCTCGGCAATCGTGCCGGAAAAGAGCAGATTGCTTTGCATCACGTAGCCGATCTGCGCACGGAAATAGTTCTTGTCGATCACACCGGCATCGTAGCCGTCGATCGTCATCTTGCCTTCGGTTGGCTGATAGAAGCCGACCAGCAGTTTCGCGAGCGTCGTCTTGCCCGAGCCGCTGCGCCCGACTATCGCCACCAGTTCGCCGGGCTTGATGTCGAAGCTGATGTTTTCGAGCACATAAGCCGAATCGTCTTCGCCATAGCGGAAATAGACGCCGCTCAGGCTGATTTCGCCTTGCAGTTCCGGCAGCATGACTCGCGAAGGCAAGTCCTGCGGTTTCTGTTCGGGCTCGATGTCGAGCACGTCGCCGAGCCGCTCCATCGCCACGCCCGCGTCGTTGAGCATGCTCCACAGGCCGACGAGCCCCATCAATGGACCCAGTACGCTGCCCATGAATGCATTGAACGCGATCAACTGACCAATCGACAATTCATGCGCGAGCACCAGATTCGCGCCGACCCATAGAATAGCAATCGTCGTCGCCGCATTGAGCAACTGGCTGCCGAAGCTGACGAGAATACCGAAAGCATGCGCGCGATACTGCAATTCGAGCGCCTTCGCGTACTTCTTCTCCCAACGCAGCCGCACGGGCCGTTCGATGCCCATACCCTTGACGGTCTCGACACCGGAGAGCGCTTCCATCAGGAACGACTTTGCCTCGGTCGACGCGGTGAACACCTCGCGCGCATAGGACTTGATCTTCGGCGTCGCGATAACGGTCAAGGCCATGATCGGAATCACGAACGCGATCAAGACGAGCGTCATCTTCACGTTGTAGACGAACATGATCGTGAAGTAGATGAAGATCATCAGCAGATTCAGCGCGGTGGTCACGGTCGACTCGGTCAGAAACGCACGAATCGTCTGGTTCTCCTGAAAGCGCGCGAAGATATCGCCGGTTTTTCGCTTCGCGAAGAACGAGAACGGCAGCGACAACGTATGCTTGAAGAATTGCGACATCATCGCAAAGTCCATGTTACGCACCATGAAATTCGCGAGATAGGCGCGAATCGTCGACATCAATTGCGAGAACACGTTGGAAATAATCAGGCCGCCGATTAGCAGGTGCAGCAAGCTCACGTTCTGATGCACGACCACGCCGTCGAGAATGTTCTGGATAATCAGCGGCGGGATCACGCCCAATACCTGAATCACGAAGGTCGCGAGAAACAGGTAGCCGAGTATCGTCCGGTATGGCTTCAGGTAGCCGACAAAACGTATCCACGGCGAGCGCGCGGCCGACATCTGCAATAGCTGCGGCCCACCGGTAAACAGCAGACACGTACCGCTCCAGCCGCGCTCGAACTCCTCCACCGTGAGTTTTCTGAAGCCGAGCGCCGGGTCGGCCAGCCACACATACTCTTTCGAAAGCCCGTACACGACGACGTAGTGATAGCCTTCCCAATGCACGATGAACGGCAGATCGAAGCCGCGCAGCGAATCGAACGTGCATTGCACGCCGCGTGTCGCAAAGCCGAGCGATTCGCCGGCGCGCGCGAGGCTGTCGAGCGTCGCGCCTTGCGTCGTTACGTTCGCGAGTTCGCGCAGCTTGCCGAGCGTCATCGGAATGCCGTAGTGGCGGCAGATCATCGCGAGACACGCGGCACCGCAATCCATTTCCTCGGCCTGCTCGACGAGCGCAAAGCGCTTGATGATCTTCTCGCCGAATTCCGGCTTGCTCCGCAAATCGAGCATCAACGGCAGCTTGCGGCGCTGCTCCAGGCGCTTTTGCCGCTGCAATTCGCGGTCGCCATAACGGATGCGTTCGTCGAGTACTTCGCGCAGCTTCGGATTGCGTTCGAGAATGAAATGCACCGTGCGTTCGGGAATCACGAGCAAACGCGTGTCGGTGGACGCGACGACCGAAGCCATCTGCTCCTGGCGCATCAGGCACGCCTTTTCGCCGAATATCTCGCCCTCGCCGAGCGTCGCGAGCGTGTAATCGCGCCCTTCCTCGTGCCGGACGATGCGAACCTCGCCTTGCCGCACCACATAGAGACGGCGATCGCCGCGGCCATCCTGCCTGAGAATCTCCTTGCCGGCGGACACTTTCTTCGCACCGACGCTGCGCACGTATTCTTCGAGTTCGGCCTTGTTCAGCTTGCCGCGCAGATCGAACAGTTGCGCGACGAAGCCGCCCGCCGAATTGATCGCAACATAGCTCGCGACGAACGCCAACGCCGCCTGATTGCCGGCCATCACCGGCTCGATCGCGGTGCGCGGAATAAACAGCAATTCGGTTTTTGCCGAAGCACGTACCGACGCTTCGTGGATATACGTGCGCAACATCGCGATGTCGGCGAAGATCTCGCCCGACTTGCGCACGCCCATGCTGGTTTCCTTGCCATGCTCCTCGGTAAAGATGCGCACGGAACCGGAGCGGATCACATACAGACCATCGGCAACTTCGCCGGTCAAGCAGACCGTTTCACCGAACGAATAGAAACGTGCCTGCGCATACTCGGCGAGCCGCTCGATCTCGTCGCGCGAGAACGGCGACAGTATTTCCACCGAGGCCAGAAATTCAGCGGTGGAAGGCGCGGTCTGGGGAGCGTCCATGGGCGTCGAATTCGAATCGGGCGAGCGCGTTAGCGCGCTTCGATCACGTGTTCCTGCGCGCGGGCAATCAGCCAGCTCTCGCGCAGCAGGCGCCGGATTTCAGTGGCCACGTCGGCGTCGAGCATGGCCGGATATTTGGCCGTCACCGCGAAAATCTCGAAGCACGAACGGTCCGCCGAGGCGAATGGTCCGAGCAGATCGCCGACCGCTGCATTGAAGATTTTCGCTTCGATATCGGGTTTCAACGAACCGCGCAGTACCTTGCCGATTACGCCGCCCGATTCGCGCGTATCGGCAATCGAATGCTCCTGCGCCATTTCCGCGAAACTGCCGGGGTCGTCGCGCAGATACGAAATCATTTCCTTCGCCTTGCCCTCGCTGTCGAGCACGATATGGCTCACCTCGATCGAATCGAACTTCGGTGAATTGAGCGCGAAGTAATCGCGGATCGCGACATCGTTACCGACCTCGTCGAGCATCTTCTCCTGATAGAGCCCGTCGGTAATGAATACCTCGAATTCGTCGAGGCTCACATGCAGCGCGTCGAGATAATGATTCATGTCCGCCGCGCGATGCAGCCCGCGCACGCGGCGAAACTGGTCGGCACGCTGCTGGATTTCTTCGGCACTCACGGCCACGCCCTGCTTTTTCGCCGCATGCACGGTGAGCTTGTCGCGCACGATCTGCTCGATCAGGCTCTCGAACTGGCCCGTCAGTTTCAGAAGACGAATGAACTCGTCGACGTCCACGACTTCGTCGTCGATACGCACTATCGCGGTCATTTGATCCGCTCCTTTGATTGACGTGTCATCGTTGTGCTCAACCCGCCACCTGTCTGAACGGATCGAGACCGAGGTCGATCAGGCGCCGCTCGCGCACGACGATTTCCGCGTTGGCGGTCATGCCATAACGCAATGGATAACGCGTGCCGGCCACCTGGTAGTAGTCTTTATCGAGCGTGACGCGGCCCTCGTAGACCGGCTGCTTGTCCTGCACCGACGGTTTCGTCGCCGGAGAAATAGATGCGAGCGTGCCGCTGATAAGCCCGTAGCGCTGATACGGAAACGCATTGAACTTCATCCTGACCGGTTGCCCCTCATGCAGAAACGCGCGATCGTGCTCGGCGATTTCGATCTTCAGCACGGGCCGCGCGTCTTTCGGCGCAATACCGCCGAGCGGCGCATTCGCCTGAATCTTGTCGCCGCGCTGCGTCGACGTGACGTCGGTAATGACGCCCGAAACCGGCGCGAGAATCAGCAGGAAGTTATCTTTGTCGATGTTCTCGAAACGGACTCGCGCGGCCGCATCGGCTTCGAGACGCGCGCTTTGCAATTGCACGCGCAGCTTGTCTTCGGCATCGGTGATATCGCGCACGGCCGAGTCGTATTGCAACTGAAGATCAGTGCTTTGCTGCCCGCTGGTTGCCAGTTGCGCATTCGCCTGCGCGTATTCGTGGCTCAGGCGGAAGTCGAGTTCCGCAAGTTTCGATTGCGCGACACGATAGGCGTTATCGGCTTCGAGCGCCGCCGTGCGCTTCTGCTCGACCTGCAATTCGGCAATGCCGCCGCCACCGGGCTGCGCGAAAAGCCGCGAATACCGGTCGAGTTCCTGGCGTGCCGCTTCGCGCGTGCGACGCGCATTGTCGAGTGCGCTGCGGGCTTCATCGAGTTCGGCTTTCTGTCCTTCGGCCAGCTTCGTCGTACCCTCGGAAACGCGGTTTTCGTGCAGTCGCTCTTCCACTTCGAGTTGCGCTTTCAATGCAGCGGCCTTGCGTTCAAGCAGCGCCTTTTTCTCGGGAAACTGCTTCCATTCGCGCTCGGCGTCTTCGAGCTTGAGTTGCGCCTGCAACGCATTACTCGCGGCTTCGATCGCGCCGCGTGCATTGAGCCGCGCGAGCACGTCGCCTTTCGACACCGGCTGTCCCTCGGCGATATAGAGGTCAGCGAGTTCGCCGTCGATCGGCGCGTAGATGCGCCGTACCTCCGATTCCGGCGACAAGGTGCCCGGCGCGCTGACGATCACGTCCGCGCGGCCGACGAACGACCACAGCAGTCCCGTCACGACTAGCGCCACCATCGCCCAGATCAAGGCGCGCGCGATCCGCACCGGCTCCGAGGTCAGAATCGCGATGCCTTCGACGCTGTGATCTTCGAGCGCCTCGGACAACGGTCTAGGGTGTGGGTCGCGTTTCACTCTGATCGCCTCCAATCAGCGAGAGCTTCGCTTTCAATAGCGCGGGGTCGAGCACCATCCGCAATTCGGTCAGCGAGCGGCGCTGCAAACTCGCCTCGGCCTCGATATCCGCGAGCAGGCGGTCGAAGTCGGCCGGACGGTCGGCCTTCAGTTGCGTGTAGATGCGCATGCCTTGTTGGGCCGCGGTTTGCGCATCGGAAAGCAGGCGCGCCTCGTTGCGAAAGCCGGGCGAAATGCCGGCTTCGAGCCGTTGCGTGCCGCCGATCGGACCGCTCGCGCGATACGCTCTCCACAAGCTCTGCGCGCGCAGCATCGAGTCCTGCGCACGAGCAAGCGCTTTGTCGTGCAATGCAGCGACGTCCTTCTGAATCGACTGCACGAACCACGCATCCGTTTGCGGATCGAGACTCGCGTAGAACGACAGCAGACGCTGGTCATAATCTTTGGCATCGCGCGTTTTCTGCAAATCGGTGTATTGATCGAACAGCGCTTTCTTATGCACCGATTCGGCCGCGAACACGTCGGACCAGGCACTCGCGGGCATCGACTGCAAACCGGCCAGCGCCTGTTGTGCATCGCCACGCTGCCATGCGGCATCGACCCGATTCTGCTGCCTGACGATTTCCGCCGAAGGCAAGCGCGCGGCGGCCAGTTGCCGGAATTGCGCCTGAAACGGCGGCGTGCTGAAATGCGCCGACTTCATCATCGCGAGCAATGACGTCAATTGGCGGCTCAACGCGGCATCGAGCAATGCCGTGTATTGGCGCAAGTCCTCGCGTACGCGGTCGAGGCCCGCAAGGCGCGGATAACGCTGCGCATAATCGTCGAGTACGGCCGGGAGTGCATCGGGTTTGTCGCGCGCAAGCTCGGCGCGAATCACGCCGTTCAGCCGATCGATTGCGGCAACGTACACCGAATCGTCGCTTTCCAGCTTGCGCAAATGACTGAGCGCCAGCGCATAGGGCTCCGCGAACTGAGGCACGTAGCCCGCAATCCGGTCGAGCGCGCGCTGGTGCGTTCTCGCATCGTCGTTCCAGCGGCGCAGCAGGTTGCTGATCGTCGGTTCGTCCGCATACATGCGGATCGGCGCATCGACACCACCGCGCGCGACGACGAACCGCTCCAGATCGCCGACCCATTGCAATTCGCCGACCAGCGAGCCCGCGTCCGCATTGTTCGCGCTCAACGACTTCATCTCCTTGAGCCGCGCATCGGCCTGATCGAATTGCGCTTTTTGCAGCGTATCGAGCCAGCCTGGAAGTTGCGCCTTCAAGAGTGCTTCGCTCGCGAGCGCACTGATTTTCGTGTCCGTCGGATGATTGGCGAGATAACTCCGCGCAACCGTAACCGCGCTCGCGTACTCTCCGCTGGCGAGCAGGTTCTTCAACTCGCGCTCCGACGAGCCATGCAGATAAAGCGCGACACCCAGTCCGGCCAGTACGACGACACCCGCGCCGCCCCACGCCGCGATACGACGGACGTTCGTGCGTTCGCCGTCGGCGAGCGCCTTTTTGAATTCTCCGGCCAGCAGGCGCCAGCGCGACTGGCTTCTCACGGCATTCTTTTCATGCTTCGCCGCGTTCTTACCGATTGCGCCGCCGTGATTGCCCGCACCATTGGCGGCTTGCGCACCGTTTCTTCCTGAATAGGCCCCGTCGCGCTTTGCCTGCGCAGTCGCCACCTGTGCCGCCTCGTTCACCTCGTCCTCGCGTTGCAGCGCCGGATCGACGCAAAAGATATCGAGGAACGAATGCGCGGCGCCCACGAACGTGGTCTTGTCGGCATCGGCCGCGCTGTCCGCGGCCGGGTTCAGTGAAATCTGGGTCACGGTGGGCTCGACGTCAGGCTGTTTCTGTAGCGACACTCTGTAGACGAAATGATCGCCGCCAAATGCAACGACATCGCCGTCCGCGAGCGGCAATGCCGCTTCGTCGAGCCGCACGCCGTTCACGAACGTGCCATTGGTGCTGCCGAGATCTTCGACGAACAACTCGCCGCTCTTCAGAAACAGATGCGCATGGCGCCGCGAAATGTAATTGACCTGATGCGGATAGCGTTCCTTGTAACGCGAGAAAACCTCGTCCGTCTTGCTGACGAGAAATGGAAACGCGTGTACTTCGACCGGTTGCAGACCGAGGTCGTCGCGCTGCGGCGCGAGCAGCAGACGAAGCGCGCAAGACTCGCCGCTGCTCGCGACGATGCGCGCGCGCGGCTCGATGCCGGCGCGGTAGCGAAACTCGCCGCCGAAGCACAGCTCGTCGCCCGCGCGCACGCGCGCCGGCGTTTGTCGCACCGCGACGCCGTTCACGGTCGTGCCGTTCTTGCTGCCGAGATCGGCCACATACACCGTGCCATGCTCGATAAAAATGCGCGCATGACGGCGCGACAGACTCGCGGTCCACTGCGCGGGGTAATCGTTGAACGGTGCTTCGCTGCGGCCGACAGCAAACAGCGTGTCGACGATGCGGATCGCGTCGAACGACGGGCGTTGCGCGGACGCAACCGGCGACAGCACCACGTCGAAGGCAGCGTCCACTGTCGCGCGCATCTCAGCAATCGAATCTTCGCCGGCGGCCATTTTGTCTGGATCACTAAGCGTGTACCTGTCGCGATGGGAACGCGAAGGACACGGTGGAACAGGGACGAAGAACCACGGCGCAACGATGTTGTCGTGAGGAGCCGCGCGAACGCAGACCCCTAAAGAATTGTAAGTCACGCATGGCGAGTGTCAATTTCCATATCGTCTGCCGGGAACAGCACGGATGCGTCATTCGCGGCCTAAATACCCGCGCCGTACGCCACCACGCGGATTAGCTCAATGTTCCTTTACTTGTCTTTGACTTGCGCCTGCACGTCGACGCTCGGCCAGCCGCCGCCGAGCGCCTTGTACAGCAGTACCGTGTCGGACAGAATCTCCTGATGATTTTCGAGCAGCGCCTGCTGTGCGTCGAGTAGAGTCCGCTCGGTTTCGAAAACTTCGAGTTGCGATACGACGCCAAGCCGCAATTGCGCCTGAATCTGATCGGCCACGATCTGCAAACGCGCAACCTGCTGCAGCAATTCCTCGCGCTGCTGCTTGTGCGCGCTCAGATTGACGAGTGCGTTTTCGACTTCCTCGAACGCCCCCATGACGGCCACGCGATACTGCTGTTCGGCGACTTTCGATTGCGCCTCGGTCACTTTCACATGCGCACGCACGCCCGGATCGAGCAAGGGAATATCGATGCTCGGCATGATGCCGAACGTAAACGATTTCAACAGTTGATTCAGCGCGAAACTCGCCGTACCGCCTTGGGCAGTCAGGCCAATGCTCGGCAATTGCGCGAGCTTCGCCTGGCCGACGAGGTCATACGCCTCGAGTACCCGGAATTCCGCGGCGACCACATCGGGCCGTCGCGACAGCAATTGCGCGGGCAAACCCTCCGGCACGACCGGCAGTTTCACGCGTTCCTGCAAATGGCCCGGCGGCAGCTGGAATTCGCCGGCCGGCACGCCGATCAGCGTGCAAAGCGCGTTATTGGCGACCGCACGTGCGCGGCGCAATTCGTACAGGTCATGCGTCAACCGGTTGATTTCGGCCTGCTGCCGTAATACCAGGGTTTGCGGCACGAGGCCATTGCGCGCCTGGCCTTCGTAAATCGTCAGAATCTGCCGGTTCGTGCCGAGCGTTTTTTGCTGCTGCTCGATCTGATCGTCGAATTGCAGGATCTGGAAATAGGTGCTGGAAACATTCGCGACCAGTTCGAGATAACCGGCACGCCAATCCGCTTCGCTCGCATGAAATTCGGCCTTTTGCGCCTGCACGCCTTTTTCGACTTTGCCCCAGATATCGATGTCCCAGTTCACCTGGGTCGCGAGGTTGTACTGTTTCGTAAAAGGCAAGCCGGTGGTCTTCTGGAAATCGGCGCCCGCGCCAAGGTCCATGGTCGGCAAGGCCCCTGCCTTGGCTTCGCTGATCTGCGTGCTCGCGACGTCGATCCGCGCGGCCAACACCTGAATGTCGAAGTTGCCCGCAATCGCCTTGTCGATCAGCGTGTCGAGATACGGGTCCTGGAAACCCTTCCACCAGTCGCGCTCGATCGTCGCGGCCGCCGAGACCAGCGCGCCCTTCTGATCCGACCACGCTGTCTTTGCAGGCGTGTCGGGGCGCCTGTACGCCGGCATGCTGACATCGACACAGGCGCACAGCGACAGCGCGCAGACCGTTGCGGCACAAACGCCGCGCAGTGCACTGCCAATACCGCTCGATGCCGCGATCGCGGAAAGAGCGCGGCGGGAAGCCGAAGATTCAGGCAGCAAGGAATCGAGCAACGATGACACGATTGTCTCCGGTGGCACCCGCTTTATCCGCGAGAAAAAACGGCGTTCGAGACCGAATCGCTGCCGCGCGGCTTCGGCCACGAAGCAGCGGAAATGTCGGCACGGGAAAACAGGCGGAAATCGAGCGGCAATCAGTCGAAAATCAGTCGAAAGCGCGAAGGGTGCGTGGAAAAGACGATTGAATAAGCGGTCTTTTAAGCAACTCGCTCGTGAAATGCGCACGCGCGGACAATAAGGCGCGCGTGCGCCGCGTCGCTCAGGACACGAAGATGTTGTTGTTCGACGTCACATGCGGATCGATCTGCGTCGTCGTGCCGTTGACGAGCGCCGAGTTGTTACCGTTGGCGCTCTGGATATTCATCGTCGTGCTGATCAGTTGAGTCGCGTCGACGTTCTTGCTGTTGTTCGGCGCATACACGGGCGCGAAGCTGTAATACGACGACCACGGAGCGTAATAGCCGTTGCCGCCGCGCACGGCGCGCATGGCCTGGCTGTCGAGTTGCTCGGTGATGGACAGATCCTTGATCGTCAGCGTGTTCATGGTCAATCTCCTGGAAGGGCAAGCGCATAGTCCTGCGTTGGGAATCGAGCAACCTGTCTGCTCGGACGCCATTCACGCATGAGCTATGCCAACCGTGCTCTCCCTTCCGGTCGATACCTCGAAACGCCTGCTCGCAAAGGGCTTCAGCGAATCGGCAACATGGCTCGGAAACCTGGCCGATGGAAGATGAAACGGGAAGTGGTGGATTGCAGCCAACATCGCATTCGAAATGGTTGGCTGCATCGCGACAGTCGATCACGCGCGCTTCCGTACGTCATGCCATACATCGCTCAGCGCGCAATGACCGTGATCTTCTTCGAGTACACCGGCGGGTTGTGGGGCATATGCATGTCATCGCCCATCAACAATTGCAGCGTATGTTTGCCGGGCGGCAATTGAATCATCGTTTCCGTTTCGCCTGCGCCGAAATGCAGATGCTGACGATCCGAGGGAATCTCCTGGTCCATCGGCGGCAGGTCGGTGTCGATCAGCAGATGATGGTGGCCGGTATTCGGGTATTTGACGCCTTTCGGCGCGACGCCCATGAAGCGCAGGCCAAACCAGACGCGAAAAGGCTTGTTGGCCGGCACGACCTGGCCGTCGTTCGGATAGCCGATATAGGCATAGGCGCCGGGCGGCGCCGGCGTGGTGCCGGCCCATGCCGCTTCCGGCACGGCCCACGCCGTCAATGCCGAGACTGCGAGCAGCGCCGCGGCCGCAATGATCTTGTCCATGAGGTCTCTCCGATGCCGCCGATCCGTTTCGAACGGAACGAACCGGGTGCGCTAGTCTTTCAGCACGGTGATGGTGATCTTCTTCGAATACACAGGCGGTACGTGCGGTACGTGATTGTGATCGCCGAGTATCAGTTGCAACGTGTGCTTGCCAGGCGGCAACTCGATACGCGCATCGGTTTCGCCGGCGCCGAAGTGCAGATGCTGCCGGTCCGAGGGAATCTCCTGATCGAGCGGCGGCAAGTCCGTGTCGATCAGAAGATGATGGTGGCCGGTATTCGGAATCGCGACGCCTTTCGGACACACGCCCATATTGCGCAAGCCCATGCGCACCCAGAGCTTGCCGCCATGAATCACCGCGCCGTCCGGCGGCCAGATGATGTACTCTTCCGCCCCCGGCGGCGACGGCGTCTGCTCGGCATAGGCGGCACCGCTTGGCCCGACGCTCGTGAATACCGCAACGGCCGCCACGCACAAGCTCATGCGCAATGCGCCGCCACGCGCGCGCGCCGCAAGCCTGCTGGAAAGATGGGGAATACGGGTTCTTCGCATCGCTCACTCTCCCGAAGAGGGGTCATGGCAGGCCCGGCTGCGTATGGCCTTCCGGGCGTTCCAGCGGCATGTCGCGAACCCGGATGTCCGGACTGCCGCCTACTTAAAACGACCATGCGGCGCGACTTTGTGAATCAGCTTAGGACGTAACTTGCGAAAAAGATACGCGATACTCGTTAACCGTATGACGCGCCGAGCGCTTCCGGACAGTGGTGACGTGCAAAGCGCGTGCTATCGTTATTGACAGGTTGCGGGTCAATGTCCGATAGCGGCATCGATGCTTCCCCGCCGTATTTCAGCGGATACCGCGAACCACGCGGTCCTCGAATGCCTGAATTCTGTCCGGTACAAACAGGATATGAAGATGTGGCGAAAATTCCTGCTGGTGTGCATGGCCGGGGCAATTCACGCGCAGTCGGGCGTCGCTATTGCCGCGACGGAACGTGAGAATATCGGCGCGAGTAGCGCGGTGAGTACTGTCGCGAGCGCGGTTGCGAGTACCTCGGCGGAGAGGAAAAAAAATGCGCCGATGTTCTCGCCACTTACTCCATCGCGCGGCAATGAGCACGCACGACGTATTGCGCTCGTAATCGGCAATGGCGAATACGGCAATCCTTTGGAACCGCTTCGCGACAACGCGCCGCGCGATGCCGAGGCGATGCGCGATGTACTACGCGCGCGCGGCTTCGACGTCATTTCCCGCACGAATGCGACCCCGTCGCAAATGCGGCAAGCCATCGACGAATTCGCAAAGCGCTTGCAAACAGGCGATATCGCACTGTTCTATTTCGCCGGGCACGCCCTGCAAATAGAACAGCAAACGCTGCTTGTACCGGCGCAGCCCGAAGCAGACGCGCTATTGCACGCGCCCGCGTCGCTACTCAGGAGCGGCGTCGATCTGAATACCGTCCTGCATGCGATGCAATCGTCGCGCGCCGGCCGGCTCAATCTCGCGATTCTCGATACCTGCCTGAACAATCCATTTACACCCGCAGCGGCAACCATGAGTACCTCGGCGCTGCCTGCCAACACGGTGATTGCATATGCCACCGCGCCGGGCAGTTTTGCGGCGGACGGTCCGCGTCACGGCGTCTATACCGCCGCATGGCTGCGCGCACTGCGAAATGCGCCGTCGCAATCGCTTGCCGACCTGCTGCCACGCGCCGCCGCCGAAGTTCGCGAGGCAACGCACGGCGCGCAACAACCGTGGACCACGGCCGCGCTTTCCGCCGTCGAGCCGGTAAGCGAAGACGCCGTGTCGCGACCGGGCGCATCGGATCGTGACGTCATCGCACTGCGCAGCCGCGGCCTTCTGCCCAAAGACAGCAACGAGCAATACGAAATCACGTTCTGGAATTCGATCAAGGACAGCAACTACCCCGCCGATTACGAGGCTTATCTGAAGGCCTATCCGGATGGCCGCTTCGCCACGCTCGCGCATGCGCGGATCGACCGGTTGCGCGCGGCGGCCGCCTCGAATGCGACGGTCGGTGCGGCGCCTGCGGCGTCCCCGGTTGCACCCGCGGCGAAAAGCAGCCAGGCTTCTCAAGCCGCCACGGTGGCACCCGCCACACGCACGACCACTACCGCACAAGCGAGTGCCGCAACCCCGGCGCCCGCCCACACAACACCGGCATCACCCGCACAACCCGCTCCTTCCGCGCCGCCGCCCGCCGCCGCTGCAACCGCCGCCCCGCTCGTGCAGAAAACCGTCGCCCATCCGCCGACTGCCGGCGAAATACGCGATTGCGCGACCTGTCCGATCATGATCGCGATACCCGCCGGCTCGTTCGCCATGGGCAGCAACACCGACGACCCGTCGGAAAAGCCCGTTCATCACGTGAGCATCGGTGCATCGTTCGCGATCGGCAAATACCCGGTGACGGTCGAGCAATGGAATGCCTGCGTGGCCGCGAATGCATGTCAGAAGCTCACACCCGAAAGCAATACCAACAAGGCCGCGCCCGCACGCGACCTCAGTTGGGACGACACGCAGCAGTACGTCAAATGGCTCGCCAAAACCACGGGCAAACCATACCGCCTGCCCACCGAAGCCGAATGGGAATACGCGGACCGCGCCGGCACCACGACCGCGTACTGGTGGGGCGAACAGATGCGCAAGGGCACTGCCAATTGCAAGGATTGCGGCGACCCGTGGCACAAGGAAGGACCGGAGAGCGTCGGCTCGTACATGCCGAATCCGCTCGGCCTGTACGACATGAATGGCGGCGTTTGGGAGTGGACCGCCGACTGCTGGCACAACTCGTATCAGGGCGCGCCCGCCGACGGCCACGCATGGGACAGCCCGGCCTGCGAAATGCGCGTCATTCGCGGCGGCTCGTGGCGCGAGGGCGGCAATTACATGCTCAGTGCAACGCGCTTCAAGTACAGCGCGGGCGTGCGTCAATCGCAGGATGGTTTTCGTGTCGTGAAGGATCTGCGCTAAGGCGCTTGAGCTTCGAGGCTACGCACAAGGCGCCGAAGCGCAGTTGCAATGCGCTTCGGCTCGCGCGCTTACGATTGCGCCGGCGATTGCCATTCTTTCCTCGCAGGCCCGACTCACGGCATTGCGCATTCGCACTGCAACCCCTATCGCGACTTCACGGCATACGCGGCTTCGTCGTAATCGGCGCGAAATCCGCGAAGATATGGTCTTGCCCGTATTTGCCGCCAATTTGTGCGAGTCGCGCATCGAGCGCACGCAGATAATCCGCGCGCGATTCGCTTTCCGGACGCAGCTTGTCGAAGAGTTGCACCGGCGTAATCAGCAGTACCACCATCTCCGAGCCGAATGGCTTCGAAATGATCCAGTCGTCCGCGCCGCCGATCGTCGCCGAGTAGTTCGGCGGCGCCTGATTGTCCTTCGCGCGTGGACTCGGCACCATGTGTACGACGCGGCCATCGAGCTGGTAATAGTCGACGCTCACGAACGAATCGAAGTTGGGCGTATTCACATCGACGACGAGCGCATCGCCATCGCTCAATAAACCGCTCGGCGGCCGCACGTGCAGCGCGGCGACGCGGCCCGCCTGCCAGTTACGCATCCAGTACGGCGCGAGCGTTTTGACGGTGTCGCATTTATCGTCGGCGAGCGGCTGGACGTCGAGCGTCAACGTATCGACGCCCGGCAACGCCGCCAACGTGTCCTTCAGATGCGCGGCGCCATCACGCTGCGAGACGAAACCTCGCACCGTCAGCGCGTGATCCTGCACCCCGGCCGATAGCGCCGAGCACGGCACCTGCGCGAGCACGGGTGCTATCGCGGCGAGTGTCAAGGCGGGCTTCGGCGCGGGCGGCGGTGAAGCAGGTGGCAACGGCGCAGACGAAGAAGACCCCGCGTTTGCCGATGCATTAGCTGCTTCATTCGTTACCGCGGAAGCGGGCGACGTCTGCGCCGTACTGTTCGACGACACGATTGCCGACGCTCCGCCCACGCGATCGACCTGGTCGGTTCGCGGCTCGCTCTCGCGGCTCGGCCCGGAACGCAGCGCGAAAATGCCGACTGCCGCCGCGCAAACCACGGCGAGCCCCGCGAGTCCCGCCTTCGCGAGCGTGCCCGACTTCTCGGCGCGCGCTTCATTGTCGAACTCGGCGATAAAGCGCACGACGCTCGGCATCCGCGTCGCGCGATCGAACGACAGTGCAGCGCGCAGCGCGCGCCATTGCCGCGAGTCGAGATTCGGTGGACGCTGCGGCTTGAAATCGGCATTGCGTGCCTGCGTCGCGGACAGCCGATCGAACGGATGATGGCCGGTCAACAGTTCGTACGTGATGCAGCCGAGCGCATAGATATCGTCGCGCGGATCGGGCTCCCCATGCTCGATCATCTCCGGGCTCGCATACGCGGGCGTCAACGCGCCGAGCGTGCCGGGGTCGAATACCGTCGCATCGCTTTCCTCTTCCGGCCGCTGGAATACACGCGCAATGCCGAAGTCGATCACTTTTACTTCGGCGTTCGTCGTCAGAAACACATTGGCGGGCTTGAAATCGCAATGGACGAAGCCGCGCTCGTGCGCATACGCGAGCGCCGCGCACATGCCGCGCACGATCGGCAGTGCCGCGCGCACCGGCATGCCCTGATAGCCGGGCGTGCGCAGCAACTGGCTGAGCGGTTTGCCGCTCAGGTACTCCATGGTCAGATAGACGATCGGCCCGTCGCGATCGAAGTCGTACACCGTGATGATGTTGCGATGCGCGAGCACCTGCGCCTTGCGCGCCTCGCGCTGCAACGCGACGAGCGAATTCGGATTGCCGCGGAACTGGACGTTGAGTACCTTGATCGCGAGATACGGCTTGCGATCCGATGCTTCGAGCTTGCGCAGATCGAGCGCCTTGTACACGGTGCCCATGCCGCCGACGCCCAGGCACTCCTCGAGCACGAAACGGTTGTTGAGCGTATCGCCGATGCCCTTGATCGTGTCGTGCGCGGAAGCATTGTCCGCCGTCCCCGAAACACCCGAAACGCCCGCAACACCGGCGCTGCCCGAACGCAGCGACGGAATCTCCACCGTCGTCTGGATGCCGGTTTCCTCGCCGCCTGCCGCGACGTTCGATAAGCGCAGCAACTCGATACGCCGCCGTACTTCCAGATACAACTCCTCGGGCAATGGCGTTTGCCGATGCGCGGCACCCAGCATCTCCAGCAGCTGCGTCGAACCGAGTTGCTCGGCCTTCAACGCGCTGTCGAGCCGGGCGACGAACTCGTCACGAGACAGCTCGCCGCTCTGGAAATCGTGAATCACACGCGCAAGGCTAGCCATTTGTGCGAAGCACCGCCGTTGCCGCTGGACCGTGTCGCATGCGACCGACGCCACGCGGGTCGATAGGAAACCTGTCGTAACCAGTTACATGTGCCGCTTCGATACTAGCTCCCGGTCCGCGCTTTCGCAAACCGGCAATGACCCTCGCGACGCCATGCACGCGCGTGACGCGAGTGTCGTATGCGAACCAACAGGATTGCACCGTCTGTCGGAGAGACACCACCGCTTGCCGCCCGATCAGCCGCGCGGACGCACGGCACGCCGGGACTGCTTCACGCCGGAACGCCCTGTTAATCGAGACTCCCGGCATTTCATCAGGATACTTGAGCAAATCTGGCACAGCCTGTGCATGAGTGATATCCGAGCAAACAGGTTGCTCAACACCACTCGCAACATTGCGATGACTTCTTTCTGGAGACTCACCATGAAAACGCTCATGATCAAGGATCTGTCCGTCACCGAACAACTCGACAGCCAGGCCATGCGTGCCGTGCGCGGCGGCTTCGGCCCGAGCCTGTACTACAACTTCAGCCCGATCGTCGCTCCGAACAACAGCAAGAACCTCACCGCCACGCAACTGATCAGCAACGAACTGAACCAGCAGAACGCCAACGGCAACAACGTTGCGTTCGCCGCCGGCATCACCTCGACGAACGATCCGTTCGTGACGTCGAACAACAACATCCACATGTAATGTGCGACGCGGCGAAGCACCCGCACACGCGGGCCGCTTCGCCGCACGCCATTCGTCTCCGCTTTTCGCGCACCCTTGGAGAAACATCATGTCATCCCTCATGATTCGCGATCTGCCCGGCACCCGCGAACTCGACCGCCTGGCCATGTCCGCGCTTGCCGGCGGCACCGGCAGCAGCGTGCCCGGCTTGCCGTTGGGCAGCCTCGCCGGCATTGCCAACGTCAACGTCACGGTGAACCAGAGCCTCTTCCAGCAGCAAAACGTGAACGTCGCGGCACTCAACAACATCGGCGTGATCGGCGCGGGCTTCGTGCCGCTGAAGCTCAACGTCGACCCCACGCTGTGGGGCGCCAACTACGCCGCCGTGTAAGCGCATGCAGCAGCGCGGGAACGGGGGTTCCGGCACTGCCGCAGTATTGACATGCCCCAGGCCGCACACGGATTTCCTATACTCGAAGTGCGTCGAGACCTCAGTACATCGAACGACAGGCCAAACATTCCGCCAACGCGGCGGCTGGACCCTCGACGGGCCGAGCCGCCCCATTGCTTTTCTGGAGCCGTCATGACCAAGCTCGTCATCAAGGACCTGACCGAAAACGTCGAACTCGACCGTGAGGCAATGGCCGCGATCGTCGGCGGGGCGCGCATCGGGGCGCGCTCGAATCTCGCCGCGCCGCTCGTGCCGGCCGCAACGCGTGTCGTCGACTATCCACCCGGCTTTCCCGCTACGCATCTGTCTATCGGCAATGCCGCCCTGAAGCCGAAGCGGTAACGCCGCCGGAACCGCCCACCGCTTTTCATCGCCA
Source organism: Burkholderia sp. Ax-1724 (assembly GCF_011752995.1). Lineage (GTDB taxonomy): Bacteria > Pseudomonadota > Gammaproteobacteria > Burkholderiales > Burkholderiaceae > Paraburkholderia. Next base: position 66,656 of record NZ_VWWL01000011.1, read on the forward strand.
CGGCACGCGCGCTTCGCGCGTGCCGTTTCCATGCCAATCCCACTTTCCGCCATGCGTCGTGTCGCTGTCCGCTTTTCGCGAAGCGGTGCGGCAAATCCACCATGCACGCGCAATACGTGGGCTTCGCACGAACACTTCGCCTCGCATGCGCCGGCCCGATCCGCGCGATTCGGCGAGGTGGGCGCGCGCATCCCTGTCTGGATGCGCATGGCGGCGAGTGACCGCTTTTCCACATCACACCTCGGCACGTTGGCATATGCCTTGCAAAAATCCAGACGGGCGCCGCATTGTGCTCGCCTCTCGATCTCAAGGAGTAATGCCATGAAAACCACTGTCATCATCAAGGACCTGCCGCATCGCGCAGGCGACGCATCCGCCGAAAAAGCCCTCACCGTCGAACAGATGAAAATCCTGCGCGGTGGCCGCTCGGTGGTCGTCACCGTGGACGGTACTTCGACGGGTCACGTCGACGATTGGGACATCAATACCGCCATCTTCGAAGGCCGTATCACCGGAACCTATCTATAGGACGCGCGAAGTGTCCGCAATTGGAAAGAGCGCACCCGCCTGATGTTCTTTTGTGTGAGACGGGCGCCGCTCCGGCCGCATAGCCGCTCGTGGGGCGACGGCCCTACCGGCGGTGTCGGCCGCGTACCGATCGTGGCGATCGTGCGGCCGATTGCCGATGTGCGCTAGCCAGCATAACCGTCGATCAACTGCTCGAACAGATCGGCGTCGCCCATCTGGCCGCCTTTGAGCATGATCTCCATGCCGTCGAGTTCGGCGCGATCGGAATGCAGACGGCACACGGTCACGCCCGCCGAAAGCGGCGCGAGATAGGACAGTCCCCACGCATCCAGCGCACGCACCGCAAAGCTCGACGTATCGCCGCCCGCGATGCCGATACGCTGCAATCGCACCGCGCCGAGTACCTGTTGCAATAGCGTCGCGCACGCATGCGCGAGTTGGGACGGTGACGTGGCTTCGTTTTCGTTGTCGGCATTCGCCGTATTTTCGCCACTCGCCGCCTGAGCGACTGGCGTCGCGTGCGATACCTTTCGTGTCGTAAACGCCAGCACGTTGCGCCCGTCGCGCAAGGGTCCGGCAATGGCCGCGACACGATCCGCCAGATAGGCCGCTGCCGTATCGCCCGTCATCTTGTGTGGGTCGAGCTCTACTCGCAAATAGGAATGCGCGGCGCCGATCTGCACTTCCGTCAAGGGCGAGAGGCTGCCGGCCAGCACGAATACGGGGCCGCGTGCGCGCGCCAATGCTGGGGTGGCCTCGTTCTCTACATCGGAATTGCCGCGCACTCCACACGCCGATGCATAAGCCTGCGCAACACTGCTCGCCCCGACCGCGAGCAATGGCGCCGACCTCGCCGCATAATGCACGATGACCTTGCCGATGGCGCGCAAATGCGTATCGTCGAGTACATCGAACAGCAACGCGTCGGGCCGTACCTCGGGCTTCGTATCGAGTTCGCGGCGTACCTCGGCCTGCAATGCCGCTTCGCCTGCCGCATAGCACCGCCAGTCGATCGACCGCACCCGCTCGATACCCTGACGCTGCAGATGCACACGCAGGTCCGCTTCGTTCATCGGCGTGACCGGGTGGCGGCTCATCGTCGGATGACGGTCGATCCGATAGATCGAGGGCTGTTCGTCATCCGCGCCCGCCGCGGCGAACAGTTGACCGAACACGCAATAGCGCCGCAGATTCGGCTGCCCGCCGACGATCGCAATGAGTTCATTCGCACAGTACTCGCGCAGCGTGCGAATCGCCACGCCGATGCTGCCGGTATGTGGCGCGCTATCGAAGGTCGAGCACACCTTGTAGTGAATCACGCGCGCACCGAGCGCGGCGAATGCGGCGCCGACACGCGCAAGCTCCTGCTGTTGCGCGGGCGGCGCCATCGTGCGCGCCGCGCCCGCGACGCCGATTGCGTCGAGTTGACCCAGCATCGACAGACGCGCCGCATCGGGCGGCGTGAAAAACAGCATCGCGCGCAAGCCCGCGCGTGCGAGATGCGCGAGCGTATCGGTCGCGCCGGTGAAGTCGTCGCCGTAGAACGCGTAGTCCGTGCCTGAATCGCGCGAACTGTTCATCTCTTCTGCGCCTGGCATCGCCCTCAACCCCGGCCGCCGAAGAACGTCAGCGCGCGCTGCAATTCCGGCATGTTCTGCGCGTAATTCGCGAGCGGCGTGCCGGCTTGCACCGCCGCCCACGCCTGGCGCACGCTCTGAACGCCCGCAGCCGGACCGTCCGGATGCGCGAGAATGCCGCCGCCGCACATAAAGAGCAGATCGATCGAATGCACGGCGTCGTATGTCGCTTGCGCGGTACCCGCCCATTGCCCCGACGAAAACGCGGGCAGCACGCTGTCGTCGCAGCCGGGCGCGAGCGGCAGCGCGCAGTCGCGCGCCGACTCGATCACCTCGGCGTCGCTCTGCGCGAATTTGCCGGCCAGCCCATGCACGTGCATATGATCGACACCGGCGAGACGCCAGAGCGTCTGATACGCCTGAAACGATATGCCGAGCGCCGGGTCGCGCGACATCATCCCGTAACCGTTGCGATGCGCATGCAGCACGAGCGGCGTTGCACGGCGCAACGTCTGGATCGCCGAGAAGCCGCACCAGTTGATGCTCGCCATCACGCAGCTACCGCCCTCGCGCTCGACGAGGTCCGCATGACGGCGCATGGCGTCGAGATCGTCGGTAATGTTGAAGGCGACCATCACGGGCCTGCCGCTGCGTTCGCGATAGGCGCGCACCTCGGCCATGACGGCGCGCACACGTTCGGCAAGCGGCGCATGCGCAGGGTTCGCACAAACTTCGTCATCCTTGATGAAATCGACGCCCGCCTCGCACAACTGGCGCACGAGTGCGGCCGTTTCGTCCGCGCTGAGGCCGACGTTCGGCTTGATGATCGTGCCGATCATCGGCCGGCCGCTGACTTGCGTCAGCGCACGCGTGCCGGCCACGCCATGACGCGGCAACTCGAAACGCGCACGATACGCGGCCGGCAAACGCAGCGACAGCAGCCGCATGCCAGTCACTTCGCCGAGGTCGTACAGATTGCCGGCGACGGTCGCGGCCAGCGTCGGCAGATTCGCCTCGATGTTGGCCAGCGGAAATGACAGCGTGATGCGCGCGCGACGCCACGGCCCCGGCGTGCGCTGCCGCGTGAGCCATGCGCTCAGCAGACTCGGTTGCGCGGCGGCTTCGAGCTCTTCGATATGCAGCACGTTGGCGCGGCTGCGCGCGCGCAGTGCATCGGATTCGTTCGCGACCCGCACGAAGGTGCCGCTCGATTGCTCGCCGGCCATCACGTCCGCGACGCGCGCGGGATCGAGCGGCGTTTCGATCAGATAGTCGGCTTCGAGCGTATCGCTATCGACTGGCCGCTGCGCCTGAATAACGTTCATAGCGTGCTCAGATCGGGAAACGGACGCACCGGCTCGCGGCCGTCCCAGTCGCGCGAGGCCGCGTAGATCATGTCGAACAGCTTGCCCTTCGGCCCCGCGACTTCCGATAGTTCAACCACCGTGCCCGGATGATTCTCGGTATCGAAGTAGACGAAGCGACCGTTGCGCCCCACCTCGCCGCTCATCGCAACCTTGAAGCCCTGCTCCTGCAAACGCGCGAGATCGGCGTCGAACGACGTGGTCCAGTACGCGTTGTGCTGCAAACCCGTATGGCCCGCGGCGAGAAAGTCGCGATACATCGAGGGCGCGTCGTTGCGCGTCTGGATCAATTCGACCTGCAACGGTCCCGAGTTCGCGAGCGCAACCGAGTTGTGCACTTCATAGCGCTGCCCGCGATACGTGTAGTTTTCGATCGGCACGCGTTCGTTGTAAAACCACGGGCCCACGCCGAGCACGCGGCTCCAGTAGTCCATCGCGGCCTCGATATCGCGCACCACGTAGCCTGCCTGCCGGATTTCGCCAAAGAAACGACTCATGAAACTCTCCCGTTGCTGCGGGTTTTGAAGGACGAGCGACACCCCGGCGCCGCGCAACGCAGCGCCCGAATGTCAGTGAAGTAAGAACTGTCTAGAGGAATCCGATCGATAACCACGGAATCGCCGCGACGAGCAGCAAACCGAAGATCAACGCGCTCATATAACCGATGATCGGCCGAATGCCCGCATCGGGATTGACCTTGCTGATCGCGCACGCCGAGTAGTAACCCACGCCGAACGGCGGCGAGAACAGGCCGACACCCATCGAGAGAATCACGACAATCGCGTAATGCACTTCATGCACCCCGGCGAGCCGTGCGATCGGAAACAGCAGCGGCCCGAACAATACGATCGCGGGAATCCCTTCGAGCACGCTGCCGAGCATCACGAACACGACGATCGAGATCGCGAGAAAACCGTACGAGCCGCCCGGCATCGAACCCATCAGTTGCGCGAGGTCCTGCGAGAAGCCCGATTGCGTGAGCGCCCAGGCCATCGCGGTCGCGCAGCCGATGATGAACAGAATCGCGCCCGACAGCGTGGCCGCGTCGACAAGCATGCGGCCGAGCCGACGCCACTCGAAGCGCCGGTAAATCAGCAGCCCGGCCAGCATCGAATAGACGATGCCGATCGTCGAGACCTCGGTGGCCGTTGCAATGCCTTCGACCACGGCCATGCGAATCACGAACGGCAAGGCAAGCGCGGGGAACGACACGACGAACATCCGCCCGATCTGCTTGCGCGTGTAACGCTGCGCACCGCTCAGGTCTTCCTTGCGATAACGCCACCACACGACGACGCACAGAATCAGCGCCAATACCGCGGCCGGCAACATGCCGGCCGTGAACAGCGCGGAAATCGACAGCCCCGTTACCGAGCCGATCGTAATCAGCACGATGCTCGGCGGAATCGTTTCGCTTTGCGCGCCGGTCGTTGCGAGCAAGGCCACGAGGTCGCCTTCGGAGGCACCGCGCTTTTTCATCTCCGGAAACAGCACCGGTGCGATGGCCGCCATGTCCGCGACTTTCGAACCCGAAATGCCCGACACCAGGTACATTGCGCCGATCAGCACGAACGACAGGCCGCCGCGCACGTGACCGACGAGGCTCGCGAGAAATTCGATCATCGCACGCGCCATGCCGGTCATTTCGATCAGCAGGCCGAGAAAGACGAACAGCGGCACGGCGAGCAGCACGAGATGCGACATGCCCTCGTCCATGCGGCCGACCATCACTTCGAGAGGCGTATAGGTCGAGAGGCCGAGATAACCGAATGTCGCGAGTGCGAATGAAAAGCCGATCGGCACGCCCGAGAAAATGCCGACCGCCACCACGCCGACGAAAAAGATCACGAGGTTGGCTTTGCCGAGCGTCTGAAACCAGTCTCCCGCGAACACCGCCACCGCGCCGAGCAAGGCGGCAATCGCCAGCACGATCAGCACGTCGAGCACGCGGCTCACCTGCGCGAGGCGGATCACGCCGACCAGCAGCATCAACACCGCGCCGATCGGCAAGGCCAGCGCGCGCCACGCATTGCTGATCTGCAAGGCGGGCGTGACGATTGCCGCTTCCCCCGACGCGTAATCGTAAGCCGGCGCAATCAATAGCGCGAGCAAGGCGATCGACGCGACGATCGCGAGCGTATCGACGAACGCGCGCGCTCGCGGCGACAAACGGCTGACGAGCGCCGTCATGCGCATATGTTCGCCGCGCCGCAACGCGAGCACGGCACCGAGCATCGCGAGCCACAGAAACAGAATGCCGGCCAGTTCATCGGACCACACGAGCGGCTCATGCAATACGTAACGCGACACGACACCCGCCAGCATCACGACGATTTCGATCGCGAGCAAGGTCGCCGCGCACACTTCGACGAGCGCGATCAAACCGCGATCGAAACTGCGCAGCCAGCGCCGCGGCAGGCTCGCCGCGTGCAACGGCGCAGCCGCTTCCGCCGGATTCAATGCGTGATTCGACATCGTGCTGTCTCCTTGCGGCCGCGCGCCGCGCGTCGTCCGATGCTCGCCGGAACCCGGCGCGCTCACGCGAGCTTACCGACCGATTGCTCGAGCAGATCCCACACGTCGTTGCCGAAGCGGCCTTTCCATTGGCTATAGAAACCGGCCTGACGCAGCGCGGCACGAAACGTGTCGGGCGACGGACGATTGATCGCGAGACCCTTGCTTTGCAGATCGGCGACGGCCGCATCGTTCAGCTTGCGGACGTCCTCGCGCTGCTTGATCGCCGCCTGGTTGAAGGCGTCGCTCGCAATCGTCTGCAGGTCTTTCGGCAAGCGCTGCCACGCGCGCTGGTTCAGCACGAACCAGTAGCCGTCCCATTGGTGATTGGTCAGCGAGCAGTACTTCTGTACTTCGTAGAGCTTGGCAACCAGCACGATCGGCAGAGGATTTTCCTGCGCGTCGACAATGCGCGTTTGCAACGACGAATACACTTCGCTGAATTGCAGACTGGTCGGCGCCGCACCGAGCCCCTTGAACAGATCGATGCTGAGCGGACTCACCGGCACGCGAATCTTCAGTCCGCGCATGTTCTGCGCGTTGACGATCGGCGCGGTGCTCGTCGTGGTCTGACGAAAGCCGTTGTCCCACATCTTCTCGAACGATTCGAGCCCGGCTTTCTGCATCGCCCCGCGCACATAGGCGCCGAGCTTGCCGTCCATCGCGCGCCATACCTGGTCGTAATCGGCGAACGCAAAGCCGACCGCATTGATCGCGACCGACGGCGCAAGCGTCGATACCACGAGCGCCGACGGCGTGAACATTTCGATGCCGCCGCTGCGCACCTGCGCGAGCATGTCGGTATCGCCGCCCAACTGGTTATTCGGGAAGATCCGGATCTCCATGCGCCCTTTGGACGCCTCGCGGACCTGATTCGCCGCTTCCTGAGCGCGCACGTTCAGCGGATGCGTGAGCGGCAGGTTATTGCCGTACTTGAACACGAACTCCGGGCCGGATGCCGCACGTACGATCGCCGGGAATCCCAGCGTACTGGCCACCGGCACGGCGGCTGCGGCACGCAGCAGGCTGCGTCTCGCGAGGTTGGTCATGAGCGTCTCCTATCCCATGCATGGGTTTGCTGCTTATAATTGATGTGACTGTCGAATCCATCAAAATTCATCATCACCCGCTGCAACGCGCTGATTTCCGGTCAAGCGCGTTGCGATGTCGTGCGATAGCTGCAAGACTAGGCGCTCGCGGCAACCGCTGTCAAACCGCGAGCTTGATGTTTTTTGATGGACCTCATCTGTTGAGGACTGCCATGTCAGAACCGGGTCATCTCACCGGAACCGCGCCGCTCAACGCGCGCGCACGCATTCCCGACATTGCGCGCGCAGCCGGCGTATCGACCGCCACGGTCGATCGCGTGCTCAACGGCCGCGAAGGCGTGCGCGCCGTCACCGCGCAGCGCGTGCTGCAAGCGGCCGCGCAGCTCGGCTATCTGCTTACGCCGGATGCGCCCACCGTCGCGACGGCAAGGCCGATGCGCATCGCGTTTCTGTTGCCCGCAGGCACCAATCGCTATCTGCACATGCTCGGCGACTACATCGAATTCGCCCATGAACAGTGGAGCGCATTGGACATGAAGTGCCGCGCGCACTACGTCGAGAGTTTCAATCCGAACGAACTCGCGGACCGTCTGCTGTATTACGGGCAACGTGCCGATGGTGTCGTGTTCATGGCGCTCGAACATCCGGTCGTGCGCGACGCGGTCAATACGCTCGCGGATCAGGGCGTACCGGCGATTACACTGATTTCGGATCTGTCGAATTCGCGGCGGCTCGCGTATGTCGGCATCGACAACCGTTCGGCGGGACGCACCGCGGCGTTGCTGTTAGGCCGTTTCATGGGCCCGCGGCCGAGCGGCAAGATTGCGATGCTGGCGGGCAGCCTCAACTATCGCGGGCATGAGGAACGCGAAATCGGCTTTCTGCATCTGATCGAATCGACCTTTCCGCAAGTGCGCGTCATAGGACTGCGCGAAGGTCACGACGATAGCGAGCGCAACTATAGGCAAACGCGCAAGCTGCTCGAAGAGCATCCCGATCTCGCGGGCATCTATAACAGCGGCGGCGGTTCGGATGGCGTCGCGCGCGCGATCGTCGAAGCGCGTTCGGAACAGAAGATCCTGTTCATTGGACATGGCTTGACGCCCGATACGCGCGCATTGCTGATCGAAGGCACGATGGATGCGCTGATTACGCAAACGCCGCAAGCCATGGTCGGCAACTGTCTGCGAATTTTCCGCAACGTGCACGAGAAACGCGATGCACTGAGCGACGTGAAGCCGGTGCAGTTCAGTATCGTGTTGCGCGAGAACCTGCCTTGATGGCGGGCGATTCGCGGTATGCAGGGGCAGAGGCCAAGGTGGGGGCAATGCAAATGCAAGCCTTGCGATAGTCGCTTGCGATGACATGCGTCCATGCCCGGCGGGCGCGCCTTCCGGCACGGGTAGCGCCGGAATTCGCCCGCGTGCCGCCTTCCTGTGAAGACGGCGAGACACCGGAGCGCGGCTTGTGACCGCAACAGACCGCTGAGCGCGAGACCCGCGGCCCGGACGGTTGTCCCGGGCATGAATGCATGGAGAAAATATACCGGGAGCCCCGCTGGATAGGCTTCTTAAAGACATCGCGTTGCGGTGCTGCTTCGGGACGATCTACATCTATAATGAATTTTTAAGGAATATTCTTCCATTCACGCCAATGACGACCCGAAACCGCCCGCTCGACCAGCTCGATCGCAAGATCATGCGCGCGTTGCAGAAGAACGCTCGCCTCAGCAACGCGGAACTCGCCGAGCTGGTCGGCATGTCGACCACGGCCTGCTGGAATCGCACGCGCCAGCTCGAAAGCGAAGGCTATATACGCGGCTATGTCGCGTTGCTCGATCAGCAGAAACTCGGTTTCGCCGACATCGTGCTGCTCGAAGTCACGCTCGACCGCCACGACGACGACGCGCTCGCGCGCTTCGGCGCCGAACTCGCGACACTCAGCGAAGTACTCGAAGCGTATCTCGTGTCCGGCGACTACGACTATCTCGTCAAGGTCGCCGTGGACGGCACCGCGGGCTACGAGCGCTTCCTGCGCGAAAAGCTCTACAAGATCGCAGGCATTCGCCATAGCCGCTCGATGTTCGCGCTGCGCTGCATGAAGAGCATTCCGTCGATTGCGATCTGAGCACACGCCGTACTTCAATGCGCGTAGATCGGACCAAGGCCGATGATGTCGGGCTGGTCCGGCGCCGCGCGATTCATCGGCGCATACGCCTGTGAACCCGCGGCCGAACTGCCCGAGTTGCTCTGCGCCACGCCGCCATATGCATTGGCCGCTGCGTTGTTGCCGGCATTGATGCGTGCCTCGGCCGCCTCGATGTTGCGCGGGTATTGCGCGTTGTCGCTCGCGGGGTTGTAGCCGGCCTTCTGCAACTGGACCAGTTCCGCGCGCACTTCGGCACGCGTGACTTCATGTTGCGATTGCGCGAACGAAGCGACAGGAACGGCAACGAGAGCGGCGACGATCAGCGATTGGACGAATTTCATGAGTTTGCTCCAGATATCTGAATACACGGGATTCAAGGGTTGAGCGGAACACCGGACCACCGAAGCCGATATGCCTTCATGTCCCGCCTGATTCACGCAACGTTGCGAATCAACCTTGCGTGAAGACATTTGAGCGCGCCAACGTATCTGGAATGTTTTCGTTTCTCCCCTTTATGCAAGCGTATTTGTCTACGTACGAGGCTGATACATTGCGATACAAAAAGCGGCTCTGCGTGTTCCCTGCTTTGTCCACGAATCTTGTTCGCACATCTCGCTCTCACATCTCGTTCGCGACTCGCGCCCATAAAAAAACCCAGAAGCCGGTGTTGAACTCCTGGGGTTCGGATCTGAAACCGCAATAGTCAGCCGGCACTCGCCGGCCCGCATTACGTCATACGCGTCACATCGACAATAGCCTGCGCAAATGCCTTGGGCGCTTCCTGCGGCAGGTTATGGCCGATATCACCACTCAGATTGCGGTGCTCGTATTTGCCGGTAAACTTCTTCGCGTACGCAGCCGGTTCCGGATGCGCCGCGCCGTTGGCATCGCCTTCGAGCGTGATGGTCGGCACGGCAATGGCCGATGCCGTCGCGAGACGCTTTTCGAGTTCGTCGTATTGCGGCTCGCCCTGCGCGAGACCGAGACGCCAGCGGTAGTTGTGAATCACCACAGCAACGTGGTCCGGGTTATTGAACGATGCGGCGGTACGCTCGAACGTCGCATCGTCGAAGTTCCATTTCGGAGAGGCCGTGTGCCAGATCAGCCTGTTGAAGTCGTGACGGTTCGCCTCATACCCGGCGCGGCCGCGCTCCGTGGCGAAATAGAACTGATACCACCAGGCCAGTTCGGCTTGCGGCGGCAACGGCGCGCGGTTCGCTTGCTGGCTGCCGATCAGATAACCGCTCACCGAGACCATCGCCTTGCAGCGTTGTGGCCACAGCGCCGCGATGATGTTCGCCGTGCGTGCGCCCCAATCGAAACCGCCGAGCACGGCCTTGTCGATCTTCAGCGCGTCCATCAGATTGACGATGTCGACGGCAACCACGGCCTGCTGACCGTTGCGCGGCGTGTCGGCGGAAAGGAAACGCGTCGGGCCATAGCCACGCAGATAAGGAACGATCACGCGATAACCCGCGGCCGCGAGCAGCGGCGTCACCTCGGCGAAGCTGTAGATGTCGTAAGGCCAGCCATGCAGCAGAATCACCACCGGCCCGTTTTGCGGACCCGCTTCCGCATAGCTGATATTGAGCGTGCCGGCATCGATCGAGCGAATCTTCTCGAACGAAGTAACGCGCGGCCCCGCTTTCGCGATGCCGGTCGCGTCGGTCGACTGCGCATGCGCGATTCCGCTCAGTCCCAGTTCGAGCAGGCTGATACCCGCCACGGCCGTTCCGAGAAAACGACGGCGCCGACTATTGATCTGATCCGACATGCTGATTCTCCTTGAATGACTCATCCGGCCCGTGCGCCCGTCTCTCGTGCAGCGGCAAAAATCGACGGCATGACGATGCCACCGCACGCAATCGCAACGCGAACGGAACGAACATGAATGGGTAAAAGCGGTAAGGGTGGTAAAGGCGGTAAAGCGCAACCGCGCGAATCTGAAACGCAGTGCTTTGCCGGCAGGACCGGTGAATTGCCGCTGTCGCAAGGCTTAGATACATAATGGCAGCCCCAACCACTGACAGCAAGAGCAACTAAGTTCACATATCGTTGCTCAATGAGCAACGCATTAACCGCGGTCGAGTGAGCCCATGCGAGAGATCAACCAGCAACGCCTTCGGTACTTCAACGAAGTCCTGACCCACGGTACGATTCGCGGCGCAGCCGAGAACCTCAATACATCGCCGTCGGTGATTACGCGGCAGATCAAGCTGCTCGAAGACGAACTCGGCACCGTGCTGTTCGAGCGTCAGCCGCGTGGCGTCAAGCCGACCGAAGCCGCCATGCATCTGCTCGAATTCTGGCGCGGCTACCGCTCGCAGCAGGAGAAGCTCGAAGATCAGCTGCATGCGCTAAAAGGTCTTCAGCGAGGGCATATCCGGCTCGCGGTCAGCGAAGGCTTCGTCGATACGCTCGTCGACAACGTGCTTGCGCCGTTCTGTGCGCAATATCCGGAACTGGAAATCGCCATGGACATGCTCGCGGTCGATGCAATCCAGGAAGAAATCGCGGAAAGCCGCGTACATATCGGGCTCGCCTACAATCCGCCGCCGCATCCGCGCATCGAGTCCCGCGCCAGTTGTTCGCAACCCGTCGTGCTGTTGTTGAGAAGCGATCATCCGCTCGCTAAAAGGAAACGCCCCGCCACGCTCGACGATCTGCGCGCCTACCCTCTTGCGCTGATGCCCTCGACATTCGGCATTGGTCATGTCGTCAAGATGACCGAATTGGCGGAGAACGTTTCGATCCGCTCGACGCTAACAACCAATTCGCTGAGCGGACTCAAGCGATTCGTGACTACAGAAAACTTCATGACGCTGATCGGCGAATTCGCCGCGTACCGCGAAATCGCGAGCGGCGAATTGACCACCGTGCCGGTTGTGCATCCGCTCTTCTCGGGCGCACAGGCGCGAGTACTGGTCAAAGCCGGCCGGCCGCTCGCCCCGGCTCCGCTCGAATTGCTGCGCTGGATTCAGGAGCGCATGCCGATGTTCTCGCCGCCTGAAACGAAGAAACGGGCGGCGAGACCATCGGCAAATACAGCGCGAAAGCGCAAAACTCGCTGATCGCACATTCGCACAGCGCGTAAAGGCGCATCCACGCTGCGTCCGCCCGCTGTTTTGTGTCGCAATGTATCTACCCGGTACGCAGACACAAAACATTGCACACGCCTCATTCCCGCGACATAAACCAGATACGCGCGGGCGTTCCAATACGGCCATACCCGCCCACCGGAACGCCCACCATGCACAGCACGCTCGAAACGCCGCTCGCCCTGCTCGCGGGCCTGCTCACGATCGCATCGCCCTGCGTCCTGCCGGTCATGCCGATTCTGCTCGGCACGTCGGTCGAACAGCCGAGCCGTACACGACCGCTCTTTATCGTCGCCGGCTTTATTCTGACTTTCGCGTCGTTCGCCTTGCTGCTAGGCGCGGTGTCCAGCACCATCCACGTCGCGCAGCAGGTGCTGCGCAACACGGGTATCGCCTTGCTCACACTGTCCGGCCTCATGCGCGTCTGGCCCCGGCCCTACGACTGGCTCGTCGCGCGAGTGCAGGGGCCGCTCGAACGCATCGGCGCGGCCATTGCACCGGGCAGTCAGCCCGGCAGCGGCAACGCCGGCGGCTTTGTGCTCGGCATGTCGCTCGGCGCGGTATGGACACCCTGCGCGGGCCCCGTGCTCGCGTCGATCCTCGTGCTCGTGGTCAAGGCACAGGACCTCGGCTGGTCGGCGCTGCTGCTCACGCTGTATGCGATCGGCGCCGCGATTCCGATGCTCGCGATCATCTACGGCGGACATTACGTGACCCGGCATGTACGCGCCGTATCGCGCCATGCGCATCGTCTGCAACAGGTATTCGGCGTACTGGTGATGCTGACGGCACTCGCCATCTATCTGCAATACGACGTGCTGCTGTACGCCCGGCTCGCCGCGCTTTTCCCCTCACTCAAAGGACTTTGACATGAACGCCCGACTCAGGACATTCGCTCTTGCCGCCGCTTTCAGTGCATTCGCCGCGACGGCCGCCACCAGTACTGCCGCCATCGCCGCGCCATTGGAAAACGGTCCGCCCGCGCCGGAGTTCACCGGCATCACGCAATGGCTCAATAGCGAACCGCTGAAACTGCAGCAATTGCGCGGCAAGGTGGTACTGGTCGATTTCTGGACCTATAGCTGCATCAATTGCGCGAACACACTGCCGTATGTGAAAAGCTGGAACCAGAAATACAAGGATCAGGGACTCACGGTCATTGGCGTGCATACGCCCGAGTATCCGTTCGAGCGCGACACCGGTAACGTGAAGACCGCGATCAAGCGGCTCGGCATCAGCTACCCGGTCGCGCAGGACAATCAGTATGCGACGTGGAATGCCTATAACAATCAGTACTGGCCCGCGTTCTATCTGATCGACAAGAAAGGGCAGATCGTCTATTCGCACTTCGGAGAAGGCGACTATGCGCAGACCGAGGCAAAGATTCAGGCGCTGCTTGCGCAGAAGAGTTGATGCGACATTGCCGGAGAAACGGTGTTCAACAAAGTGGGATTTGTCGCTCGCTGAATGAAAGAAGCTCACCGGTGCCTGAACAATCGAACACAGGTGGGCTTACCGTTCGACGATGATTGCGCGACTATTCGATGAACCAGCTAGAACAGATAATTAGCGAACAACCCGTACGTTATCTGACTTGTCTTCTCGGTGATCGGGCTGTCGCCCGCATCGCCGCGCAGCCATGCGAACGAAACGCTCGCGCCGACATTCCAGCGTGCCGCGATCCGATACGCGCCGTTTATCGAAAAGCGCAACTGGTTCAGACCGGAACCGGCCGAGAACTCCGGCAGTCCCGAGCGCGCGCTCTGCTCCGACGTCACGCCGAAATAGGTCTGGTTGTACTTGCTGCTCGCCCAGGTCAAACCGGGCCCCGCGGTGAGCGTCAGTTGCGGAATCGGCTGATAGCGGCCGAGCACGTCGAAGGTCGCGACCGTGCCGCGATCGTTGCCGGCGATATCGGTCAATACGCTCGCGCGCGCCGAAATGAACTGATAGGTATAGACGCCGAACAGTTCGGCATGCGCGGTACGCTTGACATCGCCGAGACCGCGCAGCCGCGCGTCGTCGGACTCGCTGCGCGGCTGGATGAAATCGTAAGTCAGGGCCGCGCCGATGCGCCAGTTACTGTCGCGATACAGATAGCCGCCGAGCGACAGCAGCGAAGCCGCATCCGGATTGGCGCCGATAAAGAAGCGGTCGTAATTCGCGCTGACCGTCGGCACCACTTCCCATTTCGTGCCGCTCGCGCCGGGGAATTTCGGCATGTTCACCACCCCGGCTCCAACGGAAAAATGCCACGGGCTTGCGCCGGCTCCGGATGCCTGGGTGATTTCCGGGGCGCCGACCGAATACAGACTTTCCGACAGGCCCAGCGTATCGTCCGCCATCGCGGCAACGGCGAACAGCGACAACGCGGAGCCGGCCAGCACCTTGGTCATGCGTGGCGTGGACACATCAATCATCTCGGTTTCTCCGTGGAAAATGAACAGGACGATGCAATGGCACCGGTCCTGACGTCGATTGCGTAATACCGATGCTGTGCTGCAACTTAATTCCGCGGAAATGTCTTTTGTCGTTATTGAAAAGCGAGGATGCGCATACCGGTTCGCGATAGCGCGGTCAATGCCACTGCGTGTTCTTCCGGAATCCTCACCGTGCCGGCGAGTGGTATGAGCATAGCCGCTTTTTTTCAGGCGTCGCAAGTCAATTTTTTTAAATCATCCAGTTCAATGAGTTAATCTCGCAATGTCGTCACATTAATTCACAATTCAATTCTCATTTCATTGCCTCTTTGCGAATGAATTCTGAACAGTGATCTCCATCGTCATTGACCGGTTCAACATTTGCCATCTGGCGCCGCAGGCGATACTCTTCTTCTCGATTGACGTTCTTCCCCGCGAGTTATCGTTATGCGGCGGCTTTCTATGCACGATGATTTACGTTATGGGTGAGCTATGCCTTCAGGAAAGTACATCGGCAATAAAGCAGTCAGTCCTTCTCTTTCATGTCTTTGTGACAAGTCACAAGCGCAATATGCGAACCGCCGCATCAGTGCCGATCTGTCGCGCCGCGGCTTCGTTACCGGTCTTGCGGCTTCGATGCTGGGCCTGGTGCTGCCCGGACTCAGCCACGCTCAAAGTGTCCTGCCGCCCAGTGCACCCGCCAGGCCGGTGCTATTCACGAACTTCCGCCTGTTCGATGGCAAATCGTCGACGTTGCGCGATAGCCTGTATATGGTCGTCGAAGGCAATGCCATCAGTCAGTTGGGGCAAGGCCAGCCCGCCTCGGCCGAGGGCAGGATCGTCGTCGATTGCGGGGGCAAGGTCATGATGCCCGGGTTGATCGACATGCACTGGCATTCGCTGCTCGCGTCGCTGCCGATCCAGGTCGTGCTGCAATCCGACATTGCGTTCGTGCATCTCGCGGCCAGTGCCGAAGCCGAGCGCACGCTATTGCGCGGCTTCACGACGATACGCGACGCGGGCGGCCCCTCGTTCGCGTTGAAGCAGGCGATCGACAGCGGCATGATTTCCGGGCCGCGCATCTATCCGTCCGGCGCGATGATCACGACGACCGGCGGCCACGGCGACTTCCGTCCGCTCAGCGATCTGCCGCGCAGCGGCGCGCGGGTCAGCCAGTCGGAACTCGACGGCGGCAGCGCGATTGCCGATACCGAAAACGAAGTCCGCGTGCGCGTGCGCGAGCAGTTCATTCAGGGCGCCACCCAGGTCAAGCTGGTCGGATGCGGTGGCGTATCGACCCCGCGCAGCCCGATCGACATGCTCACGTTCACGGAAAAGCAGTTGCGAGCGGCCGTCGATACGGCCGCGGACTGGGGCACGTATGTCCTCGTGCACGCGTACACGAACGAATCGATCCAGCGCTCCGTCGCGGCGGGTGTGCGCTGCATCGAGCACGGTCATCTGATGGACGACAAAACCGCCGCGCTGATGGCAAAAAACGGCACATGGCTCAGCACGCAACCGTTCGTCAGCCAGGACGATGTCGCGCCGCTCTCCGGGCCGGGCATCGAAAAATTCCAGGAAGTCTCCGCGGGCACGGACAACATGTACAAGCTCGCGCGCAAGCACGGCATCAAGGTCGCATTCGGCACCGACCTGATCTTCTCGCAGACGCTCGCCGCGCGGCAAGGCACGATGCTCACGCATATGAAGCGCTGGTACAGCGCGGCCGAAGCACTGGAAATGGCCACGAGTACCAACGCGGAACTGCTCGCGCTATCCGGCCATCGCAATCCGTATCCGCGAAAACTCGGCGTGCTCGAACAAGGTGCCTATGCCGATCTGCTGCTCGTAGACGGCAATCCACTCGAGAATCTCGACCTTATCGCGAACCCCGAGCAGAACCTGCGTATCGTGATGAAAGACGGCAAGTTCTACAAGAACACGCTCAAGGCATAACGAAGCATCAAACCGGGTACATGCCGTAAAACTCGCGGCACGTACCCGGTCTGAATCTGCGAAATCATTTCATGTGCCCGTGGAATACGGGCGCACAATCTTGAACTGACACTGCGAAGTTGGACAATTTGGTCGGTTAGGCCGTGAGGGCTGGGTTCTGTACATCACAGGACTCAGCCCTTTCAATTTCAGCTCGATGCGCTTGTGGTTGTAGTAGTGGGTACGGTTTGATGCCGGCCTTCAGTGCATCGATGTTCTCGAATCTGACTTGCGCCAACTCCGTCTCTCGTGGAAGGCATTCAATGACTACATAGCGTCGCTACCCTCTCTCACGCCGAATCCGAACACGCTCTGCACGGCTTCAATTCGCGAAGTGACATCGAGTTTTTCGAAAATGTTCTTCATGTGCCACTTGACCGTTTCCGGTGCGAGCTTTAACGATCGGCCCACTTCCTTATTCGATTGACCATGGGCCACGCAACGGAGTACTTCGAACTCCCGCGCACTCAGAGCCTCAGACGACATCTTCAGGTTCCTGACCGGCCTGGGAGACGTAGACGACGGCGTGTCGACGTGATCGAAAGCATGGATCAATTTGTCGACATAGGTGGCGTCCACCGTGGAGTCGCCCCCAGCGTTCCACCGAAACCGTTGCAGCAATGCGCGGACTCCTTGCCCTTCGTCTATGAAGCTATTTACCATGCCAACAGCCTCTCCGAGACGTAGCGCACGATCCAGCGCGCCGAGCGCGCTTCCGGACGCTCCGCCTTGCTCGTATGCGAGCGAGAGCAACAGGGAAGCAATCGCTTCATGATAACGCCATCCCCTGGCCGCTAAAGCATCGAGCAGGCGTACGAGAAAAGCGACTGCCTTTTCAGCATCATTTTCGGCAATCAGAACCCGAGCCTGCAGGAAGCAGTAGTGTGTCCAGGTTTCAGTCGCGGCTCCCGCCTGCTCGTCAAGCACCACCGGCATACTCGCGCGTAGTTTGTTAGCGATCTGCCTCGCGCGGGTCACGTCACCGCTATGAAGGAGCAACCTGACCGTCTCCGCGTCGCACGCCATCTTGAGACGCAGCCATTGTCGGGTTATGGCAACCTGCCGGCCATCTTCAAGAACAGCCAGCGCCGACCCCACTTGCCCGTTGCGTTGCAGCAGGCGTGCCTCCGTCAGCACATGCCGGAGCAGCGTGCCGAGTGGAGAAACCTCCAGGGCAATCGTCGTGCGGTTCGCAATCAACTTCCGTGCGCGAGGAAGTTGATTGTATTCGTAGACAATCGACACCAGGCAACCCGCCGCGATCACGGCACAGGACGATGCGTAGCCGAAAGCGTTTTCGGCACGCACGAGCGTTTCTTCGAGAACTCTCCCCGCTTCGGCCAGTTCGCCATGCATCTGCGCGGCAAGGCCGTACATCGTGTTTCGAAACAGATCCGTGTAGATCGACCCCCGTCCCTGTTCCGGTCGATCTTGAGCGCCTCCCCATATCCGACGTATCTGGTCGAATTCGCCTCGATGCAATAGACCAAAGAATTGCGCGAATTGCGCGCAGCTATTGACCCAGGGAGCCGCAATCGCCGATGAGGTCGCGACGGCGTGCCCGAATTCGAATGCATGTTCGCTCTGGTCGCTGGCAGAGGCGATTATCCCGCTGATGGCATTCACCTCCGCCAGCGCGACTTCGTCGATGCTGCAGGCACTCTCGCGGCGCATCCGATAAATCTCATCGGTAACGACACGAATTTCCTTGATGGCGTGCGTCGTTTGAAGCGAGAAAGCGAGCGCCCACGCTTTGGCAAGACGCAAGCGCCGCGTGAGAACGACATCCGGTGGCAGCTTCGCGACCCACTCCAGCAACGTGCGTGACTCGCCGCGTTCGAGCATCTCCATTGCACCGTTCTCGACCAGCTGGGCGGCCTGCTCGAATTCTCCCGCTGCCAATGCATGTCTGACCGCCTCCGACCACAGCCGCTTTTCCGCGAACCACCGAAACGCCCGCTGATGCAATACCGGAACCTGTTGCGGCATATGAGCGAGAAGACGACGCCGCAGCGCATCGGACAGCAGTGCGTGCAGGCGATACCATTCACGCCGTTCATCGAGCGGCCGGATAAAGACGTTATGCTGCTCGAGCCATTCGAGCTTTTCACCGCTGCCGCCCTCGACGGCCATGACGGCATCGCACACGGCGGGCGAAAGCCGTTCGAGAATCGATGTGCTCAGCAGGAATTCCAGCATAGCGGGTGGCAGCTGGGTCAGCACCGCATCGTCCAGGTAACGGTCGATTCCGGAGCGGGTAACGGTGAACCGGCCGACTACCTGAGCGGGATCGCTGGTTTGACGCAGCGCAAGGGCGGCCAGCTGCAAGCCCGCCACCCACCCCTCCGTCACGCCATTCAGCAACTCGACATTGGCACGGTCGAGCGATAAAGCACAGGTCTCCTCGAAAAATTTCTCCGCGTCGTCGATCGAAAAACGGAGGTCATTGGCACTGATCCGCGTGAGCTTCTCCGGTGCCCGAAGCTGACCGAGCTTCATGCCGGGTTCGCCGCGTGCGCCAAGCAAAACGTGCATATTTTCGGGCGCATAGCGGAGCAGACGCGACACGACGGCAATGACAGGCGCCGACGTGAGGCGATCAACGTCATCCAGCACGAGGAAAACACGTCGGCCGAATGCCGCGATTCCATTCAGGAGCACGGAAATGATCGTTTTGATGGAGGTTCGCGCATCGCTATTCAAAAGTTGCTGGGCCGGCCTGCCGATGTCTTTCGACACCCGGCAAAACGCCGCGACCAGATACGCGCCGAACTGCTGCTCCTGATTGTCCTCGTCATCGAGACTGAGCCAAGCAACCGGATACTCCTGCCGCGAAAGTACTTCACTGCATCCCGCGAGTAACGTCGTTTTGCCGAAACCCGCCGGCGCGGTCACCACGGTTATGCCATGAGTCTGCTGTTCGCTCAGCCGATCGAGCAGCGCGTGCCGGCGAACGCATCCAAAAGGAAGAAGCGGCGGCACCATTTTGGTCTGAATCAACGACGCGCTCCATGTTCTGTCGGCAAAGTCTGAAGGCGTTTCCATGAGCACCCTCCGTCTCCTGGGATCAACCGCGGGTCGTTCAGTTTTCTCAGCAGGTGTTCTATCAGCGCTTAATTCGGCCGATGAATGCACCGCCGCCGTGGCCGGCATGGCAGAGGATGGCCGATAAGGCCATTGTCAATCCGGCCGGCAGTGCCGCCCGAAAAGGTAGCGCACACCGAATGAATTGCCTCGTCAATCCATTCGGCGGGTTGTCAGTCGTTCTTGTGTTCGACTGTGCCCGGCAGTCTCTTGATATATGCCGGTAATCTGCCCTAATTCAGTGCATCTGAACAGGTGTGCGAGACGTTCATGCAATGCGTAGCGTTCATGCTCCCTCGATTTAGCCATGACCCGCATCAGCATATACTCACATAATAGTGAAAATAAACTATAACAAAAAATATACAACTGTAATAACGGTAATACTGGACAGGAGAACCGGATGATTGGCAATGTGACTGTGCGGCGCGTCGGCGCCGACGAGGTTTCGGCCTGCCTGGAAGCGCTGGCCGATGTGCTGATCGACTGCGTGGAAGGTGGAGCCTCGGTCAGCTTCATGCTGCCGATCTCGCGGGAAACCGCGCTGACGTTCTGGCGCGGCGTCGCCGAGGGCGTCGGGCGCGGCGAGCGTGCGCTGCTGATCGCGGAAGACGGCCATGGAGAAATCGTCGGCACCGTGCAGTTGATTACCGCGCAGCCGGAAAATCAGCCACATCGCGCCGACGTTGCAAAGATGCTCGTGCATCGAAAAGCACGCCGGCGCGGAATCGCGCAGCATCTGATGGACGAAATAGATCGCACCGCGCGCAAAGAAAAGAAGTCGGTTCTCGTGCTCGATACCGTCACCGGCGGCGACGCCGAGCGGCTTTATCAACGCGCCGGCTGGCAGCGCGTGGGCAACGTGCCGAATTACGCGCTGATGCCCGACGGCGCATTCTGCAGCACGACCTTCTATTGCAAGCAGCTTTGAGCCGAAGCAAACACCGGGCCATTCACTGGCTCGCCCACTACGCCGAAACTCCGCCACAAACATGTAATTGAAAATTTCAACTACATGCCTATAATGGCCGTCGTGTCCGCAACGGGCACGACGGTCGACACGCGGAGCAATCTTGTACTCGGACTTTCTGACTTTCAGGCTCGATCTGACCAGCGCCTTGCTGACCAACCGCGCGAACGTGGTCTATCGCGAGCGCTGGAACCTCGACGTGCGCGCCTTGCGCGTGCTGCGCCTCGTCTGCGCCGAGCCCGACATCACGCCCACCGCGGTATCGCAACGCGCGCTGATCGAAAAGACACTGCTCTCCAAAGTACTCACCGAGCTTGAAACACGCGGCTTCATCACGCGCAACGCGCATTCGTCGGACCGCCGCAGCATCGCGCTGCGCGCCACGCCCGACGGGCTGAAAGTCGCGAAAGCGTCGGAAGCATTGGGCCTCGCGATGGAAGCGCAGCTCGCCACGGTGCTGAGCGACAGCGAGCGCAAGCTGCTCGAACAGCTGCTCAGCAAACTATCGAACAGCCTGCTGGCACGCGAGTCCGTGAGCACGCCGCCGCATTGATCTTCCCGGCGACTTTGCCCGCCGTTTTTTTGCGGCCTCTTCTTTTCAGCCTTTCTTACTGCTCATCCTGCAACCAGGAGTCTTCCATGTCGAAGCTGATCGAAACGACGTCGAGTGCCATCGACGCGCTTCTGCCCGAACTCGAAGCCATCTACAAAGACCTGCACCAGCATCCCGAACTGTCGATGCAGGAAGTGCGCACCGCGGGCATCGTCGCCGATTACGTCGAAAAGCTCGGCTACGAGGTGACGCGCCATGTCGGCATCACGGGCGTCGTCGCGCTGCTGCGCAATGGCGACGGTCCCACGGTCATGCTGCGCGCCGACATGGACGCGCTGCCGATGGCCGAGGCCACCGGCCTGCCCTATGCGAGCACGGTGAAGGCGAAAGACGAAGACGGCATCGAAGTCGGCGTCGCCCATGCGTGCGGCCACGACATGCACGTCACGTGGCTGCTCGGCGCCGCGCGTCTGATGGCCGAGCATCGCGACGCATGGCGCGGCACGCTGATGGCCGTATTCCAGCCCGGCGAGGAAATCGGGCGCGGCGCGCGCAGCATGCTCGACGACGGCATGACCACGCGCTTTCCGAAGCCCGACGTGATTCTCGGCCAGCACGTGATGTTCGGTCCGGCCGGCACGGTCGGCTATCGCAGCGGCACGATCCTCTCGGCCGCCGACAGCCTCAAGGTCAAACTGTTCGGGCGCGGTTCGCACGGCTCGCAGCCGCAAACCTCGATCGACCCGGTCATCATGGCGGCCTCCACCACGCTGCGTCTGCAAACCATCGTGTCGCGCGAAATCGCGCCGAGCGACAGCGCCGTGCTGACGGTCGGCTCGATACAGGCCGGCACGAAAGAGAACATCATCCCCGACGACGCGACGCTCAAGCTCAACGTGCGCAGCTATGACGAAGACGTGCGCGAGTACATGCTCGGCGCGATCCGCCGCATCTGCTGTGCCGAATGCGTGGCGTCGAACGCGCCGCGCGAACCCGAATTCACCACGCTGTCGAGCTATCCGCTCACGGTCAACGACGCCGCCGCCACCGAGCGTCTGCGCAACGCCTTCGAAGCGCGCTTCGGCAAGCATGCGTACGAGGCGCAACCGGCCGCCGCCAGCGAAGACTTCAGCCTGTTCGGCCGCGAATGGGGCGTGCCGTACTCGTTCTGGTTCGTCGGCAGCACCGATCCCGAGACCTTCCGCAAAGCGCGCGAGGCGAAGAAGCTCAACGAAATCCCGAGCAACCATTCGCCAAAGTTCGCCCCGCTGCTTCACCCGACGCTGCGCACCGGCATCGAAACGATGCTGTGCGCAGCCGGCGCCTGGTTCGATCAGCGAGAACAAGCACTGTGAATTCGCACGCGGTCTATACCCTTCTCGATCTGGTCGGTACGTTCGTATTCGCGATCAGCGGCGCGGTGGCCGCGCGGCAACGGCGGCTCGACCTGTTCGGCATCGTCGTGATCGCGTTCATGGTCGCGTGCGGCGGCGGCATCGTGCGCGATCTCTGCATCGGTGCGATTCCGCCCGCGGGCCTGTCGAACTGGCATTACCTGGCAACCGCGCTGGCCGCCTCGGCAGTCACGATTCTCGCGTATCCGCAAGTGCGCAGACTGCGCCAACCGGTGCTGTTCTTCGATGCGATCGGGCTCGGCCTCTTCGCGGTGTCGGGCGCGCAGAAGTCGCTCGTGCATAGCCACAACGCCGAACTCGCGATTCTGCTCGGCATCGTCAGCGCGGTCGGCGGCGGCGTGATGCGCGACGTGGTGCTCTCGCGCGTACCCGCGATTCTCGAGCGAGATATCTACGCATCGGCCGCGCTGCTCGGCGCATCGGTGCAGGTGGGCTTTTCGTATGCGGGCTGGACCGACTGGTGGACACCCTGGTTCGCGACGCTCGCCTGCGTGCTGGTTCGGCTCGCGTCGCTGCGTTACGGCTGGCGCCTGCCGATCTTTCAGGGAAAGAGCGCGGCCGAAACGCACGACCACCGGTAATGCGCGCCGAAGCGTTGCAACTAGCTCGCCGCCAGCGGAATCAGCCGCGGCTTGGTCAGGCTATAGGCGATCTGCGAAAACAGCGCATTCAGGCTATTCGTGCCGCCCGCCGCGTTCGCACAGGTGTCCGAATAGAAATAAGACGGCCCCGAGGCGATCGACGCCATCGTATTGCACGCAGTGAGCTTATCGGCGCCGGCGCCGTCGCCGCAACTCGGCGCCGAATTGGACTCGCCGCCGAGATACGCGACGGTATAGATCAACGTGCCCGTATTGTTCTTCACGGCGGAAGCCGCATTGATCGCGGCCTGGCACTCGCTGCCGTAGGTGCTGCTATAGGTCGTGCCCAACTGGGTCGTCGTCGACGAAGCGATGCCGTCGCTCAGCAGAATAATCACGTTCTGGCCGGGCGGATGCTGCGTTGACGCAGTGGCGGCCAGCGAAGTTTGCGCCGCCGTAATCGCCTGCGCGTAAAACGTGCCCAGACCGCCCGGCGCCGGCAGGCCGCTGCAACTGCCGCCGCCGAGCGCCTGCACGATGCCCGAACTCGTGCTGACCTGGCCGTTGCTGCCGAGATAACCCGAGCTCGGCGACGAATACTGGTAGCTCGCGCTCGAAGCCGAATAGCTGCTCGCAATGGTCGGCGACTTGCCCGAGCACGAGAAGTTGTACGTCGACGAAGTTTGCGGCGGAAACGCCATCAAGCCGACGTTGTCACCGGCGTTCGTGAGACCCGTCAACAGTTGCAACGCGCCGGCCTGCGCGCATTGCAGCCGTGTTTGCGCGGCTCCCTTCGCGTTCTTGCAGTTGCTGTCCGTCGTGGTGGCCATCGAGCGCGTGGTGTCGAGAACGATCATTACGTTGTAGAGCGCGGGCTCCGCGCCGCCGCCCGCGCCCGCCTTCGAGGTTGCCGAGATCGTCTGCTGGCTTTTGCCGAAGACTCGTGCGAAATAGAGCGGCACGGTGGCCTGCTGCGTGACCTGGATGCCGTTGTAGCCGGAAGCGGCCTGCTTGTAGGGCAGCGCGACGCTCGACAACGTGAGGCCCGTGATCGTCGCGGCCGCCGGAATCACGCCGCCGGGCAGCGTGTTGTTGTTGCCGGCCGCGAACGCCTGGGCGTTGCTCGACGCGGTGGCCCACGACTGTGTCCACAAATCCACCGCGCCCGCGAGCGCCGCGGCATCGGTTGCGCTCTGCAGGCGTCTCTGGCTGTAGGCCAGATAGCCGAGATCGACGCCGAGCGCGGCGAAGCCCAACAGCATCACCATCGAAATCGCCACGAGGATGGAGACGGCGCCGCGCTGGCGACGAAGCGCGCCGCGCGGACCGATTATCGTTCTTCTCATGAATTCTCCTCTCAAACGGTTGAACCGCTTTTTTCCGCCTGCGGTCTTTTGCATGCTGTCTGTTTGCACGCATTCTTTTTACACACAGACCTTTTGTGTGCTTTTCTTTAGCACACCCGTTTTTTTACACCGGCTTTTTCACATCGGTTATTGCACGCGCTCCACCGCGCTTGCATTGAGCGTGGTCGGCATCATCGCGTAGAGACCGGACAGGCTGCCCTTGAAGATCGGTACGAACGTGTACGAGACGGTCACCGTCGCCGTTCCGACCGCCGACGTGCCGCCGGCGCTCGTCAGGCCCGACGCGCAGGCCGAATCGCTCGTGCAGGCGGTGCCGTTCACCGACGCCGCGATCGACAGATTCGAGGTCTTGAGCAGCGAAGCGGACGCGTTCACCTGAGTCTGCGTCGCCGTATACGGACTGGTGGTGCCGCGTTGCGACGCGAAATAGCGCGCGCCCGCCGAGGCTGCGTTCGCGACCATCATGTAGTTACCGAGCAGCCAGCCGAACTGCGCGACGCCGAGCACAATCAGTAGAAGCACGGGCGCAAGCAGGGCGAATTCGACCGCCGCCACGCCTTGCTGCTTTTTCAGCGCCGACGCTCCCCGTAATCGGTGCGTCGGTCTCGTGCCTGAAATCATTGCACCACCTCCGACATGCTCGCGCTCAGGCTCGACGGCATGATGCTCTTCAGGCCAAACAAAGCGCCGCCGAACAGCGGCGCAAACGTATAACCGAGCTGCACGATCGCCTGCGTGCCGGCCGCGGGCGCCTGCGTGCCCGAACCCAACGCGCTAGCGCACGTGCTGTCGCTCGTACATGACGTACCGCCAACGCTCATCGAGATCGTCAACGTGCCTTTCAATGCGCCTGTCTGCGTGTTGATCGCATTCGCCGTGTCGGTGTACGGCGCTGCGTACCCGCGCTCCGACGCAAGCTGGTGCGCGCCGAGCGCGGCGGCATTCGTCAGCATCAGATAGTTGTTGACGAACCAGCCGAATTGCACGCTGCCGAATATCAGTGCCAGCAGTAGCGGGAGCACAAGCGCGAGTTCGACCGCCGCCGCGCCCCGTTGAGTTTTTCGTTTTATGCGTTCTTTTTCTCTCATCCCACTCTCGTATGTATTGACAGGCAACGGCCTGCGCAGGCTCAGGCGCCCGCCATGCTCGGCAGCAGTTCCCGATAGATATGAATCATCGACGGTCCCATCAGCACGACGAGCAGCGCCGGAAAAATACAGAAGATCAGCGGAAACAGCAGCTTCAGCGCAATCTTCGCGGCGCGCTCCTCGGCACGCATGCGCCGCCGCGTGCGCAGCGTGTCGGAAAGCACGCGCAGCGACATGCCGATGCTCGTGCCAAAACGCTCGGCCTGAATCAGCATGGCGCTGAATGCGTCGATATCTTCCACGCCCGTGCGCAAGGAGAAATTGCGCAGCGCCTTTTCCTTCGAGAAACCGGAACGCATTTCCAGCAGCATCAGTTCGAGTTCGCTCGCCACAACCGCACTGCGCATGCGGATTTCCTCGCCCACTTTCATCAGCGACGCATCGAGACTGAGCCCCGCCTCGATGCAGACCGTCAGCAGATCGAGCGCATCGGGAAAGTCCTCGACGAGGCTGCGCTTGCGCGCGGCAATACGCTTTGCGAGCACGACGTTCGGCAGGTAATAGCCGAGCCCGGCGAGCAGCACGAGAACGATCGAGCGTCCGAGCAGCGTGGGCGCGAAGGATGAGCCGTAGAGCGCGAGCATCGCGAGAAACGGCAACAGGATCGCGAGCGCCGTCTTCGCGGCCAGATAGATCGGCACCGCGTTGGCCGAGCGCCACCCCGCAGTCATCAATTGCACACGCAACGCGGATTGCTCCCAGCCTTCCTTCGGCACCGACAGCTTCGAAATCGGCTGCGAAATTTCGACGAGCTTTTCGTACCACGCGGTGTCCGCGGATGGCGCCAGTTGCTCCGGCGCCGGCACGACGTTCGCGCCGCCCGCCTGCTCGATGCGCCGGCTCATGTCGCGCGGCGCGGCCAGATGCAGCACGCCGAATGCGGCCGCGAACACGATCGCGAACACGGCGGCGAGCAGCAGAATCTGCGTGATGTTCAGCGTTTGCATGGTCTCTCCTCGGTAGTTGTTCTTCGCGGGCGGTACGACGCGCTCAAACCCGGATCTTCACGATGTGCCGCATCCAGAAGATGCCGAACAGCATCCCGACGCCCGAGCTCACGACCATTTTTACGCCGGTGGAGTCGCGCCACAGTATGTCGAGGAAGTCGGGATTGAGAACCATCATCGCGGCGCCGACGCCGAACGGCATCAGTCCCAGCACCCACGCGGACATCTTGCCTTCCGCGGACAGCACGCGAACCTTGTCGAACAGCTTGAAGCGGTCGCGAATCAGCGCCGTGATGCCGTCGAGTACTTCGGCGAGATTGCCGCCCGTCTCGCGCTGGATCACGACCGCGATCACGAAGTAGCGCAAATCGCGAATCGGCACGCGCGTGGCGAGATTCGTCAGCGCCTCGCTGATCGACACGCCATAGTTGATCTCGTCGAACACGATGCGGAATTCGCCGCTCATCGGCTCGGCGAACTCGGTGCCGACCATATCGATTGCCCCCGTGAACGCATGGCCCGAACGCAGCGCGCGCGCCAGCATGTCGCAGACGTCGGGCAACTGCCGCTCCAGTTGCCGGATGCGGCGATTGCGCCGCCGCTGCACATAGACGATCGGCAACAGCGCGGCGAACACGGCAATCGCCACGGAGACGAACCACGGCAACGCGACGCTCGCGCCGATCATCAGCACGAACAGCGGCAATACCGCGCACGTGCCGACGAGCCGGCCCACCGACCACTGGAGCCCGGACTGCTGCAGAAACAGATCGAGCGCATGCACGCGCGGGATCAGCAGCAAAAACCGCGTGAGCCACGCCGACTCGGCCAGCATGCGCGTCTTCAGAATCGACAGCCGCTCGCGGCTCACCTGGCCGCCCGCGGAGACCGCGCGAATCCGTGCGGCAACGCGCCGCGCGGTCGGCCCATGCCGGCTGTCCCAGTACTCGTACACGCCGCTCGTCGCAAGCACCACGGCCACGAAGAGCAGGATGATCGCGGCGTAGAAGATCGGGTTCATGCAAGTCTCCTGAAACAGCGAATCACGTCGTCTCGAAGCGGCGGGCCGGATCGTAGATCTGATCCGACGGCGCCACGCCGAATGCCTGCAGGCGCTCGGCGAATTTCGGCCGCACGCCGGTCGCGCAGAAATGTCCGCGCACGTTGCCCTTCGAATCGACACCGGCGCGGCGGAACACGAAGATCTCCTGCATGTTGATCATGTCGCCTTCCATGCCGGTCAACTCCGAAATGCTGATGATCTTGCGGCGTCCATCGGTCAAACGCGCGGCCTGCACGACGACCGAGATCGCCGACGAAATCTGTTGCCGCATCGTGCGTGTCGGCAGCGACAGGCCGCCGAGGTTAATCATGTTTTCGAGGCGCGTGAGCGCGTCGCGCGGCGTGTTTGCGTGGATCGTCGACAGCGAGCCTTCGTGGCCCGTGTTCATCGCATTGAGCATGTCGAGCGCTTCGGCGCCGCGCACTTCGCCGAGGATGATGCGATCGGGCCGCATCCGCAGCGCGTTGCGCACGAGCGTGCGCTGCGTGATCTCGCCGCGCCCCTCGATGTTCGGCGAACGCGTTTCGAGTCTGAGCACGTGCTGCTGGCGCAATTGCAGTTCGGCCGCGTCCTCGATCGTGACGATGCGTTCGTCATCCGGAATAAATCCCGACAGCACGTTCAGGAGCGTGGTCTTGCCGCTGCCCGTGCCGCCCGACACGAGAATGTTGACCTTCGCGCGCGCGAGCGCATCGAGCACTTCGGCCATCGGCGGCGTGAGGCTTTGCAGTTCGACCAGATCGGCGACCTGCAGCGGGTTCGCGGCGAAACGGCGGATCGACAGCAACGGACCGTCGACCGCGCACGGCCGGATGATCGCGTTCACGCGCGAGCCGTCCGGCAGGCGCGCGTCGACCATCGGGCTCGATTCGTCGATATGGCGGCCCACGCCCGAAACGATCTTCTCGATGACCTTCATCAGATGCGCGTCGTCGTAGAAGGTCACGTCGGTCGCTTCGAGCCGCCCGCGCCGCTCGACGTAGGTATGGCGATACGTATTGACGAGAATGTCCGACACGCTCGGGTCGCGCAGCAGCACTTCGAGCGGACCGAAGCCGAACATTTCGTCGTGCACGTCGCCCACGAGCTGCCGACGTTCGAGATCGTTGGCCGGCGCCTTCTGCTCTTCGAGAATGCGGCCGATCAGTGCGGCAATCTCCTGGCGCACCTGATCGGACGGCAAACGCGACAGGCGTTCGAGTTCGACACGTTCGAGCACGGCCTGATGAATCTCGCGCTTGAGTTTCTGATAGGCAGCGCGCAGCATGCCGGCCGGCGTACCCGACGAGTCCTGGCGCTCGCCCAGGGGTTGCGCGCGTTGCGCGGAAATCTGCTCACGAAGCGACATGGCCTCTCCCCTTCTCAGGTATTACAGCGTTTCAAGTTTCGGCGCCGCCTGACGGCCGAGCAGCCGCGCGAACAGCGAATCGCTCTTCGCGCGTTTGCGCTCCGACGTCGTCGCGCGGCTGACGATGTTCTCGGCGAGCGTTTGCAGACTGCGCGCGACCCCGCTGCTGCGCGCGGTCTTCGATACCGGCAGGCCCTGGTTCATCGCCTCGGTCACGGCCTCGGCGTCCTCGGGAATGACCTGGTACGCGTGCATGCCGAGCACCGATTCGAGCGCCGTGCGCGCGCGTTCGCCGTGGCGCGTGTAGCGGTTCAGGACGAGGCGCATCTGCTCCTGTGCATAGCCGAGCGAGCAGAGAATTTCCTGCAGCCGGCGGCCGGCGCGCACGTGCGGCATGCTCGCCTGCAATACGACATGAATCTGGTCGCTGCGATCGAGCGCGAGCATCGACAGTTGATTGAGCGTCTGACCGAGATCGAACAGCACGAAGTCGTAATGCGGCGCCGCGACGCCGAGCATCCATTCGAGGCGGTCTTCCTTGATCTCGGCCGCCTTCACCGGATCGCCCGCGCCGGCGAGAATATGAAAGTTCTCGGTGACGTGCATCAGACTCGTGTCGAAGAACGCGGCGTCCATGCGCTCGATCTGCGCGCAGACTTGCGGCAGCGTCGAGGGCGGGGTTTCGTCGGAGACCAGAAAGGCGGCGTCGGCGAACTGCTGGTTCAGATCGATCAGCAGTACGCGCTTTTTCTGCGGCAGGCTCGCGATCGCATGCGCGACGTTCGCGGCGATAAAGCTCGTGCCCGCGCCGCCCTTGCACGACACGAACGACAGCACCTGGGTATCGCGCGTGCCGCTTTGCAAACCCCGCGACTGCGCGCGCTGCAACGCGTCGCCGAGCTGGCGCGGATCGAGCGGCCAGTTGAGCACGTCGCGAAAGCCCGCGCGCATCGCGGCGATCAGCGTATCCGGCGACGCATCGGGAATCAGCAGGATGCAGGTGAGCCGCCCATGCGCGCGATGCAGACGTTCGACCACGGGCAGCTCCGCGTCCTTCAGCGACGCCGCATCGACAATCAGCACGTCGAACGCGTCGAGACTGTCGCCGCGCTCGCCGAGCAGCGACGGCCCGCCGGTCGCGCGCGTGAAGCGATAGTCGCCGCATTCGCCGCTCAGATGCGCGATCTGCGCGAGCCGCGCGCTGTCTTCAGAGAGGGCCAGGATGTTGATCATGATGTTCTCGCCCAAGCGATCAAGGTTATCCGGCGGACGTCGCCGCGCTGTGCTTCACTGACTGCCGCCGTTCGTGCCGATGCCGATCACGAACGGATTGATGGTCGTGACGGGCGCCTGGAACGACTTGTCGTACTGGTCCTGCGCGGCCACGGCGGCCTTGCCGTCGACCCCCGGCGTGGACGGCGTGTGCTCGCCCGCGTGCGGATCGATGATCTGCATCCGCGTCACGGTGCGCACGGCTTCGCCGAAGTGCGCGTCCCAGATCGGCGTGCTCGTCATGCAGCCGCTCAACGAGCCGCCCAGGGTTGCGTAGAGCGCCAGCAGCAACGCCGCGCGGCGAGTCGTCGCAAGATGCGTCACAAGATGTTCGAGTTTCATGAGAGTCCCCTTCGCAGCGCGTTACTGGTTGGCCGGATCGGTTTTGGCGAGCGCGGGCCCGTCGCCGCCGGCGGCGTGGGCCGTGGTGCCGCCCGCTTGCGCCGCCACCGTCGCGGTCCGGTCGTCCGACAGTGCCGCCGATGGCGCGGGCCGGTCCGCCTGCGTATCGCGCGGCAGCAAGGCCGCCGGTGCGGTCGTCGCCCCTTGCGCCGGAGCGGGGGCCGGTGCCGCCGGTTGCATTTGCGCCGCCGGTTGCGCTTGCGGCTCGGCTTGCGGCGCTGCCGGTGGCGTCCCTTGCGGCACATTCGGGTTCGGCGTCGTTGCCGACTTGGTCTGGGCAGCCGGCCGGCGGCCTTCCATGTTGCCGGTCGCGTAGACCATCGCGTCGGACGTCTGCGCGAAGCTGTCGGTCGGCAGCGGAATGTCTCCCGGCGGCAGCGGCTTCACGAGATGCACAGTGATGATGAAGACCAGTTCGGTGCGATCCTGCTGGAACGACGTGCTGCGAAACAGCGTGCCGAGTACCGGCAATTCGCCGATGCCGGGCAGCGCCTTCAATGCGCCGGTGACGTTGTTCTGGATCAGCCCGCCGATCGCGAAGCTCTCGCCGTCGTTCATCTGCACCGTCGTCGACGCGCGGCGTGTCGTGATGAGCGGCAGGATCGCCGTGCCGCTGGTGCCGGTCGCCGTTACGGTGACGCCGGTCGGCGACAGTTCCGACACTTCCGGCGCGACCTTCAGGTTGACGCGGCTACCCGCGAGCACGGTCGGCGTGAACTTGAGGCCGACGCCGAACTCTTCTTCCTGCAGCGTGATCGTCGAGCCGCCCGTGCCGTTGCTTTGCGGCACCGGAATGAACACGCGTCCGCCCGCGAGGAACGAGGCTTCCTGTCCGCTCAGCGTGACGAGGTTCGGCTCGGCGAGAATCTTGCCGAGGCTATCGCTCTTCTGCGCGTCGAGCGCCAGATTGAACGGCTTGTTGTTCGCCTTGCTGAGCAGCACGCCGTTGCCGACGCCCGCGAGCAGCGAGCTCACGATCGCGCCGGTCCACGAACCGAAACCGCCCTGGATATTGACCGCCGAGCCGAGCTGGTTGAGCAGCGTCTTCGACACTTCGGCGACCTTCACTTCGAGCATCACCTGCTGCGGCGAATCGACTGTCATCATGTTGATGACTTCGGATCCCTTGCTGACGCTCGTGCTCTGCTGCGAGATCGAGCCGCCATTGCCGAAGCTCGCGGTGCTGGCCTGCTGTTGCTGCGTGGGCTGGGCGCCCGCGTAGGCGCTCGCGATGCCCATCGCCTGCTGCGCGGCCTGCGAGCTCGACACGCGGCCCGCGAGCACGAGGTTGCCGGCCGCGCTCGATACGCGAATGCCGTGCTCGTTCGGCAACAGTTGCGAGAGCGTGCGCTGCAAACCTTCCGCATCGACGCTGACGCTCACGTCGATGATCTGGCACGAGCCGCTGCGTCCCTGCACGATCATGTTGGTCGTGCCCACCGCCATGCCGACCACGTAAAGCGTGCGCGGCGAGACGAGCGTGGCCTCGGCCACCACCGGGTTGCCGAGCGTGCGATTGCGCGCCGGTTCGGCGAGCGGCACGAGAACCGATTTGCCAACGGGCACCGATACGTTCGACTCGTCGCGAATCTCGCCGGTGCAATTCGGCCCCGTGAGTTGCGCGGAAGCCACCGCCTTGCCGCTCGCCATCGCGCTCGGAATCGCCGCATTGCTGACGAGCATCGGCACGGCTCCGCGGCCGACCGGCAGCGGCGGGCTCTGCATGCCCCAGCCCGGCATCTGGCCGCCGGGCATGTTCTGCGCGGCGCAATCCTGCATGGCCGCGAGGCCGGTGCACAGCGCCGCGGCGAGCATCGTGCCGCCGAGCGCGCGACAGCGCAGGCCGCTGCCGGATAAGAAGCGTTGTTCTGTTTTCATGTTGCTGCCCCCGTCGCTCGAAGTGTGTGGATCGAGACGTTCCTGACTGCCTTTGTTATTCAGGTCGCGGCGCTTCGTCAGCCGGCGCGCCGCAGCCGCCCTAGAAACATTCGACACTGCCCGTCACGCCCGACAGCACGCCGATGCAGTTGCGCTTCGGCGCCGGACGCGCGACATAGTGCGTACGCACCGTCGGCACCGGCTCGGGCGCCGGCGCCGACGCCGGCATGTCGAGCAGCGAGAGCTTGGTCGCGCCTTCGGTGCTCGCGGTCTGCTTGTCGACCTGGTTGCGCAGCACCAGCGACAAAGTGCCGACGCTGCGCGCAAGGTCGAGCTTCTCGGCCTGCTCGGGCGTGACTTCGAGCGTCACCGCGTTGACCACCTTTGGCGCGGTGTCGTCGCGGCTTACCTGCTGCGCGACCGCCAGTACGAGGATCTTTTCGAGCACGATCTTCGAAATGCTTTGCTGCGCGTCGGCCTTGCCCGCTTCCTGCGTATTGACGATCACGTCGACGTAGTTGCCCGGCAGGGCGAAGCCCGCCACGCCGACCACGTCGTTCACGCGCACCGTGATCGCCCGATGCCCCGCGCCGATGACCGCCGACAGGCCGCCTTTCGTGCCCTGCGGCGCGAGCTTCGATTCGAGCACCGGCTCGCCGGGCGCGAGACTCGTCAACAGCACGCGCCCGTCGAGCGCCTTGCCGTCGGCGAACGCGCCGGGC
Organism: Burkholderia sp. Ax-1724; assembly: GCF_011752995.1. GTDB lineage: Bacteria > Pseudomonadota > Gammaproteobacteria > Burkholderiales > Burkholderiaceae > Paraburkholderia. Next base: position 100,102 of record NZ_VWWL01000011.1, read on the forward strand.
GGCACGCTCGCACTGGGCCAGCTGACCATGCGGATCAGGTTCGGGTTGAGCGGCTGGCCGAGACTGATGTCGCCCGAGGCGACCGCCACCGGCGTCACCGCGCCCGAGGACGTCTGCAACAACCATCGCGACGCAAAACTCACGGCTGCGAGGCCCGCCAGCACGGCGATCGTCAGCATGACTAAAGCACGACTGTTTTTCATGGCAACACTCCTGCATGGTTCATGGAGACGCCTGGCTAGACCGCGGCCGCGAACAGCATCCCGAGGGTTCCCGCCGCAATGGCGACGCCGTATGGAATCGCACCGACCGAGATGGATTCCGCCGTATTCAGATTCGACTGCCGCAGCGACGCCAAAAACCCGCCACTCGTTAGCTGCCGCAGATTGACGAGCAGGCGCGCAAAGCGGCCTGTGTACAACGCGAACGCCAATGACCAGATGCCACCGATCAGAAACGTCGCGACCACGATGCGCCAGGTCAGCGCCGCGCCGACCCACGCACCGATCGTCAGCATCAGCTTGACGTCGCCGGCAGCCATGCCGCGCAGCAGATAGAACGGCAGCAGCAGCGCGAAACCGCAGGCGGCGCCGGCGAGCCATTCGAGCGGACCGGCGAGCGGGCCGTGAAGCCAGGTCTGCACGGCCAGCGCGGCGGCGAGGCCGAGCGCGATCACGCGGTTCGGAATCCGCCGCGCCGTGATGTCCGTGCTGGCGCTCACGATCACCAGCGCGATCACGCAAAGCGGCACGGGATGCGGCGGCAAGGGTGGCAGCGTCATGATGGCCTCGCTATCGTTAGTCAGTGAGTCAACCCGTGCCGCCGATGCGGCAGGATTGGAAATGAGGAGCCCAGGTCCGTGCTGGGCAATCGCACGGCGGCGACGGACGAATCGGAGCGTTCGTCCGTCGGCACCGGACTTATACCGACGAAGCGAGACTGCTGAAAATCGTTTTCAGGTTCGTACCGAGCGTCGTGACGCCACCGATGATCCCGAGTGCGATCAGGCCGGCAATCAGGCCATATTCGATGGCCGTCACGCCGTCTTCGTCACGAACAAAACGGACTGCTTGAGCGATAACGTTCTTCATGATTGACTCCCTTTGGATGTCTAATTAAAAGCCCCTGGCCGGAATTGGCGCGAGGGAAAGCACTACGGGCACTGCGGAAAAAACGGACGGCAGGCTAGCTTCGCCGCCCATGCCTCGTCATTTGCGCGCTGACACGCACAAGCGAGACACCGGGCAAGACGAACCGGGAAGAACGGGAGAATTGGAGCGCGCTGCGCGCGCCGCCGGTGCGCAGGCGCAGCCAGCGGACAAACCGATGCGCCGTGGCCGCGAGCCGCCGGTGCAGCATCGGCGCATGGCCCGTGCTGCCGTGATGGCGCTCGCTCAGTCGCGTGAGCTGGTTGTTCATACTTCCCCCGTACTGTGTATTTTTCGGTGTCGGCTCGAGGCCGGCACTCGTGCCACACCTATCGCAAGGACGGGGCCAGCTACGCACGAATGCAGCAAACATGCGGGTCCGCGCCGGATGCCCTCGCGTACGCCACCGAAATCGCGTCCTGAATGTGCTGATTCCGCAACATTTCTCGCACCGCGCCGGACACTTCGCTTTCCGCGTAGAGGCCCGTCAATTGGGGCTCGGGATTTTTTTCCTGGGACTTTCCCTGGTTCGGTAAAAACGAAATTGACCGCGAAAACGGCCCTCGCCAAAGGGAGCGTCTGTCCGAAGCGTCTCATCGACGAGACGCGTTGGTGGGCTAGCGCACATTAAGGCGGCCGATTCGGCCACTTTTTGCCGACATTGGCAGCGCACGGCGCCCACGCTCGAAAACGCGAGCTTGAAAGTAGGACCGATTTCCGCCAACAATAAGTTGACCGGTTCAGTGCAAAACGACACGTTCTTCATTCGATGTCGCACGCTGACGATTAGGAATCTGAATCAACAAACAGAAAGACCGGAAGGTCCTCGCGGCCTTATCCGGATCACACGGGGATCGGGGATCATGTACGTTTCTCAGCAACTGCGCATGCGTGGCGCCGACGACCGGGTGCGTCATTGGCTCACGCCCGAGCGCATCGTCTTTTACAGCGGCTCGATGGTCGTGGGGTATGTCGTCCTCATGTCGTTGTGGTTCTTCTGGAGCCACGGCTTCACCGATCATGAATTCGCCCATCCGGGTTTCGATTTTTCGATTTTCTGGTCTGCTTCATACGGACTGCTGCACGGCTCGGCGGTGCAGGTCTACGACCATGCTTCGTTCGACCGCATCCAGCAGACGCTCTTTCCGGACATCGGTCGCGGCAGCCTGATGCCGTGGCTCTATCCGCCGACGTTCCTCGTACTGATCTCGCCGCTTGCGTTGCTGCCGACGCTCGTCATGTACTTCGTGTTCGTCGGCCTCGGAGTGACGGTGTTTACGGCCGGCACGCTGCGTGTCTCAGGACTCACCGACAGCTTCCGGGGCTCGCGCTTCGCATGGTTCGTCGTCGCGGCGCTGCCAGGCGTGTTCGTGCCGGCCTCGTTCGGCCAGAACTCGCTGCTCACCGCGAGCTTCGCCGCGTTCGCGCTTTACCTGATGCGCCGTCATCCGCTGCGCGCGGGGCTCTGCATCGGCCTGCTGGCGATCAAGCCGCAAATGGCGGTGCTGTTTCCGCTCGTGCTGATCGCCGCGCGCGCATGGCGCACGCTGGCTGCCGCCGCGTTCAGCGCGGCGCTGTTCGGCGCGCTGAGCGTGCTCGTTTGCGGCACGCAGTCGGTACGGCTCTTTCTCGTCAACACGGCACTCGCGCGCGAGACGCTGCTCGAACAATGCAGAGGCTATTGGCTTGCGTCGCCGACCACGTTCGCGGTACTGCGCGAAAGCGGCGTGCCGGTTGCCGTGGCCTATGCGGCGGAAGCGGGCGTTGCGCTGATCGCCGCGGCCGCCGCGTGGCGGGTATGGAGAAACACGCACGACATCCGCCTGCGCGCGGCCAGCTTCACGGTCGCCACGCTGATCGCGAATCCGTACGTGTGGCACTACGAACTGGCGTGGCTCGGTATCGCGATCGTCTGCCTGAGCGCGCTCGGTCTCGACCGAGGATGGCTGCGCGGCGAGCAAAGCGTAATCGCGCTCGCCTGGCTGCTGCCAGCCTATGAATTCTTCAACCGCACGGCCGGGATGCCGCAGTTCGGACCGATCGTTCTGCTGCTGATGCTGTTGATGATCGTGCGTCGCGTGCGCATCGAGGGGGACCGCGGCGATGACAACGCCGCCCTCGCCTACGCACCCGCGCTCAAAACAATTCGCTAAACGGGGAAACGCCATGTCAACCCACGCCAACAAACCACTGATCTCGCTCGTTGTGCCGTTCTACAACGAGCAGGCCGCCGTCGAGCGCTTCTTCGCCGCGGTCGTGCCGGTGCTCGAATCGATCGAGGGCACGCGCTTCGAGATCGTCTGCATCAACGACGGCAGCAGCGACGCCACGCTCGATCATCTGATCGCGGCAAACAGCCGCGACCGGCGCATTCGCGTGATCGACCTTACGCGCAACTTCGGCAAGGAAGCAGCGCTGACCGCCGGCATCGACGAAGCGTTCGGCGACGCGGTGATTCCGATCGACGCCGATCTGCAGGACCCGCCGAGCCTGATTCCGGTGATGGTCGAGCACTGGCGCGCGGGCGCCGAAGTGGTAGCCGCGAAGCGCACCAACCGCCTGTGCGATACGTTCGCGAAACGCACGGCGGCCGCGCTCTACTATCGCGTGCACAACGCGCTCTCGGAAGTGAAGCTGCCCGAGAACGTCGGCGATTTCCGCCTGATCGACCGCCAGGTCGTCAACGCGCTGCGCAACCTTCCCGAGCGGCGCCGCTTCATGAAGGGCCTGTTCGCGTGGGTCGGCTATCGGACTGTCATCGTCGAATACGAACGCGAACCGCGCAGCGCCGGACATTCGAAGTTCTCCGGCTGGCGGCTGTGGAATTTCGCGCTCGAAGGCATCACGAGTTTCAGCACCGTGCCGCTGCGCAGCTGGACTTATATCGGCCTGTCGATCGCGACGCTCGCGTTCCTCTATGGCGGCTACATCGTCGGCAATACGCTGTGGTCGGGCAACCCGGTGCCGGGCTATGCCTCGACGATCTCGCTGATGCTGTTCATGGGCGGCATCGAGCTGATCGGCATCGGCGTGATCGGCGAATATATCGGCCGCATTTACTACGAGTCGAAAGAGCGGCCCGTGTATCTCGTGCGGCGCCGCTATCAGGCGAAGAGCAAAGTCTCCGTGCTGCCGACCGTGCGCCACGACGCGCGCGCGCCGCACCTCGCGCGCGTCGAGCTCATGCGCAGGCGGACCGCGCCGCGCGTGCGCGTCGCCGGTCATTGAACGAGGAGAACATCATGTCCCCGGACGCCTACCTCGAAATGGCCGCGACCGAAGCCGAGCACTGGTGGTTTCGCGCGCGGCGCGACGTGCTGCGAACGATGCTCGAACGGCTCGCGTTGCCACGCGGCGCGCGCGTGCTCGAAGTCGGCTCCGGCACCGGCGGCAACCTCGATATGCTGGCCGGCTTCGGCACCGTGAGCGGCCTCGAAATGGACCCGACCGCGCGCGCGTTGAGCGCCCGCAAAACCGGCGGCCACTTCGACATTCGCGCGGGCCGCTGTCCCGACGACGTGCCGTTCGGCCGCGAGCGCTTCGAGCTAATCTGCTTTTTCGATTGCCTCGAACACATTGCCGATGACGTCGGCGCGCTCGCAGGCATGGAGCGCCTGTTGACACCGGGCGGCCGCATCGTCGTGACGGTGCCCGCGGGTCCGGGGCTATGGAGCGCGCACGACGTATATCTGCATCATCACCGCCGCTATAGCCGCGACTCGCTGATGCGTTGCGCGGCCGACGCCGGCTATGAAGTCGAGCGCATCACCTACTTCAACACGCTGCTCTATCCGCTCGCGGTGGCCGCGCGCTGGGCCGACCGGCTGCTGCGCCGCAAGCGCTCGACCGGCGACGCGATTCCGCCGCGAGTGCTCAACGATGTGCTCTATCGGATCTTCAGCGCCGAGCGGCATTGGCTCGCACATGGGCCGTTGCCTTATGGGGTGTCGTTGCTTGCGGTTTTGCGTAGGCGGGGGGATGTGGTGAGGGGATAGGTTCGAATGCGTGAAGCCGCTGTGCTTCGATCTGAGGCAAGCCACGCAAATCGACACTGACCCAGTACGTTATGCTCGCCAAGTCGTGTAGACACCGCGACTCTGGATTGGCGTCCGGAAAAGGAATAGGCGGGCAACCGCCGACTGGCGGTTTTTTTACGCCCGCATCAAGCGCTCCAATGGCCGGGCCTTGGTGGGGGAGCGCTTGCGCTCGCCGGTTTCCTATTCACCGGTACGCCAACCTTGCCATGTGCCCGGCCACCCCGATTGGCGTCGGGGAGCCGGGTATCCAACCCGAATAGGAGGTGCATCTTGCGCCAGTTCCCCACTTGCCCCGAGCAAACCCGATCCCTGTTATCGGTTACCGACACTACCATCCGGTACGAACGCGAAGCACTCGAACAGCGACGTGCCGAACTCGTTTGCGCACTCGCCGCCGCCGAACAATCCATCAAGACTTTTCTGCCGGGTTCGCTCGAACATGGCAAGGCGCATGCACGCGTGGCCCGGCTGCAAAACGAATTGAGGCTCATCAAGGGTAAATCTGGAGTCGTCAAGAAACATCACGATCTTGGCGATCTTCTTATCGCAGTATGCCGCGAGCGGGCAACGCCTTCTGAATGGAAGTGCATCGTCGCAGAGGCCAGGCGGCGGCACGGGGTTCATGAACCAGTCTACCGACAGACCGAAACGACCCAAAGTAATTCAGAATAAATTTCTACAGAGGTGCGCCGAATACCTGATTTTCCGGCGCGCCCATCTTTTCAGTCTCTCTCCCCTTCGATCTTGCAAGCTATCAAGCCGAGCGAAAAAAACGCTCGGTTCTCCAAGCATTTTCAGAATTCTCCGATTGTGTGACGGCATACGGCTCAGGCAGCGTTCTATAGGCCGTTACGTCGCTGTTTGAGCAACGACTTTCTTGCAACAGGGAGACACTCGACGGACACATCATCGAATGTCAAAAATTAATTGCTGGAGTACATGCATGAAGAGAAGCTATCTGAAAATCGGAGATAAGTCGTCTGCTGGTGGTACTGTCGTTGAGGGCATCCCGTTGATGACCCACCATGGAACAGAACTGACCTTTATTGGAGCGGCCGTGACATGCCCAGCATGTAAATCCACGGGGCAGATTGTGGCTAAAGGTCCTCGCTGGCCTGGCAACTGGATGGGCAAGCAGGCCGCACTGGAGGGTGACATCTGTTCGTGTAAGTGCCATCCCTCGCCTGTGATGCTTGCTTCTCAGTCAAACATGGCGATGAACTTCGAATCGCACGAACTGGCGAGCATATACCTTGGATCCTCGAGCAACTCGTTGGCAGATGAAGCGACAAACGGGCATTGGATTCGCTTCGCTCTGCACGACAGAGATAGTTGTGAGGGCTTGCGCTGCCGCGCTTACTTTTCTGATGGATCGGTGGAAAACGGGGTGTTCGATTCCAAAAACAAGATCTATTTCACCAGACCCAATGCCTCGCCTTGCCAGAAGGTTGAGGTTGTGCTCGATTCCAATAAGAGTTCGGGGCAGTCGGTGATGGGTAGTTTGTTGCAGGCGATGATGGGGTGATGATATGGCTCAGAATAATGCTCAGGCTATAGTAAGCGGCTCGTTTCACACTCAACAGACTCACGACATCAGGAGCGGGATTCTGGAAGCTGCGATTGCGAACTATGAGGCAATCGCGACCACCTTTGCGGCCAATGCCGTCTCTGATGACAAGGTGCGTCAGCAGTATGTGAACACATCGAGGAGATCTCAGACCAGGTGCGCCAGGAAGTTGCTGATGGCAGCATGACGGTAAAGGAAGGCGCCGAGTATTGCAGTGACTTGCGAGACAAGCTTTTTGTTGAGTATCGCAAGTACACTTCTGCGGTGGGTGTAGCGAAAGCGGAAAAGCTCAAGCTCACGGCAAGGGGGTTTGACTATTACCTGAACAGGTATGCCCAGGCTCAGTTCGGAAAGAATTTTGATGCTCTGACTACGAAAGAGCGCAACGCCGTCTATTACACTGTGCTCAGGAAGGCGGGTGGCGGCAATGCTGATGTCACGACCAAGGTACGCAAGCTTCGGATCAGTGCTCGGATAGCAATCCTGTTCACTGCGGTTCTGGCAACGGGTGAAATTATCGCAGCCAGAGACAGGGTTAAGGAAGTCGCTCGACAAGGCAGCATCATCGCGAGCGGCATGATTGGCGGTGGACTTGCAGGCTTTGCCGTGTCCTTCGTGTGCGGTCCTGCTGAACCCGCGTGCGCGGTGGCGCTCGTTTATATTGGCAGTAACCTCGGCGGAATGGCCGGCGAAGCCGCAAACGACATCTATCAGGAAGAACGACTCGTCTTCACGCATTGGGCAACCGAATAAGCCAAGACTTCGACATGTCAACCCCCGTTTTCCTGCTGTTACTCGTGCTGATTGTGGGTTCGGCCGGCATCATCATCGTCAATCTGACAGGCGATCCCGGCATTGACTATTGGGACCTCGACGGTGAAAACGAGCCCCCTGTCTCCAGGCTCGACGTGCTCAGAAAGAAACCGGTTCTCTATGGCGCGGGTGTCGTGCTGATTGGAGCCTTCATCGCATATCTGATGCTTCGCCAGTAAGAGTCCCCCGCCTGACATCACCACGCACGTCCCTTGCGTGACTTTCCGATTCGACCGCTTGCCCACATAGCTTGTCGGGGGCAGCGCACGCCATTGACCGTTAGTTGCATTAAATGAAAGCACAAACACCCCTATCTACCCTACACTCATCCAATTAAATGAGAATGATTTGCATTAACAAGAAATTTGCCCCATGATTCAACCCATGGCCATGCCACCGACAACCCACCGAATAAAACCCGACGCGCTTGCCGCGTCGGCGCCGAACCGTCGCCTGCGCGTTACGCCGGCCTGCGACGCGGCATCGTCCAACCCGGCCGGCGCGACTTTCTGGACTGCGTCCATTCAGGAGCATCGATGAACTTCCGCTCTCAATACAGCAGCCGCCCCGAACTGGTCGACGATCATCCGAACGAGACCGCCTGCGCGCCCGATCACACCGTGCTTAGCGCCGTGCGCACATGGCTGCGGCCGGCCTGCGAGTCCGTGCGCGGCAGCCGGCATTGGCACGACATCCTCAGCGACGCCGGCTTGCGCAAGGAAGGCATCGAGCATTTCGATCTGCTGATGCGCTCGCTGATGCGCGCCTCCTATCGTCCACTCGACATGCGTTGCCGCTGCGCGACCGAACTCGGCAAGGACGAGGCCGTGATCCTGCAAGCCATCGCGCTGCTGCAAAAGACCCATAGCGGCGCCGCGTTGCGCATGCTGAACGAGTGGCTGCCCGCGCCTTCGGCCAGCGGCGTACTGAAGCTGCTGCGCTGGTTCGCGATCGACCTGCTCGACGCCGGCGTCGAGCTCGACGTGCAGGCGCGCCGCGTCACCTATATGCATTGAGGACGCGATCGATGCTCATGTCACCGGAAGCGGACCTTGCGGTTGCCGCGCGTCCGTCCATCGCACCCGCCTTCGCACCCTGTCCGCTGAGCCGCCACTTTCCGCGCCATGCCGTCATCCCGTCGGCGGGCGAACTGCTGCTGTGGCGCTTTCGTTGCGAATGGTTGCCGGTGTCCGTGCAGGAAGGCGACTCGTGGCTGTCGAAGTCGGAACGCGAGCGCGCGCGGATGCATCCGAACGCGGCGCTGCGCAAGCGCTTCATCAGCGCGCGCGTGGTGGCGCGCTGGATCGTCGCGCATCTGTTCGAGTGCAAGCCGCGCGACGTCGAATTGCATGACGACGGCGACGACAAGCTGCGCGCGCATCATCCACGCGACGGGCGCGGCATCGTCGTCGATATCGTGTATGGCGGTATCTGGATCGTGATCGGCCTCGCGAAGACGGCGCTAGGCCTGAGCGTCGTGGTGCCCGCGCCTCGCCCGACGCTCGACGCCTCGCCCGCAGGACTGCACCGGCTCGCGCGCTACGCCAGCCTGCGCAGCGCACTGCGCGATACGTCGATCGTTGTCGAGCCGAATCTGCTTTCCGGCGAGACGGCGAGCGTCGCACTCGATCTCGCGCATCACGGCGAGTGGCACGTACACGATCTGCCGATGGGCGGCCAGGTGCGCGCGGCGGTCGCGGTCGCGCAACCGGTGACGAAAGCGTGGCTGATCGGCTGGCCGAAGGGAACGACGCAACCCGCCGCCTAACGCACGCTTTGCGTTAGCTTTCGAGCGCCCCCTCGCGCGCGCGGCGCATCGCTTCGAGCAACGTCGCTTCATCGCCGATATGATTCGCGAGCAGCAGAATCAGTTGCGCATTGGCCGACTGGCTCTGCGCATCGTCGAGCCCGCGATGCATGTCGATCAGCGCTTCGTAGAAGTCATCGGGGCGCGCGAGATTCGGTTGCGTATTCAGTGGCATGTCTGTCTCCCGACTCTCTCTTTAGTGTTTCTTCAGTGCGCTGCCGGTATGGCATTCGCGCTTGCACGTACGTCGGCGCTCGCCTGCATGCTCCCGGCCGCGCCTTCGACGCACAGCGCACGCCTGAGCGCATGCTCGACCGCCTCGGCGTCGAGTTGCCGCCAACGCGCGCAGACGTGCTGATCCGGCCGGATCAGATAGAACGTGCCGGGCTTCGCGTCATAGCGCGTGCCGGCCAGCCCCTCGATATCGTGCACCACGCGGATATTCGCCGGCAGGTGGGTCAGCGTGAAAGCATCATCGCTCACTTCGCCCAGCATCACGATGACGAGCTTCAGCGGAATCGGCGCCGCGCGCAGTACGTTCAACGCGGTCCGCGTCGCCTGATCGACGCCATGCTGGTCGCAGAACAACATACCCGTGAATGGCTCGCCGAGTTGCCGCAGCAACCAGGCCGGCTCGCCCTCCATCCGCAGCGGCGCGTCGACGCACGCGGCGCCCGGCACCAGCGCGCCCTCGAAACGGTCCTTGTCCGGCGTATTGAGCGGCGAATCGCGCAACACGGCCGGCACCGACAAACGCCCGCTATTCGTCAACTGACGCGCGAACGGATAGTGCCGCGACAGCTTCAGCACGGCATCGCGAAACACGCGGCTCACCGCGCTCTTCGGCGTGATGAAATCGGTCGAACGCGTCGAGTGGCGAATGTTTTCGTCGGCGGCGAATTCGCGTTCGCTCGCATACGTGTCGAGCAATGCATCGGGCGCCTTGCCGCCGAGCACCATTGCGAGTTTCCACGCGAGGTTCTCGGCGTCCTGCACGCCGCTATTCGCGCCGCGCGCGCCGAACGGCGACACGCCATGCGCGGAGTCGCCCGCGAACAGCACGTTGCCGTGCCGGAAGCACGCCATGCGCGTACACGAAAACGTATAGACGCTGACCCACTCGAGTTCGAACTTCACATCGGCGCCGAGCAATGCGCGCACGCGCGGCATGACGCGTTCGGGCGTTTTTTCGAGCGCGGGGTCGGCGTCCCAGCCAAGCTGAAAATCGATGCGCCATACGTTGTCCGGCTGACGATGCAACAGCACCGATTGATTCGGATGAAACGGCGGATCGAACCAGAACCAGCGTTCGACAGGAAACTCCGCTTCCATTTTCACGTCGGCGATCAGGAAGCGGTCGCGGAACGTCACGCCCTTGCTGTCGAGCCCCATCATGTTGCGCAGCGGACTGCGCGAACCGTCGGCGGCGACCACGTAGCGGCCGCGCAGCGCATAGATGCCGTCCGGCGTTTCGACGCTCAGCGTGACGCTCGCGTCGCACGCGCCCGGCGTGCCGTTCTGCTGCACGCCGACCACCTTGCTCTTCCAGCGAATCTCGAGATTCGCGAGTTCCCGCGCACGTTCGAGCAGAAAGCCTTCGACGTAGTATTGCTGCAGATTGATGAACGCGGGCCGGTGATGCCCCGCTTCCGGTTGCAGGTTGAATGTGTAGACGAGTTCGCTCTTCAGGAACACCTTGCCGACGTTCCAGCTGATGCCCTTGTCGATCATCCGTTGCCCGCAGCCGAGGCGGTCGAAAATATCGAGCGAGCGTTTCGAGAAACAGATCGCCCGCGATCCTCTGGATAGCGAACAATCGTCGTCGACGAGTACCACCGGCACGCCCTGCTGCGCGAGATCGATCGCGGTGGCCAAGCCCACTGGTCCCGCGCCGACCACGATCACCGGATAGGCCGCCGGTTCTTTTACACCGGGCATGCGCTGCTCGCGGCACGGCCGATATTCGAACGACAGCGCCTGATAATCGATGCTCATCTCGTGTCTCCGTCCCGCCGCGTTTTACGGCGCGGCTTCGCGTGTACTTCCGCGCCGGTCTGCTTCCGCGCCAGGCTCTCTGCTGCGGTGTTTCTGCTTCTGCGCTCCCGCGCTATCAGACTTGCAGCGCGGCCCACATCTCCTTGTCGCGCTGCGCGGTCCAGATGCGCGGATGCGCGATGCCGCTCGCTTCGTCGAACGCGCGCGACACGTCGAACGGCAGACAATGCTCGTAGATGAAGACGTGGCCGAACTTCGGGTCCATCGCCTCGCGCGTATGCGCCATCGCGGCCTTCAGGTCGAGCTTTCGCGCGACCGCTTCACGGCCCGTCTGCAATAGCGTCGTGACGAAATCCTTCGTGTAATCGAGGCCCTTGTCGACGTCGGCCGGTGTGGTCAGCGCGGGGCCGCGGCCCGGCACGAGCTTGTCGGCCTGCAGCGCGCGCAACGCTTCGAGCGTGGCCGGCCACTGTTCGAGCTGCGCGTCGCCGCAATAGCAGGCCGCTTCGTATTCGACGAGATCGCCGGAAAACAGCACCTTCTGCGACGGCAGCCACACGATCGTGTCGCCTTTCGTATGGCCGGCGCCCAGATGCGCGATGCGCACTTCGAGCTTGCCGAGAAACAGCGTGATTTCCCGCTCGAACACGAGCGTCGGCCACGTGAGTCCCGGCACCGTTTCGACGCCGGCAAAGAGGCGCGGAAAGCGCTCGATCTCCGACTTCATGTCCGCTTCGCCGCGCTCGACGATCATCTCGTACGTGCCGCGGCTCGCGATGATCTGCTGCGCGCCCTCGGCGAAATACGCGGACGCGCCGAGCACGCGCACCGCGTGGTAGTGCGACAGCACGACGTATTTGATCGGCTTGTCGGTGACGCTGCGAATCCTTGCGATCAGGTCCTGCGCCATGGCGGGCGTCGCGGTGGTGTCGACGATCAGCACGCCGTCGTCGCCGATGACGACGCCCGAGTTCGGATCGCCCTCGGCGGTGTACGCATAGGCGTTCTCGGACAGTTGGGTCCACGTGACTTTCTTCGCTTCGAGATCGGCCTGCGATGCAAATGCCTTTGCCATGCTTGTCTCCGTCGGGGATGGGGGCGAGGCGAGACGGCGTGGCGCATCGGCAGGAAGACCGAAGGGCCAGCGGGATTGGAAGCTTGTCTCGCCCCGCTTTGTGTTCGGTCATTGCGCCGGTGTGTCGGGGTGAATGCATGGTATGGCCGCCACGTTTTATTTGTCAATAGCGAAAAGTATCGCTATACGCAAACCAACGGCGACGCGCAGAATCCATGTGCAAGCAAACAGCATTCGCAAATTACCAGCACTGCAGAGGTTGATGAAATGACCCAACGCCTTCGTGCCACCGTGATTTTTTATAACGAGGAAACGCAACAGCTCCAGCTGTGTACCGTGTACCGGGACGAAATCCAGGGAGCCATCGATCGGCAGATCGCGCGCGGATCGGCAATGAATGTGCCGCTTGGCTCCGACGACCCGACTGCTCCGCTGACCGACGAAACCTTACGGCAGATTGGCGGCATGGCCGTCCTCAACCAGGCTTCGGTACATCCCGAGTTGCGCGGCCGCTTGCAGGTCTCGCTCGAACACCCGGTCGACTGGGCTCCTGGAAAGCCGCCTATCGGGTAGCTCTTGCCCGGCGCGGTCTTGGGAGAAGGCAATCCTTCGATTAACATGAAGCGCTTTTTACGGACGAACGCGAATGTGAGCAAAGCGACGAAATCGGCGGCAAGCGCGAACGGTACAGCGATTACAGGCCGCGCGAGGAGCAAAGGCTCACGCCTGAGCAGCGACAGCACTGACAGCGCCGACAACGCGGCGCCGGAAACCGCCAAACCGCAGCGCGGCATTCAAAGTGTCGAAGTGAGCGGCCGCGTGCTGCTCGCGCTCGCCAGCGCGCGCGTTCCGCTTGCGCTGTCCGATCTCGCGAGTGCCGCGCAGATCGCGCCAGGCCAGGCACATGCCTACCTCGTGAGCCTGAGCCGCCTGGGACTCATCAAGCGCGACGAACTGTCGGGCCGTTACGAGCCTGGGCCACTCGCGCTGCGGCTCGGTCTGCTGCGGCTCGAAAACCAGCCCGCATTCCGCGCCGCCGTGCCGCGCGTCGCGGCGCTCGCCGAGGCAATCGGCTTTAGCGTCGCAATCTGCATTGCCGCGCCGCAGGGGCCGACCATCGTCCGCTACGAGCATGCGGGGTTCCCGCTGCACGTCAATCTGCATATCGGCACCGTGATGTCGTTGCCGGCGACCTCGACGGGACGCGTGTTTTGCGCGTATCTGCCGCGCGAGACGCTCGACGCGATGTGGGCGAATCAGTCCGGCGCAGCCGAGCGCGCGATGACGACACCCGCCGGACGCGCCGCGTTCGAGACGACGCTCGAACGCATTCGCGCGCGCGGGCTCGAGAGCAGTGTCGACGCGCCGAGTCCCGGCATCAGCAGTCTGAGTGCGCCGGTGCTCGACGGCGAAGGCCGCCTTCTACTCGCGCTGACGGTAATCGGCTCGACCGGCGCGATCGACGTGGCTGCCGACGGCCCGCTTGCGCATGCGTTGCTCGCCACGGCGAGCGAGATCGGCGCCGAACTCGCGGTGTCTTCTTCCGCGTCTTCGACATTGGCACTCGCCTCATCCCTATAGCCCGCTTTCCATCGTGACCGATTCCGCCCCGCTCTCTCCCGACGCCGCCGACGCCAAACCGCAGCGCGGCATTCAAGCGCTCGACAACACCGGCGACCTGCTGAACGCACTCGCCACCGCCGCGCGGCCGCTGAGTCTGCGCGATCTCGCAGCCGCGGCCGGCATGCCGCCCGCGAAAGCGTTTCCGCACCTCGTGAGTCTGCTGAAAATCGGCCTGCTGAGCCGCGATGCGGCGGGCTGCTTCGAGGCCGGACCGCTTGCGCTCGAACTGGGTTTGATCGGCTTGCAGCGCCTCTCGCCGACGCGCGAGGCCGAGCCCGAAGTCATCGATCTTGCGGCCTCGACCGGCATGAGCGTCGCGATGGCGGTGCTCGGACCGCTCGGGCCGACCGTCGTGCGCCTCGAAGAAGCGGCACGGCCATTGCATGTGAGCTTGCGGGTCGGCACGGTGATGTCGCTCGTCAATACCACGATTGGCCGCGTGTTTGCTGCGTATGTCGCCGACGACGTGCGCGTGGGTCTGCTCGCCCAGGATCATCTGCGGCTCGCAGGCGCGAGCGCAACGGCTATCGCCACGCAAAAAAGCCGCTACGCGCAACGTCTCGCGCAGATTCGCTCGCATGGCATCGATACCGCATTGAGCCGTCCGGTGCCTGGCATCGACACGCTCGCCGCGCCCGTGCTCGATCACACGGGCAGCATCTGCGTCGTGCTTGCGGTAATGGGGACAAGCGGCAGCTTCGATTGCGAACCGTCGGGCCAGCCTGCGCGGATCTTGCGCGCCGCCACACTGCGATTGTCGCGACGGTTCGGGTGGATGGCAGCGAACGATGTGGAAAGTGGGGGGACGTAGGCGCTTTTCCGCCAAGCGACACCTACCCCGCCCCCTCCGGCTCATGCGACCCGAGCCTCGCTTTCGCGTGGCGCATCTTTTCGAGCGTCTGCGGACCGGCCTTCAAGGCGACGCCGATCGCCAGCGCATCCATGATGCACAACTGCACGAGCCGCGACACGCCTGGCGTATTCGGATCGATCGGGCTCGGCACGCGCAGCAGCAGTGGAATATCGACGAGCCAGGCAAGCCGCGAACCGACGTTGGTCAGCGCGATCGTCGTCGCGCCGCGCTCCTTCGCGATCTGGATGCTCTCGTTCACCTCGACGCTGCGCCCCGAATGCGAGATCGCGAACGCCACGTCACCGGGTTCCATCAGGCCCGCGTAAAGCCGCTGCAAATGACCGTCGGTAAACGACGCCGAGGCGATGTCGATACGCAGAAAGCGCAGCGCCGCGTCCTGCGCGACGAGCCCCGAGCCCGAACCCACGCCGAAGAAAAACACGCGCCGCGCGCTCGACAGCGCGGCAATCGCGCTTTCGACCACGGCCGGATCGAGCGCGCCACGCGCGTGCGTGATGCCATCGATCGCCGCCTCGCCGACCTTGTCCATCAGGGTCTGCACGTCGTCGTCGCGCGCGACCGTGGCCGACGCGTACGGCAGTCCGCCCGCCACGCTCTGCGCGAGCTGCATCTTGAAGTCGCGCAGACCATGCGCGCCGATCGCGCGGCAAAAACGCGTGACGGAAGGCTCGGACACCTCGGCGCGTTGCGCGAGTTCGGTAATGCTCGCGCGCATCGCGAAGTCGACGTCGGCGAGCACCATCTCGGCGACCTTGCGCTCGGCGGGCCGCAGACTCGCAAGCGCGCCGCGGATATGGGGAATCAAGTTCGCTGCGGACACCCGGTGTTCCTTAGGGTCTGTTACAGAGGGACCCGCGTCGCTCGCGGCTGGTTCGGCTCGAATGAGCCCCGGGCGGCAACACGCGGTTCAGACCAGCCTGCGTCCACTCTCCGTATCGAACAGATGAATGCATTCGGCCGGCAAGCGCAGTGCGACTCGCTGGCCGGGCTCGATCCTCGAGCGCTCGCGCGTCGTCACGCACCATGTGACGACGCCGATTTTCCCATACAGATGTGTTTCGGCGCCGGTCGGCTCGATCACTTCGACATCGAGCTCGGCATCGGGCGTTTGCGTCGCGATTTCGATGTGCTCGGGCCGCACGCCGAGCGTGACCTTCGCGCCGACCACCGCCGAGGCCGGCGCGCCGTCGAGCGCGACCTCGCCGCCGTCCGCGAGTTTCAGCGCAAGACCCGCGCCTTGCGTGCGATTGACGATCACGCCCTCGGCGAAATTCATCGACGGCGAACCGAGAAAGCTCGCGACGAACAGATTCGCGGGCCGGTCGTACAGTTCGAGCGGCATGCCGATCTGCTCGATGCGCCCCGCGTTCATCACGACGATGCGATCGGCCATCGTCATTGCCTCGATCTGATCGTGCGTGACGTAGATCACCGTATTCTTCAGCCGCTGATGCAGCGCCTTGATTTCGGTGCGCATCTGCACGCGTAGTTTCGCGTCGAGATTCGACAGCGGTTCGTCGAACAGGAACAGCGACGGCTCGCGCACCACCGCGCGGCCCATCGCCACGCGTTGCCGCTGGCCGCCCGACAGCGCGCGCGGCAAGCGGTCCAGATAGCCGCTGAGATTCAGCATCTTCGCGGCGGCGTCGATGCGCGGCTTGAATCTCGCCGAGGATTCCTTACGAATCCGCGGACCGAATGCGATGTTGTCGTAGACCGACAGATGCGGATAGAGCGCATAGCTCTGGAACACCATCGAGATATTGCGCTGCTGCGGCGCGAGCGTATTCGCACGCGTGCCGCCGATCATCAGATCGCCGCCGCTGATCTCTTCGAGCCCCGCCACCATCCGCATCAGCGTGCTCTTGCCGCAGCCCGACGGACCGACCAGCACGACGAACTCGCCGTCGTCGATGTCGAGATCGATGCCGTGCACGACCTGCGTGTCGCCA
Organism: Burkholderia sp. Ax-1724; assembly: GCF_011752995.1. Taxonomy (GTDB): domain Bacteria; phylum Pseudomonadota; class Gammaproteobacteria; order Burkholderiales; family Burkholderiaceae; genus Paraburkholderia. The sequence goes on from NZ_VWWL01000011.1 coordinate 116,993, forward strand.
TAGCGCTTGAAGATGCCGCTCAGTTGCACTGCTGCCATGCTGTCCTCATTGTCTTGCTGCGTGTTGTCTTGCCTGCGTCGTTACCCATGCGCTCAAGGCGCCGGCTCAAAACGATTCGAGCGTCAGTTCCTCGGCCATCAAACGGTTGCCCGCCATCAACCCGCCGTCCACCGGCAGCGCGACGCCGGTAATCACGCGCGCCATCGGCGAGGCGAGAAACAGCACCGCGTCGGCGATATCGTCGGGCGTCGCGAAGTCGCGCAACGGGTACCACTTTTTCAGGTCCTCGAACACCTGCGGGTTTTTATCGACCCGCGCCTGCCACGCCTGCGTCTTCACCGTGCCCGGACACACGATGTTCGCGCGAATGCCGTAGCGGCCCAGTTCGATGGCGAGTGCTTTCGTATAACTGACGAGCCCGGCCTTCGCCGCGCTATACGCGGGATGGCCAAGCGCCGCGAGTCCGTTCACCGAGCCGATCAGCACGAGCGCGCCGCGTTGCCGCTCGATCATCGAGGCACGCACCGCTTCCACCGTGTGATACGTGCCGTTCAGATTCAGATGCACGTCGCGCTGCCAGCTCGCGGCATCGGTCGTCGCGAGCGTCGTGCCGAGCGCCGCGCCCGCGTTCGCGACCAGCACGTCGACTGGCCCACGCGTCGCGACCGCCGCGGCCACCGCCTGCTGCACCGCAGCGGCGTCGCCGAGATCGACCGCGACCGGCGTGACGTTGTCCTTGCCGAGTTGCGCGCTCAGCGCTTGCAGCGCGGCCGCGTCGATGTCGAGCGCGAGCACCGTGTCGCCCTCCGCCACGAAGCGCCTGCACAACACGCTGCCGATCCCGCCGCACGCCCCTGTCACCAACACCACACGATTCATCTCGACCTCACTCGTCCACGCCCCGCCCGTGCCACCCGAGCCGCGGACCACTCTGTAAATTTCCTACAAGCCTGATGCGAGCCACGCTCGTGGTGATCCCGAAGAATGGGTTTTCGTGTCATCACGCAATGCAGAATACCCCATGCTTTACAGCATCTTATGCACAAACCCGGGGTAAAAGAAATATCGCAGACCCTACGTGACAAGCCATTTTTCGTCATGTAGGATTTTTTCAAACAATCAACCCAAGGCGGCCGGTGACGGCGGCAAACCACCCACAGGAGAGAGAAATGTCGTTGCATGCCCGTGCTTCCCTCGCGCTAGGCAAAGTCGCCGTGGCGCTCGCGTTTGCAGGTATCGCCGTGGCGGCCCACGCCGACACGGTCCGCGTGACCGTCGCCCACTACAGCGATGCCACCGCGCCGTACTTCGAGAAAATGGCGCGCAACTTCGAGAAGGCCAACCCCGGCACGACCATCAAGATCGAAGACGTGAACTGGGACACGCTGCAACAGAAGCTGCAAACGGACATTTCCGGCGGCGCCAACGCCGACCTCGCGATCGTCGGCACGCGCTGGCTGCTCGACTTCGTGAAGGACGACGTGGCCGAGCCGCTCGACGGCTACATGGACGCGAACTTCAAGAACCGCTTCATCGGGCCGTTCCTGGCTCCTGGCCAGATCAACGGCAAGACCTACGGCCTGCCGATTGCCGCTTCGGCTCGCGCGCTCTACTACAACAAGGACCTGCTCGCGAAGGTCGGCTATCCCGACGGCCCGAAGAGCTGGAACGACGTGATCGATGCGTCGAAGAAACTGAAGGCGCAAGGCATTGCCGGCTTCGGTCTGCAAGGCAAGGAAATCGAAACCGACGTCTACTATTACTACGCGCTGTGGACCAACGGCGGCGACGTGGTCGGCAAGGACGGCAAGGCCGCGTTCAATTCGCCGGCCGGCATCAAGGCCGCCACGCTCTACAAGACGATGATCGACCAGGGGCTCACGCAACCGGGCGTGACCGGCTATAGCCGCGAAGACGTGCAGAACCTCTTCAAGCAGGGCCGCGTCGCGATGGTGATCTCGGCGCCGTTCCTCGCCAAGCAGATCAAGAAGGAAGCACCGAACCTCAAGTACGGCATCGATCCGGTGCCGATGGGCACGACGCACGCGACATACGCGGTCACCGATTCGATCGTGATGTTCAAGAATTCGAAAGTGAAGAAGAGCGCGTGGAAGTTCCTCGACTATCTGTTCACGAAGGAACCGCGCGTCGAGTTCACGACGACCGAGGGCTTCCTGCCGACCACGAAGGCCGAAGCAGCGGACCCGGCATTCAACGATCCGGATACCAAAGCATTTGTCGCGTTGCTGCCGACCGCTCACTTCGCGCCGACCGTAACGGGTTGGGAAGACACCGCGAAGGCCGTAACCGACGCGATGCAGGCGATCTACCTCGGCAAGGCGCAACCGGCCGACGCGCTGAATGCCGCGGCGGCGCAGGCGAACAAGTCGCTTGGTCACTGAGGCATCGTCGTTCGGAATAATCGGGCGTTGACGGGTAGAATCCGGAACGCGCGCCGCCGTTGCCACGACGGCGCGCGAGTCCGCTTCGGCACGGCTTCACCCAACAGTCCGATTGACTGATGTACTCTCCGGCCCATTCCGTCGCGCCCGCCGTGTAACGCGGGCGCGTCTTACGATCGAGCACGCATGAGCCGTTCCGTTTCTCCGCGCGCGCACGCGCCCTGGTTGCTGATCGCGCCGAGCCTCGTGCTCGCGCTGTTCATCATCAGCTACCCGATTTTCAACATCGTGTGGCAATCGCTGCACGAGGTGTCGCGCTTCGGCGCGATTCGCGACTTCACCGGTCTGCAGAATTTCATCAACGTGTTCCAGGACCCGGTGTTTCTTTCTTCCGTGCGCCGCACGATTGTCTGGACCGTGTGCGTGGTGGGCGGCACCGTCGCGATCTCGGTGCCGGTCGCGCTGATTCTGAATCAGGACTTTCACGGTCGCGGCATCGCCCGCACCATCGTGATGCTGCCGTGGTCCGTCTCGCTGACGATGACCGCCGTCGTATGGCGCTGGGCCTTCAACGACGACTACGGCATGGTCAACGTCACGTTGCAGCGGCTCGGTTTGATCGGCGGCCCGATACATTGGCTCGCCACGCCCGAACTCGCGTTTCCGGTGGAAATCGCGGTCGGCATTCTCGTGTCGATTCCGTTTACGGTGACGATCTTCCTCGGCGGCCTCTCCTCGGTGCCGGGCGATATCTACGAAGCCGCGCGCATCGACGGCGCGAGCGCATGGCAGCAGTTCCGCCTGTTGACGATGCCGCTCCTGCGCCCATTCATCAACATGGCGATCCTGCTCAACGTGATCTACGTGTTCAACTCGTTTCCGATCATCTGGGTCATGACCCAGGGCGGCCCCGACAACGGCACGCACATTCTCGTCACGTACCTGTACGAACTGGGGTTCCGGCTCGGACGCCCCGGCGAGGCGGCCGCCGTGTCGCTCATCATGCTCGTCATGCTGTTCGTGTTCTCGATTGCCTATCTGCGTCTGCAACGCGCGAAAGAAGGAGCGCCGTCATGAGTCTCAGTGCCCGGACAAAGCGCTCGCTGTGGTGCTGGCTCGCGCTCTCGCCGCTCGTGATCGTCGTGCTGTTTCCGTTCGCGGTGATGTTCTTCACCGCCGTAAAACCGGCTTCGGAGATCTTCGTGTACCCGGCGCGCTGGCTGCCGGTGCACTGGCAGTGGAGCAATTTCGTCGACATGTGGGAAGCGGCCAACTTCGGCGTCGCGCTGCGCAACAGCACGATCATCAGTTTGCTGTCGACCTCGCTCGCACTCGCGGTAAGCCTGCCCGCCGCTTACGCGCTCGCGCGTTTTCCGTTTCGCGGACGCGGCCTGTACCGCCAGTTCCTGCTCGTCACGCAGATGCTCTCGCCGATCCTGCTCGTGGTCGGCCTGTTCCGCCTTGCCGCAATGATTCCGTGGGGCGACGGCAATCTGGTCGATTCGAAGATCGGCGTGATCGTGTCGTATGCGGCGTTCAATATCGCGTTCGCGGTGTGGATGCTGTCGTCGTACTTTCAGACCGTGCCGCAGGACCTGGAAGAATCGGCATGGCTCGAAGGCTGCAGCCGCACCCGCGCGGTATTCAAGGTGTTTCTGCCGCTGGCGGTGCCGGCCATCGTCGTGACCGCGATCTTCACGTTCATCAATGCATGGAACGAGTTCGCGGTGGTCTATACGCTGATCCGCTCACCGGAGAACAAGACGCTGACCGTGCAGGTGACCGATATGGTCGCGGGCAAGTACGTCGTCGAATGGCATCTCGTGATGGCGGCAACCTTGTGCGCGACCTTGCCGGTGTCGGTCGTGTTCGCGTGGTTGCAGCGCTATCTCGTGAAGGGGCTGGCGCTGGGCGCAGTGAAGTAGCGCTGATGGGGTAGCGACGAGATAGACCTCGCGCTGCCGCACGTGTTGCGGCGCAGGCAACTCGTGCGGCTGATTCGTCTGGCTTGCGCGCTGCGCGTCAGTCGACGCCGCGCACGATGCGCAAATCGCGCTCGACGCCATCGCCCAATGCGGCCAGCGCCTTCTTGTACTCCTCGCTGTCGTAAGCGGCGACGGCCTGCTCGTACGTCGGGAATTCGATCACGACCGTGCGCTCCGTGAGGCCTTGCTCGCGCGCCTCGTCCGCCACCCCGCGCACGAGAAACTTGCCGCCTGCCGCGGCCACCGCGGCCGGGGCCAATTGCGCGTAGGCAGCCAGTTTCTGCGGGTCGTTCGTTTTGCGGTACGACGACACCCAATAACCCTTGCTCATTCGAATCTCCTTGTGTGATGGTTCAAAGCAGTCGCGGTGCTACATAGTAGCAAAGAGCCGCCGCGAAGCCATGACGTCGTCGCACATGAACGCTCACAACCCAAGCCCTCTCCTCATGCAACACAAGACGCCTTAGCTATTAAGCGTTTTGTGCACTACGATTGCCTTTGCACACTTCGGGTGCGAGTCGGCCCAGGTCGAACGGACAATCAAGGAGACGATGAATGAGCGAGCAATATGGCATGTTCTGTCCATGCTGCGGCATCGCGGAGCATCGGGCAATGAGCCGCAGGACTTTCATGAGCCTGATTGCCGGCAGTGCCGCGGGGCTCGCCATGCCCTCGGTATTTGCGGACACACCAACCGTTCCTTCCATCGCCTACGACTCGATTGCCAATCCCGTACGCCTGCCGGCCGACATGTATTTCGGCGAATGCTCGGGCGTCACGCTCAATTCGCGCGGACACATCTTCGTGCTGTCGCGCGGCAACAGCACGGGCCCCGCCTATGGCGCGGCCGCGGCTCAACTGCTCGAATTCGCGCCCGACGGACGCTTCGTGCGCGAGATCGGCCATAACCTCTATGCGTGGTCGTTCGCGCATTCGGTCAAGGTTGACCGGCACGACAACATCTGGGTCACGGACAAAGGCTCCGACATGGTGATCAAGTTCACGCCGGACGGACGCGTTGCCATGGTGTTCGGCCGCAAGCAGGAAGCGTCGGACGAGGACACCGCGCCGCTCAAGCATCCGAATCCGCCGCTGCCGGCCGAGCCCGGACGCTTTCGCCAGGTGACCGACGTCGCGTGGGACAAAGCGGGCAACGCCTATATCAGCGACGGCTATATCAACTCGCGCGTCGCCAAGGTCGATCGCGACGGCAACTGGCTCAAGTCGTGGGGCGATCGCGGCACGGGTCCGGGGCAATTCCATACGCCGCACAGTATTGCCGTCGACGCAAACGACCACGTCTATGTGGCCGATCGCAGCAACCGGCGCATTCAGGTGTTCGATACCGAAGGCACGTTCCTGCGCCAGTTCACGATCGACGTGCCGGTACCGCCGGATGCGCGCCCCGCGATCGGCAACATGCCGAGCGAAGCCGATATCGCCGCGGGCACGTTCGCGCCAGGCTCGCCGTGGGCCATCTGCATCTCGCCGGGACCGCACCAGGTGCTCTATAGCGCCGATGCGTTTCCCGGCCGCATCTACAAGATGACGCTCGACGGCAAGGTACTCGGCGTGCTCGGCCAATCGGGCAAGCAGCCGAAGCAGTTCGGCTGGATTCATCAGATGGCGTGTCCCGCCGAGAACACGCTATTCGTCGCGGAGCTATTGAACTGGCGGATTCAGAAGCTGATCTTGCATGCGTGATGGAAGCTGAAGGGCGCTGAATGACGTTGCGAGGTTTTTATCGCAACGTCATGCAGCGCCGCCCGGCGATTCAGCACCTTGCCGATTTCGCCGGACCGGAAGCATGCGTCGCGAGACGGGACCTGTCGCGCGAAAGCGCGAGGCCAGCGTATCAGTCGTAACGGCGGCGCTTGTGATGACGCTTGCCCGAATGGTAGCCGCGCGAATAATCGCGCTCGTAGGAGTTCGAGCGCGAGATATTGCCACCGAGCGCCGAACCTGCACCGCCACCGACCGCCGCGCCGATCAGTCCACCGCCGCGGCCGCCCATTGCGTTGCCGGCCGCGGTGCCCGCACCGCCGCCCAGCGCGCCGCCGATAATCGCGCCCGTGCGCTCGCGGCGATTCGACGTTACGGCGCCACCGGCACCGCCGCCGACCGCGCCACCGATCACCGCGCCCGTGCTGCCGCCCACTGCACCGCCAAGTGCGGCACCGGCCACACCGCCCAGCGCGCCGCCGAGCATGTTGTTCATATCGCCGGCCATGACCGGCAACGACGCTGCGGCGCTCAAGGCGGCCACGGCAACCATCTGGATGATTCTCTTCGACATAGCAGGTCTTTTGTTTTGATGAGACGGTGCCGAGTATAACGGCGCATTCGAAAGGCTTTTGTAACCACAGAGCCGAGCGCCAGTAAGACGTGTAACAAAATGAATTCGCGTTTTTGCAGGGCATGCGCTGAACGCGAAAAAACAAGGGCCGCTCGAAATGAGCGGCCCTTGCTGCTGCGGGATTGCTACGGATTACCGAACGATATGCGCTTTCTTATTTGTGCCGTTTCTTCTTCAGCTCGATCGTTTCGAACAGTTCGTAGTCGGCGGTCGGCGTTTGATCCGCGCCGGGCGCATGGTAGTAGTTCATCGTAATCGTGGTCTCCCCGCCATGCTCGCCCGGATCGTAATCGAACACCGCGATACCGTAGCCGGTGCCGGTGTCGCGCTGCGCGGACCAGATCGCGTCTTCGACCGCATCCGCGTTGGCGCGCACGAACGCGCCCGTTGTCGTCGTCGACGGAGCCGGGCGATTCGGCTTCGTGAAAATGCGCGCTTGCGGCAGACCCGTGCCGGCATCGACGCCATACACATCGAGCGGCGCGCTCGTGCCGCCACCGCCGAGAATCAGGTGAATCGTGCCGTGGCTCGTATCGAACGTCGACTCGCCATGCGAAACCGCCGACATGACCGGCTTCGGCTGCAACGTATCGACCGGCCGGCCCGTCGCGATGTCGGTGCCCTTGTGGTGATTGCAACCGCGCACCGGATAACTGCGCTCGTAGTCGTGATCGTGGCCGCACAGCACGAGGTCCACGCCATAGCGATCGAAGAGCGGTAGCCACGCTTCGCGAATGCCCTTGTCCGAGCCGTTGCCGGTCTTCGACGAACTGAGCGCGTCCTGATGCATCTGCACGACGATCCAGTCGATGTCGCCGTCATGTGCGGCGCGCTGCAAGACGTTTTCGAGCCAGCGTGTCTGCTCGCCGTTGCTATAGCCGCGCACGTAGAGCGAGGTGCCGGCCGGAATCGGCGGATTGCCGGTGCTCGCCACCGGCGTCAATGGCGTGGGCCCCGCAACGAATGCCGCGCCATCCTGATAGATGACGTCGTCCGCGTCGAGCGAAACGAACAGCACCGCGCCGACGCGAAAGCTGTACCAGCGGCCCTGAAAACGCGTGTGATTGTCGGGCAGCGTATAGCGCGACAGATACGACGCCAGCCCCTGCTCGCCGTTGTTGAATTCGAGTTCGTGATTGCCGGGGCACGGCATCCACGGCCGGTTCGACGCGGACGTCTGTGCATTGTTGCCGAAGTCGCGCCACACCTCGGGCTGCTGCATCGGATTCAGGTTCGCGTAGCAGAGGTCGCCGTTGAGCAGGTGAAACAGCGGCTGAAAGCGCTCGACGGCCTGCACCGCGAAGCGGCTTTGCGGCGACGACAATACCCAGTTCGTATTCGGCGTCGCGAGATCGCCGTAACTGGTCCAGCGAAACGGCGTGCGGCCATGCGGCGCGGTGCGGAAACTCGCGCTAAAGGGCTGCGACGCATTGCTGTCGTTGTCGGCCGTCACTTCGTACTGGTAATGCGTATCGGCCTTCAGATCGCGCAGGCGGGCGTGATAGCTGAAGACGACCTCGCCGTTGATGCCGTCGGTATAGGTGCTCTGCACCGCATGCACGGTGTGCCGTTGCCGGTCCGCGCCGTTCAGCCCGCTCAGGCGCACCTGCGGATTGCTTGCGGCCGCGAGCGACGACCACGACACCGTGACTTCGCTCGTCGGGTCGTTGCCCCAGGTCAGATGCACCTGCTCGGGTGTGCCGTCGGGTGCGGTACCGTTTGCGCCGCGCGCCGCCGACGAAAGCGCGCCCGCGGCGGTTGCGAGACTCGATGCGCCGGCGAACTTCAGGAATCCTCGACGCGAAACGATCGATGCGCCCTGCTCGTCGGCGGGCGCTGCCTTGACGATTTTCTTGTTCGACATGTCCGGTGTTGTTGTGAGGTGGTGGAAGAATGCCAGCGCAAAACAACGCACCGCGGTGCGAGCGCGGACGCATGTGACGAACCATCGTAGCGGCGTAGCGATGACAGCCCGATGAAAACATCGGACCGGAAAAACGAAGGAATGGAAGAATCGGATTGCGAAACGAAAGCTCGTTTCGATATGAATGAAGGCGTTCTGAAAAATTCGTAACGGCCGGGCGACCGTTAAATCAGACTAGCTTAATCAGCGTGGGGTTGCCGGCGCACGATGCAACCAGACGACCTGCATGCAGCCGGCAACCGTGAATTCGCTCAGGTCTGCGAACTCGTATCGTCGGAAGCCTGAGCGTTGCTGGCGTCGTCCTGCTTCTCGTCTTCTTTCTTCTCGACCAGCGATTCCAGCTTGCCGGCGCCTTCAAAACCAGCGACAGCGGCAATGCCTTTCGTCAGCAGACCCGCTTCCGGATCGACTTTCTCCGCTGCTTCGACGGCGGCAACCGCACCTGCAATCTTGCCTACTTCGTCCAGAAGTCCCATGTCGCGCTCCCACAAAAGTTGGTGAAACTGCATCGTCTCACGAAGCTCGCGTGCTGTCGTCAAATGTTAAGCGGCTTGACGGTGACGGGACTGTACCGATGTAACACAATCGTCAGCTTGAGGGCGGCTGCGGATTGTTCGCAGGATTCGTGTCGAAGCGCGAAACGCGCACGATGCGGCTCCCGTCGACGAGCGTCGACAACTCGCCTTCGAGCGCGTCTGTCACAGCCTGGTCGTAGACTTCCTCGCCGTTGACATACAGCGTGAACGATCGCAGATACTTCGCTTTTTTCTCGGGGTTCTCTATCGTCTGCCGGGTCCATTGATAAAGCGGATAGTGCTCGATGCCGATTCTTTCCGCTTCGCTCACGTAGTCGGCGAATGCATCGAACTGGCACTTCAGCGTCGCGTTGTGCGTGCGCAGAACGTCACGCAGCGCCGGCCTCGATGCGCTGGACGGATCGGCGCGCAACGCCTCTGCCCATTCGCGCGACGCGGTAATTCTGAGCTGGAATTGCAATGGAGAAGACATGTCGATTTCCGCTGGCGGCTTTCAGAAGCCGGCGCTTTCTGTCTTGTCAGTAACAGGCGCGGTAGCAGGTGCCGTAGCAGGCGCAACATCGGGTGCTTCGAGCGCCAACTCGCTCTGCTCGATTGCATCGCCACGCACCGGCCTGCCGAGCAGATAGCCCTGCGCGTGCGTGCATCCGCATACGCGCACGAAGCTCAGTTGCTCCTCGGTTTCGATGCCTTCGGCCGTGGTCGACATGCCTATTTCACGCGCCAGTGCAACGATGCCGCGCACCACGGCCGCCGATTCGCGCCCGTGCACCGACTCCTTGACGAACGAACTGTCGATCTTCAGCTTGTCGAACGAGAAGCGCACGAGCGTCGACATCGTCGAGAAGCCGGTGCCGAAATCGTCGAGCGCGAGTCCGATGCCGAGCGAACGCAGCCTCGCGATGTTGCGGCGAGTGACCGCATCATCGTTCAATAGCGCGGTTTCGGTCACCTCGAGATTGAGCCGCGTGGCCGGCAGCTTCGTCTTGCGAAGTATCGCCAATACCTTCGACGCGAACGATTCCTCGCGCAACTGCACCGGCGACACGTTAACCGCGACGATCACCTGGTCGCACCACCTCGCCGCTTCCATGCACGATTGCAGCAGCACCCATTCGCCCAGCGCGAGAATCAGCCCGGTGCGTTCGGCGGTCGGAATGAACGCGGACGGCGACAGCTCGCCGCGCGTCGGATGCGTCCAGCGAATCAGCGCCTCGCGGCCCGACACCGCGCCGCTACTCAGGTCGACGATCGGCTGATACTCGATGCGCAAACCGCTGAACGATTTCAACGCGCCTTCGAGATCGCTGCGCAAGAGGCTCAGGCTTTCGTCGGAGACATGCTTCTCCCTGTCGAAGATCGTGAACGAGCTCTTGCCGCTGCGCTTGACCGCATACAACGCGCGATCGGCGCAAATCAGCAATTGCGGACCCGTCTGTGCATGCTGCGGATAAAGCGCAATGCCGACGCTCGCGCCGATATGCACGAGCGCATCGCTCAACGCGAACGGCCGCGCGAGCGTTCTGACGATACGATCGGCAAGCACCTTTACGTCGCGAATCTGTGCAGCGCCGTCCGCAATCGCCACGAACTCGTCGCCCGCGAGACGGCCCACCTGATCGCCGCCCGGCAGCAGCTCGCGCAGACGCCTCGCCGCTTCCTGAAGAATCTGGTCGCCCGCCGCGTGGCCGAGACTGTCGTTGATCGCCTTGAAGCCGTCCAGATCGATCAGCAGCACCGCGAATGCCTGGTCCTCGGGCGAGCCCTTGCTGGTGCGCTCGAGCAGCAGTTCGCTGAGACGCGCGCGATTCGGCAAACCGGTGAGGCTGTCCTGCCGCGCAAGACGATGACTGTTTTCGCGCGCGAGCAGCAACGCCACGGTATCGCGATTGCTGCGCAACGCCACCGTGAAAAAGCCGGCCGCGCAAAACGGCGCCTGAAACAGCAGCACGAGCTTGCCGCTGCCCGGCGAGAGTGCCGCGCCCACGCTCAGGAAACCAAGAATGAAAACGATCTGCAATAGCGCGAGGCGCGGCGTACCCGCATTGCGTCCGGCCAGGCCGCCGATCACCCCAACCGCGCACACGTTGCCGAGCAGAAACAGCGTGGGATTCCCGCTGATATTGCACAGTAATGTACCGATGCCGAATAGCATGCTCCACAGCAGACTCGCCAACAGAAACGCGGAAGTCGGCGTGGGCAGACCTTGCGCGGAACGCGTGCGGCACAGCCAGATCAGCACGAGCCGCGCGCCCAGCAATGCGACGACGGCAATGCCCCAGACGGCGTAGAGAGGAATCGGATAAAGATAGTACGCGGTGGCGCAAACGCTGATTTCGCAGATCGACGCGAAGACGATCGAAGCGGTTCGCGTAAACAGATTAGCAAGTAAAACCTGCCGGTTCTCCGGGCTCAGGTTCTGAGCGCAAGAGACGACCCACCTGAAAAATGGAGACCTTGGTTCGGTAAAAGCCATGACCTGCGCATCTATCGGTTAGTGGGGCCACACGGACGTGCAATGGTTGCACAAACGTAAAATATCAGATTAATTCCGCAAATGGCGGGAAATGACTGGCCCACACACCGATTGAAAGCGCTGCACAAATGACGAGCACGTGCACAACGGTTCAACGGAGAATTCGAACGTCCTCGCAAACGTTTGGCGTCACGCAATGCACCATGCGCGAGGCACTCCAGGCGTTGCGAATAACAGACATGACGAATACCCAATAAAAAAGAGGAAGAGCATCGCTCTTCCTCTTTGACGATCGCACGTCGATTGCCGTGCCGGCGCAACTCAGTCGTAAAGCACTGCCGCAATCTTCGGATCGTTCATATTGGTCTTGTCATACCAGTAGAAACCCGTGTCGATCTTCTTCGGCAGCTTTTCGCCATGCAGCGCCTTGACCGCCGAATCGACCACGCATTTGCCGATGCCGACCGGGTTCTGCGTAATCGCGCCCGCCATCAGGCCCGACATGATGTTGTCCTTCTGCTCCTTGCCGGAGTCGAAGCCGATCAGCACGAGCTTCTTGCCCGATTCCTTGACGCCGATCGCGGCACCTTCCGCCGAGCCTTCATTGGCGCCGAAAATGCCTTTCAGGTTCGGGTTGGCCTGAATCATCGCCTTGGCGATTTCCGCCGACTTCAGGTGATCGCCGGCACCGTATTGCACGGAGACGATCTTGATGTTCGGATGCTTCGACTTGATCTGGTTGAGGAAACCGTCGCGCCGGTCGACCCCGGTACGACTCGTCTGGTCATGCACGATCACGCCGACCTCTCCCGCGTCGCCGATCAGCGCGGCCATCTTGTCGGCGGCGAGCGCGGCGGCCGCAATGTTGTCGGTCGCGCACGTGGTGAGCGGAATATCGCTGTCGACACCGGAGTCGAATGCGATGACCGGAATCTTGTCGTTCTGCGCGCGTTTGAGCAGCGGAATCGCGGCCTTGCTGTCGAGCGCCGCGATGCCGAGCGCCTGCGGCTTCTTCGCGAGCGCGGCCGAGAGCATGTCGATCTGCTTGTCGACCATCGCCTCCGTTTCCGGTCCCTCGAACGTCATCCTGACGTTGTTCGCTTTCGCGGACTGTTCGGCGCCTGCTTTCACGGCCTGCCAGAACTGATGCTGGAAGCCCTTCGAAATGAGCGGAATATAAGGCTCGTCCGCATACGCGAGAGCACTTCCACCGACGAGCGCGCCGACACCGACCACAATACCGATGAGTCTTCTCTTCAACATGGGGCCTCCTCCTAAGGATGGGCTATCAACCTGCAGCCGTTGAGGGAGCCTCCACGTGCTCCCCTCTCTCTCTTGCTCCTGCGATTCCTGTGTTTGCTGCGTTTGCGTTTGTTGTGTTTGCGTTTGCTGTGTTTCCTCTATCGGCGGGTTCAGCTTCTCCTGCTGCGCCGCAGGATGTCCGCATAGACCGCGAGAATGATGATGAGACCCGTCACGACGATCTGCCATTCCTGCGCGACCGACATGATGCGCAAGCCGTTGGTCAGCACGCTCATGATGAAAGCGCCGATGATCGTGCCGAGAATCGTGCCCGAGCCGCCGCTCAGCGACGTTCCGCCGATCACGACCGCGGCGATCGCATCGAGCTCGTAGCCTTGGCCGAGCGCCGGTTGCGCGGAGTTCAGACGCGACGCGATCAGCAGACCCGCAATGCCGCAAATCGCGCCGCCCACGCCGTAGATCGCGATCTTCCAGCGATCGACGTTGACGCCCGAAAGCCGTACCGCTTCTTCGTTGCTGCCGAGTGCGAACGTGTAGCGGCCGAGTGCCGTGCGATTGAGCACGATCGAACTCGCAATCGCGAGGAAGAACAGGATCAGCACCGCATTCGGAATCGGCACGCTCGGCAGCACATAGCCGATCAGCGAATCCTGCGAAATACGGTAGAAGTTCTCGGTGTCGGTGAAATAGATCGGTTTGTCGGCGGAGACGACGAGCGAAAGTCCTTTCAGCAGCATCATCATGCCGAGCGTCGCGATGAACGGCGGAATCTTCATCTTCGCGGTCAGCGTGCCCGATACCGTACCGCAAATTGCGCCCGTGACGATGGCAGCGAGTACGCCGATCCACATCGGCAAATGCCAATTGGTGAGAAACACGCCGCAAATCACGGCGGTAAACGTCATTAACGTGCCGACCGAAAGATCGATGCCGCCCGTGATGATGACGAACGTCGCGGCAATCGCGAGCACGCCGTTCACCGCGGTCGCCTGCAGAATGCCGAGGATGTTGTCCATCTGCATGAAAGCGGGCGACGCGAAGCTGAAGAAAACCAGCAGCAGAATCAGGCTCGCGAACGCGAGCAGTTTCTGCAACGCGGTGGGCGCGAAGATGCGGGCCCGCAGGCCGGAAGACCGGCCTTCACCGTCGAGCGCCGCGGTATCCGTTCGCAATGTCATGTCGTGGACCTCTTCAGGCTGGTGCCGCTTTCAGGGTTTCGCGCTGCGTCGCGAGATGCATGATGCGCTCCTGCGTCGCTTCGCTGGCGGAGAGTTCGCCGGTAATGCGGCCTTCGCACATCACGACGATGCGGTCGCTCATGCGCAGCACTTCGGGCAATTCCGAGGAAATCATCACGATCGCCTTGCCTTGTGCGGCAAGCGAGCGCAGCAGCTTGTAGATTTCGCTTTTCGCGCCGACGTCGATGCCGCGCGTCGGTTCGTCGAAGAACAGCACGTCGCAATCGCGTTCGAGCCATTTCGCAATCACGATCTTCTGCTGATTGCCGCCCGAGAGAAGCCGTACCTGCTGTGTGGCCGATGGCGTGCGAATCGCGAGCAGCTTGATGAAGTGCTGGGCGCGTTTGCGTATCTGCGCACGGCGCAGAAACATATTGAACGACAGGAACTTGCCGAGATCGGACATCACGATGTTCGATTCGACGTCCATGCCGGTCGCGAGACCGAAGCGCTTACGGTCTTCCGACAAATAGCCGATGCCGCGCTTCACCGCATCGCTCGGCTTTCTGATCGACGCTTTCACGCCTTTCACGAGAATTTCGCCGGACTCGACCGGATCGGCACCGAACACCGCGCGCGCCACTTCGGTACGGCCCGCGCCCATCAAGCCGGCAAAGCCGAGTATTTCGCCCTGGCGCAACGCGAAACTCACGTCGCGCACGAGCGGCCCCGCGACGAGATTTCTCACTTCGAGCGCGACCTCGCCGCGCACCAAAGCGCTTTCGACCGGCGGCATCTCGGCGAGCGTTCTGCCGACCATCATGCCGATGATCGTTTCGACGCTCGTGCCTTCGGTCGGCACGGTCGCGACGTATTCGCCGTCGCGCATCACGGTCACACGGTCGGTGATCTGTTTCAGCTCGTCCATCTTGTGTGAGATATAGACGATGCCGACTCCGCGCTCCTTCAATTGCCGAATGATGCGGAACAGTTCCGCAATCTCGGCGTCGTTGAGCGCGGACGTGGGTTCGTCCATGATCAGCACGCGCGAGTCGAAAGACAGTGCCTTCGCGATCTCGACCATCTGCTGGCTCGCCACCGTGAGCGAGCCGACCATCGTGCGCGGATCGAGATTGACATGCATGCGCGCGAGAATCTCGCGAGCCTGTGCATTGAGTTTGTCTTCGTCGAGAAAGAGCCCCAGGTGCTTGCGCGGCTCGCGGCCAATAAAGATGTTCTGCGCGACGCTCAGATGATTCATCAGTTGCAGTTCCTGATGAATGATGCCAATGCCGACCGCCTGCGCGTCGCGCGGACCCTGAAAATCGACCGGCTTGCCGTCGTAGAGAATTTCGCCCGAATCGCGCGTGTAGACGCCAGCGAGAATTTTCATCAACGTCGATTTGCCCGCGCCGTTCTCGCCCATCAATGCATGAACCTCGCCGGCCATGAGTTCGAAGCGAACGTCATGAAGCGCTCTGACGCCAGGAAAGCTCTTGCACAGCTTGTTGACTGAAATGAGTGGGTTCATGGTGCGGACTCGCCGACGGCTACCTGTATCACCAGCACTTTGATGACCGCGTTCAAGACGGCTTTCATTACGGCTCGAAAAGATCCGGCCTTGCTTTCGCGGACCGGTGCAACTCGGCGACCACCTGGTCGAGATGATCGTGCATCGCTTTCGCGGCCGCATCGCCATTGCCGGCGCCGATAGCCTCGAAAATCTTTTCGTGCTCTTCGAGCGTATGCATGAGCCGCTCGGGACTCGCCAGCAATTGCCGCGCGCGATCCAGCGCATTGCGCGACACCGCGACGATTTCCTTCACTCGCGGCAGCTTCACCGCGTCGAGCAGGATTTCATGGAAAGCCAGATCGAGCTCGTGAAACGCAAGACGTTCGCCGCTGCCGGCCACACTGCGCTGCCTGTCGAGATTGCTTGCCAGCGCATCGAGCGTGGCCCGATCGCGCATCGACGCAACGCCGCGCACCGTTTCGACTTCCAGTGCGCTGCGGATAAACAGATGCTGGCGAATGTCGTCGAGCGCGATCGGTTTGACGCGCGTGCCGCGCTGCGGCAACACCTCGACGAGGCCCGCATGCGCCAGCCTCGCCAACGCGGAAGAAACGGGAAAGCGCGACACGCCCATCCGCTCGCAGACCGCGATCTTGTCGATCATCATGCCGGGTTCCAGCGCCAGCGTCAGAATCGCTTCCCGCAACGCCGCTTCGACCGCGTCGGTCAAGCTGCCGCGCTCGCCGCCCCTGATCTTTTGCAGTGCGACATACGGATTGCTGGCGACAGTCTCTGGATCGGCTGAAGAACTCACGACGCTCTTGATTTCGAGAAGACATGCTAGCATGCTAGGAAGCGAA
This sequence comes from Burkholderia sp. Ax-1724, assembly GCF_011752995.1. GTDB lineage: Bacteria > Pseudomonadota > Gammaproteobacteria > Burkholderiales > Burkholderiaceae > Paraburkholderia. The sequence goes on from NZ_VWWL01000011.1 coordinate 133,486, forward strand.
TGCAGTGTTGTCAACGCGTACAAATGCCTGGGTCCGCCATGGTCCAAATAGTGGTCGCCCTGCCTCGATACGCGTACGAGTAGTGCGTGCGCCGCGTGCGCAAAAAGCCGACCCGCCTGCCCCGCAGGCGAAAACCGCTAGCCATCGCTCCCGGAGAGTACTCAGATGACCACGATCACAAGACTGTCCGTTCGGGACATTCGCTTTCCCACTTCACGCTCTCTCGACGGCTCCGATGCGATGAATTCCGCGCCGGACTATTCCGCCACCTACGTCACGCTCGAAACCGACTCGCCCGGTCTCACGGGTCATGGCCTCACGTTTACGATCGGGCGCGGCAACGAGATCTGCGTGACGGCGGTCAATGCGCTGACGCCGCTCATCGCCGGCAAGAAGCTCGAAGATATCGCCGCGAATATGGGGGCTTTCTGGCGCGCGTTGACGTCGGATAGCCAATTGCGCTGGATCGGCCCCGATAAAGGCGCGATTCATCTGGCGACCGCGGCAGTCGTCAATGCGGTGTGGGACCTGTGGGCGAAATCGGTCGGCAAGCCCGTATGGAAACTGCTCGTCGACATGAGTCCCGAAGAACTCGTGCGCTGTCTCGACTTTCGCTACGTGACGGATGCGATCACGCCTTATGAAGCACTCGCCATGCTGCACCGTCACGCGAAAACCAAAGGCGAGCGCGAAAAAGAAATGGTCGCGCACGGCTACCCGGCCTATACGACATCGGCCGGCTGGCTCGGTTACGACGACGAGAAGATTCGCCGCCTTGCGCGCGAAGGCGTCGCGCAGGGCTGGACGCATTTCAAGCAGAAGGTGGGCGGCGATCTCGACGAGGACGTCCGGCGCGCGCGCATTCTGCGCGAGGAAATCGGCGAGAACCTGAAGCTGATGATGGACGCGAATCAGGTATGGGACGTCGATGAAGCGGTCGCGAACATGCGGCGCCTCGCGGAATTCGACCCGTGGTGGATCGAAGAGCCCACGAGTCCCGACGACATTCTCGGCCACGCGGCGATTCGCAAGCGGCTCGGCTCGATCGGCGTCGCTACCGGCGAGCATTGCCACAACCGCGTGATGTTCAAGCAATTGCTGCAGGCGCAAGCCATCGACTTCTGCCAGGTCGATAGCTGCCGGCTCGGCGGACTCAACGAAGTCATCGTCGTGCTGCTGATGGCCGCGAAGTTCGGCGTGCCGGTGTGCCCGCATGCGGGCGGCGTCGGATTGTGCGAGTACGTGCAGCATATTTCGCTGTTCGACTATATCTGCGTGTCGGGTTCGCTCGAAAACCGGGTACTCGAATACGTCGATCATCTGCACGAGCATTTCGTCGATCCGGTCGTCATTCGCAATGGCCGCTATATGCCGCCGCAAAAGCCGGGCTATAGCATCGAGATATTCGCGGAGTCGCTCGAAAAGCACGCGTTTCCGGATGGAGAGGCCTGGAAGGGCTAATGGAATTAGCGGAGAGGGCGGGTTTCGGGCTATCCTCGGCACTTTGCAGGAAGCGCGAACTCAACTCACCCGATCGAAACCGCCATGTCCTCTCCGCTCTCGTCTGCCGCAATAGATGCGCTGCGTGCCCGCACTCCCGGCGCGTCCACCACGACACACTTCAATCACGCCGGCGCATCGTTGCCGTCGGCTGCCACACTGGAAGCCATTCACGCGCACCTGATGCGCGAAGCCACGGCCGGGCCGATGGAAGCCGGCGCGACAGGCAGAGAACAGTCCGCGCGAGCACGCGCGCTCGCGGCGCAACTGTTCAACGCACAGCCTAATGAAATCGCGCTGACCACGGGCGGGTCCACTAGCTGGGGGATTGCGTTCGCCGCATTGGGGCCGTGGCAACCGGGGCAGCGCATTCTCGTCGGGCGGCACGAATGGGGCGGCAATCTCGCCTCGATGCACTACGCCGCGCAACGGGCCGGTGCCTCGATCGAACCGATTCCGTCCGATTCGAGCGGCATGGTCGATCCTCACGCGCTCGAAGCCATGCTCGATGACAGAGTGCGCCTGATCGCACTGACCTGGCTGCCCGCGAACGGCGGACTCATCAACCCGGCCGCGGCGATCGGCCGGGTAGCGCGACGCCACGGCATTCCCTACCTCATCGACGCGGCGCAGGCCGTGGGGCAGGTTCCCGTCGACGTGGCTGAACTGGGCTGCGATATGCTGGCCGGTGCAGGCCGTAAAGCCTTGCGCGGTCCAAGAGGTACAGGACTGCTGTATGTGAGGCAGGATTTTCTCTCGCGCCTGATGCCTGCATTCGTCGACATACATTCGGCACCGCTCGATGCCCACGGCGAACCCGTGCTGCGAGACGACGCGGCACGCTTCGAATTGTCGGAAACGGCGTTCGCTCTACACTGCGGATTGGCGAATGCGCTACACGAAGCGCTCGAAATCGGCATCGATACCATTCGCGCACAGATCGATCAGATCGCTCAACGATTGCGCCTGCAACTCGCGGATATTCCTGGCGTGTCGGTACTCGATCAGGGTACCGAACGATCTGGTCTCGTGTCGTTCAACGTCGCGGGTCTCGATGCGGCATCGGTACGGAGTTCGCTCGCCGCGCAAGGCATTGCGATCAGCAGTAACGGCGTGAGTTACACGCCGCTGGATATGACACACAGAGGGCTTCAGCAGGTCGCGCGCGCATCCGTCAGCTATCTGACCACCGATACGGAGATCGAAAGACTGCTAGCCGCGATACGAGCTCTCGTGCATTAAGGTTCGGGTAACGGGCCACGCGGCGCACCGATCGCGTGGCTCAACATGCCGCTCAATCGAACGATTTCTGAAAGACCATGAACTCCACTCCCCTCACCGGACTCGCCAGGCTCGATCTTTCGCGATTCCCACGCCGCGAGCTTCTCGAAGGTCCGACGCCGATCCAGCATCTCCCGCGCCTGAGCGCCCATCTTGGCGGCGCGAACCTCTACGTCAAAAGAGAAGACCTGACCGGTCTCGGCGGCGGTGGCAACAAATTGAGGAAGCTCGAATTCCTGATTGGAGAAGCCCTGGCCGTCGGCGCGGATACCATCATGACCGTCGGCGCCCGCCAGTCGAATCACGCACGACTCACGGCGGCCGCGGCAGCGCGTGTCGGACTCCAATGCGAACTGGTGCTGACGCGCACCGTGCCGCGATCCGATCACGACTACATGGAGAACGGCAACGTCCTGCTCGATTCGCTATTCGGCGCGCATGTGCATGATCTGCCCGGTTCCGCGAATGCGCTGCAATTCGCCGAACAACGTGCGAACGCATTGCGCGCGCAAGGCCGCAATGTCTATGTGTGTCCGCTGGGTGGATCGAGTCCCGTCGGTTGTCTCGGCTATGCGGATTGCGCGGCTGAGATCGTGGATCAATCGCGCGCGGCGGAGTTGTCTTTCGATCGCATCGTGATACCCAATGGAAGCGGCGGCATGCATGCAGGACTGATTGCGGGTTTTGTCGCACTCGGCCTGGACCCGTCGCGTATTACCGGATTCACGGTCTATGGCGATGCCGCTCACGCGCACGCCACGACGCTCGATAAAGCGAATCAAACGCTTCAGCTTATCGATCCCAATCTGCGCGTGAACCAGAGCGACGTTTCGATCGATGAAGCGCAACTCGGCCAGGGGTACGGCATCCCCACGGATGGCATGCGTGCTGCCGTTCGTTTGCTGGCGTCGACGGAAGGTCTTCTGCTCGACCCCGTATATAGCGGGAAGGCGTTCGCGGGACTGGTGGAAGGAGTGACGAGTGGGAAGTATGCTGCGGGGCAGAAGGTTCTATTTGTGATGAGCGGGGGACTGCCGGGGTTGTTTGCGTATCGGGGTGAGTTTTGAATGGTAGTGTGCTGATGGTGGGCCGCCGGGTATCGGCAAACCGATGTTGGGCCCGGCGTGGTAGGTGCGGTTACTCGCTCAGAAGCCGCTTCAATTCCTCAAGGAAAGAGGCGGTCGTGTAGCCCGCCCCTTCGGGACGAAACCCATCCCTGAACGACTGATTGAATGCTGCCTCCAGGTCGTTCGGGTGTTCGCTCCTGAACGAGTCTATTTCGCGATTCAATTCTTTATAGTGGTAAGGACTGTCTTTCTTATAACACACGACAATTTCCGGAACAGTTTCTCCAAACAGGTCGAAGTCCTGGCCGAAATACACACTAAAAATGTGGTCCATTTCTGGATAGCGCTCTGAAGAACTCATTTCTCTCTCATTCGATGTAGGCGGTAAGAATGTATAGGCATGCCGTTATAGGTTTCGTATTTCAGAACGACGAAAACTTTGTTCATTCGCGTAAAATTAATTGAACCAGTCAAACTACCAATCAATCGCGACGTATGGAATGGGCCGTGGATGATTTTGGTTTCAAGATTGCAGTCAACGCCTGCGCGCCTCGAGTTCGACTATGATCCGCGCAGGCGTCGCACGACAGATAACCCGCGGGATAGTGCACGCGGCGATATCGAGGTTCGGTAGGGACGGTGGTAGTCAGACCGACGACGTAAAACAGGAATCCCATACTCCGTTCACTCAGAACACTTCCTTTCCCCCCGGTTTTCGCCGACGACTGACGAGACTCACCTCGCGAATAATCTCAATGAAGTTAGCCAGCAGAATCGATTTATGATCTCTGCGCCACGCCGCGGTCAGATCCACCGCATCGCGATCCTGCAAGCCAAGCAGTTTCTTGTAGACGGCATTCGGATTCGCGATTCGACTGACCGATTCCGGCACGATCGCGAGTCCGATTCCCGCTTCCACAAAAGAGAGAATGGTCGGCAATAGCGAATATTGAACGATCCTCGGTTGCACCCGGTGCTGCAACAGGATGTTGCCAATCTTCTCGGAGAAATAAGGCGAGTCGCGCCCGGAAAACGCGATGAATGGCTCCTGATGCAGGTCCGTAACGCGGACCACCTTGCTCTTCGCCAATCGATGGCTGCGCGGGATGGCGACAATGAGCGACTCCCTCATTGCGACGATATTGCTCACCGCTTTCTCCTGCGTCGAGGTTCGCAGCAACGCGACATCGATATTTTGATTCTTCAATTGATCGAGGATGCGCAGATACGGCATTTCGTCCAGCTGGATATCCACCATCGGATGAAGTGCCTTGTACTTTTGCAACACCATCGGCAGGAAGATATAGGCGGCGCTCGGAACGAAGCCGATGCGCAGTTTTCCCGCATTGCCTGTCGACGCGAGCTTCGTCTGCAAGTCGAGCGTTTCGAGCCGCCTCAGCACCTCGCGTGCGCCTTCCAGAAAAACCTTGCCCGCATTGGTGAGTTCGACCGATCGCGTCGTGCGCTCCAGCAGGCGTACATCAAGAAAGTCTTCGAGCTGCTTCAACCGCTGGCTGAGCGGGGGCTGAGTGATATGCAGGCGCTCGGCGGCCCGGCGGAAATGCAGCTCTTCCGCCAGCACGACAAATGTCTTCAGATGAATCAGATCGTACATGGGTGATGAGTAGAAGGAAGACGAACTTACGCGCGGTGTGGCCCGCGGGGTGGCCTCTTCGCCCCCGAGTCGGCTGATCCGGCGAGACTCGATTGATAGCTTAATACGAATCAATCGACTGTCAATTAAGAATTAGACGTAGATTTATGGCCTACCTATAATCCGCCACTCAAGTTGACTTCCGGCAAAAAAATTGATCCACGAAGCTCATCTGCTCACTGTTTCCGCCGCCGCGCAGCAATTGGCGGCCGGCTCGCTCACTTCCGAGCAACTCGTACGGTCGTGCCTGGAGCGCATTCAGGATCGCAACCCGGTCGTGCAGGCTCTTGTCACCGTCGACCCGGACAAGGCGCTTCACGATGCACGCAAGATGGACAGGCAGGCGTATCGCCCTCACCTGCATGGGATACCGTTCGTTGTAAAGGACATCATCGAAACCGCCGACTTTCCGACTGAATACGGTTCCCCAATCTATGCCGGACATCGCCCGCAAGCCGATTCGGCATGCGTGTCGCAATTCCGGGGCATGGGCGGGATTCTCGTCGGCAAAGCGGCCACCAGCGAATTCGCGACGCGCAAGCCCGCCATGACGCGCAATCCGCTTCGTCTCACCCATACTCCCGGGGGATCGTCCAGCGGATCGGCTGCGGCAGTCGCCGATTTCATGGTGCCTTTCGCACTGGGTACGCAAACGACCGGATCGATTGCCCGACCGGCATCGTATTGTGGAGTGGTGGGGTTCAAGCCCACGTTCGACCTGTTCAACCGTGCGGGCCTGAAACCCACGAGTCAATCTCTGGACACGATTGGATTGTTGACCCGCACGATTCGCGATGCCTATCTGCTCACGTTCAATGATCCCGACTTCGACTCGGAAATCGTTCGCTGCGGCACACCGCGCTTTGCCATTTGCAGATCATCACAGTGGAACGGCGTCGAGCAATCGTTCTTCGATACGCTGACGCGACTTCAGCAGGCTCTGATGCGGGCAAATCAGCCGGTTCGCGAATTGAGCCTCGACGCCGATCTGGAGAGTCTGATTGCCGGACAGGAAAAAATCTTCGTCTATGAAGCGGCTCATTCACTCGCGCATGAACGCCAGAACCACGCCGAACTGATGAGCGACATTCTGCGCAACCGCCTCGCGGTCGCGGAACAGATCGACCAGGACCTTTATCTGCAGCTGCGCAGCGCCGTCGAGCGCGCCAGATACTCGGTCGATGAACTGTTCCAGGACAACGACGTGCTGATCTACCCGGCGACGGAAGGCTCCGCGGAAGAAGGCCTCGACTATTCCGGCTCGCCACGACTGGGCGCTTTATGGACCCTCTTGCATCTGCCGACCATCGTCATTCCATTTGGCCGGTCCGCGAACGGCATGCCGTTCGGGTTGCAACTGGTGGGGCGATTTGGTCAGGATCGCCTGCTGCTGGCTGCGGCCGAATTGCTCAGCCGGTATATCGATCCGGCATTTTCCAGCAGGACTGTTGAATAGGTTCTTTAAGTCATATCTCACAGCGAATTTCAACAGCCTGACAACGACCAGGGATTCATTGATGACGATTGAATTCGACCTTACGCTGCGCGGTGGTCTCGTGCACACCGGCGATGGAACGCATCGCCTCGACATTGGAATTCGTGGCGAACAGATTGTCGCGCTGGCCCCGGACCTATGTCCCGGTCGGCAGGATTTCGATGTCGGCGGAAAGCTGATTCTGCCCGGCGGCATAGACAGTCACTGTCACATCGAGCAGATGTCCGGCATGGGTATCATGGGAGCGGACGACTTCTACAGCGGAACGGTTTCCGCCGCGTTCGGCGGCACGACAACCGTGATTCCTTTTGCCATGCAGCGGCGTGGCGAATCATTGCTTGCCGCCATCGACGATTACGCGGCTCGCGCCACACCCAAGGCGGTGATCGACTATGCGTTCCATGCAATCCTGACCGACGCATCCGATGACGTTCTGACCCGGGAAGTACCGATCGCCGTATCCCGCGGCATAACGTCGTTCAAGGTGTACATGACGTATGACGCGGTCAGGCTGAACGACACCCAGATACTCGATGTTTTCGCCTCGGCCAACCAGCACGGCGCCCTGGTCATGGTGCACGCGGAAAGCAACGACATGGTGCGCTGGCTGACGGCCCGGCTGCTCGAACGAGGCCTGACCGCGCCTAAATATCACGAGGTGGCACACGATCCCCTCGCGGAAACCGAAGCCACTTATCGCGCCGTGTCATTGGCGCGGCTGGCTGGCGCGCCATTGCTCATCGTGCATGTCGGCGGTATCGAGGCCGTCCAGGTCATTCATGCGGCGCAGACAATGGGCGCGCCGGTATATGCCGAAACCTGCCCGCAATACCTGGTTCTGTCCCGCGAAGACCTGGATTTGCCCGGACTGGAAGGCGCCAAGTTCTGCTGCGCGCCGCCGCCGAGAGATGGCGTATCGCGGGAAGCGGTATGGGCGGGTCTCGCCAGCGGGACGCTCAGCGTATTTTCGTCCGATCATGCGCCCTATCGCTTCGACAGCAGCGGGAAGCTCCCGAATGGCGCCGAGACTCGCTTCTCCGAAATCGCCAACGGCGTTCCGGGTCTGGAAACACGTCTGCCTCTGCTCTTTTCCGAGGGTGTCGGCAAAGGCCGCATTTCACTGGAGCGCTACGTTGCATTGACCGCGGCCAATCCGGCCAAAGCCTACGGGCTTTATCCAAGGAAAGGCGTCATCCGGGTCGGTAGCGATGCCGACCTCGTGATCTGGGACACGGATCGCCACGTGACCATCACTAGCGAGATGCTGCACGATCGCGTGGGCTACACGCCATACGAAGGCATGCAGGTGCAGGGATGGCCGGAAACAACGATCTGCCGGGGAAAGGTCGTCGTCAATGGCGGACAGCTATTGGCGAAACCGGGAGACGGCACGTTTCTGGCGTGCGGACCGTCGGAATGGCTGGTGCAACCCGAGCGCCCCGTGCCTGATGGCCTGGGGCGCGATGGCCGAGGTTTATTGTTCAGAAAATTGTTCGATCTATAAAGGGCTGCCATTGCAGTGCTAACGATCGACCTTGTCGGGCAGGAACAACTTTTGAGGAGACAAAGAAATGGCATACGGATTGGGTGTTAAACGGGCGGGAATGCTGGCCTGCATCGCGGCATTGACGATGTCGATCGCACCGGCACAGGCCGAGACCCTGCACACCGGGGTTGACGACACCTATGCCCCGCTCGTTTTTCGCAACTTGCAAGGTCAGCTCGAAGGATTCTCGATCGATCTGGGGCACGCGCTGGAAAAAGAACTGGGCGATAAGATAGAGGTTGAAGGCACGCAGTTTTCGGCGCTGATTCCCGCACTCAACGCAAAGAAGTACGACTTCATCCTCGGGGCCGTCACCGCCACGCCTGAACGTGCCAACGCGATGCTGTTCTCGGAGCCCTATCTGGATTCCGACTACCTGGTGCTGCAAAAGAAAGGCGCGACGCCGATCACCTCGCTGGCACAACTGAAGGGTATGCGGCTGGCGGTCAATCGGGGATCGCCATACGAGCAATGGTCGCAGGAGAACCATGCGAAATATGGTTTTGAATTCAACGTTTTCCCGACCAATGCCGATGCGATTCAGGCGGTGGTCTCGGGCAGAGCCGATGCAAACATGGCGGGCGTGCCCGCGCAGGCATGGGCGGCCAAACACAATCCCCAGCTTCAATCGACGCTTCTCATCAAGACCGGACAAGCCTGGGCCTTCGCATTTCGCAAGGACGATGCCGCGCGCCGCAATCAGATCTCGAATGCATTGAAGTGCCTCAAACAAAAAGGCATCGTGGCTCAAATCGCGGTCAAATGGCTGGGCTTTGCACCGGACACGACGAAAAACGTGTACCCAGGAGAAGGGATTCCGAATATGCCCGGCTACGACGCCACGCCGGTCAAGCTATCCTGCGCCAAGTAGAGGTATTTCATGCTGAACAACGCCTCGCAGCCCATCCTGAGCATCCGCGATCTTCACAAGTCGTATGGCGACAACCCTGTGCTCAAGGGAATCAATCTCGACATTCGCGCCGGAGAACTGGTGTTCATCATTGGGCCGTCCGGCTCCGGGAAGAGCAGCCTTCTGCGATGCTGCAACGTGCTGGAGCATGTGAGTTCGGGCAGCATTCACTTCGACGGCCAGGACATCACACGTCCTCGCACCGACCTGAATGCAGTCAGACAGAAGATCGGAATGGTTTTTCAGCATTTCAATCTCTATCCTCACATGACGGTACTGAGCAACATCATGCTCGCCTTGCGCAAGGTGCAGAAGCTGCCTAAAGCGGCCGCGGAACAGCGTGCGCTGGAAGCGTTGTCTCAGGTCAACATGCTGGAGCGCGCCAGCTACTATCCCGATCAGCTCTCGGGCGGGCAGCAGCAACGCGTCGGGATTGCGCGCTCGATTGCGTTGCATCCCAAGATCGTGCTGTTCGACGAACCCACCAGCGCGCTCGATCCGGAACTGGTCAGCAGCGTGCTGGAAGCCATGCGCAAGCTCAAGACCATGGGCATGACGATGATCGTGGTCAGCCATGAGATGGGCTTCGCCAGGGCGGCGGCCGACCGGGTCGTGTTCATGGACGGCGGCGTCGTGCTGGAGCAAGGTACACCGCAACAGATCTTCGAGCAGCCGCGGCATGAGCGCACCCAGGCCTTTATATCGAGCGTGACATCGCGGCATTGATGTCCGTTCAGGTTTCGATTCCGGCTTTGAGACACCGATGAATATTCAAGGGCTGATATTTACGTTCTTAAATCCCGACGTGATCGGGAAATACTACCTTTTCATACTGTCCGGCATGTGGGTCACGGTGAAGGTGGGCGTTGCGGTGGTCGCTACGGGCCTCACCATCGGGTTCCTGCTTGCATTCATGCGGGCTGCCGGCGTGCGCGCGGTCAATGTCGCCATCATCGTATTCGCCGATGTGCTTCGCTCGCTCCCGCCGCTCGTCGGCATCATTCTGCTGTTCTTTGCGTTCCCGTACATCGGCATATCCATGTCCGCGTTCGCGGCCACCTGGTTGGCGCTATCGCTCGTTCTGGCTGCCTTTGCCGAAGAAATCTTCTGGGCGGGATTGCGCGCAACCCCCAAGGGATTGATGGAAGCGGGCCGCTCGACCGGAATGAGCTGGATGCAGACGATGTGGTATGTCGTATGGCCGCACGCGCTGAAACTCACGGTACCGCCTTTGACCAATCGGGTCATCGCCATCGTCAAGGGAACGGCGCTGGGAGCGGTGGTCGGTCTTGCCGAGGTACTCAACAATGCGCAGTCCGCGACCAGCAGCGCGGGCAATGCGACTCCGTTGATGATGTGCGCCATCGGCAGCCTCGCGATCTTCTTGCCCGTGGTACTGGTCGGCCGCTATCTGGAACGGCGCTTCCGCTGAATAGACGAGGAACCCCATGCAGGGAATTCTGGACAATTTTTTCAATCTGGACATCTATCGCAGCGTCGCTCCGATATTGCTGCAGGGACTCTGGATGACAGTGCTCCTGTCGATTCTGGTGATTCCATTTGGCCTGATCTCCGGGCTCGGAGTGGCGGTTCTATATACGAATGCCAGGAACCCGCTACTGCGCGCCGTACTGGTGGTCTATATCGACATCTTCCGATCCATTCCGCCACTCGTGCTGCTGATGGTCATCTACTTCGGGCTTCCCTTCCTCAACCTCAATATCCCGAAGATCGTCGCGGTCGTGCTGTGCTTCACATTGAACAACTCCTGCTATTACGGTGAGGTATTTCGCGCCGGGCTCGAATCGCTCCCCAAGGGACAAGTCGAGGCCGCCCGCTCCACGGGGCTCTCTTTCATGCAGGCGCTCTTCTATGTGCAGATTCCGCAGGCGGTGCGCAATGTAATGCCGGATCTGGTCAGCAATTCACTCGAAATCATCAAGCTCACAACGATCGCGAGCGCAGTCGCGCTGCCCGAGCTATTGCAGGTCGCCCAAAATGCGCAGGCTTTGCTTTACAACCCGTCGCCGATTATTTTGGCCGCCCTGTTGTATCTGCTGCTGTTGATCCCGCTGGTTCGCCTTATCAGCCGACTGGAACGCAGAAGAATGGCGAATCGTCATTGATCAATGAACTACGGCTACCCAATCACTTATGCAACTGCCACACCATAATCGTTACAGCTACTCGCCCATTGTCGAACGCCAGAACTATTCATGGCCCGAGGGGAAACGACTGGCATTCTATATCGGCCTGAATATCGAGCACTTCGCATTCGGAACGGGCCTCAGCCATTCGCTTTCTACGCCATTGCCTGGCCTCGACCATCGAGCCTTCACATGGTGCGATTACGGAAACCGGATCGGCGTATGGCGCATTTTCAAGTTACTCGACGAATTGGGTTTGCCGGCATGCCATCTGATGAACACCGCGGTTTTCGACTATGCACCACAAATTGTCGAAGCGATCAGGACTCGCGGTGACGAGATCATCGGACACGGACGAACCAATTCGGAGCGTCAGGGGCAGATGTGGGAGCAGGACGAAATCAGGCTCCTGCAACATGTGCGCGAGCAGATTCAGCACCACGCGAAGCAGGAAGTCCGAGGCTGGATGAGTCCATGGATGTCGGTCAGCCACCAGACGCCCGATCTGTTACGCGAAAGCGGCTACAAGTTCCTGATGGACTGGCCCGGTGACGATCAGCCGATCTGGATGCAAACGCGCTCGGGCCCGATTCTGTCGCTACCGTATCCGTTTGAAATCAACGACTCGCCCCAGGTACTGGTCCGTCACCACTCCGCTGAGGAGTTCGAGCGCATGATCGTCGATCAGTTCGAGGAAATGCTTGAACAATCGGAAGAGCATCCGTTGGTATGTGGCGTCGCCTTGCACACCATGATTGTCGGCCAGCCGTATCGATTACGCGCAATCAAACGAGCTTTGAAATACATCGTCAATCATGCGAATCGCGACAAAGTATGGTTCACGCGGCCGGGAGAAATTTATGACCACGTCGCAAGACTACCCTCGGGCGTCGTCGTCTGATTCAACGGGTCTTTGAACGGGGAGCGTGCAGCAGATAGCTGCGGAAGAAGAACTGCTAGTAGCCCGCAGCGCGGCTGGCTACGGAACATGACTTTGGTGCCGACGGCGAGACTCGAACTCGCACAGCTTTCGCCACTACCCCCTCAAGATAGCGTGTCTACCAATTTCACCACGTCGGCACTGCATACAACTCGGGACGCACTGGACCCTTTACCGCTGACAGCCCCGTCAGCCAAGGCCTAGACAGCGCTTTGAGTGCGTCTACCCCTTCGCCACCTGGGCAGAGGGGCGCCATTGTAGCAACAAAATTATTTTTTTGAAGCCCCTATGCGGAGATTTTTCAAAAACAGATCCGAAGCCAGCTGGATGTCCCGAGGCGCGATGCCCGATGTAAGAACGGTTTAGTATTGAAGCTTGGACTTCTCCGAGGGAAACGCCCCCCCCCCCAAGCTCGATACGCAAGACAACACCACAACGATGGAGAGTACTTTGCAACCGCATCTGCGCCTCTACACGGATGTCCAATTCGCCAGCCCGTATGCGATGTCCGTTTTCGTCACGCTTCGCGAGAAGCAATTGCCGTTCGATCTTTCCACGGTCGATCTCGCAAGCAACGCGAATCGTCAGGCAGAGTATGCCGCCCGCTCGCTGACACAACGCGTACCAACGTTGATCCACGACGCTTTCGCGTTATCCGAATCGTCGGCGATTACCGAATACCTCGACGAGACTTTTCCGCAAACGCCGGTCTACCCGCAAGACCGCCATCTGCGCGCGCGAGCGCGCCAGGTGCAGGCATGGCTGCGCAGTGATCTATTGCCGATCCGCCAGGAACGCTCGACCGAAGTCATCTTTTACGGAGTGCGTGGCGGCCCGCTTTCCGCGACCGCCGAAGATGCGGCACAAAAATTATTCGCAGCAGTCGAAGCGCTGCTTCCGCACGATTCGTCTAATCTCTTCGGCGAGTGGTGCATTGCCGATACGGATCTCGCGCTTATGTTGAATCGCCTCGTATTGAACGGCGACCCGGTGCCGCAAAGATTGAAGGACTATGCAAACGATCAATGGCAACGAGACTCCGTGCGGCAATGGATACAACTGGAACGCCCACGGCTGTAAAGAACGAATAGCAACATTATCGTAAAGACGCCCATTCACCACGCCCCCTATCCTATTCTCATCAATACGGCTCCAATGCCAATGGTGGTGCAATTTCAACGCCACCATTCAAATCAATTCAATTGATCCGGAAGCACGCGAATAGATCGCGCGCCCACGAGCACTCGACCCACTCCGTCTATCAGCATGGCCGTATTGCGTCGCACCATCGCACGTATATCGATGTCATTGCATAGAACCGATTTTTTTCATAATTCACATTCCGCATGAAAAATTCACAATCTTTTATGCAATGCAAAAAGCAATGACGTCCAGATAGCCGACCCTAAACAGATTATTTACGCTACAGTACATGGGCAATCAATAAGATCATCAGCCATCCCAACCATTCTCCAGTTTCTTATTCCGCGCGTTCAACGTGAGGTGCGAAACCTGGACTAGCTGAAGATATTGCGCCATGCCATATTTTCTGGTCGCCTATTGTGGCCCCGCCGCTGTCCCCGGCAGCGTGTGGCTACGCTGGAATACGGACCCGCTGTTGCTCGTGGCACTCGCCGCGCTCGCCTTCGTGGTGGCGAGCGGCCGCTCCGACAATGCACGCGCGGCCTGGGCGGCCATTGCGCTGATGGTCGTCGTATTCGTCTCGCCGCTATGCGCGCTGTCGTCGGCCTTGTTCTCGGCGCGCGTCACTCACCACATCATTCTGATCGCGGCTATTGCGCCGCTGCTCGCCCTCGCGTTTCCATTGCCGCGCCTCGCCTGTCCACCGCTCGTGCCGGTAGTCGCCGCGCATGCGGTGTTCATCTGGCTCTGGCATGCACCCGGCCCCTATGCGTGGGGGCTCTCCACGGTGCCGGCCTACTGGCTCATGCAACTCACGCTGCTCGGCAGCGCATGGTTCATGTGGCGCAGCATCTTCTCGCCATCGGTGCCGACCGGCGCGGCACTGATGGCGCTTGTCGCGACGATAGGACATATGGGCCTGCTCGGCGCATTGATCGTGTTCGCGCCGGTGCCGCTCTATGTCGCGCACTTCGCAACCACGGCCGCATGGGGGCTCACGCCGCTCGCCGACCAGCAACTCGCAGGACTGCTGATGTGGGTACTCGGAATGATCCCCTACTTCATCGCGGGACTTCGGCTTGCCTGGTCCAGCCTGCACGTCAGAGAGCCCGCACTGTGACGACCCTTCTGAAATTCATTCATCTCGCCGCGATTGCGCTATGGTCGGGCGGCCTGATCGTGTTGCCGTTCCTGTTCTGGCAACGCGGCGCGCAAACGGAAGGCACCGAGCTCGATCGCCTGCACCGCATCACGCGCATGGTCTATGTGGAACTGACTTCGCCTGCCGCCTTCGTCGCGATTGCGAGCGGCACAGCGTTGATTTTTCTGCAGGCCACCTTCGTCGAATGGTTCTCGCTGAAGATGGTGCTGGTCGGCATCATGGCGATGCTGCACGTCGTGGCCGGCCTCGTGCTGCATGACGTGTTTCTGCCCGACGGCCGTTTCAGCCGCGCATCGTTGATCGTGCTGAGCGTCGCGTACGTGGTCGTGATCGTCGCGATCATCTGGATCGTGCTGGCCAAGCCGCACATCGACTCGAACCTGCTTGCCCCGCATCTGTTCGAGCCCGGCGGACTTGGCCGCTGGCTGCATCACTCCTTCGGCGAAACCAGAATACCCACGCCATGATCGAACACGAGCTTGCCCCCATGCCAGCCGGCGAAGCCCGTCATCACCGAGGCGAGCACCGACAGCGCGAGACCATGCGGCAGGATCTGCTCGGGGTAGAACAGCCGCACGCCCCAGTTCGCGCCCGCGATTGCGACGAGCGTCATCGCGGCGACCGCGTGCGACCAGCTCGCTTCCCTGAGACGGATGCCGCGCACGAGCAACAACTCGGCCGTGCCGACGAAGCTCGCGGCCACGCCGCTCCAGAATGCGAAGCCAGCCGCCCACAAACCGGCACGCACCCAGAACGGATCGCCCGTCCACCAGTAGAGCACGTCGACGCCCAGCGTCGCGACGACGAACGCGATCGGGAAATGCACCATCATCACGTGGATAGGATGACCGACGAGTGCAACGGCCGAGCCCGCATCGAGCCGCAACAGTTCCAGCAGGACTTCGCTTCTGCTTTCGGATCCGGAATTGCCTTGTTTTGCCATGATGAAAGTTCCTCGCGTCGAATGCTTAATCGTGCGAACTATCATAGCCGTTTGCGGTTGATGGTCCAAGCGGGATTGATCGCGGCGTTATGCGGCTGCGCCGGTCCGCTGTCGACGCTCGAACCCTCCGGTCCCGCGGCGGCGTCCATCGCCGGACTATGGTGGGTCATGCTGGCAGGCTCGGCGCTGCTGTTCGCGCTGGTGCTCGTGCTGTTCTACCTCGTGATCCGTCATCCGGGCTGGGGCTCGCGCGTGTCGCCCGCGCGCTGGATCGTGCTCGGCGGCCTCGTGCTGCCCGCCGTGGTTCTGCTGCCGCTGATCGGCTATGCGCTCTATGCGGGCGAACTGCTGCTGCCGTTGCGCGCGCATGCGCCCATGCGCATCGAAGCGATCGCGCAGCAATGGCGCTGGACCTTCCGCTATCCGGACGAAGGCAACGTCGAAACCGAGAACGTGCTGCATCTGCCGGCGGGCACGCCGGTCGATATCGTCGTCACGAGCCGGGACGTCGTGCACGCGTTCTGGATTCCGCGCTTCGCCGGCAAGATCGACGCGCTGCCCGGTCATGAAAACCGCCTGCGCATCGAAGCCGATCAGCCGGGCGAGTACTCCGGACAATGCAACGAGTTTTGCGGCATCGGCCACGCGGGCATGCATTTCAGCGTGATCGTCGATCGTTCCGAAGACTTTTCCGCCGCCGTCAGAAGCGCCGCCACCGGGGAGATAAGGAAATGAGCGTGCCCATCGAACCGCAATCGCAGGGCATGAGCGCGTTGCGGCTGCACCGTCAGCTTGCCGCGATCTGGGCCACCGGGCCTGGCGTGCAGAGACTCGCCGCGGTCAACCATAGCGTGCTCGGCATGCGCATGATGATGACCTCGTTCGTGTTCTTCGCGATCGCGGGCATTCTCGGCATGCTCACGCGCGTACAGCTCGCCACGCCGCACGCGGCCTTTATGGACGTCGAGACCTACAACCAGGTCTTCACGATGCATGGGTCGATGATGCTGTTCCTGTTCGCGATTCCGATGGTGGAAAGTTTCGCGGTCTATCTCACGCCGAAAATTCTCGGCACGCGCGACTTCGCGTTTCCGCGTCTCACCGCGTACGGCTACTGGTGCTATCTGTTCGGCGGCACCATCCTGATCGTCTCGCTCATTCTGCGCAGCGCGCCGGACGGCGGCTGGTTCATGTACACGCCGCTGAGTTCGCATGTCTACACACCGGGGCTGAACGCCGACGTATGGCTGCTCGGCATCACCTTCGTCGAGATCTCGGCGCTCTCGCTCGCGATGGAGATCGTCGTCTCGATCCTGAAGATGCGCGCGCCGGGCATGTCGCTCGACCGCATGCCGATCTTCGCGTGGTACATCCTCGTGACCGCGATGATGATGATCGTCGCATTTCCGCCGCTGATTCTCGGCTCGATCCTGCTCGAAGTGGAACGCGCCTTCAACCTGCCGTTCTTCGATCCGACGCGCGGCGGCGACCCGCTGCTCTGGCAGCATCTGTTCTGGCTGTTCGGCCACCCCGACGTCTACATCATCTTCCTGCCGATGGCAGGCGTGCTCTCGACCATGATCCCGGTCTTCGCGAGAAGAAAGCTCGTCGGCTACAAGGCGATTGTCGTCGCGATCATCGCGCTCGCGTTCCTGAGCTTCGGTATCTGGGTCCACCATATGTTCACGGTGGGCATTCCGCATCTCGCGCTCGCGTTCTTCTCGGCCGGCTCGGCAATCGTCGCGGTGCCTACCGCGATCCAGTTCTTCGCGTGGCTCGCCACGCTGTCGCACGGCCGGCCGCGCTGGGACGTGCCGATGCTGTACATCTTCGGCTTCTTCTTCGTGTTCACCTGCGGCGGCCTGACCGGCGTGATGCTCGCGATGGTGCCGTTCGACTGGCAGGCACACGACACCTACTTCGTCGTCGCACACATGCATTACGTGGTGGCCGGCGCGCTCGCGTTTCCGATGCTGGCCGCGTTCTACTACTGGCTGCCGCTGCTGACCGGCCGCACCGCCGTGCACAAGCTCTCGATACCGGCGTTCTGGCTCGTGTTCATCGGCTTCAACATGACGTTCTTCATGATGCACCTGACCGGCCTGCTCGGCATGCCGCGGCGCATCTTCACCTATAGCGGCGACGAAGGCTGGAACGGGCTCAATCTGCTGTCGTCGGTGGGTAGCTTCGTCATGACAATCGGCTTCGCCCTCGTCGCGATCGACATCCTCGTGCAGCTGCGTTTCGGCCGGCGGGTGCGGCGTAATCCGTGGGAATCGACCACGCTCGAATGGGCCATGCCGATTCCGCCCGCGCCCTATGCATTCGCATCGATTCCGCACGTCGACGCGCACACCGAACAGGTCGGCCCCAGCCGGCTCGCGGCCTCGCTCGCGCGCGGCGAAGGCTATCTCGGCTTCACGCGCAACGGCTGGCAGGAAGCGCTCGGCGTGCATATGACCTCGGGCGAGCCGGAGCAACTGATCGTGCTGCCGCGCCCGACCTATCTGCCGCTCATTACCGCGACCGTCACCTGCGCGGCGGTGCTGGCGATGCTGTTCAAGTTCTACTGGCTGTCGCTCGCCTTCGCGTTCGTGACGTTCGGCCTCTTCGTCTACGCGGGCCAAAGCGCCGGCCATGCGCGCGATTACGGCGCGCTGCCCGTGGGCCGCGGCGTCAGCGTACCGCCGCATACCGAGGTAGCCGGCGCGCCGTCGTGGCTCGCGCTGGTCTGCACGCTCGTCGCGAACGGCACGCTGTTCACCTCGCTCGTGTTCGGCACGTTCTACCTGTGGATCGCCGCGCCGAACTGGCCGGCCGCCGTCACGCCACAGCCGAGCCGTCTGCTCGCGTTCGTCACGCTCGCCGCGCTCGCGGTCGCGACGGCGGCGACGCGCGGCTCGCTGCGCGCGGCCGCCGCGGAGCGCAAACCGCACGGCACGATCGCGCTGACCGCGCTCGCGCTGGGCGTGGCGCTCGTCGCCGACGTGATGCTCATCAACGGCGTGATGCCGAATCCGCGCGAGCATGCGCTCGGCGCGACCGCCGCCGCGCTGCTCACCTACGTCGCGATCCATGCGGGCGTCGGGCTGCTGTTCCTCGCCAGCAACGTGCTGCGCCTCGGCGCCGGCTTCATCTCCGCGCGACGGCTCACGGACCTGCGCCTCACGCGCCTGTGGGTCGATTACACGCTCGCGACCGCCATCGTCGCGCTCGGCCTCGTGCTCGCTCTGCCCGGCCTCGTCGCGATGCTCGGAGCAAAGCCATGAACGGACGCCCGCTTGCGCCGCGGCGTGTGTGGTGGCTCGCCGCCGGCTTCACGATCTGGTGCCTCGCGCTCGTGATTCTCTATGCGCTGCATGCGATCGGCTGCGCGTTCGCATGTTCGGCTGGTCCGTTGCGTGCGAGTCTCGCAATCGTGCTGCTGCTGCATCTGATCGCGATCGGCGGGTTGTGGCGCTACCGCGCCGCCGCGCGGCACGACCCCGGACCCGAGCCCATCAGTTCGTTCATGCACAGCGTCGTCATCTGGACGTTGATCGCGGCGCTCGTTGCGACCGTCATTACGTTCGGCCCCGCGCTGCTGCTCACGACGTGCGTCTGAACGCAAGGCGAATACGCCACGAGCGTGCTACGAGCGCGCCGTGAGCATCACTTCCGGGCCACGTTCGAGCGCGCCGCGACCCTTTCGCCGCCCGCGCGGTCCGCCCGTTTCTCCCGTTTCGCCGCTCCCATAATTCGCCGCTCCCATAATTCGCCGCTCCCATAAAGAGGCACTCATGCAGTCTCACGATCTCGCGCGCAAGACCATCTGGTCCGCCATCTATCTGCTGTTCATTCTCGCCCCGCTGTTCGCGCTGCTGGCCGGCACGCTGCCGCCCGCGCGCGGCTTCGGCACCGAGTTCTCGGTGGCGCTCGGCTATTCGGGCCTCGCGATGATGGGTCTGCAATTCGGCCTCACCGCGCGCTTTCGTCACGTGACCGAGCCGTGGGGCGAGGACGTCATCTACCATTTCCATCGGCGCGTTTCGCTGCTCGCGGTCGGCCTCGTCGTCGTTCATCCGCTGATCCTGCTCGCGATCGGCTCCGACAAGCTCGCCATGCCCGCATCGCTCGGTGAAGTACCGTGGGGCGCGTGGTTCGCGGTGCTGTCGATCGGCGCGGTGATCGTGCTCGTGATTACCGCGCTGTGGCGCAAACAACTGAAAATCCCCTACGAACTCTGGCATCTGTCGCATATCGCGCTCGCGCTGATCGCGATCTTCGGCGGCGTGCTGCACATGATCGGCTGGGGCTTCTATCTCGCCGATCCGCTCAAGCGCGCGCTGTGGATCGGCATGACGCTGTTCTGGATCGCGCTGCTGCTCTACGTGCGGCTCTTCAAGCCGCTCTTCATGTTGCGTCGGCCTTATCGCATCACCGAAGTACGCAGCGAACGCGGCGACACCACGACGCTCGTCATGCAGCCCGACGGACATGCGGGCTTCCGCTTCAAGCCGGGGCAATTCGGCTGGCTTACCGTATGGGGCAGTCCGTTCAGAATCACCGGCCATCCTTTTTCGTTTTCGTCGAGCGCCGAAGCCGCGCAGGGCCGCGTCGAAATGACAATCCGCAATCTCGGCGACTTCACGAGCCAGGTCAAGACGATCGAGGCCGGCCAGCGCGTCTATCTCGACGGACCGTACGGCGCGTTCACGATCGGCCAGCCGACCGACATGCACGTGCTGATCGCGGGCGGCATCGGCATTACGCCGATGATGAGCATGATCCGCACGCTCGCCGATCGCGGCGACTCACGGCCGCTCGTGCTGCTGTACGGCGGCAGGAACCAGGATTCGCTGACCTTTCGCGAGGAACTCGATGCGCTGCAGGCGAGGCTCGATCTGCGCGTCGTCTACGTGCTGGCGGAACCGCCCGAGGGCTGGAGCGGCGAGACCGGGCACATCAATGCGGCCATGTTCCGGCGCCATCTGCCGCCGGGCTATGCCGATCACGAGTACTTCATCTGCGGACCGGACCCGATGATGGATGCGATCGAACGCGCGCTCGGCCAGATGGACGTGCCGCGCACGCGCTACCATTCCGAACGCTACAGCTTCGTTTAGGAGACTTGCGATGCGTCGACTCCTGGCCAATCACCTCGTCGTGGCGACGGGCATCGTCGTCGTG
The DNA here is from genome assembly GCF_011752995.1 of Burkholderia sp. Ax-1724. Lineage (GTDB taxonomy): Bacteria > Pseudomonadota > Gammaproteobacteria > Burkholderiales > Burkholderiaceae > Paraburkholderia. The sequence continues at coordinate 154,443 of NZ_VWWL01000011.1, forward strand.
GCGCTGTCCTTGCTGTTCGCGTATCTGCGCGCCGGTTAAGCTCGGCAGCTGCGGGGGATACGCATGGGCCGCGCTGTAATACACTGTGCGGTCGAAATCCGGCGCGGCCGTGTGCCACCATATGCCACCATGTGTGGCTCAGGCGTCGGCTCATGCGCCCTCGCGCTCCTTCAGGCTCCAAGGTTGAATCGATATGCCCTATTTCTTCGGAATCGGTCTTCACGTCATCATTGCGATTTTTTTCGCCGTCCACGCGATACGCAATGGACAAGGCCTTTACTGGTTGTTCATTCTGTTCGCTTTCCCAATGCTCGGCAGCATCGTCTATTTGTTCGCGATCTATCTGCCGGGTCTGCGGCATTCGCGTGGCGCGCGCGTCGCAACCCAGGCCATTACGCAATTCGTCGACCCGAATCGCGCGCTGCGTGAAGCGCGCGCCGCTTTCGATCGCGCGCCGACCGTACAGCATCGCATGCGGCTCGGCGAGGCCTTGCTCGCGGCCGGCGAGGCGCGCGAGGCACTCGAACATTTCCAGGCGGCGGCAAACGGACCTTTCGCCAACGATCCGGTCTTGCTGCTCGGTCTCGCGCGCTCGCAGTTCGCGCTGCGCGACTACACCGCCGCCGACGCGACGCTGGCGAATCTGTTCTCGGGCAATCCGCAGGCGCGCAATCAGGGCGAGCCGGCGCTGCTGTATGCGCGCACGCTGGCCGCGCTCGGTGCGCCGGGCACGCGCGCCGCCTTCGAGCAGGCGCTCACCTGTGCGAGCGATGTCGCGCCGCGCTGCCTGTTCGCGGACTGGCTGGCCACGCAGGCCGACGCCGCCGATCGCCAGCGCGCCGAGAGTCTGTACGCGGAAATCGTTCAGGATGCGCGGCACTGGCCGCGTCACGCGCGGGAACATAACCGCGAGTGGTTGCAGCGCGCGCAGGCCGCGTTGGCAAGCGGCTCGACACGGCAATGAGCGACGCAAGGAGACAGTCGATGAAATGCGCGAGCCGGTCTTTTGCTGCCACTTTTGCTTCGAATGCCACGCTGACGGCGCTCGTCGCGGCCGCTTTGAGTTGGAGCAGTGCTTCGGCAATCGCCGCGGCAAGCACAGCAATAAACACAGCAACAAACACGACGACAAACGCGAAGCATTTTGCGTGGCCCGCGTCGTTCGTGGTGCTCGGCGATGGCTATCCGCATGCGGGCGATGTATGCCGGCGGCTCGGCGAATCGTCCGCGACCGCGAACTATCTCGACCATACGGCAATGCTCGTCGGCTGTCCGGGCCTGCGCAATAGCGCCGACGTGCATGCGATTCTCGACCATCGACGTGCGCGCGTGGTGGGAGAAACAGATGGCGTGACGCTGATTTCGATTGCCACCGAGGGCGGTCCCGCCGCCGACGATCGAAGCTGGCCCGCGCAGACGCCGGACAAGGACATGTATTTCAGCACGACCGGCACGCTGCCCTGCGAGCGCGGCGGCGGCAAGACGAAGACCATGTGCAAGTACGGTGTCGTTCGTCATGGCAATCACTCCGCGAGCGTCGTAATCTACTGGCCCGATGGCAATACGCGCGTGATCCTGTTCAACGCGCACGGACGAGTACTCGGCGCGGCCATGAAAGCAGGCGATCGACCGATGCCGGGCAATACGCTGACCCGGAATAACGCCGGCATCAACCTGATTTCGATCGGCGACGAGCGCTATGAAATAGAGGATGCGGTTCTTTCCGGGCGTTGAATCGCGCGCGCCTTAACTCAAAGCAGCCCCGCGAAATGCGCAAGCACGAACACGACCGCGCCGCCCGCAATCAGCACCAAGGCGTTGATGCGCGTTTTCATCACGAGCAGCGTGGCAATCGCGGCGGTAAGCCATGCAATCCAGCCGCCTTCGAGCTGCTCGACCAGCACATAGACGGCCGCGAGAATCAGGCCCGCCGCAACGGGCCGCAAACCGGCCTGCAAGGCGTTGAGCCAGCGCGCGCCCTCGTGGCGGTTCCACACGTGCACGACCGCGTACATCAGAAACGCGGTCGGCCCGAATAACGCGAGCGTCGCGACGACCGCGCCGCCGAGTCCACCGACCTGCCAGCCGATCAGCGTCGCGAGCAGCGATCCCGGGCCGGGCGCGAGCCGCGCAATCGCGAAGTCGCTGAGGAATTGCGCATGCGTCATCCAGTGATGCACGTCGACGACCTGTCGCTGAATCTCGGCGACGACACCCTGGCCGCCGCCGACGGTCACGATCGACAGCGGAGCAAAAACCGAAAACAGTGCGATGAGCGTTCTGGACACGTGATGAGTTCTTCTTAAGTTTGACTGCCCGAGCTGCGGCTAACGCCATGACGTTATACCTATCTCGCAAGCCCCTTATGAAGCGGGGGCCTGCGAGATAAGGGTGCCTGGTTGCCGCGGCCCTTCGGTGCCCGCGGCAACCGGCGGATTATTGCTCACTCAGAAGGTGTTTCAATTCTTCGAGAAACGAAGCAGTTGTATGGCCCCATAACATCGGGTCAAGATCCTGTCCGTAATCCTTTTCAAATGCAGAATCCAGATCATTCGGGTGCTCGCTTATGAACGAGTCTATCTCGCGGATCATTTCGAGGTGATTTTCCCGTTGGCAGTCCCTTCTGTAGCACGAAACAATCTCCGGAATCGTGTCTCCCCATAAATCAGAATCCTGATTAAAGTATGCGCCAAACAACTGATACAGGTTTGGGTAGCGATCCGACAGCATAACTTTTTCCTTCATCCGACGTAAGCTGTGAGAATGTAGTATGGCATTCCATTGCAGGTTTGATATTTCAGCACAACGACAACCTCATTCATCCGTGTCAGTTTTCCTGTCTGCCTCTCTATTCCATAGCCGACATCACCCGCAACGTGCTGCATCAGTGTGAGGGGACCACCACTACCTGAAGACTTCGCCCAATTCTGGACTTGTGTCGTGTGGACGCGCACTACTTCTGATATTGCCCATTATCCCGCCTTGCTCGCCATGGTCGGTTCGGGCAGCACGCAGAGCGCCCCAGCCCCGACCATTTCCAGCACGCCACCCACGATCTGAAGACCGCCCCAGATCCGATTGAAAGACATCTCCGACTGGCTGATCGACTGGCGAGCCAGTACCGCAGCCAATTGCGGCGCACTGAGCACCACGCGCACTCCGTCGGAATCCTGTTGATCCAACATTCCGAATTCCTCTGTCATTGTTTGGGCTGCCAAGCTAACAGGTGCCTACAGTGATATGGAATGGGCGATGGATGATTTTGGGGTTCCGCTGGACAACGAAATGTCAACATTTGTGTACGCTGGAATACCCATCGTGCCTCGCAAAAGCGACAGAAAACACGGCGTCAGGACCATTTGCTATGGCTTGCCGCCTGCGATGGACTTTGCCGCAGACATCAAGGCATACGCGCGAAGCGGATTGCAAACGTGGAGCACGAACAGCTTACAAACGCTGCACCATGTCATTGAAAGTCAACCGGCTATTTCGATGCCACGGCACAGCAGACACATTGTGTATAACGACACGGCCTACTACCACTCACGGCTCACGATCCATGACTCGCGCAGCGCGCACATATTCATAGCCGATGCTGATCGCGCCGCCGATCAGCACGGTCCACACGAGCGACACGCGAAACAGCGCGACAGCCGCGAACGTCGCGACCAGAACGAGATAGGGGAACACGCGGCGCGGCAGACGGTGCGCCGCCGTAATCGCCATCGACAGCGACAAGCCGATCGCGCCGGCTGCCGCACCCGCGAGCGCGACATGCGTGAGCGGAAACGAGGCGATGGCCGCGAAGAACACGCCGAGCAGAACGATCACCACGGCCGGCGGCAGGATGATGCCGCAGAACCCCGCAATCGCGCCGCGCCAGCCGAACAGGCGATAGCCGACCCAGATCGCCAGATTCTTCACGTTGACGCCCGGCAACGCCTGCGACAGCGCGAGGCCGTTGAGGAATTCGTCCTCGCTGATCAGGTGGCGGTCGTGCACGAACTCGCGCAGGAACCAGCCGCTCAGGCCGCCGCCAAAACTCGTCAGACCGATGCGCGCAAAAATCATGAACAGCCCGAGCACGGTCATATTGCCGGACGGCGGTTCGCCGGGTTGCGCCGCCAGCTCGCCGCGCGGTGCGGCCGGGTCGCGGCTGTCGTTCTCGTCGACTTCGTGCTCGTTGGTGCCTGCCACGCCTGTTTCTCCTTGTGTGATGCTGCGTATGTCTTCGTATGCCGTCATGTGCCTTCGTATAAGACAAGCCGCGCATGATATCCGCAACGGCGCGCGGCCTTTTGTCGTGTCGTGTTACCGGCAGACGGGCCAACCCGCCCGTGGATGCACCGTCATGGCGGATTCGCGCCACCGTTGCTCACGGCAGCGGATGCAGCCGCAGCAGCAGAGGAAACCGCCGCCGCAGAAGCCGCCCCCGCCTCCCCGCTTTGCGCCGCCGCGCGCGCACTCCCGCCACGCGGGTCATGCAACTGATCCGCCGACCACCCGCCCCCTAGATCGCCGAACAACGACGCTGCATGCAACAGCCGCGACTCCTGCACGTTCAACGCGGTCTGCTGCGTGCTCAGTTGCGTGGCCTGCGCGGTCGCGACCGTCGTGTAGTCGACGGTGCCGGCCTGGTACTCGTTGAAGGCGATCTCCGCGCCGCGGTTCGCGTCGCGCACGGCCGCTTCGAGCACGTCGGCCTGCTCCGCGAGAATGCGCAAGCCGGACAGATCGTCCTCGACGTTCTGGAACGCCGTCAACACCGTGCCGCGATAACTGGCCACGGCCGAATCGTAGGCCGCTTTCGCCGCATCGACGTCGGCGCTGCGCAGGCCGCCGTCGAACAGCGTTTCGCTCGCGCTGGCGCCGAGCGACCACACGTAGTTCGCCACCTTGAGCAGACCGGCCAGCGGCGACTGCGTGAAGCCGGCCGCGCCCGAGAGCGAAATCTCCGGGTAATACGCGGACACCGCGACGCCGATCGCCGCGTTCTGCGCGGCCATCTTGCGCTCGGCCGCGGCGATGTCGGGCCGGCGTTCGAGCAGCGTCGACGGCACGCCGACCGGCACCGACGGCAGCACCGGCATCCCGGGATCGTGAGCGATCGACAGTTCTTCCGGGTTCTTGCCGACCAGCACCGCAATCGCATGCGCGTACTGCGCGCGCGCAACGCCGAGCGCGATCAGATCGGACTTCGCGGTATTGAGCTGCGTGCGCGCGGTAATCACGTCGCTCGGCGCAATCGTGCCCGCGCGGTCCTGCTCGGTGACGACGTCGAGAAAGTGCTGATACGCGACGACGGTCTGCTGCAACAGGTCGATGTTCGCGTCGCTCGTGCGCAGTTCGATGATCGCGGTCGCGAGCGCCACCTGCTCGGAGAGCGTCGCATTCGCGAGCGTCGCTTCGGTGGCCTGGGCGTTCGCCGCGTTCTCCTCGACCGTGCGGCGCACCTGGCCCCACAGGTCCGGCGCCCAGCTGACGTTGCCTTCGAGCGAGCCCGCGTTGGCGATGCGCGTCGCCGTGCCGTTCAGCGTCGTGGCCGAGGCGCGCTCGCGCGTGGCCGAGCCGGTCGCGCCGAGCGTCGGGAACAGGCTCGCGTGCGCGGCGCGCACTTCGGCAAGCGCTTCCTGGTAGTTCGCGTAGTCCGCGCGCACGGTCTGGTTCGATACCGCGACAAGCGGTTCGAGTTCGTCGATCAGCGGATCGTTGAACGCGGTCCACCACGTACCCTTCGGCGCGCCCGCGTTGGGCTCGGCCTGGGTCCAGCCCGGCAGTTCGGCATAGGTAGCGGGCACGCGCACCTGCGGCCGGTGATAGTCGGGGCCGACCATGCAGCCGGCATTCAGCAGCGCGAGCAGCGTAACGGCGAGCGTCGCGGCGGACGGCCAACGCCATGAACCGGCGCGGCCGACATCGCCGCCACGGGCCGAAGCACGGCTCGCGCTACGCGCACGCTGCGCCGAATCCCGCGCACCCAAACGTGTGATGAAAATCTTCATGGTCATGCCTTCGTATCCGGTTGCCCCGGCTTCGCGTCGCGGTTCCAGCGCAGGCCGTCGGACCATCTGACGAGCCGCGCGCGCAGGCGGTCGAGGTACAGATAGATCACCGGCGTCGTGTACAGCGTAAACACCTGGCTCAGGAGCAAGCCGCCCATCACCGTGATACCGAGCGGCTGACGCAGCGAGCCGCCCTGGCCCATGCCGACCGCGAGCGGCACCGCGCCGAGCACGGCCGCGAACGTCGTCATCATGATCGGCCGCAGGCGGATCAGCGCGGCCGCGTGGATCGCGTCGCGCGCGGGCATGCGCTCCTGGCGCTGCAACTGGATCGCGACGTCGACCATCATGATGCCGTTCTTCTTGACGATGCCGATCAGCAGAATGATGCCGATCAGCGCGATCACCGAGAACGGCGTGTTGAAGATCAGCAAGGCGAGCGTCGCGCCGATGCCCGCCGACGGCAGCGTCGAGAGAATCGTCAGCGGATGGATCGAGCTTTCGTACAGCACGCCGAGCACGATATACACGACGCCGAGCGCCGCGATCACGAGCAGCGGCACCGTGCCGACCGACTGCGAATAGGCCGCCGCCGCGCCCGCGAACGCGCCGTGAATGCTCGCGGGCATGCCGATCTCGCGGCTCGTGCTCTCGATCGTCTGCCCCGCCTGGCTCAGCGAACCGCCGGGCGACAGGTTGAACGAGATCGTCGCGGCCACGAGGCCGCTCTGGTGATTCACCTGGGTCGCCGTGTGGCTGTTCGAATACGAGGCCATCGCCGAGAGCGGCACCATCGTTTCGGCGGCCGTGCTGTCCGCGCTGCCGGTCGAACTGCCGCCCTTGCTGTTGGCGATGCTGTTGTTCGTCGCGTTCGACTGCGCATTCGCATTGCGCGCGTTGGTGTTGGATGAGGCGCTGCCGCTCTGCGCGCTCGCCGCCGACACCGTGGCGCCCGGCATCTGCGTGGCGGCCGTGCCGGCCGGGTTGCCCGAGGCCGTGCTCAGATAGATATGGTCGAGCGCCTGCGGATACTGCCAGTACTCGGGCGCGACTTCCATCACGACGAAGTACTGGTTGAGCGGGTTGTAGATCGTCGACACGGTGCGCTGGCCGAACGCGTCGTACAGCACGTTGTCGACCTGGTTCGGCGCGAAGCCGTAGCGCGCCGCCGTCGCGCGATTGATCTTCACATAGGTTTGCAGGCCGTTCTGCTGCAGGTCCGAGTTCACGTCGAGCAGTTGTCCATGCGTCTTCGCGAGCGCGGTGACGAGCTTCGGCGTCCACTTGAAGAGCGCCGCGGAATCGTCGCTCGTCAGCGTGTACTGATACTCGGCCGCCGACTGCCGGCCGCCGATGCGCAGGTCCTGCTGCGCCTGCAGGAAGAGCCGCGCGCCCGACACTTCGTTGAGCTTGGGCCGCAGCCGGTTCACGACCTCGGTGGCCGTCGCGTGGCGCTCCGACAGCGGCTTCAGTTCGATGAACACGTTCGCGCTATTGAGCGCGCGGCCGCCCGTGAAGCCCGCGACCGACAGCACCGCCGGGTCTTTCTGCACGATCGCCTGCAACTGCGCGAGCTTCTTCTGCATGGCCGGGAACGAGATGCTCTGGTCGGCGATGATCTGGCCGATCAGGATGCCGGTGTCCTGCTCGGGAAAGAAGGTGGCCGGCACCAGTTTCAGCAGGAACACGTTGCCGATCAGCAGCGCGAACAGCAGCAGGATGACGAGCCGCGCATGATCGAGCACGGCCGTCAGCGAGCGAGCGTAGAGCGCCTTGAAGCGCTCGAATTGCCGTTCGATCCACCGCGCCCAGCGCGCTTTCGAATGGCCGGCGTTCTCGCGGCTCAGCACGTACGCGCACATCGCGGGCGTGACCGTCAGCGAGATCACGAGCGAGATGACGATCGCGATCGACAGCGTGATCGCAAACTCGTGGAACATCAGCCCGACGATGCCCGGAAACAGGATGATCGGCAGAAACACCGCGATCAGCGAGAGGCTCATCGAGATCACCGTGAAGCCGACCTCGCCCGCGCCCTTCAGCGCGGCCTCTTTCGGACTCAGCCCCAGCTCCATATGGCGCACGACGTTTTCGAGCACGACGACCGCGTCGTCGACGACGAAGCCGGTGCCGATCGTCAGCGCCATCAGCGAAAGATTGTCGATGCTATAGCCGAGCAGATACATCGGCCCGAAGCTGCCGATGATCGACAGTGGCAGCGCCACGGCCGGCACCAGCGTCGCGCGCGGCGACTGCAGGAAGATAAACACGACGCCGACCACCAGCAGCATCGCGATGAACAGGGTGCGCTCGGTATCGCCGACCGACGACGTGACCGACTCCGAGCGATCGATCGCGACGCCCACGTGCACGCTGCTCGGCAACGTCGCCTCGATCGACGGCAGCACGCTGCGGATCTGCCGCACGGTGCTCACGACGTTGCTGCCCGGCATCGGATAGACGATCACGAGAATCGCCGACTTGCCGTTGAAGAGCCCCGCATTGCGGATGTTTTCGTTCGAGTCGCGCACCTCGGCGACGTCGCGCAACTGCACCGGCGCGCCGTCGCGATAAGCGACCACGAGGTCGCGATACGGCGCCGCCTTCGTGATCTGATCGTTCGACGTGACGACATAGCGCTGAGCGCCGACGTCGAGATGGCCCTTGGCGCTGTCGGCATTGGCCGCGCTGATCGCCGCGCGCACGTCTTCCATGCCGATGCCGTAGCTGTTGAGCTTGCCCGGCTGCAACTCGACGCGCACGCTCGGCAACGCGCCGCCGCCGAGCGTGATCTGGCCGACGCCCTGTACCTGCGAGAGCTGCTGCTGGATCACCGAATCGGCGGAATCGTAAAGCTGCGCCTTGGTCAGCGTGTCCGAAGTCAGCGACAGCACCATGATCGGCGCGTCGGCCGGGTTGTACTGGCGATAGCTCGGATTGCTGCGCAAGGTGGTCGGCAGATCGGCGCGCGCGGCCTGGATCGCCGCTTCGACGTCGCGCGCCGCGCCGTTGATGTCGCGCTTCAGGCCGAACTCGACGACGATCAGCGACGAGCCGACGTAGTTGATCGAGGTCAGCTCCTCGACGTCGGCCATCGTCGCGAGCCGCCTCTCGAGCGGCTCGGCCACCGTCGCCGCCATGATGTCCGGGCTCGCGCCCGCCATGTTCGCCTGCACGACGATCACCGGAAACGCGATGTTCGGCAGCGGCGCGACCGGCAGGCGGAAATACGCGAGCGTGCCGGAGATCAGAATCGCGATGGCGAGCAGCGTGGTCGCCACCGGCCGCCGGATGAAGAGCGCCGGGATGTTCACGGCGCGCCCTCGGTGCCGCCCGCGGGCGGCGGCTCACCGGACTCGCTGCCGTCGTTGCCGCCGCGCGGGTTGCGCGCGGCGCGCCAGCGCTTCACGCGCGCCGCCATGCGGTCGAAGAACAGATAGATCACCGGCGTGGTGAACAGCGTCAGCATCTGGCTCAGCGTCAGGCCGCCGATGATCGCGAGACCGAGCGGCCGGCGCAGTTCCGACCCCGTGCCGGTGCCGAGCAGCATCGGCAGCGCGCCGAGCATCGCCGCGAGCGTGGTCATCAGGATCGGGCGGAAGCGCAGCAGCGACGCCTGGAAAATCGCCTCGCGCGGCGGCTTGCCGTGATTGCGTTCGGCGTCGAGCGCGAAGTCCACCATCATGATCGCGTTCTTCTTGACGATGCCGATCAGCAGCACGATGCCGATGATGCCGATCACGTCGAGATCGCTGCCCGCGAGCATCAGTGCGAGCAAGGCGCCGATGCCGGCCGAGGGCAGCGTCGAGAGAATCGTGACCGGATGGATGAAGCTCTCGTACAGCACGCCGAGCACGATATACACGGCGACGAGCGCCGCGATCAGCAGATAGACCTCGCTGGAAAGCGAATCCTCGAACGCGGCGGTTGCGCCTTGCAGCGACGAGGTGATCGACGGCGGCAGGTTCACGGCCTGCTCGGCCGCGTGAATCTCCTTGACCGCCGTGCTCAGCGAGGCGCCCTTCGCGAGATTGAACGAGATCGTCACCGAGGGGAACTGCGCGAGATGGCTGATGACGAGCGGCGATTTTTTGATCTCGATCTTCGCGATGCCCGACAACGGCACCTGCCCCGTGCTGCTGGTCTGACTCGGCAGATAGAGATTGCCGAGCGATTGCACGCTCGGCAGCGTCTCCGGCTTGGCGACGAGAATCACGCGGTACTGGTTCGACTGCTCGAAGATCGTCGACACGATGCGCTGGCCGAGCGCGTCGTACAGCGCGTTGTCGATCGTTGCGGGCGTGATGCCGAAGCGCGCGGCCAGTTGCCGGTTGACCTCGACGTTCACGCTGAGGCCGTCGCTATTGAGGTCGCTCTGCACGTCTTCGAGAGACGCAATGCGCTTCAGCCGCGCGACGAGGTCCGGCACGTACTGCTGGAACGCCTGCTGGCTCGGTCCGCGCAATACGAAGCTGTACTGGTTCGGCGAGACGGTCGTATCGAGCGTCAGGTCCTGCTCGGGCTGCATGTAGAGCTTCACGCCGGGCACCTGCGCGACTTCCTGCGCGAGCCGCCGCGCGACTTCCTGCGCGGTGTCGGAACGCTGGTCGCGATCGCGCAGATTGATCAGGAAGCGGCCGTTGTTGAGCGTCGCATTGATGCCGTCGATGCCGACGTACGAGGTCAGCGAAACCACGTCCGGGTCCTTCAGGATCTCCTCGGCGAGCGCGCTCTGGCGCTTGACCATCGCCGAGTACGAAACCGAGTTGTCGGCCACGCTGATGCCCTGGATCACGCCGACGTCCTGCACCGGGAACAGGCCCTTCGGAATCACCACGTACAGGAGGCCGGTCAGCACGACGGTGCCGATCGCGACCATCAGCGTCAGCGTCTGATGGTCGAGCACCCACGCGAGGCCGCGCTCGTAGGCGGCGAGCGTTTTGTCGAACAGGCCCTCGCTGATGCGCTCGAAGCGGCTCGGATGCCGCTCGGCCTGCGCGCGCAGCATGCGCGCGCACAGCATCGGCACGACCGTCAGCGAGACGATGGCCGAGATCACGATCGTGACCGCGAGCGTCACCGCAAATTCGCTGAACAGACGCCCGATCACGCCGCCCATGAACAGCAGCGGAATCAGCACCGCGATCAGCGAAACGGTCAGCGAGAGAATCGTGAAGCCGATCTGCCCCGCGCCTTCGAGCGCGGCTTCGAGCGGCGTCATGCCCTCTTCCAGATAGCGCACGATGTTCTCGATCATCACGATCGAGTCGTCGACCACGAAGCCGGTCGCGATGATGAGCGCCATCAGCGAGAGGTTGTCGATCGAGTAGTTCAGCTGGTACATCACGGCCAGCGTGCCGATCAGCGAGACCGGCACCGAGACGCTCGGAATCAGCGTGGCGGGCACGTTGCGCAGGAACACGAAGATCACCGCGACCACCAGCACGATCGCGAGAATCAGCTCGAACGCGGCGTCCGCGACCGAGGCGCGAATCACGCCGGTGCTGTCCGACACCACGGTCACTTTCATGCCGGCCGGCAGCGTCGATTCGAGTTGCGGCAACTCCTTCATGATCTGGTTGACGGTCGCGATCACGTTCGCGCCCGGTTGCCGCTGCACGTTCAGCACGATCGCGGGCGAGCCGTTGTACCACGCGCCGCGCTCGACGTCCTGCGGCGCCTGGCTCACGCGCGCGACGTCGCGCAGGAACACCGGCGAGCCGTTCTGATACGCGATCACCGTGTCGAGATAGTCCTTCGGATCGGTGATCTGGTCATTGCCGTTGATCGTGTAGTCGAGGTCCGGGCCGTCGAAATTGCCCTTCGGCTGGCTCACGTTGACGTAGCTGAGCAGCGTGCGCAGATCGTCGATATTGAGGCCGTAGGCGGCGAGCTTGTGCGGGTCCGCCTCGACGCGGATCGCCGGCACGTTGCCGCCGCTCGTCGTCACGACGCCGACACCCGAGACTTCCGAAATCTTCGTGCCGAGGCGGTTGTTGGCGACGTCCTGCAACTGCGTCAGCGACATCGACTTCGAGGTGACCGCGAGCGTGAGGATCGGCTGGTCGGCCGGATTGACCTTCGCGTAAGTCGGCGGTGCGGGCAGGCCCGAGGGCAGATAGCTGTTCGACGCGTTGATCGCCTGCTGCACGTTCTGCTCGGCGATGTCGAGGTTCAGCGAGAGATCGAACTGCAGCGTGATGACCGAGGCGCCGTCCGAGCTATACGAGGTCATCTGCTGCAAGCCGGGAATTTCGCCGAGCTGCACTTCGAGCGGCGCGGTGACGGTGGTCGCCATCACGCTCGGGCTCGCGCCCGGATAGAAGGTCTGCACCTGGATCGTCGGATAGTCGACGTTCGGCAGCGACGAGACCGGCAGCACGCGCATCGCGACGAGCCCGACGAGCACGAGCGCGATCATCAGCAGCAGCGTCGCGACCGGTCGGAGAATGAAGAGGCGCGAGATGTTCATCGGCGCGGCGGTCCGTTACGACGAAGCGGCGGATGACGACGCCGGCGCAGCGGGCTTCGCGGCAGGCGGAAAAACGCGCTGCAGGAGGCGCTTGAAGCCGCTCTCCGAAGCGGCCTCGGGCTTCGCCGCCGCACCGCCCATGCCACCCTCGCCAGCCGCGCCGCTCGCGCCGTTCACGCCCGCCGCCGCGGGCTTCGCATGGGCCGGCTCGATCTTCGCGCCGTCGCTGAGCCGGTCGGTGCCGTCCGTCACGACCTGGTTGCCCGCCGCGAGGCCGGAGAGGATCACCGTATTCCTGCCGTCGCTCGGGCCGAGCTTCACCTTGTGCACCGACACCGTGCCGTTCGCATTGACCAGATACACGTAGTCGCCCGGCGCGCCGGTCTGCACCGCGGCGGTCGGCACGAGCACGGCGTTGCTCATCGTATCGACGAGCAGCTTCACGTTGACGAACTCGTTCGGGAACAGCGCCTCGTCGTCGTTGGCGAAGGTGGCCCGCAAGGTCACGGTGCCGGTCGCGGTCGCCATCTGGTTGCTGATCGCGTAGAGCGTGCCGGTGGCGATCTCGCGCGCGTTGTCGCTCGAATACGCGGTGACCGGCAATTTCGCGCCGCTGTTCATGCGCTGCACGATCGAGGCAAGCGCGTCCTGCGGCACCGTGAACTGCACCGTGGTCGGCTTGACCGCCGTGATGACGACGATCCCCGTCGACGACGACGCGGTCACGTAGTTGCCCGGATCGACGAGGCGCAGGCCGACCTTGCCGGCGATCGGCGCGGTGATGCGGCAATAGGCGAGATCGAGATCGAATTGCGCGATGTTGGCGAGATCGGCCTGCACGGCCGCCTCGTCCTGCTGCACGAGGAACTGCTGATCGGCGAAGGTCTGCTGCGCGATCGACTTGCGCTCGTTCAACTGCGTGTAGCGCGCGAGATCGGCGCGCGCCTGGGCGAGCGAGGCGCGGTCCTTGGCGAGCGTCGCCTGCGCCTGCTGCTTGCTGATCTGGTACTGGCGCGGATCGATCTGCGCGAGGAACTGGCCCTTCTGCACTTCCTGGCCTTCGTGATAGCCGACCTCGGTCAGGTAGCCGCTCAGTTGCGGCAGCACGGTCACGGTGGCGGTGGGCGTCACCGTGCCGAGCTCGCTCAGCGTGACCGGCATCGAGCCGAGCGTCGCGCTCGCGACCGTAACGACGATGGCCGTGTTCTCGCGCGCGGGCTTCTTGCGCGTCAGCACATGCATCGCAACCAGCGCGATCAGCACGAGCACGATCGCCACGAAGATGACGAGCCCGCGTCGGGAGCGCTTCGGCGGCGGGGACACGGCTTCGCTCATGTTGATCTCCGTGGACGGATAGTAGCGTCGATGATCGGTGGAAACGTCGTCCTCTGATGGGACTGCGCAAAAGTGCCATGGTTTGCGCGCGTTGTCATCAGTCGAAGTCCTCTGGACGTGCTGTTATCTGAACGTAAGGAAGCGGGGCCGTGCTTGGGACCGCGTATCGGGCCGCGTATCGAGGCGCCAACGGCACGCAAGCGCGATGCCCGCATGGCGCCAATGTAGCCGGGCTGCCGAACGCTTGAGTTACAGCGGTGCAACAGTTGACGCGGTGAAAGGCAACGCGGCCCCGCGCGGCGCCCGGACAGGCGGGCTCGGGGCCGCGTGGAAGGGGATCGATCGGCCGTGGCCGGCCGCGCGCGGCTGCAATATGCGGTAACGAAAAACGGCCGGGCCGCCCCGGCAGGACCCGCTCCGCTGTCTAAAGCGCGTCACAATCGACCGCTATCATGCGAGCCCGGCTTCTTTCCCGCCTCTTTCCGCGACATAACCCTCCAGGCCGCGCGCCTGTCACCCCGATGTCCATCACCGTCAATTTTCCCGCCGAAGTGCGCGACTGGATCGCCGCCAATCTCACGCGCGGCGTCGCGCCGCAAGCGATCGTCAACGAGCTGGTCAGCCGCAACAACGCGGCCGAACTCGCGGCGGCGATGGTCAACGCCGTGTCCGCCGCGTTCCTCTACGGCACGCCGATGCCGGGCGACAAGCTCGAAGTGGGCGCCGCGCCGCTCAGCTACGAAGCCGAACCGCTGCGCGTGCGCGACGGCGCGCAGCTTCAGCTCGGCGAGCGCAAGGTGCGCGTGCTGTCGCGCCTGCAACGGCCCGCCGCCGTGCATCTCGCCAACTTTCTGAGCGCCGACGAATGCGAGCAGCTGATTGCGCTCGCGCGGCCGCGCCTCGACCGCTCGACCGTCGTCGATCCGGTGACGGGCCGCAACGTCGTGGCCGGTCATCGCAGCAGCTACGGGATGTTTTTCCGCCTCGCCGAGACGCCGCTGATCGCGCGCCTCGAAGCGCGCATCGCCGAACTCACGGGCCTGCCGGCCGAGAACGGCGAGGGGCTGCAAATGCTGAACTACGAGGAAGGCGCCGAATCGACGCCGCACGTCGACTATCTGATCGCGGGCAACGAGGCGAATCGCGAGTCGATCGCGCGCAGCGGCCAGCGCGTCGGCACGCTGCTGATGTATCTGAACGACGTGGAAGACGGCGGCGAAACGGTGTTCCCGCAACTCGGCTGGTCGGTGACGCCGCAGCGCGGTCACGCGCTCTACTTCGAATACGGCAACCGCTTCGGCCTTGCCGATCCGAGTTCGCTGCATGCGAGCACGCCGCTGCGCTCGGGCGAGAAGTGGGTCGCGACGAAATGGCTGCGCGCGCGCCGCTTCGTGCCGCGCCAGCAGGCCTGAGCGCCGGGCGGACCTGAGCGTTTCAGGTTCGAGGCACCCCAGGTGCCGGGCAGCGCGCCCGGCCCGCACGTTGCGCCGCCTGCGCGTTCCGCTTCAGCGCTGGAAAATCTCGTCGGCGACCCAGCCCTTCGAGGTCAGGTGCATGCCCTCGCGCAACTGCATCGTGCCCGCGCCTTCGATCACACGCTTGACCATCGGAAACACGCGCTGCGCGTCGGCGTCCTTCGCCCACGGCGCCGGCTCGACCTTGTACGTGTAGACCACCGACGTGACGGTCTTGCCGTCGAGCTGCATCGGCCGCTCCCAGCCCA
The DNA here is from genome assembly GCF_011752995.1 of Burkholderia sp. Ax-1724. Taxonomy (GTDB): domain Bacteria; phylum Pseudomonadota; class Gammaproteobacteria; order Burkholderiales; family Burkholderiaceae; genus Paraburkholderia. The sequence continues at coordinate 169,975 of NZ_VWWL01000011.1, forward strand.
CGACCTTGTCGAGCGTCAGCGTGGCCGCGCAGAAGTCGGCCGGATGCGTGACGCGCGACGTGCCGGTCGCGACCACTTCCGGAATGTGCAGGTAGTACTTCTTGCCTTCGTCGGTCAGTTCGTACTGGCGCGCGGCCGCGGTGATCTTCTTGCCGCCGGCGTCGACGCGCTCGACCATCATGTCCTTACCCGTCACGAGGCCGAGCTTTTCGAGCACCGGCATCTGCACGGCGTCGCGCGTGCCCGCGGTGCGATCGTCGGTGGTGGTGTAGATCGGCCAGTCGTATTTGGCGAGGCACAGGTGACCGCGTTGGCCGAGGAAATCGTTGATGGCGGCCGTGAAGTTTTCCTGATTGGCGTCCTGGCTCTTGTCATGGCAGCCGGCGACGAAGGTCAGGGCAAACAGGGAAAGCGCGCCGCCGGCAAGGCGGACGGCGGTGGTACGTCGCGTCATGGTGTTGTTGCTCAGGTTGGATGGCTTATTGAACGGCTAGGTGCGGCAGGCGGCAGGCGATGCGCGCGCGGCAGCGGTGCCGGCGGTCCGAGGCACGACGGCCCGAACGCCGGCGCGCGGCCGCTCCACGAGAAGCCGGCCGCGCGCGGATCGTCATCGATGCGTCGTCAGTTCACGCATGCGCCGCTCGTGGGGGGCGTGGCGGGCGGCTGATAGCCGTCCGTCAGCGTGTTCAGGAAGCAGACCAGATCGGCGATGTTCTGCTGCGTCAGCTGCGGCGTCGAGTGGACCGGGCGGGCCAGCGCGCCGTCCGCCGCAGTCGTGCCGCCCGCGTCGGTTTGCCCCTGGCCCATCGGCAGTTCTTCGTCGATGTTGCCCTGGTAGGCGACCGGCAGATCGTTGAACGGCGTCGCCGTCGCCCCCGATGCGGCGCTCGGGAACAGCGCGAACGACGGGTTCTGCACCATGTGGGTCGTATCGCCGCCGGTGCTCGGATACCAGTATTCCGGGTTCGTGTCGCGCGTGTTGTAGAAGTTCAGCACCTGCACGAGCGAATGGAACACGCCGTTGTGGAAGAACGCGGTGCGCGTCGAGACGTTGCGCAGCGTCGGCACCTTGAAGCGGCCGCAATACGGATCGGGCACGTTGACGCCCGTGAACGAATCCGGTCCCGCGCCGCTCGTCGCGGTGCCGGGCGTGTGGAGGTTGTTCAGCGGACCGCACAGACCCAGGTCGTAGTACGAGGTCGTTGCGTTGCTCGGGATCGGGTCGGGGTTGTCGGGAATCTGCGTGTCGTTGCGCGGCACGCCGATCGCCTGATACGTGAAGTCCGTCATCAGACCGACCGAGCCGTTGAAGTTCGCGCCCGCGTAGTGGCAGGCCACGCAGCCGGCGCCCTTGTCGGTGTCGTTGAAGAGTTCGAGGCCGCGCAGCTCGGCCGCCGTCAACGTGCCGCCCACCTTGTTCGATTCGAACAGATCGAACTTGCTCGAATACGGCGCGAAGCTCGGGTCTTCCGTCTCGTAGGCCTGGATCGCGAGGCCGACGTCGGCGAACGCGGCGTCGGTGTTGGCGAACACGCCCGAGCCGAAGGCCTGCTGGAACAGCGGCGCATACGAGGCGCCCTGCACGACCTTGACCACGTTCGCGGCCGACGTGTTGTTCATTTCGAGCGGATTGAGCAGCGGCAGCGAGACCTGGGTCGCCAGCGTCGTCGCGCGGCCGTCCCACATGAAGCCGCCGCCCGGCGCGTTCTGCGTGATGCCGTCGGGATTGTCGGCGACGTCGTTGTAGGGCGGCGTCATCGACTTGTAGCGCAGCGAGGGCACCGCGCGCTGACCGGCCAGCGAAGGATCGGAGCCGAGCTGCACCGACAGGCTGTTCGGCGGTCCGTACGCGTACTGCGGACTATGGCAGGTCGCGCAGGACATGTTCTTGCCGCCCGACAGATTCTGATCGAAGAACAGTTGCTTGCCGACTTGGGCCGCCGCGCTCAGCGTGACGGCGGCGGGCGGCGCAACGCTACCCGTTTCGCCGCCGCCCGGCGCCGAGGTCTGGCTCGATCCGTTGCCGCCGTTGCTGCCGCTATCGCTGCCCCCGCCGCCGCAGGCGGCCAATACGAGGGAAAGCGCGCAAAGCACGCCGAGAGAAACTTTTCGCATATCGATGTGTTGAGCCTGATCGTGTTACCTGAGTCCGATTGCCGGGCGGTCCTGGCTTGGTCCGTGGAAGGACCTGGCTGAGTGCGCGTACGACTTAAGGCCGCGTGGAAATGGGACGAACGGAATGGAAAACTGCCGGACCACATGATCCGTGGTCCGGCAGGCAGCGTTGCGGCGCCGGGTTGCACACGCAGGGCGCGCGCTGCGCCCTGCGTGTGTCGGTCCGCCGCTTAGGTCGACCGCTTACTTGCTCAGCGCCCAGACGTTGGTCTGGTTCGCGTCAGGACCCGCCTGGCGCGAAGCCAGCGAGGTGCCCGTCACGTCGACCGGGTTCAGCTTCTGCGTGTAGGTCGCCGGCGTGATGTACGCGTGGTTCATCGGACGGACCGAGTCGAAGTGCGTATCCGCGCTGCCCGCGAGTTCCGGCAGGTTCAGCACGTTCGCGGCGATGAACGACTCGGTGTACTTCGCGCGAGCAAGGTACGTTTGCGGCTGTGCCGGGTCGCCGATCTGGAACATGTCCTGCATCGTACGCACGAACGAGAAGTGGCTGTACTCGTCGCTGTCGACCACACCCGCGCTCGCCTGGTTCGTTGCTACGCCGAACACCGAGTTGCCGTGACCATGGTTGCCCTGGTTGTACAGCGTCGTCGTGACCGGCGAGTACTTGCCGTTCGAGAACGTGAGCGGTGCCTGGTTGACGTTCGACGTCACCGGGTTCCAGCCGCAGCACGAGGTCGAGCTGCCTTCGCCTTCGTCGAACATCACGACGATCGCGACCTTGCGCTTCTTGTTGGTCCACAGCGGCGAAGCCTGGATCTTCGTCACGACCTGACGCACGTAGTCGTCGCCGCGCTGCACGATGGCGGTGCTGCCGCTCGAGCAGGACGGATCGGAGCCGGTGCCGTGCATGTCGTCGCACTGGTCGGGCATGATGAAGTTCAGGTTGCCCACGTCGCCGTTCGCGAGGTCGGTGCTGAACTGGTCGTAGTTGTAGTTCGTCGGGATCGAATAGTCCTTCGACGTAGCCAGGGCGGACGCCGGGTACTGCGTGCCGAAGATCGTGCGGTTGTCGGCGAAGAACTCCGGCAGATTACGCGCCAGCTGATACGGCATTGCCGGGCTGTGCTTGGTCTTGTACAGCGCGCCAGGCATCGGGTAGGCCGTGCCGTTCGCGCCCGGGCCCGTGTAGGCGGCCGAGATCGTCGGTTCGGCGATGCTGTCCGAACGCGGGTCCTGACCCGGGTTCATCGACTCGCTGTAGGTACGCCACGTCATGCCCGCTTGCGACAGCAGCGTGAAGAGGTTCGGCGCCGCGACGTTGTGGTTCGCGGAAGAACCGACCGTCGTACAGGCCGCGCTCGTCAGGCCCGTCAGATGGTTCGTGTCTTGCGGCGGCAGTGCGGTCGTCGCGACGAGCGGCTGGCCGTCCGAAGCGGTGCCGCCGGCGAAGGCCGCGTCGGTCGGTGCGTTCGCGCCGCTCGTGCCCGCGCCGCAGCCCCACCAGTTGTCGTCGACGATACCCCAGTCGTCCGCGCCGCCGAGTGCCGTGTAGTTCGGCTCGCTCGGGTTGCCGGTCGCGTAGTAGGTCGTGAACTGGTTGTTGCTGGTCAGGAACTGGTTGATGAACGGTGCGTTCGTCGAACCGAAAATGCCCGGCGTGCCCGGCGTCGGGCCCACGCTGTGGTTTTCGAGCATGATCACGAACACGTTGTCGTAGCGCGGCACGCCTTCGACGTTGAACGCGGCCTGCTGCGCCTGTGCGTACGTGATCTTCGCCTGCGTCTGCGACGACTTCACGGCCGTTGCCTGGATCACGCCCGAGGTGCCGATGAGCGACGGATCGCCGCCCGTCATCGCGAGGTTGTCCGGATACATGTCGCCGCGATCGAGCTTGGTCGTCGCGTACGTGTAGCGGTTTTCGAGCTGGTTGTCTTCGAACAGCAGCGCTTGCTGTTCGGCGCCCGAGAGCGTGTTCACGTCGCCGAGCGCGTCGGTCGCGCTCACCGTCACCGACGATGCGCCGAGGGCCGGGCCGCTCAGGCGCGTTGCGAGGTTGGCCTTCTCGGTGGCGTAGCTGCTGCCGTTCGCTTCGACGAGACGCTGCACTTCGCTCGACATCGGGCTGATGACGACGTTAGCCGCGCCCTGGTCGGCGATCTGCGCGGCCGAAGCACGCAGGATCAGGTGGCTCGGCACGGCCGCGCCGCTTGCCGTGTTGGTTGCCTTGGTGCTGATGTCGGCGATCAACTGGCCGGTCGCCGAGGTCTTCAGCGTGAAGTGGCCCTTGCTGTCGGTCGTCGTGCTCGTTTCCGACGCATCGCACACGCCATTGCCGTTCGCGTCGACGCAAACCGTCGCGCCCGCGTAGTAGCCGGCGGCGATCGTCGGGTTACCCGATGCGTTGCCCGGCTTGAAAGCCGCGGCGGTCACGACGCCCGAGAACGTCGTGGTTTGCGTCGGGGTCGGGCTGTTGCCGCCGCCGTTGCTTGCCGTCGACGGATTGTCGTTGCCGCCGCAAGCTGCCAGCACGCAGGCCGCCGCGATCGAGGTTAAAAGAAGGGTAGTACGTGGTGTTGAACTGACCGGCATTATGGGACCCCTGGTGGTTTGCATGTACAACTTTTTTCCGCCCAAACGGAACAAATCCGTATTTTTCTAACGCAGCGGGATTATCGAGTCCGTATGTTCTTTTTTTATGACAGGGAACCTTTAAGAAATTTTACTTTCAATTTACTTAAATTACCTTTCAAATTTAAACTTTATTGTAATAAACAGGAGCGACGCTCGCACCGGGGCCGAATCGCCGTAGGGTTGTGCACGTACGGCGGGCGCCGAGGACGATGAGTGCGCAAATGCGTGAATACATGCTTCGAATCACCAATATTTAGGATTCGATGCGCCAGATTCCGCTTTTCGCGGAGATTTGCTGTTCTGTTCGCTGCTCTGCCGGTTGCGTTGCTTGCCGCCCTGTTCGCCACTTTGTTTATTCCCCTGCTTACGCAGAACTGTCGTTCCTGTTCAGGTTCGTGCAAGCGCGCAGTAATTTATATTCGCGGCGATTTGTTATCGGGTTCGCTCACGGCTGCCATTCTTTTTTAATACCGCCGAAGTGTTATTCAGTACGGCACGGTTGCGCGGGCCCGCCCCGGATGGCCCTCGGCTTCAATCATATTCGCCGTTTCTTTTCTGATTTTTTATTTGTATTTCTCTTTGCAGCGGATTCAACGGGATTAATTCGTATTGCTGTACAGGATCACTAAACAGATCAAACCGGCCTATCTCAATTAGCTATGCAGATTGAGTAATTTGCCTGCTCAGGATAAAAATTAGTCCAATTCCTATAGACGGTGGGATAGGTGCTTTCGATACTGTGGGCTCGACCCATCACTCGATGCACGCATGTCCAAACCACCGTGGGACCGCACTTTAGCTATCTTCTGTGACACGCTGCCGACCTGGGGCAATGAGCCGCTGCTCGCGCCGTTGCGTCTGCACGGCACCGAAGCCCTGGGCAGGCTCTACCGGTACGCGCTCGACGTGGCGACGATCGAAAGACCGACGCTTCCGCTATGGCAGGCGCGGCAACAGGTCGTGCCCGATCGCCTGATCGGCCAGGTGATCGACGTGTCGATTGCCTGCGGCGGCGACGCGGCAACCGCCGCCACCGGCAGCCGCACGATCTCTGGCCTCATCACTGGCGTCAGGCAGATGGGTAGCGACGACCGGCACGCCTATTACCGCTTCATCGTGCGCCCGTGGCTGTGGCTCGCCACGAAGAACCGCGAGAGCCGGATCTTCCAGGACATGAGCGTCGTGGATATCACCTCTGCGATACTCAAGGCGCGCTATCCCTATCCTGTCGTGATGGAACTCGGTGGCCCCGGCACGGAACGCAGCTACCCGAAGCGCGACTATGTCCGCCAGATGTGGGAATCCGACTTCGCATTTCTCACGCGCCTCTGGCGGGAATGGGGCCTCTACTATCTGTTCGACGGCCTGACGCTGGTGCTCTGCGATTCCCCCGGCTCGCACAAGCGGCACGACGACGCGTACCGGCGCATCCGCTATCGCGCGCCCGAGAGCCGGCGGGTCGATGAAGAGCATATCCACCGGCTCAAGGTCTCGCGCCGGATCACGGCGGGCAAGGTCAGCCTGACCGATTACGACTACACGCGCCCCGGCGCTCGGTTCGAGGGCGGATACGCGAGCTACAGCGAAAGCGCCTGCGACAGCATCGAACAGCACGGCTGGGGCGACTACGCGCAGCCGCTCGCCGGGGAGTCCGGACTATCCGGTGAACGGAACCGTCACGAGGATGAAGCGCGATACCTCGCGAGCGTGCGCGTCGATGCCATGCGCCGCCACGGCCTGCGCCTGAAGGGCCGGGGCAATCTGCGCGGGCTCATCACCGGGAAGACGTTCTGGCTCGACGACCATCCGCAGCAGGACGTGAACGCGGAATACCTGGTGGTGTCGACCACGCTCGATATCCGCAATGCGCAGCAGGATTCGCAGTCTTCCGGTGAGGGAGAGAACGATGAACCGCGCCAGTGCGTGAGCGACTTCGTGCTGCAACCCGCGAATACGTTCTTCAGGAACCGTCCGAAGAAAAAGCCGCACTGCGCCAGCGAAACCGCCATCGTGGTGAGTCCGGAGAACCAGCCGCTCTGGGTCGACGGCTACGCGCGCGTCAAGGTCCACTTCATGTGGGACCGTCTCAGCCCGAAGGACGCCAGCGCCAGTTGCTGGGTGCGCGTGTCCTCGCCGTGGCAAGGCAATGGTTTCGGTGCGATCCACCTGCCCCGTACCGGTCAGGAAGTCACGGTCGGCTACCACGAGGGCGACCCGGACAAACCGTACGTATCGGGCCGCATGGTCAACGGCTGGAACCCGCCGCCGTGGAAGCTGCCGGCCAACCAGGCGCTCTCGGGCACGCTCAGCCGCGATCTCGAAGGCGGCGCCACCGGCCAGTCCAATCACGTCGTGCTCGACGACACGCCGGGCCAGCTCCAGGCGCAACTCGCCAGCGATCACGCGCAGTCGCGTCTCGTGCTCGGCTACAACACGCGCATCGTGCGCGAGGCAGGCCGCCAGCAGGCGCGCGGCATCGGCTGGGAACTCGCGACCGACGCATGGGGTGTCGCGCGGGCCAACCGGGGCCTGCTGATCACCACCGAGGCGCGCAGCGGTGCGAACGCACCGGCGAAGGACATGGGCGAGACGGTGGCCCGGCTCGCGCAGGCGCGCGATATCCACGAGAACCTGGCGGGTCTCGCCCGGCAGTACGAGGTGCAGGAGCCGCAGGCCAGCCAGGGCGAGGTGTCGAAAGCGATCAGGATGCAGAACGAGGCGATCCGCGGTGGCGTAGCGCGCGGGGCGGATGCGGAGCAGCCGTTTCCGCAACTGGCGAGGCCGGACATGGTGCTGGCCAGCGCCGCGGGTATCAGTCTCGCGGCCGCGGAAAGCACCCACGTGGCGAGTGGCGAACATCTCGCGCTCACGGCCGGCGGACACGTCAGCATCGCCGCGGCGAGATCGCTGCTGGCGTCGGCGGTCAATGGCGTGCGGGTGTTCGCGCAGAACCTCGGCATCCGGCTCAAGGCAGCGTCCGGCAAGGTGCAGATCGAGGCGCAACACGATGACATCGAGGTCATTGCGCAGCGCGTGGTGAACATCATCAGCCGGGCGGAATCGATCAATCTGATTGCCGGAAAGGAGATCGTGTTCCATGCGGCCGGCACGAAGGTCGTGATCAATGCGCAGGGGTACAGCGTCTACACCGACGGCGGGCATCGGGTTCATGCGGCGAGTTATCTGAACGATACGCCGGTGGCGGTGCCGTTTGTCGTGCCGATGACGGATATCGGGCAGGCGAAGGTGGCGGAGCATTTCAAGCTTGTGGAACAGGTTTCGGGGTGGGTGATGACGAACCAGCGTTACCGGATCGAGCTTGCAGACGGACAGGTGATCGAAGGGATCAGTAATGGACGCGGCGAAACATCCGTTGCGATGAGCGACAGCGTGCGGATTGCATCCGTCAGCCTGCTACGCGCGTGTGGCGCGGTCGCCTCGACGCATCGGTCGATATTGGTCCGGGATGCCGGAACGAAATCCGATTTATAGGAGAAAGCCAGGAATGCCCGCTAGACGCACACACAAAGTCGGCAACCATATCGTGGAGATCAATCAGCCAGGCCTCACCAGCGCCGGCAGAATCCCGACCTACGCACTCTGCTCGGCCGAGCGCTGGGGGATGCGCTTTTCTGATCTGGATCCGGAGCGCAAGGGGAAGCTTATGTTTCCGGTTGCCAGGGATTACGCGTTTGCGGTGGAGTTACTGTTCGAGAAGATCCAGTGGGGGAATACTTTCTTTGGTAAGGGGGTGCCGGAGAAGGTGCTCAGGTGGCCGGTTGACGATGATGGACAAAAATATCTACTCAGTCTGATAAAGCCGCTTATCGTCAAGGCAATGACGGATCAATCGCAAGACGGCGGTATTCCCGCTCAGGCCGTTCCCTCGCAGATAAAACTCGATGTGTCGGCGGGTTCGGCACCCGAGCAGGGCTTTTTTGATTCCGCGAACTGGAGCCTGCTCCTGCATCTCAATGATCTCAAAGACCTCATTCTTATGAGCCGGTTAGCGGACGAGGATGCGGGTCAACGCTATCTGCGCTTCAGAACGCTCAAGGCATTTGTCGATACGATTTACCACGAGTCGCGACATTGCCAGCAATGGTTCTGGAGCTACGCGATGGCGCAGCAACATCCGGATAATTTCCCTGATACACGGATCGATCAGTGGCCGGGTGCTGTAGTCGCAGATAGCGATGATGGACTTGTCGCAGTTGAGCTCGCCAGAAAAACCACCATACCTGACGATCCCTTGATGCTGGCGAGTATCAAACGTATAGCCATCGCGCAGTATGTCTGGGTACTCAATCTCTGGCGTACTGGCAGGGTTAGGCCGCCAGGCCATCTGTCCAGCACGCAGTCACTGGAAAGTGAATTCGAAAAGGTCAGGGAACTGGCAGTCGATCTTCTACAGAAATCAGGTTACGGCGGCACTCCGATCATGATCGACAGCATGGTGGCCGAGCCTAACAGATGCTCAGAGGACTACCGCGGCCGTCCCTGGGAAAACGATGCCTTTTATTGTGGAGATATGGCAGGTGCCTATTTCATGCAAGCCGGTCACTATGGGATTTATACGCATGCGGAAGATGAGTGCAGTGCTCCTTATGCCTTTGCTCATGAGCATCCCGATTCTTCGGGCACAGAGCAGCCCATTGCCAGTCAAGGAGAGTGACATGCAGGACATTCCGAAACCCATGTCCGTGCAGGAGCAGGCGCAACTGTTTCCCTTCTTCGAAGCCGGGCTGGCCTGGGCTACAGGTACGCTTTCATTCGACGATATAGTCCGTCGATTCGGAAAGCCAGTGTCATATAGCTCGCCTGAAGACATCATTGTTGAATATACATACTTCCTTCAGAAGAACGTGACGGTTGATTTCCGGTTCGACAAACTACTACTTGTTGACGGAAAGCCGAGTGTCAAAACAGTCATGATTGATATTGACAGCCTGATGACGACCGACATTCCGAAGGAGGGCTATGAGGCCAGGCTGAACCTGCATCGCGTAGTCAGAGGAGAGTCGATTGATGGTGTGCGTAACGAGCAAGGCTCCTACTTTTCGCCTCGGGGCGTGATCATTGGGGGGGACCCCGATATTGTCGATTTTGTCTATCGTCAACTGCTACCACCCGATTCCCCATACGACGTGTATGTCACGGTGACGTATAAAGGGAAATACGGGCACGACGGTCCCGAATTCCGAAGCCTGCAAAATCCGCGCGATCTGCGCAGTATTGCAATTGATCGGGTCTATCTGAGGCCCGAGGAACTGGAACAACGCCGCCTCGCCAAGCGCCAGAAATACGGCATGATGAACCTGCGCACCGGCATGGTGTGCCCTGAAACAGGCCTATGGGAAAGCTGGATGCAAGCGGGAATAGTTGGCAAGGCCGTGGTACGCGCTGGCGACAGGTTCAAGCCATATCTGCGACTCGACATGCCGCCTGCTGACGTGCGCTGGATGTGGGCCGGTGAGTATCGCCCGGAGCGATTGGCTTGATCCGATCCATAAATTGCAGTGTGTCCAATTGCCGTAGGGATATAGTCCGTGCCTATTTTATGCAAGCCAGTCACTAGGGGTTTTACACGCATGCGGAAGACGAGTGCAGCGCTCCTTATGCTTTTGCTCATGAGCACCCCGCCCCTTCGAGCACAGACCGGTCCACTGACAACGGAGCACAGTGAAATGCAGGATATTTCGAAACTCATGTCTGTGCAGGAACAGGAGCGACTTTTCGTCTTCTTCGAGCCGGACTGGCCCTGGCAATGGGTACGCTTTCATTCGACGATGTAGTCCGTAGATTCGGAAAACCGCAGAAATACGATAATCCTGACGTTAATACTGTCGACTATAGCTATTTTTTCGGAAACAACGCATCGATCAAATTCATGTTCGACAGGTTCTACCCCCTAGACGAACAACACAGCGTCAGGAGTTGGAACCGTCACCCAATCGGGCGCGGTTCAGCCCCTACGTTGGCCATCTTGCTAACGTCTTCCAACACGCGCTCCATCAACGCAACGCCATCGTCCGAGCGGTACGCGTCCCCACCGCCCACCTTGCTTTGCGGCTCATTCTTGAAGTGGCACGCTTCCGGACGGGTCGCGGTTTCCGAGCGGTAGTGCACATGCAGTGGCACTGTCGTGACAGTCTTGATGCGCGGCTTGTCTTCCCCGGGATCGAGGTAGGCAATACGCTGCGCGTCCCTTAGCGTGATCACGTATTCGTCGAGGAAGTCGCCGTGTGGATGGGGCTCGCCGTTCGGCGCGATCCCCGCCAGTCGCTTTCGGCGGATCGTTTGGCTCACTGATACGAGGCTATTGCGATCATGTTTCTGGAGCCACTGGAACAGTTCGCGCGAAGGCTTCTGCGCGAACAGCTTCAGATTGCGGCGCTTTTGCTGGACGGCGGCCTCGTTGCGCAATGCGGCGATACCTCCCGACAACTTGTTGACATCCTGCGTCAACGCTATGCGAACAGGCAGCGCCATACGCTTTGCATCGAGGGCCGCTTGCCCATTCTCATCCGGATCGGTGAGCGTTTCGATTAGCTTATCGATCGTGGCGATCCGGGCGAGCACATCCTGACGCCCTTTGTCGAGCGCGTCTGCCGCGCGCATGAATTTGCCGTAGATGCCGAAGCCACTCAGCAGCTTCAGGCCGCTCGCATCAGCCTCGGTGCGCGCGAGATTTGCAAGCGAAGCAGCATACTGTCGTACCCTTTTGACGTCGAATGGAGTCGCGCACAGTTGAATCAGCGACTCCTTCGCCGCAGCAAGCTCCTGCTCGCGGGCAACCTCCCGTGCCGCCTGGTTTCGCTTGCTCTCGGCGATTGCCTGCTGCTGGCGCACAGTCTTCTTGCCCTTGCCCTTGCCCTTGCCTTTGCCTTTGCCGCTATTCGCGGCGATCCGGCTCGACGGCTCGTCGTCCCAGTCGATCTCCGGGATTTTCACCTCAGGAGGCGCGGGCACCGCCAAGCCCTTTAGATACTTCGCCGTGTAATCGTGCACCGCAACTTCGCTGGGGGTAACAAGTGCCGCGGTGACCATGCGCGCATACTTGGGGTCTCTAGCCAGCGACGTCCTCATCGCGTTGGCAGTGGCGATGTTCCACTGCAGATTCCGCCGGACGCGCGATACTGCGACCTGTAGCTGCTCATACGCGGCGTCAACTTCGTTGCTGCTAGCAGATCGAGGGCTATCGCTTTTCATGCTGTTGCGCAGCCACTCCAGGTCGGTTTCGATTTCGCCGCAGTGTAGTGCGACCGCGTCGAGCACGGGTTGGCGCATCGCGTCTTCGCGGCGACAGTATGCTAAAGGATCGCTATCTGGAAATGCCGTGAGGCAATGTGAAACGTTATGGAGCAACTCGACGCTGATGCGAACCATCGTGCTGACTGATACCTCGTCAAACTGTGCGGTCACTGCGGGGTCAGCGGTGTTCGCAATCCTCTCGCCTTGATTCCTGTACCGGAGAGACTTACGAATATTGTCGAACAGAATGACAGCTTTGGTGTCGATGGGCATACCCGCATTGATCAGATGGCGGTGTTCGTCCAGTACTATAGAATCGAAGATGCCGGGCTTACCGCGTAGTCCATCGATCCACCGGAGATTTTCGTCCATGGACTTTGCAAAGGTGGCGTACTGGCTGCCGACATTGGACGATTCCCGCAACAGGGCAGCAAACCTGTCATCGTACCCACCGCCTATGTTCCCTGTACGTCGATCTTCGGCTCGGGTCGTTCTATTGATCACCTCGCCCAATTGACCGAATCTGCCAAGTAGCTCACTGACGCACGTAGAGACTAACGTCTTGCCCACTGTATCAGCCATTCTCCCCAAGTACAGCAGTTCCTTTATATGGCTGTCCCGCGTTTTCTTGAGAGCCCATTTCCAGGTCTCATCCAGGGAATTACCGTCAATCTTCACGTCTCGCAACGATGGCATGTCCCGGTCAATGCCCGCGAGTATCGTATCGAAGCATGCACGGCTCCTGGCTATCTTCCCGGAGATATCCTTAATATTTTTCTCGAAAAATTTCTGCGTTTCAGGCTCATTAGGATTAAGAACGAGGGATACCCCCCCTGCCATTTTCCGGAGATAAGGGTTGAACTTATTTAGCACGTCCCCGAGATCTTTCACAAGATCGGACGCACTCTGGCATTCGCGATTGAGGTCCTCCAGCTCCTCGCTAAAGCGCTTTAACAGACCGGCGGATGATCGCTCGTTCGTATTGGACTTGAGGTTCTTCTTTGCCTCCCCCATAGCGATTTTTAGCGTATCTGCCAGCTTTTTAAGCGTTCTGATCAACGGCTCACTGTGGTCGGCAACTTGTGTTATGCCTGTCCGAGTTCTCGGATAAGCGACCAGTGCCCGGGTGTAATCCTCAACGCCTTGATGGACCAGTTTCATCATGAACTGCTGGCGCGATACTTCCGGTGACGCCGCGGCCCCGACTTCCCTAAGATTGGAGCGGCGAATTGGCTGTGCCATGTTGCCTTGAGCGCTCGACACGGGTCGAGACAGCGGAGAAAGCCCTTGAAGCGAAGGTGTGCGGGCAGGCGATGCCGCTTGAGTAGGCGACGGTGTGTCGATTGCCTGTTGCCGAATTGCCTGTTGCTGACTCTGAAAAGGTTCGCTGCGTCCCGTGCGCGAGATATGGCTGCTCACTCAGTACTCCCGTTGTAAGACGTGATACCTTGGAGTCTGAATACATGGCGCCGTCAAGTAGCCGTGGATGCGAATCTGCAGCGCTTATTGCGAACATAGAACGGGTTTTTCATCCAGTACCGCTCATAGCCTGTTGACGCAGACAGGAAAAACTACATGAACGAAGCGAATCCCGAAGCTGTTCGGGGAGAAACCGCGCCGCCCATCGCGAGTCTCTTTGCGTATCGCATAGCAGTCGGAATAGCACAAGGAATACTGCTGTACATCCTTCTGGAAATAGCGGGAGGCCCATCTTCGGTCATCCCCCATGCGGTTTTCTTTCCGTCCCTCCTGGTCCTCCTCTACGTCGCACCCGTACAGTCAGCACATTGGCATTCGCCGCCGGTTTGCATATCACCAACGTAAGAAACAATTTCATTTGTGGCACACGTAAGCTGCTGCTCACGTTGATGTCGTGGCTACTGCCATTGCTCGGCAGACTCGACATCGGGCCGGACTGCACGAGTGTCCGCGATGCGCTGTCTCAGGGGAGTTATCGGCTGGTGGAAGCGCGTCTACTCGACATCGAAATCGGCGGGACGCGGTTGCAAGTGGGGGCGATAGCGGAACGCGTTGTTACGTGTCGACGTTAAAAGGCATGGGTGTACTTGCCGCGGCTCGCACACCCATCACGCTGAGCCTCAACTCTCCCGACACCCCCGCGCACCACCCGTCTTCGCATACACGGAACGCACTTGCGGCGCACGCGTAACCAGCCATATCCCGCTGCAAACGAGAACGAGCGCAAGCAGATTCTTCAACTCCATGATGTTCTCGTTCAAACATATCGCGGACAACGCAGTACCGAACACCGGCACGAGGAAGTTGAACACGGTCACTCTGCCGACCTGGTTGTATTTGAGCAGCAAACTCCACAACGAAAAAGCCACCGAGGAGAGAAGCGCCAGGTAGCCGAGCAGCGCCGCCGATTCCACCGTGAATCCGCTCAGCGTACCGCCTGTCGCATAACCTGCCACGACGAGCACGACGCCGCCAAACCCGAGCTGGTAGCCCGTCATGACCATGACGTCCATGCCCTGCGAAATACGCTTGCCGTAGATCGACGCGGCCGACAGCACGAATGCGGCGATCACGATAAAGCCTTCGCCGAGCAGCGTAAACGCAAACTCGAACGAGCTATCGCTGAAATTGACCACCATGACGCCCACGAATCCCAACAGGCACCCAACCGCCTTGCGCGGCGAGATCTTGTCGTTCTTATAGATAAAGTGAGCGAGCAGCACGCTGAAGAAGGTCGTCGTCGAATTCAGGATCGAGCCGCGCACTCCAGTGGTGTATGCAAGGCCGATATAGAAGAACACATATTGAATGGCCGTTTGCGTAACGCCCAGCAGCATCAACTGTCCCGCGTTGCGGCGGGTCAAATTGAAAAGCGACTTCTTCGATAGTGCAGCGAGAATCAGCAGAAACAGTCCCGCAAGAACGAACCGGTAGCCAGCGAAAACCAGTTTCGACGGAATGTCGCCTTGCGTAATGCCGAGCAGCGAATAGCCGATTTTGATTGCCGGATACGAGCTGCCCCACAGCAGGCAGCATACGGTCGCGAGGATAACGAGTACTTTGGGTTGCGTAAAGAAACGCGCGGAATCGCGCGGTTGGATGGTCTCAATGGGCGTGGTCATATTTCAAATAACACTGTTATTACGCAACGCATGGGCTAGCCACCGGCGTGCCTGTCTTATTGCCTTGTCGTTTTATCGCGTCGCTGCGAAATGCCGTGGCAACCCCTGCCGTGACAAACCCCGCTCGCAGCCATAGCGAAACCGCTCGCTGCCGCCACATCGCAGCGGGCAGGCGAATCGATCGTTGCATTCGAGAAGACCGCGGAAGATGCGAAGCAGTGCATGACACCCGGCACTGCGCAATTGGCTTACGGCAGTTTCATGTAAGCGACATGAAATTATAATATGAACGGTCGAACACTGCCGCACTACTCCCCAATCATCTCCGGTACTTTCTCCTTCAACGCATCGATGGCAACCCGCGTTTTCGCCCGCAAATGACGCGCTTTCGGCCAAATCGCATAGACCTCCTGAGAGCGGACCCGATAGTTATCGAGAACCGGCACCAGCGCCCCGCTTTTCGCGTAACGCGTCAACAGCCAGCACGGTAGCCACGCCAGTCCGTAGCCGTCGATTGCCGCCGCCGCAATCGCCTGAATGTCGTCCATGCTGACACGCGAGCGGATACGTACCGGCTGCGCGCTGCCGTCCGCGTCTTTTGCGTTCCATGGAGCAACTGCGCCGGCACGCGAGAGCGCAATGCCGACGTGGTTCTCCAGTTGCTCGATACAGGTTGGCGTTCCGTAGCGCTCGAGATACGCGGGCGACGCGCCGATCACAACGTGCTGCGTACCGAGCCGCCGCGCCGCGAGTGTGCTGCTGTCGCGCAACTCGCCTATTCGCACGGCAAGATCGAAGCCTTCTTCGATGAGATCCGTGAAGCGATCGGTAAACGAAAGATCGATCTGCAACTTCGGATACTGCCGCACGAGATCGAGCAGAATCGGCGCGACGCAAAAATGCCCGAACGCTTCGGGCACGCTCACTCGCAACCTGCCGGCAGGCTCAGCCCGGCCATGATCGAGCGCGGCCTCGGCAACATCGAGTTCCGCGAGTGCCCGCACGCATCCCTCGTAATAGGCCTGCCCTTCAGCCGTGAGAGTCTGACTGCGCGTGCTGCGATGAAGCAGCCGCACACCGAGCCGCGCTTCCAGCCGGCTAATCGCCTTACCGACCGCCGAGCGCGTGAGGTTCATGCGCTCGGCCGCCAGCGCAAAGCTGCCGGCTTCGACCACCTGCACGAACGTCGCCACGCCGTCCAGATTATCTGTCATTGGATGCCCCTTCATTGGTTCCAAACAGGAATCTATCATGGGAATTTAATGGACCAATAAGGGAATCTTATTCCCCTAAACTGGATTGGGTCGTTCACCGCCATGCCATCGCAATGGCGCGCCACCCTTTGGAGTCAAACATGCAGGTATGCGACCTCGAACCGCAAGCAGCCACGAAGCAATGCCTTCCGTCCGATGCTCGACGAAATATCCTCGCGCTATTCGCCGTGTGTCTCGCGGCGATGATGTTCGGCCTCGAAATTTCGAGCGTGCCGGCCATATTGCCGACACTGGAAGGCGTGCTGCACGCCGATTTCAAGCAGATGCAGTGGATCATGAACGCGTACACCATCGCGTGTACGACCGTACTCATGGCAACCGGAACGCTCGCGGATCGCTTCGGCCGCAAGCGCATGTTCATTGTCTCGATCGTGTTGTTCGGCATCGCCTCGCTGTGGTGCGGACTCGCATCGAGTGCGCCCGTGCTGATCGCGAGCCGTTTTCTGCAGGGCGCCAGCGGCGGCGCGATGCTCATCTGTCTCGTCGCCGTGCTGTCGCATCAGTTTCCGCAAGGCGCCGAACGCGCCCGGGCATTCAGCGCGTGGGGCATCATCCTCGGTATCGGTTTGGGCTTCGGGCCGTTGATCGGCAGCGCGATCGTCGCACTATCGAGTTGGCAATGGGTCTTCTGGGTTCACGTGCTCATTTCCATCGTGACGTTGGTACTCGCGGTACCCGGCGTGCGCGAGTCGCGCGACCCGCACGCGAGCAAGCTCGACGTCGCCGGCATGGTGACGTTGTCGGGCGCCGTATTCGGCTTCGTTTCGTTTATTACGCAGGGGGCCGATATCGGCTTCACGAGTCGCTCGGGCATCGCGATTTTCGTCGCGAGTACTGCGAGTCTCGTGGCGTTCTTCGTGGCGGAAATGCGCAGTGCGCATCCGATGTTCGATTTCTCCGTGTTCCGAATCCGCAATTTCTCGGGTGCGCTGCTCGGCTCGGTCGGCATGAACTTCAGCTTCTGGCCGTTCATCATCTATCTGCCGATCTATTTCCAGCATGCACTGGGCGCAAGCCCCATGGTGGCGGGACTGTTTCTATTGGCCTATACATTGCCGACTCTCGTATTCCCGCCGATAGGCGAGCGTCTGGCATTGCGCTATTCGCCGGCTATTGTCATTCCCGCAGGCCTGTTCACGATCGGACTCGGGTTCTTTCTGATGCGTATGGGCAGTGCTTTCGATCACACGAGCGCGCTCGCGATTCTTCCGGGCTGCTTCGTTGCCGGCGCGGGACTCGGCATCACCAATACGCCGGTCACCAATACGACGACCGGTTCGGCTTCGGGCACGCGCGCCGGCATGGCATCGGGCATCGACATGAGCGCCCGCATGATTACGCTCGCCATCAACATCGCGATGATGGGGCTCCTTCTCGTCAAGGGCGTTGCGCATCGTCTGCAAGATGCGCTGCCCGCGGCGCCGCTCGACATCTCGTGGGACGCCATGGCAAACCGCATCGCCATCGGCGACCTGCATCCCGCGGCGGCGGCGCAATGGCCGGCTTTGTCCAGCGACGGATTTGCGGCCATCAGCCGCGGCGCGCTCGTCCATGGCTTCGAGTGGCTCATGCTCTATGGCGGCATCGCGGTCTGCACTCTCGCCGTCGTGAGTTACCTGATCTTTTCGGGCGGAAAAGTCACGCACGTGAAGCGAGAAACGATCGCGGACCCACGCTGACTCATATGGCAAGCATCGCACCGAAAGAACTGCGCGTCACGACTGGGACCATCTATCGGCAGACCCGCTCGGGATGCCGGACGACACAAGGGTTTTCGACACGTACAGCGCCGCTTTTGGCACAATCGATTCACCACGGCGAATTGATCCGCACTGGATTCGCCATCGGCACATCGCCAAAGTCGTGTTGCTGGAGTTCAAACCACCATGAAGTCCCTTTGCTTCGCAGCAGTTCTTTTCGTACTCACTGCCGGTTGCACCTCGACGTCGTCGTCCGCGAGCGATCAGGCTGGGTGGTCGAGCCCGGCCCATGCGAATAGCTACATCCTGCACACGCCCGAGGGCGCCAGGCCCGGCGATGGCGCCTCGCGACCGCCGAGACTCACGGTCGGCACCAGCTATTCCGACACCCAATTGATCCTGCCGTGGTTCCTCAACGACATCATCGACTTTGTGAACTATCGCTAGATCGCGGGTGACTGGCGGCTGCACGCCCCAGAGAGGCATTCAACCAAACAGGCGCCGCGAAGACTCTTCCGCGACGCCCTTTATCTACGTTCAGAGTGCCGGCACCGCCGGCGCCGCATTCCCGGCCTCGGCCACACGCGTCGACGTGCTGCGCGGACCGGCAATGCCGAAGTGGCTCGCAAGCATATCGACAACGTTATCCGCCATGCCCGTGCGCGTTTCTTCGGTAGCCGAACCGATATGCGGCGTGAGCACGACACGCGGATCGTCGATCAGCGCACGAGGCACATGCGGTTCGTGCTCGAACACGTCGAGCGCCGCGCCCGCGATCCGCTTGTCCGCGAGCGCCGCGATCAGTGCCGCCTCGTCGACCACCGGCCCGCGCGCGATGTTGACGAGAAAGCCCTGCGGCCCCAGCGCGTCGATCACTCGCGCGTCGACCAGATGATGCGTTTGCGGCGAGAGCGGACAGGTCAGGATAAGCATGTCGCTATCCGCCGCGAGGCGCGCCACGTCGTCGTAATACGGCAGATCGACCGGCTTGCGGTTCGGGCCATAGTACGCAAGCCGTGAACCGAATGCCTGCAGGCGCTTCGCAATCGCCGCGCCGATCGTGCCGAGCCCGACGATGCCGATCCTCATGCGCGAGATCGAGCGGCCGAGAGGCAGCGCGCCCTGCTCGGGCCATTGGCCGGAACGAACGTAGGCATCCGCCTGCACGAGATCGCGCGTGACGGCGAGCGCGAGACCGATCGCGGTATTGGCAACGTCCTCGGCCAGGACGCGCGACGCGTTCTCGATGCGAATGCCGCGCACCTGCGCGCTTTGAACGTCGAGATTGTCGAGCCCGGCGCTATAGCTCGCGATGATCTCCAGCGCGGGCAGTGCAGCGAGAAACGCCGCGTCGATCTTCGTCTTGCGCAGCGCAATGCCGCGAATCGAGGCGCCGTGTCGCGCGAGCAGCGCGGCGGCTTCGTCCGCTTGCTGCGGCAGGTCCAGCACGGTAAAGAGCGAGGCGAGTTCCGCCTGGGTGCGCGCCGGCAACTCGGCGGCATTGAGAATGATGGGTTTCGACATGATGGATCAATCCGTTATACGTTGCGATGCGCGTGCGTTTCGCCGCGCTCAGTTCACCTTCACGCGCTCGATGCGGCCCATGAACACGAGATACACCACGGCGGCGATCAGGCAGTGTGCCGCAACAAAATAAAGTCCGGCGGTATAGCCGCCGGTGGCCTGCACGATATAGCCGAACACGATCGGCGTGACGATACCGCCGATATTGCCGACGCAGTTGAAGATCGCACCCGCGAGACCCACGGCCTCGCGCGGCGCCGTATCGCTGACGATGGCCCACGTGCCCGCGCCCGCCGCCGCGCCCTTGCCGAAGAACGCGAGCGTCATCAGCAGAACGATGGCGGTATTGCTTTCCGTAAACGCCGAGAACACGATGCAGCAGCCGACCGCCATGCCGACGATATACGGCGTCTTGCGCGCCCACGACACGCTCCAGCCCTTGCGGATCAGCCAGTCCGAAATTACGCCGCCCGCAATGCCGCCGAGAAAACCCGACACGGCCGGCAGCATCGTCGCGAGCCCCGCCTGCATGACGTTCATGCCACGCGCCTGCACCAGATAGATCGGAAACCAGGTGATGAAGAAATAGCTCAGCGCAATCACGCAATACTGGCCGATGTACGAGCACCAGAGCATGCGATTGCCGAGCAGCATGCGCAGCGCCTTGCCCGACATCACGGGACGCGAAAGACGCTCGTGGGCCGAGTCGATGTCGATCATCGCGCCTCCCGCGACGAGCCGGTCGAGTTCGGCTTGCGATACGCGCGGGTGCTTGCCCGGTTCGTGCATCACGACGGCCCACACCCCGGCGGACGCGATGCCGATCAACCCGAGCGCGAAGAACGGCGCGGGCCAGCCGAACTTCGCGGTAAGCCAGCCGGCCAGCGGCGAGAAAATCGCTACTGCGAAATACGATGCGGACGCAAACAGCGAGGTAGCCAGCCCGCGTTCTTCTTTCGGAAACCACATGACCGCCACGCGGCTATTGGCCGGAAAACTGGGCGCCTCGATCAGCCCGAGTGCGAAGCGCAGCGCGAACAGCAAGCCGAGTGCGACCGAGAGGTCCGTGGTCACATGGCCAATCAAGCCGACGAGTATCGTCGCGATGGACCAGAGAACAAGCGTGGCGCCATACATGGTCTTGGTGCCGAGGCGATCGAGCAGCAAGCCGCCGGGAATCTGCCCGACCACATAGGCCCAGCTGAACGCCGACAGCACATAGCCGAGCTGCACATGGTCGAGCCCGAACTCTTTGGCGATGCCCGGGCCGGCGATCGAGAGGATCGCGCGATCGGCATAAGCGACCGTCGCGAGCAGCAGAATCACCGCCAGAATCGTGAAGCGGGTGCGCGTGACGCGAACCGCGTCCGTCGCGGCATAGCCACCCGTCCTTTGCGTGAACATCGTTGTCTCCTGTTGGCGCGGCCGCGCCGCCACGACGGCTCGGGGGCGGCGGCGCGCTATGATTGCCGGTATCCGCGCTCGTGCGCGACGGGCGCATGCGAACGTGTGGAGCGAATTTGACGCACGCTGCCACCGGGCGTCAATCTTGATTGAGACAATCAACGTGCAAAGCTGGATGACTCAGGAGGAGGCCTGCCGCGCGCTGGGTGTGCGCAAGCAGACCCTGTATGCGTATGTCAGCCGCGGGCGCATCGAAGTGCGCTGGGACCCGGAGCATGTGAGCCGCAAGCTCTATAGCGCGTCGGATGTCGCCGCGCTGATGAAGAAACGCAATCTCGGGCGTGCCCACAAGAATATTGCCGCGAGCACGATGGCGTGGGGCGAGCCCATCATCAACACGCGCATTTCCACGATCGAGCGCGGGCGGCTCTATTACCGCGGCACCGATGCGCTCGAACTCGCCGCGCGGGCCACGCTCGAAGACGCCGCGCAATGCCTGTGGGACTGCGAGCACTCGCCGCTTTTTCCGACGCTGCGCGACGCGCTGCCGGCTACGCCGGACACCACGCCACTCGCGCGAGCGTATGTATCGATCTCGCTCGCGGCCGCCAACCCGGGTTCGAATCTCACGACGGATCCGCGGCGTCTGCACGACGAAGCGGCCAGCCTGGTGGGCCGGCTCGCCAGCAGCTTCGTCGCGCTGAACGGCGACGGTCCCCTGCATCTGCGCATCGCGCGTGCGTGGCGCTGCGAAGCGCAGGCGGATCTGCTGCGCCGCGCGCTGGTGTGGCTGGCGGACCAGGAGCTGACGACCTCGGCGTTTGCCGCGCGCGTGACCGCATCGACGGGCGCATCGCTCGGCGCCTGCATGCTGGCGGGCCTGGCCGCGTTGTCGGGACCGCTGCATGGCGGCGCCCCGGCCCGCGTGCAGGCATTGCTCGGCGAAGTGCGCGAACACGGTGTCGCCACGGCCGTCGAGCACTGGAGGGCCACTCACGGCCCGCTGCCCGGCTTCGGTCACGAGCTGTATCCGCAGGGCGATCCGCGTGCGGCGGACCTGCTGGCCGCGTTCGACGCCCCCGACGATGTGCGCGAACTGACCGCATACGTGCATCGGACGAGCAGCCTCGCGCCGACGATCGACATCGCGCTCACCGCGCTGGCCAGGTACTGCGGCTTGCCGGACGACTCGGTGTTCTCGATGTTCGCGATCGGCCGCAGCGTGGGCTGGATGGCGCATGCCATCGAGCAGATCGCCGACGGGACGCTGCTTCGGCCACGGGCCCATTACGTCGGTCTGCTCAAGTGAGGGGCTTCGTTTCGCCCATTGTCTCCACGAACTGGATTGCGGCGGGGTCGATCAATGCGCCGCATAAGCGGCCGTCGACTGCGCGGCGCAAACACGGGTCAACTGGGTCCGGTCAACCATCGAAGCATGCTTTGCCGGCACTGCGGCGGCACCGGCGCCGCGAAATCGCTGCTTCGCCTATACTGTTGCAAGCGCTTCAGGAAATCGATCCATTCGATGTTTTCCATTGTTCCTGGTATCGAGCAGTCATGTCGCCGCAGCCGCCAGTCATCACGATCTCGATCGATTCGATGGTGCATGCTGGTTGCATCAATTCGTTCGCGTCGATTCCGGTCACGCGGCGTCTCCCGCATCTGTCCCGCGACGGAATCGCATAGGGCGGACGCGGCTGAACGGGGCGGCGGCTCTGCCAGGTACAAACGAAACGCTCTGCACGACGCACCTCGTCTCAAGGTGAATAAGAGCACCAGTCACGATAATTGCTCGATTCACGATCAAGCCGATGACGATCGGCTGCGTCGACATTCCAGTCCAATCGTGGAGGCACGAATCATGAACAAGGCAATCAGCATGTCAATCGCGGCCGTCGCCGCACTTGCGCTGTCGGGCGGCGCATACGCACAGAGCCACAACACGCTCGCCACCCCCTCGGTCGTATCGCCGGCCGCCCCGCAGCAGACGAGCGGCTACGGCACGCCCGGCGCCACTGGCTCGGACAGCGGCATGGGCACCGGCTCGCAGAACTCGAACGTGCAGAAGAGCATGAGCAGCACGACGTCCGGCGGCAACGCGTACGGGAGCCACAACACGCTGGCGACCCCGTCCGTCGCGTCGCCGGCCGGCCAGTAACAGTTATCGCGAATGACAGCGAGGCGCGCATAGGCGCAAGGCGAGCACGCGCTTCGAGCTGAACCGCACCCCGAAGGCTGGACATAGGTCCGGCTTTCGGGGTGTTTGTCTTTCAGGTCCTTGCCCTTCTCCTCGAAATTTACTTGACATCTAAACTATCAAAACCTAAATTAATCTCACCGCAGAGTCCATTTTTTGGGGAACCAGCATGCGCATCGTCTGTATCGGTGGCGGCCCGGCCGGGTTGTACTTCGGTCTATTGATGAAAAAACGCAACCCGGGCTATGACGTCACGGTCGTCGAGCGCAACCGCCCCTACGATACGTTCGGCTGGGGCGTCGTATTCTCCGACCAGACGCTCGGCAATCTGCGCGCGGCCGACGCCCCGAGCGCCGAGGCGATTCTCGACGCGTTCAATCACTGGGACGACATCGAAATTCATTTCCGCGGCCGGACGGTTCGCTCGTCGGGTCACGGCTTCTGCGGCATCGGCCGCAAACGTCTGCTCAATATCCTGCAAGCGCGCTGCGAAGAACTCGGCGTGAAGCTCGTGTTCGAAACGCAGGTCATGGACGACACCGCCTACGACGCCGACCTCGTCATCGCATGCGACGGCCTGAACAGCATGGTCCGGCAAAAGTACGCGGCCACTTACGAGCCCGACATCGACGTGCGCGACTGCCGCTTCGTTTGGCTCGGCACGAAAAAGCTCTTCGACGCCTTCACGTTCGCGTTCGAAGAAACCGAATTCGGCTGGTTTCAGGCCCACGCCTATCGCTTCGACGATCAAACCTCGACCTTCATCGTCGAGACGCCCGAGCGCGTATGGCGCGCCGCCGGTCTCGACGACATGAGCAAGGAAGACAGCATCGCATTCTGCGAGAAGCTGTTCGCGAAGTACCTCGACGGCCATGCGCTGATGTCGAACGCCGCGCACTTGCGCGGCTCGTCGCAATGGATTCGCTTCCCGCGCGTCGTCAACAAGGAGTGGGTGCACTGGCGCGCGAACGCGAACGGCACGCAAACCCCGGTCGTGCTGATGGGCGACGCCGCGCACACCGCACACTTCTCGATCGGCTCGGGCACCAAGCTCGCGCTCGAAGACGCCATCGAGCTCGCCAACAGCATGAGCGCGCATCCCGGCGACCTCGCCGCTGCGCTCGCGCACTACACCGAAGTGCGCAGCATCGACGTACTGCGGATTCAGAACGCCGCGCGCAATTCGACGGAGTGGTTCGAACACGTCGACCGCTATAC
This sequence comes from Burkholderia sp. Ax-1724, assembly GCF_011752995.1. Lineage (GTDB taxonomy): Bacteria > Pseudomonadota > Gammaproteobacteria > Burkholderiales > Burkholderiaceae > Paraburkholderia. The sequence goes on from NZ_VWWL01000011.1 coordinate 194,396, forward strand.
GTCGTTCGAGCCGGAACAGTTCGCGTATTCGCTGCTCACGCGCTCGCAGCGCATCTCGCACGAGAACCTGCGCGAGCGCGACGCGCACTATCTGTCGGGCTTCGAAGACTGGCTCGCGCAGCGTTCCGGCATCGAGCACGCGCCGGAAAAGCACTCCATTCCGCCGATGTTCACGCCGTTCACGGTGCGCGGCGTCACGCTGAAAAACCGCGTCGTAGTCTCGCCGATGGCGCAGTACTCGGCCGTCGACGGCGTGCCCGGCGACTATCACCTCATGCATCTCGGCGCGCGCGCGATGGGCGGCGCCGCGCTCGTCATGACGGAAATGACCTGCGTGTCGCCCGAAGCGCGTATCACGCCCGCATGCCCCGGCATGTACGCGCCCGCGCATCTGGCCGCATGGAAGCGCATCGTCGATCTTGTGCATAGCCAGTCCGATGCGAAGATCGGCATTCAACTCGGCCACTCGGGCGCAAAAGGTTCGACGCGCGTTGCGTGGGAAGGCATCGATCAGCCGCTCGCCGAAGGCAACTGGCCGCTTATCTCGGCATCGCCGCAACAGTACTTGCGCGGCATCAGCCAGCATTCGCGCGAAGCCACGCGTGAGGAACTGCGCGAGATCGAGGCGCAATTCGTCGAGGCAACGCGCATGTCGGTCGAAGCCGGCTTCGACTGGCTCGAACTGCACTGCGCGCACGGCTATTTCCTGTCGAGCTTCCTGTCGCCGCTCACAAATCGGCGCACCGACGAATACGGCGGTTCGCTCGAAAACCGTCTGCGTTATCCGCTGCGTGTGTTCAAGGCGATACGCGCGATATGGCCGCAAGAAAAGCCGATTTCGGTGCGTATTTCCGCGCACGACTGGGTCGAAGGCGGCAATACGCCCGACGACGCCGTGAAGATCGCCGAGGCCTTCAAGGCAGCGGGCGCGGACATGATCGACGTCTCGTCGGGCCAGGTCAGCAAGGAAGAAAAGCCCGTGTATGGCCGCATGTTCCAGACGCCGTTCGCCGATCGCGTGCGCAACGAGGCCGGCATCGCGACGATCGCGGTCGGCGCGATCTCGGAAGCGGACCACGTGAACAGCATCATCGCGGCGGGCCGCGCGGACCTCTGCGCGATCGCGCGTCCGCATCTCGCGAATCCGGCGTGGACGCTGAACGAAGCCGCGAAGATCGGCTATCTCGACGTCGCGTGGCCGAAGCCCTACACGGCAGCCAAGGTCCAGCTCGAACGCAATCTCGAACGCGAACGCGCGCAGGCCATCGCGAACGCGGGCCTCACCGCACAACAACGCGCCCAGCGCGCGGAAGGAACGACGTGAACACGCCAACCTCATGGCTCACTGGACAGCATGCCGTCGTCACGGGCGGCGGCAGCGGCATCGGCGCGGCGGTCGCCGAGGCGCTGCTACGCGCGGGCGCGCGCGTCACGCTGATGGGCCGCAACGCGCAACGGCTCGAAGCGCAGCGCGAACGATGCGCGGCACTCGGCAACGTGGCCTGTATCAGCGTGGACGTGACGCAGGAAGACTCGGTTGCGCGTGCGTTCCACGAAGCGGGCGCGGTCGATATGCTCGTCAACAACGCGGGGCAGGCGCAGGCCGCGCCGTTCGCGCATACCGACATGGCGCTCTGGCAGCGCATGCTCGACGTGAACCTCACCGGCGTTTTTCTCGGCACGCGTGCGGTGTTGCCGGGCATGCTCGAACGTGGGTACGGGCGCATCGTCAACGTCGCGAGTACCGCGGGGCAGATCGGCTATGCCTACGTGGCCGCGTATTGCGCGGCGAAACACGGCGTGATCGGCCTCACGCGCTCGCTCGCGCTCGAAGTCGCGACGCGCGGCATCACGGTCAATGCGGTGTGTCCCGGTTATACGGAAACCGAACTGCTGCACGCTTCGCTCGAACAGATTACGAGCAAAACTTCGCGCACCGAAGAGCAGGCACGCGAAGCGCTGCTGCGCTCGAACCCGCAGCGCCGCTTCGTCAGTCCCGAGCAGGTTGCCAACTCGGTGCTGTGGCTGTGCCAGCCCGGCTCGGACGCGATCACGGGCCAATCCATTTCGATCTCCGGCGGAGAAGTGATGTGAGCAAATCGACACACGCAGGCAAGCCCGCGGCGGCCACCGCCGCAGCCGTAGAAAAGAAGCCGTCGCGCAAAGGTGTCGCCCAACCCGCGGAGAACGTCGTGGACCTCGAAATGAGTACGGGCGCGGACAGCCACATGGGTCTGCGTCTCTGGCTGCGCATGCTGACCACGACGAATCTCGTGCAGGCCGAATTGCGCAAACGCCTGCGCAACGAATTCGACACGACGTTGCCGCGTTTCGATCTGATGGCGCAACTCGAACGCCATCCCGAAGGCCTGAAGATGACCGAACTGTCGCGCCGCATGATGGTGACGGGCGGCAACGTCACCGGCATTACCGATCAGCTCGAAAAAGAAGGGCTCGTCTTGCGCAGCGCCGATCCGAACGACCGCCGCTCGATCAGCGTGTGCCTCACGCCCGCCGGCCGCAAGGCGTTCGACCGCATGGCGGCCGCGCATGAGCAATGGGTCGTCGAAATGTTCGGTGGCCTGAGCATCGACGAAAAGATGCGCACGCATGACCGCCTCGGCAAACTGAAGCAACATCTGCTCGACAGTCTCAAGAACTGACCCATACCGACCCGCCGCCATTACCTTGCAGGGGACACACACATGACACGATCCAACGCCGACGCGCTGCTGGCCGGCAACCGTCTCACGCTCGCCGGATACGAAGCGAAACACTTCGGCTGGTCGGTGACGGGCAAAGTCGCGACGATCACGCTGAACCGCCCCGAGCGCAAGAACCCGCTCACGTTCGAATCGTATGCGGAGTTGCGCGACCTGTTCCGCCAGCTTGCCTACGCCACCGACGTGAAGACGGTCGTGCTCCACGGCGCGGGCGAGAACTTCTGTTCCGGCGGCGACGTACACGACATCATCGCGCCGCTGATCGATCTGCCGATGCCCGAACTGCTGCTGTTCACGCGCATGACCGGCGATCTCGTCAAGGCCATGCGCCATTGCCCGCAGCCGATCATCGCCGCCATCGACGGCGTTTGCGCGGGCGCCGGCGCCATTCTCGCGATGGCCTCGGACATGCGCCTCGCCACCGCGCGCAGCAAGCTTGCGTTCCTGTTCACGCGCGTCGGCCTCGCGGGCTGCGACATGGGCGCCTGCGCGATGCTGCCGCGCATCGTCGGCCAGGGGCGCGCCGCCGAACTGCTGTTCACGGGGCGCTCGGCAAGCGGCGACGAAGGCCATGCGTGGGGCTTCTACAACCGCCTCTGCGAGCCGGCGGCGCTGCTCGAAGAAGCACAGAAGCTCGCCGCCGATCTCGCCGCAGGCCCGACCTTCGCGCACGGCATGACGAAGAAGATGCTGCATCAGGAATGGAGCATGAGCATCGACGAAGCCATCGAATCGGAAGCACAGGCGCAGGCGATCTGCATGAGCACGCGCGATTTCGAGCGCGCGTACAACGCGTTCGCGGCGAAGTCGCGCCCCGTGTTCGAAGGAGATTGAGTTGAGCGCCGCCACTCAGGACCATAAGATCGACATGCACAGCGCACTCGCGTGGCCGTTCTTCGAGCCGCGTCATCGCGAACTGGCCGCCCGCATCGAAGCATGGTGCCGCGCCAATCTCGCGCATGACGATCATCAGGATACCGATGCGACCTGCCGCCGTCTCGTGCGCGAACTCGGCGCGGCGGGCTGGCTGAAATACGGCGTCGGCGGCGTTGCATACGGCGGCCACGGCGACACGATCGACACGCGCGCCGTCTGCCTGCTGCGCGAAACGCTCGCGAAGCATTCCGGTCTCGCGGACTTCGCGCTCGCCATGCAAGGGCTCGGCTCGGGCGCGATCTCGCTCGGCGGCACGCATGAGCAGAAGTCGCGCTATCTGCCGCGCGTCGCGAACGGCACGGCCATCGCCGCATTCGCGTTGTCGGAGCCGCAAGCGGGCTCCGACGTCGCCGCGATGGCGCTCGCCGCTCGCGAAGACGGCGACGCCTACGTGCTCGACGGCGAGAAGACGTGGATCTCGAACGGCGGCATCGCAGACTTCTACGTCGTGTTCGCGCGCACCGGCGAAGCACCAGGCGCACGCGGCATCAGCGCGTTCGTGGTCGATGCCGATACGCCGGGGCTCGACATTGCCGAGCGTATCGACGTGATCGCGCCGCATCCGCTCGCGCGCCTGCGCTTCACGAACGCGCGCGTGCCGAAGAGCCAGATGCTCGGCGTGCCCGGCGAAGGCTTCAAGCTCGCAATGCGCACGCTCGATATTTTCCGCACGTCGGTCGCGGCGGCCTCGCTCGGCTTCGCGCGTCATGCAATGGCCGAGGGTCTCGCACGCGCGTCGTCGCGCAAGATGTTCGGCCAGACGCTCGGCGACTTCCAGCTCACACAGGCCAAGCTCGCGCAGATGGCGCTGACCATCGACAGCAGTGCGCTGCTCGTCTATCGCGCCGCGTGGCTGCGCGATCAGGGCGAGAACGTCACGCGCGAAGCGGCGCTCGCGAAGTGGCACTCGAGCGAAGGCGCGCAGCAGGTGATCGACGCCGCCGTGCAGCTTTACGGTGGCATGGGCGTGCAAAGCGGCACCGCGGTCGAGATGCTATATCGCGAGATTCGCGCGCTGCGCATCTACGAAGGCGCGACCGAAGTGCAGCAATTGATCGTCGGCCGCGATCTGCTGAAAGCGTACGCCGCCACCGTTGCCGTCGCCGGGGAGCACGCCCAATGAGCGCTTCGTTCGAAAGACCCGTACGCATCCGCTTTTCGCACTGCGATCCGGCCGGCATCGTGTTCTTTCCGCAGTATCTCGTGATGACCAATGCGCTTGTCGAAGACTGGTTCAACGAGGGCCTGCTGATCGACTACGCGCACATGATCGGCCAGCGCCGCATCGGCCTGCCGATCGTCAAGCTCGATTGCGAATTCTCGCGGCCGAGCCAGATGGGCGAGACGATCACGCTGACGCTGAGCGTCACCGTGATCGGCCGCAGTTCGATCGGCCTCGACATCGTCGGTCACTGCAACGGCGAAACGCGCTTTCGCGCAAAACAGGTGCTCGTGACGATGTCGTTCGAGACCGGCAAATCCATCGGGATTCCCGACGACATCGCGAGCGCGCTCGCGGCATACGCTCCATCGTCCCATCCATCGAAGCGCACCGAGGCGCAACGCTCATGAAAAAAGCTCTCCTTCCCGCCGGCTGGATCAAACCACGCGGCTATGCGAACGGCGTCGCGGCCACCGGCACGCAGGTGTTCATCGCCGGTCAGATCGGCTGGGACGAACAGGCCCAGTTCCATACCGACGACTTCGCCGCGCAAGCGGTGCAGGCGATCAAGAACCTGCTCGCCGTGCTGCGCGAAGCGGGCGGCAAGCCCGAGCACCTCGTGCGCATGACGTGGTACGTCACCGACAAGCGCGAATACCTCGCGGCGCTGAAGGACATCGGCCGCGCGTTTCGCGAACTGATCGGCGATTACGACATTGCGATGAGCGCGGTGCAGGTCGTTGCGCTGATCGAGGATCGCGCCAAGGTCGAGATCGAGGCCACCGCCATGATTCCTCATTGAAAGCCGCGCCGCCCCACACGCCAAACGCAGTGCATTAACCGGCTCAACGACACCGGGAGACCATGATGGAACCGTCAGCACACGTCGATACTTTCGCGCGCGACAATCTTCCGCCGCAGGATCAATGGCCCGTCTTTCTGCTCGACAACCCGGACGTGGACTATCCGGCGCGGCTGAACTGCGCGACCGAACTGCTCGAACGGACCATCGAAGCCGGTTATCGCGACCGGCCGGCCATCTGGTCCGACGTGGACGGCAAGCCGCACGCGACGACCTACGGCGAACTGCTCGCGCTCGTGAATCGCAGCGCCCATGTGCTCGTCGATGAAATGGGTTTGCAGCCGGGCAACCGCGTGCTGCTGCGCGGACCGAATACCTTGCAGATGGCCGTGGCGATGTTCGCGGCGCTGAAGGCCGGGCTCGTCGTCGTGCCGACCATGCCGCTGCTGCGCGCGAAAGAACTGAAGCAGATTATCGTAAAAGCGCGGATCAGCGCCGCGCTATGCGATGCGCGCCTGACCGGCGAACTCGCGCGCTGCACCGATCCCGCCGACGAGTTCTACTGCCCGACGCTCACGCAAACGCGCCGCTTTCACGACGACTCCGCCGATTCGCTCGACACGCTCGCGGCCAGCAAGCCCGCGCACTTCACCGCATGCGATACGGCCGCCGACGACGTCTGCCTGATCGCGTTCACGAGCGGCACGACCGGCGCGCCGAAGGGCTGCATGCATTTCCATCGCGACGTGATCGCGATGTGCGATCTGTTTCCGCGCCATGTGCTGAAGCCGTCTTCGAACGACATCTTCTGCGGTACGCCGCCGCTCGCGTTTACGTTCGGCCTCGGCGGATTGCTGTGCTTTCCGCTGCGCGTCGGCGCCTCGACGGTGCTCGTCGAAAAGCTCGCGCCCGAAACCCTGCTCGTGCTCGTCGAACGTTTCGGCGCAACGGTCATGTTCACGGCACCGACTTTTTATCGGCAAATGGCGCCGCTCGTCGCGCAACACAACGTGTCGACGCTGAAGAAAACCGTGTCGGCCGGCGAAGCGCTGCCCGATTCGACACGCCGGCTATGGCATGACGCGACCGGGATCGACATGATCGACGGCATCGGCGGCACCGAGCTGATCCATATTTTCATTGCGGCGCAGGGCGACGAGATTCGCGCGAACGCGATCGGCCGCGCGGTGCCCGGCTACGTCGTGCAAGCGGTAGACGACGACATGCGGCCGGTGCCGCCCGGCACGATCGGCAAGCTCGCGGTGCGTGGCCCGACCGGCTGCCGCTATCTCGCCGACGACCGGCAACTGCGCTTCGTGCGCGACGGCTGGAATCTGCCCGGCGATTCGGTCTATCTCGACACGGACGGCTACGTGTTCTACCAGGCGCGCGCCGACGACATGATCGTCTCGGCCGGCTACAACATCTCCGGACCCGAAGTGGAAAGCGTGCTGCTGCAACATGAAGCGGTGGCCGAATGCGGCGTGATCGGCATCCCCGACGAAACGCGCGGACAGATCGTCAAGGCATTCGTCGTGCTGAACCCCGGCTATACCGCCGATGACAAAACGGTCGCGCAACTACAGGATTTCGTGAAGAATAGCGTGGCGCCTTATAAATATCCCCGTGTCATCACTTTCGTCGGCGCACTGCCGCGCACCGAAACCGGCAAGCTCAAACGTTTCGAGTTGCGTACGATGACGTAACCCACTTCATGGGATCGAAATCGCATGACAGGCTCTTTCATCGAAGTCGTCGCCGAAGACGGCGGCTGTTTCAACGCTTATGTCGCGCGGCCCGCGCAGGGCTCCGGCCCCGGGCTCGTGCTGCCGCAGGAAATTTTCGGCGTCAACGACTCGATGAAAGCGACCGCCGACCGCTACGCTGAAGAAGGTTACGTTGTGCTCGTGCCGGACCTGTTCTGGCGCATCAAGCCGGGCATCGACCTCGGCTACGGCGAAACCGACATGCAACAGGCGCTCGGCTATCTCGGCCAGTTCGACGCCGACCTCGCGGTCAAGGACATCGCCGCCACCATCGCCACGTTACGCGGGCTGCCCGAACAGGCGGGTAAGGTCGGCGTAGTCGGCTACTGCCTCGGCGGCAAGCTCGCGTTTCTCGCCGCAGCGCGCACCGACGTCGACTGTGCGGTCAGTTACTACGGCGTGGGCCTCGACGCCCATCTGAACGAAGTGCCGTCGATCCACTGCCCGATGGTGTTTCACTTCCCCGAGAACGACGCGCATTGCCCGCCTGAAACGCGCGAGCGCATCGGCGCGGCATTGCGCACGCGGCCGCACATCGAGCAATACCTGTACCCCGGCTGCGATCACGCGTTCGCGGCGCCGGCGCGCAAGCAATACGACAAGCCCGCCGCAATGATGGCGTACTCGCGCACGCTCGCGCTGCTGCGCAAGGTGCTCGGCCCCGTCTACGATCTCAACGCGCTGTGGGAAGCGCATTGCTATCACGAGTTCGCGACGCGCGACGTCGATGCGGTCATGCCGACGATGGTCGCGCAACCGTATGTCAATCATGTGCCAACGATGACGGGCGGTGTCGGCCACGACAATCTCAAACGCTTCTACACGCATCACTTCGTCAACTCGAATCCGCCCGATACCAGGCTGATTCCGATTTCGCGCACGATCGGCGCGGACCGCATTGTCGACGAATTCATTTTCAGTTGCACGCATAGCTGCGAAATCGACTGGCTGCTGCCGGGCGTTGCGCCGACCGGCAAGTACTTCGAAGTGCCGATGCTCGCGGTGGTGTGCTTCCGCGGCGACAAGCTCTATAACGAGCACATCTATTGGGATCAGGCTTCGGTGCTGGTGCAGGTGGGATTGCTTGATCCTGAGGGGTTGCCGGTGGCGGGAATCGAGAGTGCGCGGAAGTTGCTCGATGAAACGTTGCCTTCGAATCGGTTGATGGGTGGGAAGTCGAAGGTGTGAGTGGTGGCCGCCGACGTCGCTGTTACTTGACTCAGAACACGCGCAAGGAAAGTTTCGCGTCGAGCCGGTCATAAAGCGACGGCGGCAGCTTCACAAACGATGTGTTGTCGCCGCCACGAGAAAAAGAAACCGCGTCGTTATTCAGCCAAACCAGTTCGGGAACTGGCGTGCTGAAGGTTCTGCGCACGAGTAACTCGCCTGAGCCGGCGTCGTAGACTCGGCCGACGTAGTCCGGATTGTTGCCGCCTCTCCATTGAAGCAGGCATCGCTCTGCGATGTAGTGGCGGTTTTCGGACATGCGTCTAATGCATTCGCTCGCACTGAGGTCGGTCGTGTGGGTGGCGAGTCGGAGAATGACGAACCCGAACAGGAATATGGGTATCCACCACTTTGCCAGAGAGCTTAATTTCATAAGTGGACTTCGTTATGGATTGGTCGTCTTGATTGTTCACGGAACTTCCGACATTGAAATGCCGAAGCGGAAAGTCTTACCTTCCACTCCAGCCGATTCTCGACGAATAAGGCAATCTGCCACAATCGGAATACGCTGAAAATTCCCATCTATTGTGGCGACTTCTCGCATCAATAACGATGCGTCAACATTGACAGTACGAGCGCGAAGCGTGTACTCGAACACGGCGGCAAGCGTAGCATTCTCCCTCCGCAATCACCCCGACACCCCGCCCATCATTTCGTAGTTGTGTCGCATAACTCATCAGGCTAGACTCGACCATCCCCTTACAATCGACAAACGACCGCAGGGTTCGGCCCTTTGAACCTGGCCAGCAAATATCGCCAAACTACGACCGCCGACGCATTACCCCTGCTCGCGGCCCCGTCCGGCATCCGACAGCCCCCGGCCGACTCGCTGCAAACCCGATCCACCGCGCCACAGGAGCGCCCGCATGACCCATGCCATTCACGGCCGACAACGCTGGCTCGCGCTAATCGTTCTATGCCTCGGCGTACTGATGATCGTGCTCGACACCACCATCGTGAACGTCGCACTGCCCTCCATCGCGGCCGATCTCGGCTTTAGCGAGACCTCGCTCGTGTGGGTCGTCAACGCGTACATGCTCACGTTCGGCGGCTGCCTGCTGCTCGGCGGACGGCTCGGCGATCTATACGGGCATCGCAAGCTGTTTCTCAGCGGCATTACGCTCTTCACGCTCGCTTCGCTCGCGTGCGGCATGGCGAACTCGCAAGTGCTGCTGGTCGCCGCGCGCGCCGTGCAAGGCTTGGGCGGGGCGATCGTCTCGGCGGTATCGCTGTCGCTAATCATGAATCTGTTCACCGAACCCGGCGAACGCGCGAAAGCGATGGGCGTGTACGGCTTCGTCTGCGCGGGCGGCGGCAGCATCGGCGTGCTGCTCGGCGGCTTGCTGACGAACCTCTTGAGCTGGCACTGGATCTTCCTCGTCAATCTGCCGATCGGCATCGCCGTGTATGCACTGTGCCTCGCGCTGCTGCCCGCCGCACGCGGACACGCGCACGGCGAGCGGCTCGACGTGGCCGGTGCGGTCACCGTCACCGTATCGCTGATGCTTGCCGTCTACGCGGTCGTGAACGGCAACGAAGCGGGATGGGCCTCGCTGCAAACGCTCGGCCTGCTATGCGCCGCGCTCGCGCTACTCGGCGCGTTCCTTGCGATCGAAGCGAAAGTCGAGCATCCGTTGATGCCGCTCGGCCTCCTGCGTCTGCGCAATGTCGCGACCGCCAACGTGGTCGGCGTGTTGTGGGCCGCGGCGATGTTCGCGTGGTTCTTCATCTCCGCGCTGTACCTGCAACGCGTGCTCGGCTATCGACCATTGCAGGTCGGGCTCGCGTTTCTGCCCGCCAACCTGATCATGGGATTTTTCTCTCTCGGACTCTCGGCGCGCGTCGTGATGCGCTTCGGGCTACGTCGTCCGCTCGCGGTTGGCCTGCTCGTCGCCGCGTGCGGCCTCGCGCTATTCGCGCGTGCGCCCGTGGACGGCGGCTTCGTGCCCGACGTGCTGCCCGGCATGATCCTGCTCGGCTTCGGCGCGGGCATCGCGTTCAATCCGCTGCTGCTTGCCGCGATGAGCGACGTCGATGCGGCCGACTCGGGTCTCGCATCGGGTATCGTCAACACGTCTTTCATGATGGGCGGAGCGCTTGGACTCGCGGTGCTCGCGAGTCTCGCCGCGGCGCGCAGTGAAGCGATGCAGGCCACGGCGAGCGCGGCGGCCGCGCTCAATAGCGGGTATCACGTGGCATTTCTGTTTGGAGCGGTTTTTGCGGCTACGGCTGGTGTGCTGGGTGGCTTGTTGTTGAGGCCGGGGCAGGCTGGTGGTGCTGAAGCGGCCTCTCAGTTGGACTCCGGACCTGCGTCTGATTCGACTGCGGCCACCTCTTCTACAGAACATTCGCGCGGCGCGGACAATACAACGGCGACAGAGAACTACTGAATTCACCGCCCGTCACTCGCATAACAGAATGCGGTTGAAAAGAAATCGCGCCGTCAGATCAAAGTTCTTTCGCCATATCGACGATTGTGGAATTCGTGCGCGACGGGTGCGGCCGTCGCCCTGTTTCAACATAGCCGAGTTTCGAATAGAGCGCGATGTTCCTGCTCATCAACGCATTCGTGTAGAGCTTCATGCTCGACTTGCCGTTCGCTTTGGCGCGCCGCTCGGCCTCCGCAATCAGGCGAGCGCCGATTCCCTTGCCGGCATGATCGGGGTCTACCGCGACATTGAAAATCAGATCATGTGCATCGCCGGATTCGACGACGATAAGACCCGCGACTTCGTCATGCACACACGCCAGCATCACTTCACCGCGCGCGATGTGTGGCGCGTGATCTTCCACAACGGGCTGCGGATGGAAGCCGAGAACCGGTAACCACGCTGCGTAGGCACGTTCGGTGATTCGCCGCACGACGGGAATATCTTGCGGCGTCGCATTTCTGATTTCGGTTTGCATCTGCCTGCCTCACCTCGTTATGGTTTGCTCAATTGCGGCTCGCAATAGCCACCGCCGCACCGCCGAGCGCAAATGCGCCAACACGATTGGTAAAGCGAACCGCGCGAGGCGTACGCAGAATAAAACGCGCCTTATGGGCCAAAGATATCCAGCTCAGGTCGATCGCGGCCAGCGTCACGAGAGTGACCGACGCAAGAATCGCCCACTGCCGCACACCCACCGACGGGAGATCGATCAACGCAGGCAGCAACGCAATATAGAAAACCATGATCTTCGGATTACCCAAGGTAACGGCCATGCCCGCACCGAACATCGACAGTGCGGAAGATCGGCGCGGCAGCGTATCTTCGGCTTCCGTTGCGGGTTGCCGCCACATCCGGATTGCGAGCCAGAACAGGTAAGCACAGCCCAGCCATCTGATTGCGTGAAAGATGAACTGGAAGGTCTGGGCCAGCATCGTGAGCCCGGCCATTGCCATGCTGAGCCAGATCACCTCGCCGATCCACATCGCCGCAACGAAAGGAATCACACCGCGCCATCCTCTCGCGATAACGCGCGAGACCAGTGCGACGACGCTCGGGCCGGGAGTCGCCGCGTTGAGCAGCAATGCACCTGCAAAGATAGCGACGGATAACAGTTCCATGCGGATTTCCCTGATATGAATGGCGCTACTGCTCGACTTTTTCCGACTCCACGACGATGTCCAGCACGTAAGCGACCGACGACCCATCGGCGGGTGGGTTATTGACGGTAAAGCGCTTCACGCGCAGCACGTTGCGAATACCCGGCGTGTGCGAATAACCCTCGATATCCTGATTCAGCGGCTGCCATTCTCCAGGCGTGCCGGTGGACAACCCATGCTCGTCGAAGTGGCGTTCACGCACCAGCAGACATTGCCTGTTCGGAATCAGCGGATGGTTGCATGGCACAGTCTGCGGGGCGACTTCGAGGAAGGCCGTTTCGCCGGGACCGCCGAAGCGTGTTTGCGCGGTGGGCACACCGGTAAAGCTCAGCGTATCACCGTTATCCATGACCAGTTGCAGGCTGGGCACATTGCCGCGAGCCAGCAGGTTCACGCTGACACTACCGCGCAGGCGCTGCGAAATGGCGTCGTCGAGTGCGGCGAGATTCGGATCGGTGCAGGCCATCATCGTGCTCGCCATCGAGCCGATTTGCATGCGGCCTTTCCGGATGCTGTACGCGGCGCCCAGGTTATTGCAGCTATTCACCACGTTCAGCCGGTCAGCGCTGAAGTCCAGTTGCACTGGCTGGTCCGGTCTCACGAACAGCGCATCGATGTGCGTGCCCTGGCTGTCGATCGCGTTGTTAAGTTGCCAATGGTACCGCCCGAGGATGGTAGTGCCGCTGGTCGATGTCGTGCTCGCCACAGCGGCGGACGAGGCGAACGATGATGGAGCCGGATTCGTCGCTTCAGGCGAATGCGCGCAGGCGGCTAAAGCGAGCGGCAGTAATAGCGTGCGGTATTTCACGTCGGTACCTCCGGTGGTTCGGTGGATGTTCCTGGCGGCTGGCCGCGTTAAAGACGGATGAACGAGGGATTCGGGTTGCTTAGGGGAATTCCAAGGAGAACCCTCGAATGGTACATCCGACTGCGTTATACCGGGTTTTCGGGCTGATTTAGTCCTGATAGTGAATGTCGACTCGATGCTCGACAGGATGACCCAAGCGGATTGCCAATACTCGTGCGTGTGGTTTTTTGTTGGTGAGATTCTTATTTGAGGTTGAATCACAGCTGTGACCTTATTCGGCTTTATGTCGCGAAGTTCTGGATGCCGAATCTGATTCTCAACGTAGTGACCGGCATTCGATGCCGCATCAATATTCGGACAGGTTTAACAGTTTGTAAAGGTTTTCGTTCAACGCTATTTTTTAGCGCGCTTCTATCTGATACGATCTGCGCTTCTATTCAGGCATACGCACCGGACTCCTAATGTTTTTCAGACAAGAAACTTTGTACATATACGAGAAGTCAGACTTCTCCTTCGACTCCTGGTTGATTTGGGGCCGTAAGCAGCTTACGCGCGAGGAACAGGATGAAATAAAGGAGGTATTGAGAATTGCGCATGAAGACTTCGTGAAGTGGTTCGATCCTGATTCGTGGACAACGAATTGTGCGGACATGCACCAGCTGCGGCATCTGTTGAGAAGCACCGATCACACATTGCTTATCCATATTATGAGCAATCATGAGGTCGCCCGGGCAGTACATGAGAAACTCAGAAGCGGTCAGCTGATTTTTATTCCGCCACGGGAGGCGGTTGGACGGTACATCGAGAACGCGCGGAGGAGGCGTGAGCAGGTGATGGGGAGAGGAAGATCCGCTGTGCCTGAAGAACAGGCCGTGGCTCTTTCCATCTCGCGTGCTGTCACATCCTACGGCAATGCGTCGCGTGGTCCGGTGGCACCATCGCCTGTGGCTGATTTTATGGCTAACGAAGTGGGTGAGGATGTTGACAAACTGGTTGGCATGTCTCCGGGTTTGCAGGCGGATTTGAAGAAGTTGGGGGATGCGGGGTGGCAGATAAACTATAGGGAGGCGGGCAAAGGCTCAGATACCGATCGATCAAATAGCTTTATCTGGCTAGACTCTACTCTCAAAAATAATCCCAGGACATTGACAGAAACCCTCTCCCACGAAGTTGGGCATGCGATGTACTCGTACAAACCAGATTACTCATCAAAAGCCGCTTACGTAAGCGGAACGCTAAAGGACGAGGCGGCGGCGACCATGAACAATATTCGGACTGAACGCGAAATTCTTGAACACGGTGGTCCAGACATCGGAATACTTGGAGTCAACCATGCTGCCTACAGTCAAGCTTATGATCAGTTCCTGAAAGATGGGAACACTGCTACCTGTCTGGATGCAATCGGAGCTGCATTCGGCAACGAAACCACCTCGAACACACGACAGACCTACGTCGACTACTATGGAAGCTGGTATGAAAATTCCCACCCGTTCAGATAATTTTTTCTGGACGTCTGCAATGCTTTGCCTCGCAATTGGGCTCACTGGGTGTGCAAAAATGACCCAAGACCACAGGAAAAATTCTCAAATTATGCAAACATCTATGACACTGTGGCAAACCATCGATGCACTCGCTCAGCATATTCCATTTAGCAAAAATAATGTCGAAAACGTACTATCGGCTCATCTTGCTGAGAAGGATACCAGTGAGAGTCCTATTCAGAACACGGCATTTCTGTTCTATATAGGCGGTCCCGTCAATCTGACTGATGGTGCTGTAATCAGCAACGTGGATTTACGTATCCGGCGCAAGGCAGGACATCCTGGCTTTCTTGTACTCAACATGAAGGGGAGATGTGTCAGTCTTGATGAGGTACGTTCACACTATAGTGACCTCAAACTAACATATCCACCTCGCCCCGATTCAACGTATGCCTTTACAGGATACTCGACCTTCCCATCGTGGGGGAGATTGTCATTTAGTTTTCTGGAGCGCAATCCAAATTGTCTTTCATCATTGTCTTTTGATCCCAAGCCTATCGAAGCGGGCAACATGATGAAGTGAGCAACCATGGCAAAACGCGGGGTTGGGAACACGGCCTGCCTCGCGTATGAGCGAGTCGCTCTTACGCTTTAAGCGGTGCACCGGAGCCCAAACCAGCGCTCAAGATTCTCCAAGGCAAAACCATATGGCAATCGTAAAAGCATTGGAACAATTCGGCCGATGTCACGACCGGTACGTCGATACGCTCGCGACCAGCAAAGAAGACTAGGTCGACACGCCGAACACGTTGTATACGTCCCTTCAACAGTTGTCCTAGAAGTTGCCGTTGAGTTCGATGAACTCAACATAGAGTCAACATGAATCAAGAACTGCGCATGGCCTTCGGCAACTCGTCGATAGAGGTCCGCCTTCAGCACAGGAAATGTACCTGCAATCTGATTTAACGAGGTCGATATCTGCTTTACGCTGAACTTCGTCGTCAATCTCTTCGATTGACGCAAGCTAACTGAACTACGAGAAGCCGGTATTGCTAATGTTCATTCGTTTTTCAACCATCTTTCTCAAGACACTTACCGTACTCGGCTTGACAATATTGTCCGCTGGATGCGTTCAAACAGTTGAATCACACCGGATGGATTCACAGGTCGCGCAACCATCTATGACATTGTGGATAGCTATTGATACGCTAGCGCAGCAAATCCCATTTAGCAGAAACAAGGTTGAGAACGCCCTCTCGACTCATCTCGTCAAGGGAGATACCAGCAAGAACCCGATTCAGAACACTGCATTCCAGTTCTACACAGGTAGCCCCGTCAGGTTAGCGGATGGCATCACTATCAGTAACGTAGATTTACGCATCCGGCACCGTCCTGGGCACCCCGGTTTTCTCGTACTCAATCTTGGTGGCAGTTGCACCACTCTCGATGCAGTTCGAGAGCACTATCGCGACCTTAGAATCACCGAACACCCTCATGGGCATTCGCTCGATGAGGCCACATCGTATTCGGCTTTCCTGGAATGGGGAAAACTGTCGTTCGGGTTCCTGGAACGTAATCGCAATTGCTTGGCATATGTTGTCCTCAACCCGAAGTACGATGCGGACAACATTGCACAATAGAGAAATTTACCCTTGAGCTCAATCCTAACGTACTTACCAGATGTTTTTTAATTATAGAAATCCGCTCTGCTCACATAGCTCGTTCAAGACGATTGCCATGTTCAGCCTGACAATCTGGTTTGCCGGATGTGGATCGACCACTGGACAGTACGAAAAGGATTCGCGGACGACGCAATCGTCGAGGACGCTATGGCAGGCTATCGATACGCTAACGCAACAGGCTCCCTTCACCACAGATAAGATTGAGAACGTCCTCGCGACTCATCTTGTCGTGAAAGATAACAGCAAGAGCCCTATTCAGAACACCGCATTTCAGTTCTACACAGGCGGACCGGTCAATCTGGCTGACGATGTTGTAATCAGCAATGTAGATTTACGTATCCGGTATCGGGCAGGACACCCCGGTTTTCTCGTGCTTAACCTTAGCGGTAGCTGTATTACGCTCGATATGGTGCGCGCGCATTACCGCAGCCTCAGAGTTACGGACCGTCCGCGCGGCAGATCACTCGATGAAGTCACCTCATACACAACCTCGCTCCATTGGGGGGATCTGTCTTTCAGCTTCAAGGAGCGCAATCCGAATTGTCTTTCGTCGCTGGCCTTCGATCCCAAACCTATTGAAACAGACAACATGGCGAAGTGATAGAAATTTTCCTTCGAGCAGCACCTAAACTACTTACCGAGAATTTGAAAAATATCGAAGCCGACCCGTCAAGGTCGGCTCCGCCCCTCACACCAACGGAATATAAATATCCGTCTGCCACTGATCCAACGGCGTCTCCGGATACACACTCAAGTACTGAAAGAACAGCGGCTGATCCCGCAACTCTTCGCCACTCGAAGGAAGCCAGTCGCGATAGATCGGATAGATCGTCTCGCCGATATGGTCGGTCGATCCCGTATGCCGCACCACCGCGCACCGGCCAGCCGGAATCAGCAGTTCGCGCACACCATAGCCATTCGGCGCGACCGCTTCGCCGATCTCTCCGCAGATATCGAAACGGAATTCCTCGGCCGGCGTCGTATCCGGGTTATTGTGCGGGATGCCGAAAGTCCTGCTCGACGATACCGGCGATTGTCCGCTTTGCATACGCCAGTCGATAAACTTGCGCACGCTCTCGTTGACAAGTCCTGGCGCGCCGCAATGTTCGAGCGCGGCAACGCGGGTTTCAGCAAAATCGACAATTTGCACTTGCATGGTCAGCTTCCTTGAAAGATAGGGAACAACGAAATTCGCACTCCAGACATGCCATTTCGGATGCCGCCGAAACGCGCTCGGCGCCGCGCCGAACACACGCTTGAACGCACGGCTGAAGGCTTCGGGACTGTCGAAGCCCGCGTCGAACGAGGCATCGAGCACCGAGCAGGACGCTTGCGTGGCGAGGCGGCGGGCCGCTCGACGCAAGCGCATCAGCTGCACGTAGCGCACGACCGGCACGCCGACATACGCGGCGAACTGTCGATGAAAATGAAACTTCGAGAAGTTCGCGATGCGACTCAGCGCGTCGACCGACAGATCGCCCTCGAGATTCGCGTCGATATAGGCAAGGACGGCGTCGAAACGCTTCGTATAGGCAGTGGTGGCGTCGGTGTGAGCTTGCATGGTCTGGTTTGTGCGAGTTCCGATATGGTCGCCGAGGTTGGGCACATCATACCTAGCCGCGCTTGCTCGATTGTCGATCGGTGCCGCTGCCAGACCGCGCGAATTTGCGTAAACTTGGCTTCGCCTCCTCCACTAGAGACTTTCCGTCGATGCCCTCTTCGATCAGCAATTCGCTCCTCTGGATCTTCGACGCATTCGAGCGCAATCCGACCTACGTCCGCCGGCGGATGTTCGGCTGTGACGCCGCTTATATCGACGGCCTGTTGTGTCTGATCGCCGCCGATCGCGACAAACCCTGGAATGGTCTGCTGGTCTGTACATCGCACGAACGCCATGCCGCGCTCATCGCCGATATACCCGCGTTGCGGCCGCATCCGGTGCTCGGGAAATGGCTTTATGTGCCGCAGGATGATCTGGCGTTTGAAAGTACTGTGGAGAGGATGACGGAGCTCGTGCTGGCTCGCGATCCGCGTGTGGGGGTAGAGCCGAAGCCGCGCAAGCGGCGGAGTAAGTCGGCGTTGCCGGATGATTGAGGCGGTTCGGTGGGGATTTTTCTGCGTTTATTTTCGGCGTGAGCTTCGGGTATGGCTTGTTGGGTGGCGATGTACGGATACTTGCGGCGTCAGACGCTCGCATGGCCTTGTCGATTATGCGCAGCACGTGCGGAGCCGATCGTAGCGATTACTACCATCGGCTCCGTTGTACTAAGGAATTGCTTTGGCGCTCATCGGCTTTGCGCGATTTGATTCGATCTGCTTCGGCCTGATGCGATCGTCTAGAGCGTGTTAGGCACTTTGGATAATGGGCACGGCATGAACAAGCATGAGCATAGCGAAGACGACGAAATGCAAGCCTGCCAGGGTTTCGGGCAGGCGTTCGTAGTCGCGTGCCAGTCGCCGGAAGCGATTGAGCCATCCGAAGCTGCGCTCGACCACCCAGCGACGCGGCAACAGCACGAAGCCTTTCTTCGCCTCGGGCAGTTTGATGACCTGCAACTCCATGCCTTCGTCGCGGGCTGCCTGCGCCGCCGTGTCGCCCGTATAGCCCTGGTCAGCAAAGGCGAGTTTTACCGTCTGACCGGTGACATGCTGAACCTGACGCGCAAGCTCGCCCACCTGTGCACGCTCCTGCTCGCTGGCCGGCGTAATGTGCACCGCGAGCAGCAGGCCCAGCGTGTCGACGGCCATATGGACTTTGCTGCCTCGCTTGCGCTTGTGACCGTCATAGCCCGCGCGCGGTCCGCTTTCGCACGTGGACTGCAACGTGCGTCCATCCAGAATCACCGCGCTGGGCTGGCCCTGGCGCTCCTGTGCCACGCGCAGCACCGAACGCAAATCGCTGACCATCGCCTCGAAGCAACCCGCGTTGAGCCAGCGCTGTGTTTGCTGGTAGACCAGCTCCCACGGCGGGAAGTTGGTCGGCAGCATGCGCCACGATGCACCCGCTCGCGCTATCCAGCGCAATGCGTTGAACATTTCGCGCAGTTCATATCGGCGCTGCGGCGCATCTTCGCTCATCAGGACGAGGTACGGAGCGGCAAAGCTCCACTCCTCGTCCGATACATCTGTTGGGTACGGTTTGCGTTCTGGCATTGCGCCAGGTTACCAGGTTTGGCACAAAGTGCCTAACACGCTCTAGTGTGGGCCGGTTATCGGTTGTTGTCCGGCGTCTGCAGTCAACGTGACCGTGGTTTTCGCGGATGCATTCCTGCCGCGCGATCCTTTTGCACAAGCGATAGGCGCTTTCGCTCTCTGCGATGCCTCGGTCAGCAAGTTCGTCGCATGCTGTGCGGTGATGCGGCTGAGCGGGACACCCTTCGCATCGAGCGCGATCACCTGGAACAGTTCGCGGTCGAATTCGAGTTCCATTTGATACTGCTCCGCTGTGTCCAGCAGCAATTCGAGAAGCTTCTGACGACGCCGTCTTTCGTCGCGCGTAATGGCAGGATTACTACATATCGAAGATACGAGTGTGATGAGCGTATCCATTTGAGCTACCTGCCGGTCGCACAGATCGAATGCGGAAAGAGCGAGCTTTTCGTACTGGAGTGCGTCGACGGGCGGACGCGAAGCTGGTCGATTTTTGACGGACCTGGTCATTGTGCGATCTCCCTGTTGCTTCATGGGGATGCCTGGACAACCGCTTTTTTTGAGACGGGTGAGCGGGCACATGATCGAGTTAGCAGACCGGCGTTCCAACAATCCGGCGAGCCTTGCGGCTCCTCAACCATAGCCCGCCCATTGAGATATAGACGTGCAGGGTTAGACGCACACCCGCCTGAGCGGGTGTGCGGTTGGAACGACGGGCTGCTAAACCCGGTCGCCGGGTGTTTCCCGGCGACTTGGTAAGTATAAGGCAGGAGACGTTGGTTTCCTTCTATCTCGAAAGTTAAATGTTTGTTGAGGTAGATGGAGAAATTCAGTCTGCCTCGAACGGGGAGCACAATTGTGGATAACTGAATGGTCCCATCATCCAACCCGACCGTCCGCCGAGAGCAGTTCGGCTTTAGCCGATATTTCACTAAAGCCACTTGCATCGACTGCGCCAAGAGCCTAACGGTCACGACCTTGAGTGAACTAGCGTCATGCTCCAACATCAATGAAGAATATGATAGTGGGGAAGTTGGTTGCCGCCGGAATTCAATTCACGCCGTTGGCGCTCTGTGGCACACTTCCTATGCCGATGGAATCAGTACGTGAGGACCAAGTTAACTAGATAAAGCCCGCTATCTTGATGGCACTGAAGGTATAGGGGTGCAATGTAGGTCGTTACGGTACCAGTCTGGAGTATTAAAAGGTAACGAATGGAGCGTGTAGCGGAAGCATTGACGATACAGGCGATCTCGGTCAAGGACGAGAGGGATGCGAATCTCTTTGGGCGGAGCGCATTCAATCGTTATTATTATTCTGTCTACCTCTCTACGCGTCAAATGGTTCGTATCGGCCATCCAGAAATAAAGCAATTCAAGCATAAGGAACTGCCTGATCTGCTGATCGGGAAAGTCCAAGAAAGGATTCAGCAAGAGGCATCCAAGCTGAAAAAGCGCAACATATTGTCTGACGGACAGGCAAGCCAGTTAGTGCAGTCTGCTAGGCAAGCACTCAGCGAGTTGGCAAATATTCTGCGTGAAGGCTACCATATCCGAGTGATAGCAGATTACGAACCAACTGTAATTGCAACCGTCTCCAACGGGCATGTGATTTTGGAAAGCAAAACGTCAGATGCTGCACGTCAATGGGGACTGCGGGCGCAGCGCTGCATTGGACAGATCCATCGCGTTTGGAGGCAACTTGGCATCAGTACATGAATCTGACGTATCTTCGTTCTTGGAAAAATCTAGAGCGTGTTAGGCACTTTGTGCCAAACCTGGTAACCTGGCGCAATGCCAGAACGCAAACCGTACCCAACAGATGTATCGGACGAGGAGTGGAGCTTTGCCGCTCCGTACCTCGTCCTGATGAGC
>NZ_VWWL01000012.1 GCF_011752995.1 Burkholderia sp. Ax-1724
ACCGGCAACCGGCAACCGGCAACCGGCAACCGGCAACCGGCAACCGGCAACCGGCAACCGGCAACCGGCAACCGGCAACCGGCAACCGGCAACCGGCAACCGGCAACCGGCAACCGGCAACCGGCAACCGGCAAGCCGCGCGCCGGTTGCGGCACACCCAGACCCGGCAAAAAAGGCGCTTGTCGCGAGCAGTTGTATGGATATACAGTATGCGTCGCCATCCTGAATCCATCCAACGCACGAACCGCTCAGTGTCCACCGTCGCCGAATCCGCTCCGCCGTTCGATACCGCCGCTTGGCTTGCGAAGCTCAACGACGCGCAGCGCGAAGCCGTCGAATACGGGGCCGACACGCCGAACGCGCCACCCGGCGCATTGCTCGTGATCGCGGGCGCCGGCTCGGGCAAGACCAACACGCTTGCGCATCGCGTCGCCAATCTGGTGCTGAAGGGCGCCGATCCGCACCGCATCCTGCTGCTGACCTTTTCGCGCCGCGCGGCGCTCGAGATGACGCGCCGCGTCACGCGCATCACGGCTGCGGCGGCCAGCACGAGCGGCGTGGGCGCCGCGCTCGCGCAAGGGCTCACGTGGTCGGGCACGTTTCACAGCGTCGGCGCGCGGTTCCTGCGCGAATACGCCGATCTGATCGGCCTCTCGCCCGCCTTCACGATCAACGATCGCGAAGATTCCGCCGACCTGATGAACCTCGTGCGCCATGAACTGGGGCTGTCCGCGAAAGAGCGGCGCTTCCCGGCCAAGGGCACGTGTTTCGCGATCTATTCGCGCGTCGTGAATACCGGCGCCTCGCTCGGCCAGGTGCTCGAGAGCGCGTTTCCGTGGTGCCGCGAATGGGAGGACGATCTGCGCCGGCTGTTTGCCGCCTACGTCGACGCGAAGCAGAAGCAGAGCGTGCTCGATTACGACGATCTGCTGCTCTACTGGTCGCACATCGCCGCCGAGCCGGCCATCGCCGCCGATCTGTCGGCGCGTTTCGATCACGTGTTTGTCGACGAATATCAGGACACCAACCGCCTGCAGGCGTCGATCCTGCTCGCGCTGAAACCCGACGGCCGCGGCCTTACGGTGGTCGGCGACGACGCGCAATCGATCTACTCGTTTCGCGGCGCGACCGTGCGCAACATCCTCGATTTTCCGCAGCAGTTCGACCCGCCCGCGCGCCAGGTCACGCTGGAGCGCAACTACCGCTCGACCGCGCCGATTCTCGCCGCCTCGAACGCGGTGATCGAACTCGCGAGCGAGCGCTACACGAAAAATCTCTGGACCGACAAGGCATCGGCGCAGCGTCCGCGCCTCGTCACGGTTGCCGACGAAGCCGCGCAGGCACGCTACGTCGTCGAACAGGTGCTGGAGGCGCGCGAGCAGGGCGTCAAGCTCAAGTCGCAGGCGGTGCTGTTTCGCGCCGCGCATCACAGCGCCGCGCTCGAGATCGAGCTGACCCGCCGCAATATTCCGTTCGTCAAATTCGGCGGGCTCAAATTTCTCGACTCGGTGCATATGAAGGACGTGCTCGCGGTGCTGCGCTGGGCCGAGAATCCGCGTGACCGCGTGGCCGGTTTTCGGGTCGTGCAACTGCTGCCGGGCGTGGGGCCAGCGACCGCGGCGAAGCTGCTCGACGACATCGCGGCGCGCGTTGGCACCGGCATGAGCATAGGCGAGGGCGATCCGGCCGCGCCGGCCGGCGGCGCGCTCGCTGCGCTGGCCGGGTTCAGCGCGCCGGCGCGGGCGCAGGAGGACTGGCATCCGTTCGTCAAGCTGATGTCGAGCGTGTACGGTCGGCAGACGCCGTGGCCCGCCGAATTCGAAATGGTGCGGCGCTGGTACGAACCGCATCTCGAACGCAATCACGAAGATGCCGCGATCCGTCACGCGGATGTCTTGCAGATGGAGAGCATCGCCGGCACGTATCCGTCGCGCGAGCGCTTTCTGACCGAGCTGACGCTCGATCCGCCCGACGCGACCAGTGACGAATCCGGCGTGCCGCTGCTGGACGAGGACTACCTGATCCTCTCGACGATCCATTCGGCGAAGGGGCAGGAGTGGCGCAACGTGTTCGTGCTGAACGGCGTCGACGGCTGCATTCCGTCCGATCTCGGTACCGGCAGCGACGAGGATATCGACGAGGAGCGGCGTCTGCTCTACGTGGCGATGACGCGCGCGAAGGAGGACCTGCACATCGTCGTGCCGCAGCGCTTTTACGTGCATAACCAGACCCATCTCGGCGACCGCCACGTGTGGGCATCGCGCACGCGCTTCATCGCCACGCCGATGCTGCCGCTGTTCGACGCCTATGCGTGGCCGCGCGTGCCGGTCGCGCGCGCGCCGAGTGCGGCGGGGCTCGCCGCCGCTGCGCAGGCGAAGATCGAGATTGCGGCGAAACTCAGGAAGATGTGGGATTGAGTGCGGCGCGCCGGGAGCAAGGCACGGCGCCTCGGAGCGGGATGAACGAATTCGGCGATGACGCCATTGTGCGTGTGTCTCGCAGTGCTGCTGCTGCGCCGCGACGGCGGATGGCCGCTGTTGCCCGGTCTTGCCGCCGCGCGGCGCGAACCCCGCGAACCCCGCGCGCCGCCTAGCGCGACTGCCGCTGCTGTTGCTGCTGCGCCACCGGGCGCGGCGGCACGAAGAAATTGCGCAGCCACGCGGCGAGCCGCGAGAACACGTCGTCCGGTTCCTCGACGAAAATCTCGGGCTTGAGCAGGCGCAGGTATTCCATGATCTGCTGCGCTTCCTGCTTCTGGAACGTGCCGTGCGCAAGGCCGAGGCGCAGGAGTCCGCGCAGCTCGCCGAGTTTTTCGCGCGCGGTGCTGCCCGTGCTCGTCTCGCACGCGACCTTCGCCTCGTAGACGCGCTGACGCAGCGATTCGACGAGCCGCCAGGCCGGCGTTTGCATTACCTCTTCGAGCGCCTGGATGTCCTGTGCCGCGCTTCTGATCTGCGCGGCGAGCGGATCGACGAGCGTCGCGTCGCCTTCCGCTTCCTTGACGATCGCGGCCGCCCAGTCGCGGCATTGCTTCGCCAGTTCCTCGGGCGTCCATTCCGAGCGCGCGGCGAAGCCGAAGCCGAACTCGCCCGCCTGGCGCATCAGAATCGCGACGACGTCGGGAAACTCCTTGTCGAGCGTGCGCTTGGCCCACGCGTATTGGCCGCCCTGGAGCATCCGCTGCACCGCGTGTTCGGTCAGCGGCACCATGTTGTCGAGCAACTTCGCGCGCAAAAAATCCTCGAACGAGGGCGTTGCGAATTGCGGATCGAGTTTCAGCGAGACCCGCAGAAACGCCTCGAAGTCCTTGCGCAGCGACGTGACGGTCTCGTCCTTGAGCTTGAGGGTGATTTGACCCATGTGTTATCCCGTTTTCGTGCCGCGCGGTGCGCGTCGCGCCGCCGGCCGCACGCGGACCGAGGGCGATGCGACGCCGGCTGCCGGCGCGGCTGTTCCAGCCTGTTGCCGCGTCATCAGCGGGACGAATCCCGATGAGCGGACCTCGACTGCTTATCGGCGGAGTTGAGGGAAACTTGAGGGCGTGAGGGCGTGAGGGCGTGAGAGACGGCCCGGTGCGAACGCGGTACAGAGCCATCGCGCGGCCAGGATCAGCCGCGCGGTCGGGCCCGGAACGCGCTTACTTCAGCACGACGCACTGCCAGAGGAAGAACACGGCCAGCCCGACCGCGATGGTCAGCAGCGGCCGGCGCGTCGTCGCGCTGGCGACGACGGCCGCCAGCGCCCCGACCAGCTGCGGATTGCGCCAGCTCAGCTCGGCATGGTTGCCGTGCGGCGAAACGGCCATCGGCACGATGATCGCGGTCAGCACGGTAACGGGCACGAAGCTGAGCGCGGTGCGCAGCAGCGGCGGGAATACGAGCCGGTCGCCGAGCACGAACACGGCGGCGCGGATCACCCACGTGATGGCGGCCATGCCGGCGATCAGAAGGACGTAGTTCATCGCGTGGCCTCCGCAGCGGTGCGCGAGCCGCGCAGGCTCAGGCGCGAACTCGACAGCAGCACGCCGACTGCAACGCCGGCGAAGACCGCGCCGAGCAGGCCGAGCTTGTACGGCCATGCCTGCCAGAAAAACGCCAGCGTGCCCGCCGTCGCGGCTGCCGCGATAAAGCGCAGTGCGACCAGTTGCGGCACGACGATCGCGATGAACGTCGCGACCATCGCGAAATCGAGTCCGAGCGCTTGCAGGCCCGGGAAGGCCGCGCCGAACAGCAGGCCGACGACGGTCCACAACTGCCAGTTCAGATACATCGCCGCGCCGGCACCGAAGAAATAATACGGACCGACCGTGCCCGGTTCGCGATGCCGGTAGTGCTCCCACGCGACCGCGAAGACTTCGTCGGTGAGCAGCGCGCCGAGCGCCCAGCGCCAGCGTTTGGGCAGATGCGCGACATGCGGTGCAAGCGTCGCGCTATACAGCACGTGACGCAGATTGACGACGAGCGTGGTTGCCCAGATCACGGCGAAACTCGCGTGTCCGGCGATCAGGCCGAGCGCGATGAACTGCGCGGAGCCGGCGAATACGATCAGCGACATCAACTGGCCGTGCCACAGATGCAGCGGGCCGGATGCGACGAGCGTGCCGAAAATGACGCCGAACGGCGCCGCGCCGACCAGCATCGGAATGATGTCGCGCGCGCCGGCGCTGAATTCTTTGAGATGGCCTGGGCGAACGGGCTGGCCTTGGGGGGAATCGGTCAATCTGGCCTCCTTGATTGCGGAAGCATAGCGGGGAGCGGTGCGGTGGGCTTGTACGTTCTTGCTGCGGGGTCGTCGTTCGGGTTGTCCGTTCGGGGTGCTGTTCCCGTTGCGAGCGGGTGAGGGGATGGGCCAAGCAGGCCGATGGAGGCGCGGCAGGCCACCGCTTCGCGCCTGATTTTCCCTGCTCGAAGATTCGGCTATTAGCCATCTAGCCGGAAACGACGGGATCGACTTCGGCGCTGTTCGCCGGGCCGGTGCGGCTGTTTGCGCTACGGTCAGCGCGTGGGCTGCCCGGACGCCCCGCCCCGCGTGCTCAGGCCCCGCGCGCGGTTCCCTGCCACTGGCCGGGCGGCACGCCGAACATGCGGCGGAAGTGGCGCGTGAAATGACTCTGGTCGGTGAAGCCGCTCGCGGCGGCGACGTCCGTTACCGGGATGCCCGCGCGCAGCGGCGCGAGCGAGCGCTGCAGGCGCACCTGATTGCGCCACGCGTGCGGCGGCAAGCCGGTCGTTCGCGTGAAGAGGCGCGCCGCGTGAAACGGCGACAGCCCCGTCGCCTTCGCCACTTCCGCGAGCGGCACGGACTCGAGCAGGTCGCCGGCGAGGCGCTCCTGCATGAGCGCGACGCGCACGTCGTCGGTGGCGAGGCGCGCCGGCTCCGGCCGTGTCTGCGCATAGCGGACCAGCAGCGTGGACAGCGCGTCGAGCATCGCGGCCTCGGCGGCGAGTTCGTCGTCGCCCGCTTCGAGCAGGCGATGCGCGCACGCGAGCCGCATCGCGAGATCGGGATCGCGGATCACGCCGGGCGCGAACCACGGCAAGGCCTGCGGTTTGCCGCCGACTTCCGCGGCGAGATCGTGCATGAACTCGACCGGCGCATAGATCACGCGATACCGCCAGCCGGCCTCGACTGCCTTCGATCCCGTATGCAGTTCGCCCGGGTTGATGATGGGCACGCTGCCGGCCTCGGCAACATAATGCTCGCCGCGATACCGGTAGCATTCCGCGCCCGCGACGATCACCGGGATCGTGTACGCATCGTGCCAATGCGGCGCGAATTCGTGATCGCGATATTCGGCCGTGAGCAGGTCCGCGCCGGGCAGAAGCGGCGTGCGCCAGTAGCGGGCGGAATCGCGGAAGCGGTGGGTGGTGGTCATGACGAAAGTCCGGCTGGGCCGATCAGTGTAGCGCGTCGTGGGCATGTGCGGCGGCGGGCGCCGCTCGGGAGGGACATCACGCGGAGCGTGTCGGACGGCGAGGCAATATCGGGCGGCGGCACGCGCGATACGTCGCGGCAAGCCTTGCCGGGACGCACGCGCGCTGAGGTGTTGACCGTGGCCCTGCCACGCCTGTCGCCTGTCATTTGACGGGAATCGTGGTGCCGTTCGGCATCGGTACGGCACTGACGCTGTTTTTCGCGCTGCCGCTGACCACGCGATCGCTATAGGTCAGATAGACGAGCGCGTTGCGCTTCGTGTCGACCACGCGCACGACGTGCAGCGACTTGAAGATCAACGACATGCTCACCGAAAACACATCGTCCTTCTGCTTCACGGGACCGGTGAAATGCAGCGGCCCGACCTGGCGGCAGGCGATCGACGCCTCGGTCGGATCTTCGGCGAGACCGAGCGTGCCCTTGACGCCGCCCGTGCGCGCCCGCGACACATAGCAGGTGACGCCTTGCACGACGGGATCGTCGTAAGCCTCGACGACCACGCGGTCCGAACCGGTGATACGGAAATTCGTATTGACGCTGGCGACTTCTTCGCTGTGCGCCGAAGGCAGCAGCAGTACGCCGACGGCGGCGAGCGCGATGCGCAACGAGGTGGAGTTCATGGACATGCCCGGTTGAGTGCCTGGAGTGGAGCAGCGCGAGAATCGCGAGAGGAAATGCGAGAAATGCGCCGCGAAGCCGCCATCGTATAACGGCGCGCGGGCGGTGCCATGCAAACCTGCGTGCCGATGATTTGCGTCGGTGCGTTCGCGTTGCGTGCATGCGATCCTCAATACACGACGTGTGAAATCGTATCGTTGCGAGAAGGACGCGTAGCGTCGCTGCCAAAACAAAAAGGCCCGCACGGATGCGGGCCTTTCAAAATTTTGGCTCCTCGACCTGGGCTCGAACCAGGGACCTACGGATTAACAGTCCGGCGCTCTACCGACTGAGCTATCGAGGAACAGCAGTACAACTTGATCTACATAAAAAAACCCGTCTTGGTTAACGGGCTTTTGCAATTCTTGGCTCCTCGACCTGGGCTCGAACCAGGGACCTACGGATTAACAGTCCGGCGCTCTACCGACTGAGCTATCGAGGAACAGAACAACAACAGCAGAGAAGCGAAATTGTAGAAGTAGCTTAAGTGCCTGTCAATACCCTGCGGTCATCTTGATAACAAATCCGAATTGGCAGGGTGGGTGACAGGTTGCCGCTTAGCGCGCGAGCAGCGCGAGCTTTTCCTTCACGTCCTTGAATTCGTCGGCTTCCGGCAGCGGTGCCTTGGTCTTCGTGATGCTCGGCCACGCCTTCGCCAGATCGGCGTTCAGCGCGATGAAGTCCTGCTGGTCGCCCGGCACGTCTTCTTCGGCATAGATGGCGTTCACCGGGCACTCGGCTACGCACACGGCGCAGTCGATGCATTCATCGGGGTCGATCGCGAGGAAGTTGGGACCTTCGCGAAAGCAGTCCACCGGGCACACATCGACACAGTCGGTATAGCGGCACTTGATGCAGCTTTCGGTCACAACGTGAGTCATTCAGGCAGCTCCTGCATACGGAATCAGGGAAGGCGCGGACGCCAAAAGCGGTATTGTAACGTAACGTCAAGAGGCGCATGAAGCATCGGGCCGTGCCTCTTATATGTTTTTGTGATTAGTTTATGGGGTGCCGCGGCGTGCCGTGCGAGAGCTTGCGACGCGCTGAATGCGGGCGCATCGGGTAACATGCGTCAGGCGCGCGACGTATGCGCGTTCGTTGCAAGGGTCGTGTGAGCCCTTTTCGTTTTTCCAGCGGTCCAGTTCGTACCATCATGATGATTACTTCGCTGCTCGATACCGATCTGTACAAGTTCACGATGATGCAGGTGGTCTTGCATCACTTTCCCGCCGCGAACGTGGAATACCGCTTCCGCTGCCGTACGCCGAATGTCGATCTCGTGCCGTATATCGACGAAATTCGCGGCGAGGTGCGCAAGCTCTGCGAACTGCGTTTCACCGACGACGAACTCGACTACCTGCGGCGCATGCGCTTCATCAAGGGCGACTTCATCGAGTTCCTCGCGCTGTTCCATCTGAACGAGAAGTACATTTCGATCACGCCGTCGCCGAAGGGCAATGGCGAAATCGACATCGACATCAAGGGGCCGTGGCTGCATACGATCCTCTTCGAGATTCCGGTGCTCGCGATCGTCAACGAAGTCTATTTCCGCAACACGCAGCAGGAGCCGGACTACCGCGAAGGCCGCGGCCGTCTGCTCGACAAGATTCAACTGCTCGGCGCGCGCCCCGAATTCGCCGACTGCAAGATCGCCGACTACGGCACGCGCCGCCGCTTCTCGAGGCAATGGCACGAGGAAGTGATCCTCACGCTCAAGGACGGTCTCGGCGAGCAGTTCGCGGGCACGAGCAACGTGTTCTACGCGATGAAGCACAGCCTCACGCCGCTCGGCACGATGGCGCACGAATATCTCCAGGCTTGCCAGGCGCTCGGTCCGCGGCTGCGCGATTCGCAGATTTTCGGCTTCGAGATGTGGGCGAAGGAATATCGCGGCGACCTCGGTATCGCGCTGTCCGACGTGTACGGCATGCAGGCGTTCCTGCGCGACTTCGACATGTACTTCTGCAAGCTGTTCGACGGTGCGCGTCACGATTCCGGCGATCCGTTCGACTGGGGCGAGCGTCTGCTCAAGCACTACGAGGCCAATCGCTGCGACCCGCGCACGAAGATTCTCGTGTTCTCCGACGCGCTCGACATCCCGAAGGTGCTGCAACTCTACGAACGCTTCCGCGGCCGCTGCAAGCTCGCGTTCGGCGTCGGCACCAATCTGACCAACGACCTCGGCTATAACCCGCTGCAGATCGTCATCAAGATGGTCCGCTGCAACGGTCAGCCGGTTGCGAAACTGTCGGACTCGCCGGGCAAGAACATGTGCGAGGACAAGGCTTATCTCGCGTATCTGTGCCAGGTGTTCGGCATCACGCAGCCGGAGGAAGAGGCGGCGAAGTAACGCGTGATGCCGGGCAATGCCGTCCGGTTTGCGCTTCAGCCTGCTTTCCGACTTGTTTTGTTTCGGCTGACCTCCCGGCTCACGGGTCGTGCAGGTTCATGGGCGGCTTACGTTCATGTCCATACAGGTTCGGTGACCAGTGTCGCCGCACTTGCGACGCACGGCAATATGCCGTTCGGCCAGGGTGTTCGCGCGAGGGGTGGTCGGTATAATCCTCGCCATACCGCACGGCTGTCGACACGAGGACCTCGCTTATGGACACATCGATTGCCCGCCGCAACATCCTGGCGCGCATCCGCGCAGCGCAGGGACGCGAACCCGAGCCGAGCGCTGCCGAACGCGAGGCCGTGACGGATTACCTCGCACGCCATCCGGCCGGCCCGCGTCCGGAGATGTCCGGCGATCTGTGTGCGCGCTTCGTCGACGAAGCACAAAAAATGGCGACCACGGTCGACACCGTGCAGGCCCTCTCCGATGTCCCCGCCGCCGCGCATCGCTATCTGACGCAACACGGTTTGCCGTTGCGGGCCGTCGCCTGGCAAACGCTAGGCGATCTGCCATGGAGCGAAGCCGGCCTCGCCGTCGAATTCCGCAAACCTCAAGACAACGACGCCGTCGGTCTCACCGGCTGCTTCTGCGCGACCGCCGAAACCGGCACGCTCGTGCTGCTCTCGGGTCCGCAGACCTACGCATCGGCGGCGCTGCTGCCGGAAACGCACATCGCGATCGTGCCGGCTTCGCGCATCGTCGCGGGTCATGAAGAGGCGTTCGGCCTGATCCGCAAGGAGCGCGGCGAGCTGCCGCGCGCCGTCAATTTCGTTTCGGGTCCTTCGCGCACGGGCGACATCGAACAGACTATCGTGCTCGGCGCGCACGGCCCTTATCGCGTGCATGCGATCGTCGTGCAGGGTGCCTGAGCGAAGCACGCGGCGGCGTTTCAGCGCGCGGGCGGCAGGTGTGGCACATGCGCTACGCGTGGTAGAGGGCGCTGTCCGTCGTCACCGGCGCCACGGCGGCATGCAAGTGCCGCCGGTAAGGGCAGGCCAGTGGCTCGCTGTTGCATTGATGCTGGCGAGCTGGTCCAGTCCCACCTTGGCCGCGACCTTCGACGGGGCCGCGCTCTCCGCGTTTTGGGGCGTGCCGTTTGCTGGCGTGCTGCTCTCCATCGCGCTATTTCCGCTTGTCGCTCCGGCGTTCTGGCATCGCCATTTCGGCAAGGTCGCGGCGGCGTGGGCGCTGGCGTTTCTCGTGCCGTTTGCGCTGAGCTTCGGCGCGCACGAGGCGCTCGGCGCACTCGCTCATGCGCTGTTCGACGAGTACATCCCGTTCATCATCCTGTTGACCGCGCTTTATACGGTCGCGGGCGGCATCCGCGTGCGCGGCAATCTGCGCGGCACGCCGCGTCTGAACACCGCGATTCTGGCGCTTGGCACCGTGCTCGCGAGCGTGATGGGCACGACCGGCGCCGCGATGCTGCTGATCCGTCCGTTGCTGCGCGCGAACGACAATCGTCGTCACGTGGTTCATGTGGTCGTGTTCTTCATTTTCCTCGTGGCGAACGTGGGCGGCTCGCTGTCGCCGCTCGGCGACCCGCCGCTCTTTCTCGGCTTTCTCGAAGGCGTGAGTTTTTTCTGGACCACCACGCATCTCGCGCGGCCGATGCTGTTCGTGAGCGGCGTGCTGCTCGCGATCTTTTACGCGCTCGACTCGTACTACTTCCATCGGCGTGAGGATGCGCGGTCGCGCTGCTCCGAACCGTCGCCGCAAAGAGAGCGGAACGGCATCGACGGCAAGATAAATTTCGTGCTGCTCGCCGCGGCGATCGCGCTCGTGCTGATGAGCGGACTATGGCGTCCGCAAATCACGTTCGAGGTATTCGGCACGCACGTCGCGCTGCAGAACATCGTGCGCGACGTCGCGCTCGTCGGCGTCACGCTGCTGTCGCTCGCGCTGACGCCACGTGCGGCTCGCACGGGCAACGATTTCAACTGGGCGCCGATCGAGGAAGTGGCCAGGCTGTTCGCTGGCATCTTCGTGACGATCGTGCCGGTCATCGCGATGCTGCGCGCGGGGCAAGCCGGTGCGTTCGCGGGCCTCGTGCATCTCGTCAACGAGCCGTCCGGCGAGCCGCGCGACATCATGTATTTCTGGGCGACCGGTCTGCTATCTTCGTTCCTCGACAACGCGCCGACCTACCTCGTGTTCTTCAACCTCGCGGGCGGCGACGCGCAGACGCTGATGACGAGCGGCGCGACCACGCTAGCGGCGATTTCGGCCGGCGCGGTGTTCATGGGTGCGAACACGTATATCGGCAACGCGCCGAACTTCATGGTGAAGGCCATCGCGCAATCCCGCGGCGTGCGCATGCCGGGCTTCTTTGCGTATCTGGGCTGGTCGGGTGCGGTGCTGCTGCCGCTGTTCGCGCTGACCAGCTGGCTCTTTTTCAGACACTGATTTCGACGCCGAGGCGATTCCGCCCGACGCCCCTACGGAGACTTGCAATGCAGAAAATCCTCGTGGCCCGTTCGATCTTTCCCGACGTGATCGACAGGCTCAAACAATACTTCGACGTCGACGCGAACCAGGGTGACGTGCTGCCCGCCGACGAACTGAAGCGCCGTCTCGCGGACAAGGACGGCGCGCTGACCGCCGGCGAAATGATCGGCGCGGACGTGCTCGCGGCGGCGCCGCGTCTGCGCGTGGTGTCGAACATGGCGGTGGGCTACAACAATTTCGACATGGCCGCGTTCAACGCCGCGAACGTGCTCGGCACCAACACGCCGGACGTGCTCAACGAGTCGACCGCCGATTTCGGCTGGGCGCTGATGATGGCCGCGGCGCGCCGCATCGCCGAATCGGAGCACTGGCTGCGCGCGGGTCAATGGCAGAAGTGGAGCTACGACGGTTTCCTCGGCAGCGACCTGTACGGCTCGACGCTCGGCGTGGTCGGCATGGGCCGCATCGGCCAGGCGCTCGCGCGGCGTGCGAAGGGCTTCAACATGCGCGTGATCTATCACAACCGCTCGCGCGTCGCGCCTCAGATCGAGGCCGAGCTGAACGCGGAGTACGTGTCGAAGCAGGACCTGCTGCGGCGCGCCGATCACGTCGTGCTCGTGTTGCCGTACACGAAGGAAAACCATCATACGATCGGCGCCGCCGAACTCGCGCTCATGAAGCCGAGCGCGACGCTCACCAACATCGCGCGCGGCGGCATCGTCGACGATGCGGCGTTGGCGCAGGCGCTGCGTGAGAAGCGCATCGCGGCGGCCGGTCTCGACGTGTTCGAAGGCGAGCCGAACCTGAACCCGGCGCTGCTCGACGTGCCGAACGTCGTGCTGACCCCGCACATCGCCAGCGCCACCGAAGCGACGCGCCGCGCGATGGCGAATCTCGCCGCCGACAACCTCATCGCCGCGCTCGGCGAAGGGCCGCGCGCCGGTCAGCCGCCGAATCCGATCAATCCCGATGTGCTCGGCAAGGCGCGTTCATGACGATGATTCTGGTGGCGGCCGTCGCGGTGCTGGCGGTCGCTCTCGTGATCGCGCTCGCGTTGCTGCTGCGTGGGCGTGACCGCACGGAGCAGCACGAGCAGTTCGACATGCTGAACGAACGCGTCGATGCCGTCGTCGACGCGCAGGCGCATACCGCCGAGCGGCTCGAGCGGCAACTGCGCAACGACATCGCCGAGACGGCGCGCGTGTCGCGTAGCGAGCAAAGCGGCGGTTTTGCGCAGTTTCAGCAGACACTCGCCGCGCAGTTCGGCAGCATGGCGACGGTGCAGGGCGGCAAGATCGACGGCTTCGCGCAGCAGCTCGACGCCGTGCGGCACAGCCTGCAGGTGCAGGCGCAGCAGGCGCGCGACGAGCAGGGCCGCTCGCTCAAGCAGTTCGGCGACACGCTGAGCCTGCAACTCGGGCAGCTCACCGAGGCGAACGAGCGGCGCTTTGCCGAAGTGCGCGCGACCATCGAGCAGCGCCTGAAGGATATCGAGGCGAACAATGCGGCGCGGCTCGAGGAAATGCGCCGCACCGTCGACGAAAAGCTGCATGCGACGCTCGAGCAGCGCCTCGGCGAATCGTTCAAGCTCGTCTCCGACCGGCTCGAACAGGTGCATCGCGGCCTCGGCGAAATGCAAACGCTGGCGGCCGGCGTCGGCGATCTGAAGCGCGTGCTGACCAATGTGAAGACGCGCGGCACATGGGGCGAGGTGCAGCTCGAAGCGCTGCTCGAACAGCTGCTCACCGCCGACCAATACGCGAAGAACGTCGCGACGGTGCCGAAGAGCGCGGATCGCGTCGAGTTCGCGATTCGCCTGCCGGGGCGTCCCGAGCCCGGCGGCGCGAATGCGCCGGTATGGCTGCCGATCGACGCGAAATTTCCGCGTGAAGACTACGAGCGGCTGATCGAAGCGCAGGAGCGCGCCGACCCGGTGGCGGTGGAAGAAGCGTCGCGTGCGCTCGAAGCGCGGATTCGCGTCGAGGCGCGCACGATCGCCGAAAAGTACGTGGCGCCGCCGCATACGACCGACTTCGCGCTGCTGTTTCTGCCCACTGAGGGTCTCTACGCGGAAGTGCTGCGCCGGCCGGGGCTCTCGGACCTGCTGCAGCGCGATTACCGCGTGACCATCGCGGGGCCGACCACGCTGACCGCGCTGCTCAACAGCCTGCAGATGGGCTTCCGCACGCTCGCCATCGAACAGCGTTCGAGCGAGGTGTGGCAGGTGCTCGGTGCGGTGAAAACGGAATTCGGTAAATTCGGCGACGTGCTCGCGAAGACGAAAGCGCAGCTCGAAACCGTCACGCGTTCGATCGAGGCCGCGGAAACGCGCACGCGCGTGATGAATCGCAAGCTGCGCGACGTCGAGGCGTTGCCCGGCGACGAGGCGAGCGGGTTGCTGGGAGAGGCGCTGTCGGGCGTGGAGCCCGACGAGCCATAACGGAGTTTTCGGATGCCGGCGCGAAGGTTGCGCTGGCATCCGCCGGCATTACGCCTCTTCGGGCACGTCGGTCAGATGGATTTCGATGCCGCCGAAGCGCGACGCCACCCAGTTGTACGCGTGGCAGGCGATCCACAGCAGCACGAAGCCGAGAATCGCGTTCAGCAGCAGGGCGCTGAAGACCGTGCTCAGCTCGACCGAGCCGTAGCGCACGAACGCGACCACGACGCCGAGCAGCACGATCGGCACCGAGAACGTCAGGTACACGAGGATCAGCGCTTTGGCCGTCTGTCCAGGTGCGATGAACGAGATCTGTTTTTTCATGTAAGTCAAACCCGTGTGTCGTGATAGTCGTGTGGGTGAAGCCGCTGATGGTGTGCGCCGCGCCGGCCGGCGTCAGATAAGGCCGTCGAAGAGCATGATCGAAACGTGTTCTCCGGCGGCGATGTCGCCTTCGTCATGGCCGAGCACGATAAAGCAGTTCGCTTCGCTCATCGAGCTCAGCACGCCCGAGCTTTGCGAGCCGGTCGGGCTGACGTGCCAGTGGCCGTGAGCGTCCGGTGCGGCCACGCCGCGCTGGAATTCCGTGCGGCCCGGGCGCTTGCGCAGCACCTCGCGGCTCGTCGCGTGAATGACCGGCAGCGGCTGCGGCGTCGCGCCGGACATCAGCAGTAGCGCCTCGCGCACGATCTGATAGAACGTCACCATCACGGCGACCGGATTGCCCGGCAGGCCGAAGAATAGCGCGGGTTTGCCGAGCCCCGGTTGCGCGCCGGACCAGAGGCGGCCGAATGCGAGTGGCCGGCCGGGGCGCATCGCGAGGCTCCAGAACGCGACGTCGCCGAACGTCTGCAGCAGTTGCTTCGTGAAATCGGCTTCGCCGACCGATACGCCGCCCGAGGTCAGCACGACGTCGGCATTGGCCGCGGCGCTGTGCAGCGCCGCTTCGAGCGCGGCCGGTTCGTCGCGCACGACGCCGAGATCGAGCGCGTCCACGTTCAGGCGACGCAGCATCGCAAACAGGGTGTAGCGGTTGCTGTCGTACACCGAGCCCGCATCGAGCGGCTCGCCGAGCGAGCGCAGTTCGTCGCCGGTCGAGAAGAACGCGACACGCAGACGCCGCCGCACGCTGACTTCGCCGATGCCGAGCGACGCCAGCAGGCCGAGGTCGGATGCGCGCACGATGCGCCCGGCGCGCAGCGCGACGTGGCCGCGCGCGAGGTCTTCGCCGGCAAGACGACGGTTCGCGCCGGCCGCGACCGCGCCGGCGGCGAAGCGGATCGAAGCGGCATCCGTGCTGTCGCGCTCCACCAGTTCCTGCGGCACGACGGTGTCGCAGTCGGCGGGAAGGCACGCGCCCGTCATGACGCGCACGCACTGGTTCGTTGCGACGCGGCCTGTGAACGGATGGCCGGCGAGCGCCTTGCCGGCCACCGTCAGCTCGACGTTCCCGGCGCCGCCGGCGAGCGCCGCGCGGTTGAATGCGTAGCCGTCCATGGCCGAATTGTCGTGCGCGGGGACGTCGATCGGCGAGACGATGTCGGTCGCGAGCACACGGTCGAGCGCATCGCGCAACGCCACGCGTTCGGCCGCCGCGACCGGCGTCGCCCACTGCCGGACAATCGCCTGAGCGGCCGAAACGGGTAGCGCGTGAGGATCGTACTGCGCGACGCAGCGGGAAAAGTCGTTGGGCGTGGTCATGAAGGGCTGGGCGGCGCGCCCGGAGAGGGGCGCGGCAATCGCCGTGCGGCCGGAGCGGAGGTCAGCCGGGGCCTCGATCACGTTCGAGGTCGGCGAGTTCTTGTAACGAGTTGGCATTGTAAAACGGGCGCTCGTCGGCAAAGGCGACTTCGACCGTCGTGTGGCGCGCGTACCACGCGCGCACCTTGCGTTCGCCGGCGGCCAGAAAGGCCGCGAGGTCGTCCGCGAGGGTGGTGCGCATGAGCGCGAACACGGGGTGCAGCGACGCCGCGCCGTGAGCGTCGAGGGTGGTGACGGTGACGATATCGGCCTGCTTTTCGTCCAACGCGTGCGCGAGGCGGGCGGCGAGGTCGGCGGGCAGCCACGGCGAATCGCAGGGCGCGCTGAGCAGATACGCGGTGCCGGCGGTGCGCAGTCCGACAAGCATGCCGGCGAGCGGGCCGGGAAAGCCGGCGAGCGTGTCGGCGACGACCGTCGCGCGATAGGTGGCGCCGAGCGCGGCATAGGTGTCGGGATGGCGGTTCGCGCTGATCAGCAGGGCAGCCGTTTGCGG
The DNA here is from genome assembly GCF_011752995.1 of Burkholderia sp. Ax-1724. Lineage (GTDB taxonomy): Bacteria > Pseudomonadota > Gammaproteobacteria > Burkholderiales > Burkholderiaceae > Paraburkholderia. The sequence goes on from NZ_VWWL01000012.1 coordinate 16,132, forward strand.
TGCGAGGCGCCGCAGCACGTGCGCGGCGAGCGGTTTGCCATGCAGCATCTGCAGCCCCTTGTCGACCCCGCCCATGCGCGTGCCGCGGCCGCCCGCGAGCACGAGGCCGGTGATCTGTTCACGAGTGATTGACATGCGCCGGCCGCTCAGCCGCCGATGTAGGACATTTCGACGCGCCGTGCGGCCGGTTCGTCGAGCGAGGCCGGGTGGCTGCCGCGCAGTTGCGAATAGCGGTCGCCGCGGCCTTGCCAGATTTCGGCGATGGCGGTGGCGATCTCGGCGTCGCTCGCGCCGCCGCGCAGCAAGGCGCGCAAATCGTGGCCGGCCGACGCGAACAGGCACAGGTACAGCTTGCCTTCGGTCGACAGCCGCGCGCGCGTGCAATTGCCGCAAAACGCCCGCGTGACGCTCGAAATCACGCCGATCTCGCCGCCGCCGTCGACGTAGCCCCAGCGCTGCGCGGTTTCGGCGGCGCTATGCGCTTCGAGCGGCGCGAGCGGGAAGTGTTCGGCGATGCGCGTGACGACGTCGGCGGACGGCAGCACCTCGGTCATATTCCAGCCGTTCGAGGTGCCGACGTCCATGTATTCGATAAAGCGCAGCACTGTGCCCGTGTCTTTGAAATGGCGCGCCATCGGCACGATTTCGCCGTCGTTGGTGCCGCGTTTGACGACCATGTTGACCTTCACGGGCGCGAGCCCGACCGCCTGCGCCGCGGCAATGCCATCGAGCACGTCGGCGACTGCGAAATCGGCGTCGTTCATGCGGCGAAACAGCGTGTCGTCGAGCGCGTCGAGGCTGACGGTCACGCGGCCGAGTCCGGCGTCCTTGAGGCCGCGCGCCTTGCGCGCGAGCAGCGAGCCGTTGGTGGTCAGCGTGAGGTCGAGCGGACGGCCTGCCGGCGTGGTCAGGCGGGCGAGCCGTTCGATCAGGAATTCGAGGTTCTTGCGCAGGAGCGGCTCGCCGCCCGTCAGACGGATTTTCTCGACGCCATGCGCGACGAAGAGTTGCGCGAGCCGTTCGATCTCCTCGAAGCTCAGGAGCGCGCTGTGCGGCAGGAACGCGTAGTCCTTGTCGAACACCGCGCGCGGCATGCAGTAGACGCAGCGGAAATTGCAGCGATCCGTGACCGAGATGCGCAGATCGCGCAGCGGACGCGCGAGCGTATCGTGCAGCGCGCCGCTAGGCGTCTGCGCCGGGCCGGCGATAACCGGCGCCGAGCTGAGATCGGCAACGGGAATGATGCGTCGGGACATGAGGTGCTTCGTCGAATGCTTGAACGGACAGCGAATTATTCATTCTATCGGAAATGCTCGCGGCGACAGGCGTGCCACGGGGCTTGTCGGGGTATACGGGGAGCGGCATGCAGCCGTGCTTTTCGCTAGCGACGTTGCGGTCGTCCCCAAACGAAAAAAGCCCGCCGGTGAGGGCGGGCTTTTGCTGACAAGAGTAGCTTACTGCGGTGGCTTACTGCGGCTGCTTGACCGTTTCGACCTGCTGCATCGGCGTGCTGTCGACCGGCGGCAGCGGCTTGCGCTCGCGTGCCACGCGCGGCGGCTTGGCCGCCTGCGCTGCCATTTCCTGCGCGGCGCGCAGCTTGTCGGCGTCGGTGTTGACCCAGATCAGGCCAGCCTGTTCGAGGATCGGCTTCAGCGCGTCGGCCGATGCCGCACCACCGTGCGCCGGTGCCTGCTGCGGCGCGGGCTTGGCTGCCGGTTCGACGGCAGCCGGTTCCGCTGCGACGACCGGCTGCGGCTCGGCGACCTCGGCTTGCGGCGCCGGCTCGACGGCCGGTGCTGCTGCGACGGTAGCGGTAGCCGGCGCTGCCGTTTCGGCCTGAGCCGGGGCCGCTTGCGGTTCCACCTGCGGTTCCGTTCGCACTTCGGGCTGTGCCGCCGGTTGTGCTTCGGCAGCCGCTGCAACTACCGGTGCTTCAGCCTGAGCCGGCGCTTCGGTATGCGCGACCGGTTCAACCGGCGAAGCTGTTTCGCTCACGGCCGGTGCAGTCTGGGCTTCCGCCACGGGTGCTTCAGCGGGTGCTTCCGCGATTGCCTGCGGTGCAACCGGAGCCTGTTCGAGCGGCACGACCGTTTCGGTCTTCGCTGCGTTTTCCGCAGCCAGCGGCGTTTCGGCTGCCGCATGCAACTCGGTCACGACGACGCTTTCCGTCGCGACAGCGGCGACCACCACGTCGACCGGCGTCACGTTCTGCGTTTCGCTGACCGGCTGGGCGGCACGAATCGGCGCTTCGTCGCTCGTGGCGGCGGTTTCACCGACGGTTTCGCCTTCGCCTTCGGCTTCTGCGACATCCGCCGCGAGGTTGCCGTTCACGTCTTCTTCACGCTCACGACGACCACCGCGACGGCCGCGACGGCGACGACGACGCTCTTCGCCTTCACGCGCCACCGCTTCCTGATCGACCGGCGCACCGTTTTCGTCCGCGACGGCGCGGCTGATTGCCTGTTCGTCGGCAGCTTGCGCTTCGGTTTGCGTCAGCGTCGCGACGGCTTCCGCCTGCGGCTTGCGACGCTCGCCGCGTTCGGTGCGCTCACCCCGTTCGCGGCGCTCCTGGCGCTCACCGCGCGCCGCGCCTTCGGCGGCTTCCGCGCGCTCGGCGCCACGGTTGTCGCGCTCACGGCCCTCGCGTGGCTCACGTGCTTCACGCGGCTCGCGGTTCTCGCGCGGTTCACGGCTTTCACGTGCTTCGCGCGGCTCACGCTGTTCGCGGGGAGCGCGCGGCTCGCGGCCCTCGCGTGCTTCACGACCCTCACGCGCTTCGCGTTCTTCGCGACGCTGCGACGGTTGCTGACCTTGTGCCTGACGGCCGCCGCTCACGCCTTCGCCGCGTCCTGCCGTATCACGGCCGCCTGCGCCGCCACGGCGGTTGCGGTTGCGATCACCGCCACGTTCGCCGGTGCGCTCACCGCGCTCCGTACGCTCGCCGCGTTGCGGACGGGCCTGCTGCTTGTCGGTCGTGGCCGGCGCGGCCGGTGCCGGAGCAGCCGGCTGCATGCCGAACAGATTCTTCAGCCAGCCGATGAAGCCGCCGCTCGCCGGCGTCACCGCGACCGGAGCCGGGGCGGCCGCCGGGCGGACCGGCGCGCTCGGCGCCGGCTTCTCGGGCGTGATGCCCTTGACCGCCGCTTCCTGCTTCGGCTTCACTTCCTCGGCGCGTTTGCTGTAGCCGGTTTCCGATTCGAGTTCGCGGGCCGCTTCTTCGGCCATCTTCCACGATGCGCGCGGATCGTCGAGGCGCGCGTCGTCGTGACGCAGACGTTCGAGCTTGTAGTGCGGCGTGTCGAGGTGCTTGTTCGGGATCAGCACGACATTGACCTTGAAACGCGACTCGATCTTGTTGATTTCGGCGCGCTTCTCGTTCAACAGGAAGGCGGTCACTTCGACCGGCACCTGGCAGTGGATCGCCGCGGTGTTTTCCTTCATCGCTTCTTCCTGAATGATCCGCAGCACTTGCAGCGCGGACGATTCGGTATCGCGGATATGGCCCGTGCCGTTACAGCGCGGGCACGTGACGTGGCTGCCTTCCGACAGGGCCGGGCGCAGACGCTGGCGCGACAGTTCCATCAGGCCGAAGCGCGAGATCTTGCCCATCTGCACGCGGGCGCGGTCGTGCTTGAGCGCGTCTTTCAGACGCTGCTCGACTTCGCGCTGGCTCTTGGCCGATTCCATGTCGATGAAGTCGATCACGATCAGGCCGCCCAGGTCGCGCAGACGCAGCTGGCGGGCGACTTCGTCGGCGGCTTCGAGGTTCGTGCGCGCGGCCGTTTCCTCGATGTCCGCGCCCTTGGTCGCGCGCGCCGAGTTCACGTCGATCGCGACGAGCGCTTCGGTGTGGTCGATCACGATCGCGCCGCCCGACGGCAGCGGCACCGTGCGCGAGTACGCGGTTTCGATCTGGTGCTCGATCTGGAAGCGCGAGAACAGCGGCACGTCGTCGTGGTAGCGCTTCACCTTGCCGACGTTGTCCGGCATCACGATGTCCATGAAGGCGCGCGCCTGGTCATGGATTTCGGTCGTATCGATCAGGATTTCGCCGATATCGGGCTGGAAGTAATCGCGAATCGCGCGGATCACGAGGCTCGATTCGAGATAGATCAGCATCGGCTGGCCGGCCGTGCCGCTTTGCGACGCGGCTTCGATCGCGCGCCACAACTGCATCAGGTAGTTCAGGTCCCACTGCAGCTCTTCGGCGCTGCGGCCGATGCCGGCCGTACGCGCGATGATGCTCATGCCTTCCGGCAGTTGCAGCTGCGCCATGGTTTCGCGCAGTTCCTGACGGTCGTCGCCCTCGATCCGGCGCGACACGCCGCCGCCGCGCGGGTTGTTCGGCATCAGCACCAGATAGCGGCCGGCGAGCGAGATGAACGTGGTCAGGGCCGCGCCCTTGTTGCCGCGCTCTTCCTTTTCGACCTGGACGATCAGTTCCTGACCTTCCTTCAGCGCGTCCTGGATGCGTGCGGAACGCATGTCGACGCCGTCGCGGAAGTACTGGCGGGCGACTTCCTTGAACGGCAGGAAGCCGTGGCGGTCTTCGCCGTAGTTGACGAAGCAGGCTTCGAGCGACGGCTCGATGCGCGTGATGATGCCTTTGTAAATATTGCCTTTGCGCTGTTCGCGGCCGGCGGTTTCGATGTCGATATCGATGAGTTTTTGCCCATCGACGATGGCGACGCGCAGTTCTTCCTGCTGCGTCGCGTTGAACAACATTCGTTTCATTGAACGACTCCAGAGCAGCCTCGCCGGCCTAGCTGCGCGGTTGTCAGTCGCGAGAGCAAAGAGGGCAGGCGTGCCGCGTCTTATTGTGTTTTCACAAGCACGCTGGAGCGGGAAAAATGGCGGGAGAATTGCCTGAGAAGGGCCCGGCCCGTCAAAAATGGGCGCGGTGCCGCAGGGCACATGCGAACACGGCTTCAAATAATGACCCGACACGCCGCGGGTTCTGCCGGCCGACCTTCATCAGCCTTCGTTCTGCCTTGCCGGTGCGCCAACCAGGCGCGCGGGCAGAGGCCGAAAGCTGCGGTCAAGCCGCAGCGGGAAGTTCGCGCAGGCGGCGCGTCTTTTCCTGCTGGGGGTGTCTCGCCTCATTTTGACGTCGCCATGTCTTGTACTTTCTACAAGACGCCTTGGGCGCACGCCGTATTTTCGCGACTTGCAGCTTCGTACAGCAGGGCGTCATGCCACCCGAAACGCGAAGCTGGAAGTTAAATTCTTTTTTACCAAATTTCCGTTACCGTCGAAGCCGACCTTGACCGAACGCGCCTGTGGGCGCCGTCCCTGCCGGGTGCGGACTTCGTGCGTGCAACTTGTTGCATCTCATTTTCAGGGTGAGCAACCAGACCCCGGCGCAAGTAAAATAACGGTTTATCGCTTGCGCTCGCGCAATCCACCTGCAATCCGGACGCTGTGCGGACACTGCGCCGGCCGCCGCGGACTGCTGGGCAAATTATATTCAGAATGAAAGAGTTAGGCAAAACATCCCAGAGACCGGTTGCAAGCGCGGTGGCGAGCGACCAGGTTTCGCTGATCGAAATCGACGACGGCTCGGCCGGCCAGCGCATCGACAACTTCCTGCTGCGCGTCTGCAAGGGCGTGCCGAAGAGCCATATTTACCGCATCCTGCGCAGCGGCGAAGTGCGTGTGAACAAGGGGCGGATCGACGCGCAATACCGGCTCGAACTCGGCGACCTCGTGCGTGTGCCGCCGATCCGCGTCGCGCAGCAGGGCGAGGCGCCCGCCCATGTGCCGGTGCCGAGCGGCGGTTTCAACATCATTTTCGAAGACGAGCATCTGCTCGTGATCGACAAGCCGGCCGGCGTGGCGGTCCATGGCGGCAGTGGCGTCGCGTTCGGTGTGATCGAGCAGATGCGCGGGGCACGGCCGCAGGCGAAATTCCTCGAACTCGTGCATCGGCTCGATCGCGAGACCTCGGGCATCCTGATGCTTGCGAAAAAACGCGCCGCGCTCGTCAACCTGCACGAGCAGATTCGCGAGAACCAGATGGACAAGCGCTACTACGCGTGCGTCCACGGCGAGTGGGCGGCCGACTGGGGCCGCCGTCGCGCGGTCAAGGCGCCGTTGCACAAGTACATGACGCCGGACGGCGAGCGCCGTGTGCGCGTGCAGCCGGACGGGCTCGCGTCGCATACGGTCTTCAACCTCGTCGATCGCTGGCCGGAATACGCGCTGCTCGAAGCCGAACTGAAGACAGGGCGTACGCATCAGATTCGCGTCCATTTGCAGCATCTGGAACTACCGATCGTCGGCGACGCCAAATACGGCGATTTCGCGCTGAACAAGGCGCTTGCGCGCGCCAACGCGAAGCCGGGCCTCAAGCGCATGTTTTTGCACGCGTACCGGCTGAAGCTCGCGCACCCGGCCACCGGCGCGCCTTTGCAGCTGGAAGCGCCGTTGCCGGCCGACTGCCGCGGCTTTATCGCCCAACTCAACGAATTACGCACGGGGTTCGACCCGGAGACGACATCGCATGGCTAGAGAGCAATTTGATCTGATCGTGTTTGACTGGGACGGCACGTTGATGGACTCGACCGTGCATATCACGCGCAGTATCCAGGCGGCGTGCCGCGATATGGGTTTGCCGGTTCCCGCCGACGAAGCCGCGAGTTACGTGATCGGCCTCGGTTTGCGCGACGCGCTGCAACTGGCCGCGCCAACGCTCGATCCGGCCGACTATCCGCGTCTTGCCGAGCGCTATCGCTTTCACTATCTGGTGAAGGATCAGACCACGGAGCTGTTCCCGGGCGTGCGGGAGATGCTGCAGGACTTGCGCGAACAGGGCTATCTGCTCGGCGTGGCGACCGGCAAGAGCCGCGTGGGGCTGAACCGTGCGCTCGACCAGTCGCGCCTGACGAGCCTGTTCGACGGCACCCGTTGCGCCGACGAAACGTTCTCCAAGCCGCATCCGGCGATGCTGCACGAACTGACACGCGAATTGGGGCAGGATACGGTGCGCACGGTCATGGTTGGCGACACGACGCATGACCTGCAAATGGCGATCAATGCCGGCGTGGCCGGGATCGGCGTGACTTACGGCGCGCATCCGGCCGACTCGCTGAGCGCCATGGCACCGAAATTCGTCGCTTCGAGCGTGAGCGATCTGTCTGGCTGGCTGCGGGAGAATGCATGAGTGGCGATGGGGCGGGCGCAGCTGCTACTGGTGCGGTCCAGGCCGTGCGTATTTGCGCGGCGGACGAGCTGGTCGACGGCGGGGTAGGTATCCGGCACGAGGCGCGGCTTGGCGGTCACGATGTCGTGGTGTTCTTCATCCGCTACGATGGCCGCGCTTATGGCTATCTGAACCGCTGTGCCCATGTGCCGATGGAGCTCGACTGGTCGGAAGGGCAGTTCTTCGAATCGTCCGGTTTATATTTGATGTGCGCGACACATGGCGCGATTTACGCGCCAGATACCGGCAAATGCGTGGGTGGACCGTGCCGCGGCGGCAGATTGCGCCCGGTGCAGGTCGAAGAGCGCCATACGCCCGAAGGAAGCGCGGTATTCTGGCTGCCTGACGGCGAATTGCTGCCCGCTACGCCTTGATTGTCCCTTTCTCCCAACCTTTCCCTTGCCCGCATGTCCGATAATTTGACTCCCGAGACGAAAGATCCCACCCCGGATCCCACCCCGAGTGGCCGTTCCCGCACGCCTGCCGGCGAACCGGGCTGGGAGCGTGCCGCACTCGAGCGTATTGCGCTCGCGGCGATCAACGAGCAACGCGCGGCACGCCGCTGGCGCATTTTCTTCCGGTTCGTGCTGCTGGCCGTGTTCGCATTCGTCGTATGGGGCGCGGTCAACTTCTCTGGCGAGAGGGTTGCGACCACCGGCCGTCATACGGCGATGGTGACACTTGATGGCGAAATCGCTGCCGATACGAATGCAAACGCCGAAGATATCAATACCGCGCTCGATACCGCGTTCGAGGATTCCGACACGGCAGGTGTGATTCTCTATTGCAACAGCCCGGGCGGCAGTCCGGTGCAGGCGGGCATCATCAATAGCGAAATCCGCCGCTTGCGCGGCAAATATCCGTCGATTCCGCTCTACGTCGTGGTCGGCGACATGTGCGCGTCGGGCGGCTACTATGCGGCCGCGGCGGCCGAGAAGATCTATGTCGACAAGGCGAGCATCGTCGGTTCGATCGGCGTACTGATGGAGGGCTTCGGCTTTACTGGCTTGATGGACAAGCTCGGGGTTCAGCGCCGGCTGCATACGTCGGGTGAGAACAAGGGCTTTTTCGATCCGTTTTCGCCTGAAACGCCGAAGATGAACGAACATGCGCAAGATATGCTCGATCAGATTCATGCGCAGTTCATCGACGCGGTGCGCGAGGGGCGCGGGAAGCGTCTGCATGAGACGCCGGACATGTTTTCGGGCCTGTTCTGGACGGGGCAGAAGAGCGTCGAGCTGGGTCTTGCCGATGGTTTCGGCGATCCCGATTACGTCGCGCGCGAAATCTTCAAAGCGCCGGATATCGTCGATTACACGGTAAAAGAGAGCATTACGGATCGTGTTGCGCGCAAGTTCGGCGCGGCGGTAGGCGCGGGTGCGGTTCGGGCGATGGCGCTCGGTGCGAAGGTGAATCTGCACTGAGCGCGGACTGTTCTGCCGCGGGTCTGCCAATGATCGGAAGTCTGCGAAAAGCCCGCGCAATCGGCGACGATTGCGCGGGCTTCTGCTTATATCGCGGCAAATTTCCTGCCTGCCGACCGGGACAACTGCCCCCGGATCGTTGCGCTCAGGCCGCCAGAATCAGGAAAATGGCCGGCCGCTTGTGCAGATCGATCTCCGGCTTTTTCTTCCAGTCGGCAACGGTGCGGCTCGCGACGGTTTCGCTCGGCAGCGTCAGATCGACCGCCACGCAGACGAGCGTGGACGGCGCGCAGGTCGCGAGCAAGGTGTCCAGCAGCGCGCGGTTGCGGTACGGCGTCTCGATGAAAATCTGCGTCTGCCTGCCTTTACGCGACTGCTGCTCCAGATCGCGCAGGCGCTTCGCACGCTCCGCTGCGTCGACCGGCAGATAGCCGTGGAAGGCGAAGCTTTGGCCGTTGAGTCCCGAGGCCATCAGTGCGAGCAGGATCGAGCTCGGTCCGACCAGCGGCACGACCTTCACGCCGCGCTCGTGTGCGCGCCGCACCAGCAGCGCGCCCGGGTCTGCAACCGCCGGACAGCCGGCTTCGGAGACGAGGCCCGCGTCGGTGCCCGCGAGCAGCGGGGCAAGCAGGCGGTCGATCTCGCCCGCGGGCGTATTGACGTTCAGCTCGCGAATCTCGATTTCCTGAATCGGCCGTTCGGTGCCGACCTTCTTCAGAAATGCGCGCGTGGTTTTCGCGTTTTCGCCAATGTAATAGTGCAACGACGCCGCGCGGGCACGCACCGGCGCGGGTAGAACGGCGTCGAGTGCGTTCGTGTCGCCTTCGCCGAGCGTATTGGGAATCAGGTAGAGCGTGCCGTTCATCGTGCCCCCAGAAGCGGATAGCCGGCCGCGAGCAGCATGCTCGATAGCGCGATCAGCGGCAAGCCGACGAGCGCGGTCGGGTCGTCGGAATGGATCGCCTCGAGCAGCGCGATGCCGAGCCCTTCGGATTTGGCGCTGCCGGCAACGTCGTACGGCGTTTCGGCGCGCAGATAGGCGTCGAGCGCGGCGTCCGGCAGATCGCGAAAGCGCACGCGGGTGATCACGTCGACGCTTTGCGCGTTGTCCGTGGCGTTGTCGAACAGGCATAGCGCACTATGGAACAGCACTTCGCGGCCGCGCATCGCCTGCAATTGCGCGAGTGCCTTGTCGTGCGTGCCCGGTTTGCCGATCTGCAGGCCGTCGTAAGTGGCGACCTGGTCGGAGCCGATCACGAGCGCGTGCTCGTCGGCGCCAAGTCCGCTGGCGACCGCGCGGGCCTTGGCTTCGGACAGGCGCAACGCGGTTGCTTCGGGCGTTTCGCCCGCGAGCGGCGTTTCGTCGATGGCGGGCACGACGACGTCGAACGGCACACGCAGGCGTTCGAGCAGTTCGCGGCGATATGGCGAACTCGACGCCAGAATCAGGCGTGGCGGGCGTTTGGGGGAATCTGACATGATTGACGGGCGGCTAGGGAGGCGGGTCGTACCGGGCCGCGCGGAGTTCGCGCGCGTACGGGCTTAAGTGTTTGACTCGAAAAGACAAAACAGATATGATTTTGGGCTTTTCACGGTATGCTTGCGCCGACGGGCTTGGGCGCGTTCAGTGGCTTTCGATGGCTTTCAGCGCTCCAGAAGTTGTGCGAAGGGTCGAAGAAAGGTGATTGAAGAAAGCCGGCCGGCGGGTTGAACAGCCGGTTGAAACGCAGAGGCCAACGCAACGGCCGCAAGCCTCGCGGGCTGTCTCGCACACCGGTTTATTTTCGCGGTGGATTTCCTTCGCGGATCACCCCGGCAACACGCTTGCCGACGCAGGAGCGCACATGACTCAACATCCTGGCAAACCTGCAGGTCTGTCCGACCCGCATGAACTCGATCTGTTCGAATTTACGCGGAGCGGGCGCCAGGCCGCGGGTGTCGTGCGCGTCTCGCAACTGCCGCGCATGTTAAACGAAGTCCCGGCGGATGCGCCAGATCGCGATACCGCGTTCACATGGCAGGCCGAAGGGACGACGCAGCCGGAATTGCAGGACGACGGCGCCGAAGGTCCGCAGCCTTATCTGCGGATGGCGGTTCACGGTGCCGCATGGCTCGAATGTCAGCGATGTTTGACGCCGTATTCGCAGACGTTCAACGTCGATGCAACTTACCGGATCGTCAATACGGAGGCGGAAGCCGAAGAGTTTCCGCTCGACGAGGATGAAGTCGAGGTGATCGTGGGCTCGCGCCAGTTCGATCTCATCGACTTGATCGAAGAAGAGTTGCTGCTTTCCTTGCCGCTTGTGCCCAAGCACGAGGTCTGCCCTGAAGTGCACGAGAGTCTTGTCTCGGGTGTGGACGGCAGCGAAGGCGAGGGCGACGAAGCCGCGCAGGACGAGGCGGGCGAAGGCGGTGAGCCGGAGCAGTCGGGTGAGCGGCGCAATCCGTTCGCGGCGCTCGAAAGTCTCAAGCGCGACGAGCCGGGTGGCAGGAAGCACTGAACAGTTGCAGGGGAGCGCGATGCGGGCGCCCTGGCCAGTCGGCTAGTGGCGGAGACCGTATCGGGCTGTGTTAGAATTCGGAAAATTTTTAGGAGTTAGTCATGGCAGTTCAACAAAATAAGAAGTCGCCGTCGAAGCGCGGCATGCACCGTTCGCACGATTTCCTCACGGCAGCGCCGCTGGCCGTCGAGCCGAGCACGGGCGAAGTGCATCTGCGTCACCACATCAGCCCGAACGGCTACTATCGCGGCAAGAAAATCGTCAAGACGAAGAACGACTAATCGTTCACTGCGTTGCGCCCTGTGGCGTTTCGCGTGGCGATCGGCTCGCTTGACATTTTCCCGGTTCGACAGGAAGGCGGCATTCAACTGCCGCTTTTTTGTATCGATCGCAGTTGGCGCGTTAGCGCTTGCTGTGCTCCCAGGCAGAGCGTCTGAAATTCGTCGCACTCCATGACAGTAAAGCTCACGATAGATTGCATGGGAGGCGACCACGGCCCGTCCGTGACCGTTCCCGCTGCCGTCAACTTCGTTCGTTCGCATCCCGATGCGCAGTTGCTGCTCGTCGGCATTGAAAGCGCGATTCGTGCGCAGCTGAAGAAGTTGAAGGCTCAGGATCTGCCGGCGCTGACCGTCGTATCTGCTACCGAGGTCGTCGCAATGGACGATCCGGTCGAGGTCGCGCTGCGCAAGAAAAAAGATTCGTCCATGCGCGTGGCGTTGAACCGCGTCAAGGAAAGCGAGGCGCAAGCCTGCATTTCCGCCGGCAATACCGGCGCGCTGATGGCGGTCTCGCGTTATGTGCTGAAAACGCTGCCGGGCATCGAACGCCCGGCCATCGCGTTCGCATTGCCCAATCCCCATGGCTACACGATGATGCTCGACCTGGGCGCCAACGTCGACTGCGAGCCGCAGCATCTGCTGCAGTTCGCGGAGATGGGGCACGCGCTCGTGTCTGCGCTCGAGGGCAAGGAGCGGCCTACCATCGGCCTGCTCAACATCGGCGAAGAAGTCATCAAGGGCAACGACATCATCAAGCGCGCCGGCGAACTGCTGCGCGCGAGTACCCTGAACTTTCACGGTAACGTCGAGGGCGACGACATCTACAAGGGCACCGTCGACGTGATCGTCTGCGATGGCTTTGTCGGCAACGTCGCGCTGAAGACGTCGGAAGGTCTCGCGCAGATGCTCTCCAATATCATCAAGGAAGAGTTCGGCCGTTCGTGGCTGACCAAGGTGATGGCGGTGCTCGCGCTGCCGGTATTGATGCGTTTCAAGAAACGCGTCGATCATCGGCAATACAATGGCGCCGCGCTGCTCGGCTTGCGCGGCCTCGTGATCAAAAGCCACGGTTCCGCCGATGCCTATGCGTTTGAGTGGGCCATCAAACGCGGGTATGATGCCGTCAAAAACGGCGTGCTGGAGCGCCTTGCGCGAGCGATGGAAGAGAACGCGGGTTCTCTCGAACAGGCGGCGCGCGACGCAAGCGGTGCGGGCCACGCAAGCCCGATCGCAGGCCAGCCGGCCGAGCCCTACGCTGCGCAATCCTCGAAGGCATAATGGCTCAATCCACAATCTATTCCCGCGTGCTGGGCACCGGCAGCTACCTGCCGCCCAACCGTGTCACCAATCAGGATCTGGCCGAGCGTCTCGCCCGCCAGGGCGTCGAAACGAGCGATGAATGGATCGTCGCGCGCACGGGCATCCACGCGCGCCACTTCGCCGATCCCGATGTCACGACGAGCGACCTCGCGCTGATCGCCGCGCAGCGCGCGATCGAGGCGGCCGATATCGATCCGCAGTCGATCGACCTCATCATTGTCGCGACCTCCACGCCCGACTTCGTGTTTCCGAGCACGGCCTGCCTGCTGCAGAACAAGCTCGGCATCAAGAACCACGGCGCCGCGTTCGACGTGCAGGCCGTCTGCTCCGGCTTTGCCTACGCGGTCGCGACGGCGGACAGCTTCATCCGCAGCGGCCAGCATCGCACTGCGCTCGTGATCGGCGCGGAAACCTTCTCGCGCATTCTCGATTTCAAGGACCGCACCACCTGCGTGCTGTTCGGCGACGGCGCGGGCGCAGTGATCCTGCAGGCGTCCGACGAGCCAGGCGTGCTCGCGAGCGCATTGCACGCGGACGGTAGCCACTCGAACATCCTCTGCACGCCGGGCAACGTGAACGGCGGCGTGGTGACAGGCAGCGCGTTCCTGCATATGGACGGCCAGGCGGTCTTCAAGCTCGCCGTCAACGTGCTCGAAAAGGTCGCGGTCGAAGCACTCGAAAAAGCCAATCTGAAGGCCGAGCAGGTCGACTGGCTGATTCCGCATCAGGCCAACATCCGCATCATGCAAAGCACCTGCCGCAAGCTCGGCTTGCCGCAGGAACGCATGGTCGTCACGGTGGGCGAGCACGGCAATACGTCGGCGGCGTCCATTCCGCTCGCATTCGACGCCGCGGTGCGCGACGGCCGCATCAAGCGCGGCCAGAACGTGCTGATCGAAGGCGTGGGCGGCGGCTTCACGTGGGGCGCCTCGGTTATCCGCTACTGATCGCCGCATGCGGGGCGCGCCGCTGGCAGCGCCCGTGCGGCCAGCGTGCTGCTCGCGCCATGCGGCAACCGCTCGCCGCGGCCACATCCGATTAAACCGATTTTGGGGACGATATGAAATTTGCGTTCGTTTTTCCTGGGCAAGGCTCGCAAGCGGTTGGCATGCTCAACGCATTCGCCGATCACGCGCTCGTGCGTGAGACGGTTCAGGAAGCGTCCGACGTACTCAATCAGGACCTCGGCAAACTGATCGCCGAAGGCCCGGCCGAAGATCTCAATCTCACCACCAACACCCAGCCGGTCATGCTGACCGCTGCTTACGCGATTTATCGCGCCTGGCAGCAGGCCGGCGGTCCGGTGCCGGCGATCGTCGCGGGCCATAGCCTTGGCGAATACACGGCGCTCGTCGCCGCCGGTGCGCTCGCATTCCGCGACGCGGTGCCGCTCGTGCGCTTTCGCGCGCAGGCGATGCAAACGGCGGTGCCGGTGGGCGTCGGCGGCATGGCCGCGATTCTCGGCCTCGACGACGACGCGGTGCGCGCGGTGTGCGCGGAAGCGTCGGCGGCGGGCGTCGTCGAAGCGGTCAATTTCAACGCGCCGGCGCAAGTCGTGATCGCGGGCCACAAGGCTGCGGTCGAGAAGGCCTGCGAAGTCGCGAAGGCAAAGGGCGCGAAGCGCGCGCTGCCGCTGCCGGTGTCGGCGCCGTTCCACTCGTCGCTGCTCAAGCCCGCGTCGGACCAGTTGCGCGAGTACCTCGCGAGCGTCGACGTTCAGGTGCCGTCGATTCCCGTCATCAACAACATCGACGTCGCCGTGGTCAACGAGCCGGCCGGCATCAAGGACGCGCTCGTGCGTCAGGCAGCCGGTCCGGTGCGCTGGGTCGAGTGCGTGCAGGCAATGGCCGCGCAGGGCGTCACGCACGTGATCGAATGTGGTCCGGGCAAGGTCCTTGCCGGCCTGACCAAGCGTATCGACGGCAATCTCACTGGCGCGTCGGTGTTCGATCCGGCATCGCTCGAAGAAACGCTGAAGCTCGTCGCGGCGGGCTGAGCGTTTTCACCGTCGGCGGGGGAGCCGCAAGACTGCGGCGTGCCCGCGCCTGACCCACCTCAGGAATCAATCAGCCTTTTGCGAAGGGCCTCCGGACTGACAGATGGAAAAGACTCTCGACAAGCAGATCGCAATCGTGACGGGCGCATCGCGCGGCATCGGCCGTGCGATCGCGATGGAATTGGCGCGCCAGGGCGCGACGGTCATCGGCACGGCGACCAGCGAAAGCGGCGCGGCCGCGATTACCGAAGCGTTTAACGCAGCCGGCATGAACGGCCGCGGCGCCGTGCTCAACGTGAACGACGCGGCGGCGGCGGAAGCGCTGATCGACGGCACGGTCAAGGAATTCGGCGCGCTGCACGTGCTCGTGAACAACGCCGGCATCACCCAGGACCAGCTCGCGATGCGCATGAAGGACGACGACTGGGACGCGGTGATCGACACCAACCTGAAAGCGGTGTTCCGCCTCGCGCGCGCGGTGCTGCGCCCGATGATGAAGGCGAAGGGCGGCCGCATCATCAACATCACCTCGGTGGTCGGCTCGGCCGGCAACCCGGGGCAGATCAACTATGCGGCCGCGAAGGCCGGCGTCGCGGGCATGACGCGCGCGCTCGCGCGCGAGATCGGCAGCCGCGGCATCACCGTGAACTGCGTGGCGCCGGGCTTTATCGACACCGACATGACGAAGGGGCTGCCCGAAGAGCAGCAGACCGCGCTGAAGACGCAGATTCCGCTCGGCCGTCTCGGCAGCCCGGAAGACATCGCGCATGCGGTCGCGTTCCTCGCGTCGCCGCAGGCCGGCTACATCACGGGCACGACGCTGCACGTGAACGGCGGCATGTATATGCAGTAACCAAATTCGGTTACTATCCGCGCCTTGTGCGTTTGTAGAAGCACGAGGCGCATGCCTTGACAGGAACCCGATGCGCAGCTTTTTTGCCGGGTCAAACCTGATAAAATGCGCGCACCTGTATTTTTGAACTTCTTTTCCCTTGGAGGGGTAATGGACAATATCGAACAGCGCGTCAAGAAGATCGTCGCGGAACAACTGGGTGTTGCGGAAGCGGAAATCAAGAACGAAGCGTCGTTCGTGAACGACCTCGGCGCCGACTCGCTCGACACCGTCGAGCTCGTGATGGCCCTCGAAGACGAATTCGGTATGGAAATTCCGGATGAAGAAGCCGAGAAGATCACTACCGTTCAGCAAGCGATCGACTACGCTCGCGCGAACGTCAAGGCCTAAGGTCATTCGCGCCCGCGTTTCTGCATTGGCGGCGTATGACGCCCTGCCGCGCCGCTTGCAGGTGCCAGCGGGGCTGGCGCGTTCCGGCGTGTCCTCGGGTATGCCGTTTGCCATGCAGGGAGCCGCGATGTTGACAGCGCATTTTTCCGCGCGATTGCCGACTTAAACAGCCACAGGGCTCACAGGGCGAATTCCTGTGGCCGCTGTGGCTTTTGCTTTTGTCATCTATGAAAAAGGGGTTACCGTGAGCCGCCGTCGTGTTGTCGTTACAGGCCTGGGGCTGATTTCGCCTGTTGGCAATAATGTTGCCGATGGCTGGGCCAATCTGGTCGCCGGCAAGTCGGGCATTGCCAATATCACGAAGTTCGATGCGTCGAACTTTTCGACTCGTTTCGCCGGCGAGGTGAAGGGCTTCAATATCGAGGACTACATCCCCGGTAAGGAAGCGCGTCACATGGATACGTTCATCCATTACGGTGTGGCCGCCGGCATCCAGGCGATGCGCGACAGCGGCCTCGAAGTCACTGAAGAGAATTCGGAGCGCATCGGCGTCGTGGTCGGTTCGGGCATCGGCGGTCTGCCGATGATCGAGATCACGCAAACCGAACTGCTCAATCGCGGTCCGCGCCGCATTTCGCCGTTCTTCGTGCCGGCCTCGATCATCAACATGATCTCCGGCCATCTGTCGATCAAGTTCGGCATCAAGGGGCCTAATCTCTCGATCGTTACCGCGTGTACGACGGGTCTGCACTGCATCGGCGAGGCTTCGCGCCTGATCGAATACGGCGACGCCGATGTGATGATCGCGGGCGGCGCGGAATCGACCGTGTCGCCGCTCGGTATCGGCGGCTTTGCGGCGGCGCGCGCGCTGTCGCAACGCAATGACGATCCGTCGACCGCGAGCCGTCCGTGGGACAAGGACCGCGACGGCTTCGTGCTCGGCGAAGGCGCGGGCGTGATGGTGCTCGAAGAGTACGAGCACGCGAAGGCGCGCGGCGCGAAGATCTACGCCGAAATCAGTGGCTACGGCATGAGCGGCGACGCCTATCACATGACCGCGCCGCTCGAAGACGGCGACGGTGCGCGCCGCTGCATGCTGGCCGCGCTGAAGAACGCGGGCATCAACACCGATCAGGTGAGCTACCTGAATGCGCACGGCACGTCCACGCCGCTTGGCGACCTCGCAGAAACGACCGGCATCAAGCGCGCATTCGGCGATCACGCCAAAAACATCGTCGTGAACTCGACCAAGTCGATGACGGGTCACCTGCTGGGCGGCGCCGGCGGTCTGGAATCGGTGTTCACGGTGCTGGCCGTGCATCACCAGGTGTCGCCTCCGACTATCAACATCTTCAATCAGGACCCGGCCTGCGATCTCGATTACTGCGCGAACACGGCGCGGGAAATGAAGATCGACGTCGCGCTGAAGAACTCGTTCGGGTTCGGCGGCACGAACGGCACGCTGGTTTTCAAGCGCGCCTGATCGCCTGATCGCGGGTGACGCACCAGTCCACGACGCCGGCCTTGCCGGCGCTTTCTCCGGAAGCAGCAAGGTTGGGCAGAGCCACGCAGCGCATCGCGCTGCGTGGCTCGTTTGCCATGCGCGCCGCGCTGGGGGCTTTCGTGCTGATTGCGACGTTGGCCGTCCATACCTGTCTCGCATCGCAATGGGGTACATGGCGAGCCGTTCCGTTGACGTTTGCCGTGGGGGCGCTGCTGGCGCTTTGCGCGGCAAGGCATGAGCGGGCGCAGCCGGCTGTGCTGCAGATCGGACGGGATGATCTATCCGCCTGGGACGCAGCGGGCACGCTGCTCGCCCAAGGGAGGGTGGCCGGCTGCGCGCAGTGGAGCAGCCGGCTGCTGGTTCTCGTGCTCGAACCTGAAGAAGTTCATTCGCGTGACCGCGCGCATCGTCGCCCAAGGGGGCGCACACGTACCTTGCTGCTCGTGGCCGACGCGCTTCCGGCCGCCGTCTTCCGGGAACTTTCCGTGCTCGGCCGACGTGCGGCCGGCGCCTGACTGTAACGACTGTAACCGCTGTTACCGGAGTAACGTGCCCCAATGAGGGGGACGCTACAATGGTGCCCCGCCATGCGCCCTATAGTTAACGGATTTATCAGGTGAGCGAAAAAGAAATTGATCAGGTGCTGGTCGAGCGCGTCCAGAAGGGCGACAAGGCCGCGTTCGAGCTTCTGGTCTCCAAATACCACCGCAAGATTCTCCGGCTGATCTCGCGCCTCGTGCGGGACCCCGCCGAAGTCGAGGACGTCGCGCAGGACGCCTTTATCAAGGCGTATCGCGCGCTGCCGCAGTTTCGCGGCGAATCGGCGTTTTATACGTGGTTGTACCGGATTGCGGTCAACACCGCGAAGAACTACCTTGCCACCCAGGGCCGGCGGGCGCCGACCTCGACCGAAGCGGATGCTGAAGAAGCTGAAACTTTCTCGGACGCCGACCAACTAAGGGATATCAACACGCCCGAGTCGATGTTGATGAGCAAGCAGATTGCCGAGACGGTCAATGCTGCGATGGCGGTTTTGCCGGAAGAACTGCGCACTGCCATTACTCTTCGGGAAATTGAGGGTTTGAGTTACGAGGAAATCGCGGAGATGATGGGTTGCCCGATCGGCACTGTCAGATCACGAATTTTCCGCGCTCGCGAAGCCATTGCGGCAAAATTGCGCCCGTTGCTTGACACACCCGAAGGCAAGCGCTGGTAAACGCCTAGGCGTCCAGTGGTCGAGCGGGGCACGGGTGCAATATCTGGATTAGTGGTGTCACTACGGGGTATTTGTAAGATGGGGAGCATCATGGGGTCGGTCTCGATGCAATCGCAAGCAGATTCGCGCGGCGAGCGTCTGTCCGCTTTTGTCGACGGTGAACTGTTCGACGAAGGGCATCTGAATCTGGACAAGTTTCTTTCCGCGCTGGACGGCGACGATCATGCCGCCTGGTCGAGCTATCACCTGATCGGCGACGCGCTGCGTTCCGACGATCTGGCGATCAGTCCCGCAAGGAGCAGCGCATTTCTGAGCGGTTTCGCCGCGCGTCTCGACAGCGAGCCGCATGTGCTCGCGCCGGCCGCGGTGCCTGTCGCGCGCCGTCTGCTCGGGTTGCGCCGCCGCGTCGTGCCGGCCTTCGCGGTTGCCGCGGCAGCCGCCACGCTGACGTGGATCGTCGTGCCGCAATTGCAGGGCGTGCCGGGCGGTCCGGGGGCACAGGTCGCTTCGCTTCAGCCGCATGGCGACGCGGTGCAACGTGTCGCCATGGTCTCGGTGCCGTCGTCGCAAGACGCCAACATCATTCGCGACGCCAGCCTCGATCAATACCTCGAAGCCCACCAGCAGTTTGCGCAACAACCGGTCATGGCGGGTTCGATGCCGGTCATTCGCGCTGCTTCAGTCTCCACGCAGGGCCAATAGTTTGATGCAGACTTCGCGGTTCAATAAAACGACTATCTGGGGGCGGTTGCCGGCATTCCTGTTCTGTGCAGCCGTGTTGTTGTCCGCTACACCGCGGGTCTTCGCACAAGACGATCCGGCCGCCGCCCGCCGCTCGGCCGCGGAACTGCTCGATCGCATCCATCAGGCCGCCCAGCAGCAGAACTACGAGGGCGCGTTCGTCTACCAGCGCGGCAATTTCGTGCAGACGTCGCGCATCGCGCATTATTCGACGCATGCGGACGGCGAATTCGAGCAGCTCGAAAGCCTCGATGGCAAGCCCCGCAAGATGCTCCGCCACAACGACGATATGTTCACGTTCGTGCCGGAGCGACATCTCGTCGTCGTCGAAAAGCGCCAGAACCGGGACTCGTTTCCGGCGCTGCTGGCGGTGGACGGCGAGCAGGTGCTGTCCGTCTACGAGCCGAAGATGCTCGCCGACGACCGTGTCGCGGGTGTCGACAGCCTCGTGATGGAACTCGATCCGAAGGACGCGTACCGCTTTGCGTACAAGCTCTGGGCCGACAGGAAGACCGGCCTGCTGCTGCGTGCGCAGACGCTCGACCCGAGCGGCCAGGTGCTTGAACAGCTATCGTTTTCCCAGGTCCGTATCGGCGTGCCGGTCGACAAGGCGGGCATCGTCAACGGCATTCGCAATCTGGCCGGGTGGACCGTGGTGCGGCCGCCGGTCGAGCCGGTCGACATGGCCGCGCAAGGCTGGCAGATCACGCCGTCGGTGCCGGGTTTCCACATGATCCGCCAGTTGCGCCGTCCGATGGCGTCGCGCGAGGCGGGGCAGCCGCCCATTCCGGTGGATCAGGCGGTGTTTTCCGATGGCCTCGCGGCCATTTCGGTATTCGTCGAGCCGGTCGAGAACAATTCGCGCAAGGAAGGCACGGGCAATAGCGGCGCCACGCACGTACTGGTCAAGCGCCAGGGCAACTTCTGGATTACCCTGCTGGGTGAAGTGCCCCAAACCACATTGCAGCAATTTGCGTCTGCCATAGAATACAAAGCTCCGAAGTAATCCTTCCGAATCCTGAAATCCCTCGGCTTGCTACGATATGACGATTTTCTCGGTGCGCAAATTCCTCGCGGCCGTCGTGGTGGCGGCTTGTTTGCCGCTCGCACCGCATATGGCGTCGGCGGCTCCCGCTGCCAACCTGCCTGACTTCACCGATCTCGTCGACAAGGTCGGCCCGGCGGTCGTCAACATTCGCACGACGACGCGCGTGTCGAACGGCGTGTCCCGCGGTGGCCTGCCGCCGGGTATGGACGATGGCGACATGTCCGAATTCTTCCGTCGCTTCTTCGGCATTCCGTTGCCCCAGTCGCCGCAATCGCCGGGTTCTCCGCACGGCGGCGATAACGGCGGCAGCGGCGGTGGCAGCAGCGGCGGAAATGGTGGCAGCCAAGATGCACCGGACAGCAACGATTCCGAGCAGAACAGCGGGGTAGGCTCGGGCTTCATCCTGTCGGCGGATGGCTACGTGATGACCAATGCGCACGTCGTCGACGACGCCGACACGATCTACGTCACGCTGACCGACAAGCGCGAATTCAAGGCCAAGCTGATCGGCGTGGACGACCGCACGGACGTCGCGGTCGTGAAGATCAACGCGTCGAACCTGCCGACCATCACCATCGGCGATTCGAACAAGGTGCGCGTCGGCGAATGGGTCGTGGCGATCGGCTCGCCGTTCGGGCTCGAGAACACGGTGACGGCCGGCATCGTCAGCGCGAAGGGGCGCGACACCGGCGACTATCTGCCGTTTATCCAGACCGACGTGGCCGTCAATCCGGGCAACTCGGGCGGTCCGCTGATCAATATGCAGGGCGAAGTGATCGGCATCAACTCGCAGATCTACAGTCGTACCGGCGGTTTCATGGGCATTTCGTTCGCGATTCCGATCGACGAAGCGATGCGCGTGGCCGATCAGCTGAAGAGTTCGGGCAAGGTCGTGCGCGGCCGCATCGCGGTGGCAATCGGCGAAGTCACGAAAGACGTGTCCGATTCGCTCGGTCTGCCGAAAGCGCAGGGTGCCCTCGTCAGCAGCGTCGAGCCGGGCGGCCCCGCAGACAAGGCCGGCGTGCAGCCGGGCGACATCATCCTGAAGTTCAACGGCCATTCGGTCGATACCGCAACGGATTTGCCGCGCATGGTCGGCGATACGAAGCCGGGCACGAAGGCGACGATCACGATCTGGCGCAAGGGCCAAACGCGTGAACTGCCGGTCACGATTGCCGAAATGCAGCCGGACAAGGTCGCGAAGGCGGACCAGAAGCAGCCGAAGGCGCCGAAGCAGCGCGCGACGAATGCGCTCGGTATCGCCGTCAGCGACATTCCCGCCGATCAGCAGAAGGAGCTGAAGATTCACAACGGCGTGCAGATCGACGCAGTGGACGGCCCGGCCGTGCGCGTCGGGCTGCAAAAGGGCGATATCGTTCTGCGGGTGGGCGATACGGACATCACGAGCGCGAAGCAGTTCGACGACGTGACCGCGCATCTCGATCCGCAGAAGATGGTGGCGCTGCTGGTCCGTCGCGGTGAGAACACGCAGTTCGTGCCGATCCGTCCGCGCAGCGCGCAGAAATGACGAAGGCGGCATCGCTCACGCTCTACGGGCGCGCGTGGTGCCATCTTTGCGAGGACATGCGCGCCGCGCTCGAACCTTTGCTGGCCGAGTTCGGCGCGCAAGTAACAGTGATCGACGTCGACACCGATCCGCTGCTCGAAGCGCGTTACAACGAACGGGTGCCGGTTCTGGTTTGCGACGGTGTCGAGCTATGTCACTACCATTTCGACGAAGTCCGGGTGCGAGCGGCGTTGGCAGCGCATGCAACGCTGGCGTCATGAGCCGGCATTCGCGGCGCGCTGCCCGTATGCGCCATTGATGCCGTCTACATCGAATTTCTCGCATCTTCTGCGCCGTCTTTAGGCCAGGCCTTTGCAAGATGCGCCGGCCGACGGCCTTTTCGGCTAAAATAGATAGGTTTTTCACCTACTTACAAGGCGTGCTCCGCTATTGTCCGGGCGCGCCTTTTCGCTTGATCGGCACTGAATGGATCATATTCGTAACTTTTCGATCATTGCGCACATCGACCATGGCAAGTCGACGCTCGCCGATCGCATCATCCAGATTTGCGGCGGCCTGTCCGACCGCGAGATGGAAGCCCAGGTGCTCGACTCGATGGACCTCGAGCGCGAACGCGGCATCACCATCAAGGCGCAAACCGCCGCATTGACGTATCGCGCCCGCGACGGGCAGGTCTACAACCTGAACATGATCGACACGCCGGGGCACGTCGACTTCTCGTACGAAGTCAGCCGCTCGCTGTCCGCATGCGAAGGTGCGCTGCTCGTCGTCGACGCAAGCCAGGGCGTGGAAGCGCAAACCGTCGCCAACTGCTACACGGCCATCGAACTCGGCGTCGAAGTGGTTCCGGTGCTGAACAAGATCGATCTGCCGGCGGCGAACCCCGAAAACGCGATTGCCGAAATCGAGGACGTGATCGGCATCGACGCAACCGACGCGACGCATTGCAGCGCGAAGACCGGCCTTGGCGTCGAAGACGTGCTCGAAGCGCTGATTGCGAAAGTGCCGTCGCCGAAGGGCGATCCGGACGCGCCGCTGCAGGCGCTCATCATCGACTCGTGGTTCGACAACTACGTCGGCGTCGTGATGCTCGTGCGCATCGTCAACGGCACGCTGCGTCCGAAGGACAAGATCCGTTTGATGGCGACCGGTGCGCAGTATCCGGTCGAACATATCGGCGTGTTCACGCCGAAGTCGAAGAATCTCGAATCACTGTCGGCGGGGCAGGTGGGCTTCATCATCGCCGGCATCAAGGAACTCGCGGCGGCGAAGGTTGGCGACACGGTAACGCTCGTGGGCCAGCCGGCTCCCGAGCCGCTGCCGGGCTTCAAGGAAGTGAAGCCGCAGGTGTTTGCCGGTCTCTATCCGGTCGAAGCGAACCAGTACGACGCGCTGCGCGATTCGCTCGAAAAGCTGAAGCTCAACGACGCGTCGCTGCAGTATGAGCCGGAAGTCTCGCAGGCGCTCGGTTTCGGCTTCCGCTGCGGCTTCCTCGGTCTGCTGCATATGGAGATCGTGCAGGAACGTCTCGAACGCGAGTTCGACATGGACCTGATCACGACGGCGCCGACCGTGGTCTACGAAGTCCTGCAGCGCGACGGCACGACCCTCATGGTCGAGAATCCGGCCAAGATGCCGGAGCCGTCGAAGATCGAGGAGGTGCGCGAGCCGATCGTCACCGTGAACCTGTATATGCCGCAGGACTATGTCGGCGCGGTGATCACGCTGTGTACGCAAAAGCGCGGCAACCAGATCAACATGCAGTACCACGGCCGTCAGGTTCAGCTCACGTATGAAATCCCGATGGGTGAAGTCGTGCTCGATTTCTTCGATCGCCTGAAGTCGATTTCGCGCGGCTATGCGTCGATGGACTACGAGTTCAAGGAATACCGCGCGTCCGACGTCGTGAAGGTCGACATGCTGATCAACGGCGACAAGGTCGACGCGCTGTCGGTCATCGTGCACCGCTCGCAAAGCCAGTACCGCGGCCGCGAAGTGGCGGCGAAAATGCGCGAGCTGATTCCGCGTCAGATGTACGACGTGGCGGTGCAGGCCACCATCGGTTCGAACATCATCGCGCGCGAAAATATTAAAGCGTTGCGTAAGAACGTGCTGGCAAAATGCTACGGCGGCGACATCACACGTAAGAAGAAGCTGCTCGAAAAGCAGAAGGCGGGTAAGAAGCGAATGAAGCAGGTGGGCTCGGTCGAGATTCCACAAGAGGCTTTTCTCGCGATTCTGCGTGTCGAAGACAAATAAGCTAAGTAACGGAACCCTATGAATTTTGCGCTGATTCTTTTTGTGCTCGTTGTTTTGACGGGTATCGCATGGGTCGCTGACAAACTGGTTTTCCTGCCGAAACGGCGCCGCGACGCGGAAGCGGCGGTTGCCGAATTCGATCGTCAACAGGCACGCATCGGTGAGCGTTTCGCCGATGAAAACGCCGCGCAAACGCGCGCGCGTCTGCGCGACGACAAGCTGCGTCAGCCGTGGTGGCTCGAATACACGGCGAGCTTCTTTCCGGTGATTCTGGTCGTGTTCGTGGTGCGCTCGTTCGTCGTCGAACCGTTCAAGATTCCGTCGGGTTCGATGGTGCCGACGCTGCTCGTGGGCGACTTTATCCTCGTCAATAAATTCGAATACGGCCTGCGTCTGCCGATTACCAATACGCAGATCACGCAGGGCAGTCCGGTTTCGCGTGGCGACGTGGTGGTGTTCCGCTATCCGAAGGACGAATCGGTCGACTACATCAAGCGCGTGATCGGCCTGCCCGGTGACGTGATCGCCTATCAGGACAAGCAGCTCACGATCAACGGCAAGCCGGTTCCGGAAACGCCGCTGCCCGATTATCTCGACGAAGAGCGCCTCGGTTACGCGAAGCAGTTCGAAGAAAATATCGACGGCCGCAAGAATGCGATTCTGAATAACCCGGCCGTGCCGCCGTTCATCGTCGGCGCCGAAGATTATCCGTATCGCGACAACTGCACGTATAACGAACGCGGCGTGATCTGCAAGGTGCCGCCGGGCAATTACTTCATGATGGGCGACAACCGGGACAACAGCGCGGACAGCCGCTACTGGGGTTTTGCGCCTGAAAAGAATATCGTCGGCCGCGCATTTTTCATCTGGATGAACTTCAGCGATCTGCGGCGCATCGGCTCATTCCATTGAGTTCGCAGCGTCGCTCGCATCACACGCCGCGCCGATAACCGGTAACTCGGTTATATCGGTCGCGGCGTGTTCTCACGCTACTTTAAGAATTCGCGGTAACGTCGCTTCACCACGCTTTTTCCGCAGGCGCTCCGCGTTTCCGCCGGGTCCGGCGCCCGCGTTATACTCTGCTCATGCCCCTATCTCCGTTGGAAAGCCGTTTGCGCTACGAATTTCGCAATGCGGAATTACTGCGCCAGGCTTTAACACACCGCAGTCACAGTGCCACGCATAACGAACGGCTCGAATTTCTCGGCGACTCCGTTCTGAATTGCGCGGTGGCTGCGCTTTTGTTCCAACGTTTCGGCCGACTCGACGAAGGCGATCTGTCGCGCGTGCGCGCGAATCTCGTGAAGCAGCAATCGCTTTACGAGATTGCCCAGGCACTCAATATTTCCGAAGGCCTGCGGCTCGGCGAGGGCGAACTGCGCAGCGGCGGCTTCCGCCGGCCGTCGATTCTCGCGGATACGCTCGAAGCCGTACTTGGCGCGATATTTCTCGACGGCGGCTTCGAGGCCGCGCAGACGGTCATCAAGCGCCTTTACGTGCCGATTCTCGACCATATCGACCCTCGCACGCTCGGCAAGGATGCGAAGACGCTGCTGCAGGAGTATCTGCAAGGCCACAAGATCGCGTTGCCGACCTACACGGTCGTCGCTACTCATGGTGCGGCGCACAATCAGCAGTTCGAAGTCGAATGCACGGTACCGAAGCTGGACGTGAAGGTGTCCGGATCGGGCGCGAGCCGGCGCGCGGCGGAGCAGGCGGCCGCCAAGAAGGCGCTCGACGAAGTGATGGCGGCGGCGCCCGCTGTCGTTGCGAAGCCGAAGCGCTCGAAGGGCGCTCGCGCGGCGAAAAACGCCGAACTGGAGATCGTGCCCGGCGTGACCGGCGTTCAGGCTGCCCTCGATTTGCGCACGCCGGATCGCAAGGTAGAGCGCAGCACACTGCGGGTGACTGCTACGGCGGAAACCCCGGTGGAAAAATCCGTCGTGGAAAAGCCGGTTGCCGAGCGCGGCGCGCCGGCAGCCGTGGGCGCGCCGCTTGCGATGATCCGTGCCGCTCACGTCGAGTACAGCGCACAGGAGAAGGCCGAGCGCACGGAAAGGGCGGAGAAAGCCGACAAGCCGGCTGCTCACATGAGCGATCGCACTGGCGAGAAAGCCGCCGACAAGCCGGCCGACAAAGCCGAACCGCCCGCGGACAAAACCGTGGCGAACCACACGTCCGACACCCGGTCCGAAGCCGCGCCAGCTCGCGGTCCTGACCGTCAACGCAACCGCGAAGCCGCGCCGGGTGCCACCACGGCGCAAGCGCAAGTGCCGGCCGCCGCGGTTGCGCCGGCGCCTGCCGAACACGAACCTGGCGTTGCCGGCGCGGTGCAAACGCGCGTCGCCGATGCGGGCCATTGATTGCCATCGGCGCGTGCTTGCCGTGCGCCGAACCGAACCTGCCGTAGTCCGAATATGAACACTCCCGCTCCCACTGGTTTTCGCTGCGGCATGGTCGCGATCGTCGGCCGCCCGAACGTCGGCAAGTCCACGCTGATGAACGCGCTGGTCGGCCAGAAAGTCAGCATCACGTCGCGCAAGGCGCAGACCACACGCCATCGTATTACCGGCATCAACACGATCGAAGACGCGCAGTACATCTTCGTCGATACGCCCGGTTTCCAGACCAAACACAGCGGCGCGCTGAATCGCTCGCTCAATCGCGCGGTCACCTCGACGCTGACCTCGGTCGACGCGATCCTGTTCGTGATCGAAGCCGGCCGTTTCGGCCCCGACGATCAGAAGGTGCTCGACCTGATTCCGGCGAAGGTGCCGACGCTGCTGATCGCGAACAAGCTCGACCGCGTGTCGGACAAGAACACGCTGTTCCCGTTCATGCAGCAGATGAGCGCGCTGCGCGAATTCAGCGAGATCGTGCCGCTGTCGGCGAAAAATACCGACGACATCAAGCGTTTGATGGCGACGGTCAAGCCGTTTCTGCCCGAAGGCGAGCCGATCTACGGCGAGGACGATCTGACCGATCGCAGCGAGCGTTTTCTCGCCGCCGAAATCCTGCGCGAAAAGGTGTTCCGCTGGACCGGCGACGAGTTGCCGTACACGAGCACGGTGCTGATCGACAAGTTCGAAACCGAGGGGCGCCTGCGCCGCATCTTCGCGACCATTCTCGTGGAGCGCGACATGCACAAGGCGATGATCATCGGCCAGAAGGGCGCGAAGCTCAAACAGATCAGCACCGAAGCGCGGCTCGACATGGAGAAGCTGTTCGACGGGCCGATCTACCTCGAAACCTTCGTCAAGGTGAAGAGCGGCTGGGCCGACAACGAAGCCGGGCTTCGTGCGTATGGGTACGAATGACGCGTCGGCGACGCTGAATTCCGACGCGGCGGCGGACGATCCGGAGCACGAGCCGTCGCGGTCCGCGCGTAGCACGAGAAAATCCCCGGCCAGGGCCAGAAGCGCGTCTGCCGGGGACGGCGAGCCGCGCGCCGAAGCGCGCAAAGCGCCGGCCCGCCGCGCGCCGCGCACCTCCGCGTCCGAATACCGGATCGCGGAGCAACCGGCTTTCGTGCTGCATAGCTATCCGTATCGCGAAACGAGTCTGATCGTCGACGTGCTGTCGCGCGATCACGGCCGTCTCGCGCTCGTCGCGAAGGGCGCGAAGCGCCCGCACTCCGCACTGCGCGGCGTGCTGCAAACGTTCCAGCCGCTTTCGCTCGCGTGGTCGGGCAAATCCGAAGTGCGCACGCTGACCGGCGCCGAATGGGTCGGCGGCATGCTACCGCTGGCCGGCGACGCGCTGCTGTGCGGCTTCTACGTCAACGAGCTGCTGGTGCGCTTCTGTGCGCGCGAAGACCCGCATCCGCAACTGTTTCACCACTACGTCGTCACGCTGACACGCCTCGCGCACGACGAGCCGCCCGTGCAGGTGCTGCGTTCGTTCGAGCGGGTGCTACTGCGCGAAACCGGCTACGCGATGGCGCTCGATCGCACCGTCACGCGCAAGGCGGTGCTTGCCGAGGGCCGCTACGTGTTCGATCCCGAGCGCGGCGTGCGCGAAGCGTCGGACGAATGGCCCGCGCAGTGGCCGGTGATCGCGGGGCAAACCTTGCTCGATATGGAACAGGACGATTACCATCGAGCGCAGACCGTGGCGCAAAGCAAAACGCTGATGCGCTTCCTGCTCAACACCTATCTGGGCGGTACGCCGCTGGCGACGCGCCAGATCCTGATCGACCTGCAGAACCTATGAGCTTCTTTCTCACTTCGCCGACCGTCATCGATCTCGGCGTGAACATCGATCACGTCGCCACGCTGCGCAATGCGCGCGGCACGTCCTATCCCGATCCGATCCGCGCCGCGCTGATGGCCGAAGAGGCCGGCGCCGACGCGATTACGCTGCATCTGCGCGAGGATCGCCGCCATATCGTCGACGCCGACGTGCGCAAGCTGCGCCCGCTCCTGAAGACGCGTATGAACCTCGAATGCGCGGTCACGCAGGAGATGCTCGACATCGCGTGCGAAGTGCAGCCGCACGACGTCTGCCTCGTGCCGGAAAAGCGCGAAGAACTGACGACCGAAGGCGGCCTCGATGTCGCGGGCCAGTTCGAGGCGGTGCGTGCCGCCTGCAAGCAACTGGCAGACGCGAACTCGCGCGTGTCGCTCTTTATCGATCCGGATGAGACGCAGATTCGCGCCGCGCATGAAGCCGGCGCGCCGGTGATCGAACTGCACACGGGCCGTTACGCCGAAGCGCACGACCCCGCCGAACAGCAACGCGAATACGAGCGCCTCGTGCGCACGGTCGAATTCGGTGCGACGCTCGGCCTCAAGGTCAATGCGGGCCACGGTCTGCACTACACGAACGTGCAGCAGATCGCGGCGATCGACGGCATCGTCGAACTCAATATCGGCCATGCGATCGTCGCGCACGCGATCTTCGCGGGCTGGGACAATGCGGTGCGCGAGATGAAGGCGATCATGGTCGCCGCGCGTCTCGGCGCACGCGGATAACCCGGACGGACGCGCACATGGCGATCTATGGCATCGGCACCGACATCGTGCAGATGAGCCGCGTGGCCGCGGTGATGACGCGCACCAACGGCCGTTTCGCGGAGAAGGTGCTCGGCCCCGACGAACTGCGCGTCTATCGTGCGCGTGAGGCCCGCTCGGCGGCGCGCGGCCTCGCGTTTCTCGCGACGCGCTTCTCGGCGAAAGAGGCGTTCTCGAAGGCGATCGGCCTCGGCATGCACTGGCCGATGAGCTGGCGCGCGCTGCAAACGCTGAACAAACCGAGCGGCGAACCGATGGTGGTCGCCTCCGGCGAACTGGCCGACTGGCTCGACGCGCGCGGCATTACCGCACGCGTGACGATCAGCGACGAGCGCGACTACGCGGTGTCGTTCGTGATCGCCGAGACGGAGCAGGCGGGCGGGGCGCGCGCTTCGGCCGGGCAGTCCGTGCAATCGGCGGCGCAAGCCGCGGTTCAGGCGGTGGCCCAATCGGCCACCGAATAACGCACGACCTCGAACGCGGCCCGGACGAACCGCGTTTGTCTTCGCCTTAGATTCCCACAGCCCTTTTTCCAGCGGAACTCGATGAAAACCATTCCCGGACCGGTGATGCTCGACGTGGTCGGCAAAACGCTGAACCACGATGACCGACGCCGCCTCGCTCACCCGATGACGGGCGGCGTGATCCTGTTCGCGCGCCACTACGAGAGCCGCGCACAACTGGTCGCGCTGACCGAGGCGATCCGCGCGGTCCGCGAGGATCTGCTGATCGCCGTCGATCACGAAGGCGGCCGCGTGCAGCGTTTTCGCACCGACGGCTTCACGGTGCTGCCGTCGATGGGCACGCTCGGCGCGCTGTGGGACCGCGATGTGCTGCAGGCGACCAAGGTGGCGACCGCGGTCGGCTATATCCTCGCCGCGGAGTTGCGCGCGTGCGGCATCGATATGAGCTTCACGCCGGTGCTCGACCTCGATTACGGACACTCGCAGGTGATCGGCGATCGCGCGTTCCATCGCGATCCGCGTGTCGTGGCGATGCTCGCGAAGAGCCTCAATCACGGTCTCGCGCTTGCCGGCATGAGCAATTGCGGCAAGCACTTTCCGGGGCACGGCTTCGCGCAGGCGGACTCGCACGTTGCCATGCCGGTCGACGAGCGCTCGCTGGAAGAGATCCTGCGCGACGACGTGGCGCCGTACGACTGGCTCGGCCTGTCGCTCGGGGCGGTGTTGCCCGCGCACGTCGTTTATCCGAAGGTCGATGCGAAGCCGGCCGGCTTTTCGCGCGTCTGGCTGCAGGACATCCTGCGCAAGAAGCTGCGTTTCGACGGCGCGATATTCAGCGACGATCTGTCGATGGAAGCGGCGCGCCAGGGCGGCACGCTGACCGAGGGCGCGCGCGCCGCGCTCGAGGCCGGCTGCGACATGGTGCTGATCTGCAATCAGCCGCACGAAGCGGAGAAGGTGCTCGACGCGCTGCGCTTCAAGCCGTCGAAGGAATCGCAGCGGCGTCTGAAGCGCATGCAGCCGCGCGGCAAGGCGCTCAAGTGGAGCAAGCTGATGGACGAGCCGCGGTATGTCGAAGCGCAGGCGTTGCTGCGCGGCGCGTTTGAGTGATTTTTTGCCTGGGCTTTTGGGCGCGGCGGTTTTTTTGCGAGCGTTCGAGCGGAGCCGCCAACCTCGCGAATCAAGCCTGCGCATAACGCCACGAAAAACCCGGGTCGCAAAAAATCCGCCGAAAAAATGGCGCCTTGGAACGAATCAAGGCGCCATTTTTTTATGCGCGCTTCGATGCTTCGGCGATCGAGGCATCGAAGTGCCGTCGACTCAGTTCAAGCGCATCCGCTGCAGCTTGTTGTACAGCGTCTTCGGGCTGATCCCGAGCAGCGACGCCGCGCGATGCCGCGTGCCGCCCACCGCGTCGAGCGTCGCGCGAATCAGCATTTCCTCGACGTCCGCGAGCGGGGTGCCGACGGTCACCTGCACGCGGCTACCGTTCAGATCGCGGCCGTCCGCGGTGACGGCTTCGTCGGCGCGCAACGATTCGAGCACGTCGCCCGACGCCTGATACGCGCGCCGCACGCGATCCTGCAACTCGCGCACGTTGCCGGGCCAGTCGTGGGCGAGACATTCGCGCAGGAAGCCCGGCGCCGCCTGCTTCGCGACTTCGGCGGTGCCGCGTGCCGCAGCTTCCAGATTCATCTCGTCGATGATCGCTTGCGCGATCAGCACCGGATCGTCGCCGCGTTCGCGCAGCGGCGGCAGCAGCACCGAGGCGGCTTCGAGACGCAACGCGAGGTCCGGGTGCAGGCTGCCGTCCGCGACGGCCGCGCGTGGCGGCTTGCGCGTCGACGCGACCAGGCGGAAATCGGTCGCGACCTGATTGGTGCCGCCCACCCGCATGAACATTTGCGAATCGAGCGCGCGCAGCAGCGCCTCCTGCTGGGCGCGCGGCAACTCGGAGATTTCATTGATCAACAGCGTGCCGCCGCTCGCCTGCTCGAAGAGGCCTACCTCGCGCTGCTCGGCGCCGCCGAACGCGCCGCGTTCGTGGCCGAACAGCAGGCTGTCGAGCGAACGGGTCGCGGTGCCGGCCGCCGCGCCGCGGCAGTCGAAGGTGACGAACGGCCCCTTGCGGCGCCGGCTCATGTCGTGCAGCGTGCGCGCGGCGATCTGCTTGCCGGTGCCTGCTTCGCCGGAGATCAGCGCGGCGGCTTCGGTCGGCGCGAGATGTTCGATCGTGTCGTAGACGTGCTGGATCGTGCCGCTGCGCCCGAGCATCGAGCCGAACCGGCCGAGCTGGCGCAGCGACGCGCGCAGCGTCTGTACTTCCTCGGTCAGCTCGTAGGGACGCGGGACGCGCGCGAGCAGGCTGCGCAGGCGCGGGATGTTGACCGGCTTCAGCAGATAGTCCCAGATACCGTGCCGCAAGCCCTCGATCGCGCTCTCGACCGTCGCGTTGCCGGTCATCACGATCACCGGCAACGCGCCGCCCGGCGGGTGCGCGGGCAGATGCTGCAGCAGATCGAGGCCGCTGCCGTCCGGCAGGTTCAGGTCGACCAGCACGACGTCGGGGATGAAGCGCGTCAATGCCGCCCGGGCTTCGGCGAGCGTGGTCGCGGTGTCGACGGAGAAACCGTCGGCCGCAAGAATCGCGGACAGACCGGACAGGCTATTGGGATCGTCTTCAACAATCAGTGCGTGTGGCATGGCGAGCGCAATTTTTTGAATGGATGAAATGCCTGGCGCGCCGCTAAGGCTGCGATGGCGCGCATCGCGGGCTCCGAAGGCTCTGGCGGGCTCGATGACAGGTCATGCTGGTCCTTGGGCTTCGGGAACGGGGCCCGGGCTGCGCCGCTTGCGCACCGCGCGGGCCGGGTTTGTAGTTCCTTCACTCATCCTGTCAGAAATCCCGGTTGTTGGCGAAAAAACCGGCGCACTGCGAGTTCCGCTTCCGCGCGGGGGCAGCCATGACGTTTCCGGATCAGGCCGGCGAGCCTGCCGGCGCAGTCTTCGGCCCCGGCCGGTTCGTCGTCCGTCAACCTGCACGATGCGGCCTTTTCCTTGCCGACTATCTGCTTCCACCTGCCTGCGGCGATGTCGCGGTTCACGGCGCGTCTCCCGGTTGGAAAAACAAGCTAGCCTGTCTTGCCATCAAGCAGGGACCGTGCCAAAGAAATTTTCCGAGATGTATCAACGGTTTGTTCGCAATCGGCGATGAAATCGGGACGTCGCAATGGTAATTTTGAATAACGCTCCCGGTAAAGTTTTCCTCACTCTGCATGGCGAACCAGAAAAGAAAAAGCGCCCCTTGGGGCGCTTTTTGGCGGCGGACCGGCAGGGTGCCGACGCTGGAGAGCCGCTCGGACGCTTAGGCGCGGCTGCGGTACTCGTGGGTACGCGTGTCGATTTCGATCTTGTCGCCGATGTTGCAGAAGAGCGGCACTTGCAGTTCGAAACCGGTGTTCAGCTTGGCGTTCTTCAGCACCTTGCCCGACGACGTGTCGCCCTTGACAGCCGGTTCCGTGTAGATGATTTCGCGAACCAGCGTGGTCGGCAGTTCGACCGAGATTGCCTTCTCGTTGTAGAACACGACTTCGCAAGCCATGCCGTCTTCGAGGTAGTGCAGCGCGTCGCCCATCATTTCGGCTTCGACTTCGTACTGGTTGTAGTCGGCGTCCATGAACACGTACATCGGGTCGGCGAAGTACGAGTACGTCACTTCCTTGCGCTCGAGCACGACGACGTCGAATTTGTCGTCGGCCTTGTACACGGTTTCCATGCCCGAGCCGGTCAGCAGGTTCTTGAACTTCATCTTGACGACGGCGGCGTTACGGCCCGATTTGTTGTACTCGGCCTTTTGCACGACCATGGCGTCTGCGCCGATCATCACGACGTTGCCGGTGCGGAGTTCCTGTGCGGTCTTCATAAAACTGTCCTGTGCGAGATAAATAGCTTAACTGTTGCTCAACGGCATAGGCGCCAAGCGGCTTCGGCGTTTCGCCCATCGCCGGCCGCGCCGCGGGAAGCGGTGGCTGGCAAGCGCATGCACGAAACGGGGCCGGCCTGTGGCGGGGGCGAGCGGCGGGCCGCTTCGCGCAGCCGCCGGTGTCCGCCATCCTGCCAGTCCGTTACCTGATTTTTACCCTGTGCGGGCGTGTACACGAGTGGCGCCGACCCGCAGCATACGTTCCCTTTGCGCCCTTTTCTTGACAGCTGCGTGTCCGACCCGAAGGTTGGGGCGCATGACGCGTGTTCTGCAGGGACGGGTCAGGTGGGCTGACCCGGAGCGTGTTGCTGGAATCGGGCCGCGCTTGCGTCGTCGGCCGTTGGATAACCGCTTATTTTAACTGAGTTTTTGCGAACGATGTCAGGTTTCCGGCGAGATCGCCCACCTGCGCGAGCTCGCCCGCCCATGCGGTGGCGCGCTGTCTCAGTGTCGGGTAGTGGCGCTGGAACTGCGCCCAGTCCGGCTGGCCCGCGCCGTTCCAGGCGTGCCAGAAGCGTTCGAGCGCGGCGCGCGCGTCGGCCGGCAGCGTGCGCGTGTAGTGGGCGAGCGCGGCGTCGAGCTTCGGCAGATGCGCGTCGTCCGCTTGCGGGTAGATGTGCCAGATGAACGGTTTCGCGGCCCATTGGGCGCGCACGAACGAATCCTCGCCGCGCACGAAGTTGACGTCGCTCGCCCACAGCAGCGCGTCGTAGCCGGTTTGCTCGGTGAAGGCGAGCGCATGGGCGCTGAGGTTGCCACGCGTCGCGTGCGTGCCCGCGGCAAACGACGGCAGTCCGAAAAAGCGCGCGAGTGCGCCGGAAATACGGCCTTCGGGTACCAGCAGCACGACGGGCGTGACGCTGTCGCGCCATTGTTCGAGCAGGCTGTCGACGGCCGGGTTTTCGTACGCGAACAGCGAGACGACGGTGGCCGAAGCCGGCGGCGGCGCTTCGCCGGTGGCCGCGAGCCACCACGCGGCGCGGGCGGCCGGCGAGCCCTCGAACTCGGCGCGCGCCGCGTCGAGATCGCGCTCCTTGAGCACGCCGCCGGTGCCGGGGCCGAGTCCGGGGAAAAAGAACGTCTTGCTGAGCGCGTAACGCGGATGCGGCGACGGACGCAGATGGAAATCCGCGACCCAGTCCTCGGCACTCAGATATTCGAGGTTGAGCCAGAGCGGCGCGCGCACGCGTTCGGCCATGGCGGCGATATAGATGGGCGGCAGTTCGCAGGCGAACGCTTCGATCACGACATCGGCGACGTCGAGCGTCTCGCCCGCGTGAGCCGGCTCGTGCCAGTGCTCGATGACGATCCCGTCGAGTGTCTGCCGCGCGCGCTCGGGTGCGAGCCGTGGGCACAGCTTCTGGAACGCGTGCAGATCGTCGACGAACAGGCGCACCTGCCAGCCATGCTCGTTCGCAAGCTGACGCGCAAGACGCCAGCACACGCCGATGTCGCCGAAATTGTCGATCACCGCGCAGAAGATGTCGCAGGCGAGCGGGGCCGCCGCGGCGGACGGGGCAGTGGACGAGGCGGTGGTCGATGCGGAAGCGGGCGGGACACTGGACATGGCGGTCTGGGTCGCGGGTTCGGGTCGTGGATGCGGTCGGAACGGCTGCGGCGGGCGCTGCCGCGTCATCGCGCGGCGGGGCTCGGACGCGCGAGGAATGTTCTAAACTGGCGATTCTAAAGCCTCGTTGACGATTCGCGCGCCCGGCTCCCCGAAGGCGCGGCACGCGGCGCAAGGCTCCGCGAGACCGTCCCCATCCAAGACCCTGCATGACCGCACCCGAAGCAACCGACGCAAACGAGGCGCCCGACGCCTTCGAGCCGAAAAAAGTGCTCGCCCAGCTGCCGCATCTGCCCGGCGTCTACCGTTATTACGACACGAGCGGCGCGGTGCTCTACGTCGGCAAGGCGCGCGATCTGAAGAAGCGCGTTTCGAGCTATTTCACGAAGACGCAGCTCTCGCCGCGCATCGCGATGATGGTCACGCGCATCGCGCGCATCGAGACGACCGTGACGCGCTCCGAAGCCGAGGCGCTGCTGCTCGAAAACAATCTGATCAAGGCGCTCGCGCCGCGTTACAACATCCTGTTTCGCGACGACAAGTCGTATCCGTATCTGAAGCTGACCGGCCACAAGTTTCCGCGCATGGCGTATTACCGCGGCTCGGTCGATCGCAAGAACCAGTACTTCGGGCCGTTTCCGAGCGCGTGGGCAGTGCGCGAGAGCATTCAGATCCTGCAGCGCGTGTTCCAGTTGCGCACCTGTGAAGACTCGGTGTTCAACAACCGCACGCGGCCGTGTCTGCTGCATCAGATCGGCCGCTGCACCGCGCCGTGCGTCGCGAACATCAGCGAAGAGGATTACGCGCGAGACGTCGCCAACGCATCGCGCTTTCTGCTCGGCCGCCAGGGCGAGGTGATGAAGGAGCTCGAGCAGAAGATGCATGCGTTTGCGAGCGAGCTCAAGTTCGAGCAGGCCGCGGCGGTGCGCAACCAGATGAGTTCGCTCTCGACGGTGCTGCATCAGCAGGCGATCGAGGTCGGCAGCGACAGCGACGTCGACATTCTCGCGGTGGTTGCGCTGGGCGGGCGCGTCTGCGTGAATCTCGCGATGGTGCGCGGCGGCCGGCACCTCGGCGACAAGGCGTATTTCCCCACGCACGTGGAAAGCGCGTTGACCGCCGCCGAAGGCGGGCTCGGCGAGGACGGCGGCGAGGTGCGGGACGCTGCTTCGGACCTGCTCGCGCGCGATGGCGGCGCGGGTGAGGACGGCGAGGAGCGTGTCGGCAGCGCGGCGGCCGTCGGCGATGCCGACGCGCTTGCGCTCGCGATCGCGCGGGACATGCCCGCGGAAGACGAAGAACCCGACATCGCCGCAGAGGAAGCCGAGGACGCCGGGCAAGCCGGCGCGGCCGCCGCCTCGAAGCGCCGCAAAGGCCGCGCATCCGGCGGCATCGAAGCCGAAGTGCTCGAAGCGTTCATCGCGCAGCATTACCTCGGCAATCGCGTGCCGCCTGTGCTGGTGGTCAGCCACGCGCCGGGCCGCGAACTCGTCGACGTGCTCACGGAGCAGGCGGGGCACAAGGTGAACGTGCTGCGTCAGCCGCAAGGACAGCGCCGCGCATGGCTCGCGATGGCCGAGCAGAATGCGCGGCTCGCGCTGGCCCGGCTGCTTTCCGAGCAGGGCTCGCAACAGGCTCGCACGCGCGCGCTGACCGACACGCTCGGCATGGAGTGCGACGACCTCGCGCATCTGCGCATCGAATGCTTCGACATCAGCCACACGATGGGCGAGGCGACGCAGGCGTCGTGCGTCGTCTATCACCATCACAAGATGCAGTCGTCCGAGTACCGCCGCTACAACATCACCGGCATCACGCCCGGCGACGACTACGCGGCGATGCGCCAGGTGCTCACGCGCCGTTACGAGAAGATGGTCGCGCAGGCTGCCGCGAATTCCGCTGATGAAGCCGCGCAGGCGCAAGGCGCTGCGGCCGCCGATCCGTCGCTCGCGGCCGAGGCCGCTGAGGCCACCGAGCCGGGCGCGGCGGGCGGCGTTCTGCCGACCATCGTGCTGATCGACGGCGGCAAAGGCCAGGTGGAGATCGCGCGCCAGGTGTTCACCGAGCTGGGGCTCGACACCGGCATGCTGGTCGGCGTCGCGAAGGGGGAGGGGCGCAAGGTCGGCCTCGAAACCCTGATTTTCGCCGACGGCCGCACGCCGCTCGAACTCGGCAAGGAAAGCGCCGCGCTGATGCTGGTCGCGCAGATTCGCGACGAGGCGCACCGCTTTGCGATTACCGGCATGCGCGCGAAGCGCGGCAAAACGCGGCAGACTTCGCGGCTCGAAGAGCTCGAAGGCGTCGGGGCGAAGCGGCGTCAGCGGCTGCTCGCGCGCTTCGGCGGGCTGCGCGGTGTGGTGGCCGCGAGTGTCGAGGATCTGGCGAGCGTCGAAGGCATTTCGCAGGCGCTGGCCGAGCAGATTTACCGGCAACTGCACTGAGTGCGTTGCGTCTGGTGTCTGGTGCGCGGGTCGTTTTTGTCGGGCGCGCTGTATCGCGGGCGGCGCGCGAGTGGGGGCGGGCGAAGCGAGGTGGGGACAAGGAGGGGGCGACGGGACCGGAGCGGTTCCGTTCGACTCGCGCTGGCCGGCGCAGCGCACCCCCGGCGTGGGCCGCGGCCGTCCCGGCGCCGGCTTGCTTGTGGCAGGCCCTGTGACACGGCACAATTGCAACTCACTCGTCAGACGCTACGCCTGCCCCATGCCGTTTAATTTCCCGATATTTTTGACCTGGCTGCGGATCGTGCTGATTCCGCTCGTCGTCGGCGTGTTCTATTTGCCCGACATGATGATGAGCCCCGCGCACCGCAATCTCGCGGCCGCCACGATCTTCATTCTCGCGGCGCTCACCGACTGGTTCGACGGCTTTCTGGCCCGCAAGTGGAATCAGACCTCGGCGTTCGGCGCGTTCCTCGACCCGGTCGCCGACAAGCTCATGGTGACGGCCGCGTTGCTCGTGCTCGTGCAGCTCACGCGCATCGACTCGGCGATCGCGCTCGTGATCGTCGGCCGCGAAATCGCGATCTCGGCGCTGCGCGAATGGATGGCGCAGATCGGCGCATCGAAGAGCGTCGCGGTGAATTCGCTCGGCAAGTTCAAGACCGCGTGCCAGATGGTGGCGATTCCGATGCTGCTGTTCTATGGTCCGCTGCCGTTCGGCGGCGGCATCGCGATCGACACGCGCGTGTGGGGTTTGTGGCTGATCTATCTCGCCGCGTTCCTGACGATCTGGTCGATGCTCTACTACATGAAGCTCGCGTGGCCGCAGATTCGCGAGCGTGGCGGCGTCGCGTGACAGCGTGAGCGAAGCGGAGCGCGGCCGCAAAAGTATCTTCGAACCCCGTGGAAACATGAGAGAAATCTTTTCTGTAGAAGAGATGGGCAAAAGGGGTTGACACGTTTCTGCCGGTTCTCCATAATCTCGTTTCTCCGATGCACGCAGCGCGAAACGCAGCGAAACATCGGGAAACGTAGTCAGGCAGTAGCAGTGAATGCAGTGCAACGCGGGAATAGCTCAGTTGGTAGAGCGCAACCTTGCCAAGGTTGAGGTCGCGAGTTCGAGCCTCGTTTCCCGCTCCAGTTTTTTGAAGCAATGCGTTGTTTGGCGAAGTACAAAATGTAGCGCGTTGTGAAGCAGTTCAATGCGGGAGTAGCTCAGTTGGTAGAGCGCAACCTTGCCAAGGTTGAGGTCGCGAGTTCGAGCCTCGTCTCCCGCTCCATACATCAGGGGAAGCAACGCTTCCCTTTTTGTTTGGAAGGCCGGTCGCTTGTCAGCGCTTCGGTCCTTCTGGTTCCCACCAGACAAATCTGCGAGCCTGCTTCTAGGTTCCAGTCCGCTTGTGGCGCGATAGCAAAGCGGTTATGCAGCGGCCTGCAAAGCCGTTTAGGCCGGTTCGACTCCGGCTCGCGCCTCCAGTCGTTGATGTAAAGAAAAGCCCCGACATGTCGGGGCTTTTCTTTTTTTCCGCCGCTTTTCTACCTCTCTTTTTCACCGCGCTCGCCAGCGTGTCTCCGCGCTTGCGATTGCCTACTCGATCGCACCACGCCGGCTCGAATCGCTCAGAACACTCAGAAGTTGAGCGCGGATTTGATCGACTGCATCGCGGCGTTGTTCAGGAAATAGTAGTTCTCCTGCGGTGTGCCTCCGCCAAGCGGTACGAGCTGCAAGGTCGTGCCGTCCTTGAGAACGTAGCCGGTGTAGATGCCGCCGTTGTACTGATAGTAGACGCGGTAATCGCTGCCGGTGCTGCCGATCGTCGCGTTGGACACCCAGGCGCGCACGCCTGCCAGCGTAACGATCTGACCATCGGCAAGCTGATAGCTCTTGCCGTCTGTCGCACTCGCATAGGGGAAGAAATTTTCGAGCGTCGATATCGTGGCCGAGCAGGGCGTCGGGTTGTTGCCCGTCGTGGCCGGGGCAACGCAGTCGTTGGTGAACAGCTCGTCGCCGACGGCATGTCGAACCACCTTGATGTAGGCAGAGCCTGTCTGCCAACTGGTCTGCTGGTTGTAGAGCGTTTGCCCGTTGATCGTATTCGTGAGCAAGCCCAGGGCGCTATTCGTGAACAGCTCGGAAGGGGAGGCGGAGATCAGGCCACTTAGCGAAACGGCGGTGTAGCTGGTGCCGAGGAGCGTGCGGACCACGGTGCTGCCGTCGGCGGCCAGGTAGTCTTCCTGGACATTGGAGCCTGCGTAGCTGACGCGGGCCTGGGCCGGAACCGCGGCGACATAAATGGCGCCGTTGACGACGAAGCGTCCGTTGCTGATCGTGGGCACCTTGAGCGTCGACGCAAGGGACGTGGTGCCGGCGGTCAGCGGCTGCGGGCCGCTCGACGGGCTTTGAGGAATGCTGGAGTCAGCGGTGAAAAAAAAGCTGCTGCTCGGGTTGACCGATACGGCGCCCGTCGAACTCGTGCTGAACGAGAGGCTCCCGTCCACGTAATGCAGTCCGCCGTTCGACGCCAGCGCAAAACTTTCGTAACTCTTTTGCGCATCGCTCAGGTTCGACGTGCTTGCGGCCGAGCCCGAATTGCCGGACGAACCGCCGCCGCATGCGGACAATAGCAATACGGGTCCCGCAATCAGAATGGCATATTTATTTACCATTCGCTTTTCATGTTCTTTCATTTATATTTTATTCTCTTTCGAATTTATGATCGGGTTGTCGGGTGCCGTTAAAGTAGCGTGGGGCGCTATTATTCTAGCGACGCTTATATAAAGTGCTCGTTGTTTTCGCGTTTTTCGTGGAAAATAATCGCGTATTCGTTCCGGATAACACCGCGCATTTATGCGCCGCGCACAACTATTAAATTCGACCTATGAAGAAAATCAGAACCGTTGCCATTCTGCTGGGTTTCGTCGTGCCGTTGCAGGCATTCGCGCAATCGGCGTCCGCGCCGGACGTCAAACCCGGCGATTCGTGGACGTACGTGATAACAGTCGAAAAAGGCGCCGCGAACTGGAACCAGACGCACGACCAGGTGACGGTGCTGCGCACGACGTCGTCGCACATCTACTATGAGGCGCACCAGGCGGGCTCGACGCAGGCGCCCAAGGAACTGATCGCCGGCATGGACTGGAGCCGCGAGCGCAGCGTGAACGGCACGGAAATGGTCGTTAACCGGCCGCTGGCGTTCCCGCTGTCGCCGGGAAAAACCTGGAACATCGACTACACGGAGCAGCATCCGAACCGGGTTTTCGCTTCGCAGAAGTGGAGTTCGCAATATCGCGTGATCGGGACGGAAACCGTCGAAGTGCCGGCCGGAAAATTCCAGGCGATCAAGATCGAATCCGAGGGCGACTGGCTCGCGCAACTCGAACCGCGGCAGACCATTACACAGGCCACCCAGGTC
This sequence comes from Burkholderia sp. Ax-1724, assembly GCF_011752995.1. GTDB lineage: Bacteria > Pseudomonadota > Gammaproteobacteria > Burkholderiales > Burkholderiaceae > Paraburkholderia. Next base: position 57,270 of record NZ_VWWL01000012.1, read on the forward strand.
GAGCAGGGCGATACGACCATGATGACGCACGCGCAGAAAATCGCCCCCGCGCAAGCGACGGGCCGCACCTATAAAGCGTTCTGGTATGCGCCGGAAGTCGGCCGCTGGGTGAAATCGGTGGAAGAATATTACGGCAGTAATGGTGTGCGGAGCGAGCGCTATACCAGCGAGCTTGAATCGTTTAAAAAAGGCACGCAATAATCGACGTAAAAATGTTTAAAACAGTAGCGGATTTGAATTTTATTTCGATTCAATAAAAGAGCGCAGGTTTTGATGCGCCCGCGGTTCGCGCATGGGGTGCCGTGTGAACCGCAAATCCCGATTGCGGTGGTGCGTCCGCCGTTCGCACACGCGCCTGCAAGTTGATACGCCGCTTCCGGCCTGAGCGATAAAATCGCAGCATCGTCATTGCCGCTTTCACCACGCTCGCATGTATCTACAACTCACCGGCACCAACGTGCGACTGCTCGGCTCCATGCATCTCTTTCCCGCGACGAGCCGGCGCACGCCGCCTTGGGTCGCCGAGGCCTATGACTGGGCCGAGGGGCTGATCTTCGAATCCGACGCACCGACCATCCTGCCCTTTCTGAGGGCCGGCGCGCAGCCTGGCGCCGCGCAGTTGCAACCCTCGATGAGCGCGGACGCGTGGACGCAACTGCAAGCGCTCTGGCCCGCCGAAGGGCTGCTCGCGCCGCTCGCGGAGTTGTGTCCGTGGGCTGTGTTGATCGTCGCGCCGACGCTGTTGCAGCAGGTCGTCGACGGTGTCGAGCCGCGCATGCTGCGCTCGGCGATGGCGCAGGCCAAGCCTTGCCGGTATCTCGAGACCGCGGACGAGATAGCCGCCGCGCTCGAATCGATCCCGCTGCCGGTGCTCGGTCAGGCCCTCGAGATGCTGATGGCCGATCGCGCGGAGCCGCAGCGCACGCTCGAGCGGATGTACGCCGCCTGGATCGCGGGCGACCTCGGGGCGGTGGAGCGGATCGCCGTCGAATCGCCGATGTTCAATCTGCCCGGCATCCGTCACGCGATACTCGACGTGCGCAATCGCGCATGGGCCGCGCGTCTGCACGAGCACGCCAATGTGCGCGAGCGCACGCTCGTGGTCGTCGGCGCGCTGCATCTCTGCGGTCCGGGCAATCTGCTCGAATGTCTCGCGCGGCCGGTCGAAGCGGTACGCGAGGCGGATGCACAGGAACGCGGGGACGCCGTCTGACGCGCGACTTGCAACCGGCTTCCGCTGCGCGATCGGCTACATCGGCCGGAACTTCGGGACTTCGTTCAATTCCATGCCGAACAGCACCGCTATACACTAGTCGCTACCGACTTCGATCATCACGCCGCCAGCCGGGAACATTCCATGTCCGTTGCACCGACGCCCAGCAATGAAAGCGCCCGCCTCGATGCATTGCGCGCGCTGCATATTCTCGACACGTCGCCGGAAGAGCGCTTCGATCGCCTGACCCGTCTTGCGCGCCGGCTGTTCGGCGTGCCCATTGCAGTCGTGAGTCTCGTCGATGCGAACCGGCAATGGTTCAAATCGTGCGTCGGCCTCGCGGCGAGCGAAACCTCGCGCGATGTCTCGTTTTGCGCGCACGCCATTCTCGGCGACGAAATCCTGCTGGTGCCCGACACGCTGAGCGACGAGCGTTTTCGCGACAATCCGTTCGTGATCGACGAGCCGAACATCCGTTTCTACGCGGGCTGTCCGTTGAGGGTGGCGAACGGCAGCAAGGTGGGCACGCTGTGCCTGATCGACGTGAAGCCGCGCGAGCTCGATGCCGAGGAGCGCGCATTGCTGCGCGATCTGGCGCACATGGCCGAACAGGAACTGATGGCGGTACAGCTCGCCACGCTCGACGATCTGACGCTGCTCTCCAACCGGCGCGGTTTCGAGGTGCTCGCTCAACATGCGCTGAACGTCTGCAAGCGGATGAATAAATCGGCCTCGCTGCTGTTCTTCGACCTGAACGATTTCAAGCAGATCAACGACACGCAGGGGCATGCCGAAGGCGATCGAGCGTTGCGGATTTTCGCGGACGTGCTGCGCGCCGCGCTACGCGAGAGCGACGTGATCGGGCGGCTCGGCGGCGACGAGTTCGTCGCGCTGCTGACGGGTGCCGACAGCGCGGAAACGCATGAGGTGACACGACGGCTCGCGCAGTTGCTCGACGCGCGCAATGCGCAGGCACGGAGCGCCGAGGCGCGTGCTTATCAGATCCGCTTCAGCGTCGGCCAGGCGTCGTACGATCCCGCGCGACATGGCGAGATCGCCGAATTGCTCGCCGCCGCCGATGCCGCGATGTACAGCCATAAACAGGCTTCGAAGGCACGTACGGCACAGCGCGGCTAGAGCGCGGCGCAGTGAGCGGGAACGAGCGGCACATGCACGCGATAGCTTGCGTTGGGCCCGCACGGCATAATTGCAGATCGTTGCCCGCGCTGTCGCGCATTTTTCGAAAGCCTCCGATGACTGATTCGCAACTCACCGCCGCCGCGCGGCTCGCCCAACTCGAATGGCGCTGGAAGCCGTTCGCGGACCTCACGAGCACCGAAGTCTACGATCTGCTGGCCGCGCGCAGCGCGGTGTTCGTGGTCGAGCAGAACTGCGTGTACGGCGATATCGACGGACTCGACATGCAAGCGTGGCATCTGCTTGCCTATGGGGCCGTCACCGGCACGGCGCTGCCGCCGCTCGCCGCTTATCTGCGCGTGTTGTTGCCCGACGCGTCGGACGCCGACGTGCGCATTGGCCGCGTGTTGACCACCGCGCCGTTTCGCGGCATCGGTCTCGGCAATGCGATGCTCGAACGCTCGCTCGGGCGGATTCGCGCGCAATGGCCAGATACGCCGATCCGTCTGCATGCGCAGGCGCATCTACAGGGTTTTTATGGCGCGTTCGGCTTCGCGCCGGTTTCGGAGATTCACGACGAAGACGGCATCCCGCACGTATGGATGCGTTCTGCCTCCGCTGCCTGATCTGCCTGAGAATAAGCCCGTCGCACGGCGTGCGTAGACAGATGCGCGCGGCCGTCGATCCACGAACTCCCCGAGCCGGCATTCACCGCATCGCACCGCCGCGCGGATCAGCGTTGGCCGCTTGCCGTCGTCGCCGATGACGCATGCGCCAGCCCGCGCGAGCCCTTCGCTCGTGGGCTGGCACGCAGCCGTCCTCGCGCCGACAGGCGCATCCAGTGACGCAGCGCGATCAGCGCGCCGATCACGCTCATCATCGAGCCCGGAATCCACAGCAGCAGCCCGCCGATCTGCTGATCGCGCATCGGGCTCAGCCACGTGAACGCGCGGCCGCAGATCGAATAGATCGGATACAGCTCGTGCGACGTGAAAAAGATAAAGGCGCCGAGGATGATCTGCGGCGGAATCGCGGCGATCACGACGAGCACGCGCTTGCCCGGCGACAGACGCGCGGGCGGCGCGGGCCGCGGATCAAGTACGAGCCACCAGAACAGCAGCCCGTCGATCGCCATGCTCCAGTTCATTACGCGATAGAGCCGCCAGTCGAGCATCGCGACGAAATGAACCGGCGACATCAGCCAGAAGTAGATCAGCCCGACGAACAGCGTGACCGCGACGACCGGATGCATGACGACGTCGAGCACCTTGCGCACGATCGGCGTGTGCAGCGCCGGCCGTACGAAGCGCAGCCGCCAGCGCAAGGGGATGCCCGCGCGCAGCGCCGCGCCCGGATACGACAGCGCGATGAAGAACGGCCCGAGATGATGCAGCACCAGATGCTGCAGGCGGTGCATGAAGAACTCGTGCTCGAAGAAATAGTCGAGCCGTGTATGCAGCACGACATACAGCGCCACCAGCCCGAACCAGAACGACAGCTTGCGCGCGAACGACAGCCGCGCCTTGCGCGCGCCGCGCGCGAACAGGATCGCGGGGATCAGCAACGCGATCACGACGGTCGGAGAAAACTCCCAGGGATCGAGCCAGTAGAGCAGGTTCATGGCGGGGGCGATGGCGCGGTGGTCCGTAACGCCGCTTACTTCGTCTGGGCCGGCGACTTGACGACGAACGGCGTGGCGAGCGTTTCGCCGTCGGAGAACTTCAGCGTCAGATGGACGGTGTCGCCCGGCGCGATCTTGTGCTTCGCGTCTTCGAGCATGATGTGATAGCCGCCCGGCGCGATCGCGGCCTGGCCGTGCGCGGGCACCGTGAGCTTGTCGACCATGACCATTTTCTGTGTCGAGCCGTTCGAGACCGTTTGATGCAGCATCGCGTCGCCGTAGTCGTCGCTCGAAATATCGACGAGATCGATCGGCTTGTCGCTCGCGTTGACGAGCGTCACGTAGCCGGCCGCGGGCAGGTTGTTCGGCAGCCAGCGCACCCATGCGTTCTTGACGCTGAGCGCATGGGCGTCCGCCGCGTGCGCGGCCGATGCGAGGCCGAACGAGAGCGCGAAGGCGCCGGCCAGTGAAGCGAACGTTTTGAGCTTGATCGTCATGATGGGATTGAAGAATCAGGAGTGGTCGTCGATGATGCGGCGCAGGTCCTGCGCGATCGCATCGGGCGTGTCGTGATCGGTGGCGAGCAGGCGCGCGCGGCCCTCGCTGTCGAACACATACACGGCGGAACTGTGCGTGACTTCGTAGTTGCCGTTGGGGTCGCGTTTTTCCATCTGATAGGCGACGCGATAGCGCTTGGCGAGCGACTCGATCTGCCAGGCGGTGCCGGTCAGCCCTTCGGCGTGCTGCGAGTCGAAGGCGCCGACGTAGTCGTGCAGCGCTTGCGGCGTATCGCGCGCGGGATCGACGGTGATGAACAGGATGCGGACCTTCTGGGCATCGGGGCCGAGCTTGCCGAGCACCTGCATCAGACGGCCCATCGTTTCGGGACACACATCCGGGCAATGCGTGTAGCCGAAATAGACGAGCGACGTGCGGCCCTTGAACGAAGCGGCGTCGATGGGGCGGCCGTCGTCGGCGGTCAGCGTGAAGTCGAGATCGGGCAGATGGCCGGTCACGTTGGTCAGGTGCCACGGTTCGGCGCGCTGCGTGCAACCCGCGAGCGCGCCGAGCACGATCAGCGCACCCAGCGTCGTGCCCAGACTTCGCGACAACCGGCGCGCGAACGACCAGGGTTGTGGTCGGGGTCGCGAGTTGGGAAGGTCAGGCTGTGGGCGCCGGGTCGAGAGGATCGGGAACAAAGCAGGGTTCAATGACTCGATTGAAGAGCGGGCAATGCATGGGGACGACGCCAACGGTGCAGGAACGTTGCGAGCGCCATGCAGGAACATAGTCGGCACGCAGCAGCAGGCACACAGCAGGCACGTTCAGCCGCGGAAAAAACCGCATCGCGACTGCAACCCGCCACGCGTCATCGAGCGACATCGCTCAACGATGCAGCGGGCGAGCGTGGCTCATGTGGCTGCGACTGTAGCGCAAAATCGGCGAGGGCGTGGCTCGGCACAGCGGGCGTGCGGCTTGCGAGGCAATTTGACGCAGGCACCCGAAAGCCGCCTGAAGCCGGATCGTTTCACTTTTGAATGCAAGCGGCGCGACGGGGCCGGCTCATCGCCCGGCACGCCGGGGTTCCGGCTTACTTTCTCGAAAAATTGACTGATGCGCGGTAAGATGCGCAGACTTTTCCGGCTGCAGAAGGCTGAAAGGCGAACACAGTGATACAGGCACTTCCGGCAGTTCTGTCTCCTGGCGAGACAGCATTTTTCTTCGATTTCGACGGCACGCTCGTCGAACTCGCACCCACGCCGGACGGCGTGTTCGTGCAACCGCGCGTGATCGAACTGCTGCGCGAGCTGCGCAGCCTGACGAACGGCGCGGTCGCGGTGGTGTCGGGGCGCGGCATCGACAGCATCGACGCTTTTCTCGGCATGCCCGACTTGCCGGTGGCCGGCCTGCACGGCGCCGAGCGGCGCGATGCGAACGGCGACACCCAGCGCATCGGCTTTCACGACGAACGGCTACTGCGCATGGAGCAGGTGCTTGCGCAGGTCGTCAACGACCATCCGGGCATGCTGCTCGAAATCAAAGGCGCGGCGCTCGCGCTGCACTATCGCAACGCACCGGACCGCGAGCCGGTCGCGCGCGAGGCGACCGAGCGGCTCGTCGCCGATTACCCAGGCTCGTACGTGCTGCAGCCCGGCAAGATGGTCTACGAGATCAAACCGAAGGATGTCGACAAGGGCCGCGCGACCCGCGCGTTTCTCGACGAGCTGCCGTTCACGGGCCGCACGCCGGTATTCGCCGGCGACGATCTGACGGACGAGAAGGGCTTCGCGGTCGTCAACGAACGCGGTGGATTGTCGATCAAGGTCGGCGCCGGAGAAACGACCGCGCATGCGCGCGTCGATTCGGTGACGGCACTGCTCGACTGGCTCGAAACGATTGTCGCCGCGGCGCGCGCAACGTGATGCCCGCGCCGCATCGCTCCACGAAAACAACACATTGCCTCGGGAATCGCGCTTCATGAGCCGACTGATCATTGTTTCGAACCGGGTTGCGCCCATTTCCGAGGGCGGCCCGGCGGCGGGCGGTCTCGCGGTCGGCGTGTACGACGCGCTCAAGGAGACCGGCGGCATGTGGTTCGGCTGGAGCGGCGACGTGCTCAGCTCGGGCCAGCCGCAGATCAAGCTCGAGGAGCGCGGTCCGGTGACCTTCGCGACTGTCCCGCTGATGCGTCGCGACTACGACCAGTATTACCGCGGTTTCTCGAACGCGACGCTATGGCCCGCGTTTCACTACCGCGCCGATCTGCTGCAATACGACCGGCACGATTTCGGGGGCTATTGCCGCGTCAACGGGTGGCTCGCGCAACAGCTCGTGCCGCTATTGCGCGAAGACGACGTGATCTGGGTCCACGACTATCACCTGATCCCGTTCGCGCAGGCGTTGCGCGCGGCTGGTGTGAAGAACCGCATCGGCTTTTTCCTGCACATTCCGTTTCCGGCCTCGCAGGTGCTGCTGGCGGTGCCGCCGCATCGCGAACTGGTCGAGGCGCTCTGTTCGTTCGATCTACTCGGCTTCCAGACCGCGCCCGATCTGCGCGCGTTCTGCGACTACATCGTCAACGAAGCGGGCGGCACGGTCGACGCCTCGGCGCAGGGGCCGCTGACCGTGCATGGATTCGGCCGCACGCTGCGCGCGTCGGCGTATCCGATCGGCGTCTATCCCGACGAGATCGCGGAACTCGCGAAAGCGGGCGAGCGCGGCAAGCCGGTACGCACGATGAAGGCGACGCTGCATGCGCGCAAGCTGATCATGAGCGTGGACCGGCTCGATTATTCGAAGGGGCTCGTCGAGCGATTCCGCGCATTCGAGCGCCTGCTCGAACAGTCGGCCGCGCAGCGCAACAAGGTGTCGTTCCTGCAGATCGCCCCGCCGACGCGCGCCGACCTGCACGCTTACCAGGACATCCGGCTGCAGCTCGAAGGCGAGTCGGGGCGTATCAATGGGCGCTTCGCCGAGCTGGACTGGACGCCGATTCGCTACATTCACCGGCAGTACGAACGCCCGGTGCTGGCAGCGCTTTTTCGCGCCGCGCACGTCGGCTACGTCACACCGTTGCGCGACGGCATGAACCTGGTTGCGAAGGAATACGTATCGGCGCAGGACCCGGAGAATCCGGGCGTGCTCGTGCTGTCGCGCTTTGCCGGCGCGGCGCAGGAGCTCGACGGCGCACTGATCGTCAATCCGGTCGATATCGACGGGATGGCCGAAGCGCTCGCAAAGGCGCTCGGCATGCCGCTCGCGGAGCGCCAGGCGCGTTACCGCGACATGATTGCACAACTGCGCGAGAACAATGTCTCGGTGTGGCGCGACAACTTCATGCGCGATCTGCAGAACGTGAATGGCGCGACGCGCGCTAAGAGCGGGAAGGTGGTTGCGAAGAAGAGGGCGGCGCGCGAAGGCGTGGCCGGTTAGATTCGATAACGCAATCCGATGCGCTCAGACCAACAAAAAAGCCGCTCTATCGAGCGGCTTTTTTGTTGGCGAGGCGCCGTGGCGTAACGTGACGCGGGCGGCTGCGGATGCGTCAGACCACGTGTTGCTCGTCGATCTTCTTGCCGCCGATATGCAGCGTTTGGCCCTTGCCGTACTGCTTCGCGAGCAGGTCGCGATAGAGGCCCGGGCGCTGGCGCAGTTCTTCCGGGCTGCCGTCGTCGATGACCTTGCCGGTGCTCATCACGATGATCCGGTCGAAGTTGTTCAGCGTCGACAGCCGGTGCGCGATCGCGATCACGGTGCGGCCGACCATCAGCCGGTCGAGCGCTTTCTGGATCGCTTCCTCGGATGCGCTGTCGAGCGCCGAGGTCGCTTCGTCGAGCAGCAGGATCGGCGCGTTCTTGAGGATCGCGCGCGCGATCGCGATGCGCTGGCGCTGGCCGCCCGAGAGCTTCACGCCGCGGTCGCCGACGATCGTGTCGTAGCCTTCCGGCATCGCCTCGATAAAGTCCGCGCAACGCGCCTCGCGCGCGGCGGCGAGCACTTCCTCGCGGCTCGCTTCGGGGCGCCCGTACGCGATGTTCTCGTACACCGAGCGATGGAACAGCGAAATATCCTGCGGCACCAGCGCAATGGCGTGGCGCAGGCTGTCCTGGGTGATCGAGGCGATGTCCTGGCCGTCGATCCTGATCGCGCCGCCTTGGGTCTCGTAGAAACGCTGCAGCAGCGCGAGCACGGTCGACTTGCCCGCCCCCGATTTGCCGATCAGGCCGACGCGCTGGCCCGGTTCGATATTGAGGTCGAAGTGATCGAGAATCGGCCGGCGGCGCGGGTAGGCGAACGTGACGCTGTCGAATGTGACGCGCCCGCCTTGCGGCACGAGTTCGGTGGCGTCGTCGCGATCGGGCATGCCGTGCGGCTCGAGCAGCGTGCGCACGGCTTCTGCGAGCCGCGCGATGTGCTGCGTGACGTCGACGAGCGCGACTGCCAGGTCGCGCGTGCCGTGCAGAATCGTGAAGCCGAGCGAGCTGACGAGCACGATGTCGCCGGACGTCGCCTTGCCCTGGTCCCACAGCCACAGCGCCCAGCCGAGCAGACCCGCCGACAGCAGCGCCGTGATCACCGCGTGCAGCAGGCGCAGCTTTTCGAGGTAGAGCAGGCTTTGCTCGCGCGCTTCCAGTTCCGACTTGATCGTCGCGGCGAAGCGCCGCTGCTCGCGAAACGTCATGCCGAACGCGCGCACGAGCCCCATGTTGCTGATTACGTCGACGAGCTCGCCGTCTACCGACGCTGCCTTCGTCGCGAAATGGTGATGACGCGCGGAGCCGCGCCCCGCGAGCTTGTACAGCACGACCGAGAGGATTGCGGAGCACAGCATCAGGCCGGCCGCCATCAGCGGATTGACCGCGATGATCATCACGATGGCGCCGAGCACCGCGATGCACGGCGGCAGCACGTTCCAGGCGGTGGTGTTTTCGGCGGTGTAGACCGCGTTCGAGGTGGCGGTGATGCGGCTCGCGAGCATGCCGGGCTGCTTTTCGGCGTAGTAGGTCGGCGAGTGTCCGCTCAGATACTGGAACAGGTCGCGCCGCAAATCGCCGGTCACGGCGACGAACGTATGCGCGGCGACCCAGCCGCCGACCCGCCACAGCAGGTTGTCGGCCGCGATCAGCCCGACGAGGATCGCGAATGCCCCCCACAGCGGGCCGGGATGGTGGCGGCCTTCGCCGAGCACGTCGATCAGATGCTTGATCGCGTATTGCGAGGCGAGCGCACAGCCCACGGCCGCAAACACGCTGCACAGCACGATCGCATGCGCGAGCGGGTGGCGGCGGATAAAGCGGAAGAGAAACGCAAGCGGCCGGTGCGCATAGCTCGCGAGCTTTGCGTTCTGGGCGTTACGCTGGGCGATGGTCAAGTGTTCCAATTGAGAATTGAGCTGAGGTCGATGTGTTGCGGGTTGTGCCTGCAAAGCGCGGGCCACACGGAAAAACATGGCTCTGCGCGAAGCCGATGCTTCGCATTGTAAACATGCAAAAGCGATTGCGCCCTGTGAATCCGGGCATTGGCGCGATTGATTTCGCGATGGACCTCCGCGATCTGCCATGTCTCGGACCGGCAGCGAGCCGGCGTTGCACGCAGGTTGCGGACAATTTCGGGATATAATTACAGATTGCATTCAGTCGCGCCGCGGCATTTCTTCGGTGGCCGCCGGCAAGATTGACGCAGAGAGCTTACAGACATCGCAAACGCGAGTGACCGAAAACCTGCTGTCACTCTAGAACTGTCTTATAAAACATGGGTTTGCAAAGTGTTTCGCGTTTGTAACAACGTAAAGACTTTGAAATGTTGTGCTGCGGCAAGAATGGCAGCGCCGATAATGCGTGCTCGTCGGCCCGGCAACGCTTAGGACGGTTTTTTAACAGTTTGTCAACGTAGGTGTCGCATGCGCGTTTACTCGCACATGCGCGGACGGTGATGCACTGGTCTGGGCTCATTACCAAGCGATTCATCCCAGGATTCCTCGAAAGAATCAGGCCCGCGCCGGCAGATCCGGCCAGATGGCCCTGGCGAGCAAGCGAGTCGCTTTTTCCAAACGCAGTACTTTGCCTGATTTCTTACTAGGAGTTCGTCATTATGCGAATCGCTCAAATCGCTCCGTTGCACGAGGCGGTTCCTCCCAAGCTGTATGGTGGTACGGAACGCGTGGTGTCCTATCTGACTGAAGCGCTGGTCGAGCAGGGCCACGATGTCACGCTTTTTGCAAGCGGCGATTCGCAAACCTCGGCGAAGCTCGAAGCCTTCTGGCCGCAGGCGCTGCGCCTCGACCCGACGATCCGCGACGTGATGGCGCCGCACATGCTGCTGCTCGAAGAAGTGCGCCGCCGCGCGGACGAATTCGACGTGCTGCACTTCCACATCGACTATTACCCGTTCTCGCTATTCGCGCGTCAGCCGGTGCCGTTCGTGACCACGATGCACGGCCGTCTCGATCTGCCGGAACTGCAGCCCATCTTCAACACGTTCAGCGACGTGCCGGTCGTGTCGATCTCCGATAACCAGCGCCTCCCGCTGCAACAGGCGAACTGGCTGCAAACCGTCTACCACGGCCTGCCGGAAGACGTGCTCACGCCGATCCCCGACGTCGAACCGGGCTACCTCGCATTCCTCGGCCGCGTCTCGCCGGAGAAGGGTCTCGACCGCGCGATCCGTATCGCTGGCCAGGCTGGCATGAAGCTCAAGGTCGCCGCCAAGATCGACAAGGCCGACCGTGCCTATTACGAAGAAGTGATCAAGCCGCTGATGGCGCTCCCGCACGTCGAGTACATCGGCGAAATCGGCGAAGCCGAAAAGCGTGAGTTCCTCGGCAACGCGCATGCGCTGGTGTTCCCGATCGACTGGCCGGAGCCGTTCGGTCTCGTGATGATCGAGGCGATGGCCTGCGGCACGCCGGTGATCGCGTTCAATCGCGGTTCGGTGCCGGAAGTGATCGAAAACGGCGTGTCGGGTTTCGTCGTCGAAGACGAAATCAGCGCGGTCGCGGCCCTCAAGCGTCTGCACATGCTGCCGCGCGCTGGCGTGCGCAAGGCGTTCGAAGCCCGCTTCTCGTCGAAGGTCATGGCGCGGAACTACGTCGCTACGTACGAAGAGCTGCTGCGCCGCAAGCATCGCACGGTGCTGCGCGAAGCCAACGCCGGCTGATCGTTCGAGCCGCGACGCTTGACTCGCTGTAGATAAAACCCGGCGGCAGGACACGCTTCGCGCTGCCTGTCGCCCTCCGCAACGCCCCGTCAGCACCGCGCCGACGGGGCGTTGTTGCATACGCGCCGCGTTTTTTGCCATTGAATGACCCAAAATGCGGTTTTCCGCGCGGCGCGAACGAGCCACTCTCGGTAATATCCCTATAATTGCCGTGCCGCAAATTGGGCTGCGGCGCCGCCGACGACAGGACAGGAGGATGCCTTGGCGAGAACGAAAGAGACGCGCGCGAATGCTGCGCCCGGCGCCGGAACGATTTTCACGTTGCGCGCCATCGGTCTCGTGCTCGCCGCCCGCTGGCTTTTCTCGATGTCGCAGATGGACCTCACAGCCGCTGTGACGTCGATGGCGTCCTCGCCGTGGGCGTGCATCAACCTCGTTTTCCTGTTCCTGCTGATCTTCCTGCCGGGCGCGCGCGCCGTCGCCGAGCGTCCGTTCCATCCGCTGCCGCAATGGCTGCGTCAGGCCTTGCGCCTGTTCGCCTTGCTCGGTTTCCTGTTCGCCGCGTGGTCGGTCGGCGCGTTCGTCGCGAGTGCCGGCTGGCGGCGCGCGTTGCAGGCGGTCGCGGCGACCAATGGCTGGCTGCTGGCCGCGCCGGTGCTTTATGCGGCCGTGATCTGGATCTGCCGGCCCTTGCCGCTGTGGCGCACCAATGTCGCCGCGCGGCGCTTCGCGATTGGCCGCTATGCGGTGTCGCTCGATCCGGCGACGCGCACCGTCGTCGTCTGGGCGGAGCGGCGCAAGGTCGGGCAGTACGACGCGCGCGAGCTGTCCGTGCGCTGGGCGAGCGGGGCGCCTATCCGCGCGACGCCGGCGCCTACGCACGCGGTGGCGTTCGGTGCGGCCGGCGAGCCGGGGATGCCGGCCGCACCGGCCGGTTCGGCTGCGGCGCCGGCGCTGACCCGCGGCGTGTTGGGCGTGCGCCCGAAAGTCGAGTTGCTGTGGGATTCGCCCGCGGCCGCCGGTCACAACCGGCAGACCGTCTTTCGCGCCGCGCTCGCGACCGAAGGCGATCGCGTCGCGGCGCGTGCGCTCGACACGACGCTGCGGCAAGTCTGAGGTTGCACGTTTGTGCTATCGACCACATCGCGTGGCCGATGCGCGCATCCCGGAGCAGAGCTTCGCGGATAATGCAGTCATGACGCCCGCCGGCACGCGGGCGAGTGGGACATACATCGATCGTATCGCGTCTTTCGCAGGAGTCGCCATGCTGGTTCGCTGGTTGCTTGCCGCTCTTCATCTGCTTGCTTATGGTTTTGCGCTCGCGTCGATTCTGAGACGCACCTGGGCGTTGCGCCGGGCGTCGGTGCCCGCTGCGTTGCGCTCCGTATTTCGCGCGGACACTCGCTGGGGCATTTCCGCGCTGGTGCTGATCGTCACGGGCCTGATGCGCGCGTTCGGCGGTTATGAGAAGGGCGCCGACTACTATCTCCACGAGCCGCTTTTTCACGTCAAGATGACGCTGCTCGTGCTGATCCTGATTCTCGAAGTGCCGTCGATGCTCGGCCTGATGCGCTGGCGCGCGTCGGTCCGCAGCGGCCAGCCGCCCAATCTGAAGAAAGCACGCTCCTATGCGCACTTCAGCGTGATCCAGACCGTGCTGCTCGTGCTGATGGTGTTTGCCGCGACGGGGATGGCGCGCGGCATTGGCTTGCCGGAAGGCGTGATATAGCGGCTATCACCCGTGGTTGCGGCGCGGGTTGTCAGGTTGTGGCTGAGTTGCCCGTCGGACCGGCGGGCCTCTTCATTCGATTCCGCGTGATCCGCTAACCGACCAGCAAGTCCGAATCGTCGACCCGATCGGCCTTCGCGTCCGCGCTTGCGCGCGCGAGTTCGGGCTCGCCGAGACCCTTGATCAATTCGAGCGCCTGACGCTCGAAGAGCCGCCGGTACAGGCCGTTCTCGCGCCGGATCAGCGTGTCGTGACTGCCTTCCTCGATCACCTTGCCCTTGTCGAGCACCAGCAAGCGGTCGAGCGCGCGTACCGTCGACAGCCGGTGCGCGACCACGAGCGTCGTGCGGCCTTGCATGAGCCGCTCCATCGCGTGCTGGATCAGCACTTCGCTTTCGCTGTCGAGACTCGAGGTGGCTTCGTCGAGAATCAGGATCGGCGCGTCGGCGAGAAAAGCCCGCGCGATCGCCACACGCTGACGCTCGCCGCCCGAGAGCTTGATCCCGCGTTCGCCGACCAGCGTGTCGTAGCCGTTGGGCAGCGCGTCGATGAAGTTGTGCGCGCTCGCGAGCCGCGCGGCCCGCTCGATCTCGGCGCGGCTCGCGCCGGGCCGTCCATACGCGATATTCTCGGCGAGCGAGCGGTGAAACAGCACCGGCTCCTGCTGGACGATCGCGATCTGGCTGCGCAGCGACGTCTGCTGGACCTGGGCGATGTCCTGAGCGTCGATCGTGATGCGGCCGCCCGAGATATCGTGAAGCCGCTGGATCAGCTTGATGAAGGTCGTCTTGCCCGAACCGGAATGGCCGACGAGGCCGACGCGCTCGCCGGGCGCGATGCGCATGGAGAAGTCGTCGTAGAGCGGGCGGCTGTGTGCGCCATAGTGAAACGACACGTGCTCGAAACGGATCTCGCCGTGGCGGATCGCGATCGGACCCGCGCCGGGACGGTCCTCGATGCCGAGCGGCTGGCTTTCGAGCGACACGAGTTCTTCCATGTCGTTGACCGAGCGCTGCAGGTTGCGGATATGCATGCCGATGTCGCGTAGATAGCCTTGCAGCATGAAGAACATCGTCAGCGCGAACGTGATGTCGCCGACACCGGCTTCGCCGCGCACCCACAGCAGCAGCGCCACGCCGAGAATCGCCGCCTGGATCGCGGCCAGCATGCCGCCCTGAAGCCCGCCGTTGAGCGTGCCGCGCACCCATGTGCGGCGGGTGCGCTGCCGCCATTTGCCGATCACCTGCGCGAGGCGCGCTTCCTCGCGGGCTTCCGCGCCGAACGCCTTGACGACGCCGTTGCAGCTGACCGCATCGGCGAGCGCGCCGTCCCATGCATTGGCGAGCCGTGCGGACGGCGCGACGAAGCCGAGCGAGACCGACACGGTCACTGCGATATACAGCGCCGAGCCGATGCCGACCACGATGCCCATCATCGGCCAACGCCAGCCGAGCAGCGCGGTCGCGCCGGCCAGCATGACGAGCGACGGCAGCAGCGCGATCAGCAGCGTGTCGTTGAGCAGATCGAGCGCCCACATGCCGCGCGTGATCTTGCGCACCGTGGAGCCGGCGAAGCTGTTCGCGTGCCAGTCGGTCGAAAAGCGCTGCACGCGATGAAACGCGCTCGCGGCAATCTCGCTCATCATCTTCAGCGTGAAGCGGATGATGTTGAAGTACACGCCCTGGCGCAGCAGCGTCGCGGTGAGGCCGAGCGCGGCGAGCGCGCCGAACGCTTCGAGCGCGTGATGCCATATGGGTTCGGAAGAGGCCGGGCCGGACGCGATCGCATCGACGAGCCGGCCGGCGAACACCGGCGTGAGGATGTCCGCGGCCGCCGTGCAGAGCGCGAGCGCGGCGATCGCGACGATGCGCCACGGTTGCCGTGCCCAGTGACGGAAGGTGAAGCCGAGGACATCCTTGAAGGCTTGTCCGCGAAAGTCGAGTTTTTTTCTGGTCATTTGCTATAACCCGGCGACGCAGGCGCGTGGCGAGGTTCCAGTCAGAAGCGAAGAGATGAGACAGCGACGTAGGCCGGAATGCGAGGCGCTAACCGCGCGGTAACGAACCACGGTAACCACACGACAGGCTGTCTGGAATGAATGCGGCGCGCCTTTCGGGGCGGGCCCGCGGCGGCGACGACGTTGCGGCTTTTAAGGCCGCAACTGTCGCGTCGGACGGGCCGACGGTCGCGAGACCATACGAGGAAGCGCGATATGCACTGCGAACATGCGACGCCCCCTGTGATGTTTGAGATGGAGAAACCGGAAGATCCGTCGATGTGCGTAGCGACTGCGCGCGGCGGATCGCCAGGAGCCGAATATATCAGGACAGCCAGATGCTCGCAAACATGCGGAATCGCGGTGTTCGCGGACATTGACAGCGACAGCCCGCGCCTCGACAGCTTTTTGGTGAATGACAGGGCAAGCAAACAAAGAGGCCAATAGAAAAAGGGCTGATGCATTGCTGCGTCAGCCCTTTAGTCTTCGGTGATCGACACACCAAGAATCTGGTGGGTAGTACTGGGATCGAACCAGTGACCCCTGCCGTGTGAAGGCAGCTTGCCAGTGGTCGGCGGCTTGTGCGGTTTTAGGCGTCAGCATCGAAAAGATCGCGAGTCCAAGGATCACGGTCGCGGCTACCCCGGCCGCGCGTAGGTTTCCCAAGGCGCGTGCCCAGACTGACGCGTTCTTTTCGTCGATCGCCTGCTCGATCTCAGCGAGTGTTTCGAACGGTGGTAATCCTGCCATCTCAGCAAGGCGCATGATCTGCGCTGGGTCGGGCCTGCGACCGCCCTTGCGCCAGTTGGACAGGCGCGATTGTTCAATGCCCAGTTGGTTAGCAACGGCGCCCAGTGAGCCTTGTTTGCGCTTTGCGGCGTCGAGCAATTCGCTAATCGTCATAACTTTGCCTCTTGACAGATTTGCCAGTCTGTATAAATAATCGCACCGGACTTTGACAAAACGGCAAATTTTTGCCGTATGCGTTAAGTCGGCAGTCTATCAGTACCGCATAAAAGGTAAACCCCGAATTTCGTCGGGGTTTTGAAAGATTTGCAAGGAAGTGTTAGGGCGACGGGGCGTAGTTGTGGCGACTAGGCCCCGTGTGTGACGGTGGTGCGGTTAGCGGTTCTGGCGATTTCGCTTGTTTCGTCCGCGTCGGGCGGCAGTTTTCAGGTCGAAATAGGTCTTGGCGATTACCAGGGCGACAACGAACAGGGCAAAGAGCCAGTGTTGTTCGATTATGCCTAGTACGTTCGTGAGGATCAGGTTGGGAAAGTTAGCTAGTGGGTTTTGAGGGTTCATATGTCGATCTTGATTCGTGACCTTGGTTCGGTTTCGGTGCATGACGCGATGGTGGTGCTGGTGCCTTGCGTCGTGGGGCTTCAGTTGTTTACGGCATTTCTCGGCGGTTTCTTTGCGTTGCTGGTGCGGGATTGCTGGGTGCGGTTGCTGGGTTGGGTGGAATCTCGTGCGGCTCGTGAGCGGGGAAGTAATGGCTAAATGCAGCGCTGACTATGTGACGCCTGACATTTGGACCGGTCAGGTAACTGAGCCGGTTGTCTCGAGAGCGACAGAGGTTCGCCGTCGTGAGTGGCTGTGTGTGTCAGTAGAAGTGGTGGATGAGTTGTGTGAGTGGTGTGGCGTGGATCGCAAGGGCGGCTGTGGTGCCTGTAGTGATCTGAAGTAGCTGGTGCGGCATCTGCCGGTGTGTCCGGCGTTCAATCAAAGTGAATCGACTACGTGTAGTAGTCCTAATCTGGAGTAGATGAAAAATGGCAAACGAAAAAATCCGTGTTCTGAAGATCGATAACGAAAAGATCACGAGCAAGAAAACCGGTCAGGTGCGTGACATGCGCGTGTTGCATTGCTTCGTGGAGTCCAGCTATCAGGACCCGGAATCGGGCGAGCTGGTGGACGGCTCGTTCGTGGCGAAAACGTCGCTGTTTGACGAAAAAATTCAGGTTGAGGCCGGTGGCGAGTATCTCGTCGAGTATCGCCTCGGTGAGGGTTACGGTCAGGACGCTGGGCGCATGGTGCCTCGCATTGTGTCCTGGGCTCCTGCTAACAAGCCCAAGCCTGTGGCGAAGCCGGGCGCTGGCGTCGGTGCGTAAGGCGATGGTGGCTCGATGCGGTTGTCAGGGCTGCGTGTGGTCTCGCGTGTGGCACGACCGGCTTATTGCTGGTGTGGCTCGCGGTGACTGTGTGTTGATCGCGTCGAGTCTTGTAAGGCTGGGCGGACTGTGTGGGGTGTGGTGATGCAGAGTCTTCCACTGGATTCAGTCGAGCAGATTGCAGGACAGCTAACGTTTCTGAACGTGATGCTGTTCGTGTATCTGGTCTGTAAGGGTGTCGGATATGCGTCTGCGGTGCTGGCGCGGCGCGATCCGCCAAAGAAGTTGATCCGTTCGAATCTGGCCCGGTCGGACGAATCCTAATCGGTGGGCTAAATCAGGGAGTAAAAAAAATGTTTGCAATGTTGAAGAGTGCGAAGCGTGCTGCGGTTGGTGCGGCGGTTGCGGTTGCGTCGGCTGGTGCTTTCGCGCAAACCTCGGGTTCCCCGGCGTTCGATCCGTCGCCGATTACCTCGTCGATTGACAGCGTGGTGCCGGCGCTGGTGTCGGTCGGTGGTGCCGTTCTCGGCGCGGTGGCGGTGGCGTGGGGCATCAAGATGGTTCGTACGTTCCTCGGTCGTTGATGTTCGGGGGATGACCTGACGGTTCGCGACGCTTTCCTTGTGGGGAGCGTCGCTTTTTCGTTTACGGGGCGGGTATGAGTGCAGGGCTCGATGTGGTGGTGTGCGCTCCGGCGTCGGGCGCTGCGGCGGGGTCGGTGCTGGCCGGGGGTGCGGCGGTGTCGTGTGTGATGGGTGACGGGACGGCGGGCCAGTTGTCGGTAATGCGGCTGGATTTGATGGATACGGGCTCAGGTGGCGATGGTTCGGGCGCGGGGCTGGCGATTGGTGGTGCGGTGTTAGGTGTGCTGGCGGTGGCGTGGGGGCTGCGTCATCTGCGCGATTTTATTGCGGGTTCAGCGGGGGAATAGCGTGGGCTACTGGATCGAACTGGTGATAGTGGTGGCGACGTGCTACGGCGCGGGAATGATTCTTTTCGGTTGACTTACGGGGTGACACGTGGGATTCGGCGTGCGGTTTGGTTCGTTCATTCTGTCCTGTGGCGTGCTGCTGTTCGGCATCCTGTTCACTGCGCCTCATGACGTTGTTTATGCGCGGGCATTGGCTGCTGGCGGCGGTCCTTCGGTTGGGGAAGTGATTGCTGAGATTGCGGCGAAAAAGATTGCTGATCTTGGCTTTACCTCTGCTGAGCAGTCGGTTATTGCGGCGACGTATGCCGCCATGTCGAATGTCGCTGAGGCGGCGGGTGCGTCTGCGTGGCTAGGCGTGCTCGGAAAAGTGGCTGGTCCGCTCGGGTTTCTGCTTGAGCCTACGCCGCTTGGTAAGGATACGTTGACGGCGTGGCAATTGAACCATGACGGGACGGTTTCGGTGTCGCATGTGACGCCAGGTACGTCGGGTGGCGGGAGTGCCAGTCCGTTTTCTCCCTTGCAGTCAGGGGCGCCGTATTTTTGTGTAATTGGTGGTCAGGGTAGTTGTGCCGCGTTTTACGGCTCATCGGCTGAGGCGCTTTTGCAGGAATCCATGCAGCAGCAATCGGATAATCCGGTTGTTGATGGGGTTTCGTCAAATGGCTGTGACGTTGATAGTAACGGCAGTGGATCGTGTTCCTATACGGTGGTGAGCCGGTTCACGCCTGCTGCTGGCACGGTTCAGACTCTGAAGGTGGGGAGGATTTCGGACGGTAATGGGTTTCCGTTTGGGAGTTGTGATTCGGGTATGTATGTGGATGGTGGTGGCGGGTGTGTCGCATATGAGGTGACGAAGTCTCTTCCTCCGGTCGATGAGTCTGTGTCGTCGGCTATCTCTGCGATTCCTTCGTCCGATCTGGATGCGTCGTTGAGTCCGGATATCGTTGCGGCTTTGGCTGACGCGTTGTGGCAGCAGGCTTCTGCGCAACCGGGTTATAGCGGTATTCCGTACCCTGCTTCGAACCCGATAACGTCTGCGGATGCGGGGGCTGTTCAGAGTGCGAGTCCTTCTGGCTGGCCGGGTGTCGGTAGTGTGGCCTCTCCGGCGACTGCGCCTTCGGGTGCCAGTAGTCCGTTTCAGATTCCTTCGCCTTCTGCGAGCACCGACCCGGGTACCGGTACTGGTACCGATCCGGGTACAGGCAGTGGTACCGATCCGGGAACCGGTGGTGATTCGGGATCGCCTCCGTCGGATACGCCCGATCTTTGTCAGCTTGATCCGTCGATCATTGCGTGTCAGCAGCCTGGCTCTGCAACGGCGCCAACGTTGCCTTCGAGCGGCGCAACGGTTTCGGTTACGCCCGTCACGGTTGGCGCTTCGAATGGCGTATGTCCTTCGCCAGTGAATGTCTCTGTGCTCGGTATCGATCTGTCGTTCTCCTATCAGCCTGAGTGCGATTTCATGTCGCGCGTTCGTCCGTTCATTCTGGCGACGTGCGGGATTATTGCGGCGTTGGTTTTCGGTGCGGGGCTTAAATCATGACCGGTCTGGCTGCGTGGTTGATGTCTCTTGCGGGGCCGTTGCTTCTGCAGGCGCTTGTGGCGCTCGGCGTGGGTGTCATGACGGTGGTGGGTTTCGATGCGGCGTTCAGTCAGCTCGTGAGCTGGATCACGACAGGCGTGTCGGGGCTGCCGTCCGATATGGCTAACGTGCTGGCAATCGGCGGTGTGTTCCAGGGTGTGTCCTACATCCTCGGCGCGGTGTCGGCGCGGGTTGCGCTAACGGGTATCTCTGCGGCCAAAAGGTTCTTTCTCAAATGATCACGTTGATAACGGGTGTGCCAGGCAGTGGCAAGTCGCTCTATGCAATCTGGTCGCTATTGCCTGAGTTGAAGCGGGGGCGACGGCTGCTGGTCGATGGCGTGAAGGATCTGGCTATCGATCACGTCATGGTCGATGAGCCGTGGATCCGCGAGTGGCATAAGCATGTGGAGCCGAACGATATCGTGTTCATTGATGAGGTTCAGCGCATCTGGCCTCCGGTGTCGGTCAGCACGAAGCCGACTGAGGATATCGAGAAGCTGCACGTGCATCGTCATCTGGGCGTCGATTTCGTGCTGGTGACGCAGAATCCGCAGCGGATGAACAAGACGGTGCGCGATCTGGTCGGGCGGCACGTGCATGTGCGGCGCCTGTTCGGTATGAACCGGGCGATGCTTTACGAATGGGATTCGTGTCATAACGTCAGCAATCTGCGTGACGCGGTGAAAACTTCGTGGCGGTATCCGCGCGATGTGTTCAAGCTGTATACGAGTGCTGAGCTGCACACGAAGCCTAAAGCCGTGATTCCGAAGTCACTGTTTCTCGTGCCGGTTCTGACTGTGGCTACGGTTGTGCTTGGCTATTCGGGCTTCAGGATCATTCACGGTGGTTTTGGTCACGTTAATGCGTCGAAGTCGGGGGCGTCAGGGGCGTCCAGTTCGATGGGGGCGGCGGCTGCGCCGCTTGCGGGGTCTGCGGTGGCGTCGGATGACTGGCGGGTTGCGGGGCGCTATGCGGATGGCGTTCGTGGATACGTCGTGCTGGTGAATGGTCGTGGCGCTTTGCGACTGGAAGACTCGGCGGGCTTCAAGGGCGATGGGGTGCTGACTTCGGGTGTGGTCGATGGTCGGCGGGTTGCGTCGTGGTCGGGTGCGTCGTCGGCCGTGGCGGTGTCGAAATGAGGCGGGCGGTTGTGGTGCTGCTGTGCTGCGTTTCGCTCGGCGCGCGGGCTGCTGGCGCGGATATTCCGACGTTGCCGCCGTTGCCTGCATCGGGCGTGGCTGCGCCGGTTGCGGTGCCGTCTGTCAAGCCGCTGCCGCACGTTCGTAACGGCGCGTTCGATCTGCGATTCGTGAACGTGGGGCAGGTGGTCGATCTGGTATACGGCGATGCGCTGCATATTCCGCATGTGATCGCGTCGGACGTGTTGCAGGATGATCGGGTGGTGTCGTTCCAGTTCGATAGCGGCAAGGGCGATCTGAAACAGTTCGTGCGGAATTTTCTGGATTCCGAAGGTTTTCAGGTCGTGACGCGGGACGGCGTGGATTACATCTCACGCAAGCCTGCCGATGTGGTGCCGATGGATCGTGAGACATGGGTGTACAGGCCATTGCATCGGAGTGCGGCGTATCTGGAAAGTATGGTGAACCCGCTGTTCTCCGGTCGCGTGTCGATGCAGGCGCTGTCTGCCGCGGCTAATCCGTCGTCGGCGTCGGCGTCAGCCTCGATGCCGGTGGCTGCATCGGGCACGGCTGCCGCGCGGCCCCCCATGAGTTCAGTTACGCCTGTTGTACAGCCTGGCGTTTCGGCGGGTGATCAGCTGGTGATCGTTGGTTCCGCTCGTGATGTGCGCGACGTTCGCCAGCTCGTGCCGCAGCTCGATACGGCGGTAGGTGAAGTCGTGGTGCGCGGCTGGGCCTATGAGGTTGACGATACGGACGGCAGTAATACCGGGTTCAGCATTGCCTCGAAGCTGCTGGGCGTTGGGCTCAATGTGAGTTCGGGCGCAACGGCTGCGGACGTGAATGCGCTGCAGTTTGACGCGGGGCGGCTGTCGTTCGCGATTTCGGCGCTCAAGTCGGATTCACGGTTTCGCGAGCTGTCGTCGCCTAACGTGCGGTGCGTGTCGGGGCAGCAGGTCAGGCTCAATGTCGGTCAGCAGGTGCCAACCGTGTCGAGCGTGAGCTTTCAGGGGGCGAGCGGCACGCCTGTGCAGTCGATCGAGTATCAGGATGCGGGCGTGATCTTCAACGTGACGCCAACCGTTCTGAGCGACGTGATCCAGCTGAACATCGATGAGGAGATTTCGAGCTTCGTGAACACGACAACGGGTGTCAGCGGCTCGCCCACGAAGAACACGCGCTCATTGCAGACGGTGGCCGACATGAAAGACGGCGAGGTGATCGTGCTTGGCGGGCTGCTGCAGGATCAGGCTTCGCAAACCAAGAGCCACGAATGGTTCCTGCCGTCGCTTCTCGATGGTCGTACGACATCCAAAGGGCATACAGAGGTCGTGCTTGTCCTGCAGGTGCAAAAGATTTAGCGCTACGGATAACGGGCGTCTAGCGTCGGGAGTGTCCGGGCGTTAATCGTAGCGATGGTAGGGCGTGGGCGTGTCTGCGGAGTCGTGGCGGTTGTCGCGCGGCTCAGCGCGGCCTCCCGGACCGAGTAGCGGGTATCGGCGTTGTGGCTGAACGTGAGGCGCGGGCGGTGAGCGCGGCCACCTCTCACTGCAAGCCGCCTTTGTGGGCGCCTGAGTACCGCTGCGGTGTGCATATGCGCCGTATGCGGGCCTGCCGGTGGCGTGCACGGGCGCCGGCCTCCAGCGAGCCGTAGGCCGCAGAGGCAGGCGCGCGCAGCGCGCCTAAACTTGTACCTCTAACACTTAACGGAAACGACGGCGGGACGGGGCTTGCAGCAAGGTAGGGGAAAGGGGAAGTGCAAAAAGAAAACCCGGCAATCGTTGGTCGCGATTCCGGGCGGTGGTCCAACATCGGATATAGGCGTATCCAACGTGAACGAATCTATTGTAGGTCAGAATTCCCAGTCTTTTCAAAGCCTTTTGAATGAAGCGGGCTCATTCCAGGCACTTAACCGGGCGCGCAATGCGGGTTGTGATCTGCCTGATACGGCTGGGTACTCTCCGTTTAGCGATGAATACATCGTGCGCACACAGCGCTTTCCGGACGGTCAGCAGGAAGTCGTGGCATTCAGCGTCGCGGTGCAGCGGCATTTTCAGGGGCTGCGGTTGCGTCCGCGCGGTGTGAGGGGCAAGCGTGAGGCTTTGCCGGATGAGACAGAGTGCGACGTATCGGCTAAAGCGGACAAGTCATTGCGTACGTCGATCGAGCGTTCCAAGCGCATGATCCGTCAGCGTTGCAAGGCTATTCGTGCGGACCGGATGCTGACGCTTTCAACGCGTGTGAACGAAACACGGATCGAGGTTTGGGCGAAGTGGTGGGATACGTTCCGGCGGCGTCTGTCGAAGATTCAGGATTTTCACTACGTGGCTGTTTTGGAGCGTCAGCAGCGGGGCGCATGGCATATCCATATCGCGGTGAATGGTCGTCAAAACTGGAAACTGTTGCGCTCGATCTGGCTGTCGGTGATTGGTAAGGACGGTACGGATGGTGCAGTGAACGACAGCATCAGGGGCTTCAAGCAACTGTGTATGTTTCGCAAGCTCGGCGGTAAGGGGCGTGCCATGCGTCACCTGATTGCGACGTATATCGCGAAATACGTTGGCAAGGGCGCTGGGGATGTGGGATTTAACAAGAAACGGTACTGGACAAGTCGAGGCATCGTCTTGCCTGAGCTGGTGACGTACGCGCATCTTGGGGCTGATTCGAGTCGGGGTGATGCGGTGGCGGCCGCGTATGCGTGTGTGGATGAGAACGGGGCTGACTTCGGGAACGCCCAGTTGTTCTGGAATCGGGGTATTGGGGTGTTCTGGATGGCGACAGGTAATACGTGTTGATGGTTCTTTCTTCGGGTGTCCGTTTAAGTGCCGGGTCGCAGTGGACGTTATTTTGCTTAGCGAAACTGCCAGCGGGGTGCGTCACATATGCTTTTTGAGGACGTGATTGGGATTTACATGGCGAGTGCTAGCCATCGTAGTAAGCAGAGGGATGTGTACTCGTTAAAGCGGCTACAGCCATATTTTGGTGGTCGCATGGTGTCCGATCTGAAGCGGGCGGATGTGCGTGGATATATCGCGGTCAGGCGGGTAGATGGTGTTGCCGAGTCGACGGTACAGCGCGAGCTTCGTTTCTTCTCTGCGGCTATAAATTTTGTTCGCCTGGAGCACGATCGATTGGAGTTGCCTAATCCGGTTCAGCGGTTGGCGCTCGGCGGTGGTGAGTCGAGAGTGCGGTGGATCAGTCGGGATGAGGCTCGCGAGTTGGTGGCTTCTGCGAAGAAATACGCTCGTCGTCCGCATTTGGCGAATTTCATCAAGCTTTCGCTGCATACCGGTTGCCGGAAAAACGAATTGTTGAAATTGGAGTGGTCCAAGGTGGACTTCGAGCGGGCGTTCTTTACTTTGGAGCCTCAGGACACGAAGAACGGCAAGCGTCGGGTTATCCCCTTGAATGATGCTGCTTTGGCCGTGTTGCGCGATCAACGTGACTGGGTGAGCCGGCATGTGAGCCGGCCGCGGTGGGTGTTTTCGACGGTGTCGGGCGCTCGGCTCACTTCGGTGCAGAAGGGCTTTAGGGCGTCGTGCCGTCGCGCGCTGATAGACGACTTTCGTGTGCATGACTTGCGACACACCTTCGCCTCTTGGTTGGTGATGGCGGGTGTGTCGCTATACGTTGTTAAGGACTTGTTGGGGCATTCGTCCATCACGGTGACGGAGCGTTATGCACATCTGGCGCCGCATGTGGGTAGATCAGCGGTTCAGCTTTTATTGCCGGTCGAGTAGGGGGGGGGCTTATTTGGTCGCTGAGGGGCTTGTCCAATGTTCTTGCGGCGTATCCGCCCATGTCGAGCCGAGCGGTTGCATTGAAAGCCAGGTCTCTACAAGTTTGCCTTCCTCGGTGCGATAGGACTGCATACCCGCGCGGGTACGCGATTCGCCGGTAGCAGGATCGGTCCACTTGAACGCGAAGCGGAACCATGCACGATTGCCTTCAAACGAATGATCGTAGACGACGACACGGATGCCGGGCCGGTCCGCTTGCACTTTTGCAATCTCTGCTGCATATGCTTCCCGCGTCACGGTTCGATCACCGGCTTCGTCGTGTCGAATGTAATGCGGACCAACGCATTCCGGCACCAGTTCAAAGCGACCCTCATGCCAAACGCTTTCCCATCGGTCGAACAGATCGCGCAGCACGGTATTCTCGGACATCAAATTGCTCCCTTTCGTTTGTGTTCAGCGTGATCGTACCGGAAGGCTCGCGCCCTGAGCGATCGAGGTAGCGCTGAGGCGTTCGTCTCATTGTTGTATCGCGCAATGAAAAATCAGCTACGAAATTCGGATGCCCGAAAAAAAAAAGCCCCGCGATTGCAGGGCTTTTTCGTGTTGCGTTTTAGCAGAAGCTTGGTGTCGGCCTGAACAGGCTTCCAATCCAGCGCTGGATGCGTTTCCAGAGGCTTCGGCTGAATACTGGTGGGTGGTACAGGGATTGAACCTGTGACCCCTGCCGTGTGAAGGCAGTGCTCTACCGCTGAGCTAACCACCCGAAGAGATTCAAATTATGTCAGTGATTGACGGGTTCGTCCAGTACTTTTTAAGTAATCTGCTCATCCGCAGCGGCTGCGATTGCCGGCGCCGGTTCAAAGCGCCACACACTGGCACCTTTGACGGCCTTGTCGAGATCGTCGAGCACGGCTTCGTGCGCGGCGGCTTCGTCATCGCTCGCGGCGACCACGATGAGTTCCAGCGATTCGAGCGCGACGCGCGGCGCATCCGTGTCGACACCGGTTTGCGCTTCGCCGAGCATGTCGATGACGAGGCTTTCCTGGCCACGCGTCATCGACAGATAAACTTCGGCGAGCAGTTCCGAGTCGAGTAGCGCGCCGTGCAGCGTACGGTGCGCGTTGCTGATGCCGAAGCGGTCGCACAGTGCGTCGAGCGAATTGCGCTTGCCCGGGAACATCTGCTTCGCGCGCGCGAGCGTGTCGATGATCTCGCCGCAGTACGTCTTCACCTGCGGCAGGCCCAGCAGCGCGAATTCGGCGTCGAGAAAGCCGATGTCGAACGGCGCGTTGTGAATGATCAGGTCCGCGCCTTCGATGAAGTCGCGAAACTGATCGACAATCTCGGCGAACTTCGGCTTGTCGCTCAGGAACTCCGTGGTCAGGCCGTGCACCGCGAGCGCGCCCGGATCGCTGTCGCGTTCCGGATTGATATAGAAGTGCAGATTGTTGCCGGTGAGCCGGCGGTTCACCAGTTCGACGCAACCGAGTTCGAGAATCCGGTCGCCGCCGCGGGCGTTCAGGCCGGTGGTTTCGGTATCGAGGATGAGTTGACGCATGTCGGATTAGCCTGCTTCGAAAAAATGTGCAGCAAAAAAAGCGGAGAGGGTGCAAGCGAAGCGGATTGCCTTGCGGCAACGCGCTTCGGCGAGGCGCTGGCCCTTACCTTTCCGCGAGCGACGCAACCCCGCGATTGGCGAGCTGATCGGCGCGCTCGTTTTCCGGGTGGCCGTTGTGTCCGCGCACCCAGCGCCATTCGACTTCATGTTGCGCGACCAGTGCGTCGAGCCGTTTCCACAGATCGGCGTTCTTCACCGGCTGCTTCGCCGCGGTGATCCAGCCTTTCTTTTTCCAGCCGTGAATCCATTCGCTGATGCCTTTCTGCACGTACTGCGAGTCGGTGTGCACGATCACCTCGCATGGGCGCTTGAGTGCTTCGAGCGCGGCAATCACGCCCATCAGCTCCATGCGGTTATTGGTCGTGTTGGCTTCGCCGCCGAACAGTTCTTTTTCCTGGCCGCCGAAGCGCAGCAGCGCGCCCCAGCCGCCAGGGCCGGGATTGCCCTTGCAGGCGCCGTCGGTATAGATGTCGATGTGATTCGTAGTCATTCGGTATGGTTGCGTGTATTCGGGGAGGCGGCGGACGCGAGCCCGGCGGCGAGCACGGGCTTCTTGACCTTGAGTGGCCCGACGAGGCGCATGCCGCGCACGCGCTTGATCGCCTTGATCATGTAGGTGGCGCCGAAAATCGGCCACCAGCGGTCGCCGGCGGCTTCCATGAAAGCATAGCGGGAGAGCCACTGCTCGCTGCCAAGCGGCGGACGATAGCAGCCGAAGCGTCCGCGTTCAAGGTCGAAGCCGAGCAGCTTGATCCAGTCTTTCAGACGCGTGAAGGCGATCAGATCGACGGCGGCGGGCACGAACGGCTGGCCGGTCATCTTGCCGACCGACTGCCGCACGCCCCATAGCGAGAGCGAATTGAAGCCGAGGATGATGAGCTGCCCCTCGGGCATCAGCACGCGCTCGGCTTCGCGCAGCAGCCGGTGCGGGTCGCTCGTGAATTCGAGCGTGTGCGGCATCACGATCAGATCGACGCTTTGCGCTTCGAACGGCAGGTCGAGCAGATCGCACCAGACCGTGCTGCGTCCGGCTGGCGCGGACAAGCCGGACAGTTCCGCCGGGTCGGCCGCGTCGCCTTGCGCGGCGCCGAGGCCGCCGCCGTCTTGCCGCGTGCCGCGCGGAAACGTATACGGCGCACTCGCGCCGCTGGCGGCGTCGAGCACGAGGCCGCGGCACGGCATGCGGTTCTCGCGCAGCGCGTCGAGCCGGGGCAGACCGAGCTGCAGCGCATGATAGCCGAACACGTCCGACACCACACGGTCGAGCTGGGTCTGTTCCCATTCGAGCACGTAGCGGCCGGGCGGCGAATCGGTCCAGGCGGGCCAGTCTATAATCGCTCGATCAGTCATATCAAAGAATGCGTCGCCTATGAATGCGCTCGAGTACGTACCGGTCCCGGCGTTTGAAGACAATTACATCTGGGTCGTTGCCGACGGACACCACGCGGTCGTCGTCGATCCGGGCGAAGCCGCGCCTGTGCGCGCCTTTCTGGCCCAACGCGGATGGCGGCTGAGCGCTATTTTACTCACGCACCATCATCAAGACCACGTCGGCGGGGTGGCCGATCTGCTGAACGGCCAGGACGTGCCGGTGTACGGCCCCGCCGGCGAAGCAATCGAGCATCTCACGCATCGTCTCGAAAACGGCGATCGCGTGACGATTGCGGCACCCGCGCTCGAATTCAGCGTGCTCGACGTGCCCGGTCACACGAGCGGGCACATTGCCTATTTCCAGGCAGCCGATTCGCGCGGCACGCCGCACGTGTTTTGCGGCGACACGCTGTTCGCCTGCGGCTGCGGCCGGCTCTTCGAAGGCACGCCGCAGCAGATGCTCGCCTCGCTCGATGCGCTCGCCGCGCTGCCCGGTGCGACCGAAGTGCATTGCGCGCACGAGTACACGCTCTCGAATATCCGCTTCGCGCTCGCGTGCGAGCCGCACAACGCCGAACTGCAGGCATGGCGCGACCGGGCGAGCGAGTTGCGCGCGCGTCATGTGCCGACGCTGCCGACCACCATCGCGCACGAGCGCGCGGTGAATCCGTTTCTGCGCGCCGGCGAACCGGCGCTGCAGGCGAGTCTCGAAGCGCAGTTGCACGAAACGGTGTCCGATCGCCTGACGGCCTTCACGCTGATGCGCGAATGGAAGAATCGCTTCCGCTGAACCAGCGCGCATTCGGGCGTTCCTCATGCGATGAATCGGAAAAATTCGCCAAGCCCAAGATTTGGTTGATTTTTTTCTCGATTTTCCGATTGACGGAAACGTTGACGTTTCGTACTATCGGCTGCAATTTCCAGTCCTTGTGGAAGCTGAGACGTTCATGCGATTTATCTTAAGTGCGTTATTGGTCCTGACACTCGCCGCCTGCGCGAGCCAAGGGCCGACGACGAGTACCGCCAATAACCCCGCCAGCCAGCAAGCCGTAGCCGACGCCCTTCGCAAGAACGCCACCGCTAAAGAAACCATCAATGTCGACCAGAGCTCCGTCAATCAGTTGACGAGCCAGGACGCCGATCTGTGGGGCCGCATTCGCCGCGGCTTCCAGATGCCGGACCTGCAGAGCGATCTCGTCGACATGCAGCTCAACTGGTATCTGCAGCGTCCGGATTACGTTCAGCGCATGACCGAGCGCTCGCAGAAATACCTCTACCACATCGTCGAGGAACTCGAGGCGCGCCATATGCCGACCGAGCTCGCGCTGCTGCCGTTCATCGAGTCCGCGTATAGTCCGCAGGCGCTGTCGGTCGCGAAGGCGGCGGGCATGTGGCAGTTCATGCCGGGCACCGGCCGCACCTACAACCTCAAGCAGAACATGTGGCAGGATGAGCGTCGCGACGTGCTCGCCTCGACCAGTGCCGCGCTCGACTATCTGTCGAATCTGCACGACATGTTCGGCGACTGGCAGCTCGCGCTCGCTGCGTACAACTGGGGCGAGGGCAACGTGCAGCGCGCGATCGCGCGCAACGAGGCGGCCGGCTTGCCGACCGACTACATGAGCCTGCGCATGCCGAACGAGACGCGCAACTACGTGCCGAAGCTGCAGGCGGTCAAGAACCTCGTGATGAACCCGCAGATGTACGGGCTCACGCTGCCGTCGATTCCGAACCACCCGTACTTCGTGACGGTGACCACCTCGCACGACATCGACGTCGACGTCGCCGCGCGGCTCGCCAATATGTCGACGGACGAATTCCGCTCGCTGAACCCGTCGTTCAGGAAACCGGTGATTCTCGGCGCGACGCAGCCGCAGATCCTGCTGCCGTTCGACAACGCGTCCGCCTTCGAGCGCAATCTGAAAACGTACTCGGGTTCGCTGTCGTC
Organism: Burkholderia sp. Ax-1724; assembly: GCF_011752995.1. Classification (GTDB taxonomy): domain Bacteria; phylum Pseudomonadota; class Gammaproteobacteria; order Burkholderiales; family Burkholderiaceae; genus Paraburkholderia. The sequence continues at coordinate 87,067 of NZ_VWWL01000012.1, forward strand.
GTGGACCACGTACACGGTCGATCAGCGCGCGACGCCGGCTGCGATTGCGGAGAAAATCGGCGTCGATGCCGGCACGCTGATGGAAGTGAACAAGATTCCGGTCGGCATGCGCCTGAAGCCGGGCTCGACGATCGTCGTGCCGCGCGGTTCGGACGACGACGAGGATATCAGCGCCGACGTCGCCGAAAGCGCGGTGCTGGCGATGGAGCCCGACGTTCCCGATACGCGCAAGATGCTGATTCGCGTGCGCCGCAATCAGTCGATGGCGGCGATCGCGTTGCGCTACGGCGTGTCGGTCGGCCAGCTGAAGGCGTGGAACAAGACGCATCGCGATCAGGTGTCGCGCGGTCAGGTGATCGTGCTGCACGTGCCGGTCGGCAAGCCGATGCCGAGCGAGCCGGGGCCGGAGAAGATCGCCACCGACGTGCAGGGTGGCGGCGTGCAGAAGATCGGCACGCATGTCGCGCAGACGCATGGCGAAGCGCGCAACGGCAGGAAGAATGGGCATTCGCGTTCGGCCATCGTCAAGGTGGCCGAGCCGGTCGGCAAGGCCGCCAGGCCGGCGGCGCCCGCGGCCGGCAAGGGCAAGGTCGAGAAGGTGTCGGCTTCCACGTCGGGCAAGGCACCGAAGGCTGCGGCGCCGAGCCACCCGAAGACCGCCGCCAGCACGAAGAAGAAGGGCAAGTAGGCCCACAGCGGCTCTTGCGGCCGTGGCCCGCGTTGCGGGCGCGGTGCATGAATGGCCACCCGATATGCGCTTTGCCCACGCACCGTGTTCTTCCGGCGCCGTCACCCTCGGGTGACGGCGTTTTGCATTGTGCAGACCATTCGGCGCGTTTGCCGTATTTCCTTTATTGTTCGTGCTTTGGCCGCGTCGGCCGTTCCGTCCTTTCCGTTTTCTGATTCAAGGCTTATGTCGTCGACTCAACTGCGCGTCTTTCTGCTCTTTTCCGCTGGCTATTTCGTCTCCTATGTGTTCCGGGGCGTCAATCTCGGTTTTGCACCGTTCATTACGCACGACCTCGGGCTGTCCGCCGCCGATCTCGGCGTGCTGACCAGTCTGTACTTTCTCGGTTTCGCGGGCGCGCAGATTCCGGCCGGCGTGCTGCTCGATCACTTCGGCGCACGCCGCGTGACGGCCGTCACGCTGCTGTTCGCCGCGCTCGGCATCTCGGTATTCGGCGCCGCGCAGAGCCTCGGCGTGATGATGGTGGGGCGGCTGCTGATCGGCGTCGGCGTGTCCGTGTGCCTCGGCGCCTCGTTCAAGGCGCTCGCGCAGCATTTCCCGGTGGCGCGTCTGCCGCTGATGAACGGGCTCGTGATGGCGATCGGCGGCTTCGGTGGCGTGATGGTCGGTTCGCCGCTCACGTGGGTGCTCGGCTTTGCGAGCTGGCGCTCGGTCTGCGTCGGACTCGGCGTGCTGACGGTGGTGGTCGCGCTCGCGCTGTGGACGCTCACGCCGGACGTCAAGGCAACGCATCGTCAGGCGAGCATCGGCGCGCAGTTCAAGGGCACCTTGCATATTCTGCGCAGCGCGGCGTTCTGGAAGATCGCGTCGTTCTCGGTCGTCACGCAGGGCGTTTTCTACGCGATGCAGTCGCTGTGGGTCGGCGCCTGGCTGCGCGACGTGCAGGGCTTCGAGCCGCACGAGGCGGCGGCGCTCGTGTCGATTCTCGGCTTCGCGATGATGGCCGGCTGCGTCGGCTTCGGCGCGGCGGCGCGCAGTCTCGAACGGCGCGGCATCTCGCTGTATGCGTTCTGCGGCATCGGCATGGCGCTTTACGTGCTCACGCAGTTGCTGATCATGTTCAAGGCGCCGCTGCCCGCGAGTCTGCTGTGGGCGGCTTACGGGATTTTCGGCGGGACCGGCATTCTGAGCTACGCCGTGATGGCGCGGCACTTCCCGGCGCAGATGATCGGCCGCGTGAACACCACGCTGACGCTGATCATCTTCCTGCTGATCTTCGGCTTCCAGATCGGCGTCGGTGCGGTGCTGTCGCACTGGCCGGCGAGCGGTGGGCATTACCCGGCCATCGCGCATCTGACCGCCTGGGAGATTCTGGTGGCGCTGCAGGTGCTGAGCGCGATCTGGTACGTGCTGCCGGGGCGCAAGCTGACGCGGCCGGCCGAGGTGCATGCCGGGCAGGAAGCCTGAGCCGGCTGGCGGGGCTGTTTGGGGAATGAATCTCGAGGTTTGGCCCCGCCGATGCGCCTGCGATTCGGGGCGCGCGAAGGCGCGCTCCTGAGGGCGCTAGGCGTTGCCGGATAAGGCTCCGGGCATCTTTCAACGGAGCCTCGCCGGATCGGCGTCTTATCTCGGATTTGGAGAGAAGGGCCGATTCAGGCTATAATTCCAAGGTTTGAGCTTATCAACCCGCACCCTAGCGCCTACCTCTCCCCTACCGTTCATCCGCCGCGCGCCATTGGTGTCGCAAGAAGGGCCCCGCACCCCGCCGAGCCGTCCACACAATGGACCCATCGCGCCCTTTGCAGCGTCACCGGCAGCACGCGAGCGAGTCTGCGCGCGCATCCACGATGTGTTTCGCTGCGGCTCGCAATCGGATAGACAGGTGGCAACAGGGTGTTCCCCCAAGGAGTCTCCCGTGTTGCCGTCATTTTCTCCCGCTCTACTCGCGCTCGCCGACGGCACGGTCTTTCGTGGTTATTCGATCGGCGCCCCCGGGCACACCATCGGTGAAGTCGTGTTCAACACCGCTATCACCGGCTATCAGGAAATCCTGACGGACCCGAGCTACGCGCGCCAGATCGTCACCCTCACGTATCCGCATATCGGCAACGTCGGCGTGAATGCCGAAGACGTCGAAGCGACGAAAGTCCATGCCGCCGGCCTGATCATTCGCGATCTGCCGGTTCTCGCGTCGAACTTCCGCATGGAGCGCACGCTCCAGCAATACCTGCAGGACGAAGGCGTGGTCGCCATCGCCGGCATCGATACCCGCAAGCTGACCCGCGTGCTGCGCGACAAGGGCGCGCAAAACGGCGCGATCCTTGCCGGCTCGGACGACGAAGCGAAGGCCATCGAGCTTGCGCGTTCATTCCCGGGCCTCGCCGGCATGGATCTCGCGAAGGTCGTGTCGACTGAGGCAAGCTACGAGTGGACCCGGACCGAATGGCGTCTGGGCACGGGCTACGGCGAGCAGATGGCGCCGAAGTACCGCGTCGTCGCATTCGATTACGGCGTCAAGCAGAACATCCTGCGCATGCTGGCCGAGCGCGGCTGCCACGTCACCGTGCTGCCGGCGCAAGCAAGCGCCGCCGACGCGCTGGCGCTCAACCCGGACGGCGTGTTCCTGTCGAACGGCCCCGGCGATCCGGAGCCGTGCGATTACGCGATCGCGGCGGCGCGCGAGCTGATCGAGCGCGGCATCCCGACTTTCGGCATCTGCCTCGGCCATCAGATCATGGGCCTCGCGGTCGGTGCCAAGACGATGAAGATGAAGACGGGCCACCACGGCGCGAATCACCCGGTCAAGGATCTCGACGACGGCCGCGTGGTCATCACGTCGCAGAACCACGGCTTCGCGGTCGACGCCGACACGCTGCCCGCCAACGCCCGCGCCACGCACGTTTCGCTGTTCGACGGCACGCTGCAGGGCTTCGCGCTGACCGACAAGCCGGCGTTCTGCTTCCAGGGCCACCCGGAAGCATCGCCGGGGCCGCACGACATCGCGTATCTGTTCGACCGCTTCACCGCGTTGATGGACGCGAAGCAGGGCGGCAGCAGCGCGGCGGCTTAACGGCACGCAAGGGCGGCGGGGCGTGCGTGACACTCCCGGCCGTCCGGCGCCACAGGGCTTCGCCAGGCGGTTCGGCAGCCCCCGAAGGCACGGCGGCAAGGCCGAACGACAGCCGGGCCGAACCCGGCAAGCCGCCCCAAGGTCCGCCGCATCGGGCAACGGGGGCGGCCGGGGCGCACGTGGAGCCAGCCGCACGAAACAGCGCGCAACGTGAAAACGGCGCGCGCCGACGGAAAGAATAGCAACCGGGTTGCATGGGACTGAAGTAAGGCGCTGAAGCGCCAACTCCAGTCGACACAGGAATACATTAGCGGGAGCGTTATGCCCAAGCGGACAGACATCAAGAGCATCCTCATCATCGGCGCGGGTCCGATCATCATCGGCCAGGCGTGCGAGTTCGATTACTCGGGCGCGCAGGCATGCAAGGCGCTGCGTGAGGAGGGCTACAAGGTCATTCTCGTCAACAGCAATCCGGCGACGATCATGACCGACCCGAACACGGCCGACGTGACCTACATCGAGCCGATCACGTGGGAAGTGGTCGAGCGCATCATCGCGAAGGAGCGCCCGGACGCGATCCTGCCGACGATGGGCGGACAGACCGCGCTGAACTGCGCGCTCGATCTGCACGCGCACGGCGTGCTGGAAAAGTACAAGGTCGAGCTGATCGGCGCGTCGCCGGAAGCGATCGACAAGGCGGAAGACCGCCAGAAGTTCAAGGACGCGATGACCAAGATCGGCCTCGGTTCGGCCAAGTCGGGCACCGCGCATTCGATGGACGAAGCGCTGCAGGTGCAGGCGAAGATCGCCGCGGAAACCGGCTCGGGCGGCTATCCGGTCGTGATCCGTCCGTCGTTCACGCTGGGCGGCTCGGGCGGCGGCATCGCCTACAACCGCGACGAGTTCGAAGAGATCTGCAAGCGCGGTCTCGACCTCTCGCCGACGCGCGAACTGCTGATCGAAGAGTCGCTGCTCGGCTGGAAAGAGTACGAGATGGAAGTGGTTCGCGACAAGGCGGACAACTGCATCATCGTCTGCTCGATCGAAAACCTCGACCCGATGGGCATCCACACCGGCGACTCGATCACGGTCGCGCCGGCGCAAACGCTCACCGACAAGGAATACCAGATCCTGCGTAACGCATCGCTTGCGGTGCTGCGCGAGATCGGCGTCGACACGGGCGGCTCGAACGTGCAGTTCTCGATCAATCCGAAAGACGGCCGGATGATCGTGATCGAAATGAATCCGCGTGTGTCGCGTTCGTCGGCGCTGGCCTCGAAGGCAACCGGCTTCCCGATCGCGAAGGTCGCGGCGAAGCTCGCGGTCGGCTATACGCTCGATGAGCTCAAGAACGAAATCACCGGCGGGCAGACCCCGGCCTCGTTCGAGCCGACGATCGACTACGTCGTCACGAAGATCCCGCGCTTCGCGTTCGAGAAATTCCGCGAAGCCGATTCGCGCCTGACCACGCAGATGAAGTCGGTCGGCGAAGTGATGGCGATCGGCCGCACGTTCCAGGAGTCGTTCCAGAAAGCGCTGCGCGGCCTCGAAGTCGGCGTCGACGGTCTCGACGAAAAGACCAGCCATCGCGACGAGATCATCCGCGAGATCGGCGAAGCCGGTCCGGACCGCATCTGGTATGTCGGCGACGCGTTCCGCATCGGCATGAGCGCGCAGGAAATTTTCGAAGAGACCGCGATCGACCCGTGGTTCCTCGCGCAGATCGAACAGATCATCCTGAAGGAAAAGGCGCTTGCAGGCCGCACGCTCGCGAGCCTTTCGAAGGACGAGCTGAAGTATCTGAAGCAGAGCGGTTTCTCGGACCGGCGTCTTGCCAAGCTGCTCGGCGCGAAGCCGGCGGACGTGCGCGCGTGCCGTATCGAGCTGAACGTGCGCCCGGTCTACAAGCGCGTCGACACCTGCGCGGCCGAATTCGCAACCAAAACTGCCTACATGTACTCGACCTACGAGGAAGAGTGCGAAGCGAATCCGACCAGCAACAAGAAGATCATGGTGCTCGGCGGCGGGCCTAACCGGATCGGCCAGGGTATCGAGTTCGACTACTGCTGCGTGCATGCCGCGCTCGCGATGCGCGAGGACGGCTATGAAACGATCATGGTCAACTGCAACCCGGAAACCGTCTCGACCGACTACGACACGTCCGACCGTCTGTACTTCGAATCGCTGACGCTTGAAGACGTGCTCGAAATCGTCGACAAGGAAAAGCCGGTCGGCGTGATCGTGCAGTACGGCGGTCAGACGCCGCTGAAGCTCGCGCTCGATCTCGAGGCGAACGGCGTGCCGATCATCGGCACCTCGCCGGACATGATCGATGCGGCCGAAGACCGCGAGCGTTTCCAGAAGCTGCTGCAGGACCTCGGTCTGCGCCAGCCGCCGAACCGCACCGCGCGCGCCGAAGACGAAGCGCTCAAGCTCGCCGACGAAATCGGCTATCCGCTCGTCGTGCGTCCGTCGTACGTGCTGGGCGGCCGTGCGATGGAAATCGTCCACGAGCCGCGCGACCTCGAACGCTATATGCGCGAGGCCGTCAAGGTGTCGAACGACTCGCCGGTGCTGCTCGACCGCTTCCTGAACGATGCGATCGAATGCGACGTCGATTGCATTTCGGACGGCGAGGCCGTGTTTATCGGCGGCGTGATGGAGCACATCGAACAGGCCGGCGTGCACTCGGGCGACTCGGCCTGCTCGCTGCCGCCGTATTCGCTGTCGAAGGCGACCGTCGCCGAACTGAAGCGTCAGACCGCCGCGATGGCGAAGGCGCTCAACGTGGTCGGTCTGATGAACGTGCAGTTTGCGATCCAGCAGGTGCCCCAGGCAGACGGTTCGAAGGAAGACATCATCTACGTGCTCGAAGTCAATCCGCGCGCGTCGCGCACGGTGCCGTACGTGTCGAAGGCAACGAGCCTGCCGCTCGCAAAGATCGCGGCGCGCGCGATGGTCGGCCAGAAGCTCGCCGCGCAAGGCGTGACGAAGGAAGTCGAGCCGCCGTACTTCAGCGTGAAGGAAGCGGTGTTCCCGTTCGTCAAGTTCCCGGCGGTCGACCCGGTGCTCGGACCTGAAATGCGTTCGACCGGCGAAGTGATGGGCGTCGGCCAGACCTTCGGCGAGGCGCTCTTCAAGTCGCAGCTCGCGGCGGGTTCGCGTCTGCCGGAATCGGGCACGGTGCTCCTGACCGTGATGGACGCCGACAAGCCGAAGGCCGTCGAAGTCGCGCGCATGCTGCACGAGCTTGGCTATCCGATCGTCGCGACCAAGGGCACGGCTGCCGCGATCGAAGCGGCCGGCGTGCCGGTCAAGGTCGTCAACAAGGTGAAGGACGGCCGTCCGCACATCGTCGACATGATCAAGAACGGCGAGATCGCACTCGTCTTCACGACCGTCGACGAAACGCGCGCGGCGATCGCCGATTCTCGTTCGATCCGCATGAGCGCGCAGGCGAACAAGGTCACGTACTACACGACGATGTCGGGCGCGCGCGCGGCGGTGGAGGGCCTTCGTTATCTGAAGAACCTGGAAGTCTATGATTTACAAGGACTCCATGCTCGCCTAAACTAAGGCTTCGACTACCTGTTCAAGATGTAAGTGCCGCGGTTAAGCGGCGTTCCGCAGGTGCTGCGGCCCGGGGTCTGTCCACGGGCGGCGGCTTTCGCGGAATGCACTTAACCGCGGTGATTTTTTTTACGGCCGTTTTTTGCCTCCAGAGTTGTTTATGAGCACTATTCCATTGACGAAGCGCGGCGCAGACATGCTGCGCGATGAATTGCAGCGCCTGAAATCGGTTGAACGTCCGGCCGTGATCAACTCGATCGCGGAAGCGCGCGCCCAGGGCGATCTGTCGGAAAACGCGGAATACGACGCTGCGAAGGAAAAGCAGGGCTTCATCGAAGGCCGCATCGCCGAAATCGAGTCGAAGCTCGCGGGCGCGCAGGTCATCGATCCGTCGCAAGTGGAAGCGGACGGGCGCGTGGTGTTCGGCGCGACGCTCGAACTCGAAGATCTCGATTCGGGCGCATCGGTCAAGTACCAGATCGTCGGCGACGACGAAGCGGACATCGACCACGGCCTGATCTCGATCAGCTCGCCGATCGCGCGCGCGCTGATCGGCAAGTCGGAAGGCGACGTCGCTTCGGTGCAGGCGCCGGGCGGCGTGCGCGAATACGAAATCATCGCGGTCAGCTACGTGTGAGGGTGGCGCCGGTGTCCGTGATGCCGCATCGATTTTTCCGTCTTCTGACCGTGGTGTGGGTCGGCAGTCTGCTGACTATCGGCTATGCCGTGGCGCCCGTGCTGTTCACGACGCTCGACCGGATGACGGCGGGCGCTGTCGCGGCGCAGCTGTTTCGCATTCAGGGCGTGCTTGGCGTGGTATGCGGCATTTTGCTGCTCGGTCTCGCCAATCTGCTGGTTCGGCGCGGCAGCGCGGCGTATCGCCGCGCGCGCTGGCTGATCGCCGGCATGCTCGTGTGCGTGCTGGTGGGATATTTCGCGCTGCATCCGTTCATGAATGCGTTGCGTATTGCCGCGCAGCAAGCGGGCAGCGACGTCGGCCATTCGGTTTATGCGACGCGCTTTGGCATCCTGCACGGCGTCTCGAGCCTGTTTTATCTGGTCGAGAGCCTGCTTGGTGTTGCGCTCGTGTGGTTGTTGCCGGCGAACGCCGGTTCGACGGCGGCGGAAGAGGGCGCTTGCGGTGCCGGGCGGAAGGTGGCGGGCTGAGGTTCGTGTGCGACTGATCGTCGCTTTGCCGGGTTTTATTTGCCGCTGCTTCGTTTTGCTCGCGGTTGTCCGCGTCGTTACCGTATGTTAATCGCCTGCTAACGGATGGCTGAGCCGGCAGTGTTTTCTGCCCGGTTGGCCGGGGCGCCAGCCATCGTGCCTTCAGTCATTCAATTCCGATAGCTCGCTGCATAAGGTGCGGACCAAATCCGCACCTTCCACCATCGCTTATTTCGACGACTGATGCGAGCGCTTCGCGCTGGTTTGGCGCTTCTTCGCGCGCTTGATGTTGCCGCCTTGCGTGACGCGCTCGTTGCCGCGCACGAGCACGGCCTTCGCTCTCGGTTTGCGCATCGGCACTTCGGTCGGTTTGACGACCTTGACGACGCGCGGCGCTCGTCCTTTGGCCGGCTTCGCTTCAACGGCGGCTTCGCGGGCGCTGGGCAATGCGCCGCGTTTTGCTTTCGCCGCCGGTTGCGCCGCCTCCGGCTTCCAGATCACGAGCAGTTTGCCGATATGCTGGATCGGCGCGGCGTTCAGCTCGTCGCAGATCTGTTCGTAGACGGCAATGCGTTCCTCGCGTTCGTCGCCGAACACGCGGATCTTGATGAGCTCATGAGCGGCCAGGTGGACCTTGATCTCGGCGAGCACAGCATCGGTCAAGCCTTCGGCGCCGACGAGCACGACCGGTTTGAGCGCGTGAGCCTGGGAGCGCAATTCGGCGCGTTGGTCGGAAGAGACTTTAAGAGCTGGCATGGAAAGTGGGAGACTCGACTAAAATGGCGGCTCCTGCGTTTTCGCCCGGTCGGCGAACGACTCGGACAGTTTGATTCGGCAGGACGCGCGTCAGAACAACAGAATCGCGGATGGCCGCCAGTTTGGCGGGGCCGCGCGAATTAACCGCGTATTATCCCCTAAAGCGCGACACGACGCAGCAAGAGTTCAATCTTTAATGGCAAAAAACAAGTTCAATACCGCGTGGCTGCATGACCACATCAACGACCCGTACGTCAAAATGGCGCAGCGGGAAGGTTATCGCGCCCGCGCGGCCTACAAGCTCAAGGAAATCGACGAGCAGGACAAGCTGATCCGTCCGGGGCAGGTGATCGTCGATCTCGGTTCCTCGCCGGGCAGCTGGAGCCAGTACGCGCGCAACAAGCTCGCGGGCGGCACCCAGCGCAACGCGGAACGCGAGGGCGGCATCGACGGCACGATTATCGCTCTTGACATCCTGCCGATGGAGCCCGTCGCCGACGTCCACTTCATTCAAGGCGACTTCCGCGAGGAGTCGGTGCTGGTTCAGCTCGAAGAATTGGTCGGTGCGCGCCAGGTAGACCTTGTAATTTCGGATATGGCGCCCAACCTGTCCGGAGTGGCGGTGGCGGATGCCGCGCGGATCGAGCATTTGTGCGATCTCGCGCTGGAATTCTCGCAGAATCACCTGAAACCGGATGGTGCCCTTTTAGTCAAGTGCTTTCATGGCAGCGGTTACAGCCAGATTGTCGAAAAGTTCAAGCGCCAGTTCAAGGTGGTGGCGGCCCGCAAGCCGAAAGCGTCGCGGGATAAGTCGTCAGAAACGTTTATTTTGGGTAAGCATCTGAAGCGTCCCGCATAGGGCGCTGCCGGATCGTTCCGCCCCTGCCGTTAAAGAGCCTGAAGTGCCGGAAAACGGCGTCGTCACGGCCCGCTACGCTATTTCCGTGGTAGCGAAACCTTATGGCAGGGGGCTGCGGACTGGATTAGAATGCTTTCGTGGTGCCGCAAGGCAAATGTAGGCGCCCGTCTAAGTGAAGGAGTGGTGCTTTGAACAACAATATGTTTTCGAAGGCAGCAGTGTGGCTGGTGATCGCACTGGTGCTGTTTACGGTGTTCAAGCAGTTCGACAAGCCCCGTGTCCAGGAAGGCGTTTCCTATTCGCAGTTCATGGACGACGCGAAGAACGGCAAAGTCAAGAACGTCATTGTCCAGGGGCGGAACCTCACGGTCACTCCAGCAGACGGCCAGAAATACCAGATCGTGTCGCCCGGCGACATCTGGATGGTCGGCGATCTGATGAAGTACGGCGTACAGGTGAGCGGCAAGGCTGACGACGAACCCAATGCACTGATGTCCGTGCTGTATTACCTGGGGCCGACGATCCTGATCATCGGTTTCTGGTTCTACATGATGCGACAGATGCAGGGGGGCGGCAAAGGCGGGGCCTTCTCGTTCGGCAAGTCGCGCGCGCGGCTGATCGACGAGAACAACAACGCAATCAATTTCACCGACGTCGCCGGCTGCGACGAAGCCAAGGAAGAAGTGTCGGAACTGGTCGACTTCCTGCGCGATCCGCAGAAATTCCAGAAGCTCGGTGGCCGCATTCCGCGTGGTGTGCTGCTGGTTGGCCCGCCGGGAACCGGTAAGACGTTGCTTGCGCGTGCCATTGCTGGCGAAGCGAAAGTGCCGTTCTTCAGCATCTCGGGTTCGGACTTCGTTGAAATGTTCGTCGGCGTCGGTGCGGCTCGGGTGCGCGATATGTTCGAACAGGCGAAGAAGCACGCGCCGTGTATCGTGTTCATCGACGAAATCGACGCGGTCGGTCGCCATCGCGGCGCCGGCATGGGCGGCGGCAACGACGAACGTGAGCAGACGCTGAACCAGATGCTCGTCGAGATGGACGGCTTCGAGGCGAACTCGGGTGTCATCGTGATCGCGGCCACGAACCGCTCGGATGTGCTCGACAAGGCGCTGCTGCGTCCGGGCCGTTTCGACCGCCAGGTGTATGTGGGTCTGCCCGATATCCGCGGTCGCGAGCACATCATGAAGGTGCATCTGCGCAAGGTACCGATCTCGAACGACGTCGACGCCGCAGTGATCGCGCGTGGCACGCCGGGCTTTTCGGGCGCCGATCTGGCGAACCTCGTGAACGAAGCGGCTTTGTTCGCGGCACGCCGTGGCAAGCGTATCGTCGAAATGACCGACTTCGAAGACGCGAAGGACAAAATCTTCATGGGTCCGGAGCGCAAGTCGGCCGTGATCCGCGAGGAGTCCAAGCGTGCAACGGCTTATCACGAATCGGGCCACGCAGTGATCGCGAAGCTGTTGCCGAAGGCCGATCCGGTGCACAAGGTCACGATCATTCCGCGCGGTCGTGCGCTTGGCGTGACGTGGCAGTTGCCGGAGCATGACAACGAAACGTATTCGAAGGACTATCTGCTCGATCGTCTCGCGATCCTGTTCGGTGGCCGCGTTGCCGAAGAGCTGTTCCTGAACCTGATCAGCACGGGCGCATCGGACGACTTCAACAAGGCGACGCAGACGGCTCGCGCGATGGTGGCGCGCTTCGGCATGACCGACGCGCTCGGACCGATGGTCTACGTCGACGACGAAAACGACGCCTCGCCGTTTGGCCGCGGTTTCACGCGAACCATTTCGGAAGCGACGCAGCAGAAGGTCGACGCGGAAATCCGCCGTGTGCTCGACGAGCAGTACACCCTCGCACGGCGTCTGCTGGAAGAGAACCGCGATAAGGTCGAGGCGATGACCGCCGCGCTGATGGAGTGGGAAACGATCGACGCAGATCAGATCAACGACATCATGGCAGGTCGTCCGCCGCGTTCGCCGAAGAGTTCTCCGCCGTCGGCGGGCGATACCTCGTCGGGCGGCAGTCCGGGCACCGAGGTCAAGCCGGGTAGCGCGACCGCGCCGGCCTGATCGGCAGCCAGTAGAAAGTGCGGGCCGGTGTGTAGCACACCGGCCCGTTTTGCATTTATCCGTTCTATGTGAAGCACCGCTGCGTGTCGAAAGTCGATTCCTCTTCCGTTCTTCTTCCGGAGCCGCTGCAATGCGGCCGCTTCACGCTGACCTTTGAACGCCCGTTGGTCATGGGCATTCTGAACGTCACGCCCGATTCGTTTTCCGACGGCGGCAAGTACACGATTCGCGACGACGCGCTGCGCCAGGCCGAGCGCATGATGCTCGATGGCGCGGACATCATCGATATTGGCGGTGAATCGACGCGGCCGGGCGCGCCGCCGGTGTCGCTCGACGAGGAGCTGGAACGCGTGCTGCCGCTCGTCGAACAATTGCGCGGCGCGAACGTGCCCTTGTCGGTCGATACCTACAAGCCGGAAGTGATGCGCCACGCATTGAGCGCGGGCGCCGACCTGATCAACGACATCTGGGGCTTCCGGATGCCCGGCGCGATCGACGCCGTGCGCGACGGCAACTGCGGTCTTTGTGTGATGCATATGCTCGGTGAGCCGCAAACCATGCAGCTCGGCGAGCCCGAATATGATGATGTCGTCAGCGAGGTGCGCGCCTTCCTCGAAGAACGCGTAACAGCGCTGGAGCAGGCGGGGGTTGCGCGTGCGCGCATCAGCGTCGACCCCGGTTTCGGTTTTGGTAAGGCGGTCGTCGAGCACAACTACGCGCTGCTCGCGCATTTGCGCGACACGGCCCCACGGGCCGCGTCGCCGTATCCGATTCTCGCGGGTGTCTCGCGCAAATCGATGATCGGCGCCGTGGTCGGGCGCCCGGCATCGGAGCGCGTGGCCGGCAGCATCGCCGCGGCCGTGTGCGCGGCCGAGCGGGGCGCCGCGATTCTGCGCGTGCATGACGTCGCGCAAACAGTCGATGCATTGAAAGTCTGGGCCACCCTGCGCGACGCGGCGAACGCGAGCCGCGTCCGCAGTTGAACTCACAGTAATAGGGAGAGTGATAAAGCATGGCACGTCGTTACTTCGGAACGGACGGAATTCGAGGCAAGGTCGGCGAAGGGCCCATTACGCCGGAATTCGTGTTGCGGCTTGGCTACGCGGCCGGCAAGGTACTCGCGGGTGCGGACCACTGGGCCAAAACCGGCACGCGGCCAACGGTGTTGATCGGCAAGGACACGCGCGTGTCCGGCTATATGCTCGAAGCGGCGCTCGAATCGGGCTTTTCGGCGGCCGGCGTCGACGTGATGCTGGCCGGCCCGATGCCGACGCCCGGCATCGCCTACCTCACGCGCGCGCTGCGGCTTGCGGCGGGCGTGGTCATCAGCGCATCGCACAACCCGTACTACGACAACGGCATCAAGTTTTTCTCGGCCGACGGCAACAAGCTGCCGGACGACGTCGAGGCGCAGATCGAGGAGCAGCTCGAATTGCCGCTTGCCTGCGCGCCTTCCGAACGGATCGGCAAGGCGCGGCGTCTCGACGACGCCGCAGGGCGCTATATCGAGTTCTGCAAGAGCACGTTCCCGGCCGCGTACGATTTGCGCGGCATGAAGCTCGTCGTCGATTGCGCGCATGGCGCCGCGTACGATATCGCGCCGCACGTCTTTCACGAACTCGGCGCCGAAGTGATCCCGATCGGCGTCGCGCCGAACGGCTTCAACATCAACGACGGCGTCGGCGCGACCGCGCCCGACGCGCTGGTGCGCGCGGTGCGCGCCAATCATGCCGATCTCGGCATCGCGCTCGACGGCGACGCCGACCGTCTGCAGGTCGTGGACGCGGCCGGCCGCCTCTACAACGGCGACGAACTGCTCTACGTGCTGGTCAAGGACCGCATCGCGACCGCCGGCAACGTGGAAGGCGCGGTCGGCACGCTGATGACCAATATGGCCGTCGAGGTCGCGCTGCGCAACGCCGGCGTGAAGTTCGTGCGCGCGGCGGTCGGCGACCGCTACGTGCTCGAGCAGTTGCGCGAGCATGGCTGGCAGCTCGGCGCGGAAGGCTCGGGCCATATCCTGTCGCTCGATCGCCATTCGACCGGCGACGGGATCGTCTCGGCGCTGCTCGTGCTCGCGGCGATGCAGCGCAGCGGCAAATCGCTCGCCGAGCTGCTCGATGGCGTCAAGCTGTTCCCGCAGAAACTCATCAATGTGCGCATGAAGCCGGACGCGGACTGGAAGGGCAGCGCGGCGATCCGCGGCGCGATCAAGTCGGCTGAAGGCGCGCTCGATGGCCATGGCCGCGTGCTGATCCGCGCGTCGGGCACGGAGCCGGTGCTGCGTGTGATGGTCGAGGCGCAAAACGCCGACGACGCCGTCCAGCATGCGGAAGCGATTGCCGAGACGGTGAGGATGGCGACGGCTTGAAGCGGCGCGTGAGCGACAACTAAGCGGCGGGGGGCGGTAACGACGCTCCGCCGCCTGTCCTGTCTCTCTACTGCTGTGGGCGGCCAAAGCAGGAGCGCGGACGGCGTCCCCCTTCACGGGAGCGCACAGAACGCGCCGAACGCACCGCAACGCGCCCGCCCGGCAAAATCCCCCTCACCTCGCCATCCCGCCAAAAAAACAGCACAACCCGCCCGATCAAAAAGCGATCATAAATTCCCCCATCTCACCTCGCGCAAACGTTCGCGCCCCATCTTTTTTCGCCTAATCTACAAGGCGATGCAGCCCGCATCGTCAGAGCGCCGGTTTATCCGTTTCAGCACCTTTCGCACAGTAATATGACTGTCACATCCGTTTCACGGTCAGTCATTGTTTTGTCATAAAGAGACCCTAAGCTTCGCGGTGTTCGTGTTCCACGCTCATACCGCTCACACCTTGGAGGTCTCATGAAATTGATGCAAACCGTGTTCGCTGGCGTCGCTGGCGCGCTCTTCGCTATGGCAGCGCAAGCCGCAGACATCACCGGCGCGGGCAGCACCTTCGCAGCACCGATCTACACGAAGTGGGCCGACGCTTACCAGAAGTCGGGCGGCGGCAAGGTTAACTACCAGGGCATCGGCTCGGCCGGCGGCGTGAAGCAGATCGTCGCGAAGACCGTCGACTTCGCCGGTTCGGACGCTCCGCTGAAGGACGACGAACTCGCGAAAGAAGGCCTGTTCCAGTTCCCGACGGTGGTCGGCGGCGTGGTGCCGGCGGTCAACGTGCCGGGCGTGAAGCCGGGCGAACTGACGCTGTCGGGCGCAGTGCTCGGCGACATCTACCTCGGCAAGGTCAAGAAGTGGAACGACCCGGCGATCGCCGCGCTGAACCCGAAGGTCAAGCTGCCGGATCTGGACATCGCCGTGGTTCGCCGCGCCGACGGTTCGGGCACCAGCTTCATCTGGACGAACTACCTGTCGAAGGTCAACCCGGAATGGAAGTCGAAGGTCGGTGAAGGCACCACGGTCAACTGGCCGACCGGCACGGGCGGCAAGGGCAACGACGGCGTCGCGGCATTCGTGCAGCGTCTGCCGGGCTCGATCGGCTATGTCGAGTGGGCGTACGCGAAGCAGAACCACATGAACTACGTCGCGATGAAGAACGAATCGGGCGCAGTGGTTCAGCCGGAAACCGAAACGTTCAAGGCAGCGGCTGCTGGCGCTGACTGGTCGAAGTCGTTCTACCAGATCCTGACGAACGAGCCGGGCAAGAACGCATGGCCGATCGTCGGCGCGACGTTCGTGCTGCTGCACACGGCGCAGGACAAGCCGGCGCAAGGCACGGAAACGCTGAAGTTCTTCGACTGGGCGTTCAAGAACGGCGGCCAGGCTGCTGACGACCTCGACTATATCTCGCTGCCGCCGTCGGTCGTGTCGGAAATCCGCACGCAGTGGAAGCAGAAGGTGAAGGACGCAGCAGGCAAGCCGATCGCCGACTAAGCGACCGTCCAGCCTTGCCCCGGCGCGGCGGTTTAGCCGCGCCAGAGCCTTACATTGGCCGTCCTCGCGAGAGGACGGCCAATGGCATTAACCCGGCATTCGCCACCGCGTCACCGGCTGCGCCCAGCGTGCGGTCCGGCAACTGGAACAGCTTCAACAGGTCACTCAGGCTCCCATGTCCGATATTCATCTAGCGTCCGGCACGAGCCGGGCCACCCCGCCTGGCAGCGCGTCTCAGCAGAAGGCGCCTGGCCGCTCCGGCGACGTGATCTTCGGCGGCCTGGCTCGGCTGGCTGCCGTCGTTACGCTGCTGTTGCTCGGTGGCATCATCGTTTCGCTGATCATTTCCTCGTTGCCGTCGATCCGGGAATTCGGTCTTTCCTTCCTGTGGACAGCGGTCTGGGATCCACCTAGCAAGCAGTTCGGCGCACTCGTGCCGATCTACGGCACCATCGCCACCTCGCTCATCGCTCTCATCATCGCGGTGCCGGTCAGCTTCGGCATCGCGCTTTTCCTTACCGAACTTTCGCCCGCCTGGCTGCGCCGCCCGCTCGGCATCGCGATCGAGCTGCTCGCCGCGATTCCGTCGATCGTGTACGGCATGTGGGGCCTGCTCGTGTTCGCGCCGATCTTCGCGACGTGGTTCCAGAAACCGCTCGGCGCAGTGCTCGGCGGCATCCCGTTCGTCGGCGCGCTGTTCGCGGGCCCGCCGATCGGCATCGGTATTCTGTGCGCGGGCGTGATTCTCGCGATCATGATCATTCCGTACATCGCCTCGGTCATGCGCGACGTGTTCGAAGTCACGCCGGTGCTGCTCAAGGAGTCGGCGTACGGTATCGGCTGCACGACGTGGGAAGTGATGTGGAAGATCGTGCTGCCGTTCACGAAGACCGGCGTGATCGGCGGCGTGATGCTCGGCCTCGGCCGCGCGCTCGGCGAGACCATGGCGGTCACGTTCGTGATCGGCAACACCAACCTGCTCGACAATATTTCGCTGTTTTCGCCGGGCAACAGCATCACGTCGGCGCTCGCCAACGAGTTCGCGGAAGCGGACCCAGGCCTGCATACGTCGGCGCTGATGGAACTCGGCCTGATCCTGTTCGTGATTACATTCATCGTGCTGTCGATTTCGAAGATCATGTTGCTTCGTCTTGAGAAAGGGGAGGGTGCGAAATGAGCGAGTCCTCTCTGAACATGCCGGGTCTGCGCGACGCGGCAACCCTGGAAGCGATGCGCACGCGTCTGCAAGGACGCCGCCGCGTGAAGAACGCGATTGCGCTGACCTGCTCGCTCGCCGCGATGGCGTTCGGTCTGCTGTGGCTCGTGTGGATTCTGTACACGACGCTGCGCCTCGGTATCGGCGGGCTGTCGATCGAGCTGTTCACGCAGTCGACGCCGCCGCCGAACACCGACGGCGGCGGTCTCGCCAACGCGATCGTCGGCAGCCTGATGCTGGTCGCGCTCGCGACCTTCGTCGGCACGCCGATCGGCATCATGGCCGGCGTCTATCTCGCCGAATACGGCCAGAGGGGCTGGCTCGCGAACGTGACGCGCTTCATCAACGACATCCTGCTGTCGGCGCCGTCGATCGTGATCGGTCTGTTCGTCTACGCGCTCGTCGTCGCGAAGATGGGCCACTTCAGCGGTTGGGCCGGCGTGCTCTCGCTCGCGCTGCTGCAGATTCCGATCGTGATCCGCACGACCGAGAACATGCTGAAGCTCGTGCCGAACGCGATGCGCGAAGCGGCCTTCGCACTCGGCACGCCGAAGTGGAAGATGGTGCTGTCGATCACGCTGAAGGCGTCGATCGCGGGTATCGTGACCGGTGTGCTGCTCGGGGTCGCGCGGATTGCCGGCGAAACCGCGCCGCTGCTCTTCACCGCGCTGTCGAACCAGTTCTTCTCGGTCGATATGAGCCAGCCGGTCGCGAACCTGCCGGTCACGATCTACAAGTTTGCGATGAGCCCGTTCGCGCAGTGGCAATCGCTCGCGTGGGCCGGCGTCTTCCTGATCACGCTCGCGGTGCTCGGACTGAACATCCTCGCGCGCACGATCTTTTCGAACAAGTAATGGGCGGAGTGAATCCGATGAACATGGCAGAAACCCAACTCAATCCGATCGGGCACGTGAGCGCGCCCGCCGGCTCCGACCCCGAACAAAGCGGCCAGGCGCATGCGCCGGCGCGTCCGAAGATCGAGGTCAACGACCTGAACTTCTTCTACGGCAAGTATCACGCGCTGAAGAACATCAATCTGCAGATTCCCGAAGGTAAGGTGACCGCGTTCATCGGTCCGTCGGGCTGCGGCAAGTCCACGCTGCTGCGCACCTTCAACAAGATGTACGCGCTCTATCCGGAGCAGCGCGCCGAAGGCGAAATCCTGATGGACGGCGAAAACCTGCTGACCACGCGCCGCGATATCTCGCTGCTGCGCGCGCGCATCGGCATGGTGTTCCAGAAGCCGACGCCGTTCCCGATGTCGATCTACGACAACATCGCGTTCGGCGTGAAGATGTTCGAAACGCTGTCGCGCTCGGAAATGGACGACCGCGTCGAATGGGCGCTCACGAAGGCGGCGCTGTGGAACGAAGTGAAGGACAAGCTCGGCCAGAGCGGCTACGGTCTGTCGGGCGGCCAGCAGCAGCGTCTGTGCATCGCGCGCGGCATTGCGATCCGCCCCGAGGTGCTGCTGCTCGACGAGCCGTGCTCGGCGCTCGACCCGATCTCGACGGGCCGCATCGAAGAGCTGATCGCGGAGTTGAAGAGCGACTACACGGTCGTGATCGTCACGCACAACATGCAGCAGGCGGCCCGCTGTTCGGACTACACTGCCTACATGTACCTTGGTGAACTGATCGAATTCGGCGACACCGAAAAGATCTTCATCAAGCCGGTCCGCAAGGAAACCGAGGACTACATCACGGGCCGCTTCGGCTAATCAGCCGGGCAATACAACGGAGTACGACATGTCCGATAAACATCTGTCCAGCCAGTTCGATGCCGATCTGAACCTCGTTTCGTCGAAGGTGCTCGAAATGGGCGGTCTCGTCGAATCGCAGATCGTCAACGCGATGCAGGCGCTCAACGAATTCGACCTCGACATCGCCGAGCAGGTGATCGCCGCCGAAGACCGTCTGAACAGGATGGAAGTCGAGATCGACGAGGAGTGCAGCAACATCATCGCGCGCCGCCAGCCGGCCGCGCGCGACCTGCGCCTCCTGATCGCGATCTCGAAGACCATCACGAACCTCGAGCGCGCCGGCGACGAGGCCGAGAAGATCGCGAAGCGCACCAAGCGCCTGATGGAAGACGGCGCGTCGCGCACGATCAACATCGCCGAGATCAAGCTTTCGGGCGAGATGGCCGTGTCGATCCTGCGCCGCGCGCTCGACGCGTTCGCGCGTCTCGATACGGTTGCCGCCGCGCAGATCGTGCGCGACGACAAGGCGATCGACGAGGAATTCCGCGCCTTCGTGCGCAAGCTGATTTCCTACATGACCGAAGATCCGCGTTCGATCTCGGTGGGCCTCGACTTCCTGTTCATCGCCAAGGCGATCGAGCGGATCGGCGACCACGCGAAGAACATCGCCGAATTCATCATTTACATCGTGAAGGGCACCGACGTGCGGCATCAGTCGCGCGATACGCTCGAACGCGAAGCACTCAGCTAATCCAGAGATAAGGAACAGAGGTGCCGATGCCCAGCAGCATTCTCGTCATTGAAGATGAGCCAGCCATTTCCGAACTGATTTCGGTCAATCTTCAACACGCCGGACATTGCCCGATTCGCGCGTACAACGCGGAGCAGGCGCACAACCTGATCAGCGACGTACTGCCCGACCTCGTGCTGCTCGACTGGATGTTGCCGGGTAAATCGGGAATTTCGTTCGCACGCGACCTGCGCAACAACGAGCGCACGAAGCATATCCCGATCATCATGCTGACCGCGCGCGGCGACGAGCAGGACAAGGTGCTCGGCCTCGAGATCGGCGCGGACGACTACGTGACGAAGCCGTTTTCGCCGAAGGAACTGATGGCGCGCATCAAGGCGGTGCTGCGCCGCCGCGCGCCGCAGCTGACCGAAGACGTGGTTGCGATCAACGGCCTCAAGCTCGATCCGGCTACGCATCGCGTCGCCGCCCACGCGGAAGGCAGCGAGATCAAGCTCGATCTCGGCCCGACCGAATTCCGCCTGCTGCACTTCTTCATGACCCACCCGGAGCGCGTGCACAGCCGCACGCAACTGCTCGATCAGGTCTGGGGCGACCACGTGTTCGTCGAGGAACGCACCGTCGACGTGCATATCAAGCGCCTGCGCGCGGCTCTCAAGCCCGCCGGTTGCGATGCTATGATTGAAACCGTACGCGGCAGCGGCTACCGGCTGGCGAAGAGCGCCTGATAGCCGCGGCGGTGCGCGGCGCCGCCACTCCCTCCTGCGCCGTATTTTCTCTTCGATCGCTAGACCATGAACATCATCTGGGCGCGCTCCATCGTGTCGGTCGTGCTGCTGGCTGTTCTGTGCGCGGTGGTCGGCGCACTGGTGAACGTCAAGGCGGGCCTCGCTCTCGCGATCATCCTGCTGCTCGCGCAGAGCATCTTCAGTACTTTCCACAAGCAGCGCCTGTGGCGTCTGCTCGACGCGCCGGTGTACGGCGAAGTGCCGAGCGCTCCCGGCATCTGGGGCGAAATCTACTATCGTCTGCACAAGCTCGCGAAGCGTTGGCACGCCCAGGTGCGCCAGGTCGAGCAGCAGCATTCGCGTTTCATCCAGGCGATCCAGGCCTCGCCGAACGGCGTCGCGATGCTCGACGATCACGATCAGATCGAATGGTGCAACGCGATTTCCGAAAGCCACTTCGGGCTCGACGCGAAGCGCGATCTGCGCCAGCACATCACGCATCTGGTGCGTCATCCGGATTTCGTGCACTACCTCAATTCGCATCGTTACGAGGAAATGCTGATCATGCGCGGCATGGGCGAAAAGCGCCAGAACGTGCTGTCGGTGCAGGTGTTTCCGTACGGCGACAACCGCAAGCTCGTGCTCTCGCAGGACATCACCGAGCTCGAACGCACCGACGCGATGCGGCGCGACTTCGTCGCCAACGTCTCGCATGAACTGAAGACGCCGCTCACGGTGCTGTCCGGTTTTCTCGAAACGATGCGCGAGCTGCCGCTCGGCGAGGCCGAACGCGCGCGCTATCTCGAGCTGATGGAGCAGCAGGCGTCACGTATGCGCCATATCGTCAACGATCTGCTCGTGCTCGCGAAGCTCGAGGGCGACAACAAGTCGCCGAGCGATCACATGATCGACATGCGCGCGGTGTTGCGGCATCTGCGGGACGATGCGGACAGTCTGTCGAGCGACCATCACCGCATCGTCTTCGAGGTCGACGAAGAGCTGACCGTCACCGGCGTCGAAACCGAGCTGTTCAGCGCGCTCGGCAATCTCGTGACGAATGCGATCCGCTATACGCCGGACGGCGGCACGATCAAGGTGAACTGGCGCTCGGTGGGCGGCCATGCGGTGTTCTCGGTCACGGACAGCGGTCTCGGCATTCCGGCCGCCGATATTCCGCGGATCACCGAGCGCTTCTATCGCGTCGATCGCAGCCGCTCGCGCGACACCGGCGGCACGGGCCTCGGTCTCGCGATCGTCAAGCACGTGTTGCAGCGCCACGATGCGCAGCTCGACGTGAAGAGCGAGGAAGGGCGCGGCAGCACGTTCACGGTGCGCTTTCCGGTGTATCGCACGGCACGCTGCCAGGCGGCGCCGGTTTGAGTGCGGCAGCGGCCATGAAATAAAAAAACCGCCTTCTTCAGGCGGTTTTTTTATTTGCGCTTCGTCGGCTTCATCGAGGCGCGCGCCATTGTCGCGCACACCTCGAAAACACAACGGCTATGCGCAGAACTTCGCGAGCAGACTCATCTGCGCATTGCGCGACGACTTGCCCGGCCGGCGCCGGCGATAGTGTCCGTCGCTTTGCATGAGCCACGCGGACTGGTTGTCGCCGAGAAACGCCGACAGCCCTTCCGCGATCACGCGCCGCTTCAGGCGCCGGTTATTGACCGGGAACGCGACTTCGACGCGGCGGAACAGGTTGCGATCCATCCAGTCGGCGCTCGACAGATAGACCTGCTCCTTGCCGTCGTCGTAGAAGTAGTAGGTGCGATGGTGTTCGAGGAAGCGCCCGACGATCGAGCGCACCGTGATGTTCTCCGAAAGTCCCGCCACGCCGGGCTGCAGCGAGCATACGCCGCGCACGATCAGATCGATCTTCACGCCGGCCTGCGACGCCTCGTACAGCTCGGCGATCACGGTCGGCTCCAGCAGCGCGTTCATCTTCGCGACGATGCGCGCCTTCTTGCCGGCGCGCGCATGCTCGGCTTCCTTGCGGATCGACTCGACGAGCTTCGGGTGCAGCGTGAACGGCGATTGCCACAGCTCGTGCAGCTTCAGTTCGCCGCCGATGCCGGTCAGTTGCTGGAACACGTGGTGCACGTCCTCGCAGATTTTCTGATCGGCGGTCATCAGACCGAAGTCGGTATAAAGACGCGCGGTGCGCGGATGATAGTTACCGGTACCGAGGTGCACGTAGCGCTTGAGCGTGGTCTTGCCGCCCGACGACACGCGCCGCACGATCAGCATCATCTTCGCGTGGCACTTGTGGCCGACCACGCCGTAGACCACGTGCGCGCCGACCGCTTCGAGCTGCGAGGCCCAGTTGATGTTGGTTTCCTCGTCGAAGCGCGCGAGCAGCTCGACCACCACCGTGACTTCCTTGCCGTTGCGCGCGGCCTGCATCAGCGCGTCCATCAGCGGCGAGTCGGTGCCGGTGCGGTAGATGGTCTGCTTGATCGCGACCACGTTCGGGTCCTTGGCGGCCTGCAGCAGCAGTTCCAGCACGGGCTGGAAGCTCTCGTACGGGTGATGCAGCAGCACGTCGCCCTGATCGATCACGTCGAACATGCTGGCGCTGTTGGCGATCTGCGTCGGCGTCGACGGAATATGCGGTACGAACTTCAGATCGGGCCGGTCGACCATCTCGGGCAACTGCATGAGCCGCACCAGATTGACCGGGCCGTTCGCGTAGTAGCAGTCCTTGTTCGACAGGCCGCTTTCGTCGAGCAGGCGCCGCACGACGTGCGCCGGCGTTTCGGCCGACACTTCGAGGCGCACTGCGTTGCCGAGATGCCGCGCCGGTAGTTCGCCCTGCAGCGCGACGCGCAGGTTGGTGATTTCGTCCTCGTCGACGAACAGTTCGCTGTTGCGCGTGATGCGAAACTGGTTGCAGCTGCGCACGACGAGACTCGGAAACAGCTCGCCGACGAAGCGCTGCAACAGCGAGCTCAGCAGCACGAAGCCATGCGGATAGCCCGACAGTTCCTGCGGCATGCGCACGAGCCGCGGCAGCGCGCGCGGCGCCTGCACGATGCCCATCATCGCCTGGCGGCCGAAGGCGTCCTTGCCTTCGAGTTCGACGACGAAGTTCAGGCTCTTGTTGAGCACGCGCGGAAACGGATGCGCCGGGTCGAGGCCGATCGGCGTGAGCACCGGCAGCAGTTCGTCGAAGAAGTAGTTGCGCGCCCATTCGGTCTGCGCGTCGCTCCAGGCTTCGGTGCCGTGAAAATAGATGCCTTCCTGTTCGAGCGCGGGCAGCACCGTGTCGTGCAGCATCGTGTACTGGCGATGCACGAGCTTCTGCGCCCGCTCGACCACGAGGCCGTACACGTGCTGCAGCGACATGCCGTCGGGCGACAGCGCGCCAGGGTTGTCGCGGATCTGCTCCTGGAGCCCGGCCATGCGGACTTCGAAGAATTCGTCGAGATTGCTGCTGGTGATGCAGATGAAGCGCAGGCGTTCGAGCAGGGGGACGGCGGGGTCGGCGGCTTGCGCCAGTACACGCTCGTTGAAACCCAGAATGCCCAGTTCGCGATTCAATAAGGGATAGCGGATGGACATCGGCAGCGGAAGTGGAATGTCTGGAATGGAGGCGGAAAGACGCTCGGAAATTCGCACAGTTTAATGACGCCCTTATGACATTCTTGCTATTTTGAGATTTTATGCCGTAATCGGCGTCTGTCGTCAATATGACGCACGGCTTGTGCGACCATTCCAGTCTCCCTGCGCTCAGAGGTGACATTGTGAGGCCCGGTACGCTTAGAATGGCGTCTTTGAACAGCGCGGCCGGCCGCGACGCGCAACGTGCGCCGAAAACGCCGGGCCGGCGCGCGGTGCTGCCGGCATCTACGCCCGGCGCCGCAGCCGCCGCGCTAGCGCGCATGGAGTCCGCTTACCCGATGGCCAATACCCCTCAACTCCTCGCTGCGGTCGATCTCGGTTCGAACAGCTTCCGGCTGATCGTGGGCCGGGTCGAGGAAACCGACGCGGGCAGCCAGATCTATCAGGTCGATGCATTGCGCGAGCCGGTGCGCCTTGCGGCCGGCCTGTCGAGCGACAAGATGCTCGACCGTGCCTCGCAGGTGCGCGGCTGGGACGCGCTGAAGCGTTTCGGCGAGCGTCTGCGCGACTTTCATCCCGACCACGTGCGCGCGGTCGCGACCAATACGCTACGCATCGCGAAGAACGCCGGCGAATTTCTCGGCGAGGCGCAGGCCGCGCTCGGTTTTCCGATCGAAGTGATCGCGGGGCGCGAGGAAGCGCGCCTGATTTACGCGGGCGCCGCGCATTCGGTGCCGGCGAGCGCGGGCCAGCGGCTCGTCGTCGACATCGGCGGCGGCTCGACGGAATTCATCATCGGCTCGCACTACACGCCGATCAAGATGGAGAGCCTGTATATCGGCTGCGTGAGCCATAGCCGCGCATTTTTTCCGGCCGGCAACGTCGACGAATACACGATGCGCCAGGCCGAACTCGCGGCGCGCCGCGAAATCCAGATCATTTCCGCCGAGTACAAGAAGACCGGCTGGGAGCAGGCGATCGGCTCGTCGGGCACGGCGCGCGCGCTCGCCGAACTGGTCGAGGCGAACGGCTTCAACGATGCGGGCGTCACGCACGGCATTTCGCGCGGCGGCCTGGAGAAGCTCAAGCGCGCGCTGATCAAGGCCGAGAACGTGAACCGCCTGAAGCTCGTCGCGCTGAAGGGCGACCGCATACCGGTGCTCGCGGGCGGGCTGTCGATCATGATCGCGGTGTTCGACGAACTCGGCGTCGATTACGTCGACACCACCGACGGCGCATTGCGCCTCGGCGTCATGTACGACCTGCTCGGCCGCTCGCAGCACGAAGACATGCGCACGGTCACGGTGGAGGGCTTCATGCGCCGCTACGGCGTCGATCGCGCGCAGGCGGGGCGCATCGGCGATCTGTCGATGAGCTTCTACGACCAGTTCACCGAGCCCGACGAAGAGCGCCGCGCGGAAAACCGCATGTTCATCGGCTGGGCGGCGTCGCTGCACGAGATCGGGCTCTCCATTTCGCATAGCGCCTATCACAAGCATTCGGCCTATATCGCGAGCAATGCCGACATGCCGGGTTTCTCGCGTACCGATCAGGCGCGCCTCGCGGCGCTCGTGCTCGGTCATGCGGGCAAGCTCGGCAAGCTCTCGCAGGCGCGCGACGTCGAATGGCCGCTGCTGTTCTGCCTGCGGCTCGCGGCGCTGCTGTGCCGCCGCCGCGCGGACGTCGGCCTGCCGTGGATCTCGGTGGCGCAGGCCAACGGCGGTTACGAGGTGCGCTTGCCGAACGAATGGGTCGTCAACAATCCGCTGACCGATTACAGCCTGATTCAGGAAGCGGCGGAGTGGGAGAAGGTTGGGATTCCGTATCGTGTGGTTTATACGGAAGATTGATGGGCATGCGAGGCCGCGCGTCATGTCGCGGCTTCATGTCCTTGCCTTCGAGCGTTTCGTTTCAGTTCGCGCATGAATGAAAAAAGCCCGGCATTTGCCGGGCTTTTTGTTTGCGGCGCGCTCACACTGCCTGCTCAGCGCGGCAGCGCGTCGCCGAGGAAGTGGCGGGCATAGCGCGCATTGATGTCGGACAGACGGAACAGCGTCAGGAAGTCCGCGGTGTTGAAGTCGGGGTCCCATGCCGGTGCGCCGCAAATCTTCGCGCCAAGACGCAGATAACCCTTCACGAGCGGCGGCGGGGCCACGACGGCGCCCGTCTGCAGATCGTCGACCGGCAGCGGCGTATGCGGGAACGCGCGATATTCCGGCGCGGTCAGCGCATTGTCGCGCAGCGAGCAGTACAGGTTGGCCGCATAGTGGCCGCCGTCGACCATCGCGACGCTCGCGCAGCCGAGCATCGTCTCGTAGCCGTTGTGCTTCATGTACGCGGCGAGACCGGCCCACAGCGACATGATGACCGAGCCGCTGCGATAGTCGGGGTGCACGCACGAGCGGCCCACTTCGACCATCTTCGCGCGCAGGTGCGTGAGACGCGACACGTCGAATTCGCTTTCCGCATACAGGCGGCCGATGCGCGCGGCCTGGTGCGGCGGCAACGCGCGATACGTGCCGACCACCTTCAGCGTGTCGAGATCGCGCACGAGCAGATGATCGCAGTACGAATCGAATGCATCGACATCGAGGCCCGTGGGGCCGGACAGGCGCGCGCCCATTTCGTCGGCGAACACGCGGTAGCGCAGATGCTGTGCCTCGCGCAATTCTTCGTCGGTACGCGCCCACGACACTTCCAATCGATGCTGGGCGGTGACCGTTTCCTCGGCGCGCGGCAAACGGCGCGATTCGAGGAGCGAAGCGAAGGGCAAGGTGGGCGTCGGCAGTTCTCGCATTGGCGGTCCTGATCGAAAAGAGTGTGAAATTCTTTTTTCGCCAATGTAGTAACGCCGGGTGACGCTTGCATGAAAAACCGGTGACGATTGGATGACTGCCCGTAAGCCGCTCGCGTGCGCTTCCCGATGTTTGGGTGTCCGGAGGAAGCCGCGTCAGACCAGCTCGGGACTGATCGCGGCCCGCAGGACGGCCTGTTCCGCGCCGTCGCGCTCGCGGCTCGCGATCCACCAGACGCCGGCTTTTTTCAGCGGCCAGCTCGCGGGGCTATTGCCGAGCAATTGCGCGGCGACGTGGCCGAGCGTCGGCTGGTGTCCCACGATTACAACAGTCTGCGCGATGCCGTCGGGCCAGCCGGCGGCGTCGAGCACTTCGCGCGCGCTCGCGTTCGGCGCGAGTTCGCGCACTACGCGGTACTGGTCGCTGAGGGTCTCGGCGGTCTGGATCGTGCGTATCGCCGGGCTCGCGAGCACCACGGAGTCCTCGGGCAGGCGGGCGCGCAGCCATTTGGCGACGCCTTGCGCCTGCTTGCGGCCGCGTGTCGTGAGCGCGCGGGCGAGATCGCTGGCGGCGACATCTTCGGCTTCGGCGTGACGCCAGAGGATCAGGTCCATGTATGTCTCCTTGAGGGGCGCGCGACGGTGGCGGGGCAGCGGCGGTGCCGGATGCGGACACTGTCGCATGTGTGGATGACGGTTTGCAAGACGAGGGGGCCTGGCGGAAAGGGGCTCCCGTTCGCGATCCTGGAAACATTGCTTGCGTATTGCCGCGATGATGCTTAGACTTAATCTGTAAGGCAGCTTGGCAGCAAGTCAAAATATGGCCGAGTGTCAGGCGGCGGCATAGATCGAGGAGACGCGATGAAGATTGCTTCGGTGGAGACGACCATCGTTCGCCTGCCGTTTTCGCACGGCGGTTCGCCCACGGGCTTTGGCGGGACGGTCTGGGGCACGATCGACGTGCTGCTCGTCGAGATTCGCACGGACGATGGCCTGAGCGGCTGGGGCGAAGCGTTCGGCTTCAACGTCGATCCGTCCACGCAGGCCGCGATCGATCAGATGATTACGCCGCTCATCATCGGCGCCGATCCGGCCGAGCTCGACGCGATCTGCGAGATGCTGGAGAAAAAACTCCATCTGTTCGGCCGCAATGGCCCGGTTACGTACGGCATATCGGGTATCAACATCTCGTTGTGGGATCTGGCCGCGAAGGTGGCGGGCCAGCCGCTCTACAAGCTGCTCAACCCCGCCGCCGAAGTCCCGGCCCTGTCTGCCTATGCGAGCCTGCTGCGCTACGGCAACCCGCGGGACGTGGCCCACAATTGCTCGCGTGCATTGGGTGACGGCTATCGTTCGCTCAAGCTTCATGAGATCGAGCCTGCCAACATCGAGGCGGCTCGCGGCGCCGCGGGGGAGGCCACGCGCCTGATGGTCGACTGCAATTGCGCCTGGACGCTGGACGCCGCTCGCGAGATCGCCGGGGCCTTGCGCGCATGCAACCTGTACTGGCTCGAAGAGCCGATCTGGCCGCCCGAAGACCGGGCGTCGCTCGCGGTGCTGCGCGAAGACGGCGCCGCGCCGATCGCGGCCGGCGAGAACGTGGCAAACGTCCACGGTTTCGCCGATCTGCTCGACGCGCGCGCGCTCGACTTCGTGCAGCCGAGTGTCATCAAGTGCGGGGGCGTCAGCGAGATGCTGAAGATTTTCGCGCTCGCGGATCGGGCCAAGGTGCGCATCGCGCCGCATTCGCCGTATTTCGGACCGGGCTTTCTCGCCACGCTGCATCTGATCGCGGCGTCCGGACACGACGACGTGCCATTCGAGCGGCTGTATGTGGACCTTCCCGAGAATCTCTATGGCGACTGGATTCATCCAGTCGACGGCATGCTGCGCGTTCCCCAGAATCCCGGGCTCGGAGTCGATCCCGATCCCGCTGTCATCGCAAGATTTCGCAGCTGATCGTTTTCTTCACGTAAGGACTGCTTGATGGCTATCATCGATTTCCGGGCTCGCCCGCCCACGCCCGAATACCTGCGCGCGCTGGAGCTGCCGCTCACGCAAACCGTGATGCGCAAGCTCGGCTCGCCGCAGCCGCAACCGCGCACGATCGACGAGTGGATGCAGGACCTGACGCGGCTCGATGTCGAGCGCGTCGTATTCGCCGGCCGCCAATCGAGCGGCACGAGCGCCAATGACGTCACGAACGAATACGTCGCCGAAGTCATGCACGGCTATCCCGATCGCGTGGTGGGGCTGGCGGGCATCGATCCTCTGCTCGGCATGCGCTCGGTGCGCGAAGTGCGGCGCGCGGTCGAAGAACTCGGCTTGAAAGGCGTCGCGCTCGATCCGTACGGCGGCCGCATCGCCGCGAATGATCGGCGGCTCTACCCGATCTACGCGAAATGCGCGGAACTCGGCGTGCCGGTCGTGATAACGAGCGGTCCGCTGCCGTTCGCCGGCCCGCGGCTCGAACACGGCAGCGTCCTGCCGATCGACGACGTGGCCTGCGATTTCCCCGAACTCACGATCGTCATCGACCATTCCGGCTGGCCCTGGGTCACCGAAACGATCGCGCTCGCGTTCCGGCACGAGAACGTCTATGTCGATACTTCGTTCTACTTTCATCTGCCGGGCTGCGCGCAGTTCGCCGAGGCCGCCAACACCTGCATTCCCGATCGCATCCTGTTCGCGAGCGGCTTTCCGGTCGTGCCGATTCCGACCGCGCTCGAACGCGTACGCATGCACCCGTTCTCGCCCGACGCACTCGAAGGCGTGCTGTACCGAAACGCGGATCGCCTCTTGCGCAAACTCGGCATCGTGGGAGATTCAAAGTGAGCGCAATGATCGTACTGAGTGACACCGTCGGCAGCGAGCCGTTCTGGCAGCGGGTCGTGGCCGCCGCCAATGCGGACGACGACTTCCGCCAGCGCGGCGCGCATCTGCGCGAGCTGGCGTTCGGCTTCGAGGTGGGCGGCCGCCGTATCGGCCTGCGTATCGAGCGCGGCAGCCTCGCGCTTGTCGAGCCGGATGCGCCGGCGTTCGTCGTAGCGGGTCCCGCTGACGAATGGGCGCAGCTCGTCGCCGGCGAGAAGCCCTACGGCGCGGCCATCAACGTCGTGCACGGCCAACTCCGGGTCAGCGGCGACGCCCTGGCCGCGACGTGGGCCAATCGTCCGCTCTGGCAGCTGTTCCGGTTGACACGGCACCTGGTTGCCTCTGGAGATTCCCATGACTGAAATCGTCGGACGCTACGTCGATGTGGACGGCGTGCGCACGTACTACGAAAGTGCGGGCAGCGGTAAGCCGATCCTGCTCATGCATACCCCGGGACGCGAGAACCGCCAATGGCAAGGCGTGATGCAGCGCCTCGCGCCGGAGTTTCATTGCGTCGCGCCGGACTTGCCGGGGCACGGCAAAAGCTGGCCGCTCGCAGGCAACGTCTGCCTCAGCGATATCGAGTCGATCCAGGCCTGGCTATGGCGTTTCGCGCAGACGCTGGGGCTCGAACGCCCGGCGGTGATGGGATGCTCGATCGGCGGCAACCTCGCGCTACTGCTGGGCGCTCGCCATCCGGAGGTGCGGGCGGTGATCGCCTTGCAGGGCGCCGCGCATACGCCGACTTTCACCGACGGCGCGCTCGAGATGATGACGCACCCGCAGGTGAACCTGATGCACGCGAATCTCGACTTCTCGATGAGTCTCGTGGGCTCCGCCGCATCGGACGAGGCGCGCGCGTTTTCCGAATGGGGCGTGCTGTCGATCATCCCGGTTGCCCAGCAAGGCGACCTTCGTGCCTACGCACATTGCGATTCCAGAGCGCTGCTGGAAAACGTTCGGTGTCCTGTGCTGATCGCGCGCGGCACCGAAGACTGGCTCGTATCGCAGGACATGGTCGAGGCGGCGCGCGACGGGCTGACCCAGGCGCCGCGCGTCGAGCTGCGCGCATTGTCCGGTCTTGGACATTTCCCGCATCTCGAAGACGCGGAGCTCGTTGCCGGCATGGCGGGCGAGTTCCTGCGCGAGATCGGCTGACGACACGACAACACACATAGAAAACGGAGACCTGCATGTTACGCCGATGGATCATCCTGTTGCCGATCATGATGGTGACATTCCTGATCGCCTTTCTCGATCGCACCAATATCAGCTTCGCCATCCCGACCATGGGGCCGGAACTCGGGCTCACGGCCAGCGTGCTCGGCTTCTCGTCGGGCGTGCTGTTTCTCGGTTACGCGATTACGCAGGCCGCCGGCGGCTGGCTGGCCGACCGGGGCCACGCGAGATCGCTGGTGGCGGTGCTGATGGTCGCATGGGGCATCGTTGCCATTGCGCAGGGCTTCGTGACCAGTGCCACCCAGCTCGTGATCGTGCGCTTTCTGCTCGGTCTCGCGGAAGGGGGCATTTTTCCGACCTTCCTCGTGATCGTGCGCGCCTGGTTCAATGAACGGGAGCGCGCTCGCGCAAACGGCATCTGGCAGTTGTGCTATCCGATTTCAGCGGCGGTCAGCGGGCCGATGGCCGGCCTGATTCTGCAACACGGAAGCTGGAAAACGCTCTTTATCGTCGAAGGCATTCTTCCGCTGGTGTGGGCGGCCGTCTGGCTATGGGGCATGGCGGAAAAGCCCGCCGCCGCGAAGTGGCTGAG
The DNA here is from genome assembly GCF_011752995.1 of Burkholderia sp. Ax-1724. GTDB lineage: Bacteria > Pseudomonadota > Gammaproteobacteria > Burkholderiales > Burkholderiaceae > Paraburkholderia. The sequence continues at coordinate 118,519 of NZ_VWWL01000012.1, forward strand.
CGATCAGGATCGCGCCGCGCTCCTGAAGCATCTCGCTGCCTCGGATTTGGCGTCCAGCGCGGCCGCCCGTCAGGAAGCGACGCGCGAGGTCGTGTTCGAGCAGTTGCGCTCGCCCGCCGTGATCCTGATCTTCTTCGTGTTGCTGTTCTGGAACATCGGTTTTCTCGGCTTCGTGATCTGGCTGCCGAGCGTCATCAAGCAATACGCGTCCTCCTCGATTCTGTCGCCCTGGGCTGGTATAGCTCGCTGCCGTTCGCGGTTTCTGTCATTTCCTTAGTCATCCTGTCGAATCTCGCCGATCGGGCCGTGAGCCGGCGCGGCTATGCCGTGTGGCCGCTGGTCGTCTCGGCGCTGGCGCTGATCGTGGGCGCGGCCACCTATGGGAACGTGTCCTTCGGTATCGCGATGCTGCTGCTGACGATCGCCGCATGTGGCATCTATGGCGTGTATCCGGTCGTCTGGTCGATCGCCACCGATGCGGTGCCGCCCGGCGTGACCGGCATCGTGATGGGGATCGTCAACATCGGCGGCGTGCTTGGCGCCTTCGCCGGACCGTATCTCGTCGGTTACGCACGCTCGGTATCGCCGTCGTTCGCATCGGGACTCGTGCTGATGGGGGTGTGCCTTGTGGTCGCCGCCGTTTGCACCTGGTTCGCGAGCGCGCCGGACAGCTTGCGACAGGCCAATGCGGTCCGGCACTCCGCCTGATCCCTTTCAACATCGAACGGACTGATTCCCGCATGAAGCTCGCAAGTTTTCGCGTCGATGGACGCGCGTCCTATGGCGTCGTCGAGGAAGACCGGATTATCGACGTGGCGCCGATTTCCTCCGAGGTCGGCGCGACGCTCAGGCACGCGCTTGCGCTTGGGCGTTTGCCGGACATTGCCCGTTGGGCGCTTGAGTCCACGGAGCATTTGCCGCTCGACCAGGTAGACATGCTGCCGGTCATTTCCGATCCCGGCAAGATTCTGTGTGTCGGCATCAACTACCATGCACATGTGAAGGAAACGGGCCGCGCGCTGCCGTCGCATCCGATGATCTTCACGCGCTTCGCCGATTCCCAATGCGGCCATCTCGGCGCGCTCGTGTGTCCGCCCGAGTCGACGCAACTGGATTTCGAAGGCGAGCTGGCCGTGGTGATCGGCCGCGAGGCACATCGCGTGCCGTCTGCACATGCACTCGAATACGTCGCGGGATATGCGTGCTACAACGACGGGAGCATTCGTGACTGGCAACGTCATACGACGCAATTCACGCCCGGCAAGAATTTTCCGTCGACGGGCGCATTCGGCCCCTGGCTCGTCACCGCCGACGAGATTCCGGACCCCTCGAATCTCGCGTTGACTACCCGTCTGAACGGCACGGTCATGCAGCGCGCGAACACGAGCGACCTGATCTTCGGCATTGCGGAGCTCATCGAGTATTGCTCGTCGTTCACGCCGCTACGACCCGGCGACGTCATCATCACGGGCACGCCCGGTGGTGTCGGCGCGTTTCGCGAGCCGCCTGTCTGGTTGAAGAAGGGCGATACAATAGAGATCGAAATTTCCCAGATCGGCACTCTCGTCAATACCGTCGCGAACCATCCATGCTAACTGACGTCTTGCGCGCATCGTCATATCGCGCTTCCTGTGCCGCGCTTCATCGCGAGGGATTGCATGTGCAACGCGCCCGGCAGATTGGAGTCATCCGTGTCTAATGCGCCGTCCTTTGCCGGATCGATCGAAAAGATCGGCCGCCGTCGTGCCGTCGACGAGGTGCGCGAGCGGCTTATCGCCAGCATTCAGTCCGGGGAGTTGGGCATCAACGAGCGGCTGCCGTCGGAAAACGAGTTGGCGCGGCTCTTCGGCGTGAGCCGGCCAGTCATCCGTGAAGCGCTCGTGAGTCTGGACGCGATGGGCCTGACCGTTGCCAGAAGCGGGTCCGGTACTTTCGTCGTGGCCACGGAGGTCAAACCTGAACTCGTATTCGGCGGCTACGCGCCGGCGCATCTGAATCAGGTGAGGCGCTACGTCGAGATTCCATCGGCCGAGGAAGCGGCACGGTGTTGCAGCAAGGCGCAGCTTGACGAAATCGCATCGATTCTCGACCGGCTGGAGAGCGAAGACGACGCCGCGAGCCGTAACAAGCTGGACGCCGATTTTCATGTGGCGATTGCCCGGGCCACCGGTAATCCGCTGCTTGCCAAGATCATCGGAAACTTGCGCACCATGGTCGAAGAAGAAGCCTTCACGGCGGCCCGTCTTCCGCAACGGCGCTCGCAGGCGCATAGCGAGCACCGCGCCATCTATGCGGCAATTGCCGCGAGAGACCCCGCGCTCGCGAGGGCGGCCATGACCGCGCATATGGATTCGATCGATCAATCGATCGCCGATCTCGAGGACAGTCCGCGCAAGCAGCGTGGTTGAGTTGGGTGGGCGGGTACCGTCGTTTGAAAAAGCCGTGGCGTGTTGCATCATGATGCGGATGCGTCGACACGCGTTACCGTCGCTCGCCCGAGCCGCGCTCGCCCGCACGGCTAGTGAGCGGAGCGGGCGAGCGCGAACAGCGATTACTGGGTCAACACCAGTGACGAGATGACCTTTCGTTGGGTCGGCGTTGCCGGCGAGTTATCCGACGGATGAGCGACGTCGGCCCCGTTGACGATCATGGCGCTGGACCCGCCGCCATCCAGATTGATGGCCTTGCTGGCGCCAAGCCATTGCATGACGTTTGCCGTTTCCTGGATGGTCGTCCCGATGGACAGTCCGGGTTGGCGCCCATCTATTTCCACGAGAAGAATGGTGCCGTCGGGTGTCGTGCCGATCATCGTTCGCGGGTTGCGAGCCATGAACCAGCCCCAGTACCAACTGCCGGTGCGATCGAGGTTGCCGAAAGTGGGCGAGAATCCCTCGGCCACGGCGGATTGCTGGACCGTTGCGGCGGGCAGCAGGGTAGGACCTGCCGCTGCCAGCGACGTACCTTGAGCCAGCGTCATCGGTCCCGCGTTGGACTGCACGTTTTGCGTCACGTTGAGCGAGGCGCCGTTGGCCGCATTCTGTTGCAGCCATGCCGCGCTTGTGCCGAGCCCTTGAAGAACGTAGCCACCCGGCGGAGGCGGCGCTCCCAGAACGGTACTTCCGGAAACCACGGCGCCCTTGCTATCGACCAGTACCTCATAGGTTGCTCCCGAGTAGCCGGGGTCGACGTTAGTGGCCGATGTCAGGCCGCCGTTGTAGTTGCCGTCATACAGCACGAGGTCGTTGTAGTTCGTGCACGGATAATCCATCGCGGGCCCCGCGTTAGGCAATGCGCCCGGACTGCCGCAGTTGTAGACCTGTCCGAGAATGGAGCGGTTCTCTCCAAGGATCGACGCACTGGCCCCTTGACTGCTGGTGACCGTCGCCGTCGTCGACACGTTTTGCAGGAACGAGACCGACGGCGAGCCGTTGACCTGTGCGAACGAGACAGCCGGTTGACCGTTCACCGCCATGCCTTCGAGTTTCCCATTGGAGACGAGGGTGCTTGCCGTTCCGCCGGTCGCGAGCGCGGTTGCCGAACCGTATCCGGAGTTAATGGCGGCAAATGCGCCCATTCGCGCGGCCGTGGACTGAGGCGTTTCGAGACCCGCGGGGCCGATCATGCCGCCGGTGTCCGCCTGGTTGCCGCCTGCAATGACGTTCTGCAGATTGCCCTTGAAGGTGGGCGCGATGGCAAGGACATTGACGAGCCACGGGCCGGTCGACGAGGCATTGCCGTCGAGGCCGGTGTTGCGCACTTTGAGCGTATAGGCGTTGTTCGTCTGCTGCGCGATGGTCGTCGCGGCGGTCTGCGCGGCCGCTTGCGTAGGATACTGGCCCACGGAAACGTTGAATCCGAGTGGCGAACCGTCTGGGCCTGTACCCGCCGAGTCATAACGCACCTGATAGCCTGCCGTCGCCAGTGCGGCGGCGGCAGGGGCCGCTGCGGACTGTGTTTTCGCGAACTGAACGGTGATCGTCCAGAAATCGCTGCTCGCTGTTTGACCGCGCGTTATCTGATAGTAAGTGACTCCCGTTTTCAACGGCGTGGTGGTGCGCGCTTCCTGCTGTCCCGAAGGGCCGAGCGGCAGTTCCGAGGCCGGCAATTGCCACGTTGCGACCGGAGCGGGAGCCGGCGTCGGCGTCGGCGTTTGCGTAGTACTGCCAGGATTGTCATCGCTGCTGCCGCATCCGGACAGCAAGACCGGGACGAGGACGATGACAGCGAGAGCCGTGGCGCGTAGGGGAAACGCGGGTCCCTGCAGCTTCTGAACGTTTCCTGGCGGCATTTTCATTTTTTCCATGGGTATATCCAAAGGCGGTAAGTACAGCGGGGTCACGAGAAGGGAAAGACAGACGGACGAGCGGTGCATGACGTTGGTGCATCATGTTTTAGTATGTTCGAGTCTCACACAAACATGTGACGCGCTCGTGTACTTCTTACCTCGCCCGACAGAGACAATCGCGATCACCTGTAATATTCAGACTAGCCGGGCAATGGTTCGGCCTTCGGCGACCAACACGATTGCAAAATGAAAGAAACCAACGCACTCGGCCGCACGGTCGGAAATTCTCGTGGCCTCGATGACTTCCTTGAGCCCGGCGACCGCCGGCAGGGGAGAGCGGGCCTGATTTCGTCATCCGATGTCGGCTCTGCAAACCGCAACCGGGTGGTTCAGGCGCTGTTCGACCTCGGACCGACCAGCCGCGCAGAACTTGCGCGGCATGCCGACGTCAACCGGTCCACGATGACCGGGATACTTCAGCCGCTGCTCGACAAGGGCTTACTCGTGGAAGGCGAGCCTCTGCCGGCGAATAACGTCGGCGGCAAGCCGGCGCGCCCCCTCTGGTTCGCCGCCGACGCAAAGCCCCTGTGTGGCGTTCTGCTCATGCATGACGGCGTACGTGCTGCGCTCGTCTCGATGGACGGCCGCATTCGGGCTGAAAACTGGCTGCCGTTCGACTCATGCGACGTGCCGCAGTCCGAATTGCTGAAAATCATTTTCAAGTGCGTCCAGGCCACCCTGAAGCGTGCCGGGAGAGCGCCCTTCGGCATTGGCGTGGCGGTGGCCGGCATGGTCGACACCGACAGCGGATCGATCGTCGATAACGCCATGACGCCGGGTCTGGGTGGTCTGCGGATTCGGGACGAAGTTCAAGGCCGCTTCGGCTTGCCGACATTCGTCGACCACCATCCGCGTGCTCTCCTGCTTGGAGACAGGTGGTTCGGCGCGGGCCGAGGGAAAAATAGTTTCGCTGTCCTGTACGTTACGAAGGGTATCGGCTCCGCGCTCTTTCTCAATGGTCGCGTGCTGCGCGGGCCGAAGGGAACGGGCGGCGAACTTGGACATACCCGTGTGCACGTGGGCGGAGCCCTCTGCCACTGCGGACAGCGCGGCTGCCTGGAGACGATCGCCACGCTCGGATGGCTTCGCCGCGAGGCCGGTTCAGTTGGCCTGAGCAACGCCGACAAGCTCGATTTCAGGCTGTTGACCGATCTGGTATCCGGCGGTTCGTCCGATGCCGACTTGCTGCTAAGGAAGTTTGCCCGGAATCTGGCCTATGGCATCGCCAATCTTCAACAGATCGTCGCGCCCGGCATGTTCATTTTGCATGGGGATATCGCTGCGGGCGGGCAGACACTCCTCGATGCAATTGCACGGGAGGTCAATGACCTTTTGCCTTGGCACCCGGGAGCCGCCCTGGAACTGGTTCTGGGCGACGCGGGCTATCTTGCCGGAATGCGCGGGGCGGCTGGACTGGTGCTGGCGGAGATGCTGCAGATCGCGACCTGACTGGTTGCGAGGTTGGCCGAACCGTTCCTGACTACCCCCAACTATCCTCACGCCACGACAGATTAGTTAATGATAATAATTCTCATATGCATTGACGATCAACTTCCGCCTGCTTACAATCTGATTTTTCCAATCGGCTGAAATGCAGCGACGAGACAGGTTCGCGCCGTCGATCACGCCGTGGTGAAGATATGTACTCCTGATTGAAAACTTTTCGCTCGGTGCCCTGTGCCGTTGCGAGCCGTGTCTCGTCGATCGCGGAGCAATGCTTCATCGTCCGTTCCATGCCCCTCGTTTCACCGTGTATGCACCCAACCTTTCGCCGCCGACGCTCGGCCCAATCATCATCGACCCCAACGCCGTTTGCCATCGCCGCCGCCCTGGCTGTCGTGAGCCTCGGCTTGCCTTATGCGGCATGCGCATCGACGACCGACAGCGACACCGCGATCTCCGGCGATTCGGTGCGGAATGGGGCATCCGTCAACCCGACCCGTCCCGCGGCAAGCACCACGGCGGATAGCGGGCCCGGCAGCGAACTGAAGGCGATCGTCGTCACGTCAAAGCAGGAGAAAGCAAGCGCGTATGCAGCGAGGTCGATACAGAGCGGCCCGTACGCCGGACTCGATGTGCTGGACGTACCTGCCACCGTCAACGTCGTGACGTCGGAACTGCTGAAGGCGCAGGCGGCCTCCGGCCTCTATGGCGGTTTGCGTAACGTGGCGGGCGTCGTTCGACAGCAATTGAGCGGCATCGCATATGATCAGTTATCCATAAGAGGCATCTCGCTCGACAACCGCAACAGCTATTTGCTGAACGGCGTCCTGCCCGTGGACAACAACATCTGGATGCCGATGGAGAACAAGGAGCGCGTCGAAGTGCTCAAAGGCGCCTCGGCGTTGTACTACGGCTTTATCGTCCCGGCCGGCGTGGTGAACATGGTCACGAAGCGCGCCGGGAGCGATCCCGTCACTTCGGCCTCGATCGTGGCGGATTCGCACGGGTCCATTGGTGCACACGCGGATATCGGCCGCCGTTTCGGCCCCGACAACCAGTTCGGCCTGCGCGTGAATGCGATGGACGAGCACGTCGAAACGCCTATCGACGGCGATCGCGGCTTTCGCCGCTTTGCCAGCGTGGCGCTGGACTGGCGCGCGACTAACCGTCTTTCGTTCAAGTACGACCTCGAACACATCGACCAGAATGTCGTCGAGCAGGCCGGCATTACGCCTCTCGCCGCGGTCAGCGGTGTCATCGCGCTTCCGCGTTTGCCCGATCCTTCCACGTTGCTGGTTCCGAACGACAGGAAAACGAATGCAACGGCGACCAGCCAGTTGCTGCGCGCCGACTATCTCTTTTCGGACAACTGGCGTGCCAATGTGGAAATCGGCCAGTCGATCACGCAGCGCAACCGTTGGCTATGGGTCTTCCAGAAATACAACGTCAACACCGGCGCGGGCACCTTGCAGGGCAGCCAGCAGGATGGACAGTTCTACGAGAGCAAGGTCGTACGCGCGGAAATCAACGGGCTGTTCGATACGGGCCGCCTTCACCATGACGTCACGTTTGGCGTGAACAAGACGTGGCAGTTTCAGCCCGATTTCACGACTTATTACTTTACGGCCTCGCAGAACCTCTACAACCCGATCAGCATCACGAACCTGAAGGCGGCGGGATCGAAGGCGTTCTATGCGCAGCACACCTCGAATAGCGGGGCTTACGTATTCGATCGCATCGACCTGACGTCCTGGCTGCAATTCACGCCGGGCCTGCGTTACGCTTCGTATCATGCCACGCAGGCGTATACGCCCACGCAGGACGCCAATCACGTTTCGCCGGCCGCGAGCCTCGTGTTCAGGCTCACGCCGCAAACCAGCGTCTATGCGAGCTATATCGAGGGGCTCGAATCGGCAGGCAGCGCGCCCGCGACCGCGGCGAACGCCTATCAGGTGCTGCCTGCCGCCGTGAGCCGGCAGGAAGAGCTCGGCGTGCGCCATCGCTTCGACAATGGCGGGATTTTCTCGGCGGCGCTGTTCCAGATCCGGCAGCCGGCCGCCAGCGCGAATGCCGACAATGTCTACGCATTAAACGGCGTGGGCCGCTACCGGGGAGTCGAATTCTCGTACCAGGGCGACATCACGCGCGATCTCTCGATCGTGACGACAGGCATGTGGCTGGACGCAACGCTGGTCGATAGCACCGATCCGACCACGCTCGGCAAGCGCCCGGAGAACACGCCGCGTTATACCGGAAGCGTCTTTCTGAATTATCGCGTGCCGCACGTCAACGGATTTTCTGTCAATGGCGGGGCGTATTTCGTCGGCTCGCGTCCGATCAACGATGCGAACCAGGCCTACATTCCGGGCTATACGTTGTTCACGGCAGGAGCCCGCTACGACACGAAAATCTATGGCAAGGCGGCGAGTTTCCAGCTCAACGTGGAAAACGCCTTCAATAAGCACTACTGGGCGTCGGCCGGGTCGAGTCAGTTGGGTATCGGACTCGAACGCACCGTCATTCTCACCTCGACCTTCGACTTCTGAACCATGCCGGCTTGCGTGCCGGCATAAACCTGCTCCTGCTCATCATGCTTGATTTTGCTTTCCGTGTCTGGTCCGCTGCGACTCGCAGCTCTCATTCCTCAACGACGTCCCGTCATCGGGGCATGTGGTTTGCCGCGCTCGTGTTCGCTGTGAGTGTCGCCGGTTTTTCTCACGAGGTCATGGCGCAGTCCGTTCCCGCAGGCTCGCCGCCCGGCGTCGCGCTGCACAAGCGCGTTCTCTACGTGACCCGGCTTTCCCATCGCGATCGCGAGGAGGATGACAAGGTGCGGGCCCACCTGGAATCGCGCGGGATGTCGGTCACCATGGTGGACGAAAACACGCCGGCAAGCGCGTCGAATGGCATGGATCTCGTGATCATCTCTTCGGTCGTCAGCGCCCGCGACATGGTAGGCACGGGCTTTCGCGACGTGCCGATCCCGCTTCTCACCTGGGAGTCCGATCTTTACGATTCGTTGCGCTTCACCGGCCAGAAGAAAGGGGAAGACTTCGGCGAACTGCAGAAGGAGCACTACGTGAGCGTGGTCAACGCGCCGAGCCCGATCGCCGGTGGCGTACCCGCGGGAAAGCGTTGGGTCTATCCGCGTGATGACGAGATGGGGTGGGGCAGGCCAGGCCCCGGCGCGACCGTGATCGCGACCGTTCCCGGTGAACCGTCCCACGCCGTCGTGTTCGCCTATGAGAAGGGCTCCACCATGGATTACGACTTTATCGCCCCGGCACGGCGAGTCGCGCTGTTCCTCGGCAACCGGTCATTCGAAAAGCTGAGCAGCGATGGCCAGACACTATTCGATGCGGCCACGGACTGGGCGCTCGGCCAACCATCGTCGCCGGCAGCGCGTCAAGCTGCTCCATGAAATCGCGGGCACGGCATTCACTGTGCAGGAATAGGAATGCCCCGGACAACCGTTCTACCTGATCGAAAGATGCAAATTTCTACTCGAGTCGCCGCCGCGAGTACCGGCAATACGACCCGCGCCACCACGCGCTCGCGCCGCAGCCAGTTTCTCAAATGGCTGCGCAAGATACATGGCTGGGTCGGTCTGTGGGGGGCCGTCCTTGGGCTGCTGTTCGGTGTGACGGGCATATTGCAGAACCATCGGGCCGTCATGAAATTCCGCGTAGGCCAAGGGCCCGTGGTCTCGACCGTACAGTTGCCGGTTGCTGCCGGCTCGCTGAACGACCCGCGCGATTTAGGGAAGTGGGTTCGATCCGGGCTTCATCTCGACCGGCCGCCCTCCAGCGTGTCGCGTCAGCCTGCGCAGCCCGTGACCTGGGGAGATCAATCGGTCGTCCAGCCCGAGCGCTGGACTGCGCGATTCATTTCCCCGCGCTACTTCGTCAACGCCGAATATTGGAAAGGCGGCACATTCGTGTCGGTCGAGCGGCGGGAGCAGGGCGTCATCGGCATGCTGGAGGCGTTGCACCGAGCCAATGGCGCCAGCGCCGGATGGGTCCTGCTCGCCGACTCCATCGCGGGGAGCCTCGTGCTGCTGTCGCTAACGGGCGTGATTCTGTGGACCGAGCTCAATCGCAAGCGCACGCTCGGGGCATGCCTATTCTTTGGTTCGATCATTGCCATGATCGTGTTTGCGCTGGAATCCGTTTGACGGAGCCAGAAAAAGAAAAAGGACTTATGGCGAAACGCCATAAGTCCTTGATTTTCTTTGGTCGGAGCGAAAGGATTCGAACCTTCGACCCTCTGATCCCAAATCAGATGCGCTACCAGGCTGCGCTACGCTCCGACAAGCCAAAGATTATAGGTGGAGCCAGCCGATCGCGTCAATCGTTTGGTCTGTTTTGGTCTATATGTACCCCTCGGCGCAAGGCAAAGAACCCGGGCCACGAGCCTGAAACATGCAATACCCCGCGCGCACCGTCCCCCGCCACTCGGCGCGCGAACTCATCGCGACGCCGAGTGCGGCTTGATCCATCGGGAGCGCAATCCGGGCATCCAACGCAGCGGTTCGAGCGCCGCCAGATCATCGTCGCCGGGTGCCTGCGAATGCGGCGCTCAATGTCGCGGCCACTTCCAATGCGGCATATGCAGATGCTGATGCGTCCAGTGATGCAGCATGCCTTCGCCGTCGTGTTCGCGCCGGTAGGTTTTCGATTCGAAAACCGACAGCGCCACCAGCACGAGCAGACCTACTGCGAGTCCGATCAGACCTGCGATCGATTCAGCGTCCATGGCAGTCTCCTGAAACGTTCGGCCATGAGCCTATAGTAGATCAGGGCACGCGAAATCTCACGAAATGGCCGCTCGGGCCTGGGCGCGACGGCGTCATGCCGCGCGCTTTGCGGGTAGACTCTCGGCGCGCCGGCGGACGGTTTGTCCGCCTACCTTTTGCTCCGGAGACGACTGCCGATGATCCGCGTTCTAACCCTTGCCTTGCTGCTGTGCGCCGGCGTTGCCGGCTGCGCGGACAATCCGTCCGGCCACCACGGCGGCCCGCCGCACGATCCCGCCGATTACCACGGCGTGCCGACCGACGATCGGCCGCCCTCGATGGTGCCCGCGCCGCCGGCGGAGTGAGCACGCTGCGCATGCCACGCGGGTCGGCGCCGGCTAGCTACGCGTGAAGCGGCGGGGCGCGCGTTAAAAATGCCCATCAGGCGCGCCCATAAGAAGCTCAGGCAGGAAGCGCAGCCAGCAAGCGTAGCGAGAAGCCGCACGGAAAGACCGCTGACAAACTGACCAAGAAAGCGTGACAAAGAAAGCGCGCGAAGCGCGTCAGCGAGCGAGTCTGCGAAATGAAAACGGCGAGGGGAGGGAGGCGAAGTGCCGGCGCGGGCACGCCGGCACCTCTGACCCGCGCTGACTGTTCGCGCGGAGAGCACGGGCTGAAATCATTCTAGGGTGCGTGCGTTATGTGATATGTATGCGCTTGTTTCAATCCGTAACCGGCTGTCGTCCCGCGAAAAACCGGCGCAGCGCAGCGTTCCCGATTTCGCGCGCTCGCGGCGCGGCCGGGTTGCGGCGCAATAAAGAGATATTCGACACAAAGAGATACGCGACGCGCTATGCCGCCGCAATCCCGCGCGAAACGCGCGGCAAATAACGCACGAGCGTCACCCCGCGCGCGGCCATGAAGATCAGCAGCGCAAGCCACAGCCCGTGATTGCCGTACCACGCGAGCAATGCCGACGATGCCGCGACGAATACCGCGAGCGATACCGCCATCGACAACATCAACTCGCGCGTACGCGTCGCGCCGATGAACACGCCGTCGAGCAGGAAGCCCCACACCGAGATCACCGGCGAGAGCGCCGCCCACGGCAGATAGGTGTCGGCGGCCGCGCGCACCGCCGCCTGATCGGTCAGCCGCCCGATGATCCACGCGCCCGCGCCCCAGTAGACGAGCGCGAATCCCACCGCCCCGATGGCCGACCATAGTGCGGTGATCCTGACCGCCTGCGTGAACGCGCGGCGGTCGCGCGCGCCGATTGCCGCGCCGACGAGCGCCTCGGCCGCGTGCGCGAAGCCATCGAGTCCGTATCCCATGAAGGTCTGGAAGTTGAGCAACAGAGCGTTGGCCGCGAGCGTCGCATCGCCCTGACGCGCGCCGAGATGCGCGAACCAGCCGAACGACGACAGCAGGCACAGCGTGCGCACGAAGATGTCGCGATTGAGCACGACGAGCCGCCTGAGCGCCGCGCCATCGAATACGGCGGCGCGGCTCAGCTTCGGCAGGCCGCGCGGTCTGCCGTGCCACAGCAGGGCGAGGCCGAGCACGAAGCCGAGCGCGTCGGCGGTTGCGGTGGCCGCGCCGATGCCGGCCACGCCCCAATCGAATGCATAGACGTAGAGCAGCACGGCGACGATATTCACGCCGTTGATGAACGCCTGCGACAGCAGCGCGAGCCGCACCCGCTGCGTGCCGAGCAGCCAGCCGAGCACGACGTAGTTGCCGAGCGCGAGCGGCGCGGCCCAGATGCGCGCATGGCAATAGATCTGCGCGTGCCGTTGCACGGCATCGCTGCCGCCGATCAGGCGCAGCGCGCAGCCGATCAGCGGTGCCTGCAATAGCAGCACCGCCGCGCCGATCGCGGCCGCCATCAGCAGCGCGCGCACGACGGTGTTGCGCAGTTCGTCATGGTTGTCCGCGCCGTGCGCCTGCGCGACGAGGCCCGTCGTGCCCATGCGCAGGAAGCCGAAGCCCCAGAACACGAAGTTGAAGAAGAGCCCGCCGAGCGCGACGCCGCCGAGATACGAGGCATCGTCCAGATGGCCGGCGACGGCGGTGTCGACCGCGCCGAGAATCGGCTGCGTCAGGTTGGCGAGGACGATCGGAAACGCCAGCGCGAGCACGCGCCGGTGCCAGCGCACCGGCAGCGCGGGCGCGAGGGGGCCGGCGGTTTCTACCGTGTCGCTCAAGCGCGTTCCTGCACGCAAACCCACGGGGACACGACCACGGCCCAGAGGTCGGGGTCGCGCGCCGCGAAGTCGGCGGCGGTTTCGGACTGCACGCGCTCGACGAGGCCGGCGGAGAGCCATTGCGTGACCTGCGCGGTGTCGTCGCTGGCGATCGCTTCGGCGACACTCACGAGATCGAGGTCGCGCGCGACGCGCAGCAGCATGCCGCGCGCAAAGAAGCGTTCGAGTTCGCTCCAGCCGATCTTGGCGGTTTCGCCGAGCAGCTTGGCGTACAGGGGGCTGTGGGGGGCGTCGTTGGAAGTCATCGTAAGCGGGGTCGAACGGGGGTCGTTACTATAAACCATCGGCGCGGGCTCGCCGGACGGGCCGCAGGTCCGGCTCGTGCGGGTTGGCGGAGCGAAGGCTGCGATGTTTATCGAAGCCTTCGATTCCTCCGTCGATTTCTGATGCCCGGATTTTGAACCTTCAGGTTATTGGATTCAACGGCGCGATCGGGCGATGCGCGCAACCGTTGCATACACTTCGCCTGTGATGCAATTGTCAGATTGTGGTCCGATTGAGTGAACGGGAAACACGGCTGAATGTGGATTAATCATTTGTCGGTAGATATGCCGATATTAATATTTCGCTATTCGCGAATTTCGCAATGAAAAAGGTAAAATGACTTATTTATAATAGACAAATAAGAAATCGGCCTGTTGCGTGCGTTGGCGCACCAAGTTTATTCGGTATCGAGAAAGTCGGTTTCGGGCTGGGCCTATTAGTTAAAATCGGCCAATGATCTTTTGTCAGTTGTTTTGTGGCCGATTTCCGCAGACGTGGTCAGCCCTTTGGCAGACGGCGCACGCCGGAAATTTCATTTATGTGATTTGTCCCGCTTTAGATCAAACAGCCGGCGCATTTAGCCAGGCTCATTGCGACATTTCCGGTTCGCGATTTGCGGAATCCGTACGGCCTGTCACATTGACCGCAAAAATAATGGATTGCGCTTGTAAATGCAGGTTGTTAGATTTCGTTCTGGCGCATGGTGAACCGGTCCTTTGCCGATATGCGCCGAACCCCCGTTAGCCCGGCTCCGTGCCGGGCTTTTTTTCGCCGGATGCGTGGGGATTTTGCCGGGCGGATTTCGCTTCCTTCATTGCGAATTCACATGCGTCACCGATCATGGCCGATTATCTTTTATCGTACGGGTCATGACCTGGCTGATCATTTTTCTCGGCGTATGGCCCATTGCGCTGGGGCTGTTATTGCGCTTTGCCGTGCGCATCGATCCGCGTTCCGGACGCTGGCGCCGCCGCTAACCGGTGAATAGGCGATTGCGCTCGCCGGCACAGCCTGCGTTACTGTTTGCAGCGCACCACCATCGAACGGTTTTTCACATTCGCGCCGAAAATCCCGCCGATCGAGCCGCCCGACGTCGCGCCGTTGTCGACGTCTTTCGACACCACGTCGTAGCCGTAATTGCCGCAGACTTCGCCCGCGCGCTTGTAGCACTCGGCCCAGCTCACGCTCGCGTCGCTGCCGCTGCAGTTGATCGCGAAGCCGGTGTCGCCGCTCGGCAGGTAGGTCATCGTGGTCGTGCTCGAGCAGCCGCCGAGGCCGCCGAGCGTCAGCAGGCCAAGACCGACCGCCGCGGCCGTCGCGACGCGCGCCAATGCGCTCTTCATGTCAGATTCCTTGCAAATAACGAAAGGGGCGGCTGCCGCAGCGAGGCCGCCTCGAATTGAGCGTTTATAGCACGCGGGGTTCCCGCGCCCGGTTTGCCGCGTGCGCGCGATACGGCACGCGCCGCGCATGATGCCGACGCGCCGCGTGCCGCCTGGTCCTAGCGCGGCGGCAATTCTTTCGACGGATCGATCGAGCGGCCCTGATAGCGTAGTTCGAAGTGCAGCATCACGCGATCGGTGTCGGTGTCGCCCATTTCGGCGATTTTCTGGCCGCGCTTGACCGATTCGCCTTCCTTCACGAGCAGCACGCGGTTGTGCGCGTAGGCGGTCAGGTAGTCGGCGTTGTGCTTGAGGATCAGCAGATTGCCGTAGCCGCGCAGACCGTTGCCGGCGTACACCACGGTGCCCGACGCCGCGGCTACGACCGGCGTGCCGGCGGCCGCGCTGATGTCGATGCCCTTCGAGTTGGCGCCGTCGAAGCGGCGGATCACGGTGCCGTCGGCGGGCCAGACGAGCGAGATGGACGCGGGCGCGGTGGCCGGAGCATTGTCGGCGGGGGCCGGACGCGGCGCGGCCGATGCGCTCGCGCTGCCATTGCCGCCGCCGCTACGCACCGCGCCGCTCGTCGACGCCGCGCCACCGGGCGGCGCGACGCGCAGCACCTGGCCGACCTCGATGCTGTCGGGATTGGTCAGGTTGTTCCAGCGGGCGATGCTCTGCACCGACTGCCGGTTGCTGCGCGCGATTTTCGACAGCGTATCGCCCCGTTCGACCCGGTAGTAGCCTGGCCCGACCGGCGCGGACCCGCACGCGGCGAGCAGCGCCAGCAATGACGCACAGGCGAGTCGTTTGATTCTTGTTGTTTCCAGCATTGGACCTCGCAAAGCGCTGCCGCGCGCCGATCCCGATCACGCGGCAGAGGAGACAAAGCGTCTGATTCTAACGGTTTTGCCGTGCGGCACGCCAAATGGCAGTGTGGGTACCACCGCCGCGTAACGTTGCGGGCGGTGCTGCATCGTTACCTCGACGGGTCGTGAAACGCCACATTCTCAGCGCGTTTTCTCGACGTGAATACGCAGCGCCGCCGTTTCGGTTTGACCCGCTTCGAGCCAGCGCAGGCCCATGCCGTTATGGATCGCGTCGGGCAACCCGAGCCACGGCTCGACGCAGTAGAAATCCGACTGCGGCGTCTCGGTCCACGTCGTCACGCAGTACCAGGGCACCGAGCCCGGCCGCCGCAGATCGATCGTGATGACGCGCGCGAGGCCCGGCGCGACGAGCCGCACCGGCTGGTCGGGCGTGCCGCTCAGACAGTGGAAGCGGTCGTGGATGCGTGCTTCGTCGAGCGTGT
Source organism: Burkholderia sp. Ax-1724 (assembly GCF_011752995.1). Lineage (GTDB taxonomy): Bacteria > Pseudomonadota > Gammaproteobacteria > Burkholderiales > Burkholderiaceae > Paraburkholderia. Next base: position 134,267 of record NZ_VWWL01000012.1, read on the forward strand.
AGCGCGGCTCGCCCGGTTCGGCGGCGCTGATCGAGCCGTCCTCGAGCTGGCGATGCCGCACGGTGGGCGGCAGCTCGATCGTGGTCGCGCCGCGCTGCGTGTGCGGCAGCGTGAAGTAGAAATGATGGCCGGCGTAGTAGGGCAGGCGCGTCTTGCCGGTATTGGTGGTGGTGAGCGTCACGTCGAGCGTGCGCGCGTCGGCGAGACTGTAGGCCGCTTCGAAACGGAAGCCGAACGGGTAGAAGCCGCGGGTCGCCTCGCTGTCCTCGAGGACCATGCGCAGGCCCGCGCCATGCACGTCGGCGTGCGCCTCGAACGGCAGGTCGCGCGCGAAGCCGTGCATCGGCAGCTCGCGCACCGTGCCTTGCGCATCGCGCCAGTAGCCGATCTTGCCGTCGACGCGATGCCGGCCGAGGAACGGAAAGAGCAGCGGATTGCCGCCGCGAATCCGCGCGGGCACGCTCCAGTCGGCGTGCTCGGGCCAGTGGATCACCTCTTCGCCGTCGATCGTCCACGACAGCAGACGGCCGCCGGCTTGCGGCGAAAAACGGAGCACCGAGGTGTCCTGGGCGATCTCGAGAATGTCCTGTTCCGGGGAGAGAGGCATGGTCAATGAGTGGCTCGATAAGGTTGAAAGTCGCACGGGCGAGACAGCGATTTTGCGCTGCTTTGCGCTACGGGGAAACCCTTCCCGGGAAATTGCGGGTGTCGGAAAAGCGTAAACCTTGCCGATAATCGTCAAATCGCCCTGTAGATTCGACTTCCGGGGCGCGATCGGCTCAGGAGGCTTTATGGATCTCGCGATGGCAATGGGCGTGGCCTTGTTCGGCATGTTCACGGCAAGCACCTACTATTTCTTCCACTCGCTCGGCCGCTGATTCGGCGCGCCCGTTCGGTTCCGATCGACGCCCGCGGCGGATCGGCTACCCGGAAGAGTTGCGGCTCGAAGCCGCCCGCCCGCGCGCGGTTTGCGCAAGTTCGATCGAAACGCGTCCTCGCTGACCGAACGCTGTCATCCGCAACGCGTAGCATCACCCACGCAGTATCGCGCCCGCATCGACGTGTCCCGGTACATAGCCCGCGACCTTGCCGCGGCGTAACAACGGTTTCGAGTTGTGACGCAGCGCGCCAATATTTCCTCGAATGTGGCCTGAACGCTTGGCGCTGACCTGGCAGCCAGGCATAATCGGTGCGCTTTTGATGCGCCGGTGTTATTTTTTGTGCGGCGCGCCGTTCCCCGACATTTTCCTTACAAGGACCGCCGCGTGAACCTGTCGTTTCTGATCTTTCTGAGCGTGCTGCAAGGCGTCACCGAACTGTTTCCGGTGAGCAGCCTCGGCCACACGCTGCTCGTGCCCGCGCTGTTCGGCATGCATATCGACAAGCATGCACCGCAATTGTTGCCGTTCCTCGTGGCGCTCCATCTCGGCACGGCCTTTGCGCTGCTGTGGTATTTCCGCAAGCGCTGGTGCTCGCTCGTGCGCGGCTTCTTCGCCTCGCTCGGCGGCCGCAGCAACGACGACGGCCACATGATGTGGGCGCTCATCATCGGCACGATTCCGGCGGGTCTCGTCGGACTGCTGCTCGAAAAACGGCTCGAGCGGATTTTTCATGATTTGCGGATCGTCGCGATCGCGCTGATCGTCAATGGCGTGCTGCTGTGGTTCGGCGATCGTCTGCAGCGCGCGCGCGCGCTGCAGACGCCGGAGAAGCTGACGTTCCGCCAGGCGTTTTTCGTCGGTCTTGCGCAGATCGGCGCGCTGATTCCGGGCTTCTCGCGCAGCGGTCTCACGATGATCGCCGGCAACGCGGCCGGCCTCACTGCCGAAAAGGCCGCCGAGTTCTCGTTCCTGCTCGGCACGCCGATCATTTTCGCGGCCGGCGTGCTCGAATTGCCGAAGCTGTTCCATGCGCCGAGCCAACTCGCGGACGCGCTGCTCGGCGGCGTGCTGACCGCGATCGCCGCGTATCTGAGCGTGCGTTTCCTGATGAGCTACTTCGAGGGCCGCGGGCGTCTTGCGTCGTTCGGCGCGTACTGCGCGATCGCAGGGGTTCTGTTCCTCGGCTGGTTCATGCTGCATCCGCAGCCGGTGTAATGGCGGCGCGGGGCGATCGGTTATAATCCGGGCCCTGCGCGGGCGGCGGGCAGTGCTTCGTTCAATGTCGACGGCGCGGAATCGCGTGGCGCAGGCGGAGCGGAATTCGCGGTCTTTTGCCCGCTCGGTTAGAATTTCGCTTGATAGGGAACCGGCGGCACCCATGCGGGCGCGGGTTTCACGCAGAGATCAATCACTACGGCAGTAGCTCAGCTGGATAGAGCATCGGCCTTCTAAGCCGAGGGTCGGGGGTTCGAGCCCCTCCTGCCGTACCAGTAAAATCAAGCATTTAGCCCGGTTTCGATAGCCGGGCTTTTTGCTTTCTGGATTTTGTGTCGGCGTCATGTAGGCATTGCCGGTCAATGCGCCGCTTTGGCTTCGCTCGCTTGCGGCTCGACTACGGCAATGTTGCTCGTCGATACGAAGTCGCCGCGATAGTCGAGCTCGGTCGTTAGCCAAACCTTGGTTCCGATAGGGAGTACGACGGCCGTTGCATCCTCGAAATCTGCTCCCGGGTCAAAATCATAGCCGTCCTTTGGCAACAAATTGACCGTCATCGAAAAGCCCTTCGGATCGACGTTGTCGTTGGGATCGATAATGCTGCCTTTGTCCGCACCCTTAGGCAGTTCCTTGATCATTAGCTTGAACGCATCATTTGGCGGATTGAGGGATACCTTGCTATTACGAGGATTTCTTGAGCGGACATGGACGACCAGCAACGCTAAGTTGTCGTGGTACGGAATCACCTCGGTCGAGATATTGAGGTTGATGGTCCAATCCGACGCGCCTGATACGGCGAACAGATAGTAGGCCCACAGCCCGCCGATCAGCAGCATGATAGTTGGGCCCCACTTTGAAACGGGGTCGCCCATTCGCCCTAGCCAAGAGAAAAACATCTTTGCCCGCTCGGTACCGGATGTCGCGAAGCGTTTGATTTTTGACTCCATTGTTCACTCCGTCCCAAGGGGAACGCCGGAGATTGTGGCACTGCACTGAGCGACAGTCGATACCGGGATATTTACGCTGCACCCTGTTCAACGCGGGGGCGGTTCGCTTTCCGGCGCGGCGACGTGATACAGCTATGGGAAGTGAACCCGCATCGTCACTCGGAAACCGTAAGCCTGTTCAGGCGATGGGCGGCAAAGCATAGCGGCAAGCGGGAAGACAACGATCCGCCGCCTGACTGATCAGGCATCGACGCCCGCGTTATCGTCTTCGCCGGGTTCGCGAAGTTCGATGATGCCGGGCGTCGACGCTTCAAGTTCACGTTCTTCGCCCGGTTCAAGTCGCGAATCGTTGATGGTGTCGCCGTCGACGATGAGGTGGATCGGCGCGCGGCCATCGTTGTACACGTTGGTTTGCCTTTGCATGTTCTCCATCAGGGGTTAGCCCTCGGCGGGCGAAGATTCGGAGTTGTCTGATTGCGGCGCGCGCGGCGCACATTGACCCTTCATCAATACATAGGGTTCATGTCACGGGATCGAAAAAGGAACGGCGGCACGCGCGACGTATGGTGAAGAAGGCCCGCCGCCTGTGCGCTTCAATCGAGGTCATCGCTAACGCGGTCGTGAGTTCGACGGCCAGCGAGAAGACGAAAAGCATCGCCGCGTCGGTCGCTTACGTCGCCGCCATCGCGCGCGACGACCTGGCGGCATTGCGGAACGCGCTCTAAGGGGTTACCGGCCTTGAAAGTGAGGGAGTTTGTTGAGCAGGCTTGCGAAGGCCTGCTTGATCGGCGCGGGGTGGTGCTCACCCGCACAGGGAACCCGCTGCATAGCGGGGTCCCTGACTGATGCCAGGTGCCTGAAAATGGAGCAAATGAAACAGAAAAACAGTTGGGCGGATTTGTTGGACGAGGAAGAGTGCCTGGGTTGTCGCATTATCTATTCGATCTTTTCCAACTTCCCGCCGATGCCATCGGCACGGGCTTATAACGTCGAGACCGGCGAGTTCTTTCCGTTTGACCGGATGCGCTCGCTACCAACCGGTTTCGCTATGCTCGAAGCACAGGGGCTCGCATGGACGTGCAATTGTCGCGGACGCTCACAGAAACGCTTCGATGAACAGCCGTTCCAGTACGTCGAGGGTACAACGGGCCGCGACGTGCAGCAGATTGTGGCGCGCGGAGTCAGCGCGGCCGAGGAAGCGGAGTGCGATGCGCAATATGCGTTAGAAATGGAACTGTGCAATGTAAATCGCGCGATGGCAGGCGGAGATTTTCGGGCGTGGAAGAAATGCTCGGATGACGCCTTCTCTAACTATCAAGCCTGTCGTGGGTATGGAGGATTCTGACTTGGGAACGAAAGACCGTGCAGTAATCACTTTTTATGACGATGCAACACAAACCGTAAAAACTTGTGTGGTCCTTCGTGATCGCGTACAAAGTGCAATCGACAGAGCTGTAGCACATACCGTCGAGCCGGAAGATTCTGGTGCGCCCGTAACAGATGAGCACGCCAGGCTTCTCGGTGGAACCTCATTTCTCATTCTTGCCGCAGGCTACCCGGAATTGCGGCCCCGCCTCCAAATTACGACCAAGGAGCCAATGGACTGGACACCGCCTAAGCCCCCTACTGAGTAATGGGTGTTCGCTACAAACCCACATGCCGATCCTCGCGAGTCGGCTTTTCTGAGCACGAACAATCCGGACTACGCAGCGAAGATGCTAGGGTATGACCGCAAGACGTTCGGAAAAATCTTGCACATGTTCAAGCCACGCAATGGTTTGGGCCCAGCCGATAACCTCATCTGGCATGACAACGGTGACGTGTATTTTAAGGGTAGCTACATCGGAAATTTTCATGATTGGGCAGACTGAGATAACTCCAATGAAAGACCATCAACTTGCACACGCGACCTTCTACATTTCTGGAGACTCATTGGAGCCAACTTTCTGGTCGGAGTACTTTAACGTCAAGCCAGATGTGGCGATTACCAAGGGCCAGCCGTTCATAACGCCGTCTGGACGACCGAGCCGCGTTCCGGGCCGCGTTGGCCTTTGGGGGATAGGCAGTGAAGTCGCCGTCCGTAGCAACTCGCTAGAGCCGCATTTGCGTTACCTCGTTGGGCGACTTGGTCTGCCGCGTGCCGATCTTCGCCAGATACTCGTAGACAACGGCGCTCGAATGCGCTTCTTCTGCTATTGGTACAACGAAAGCGGCAACCGTGTGCCGGATATCCCGGAGGATATCCGCGCGATGATGGAAGCCCTCGGCGGGACCATCGAGATTGATGAATATCGATAGAGCGTCGCGCGCCTGATCACAGCAAATCGGCAAGCGAGGACCAGTGTCGAGGTTACTGATATGCCTAACCCACCCCCGAAGCGCTCGTTCGTCGTGTCATTCGATGAAGAGCAGGACAAGCTCACCGTGTGCTCATTGAATGATGCGGACCTTGCGCCGTTTCTGAACCGTGCCCTGAGAGCCGATTGGCCGCTGGCAGACGTCAATCATGAACTGACGGACGATGTTGCCCGGCGGCTAGGGGCGGCAGCGTTGACCGTGCTGTCGGTCTATCATCCGGCATTGAAGCCCATGCTGAAGGTCAAGATAGAGTCGCCCCCCTACTGAGTGACAGCACGCCCAATTCATTGCGCAAGAGCGGGGGCAGTGTCGCGGGTTTCGATCTCGCGTTCTTCGCCCCGTTCGAGCGTCGAGTCGTTTACGTTGTCGCCGTCGATGATGACGCGGATCGGCGCGCGGCCATCGTTGTACACGTTGGTTTGCCTTTGCATGTTCTCCATCAGGGGTTAGCCCTTCAGCTGGCAAATTCGGAGTTATCTGATAGCGCGCGACCGGCCCGCGCGCTTACGGTGAACGTTTTCAACCAGTCCTGAAAATGGAGCAAATGAAACAGGAAAACGGTGGGGCGGATCGGTTGGACCAGAAAGAGTGTCTGGGTTGTCGCATTATCTATTCGATCTTTTCCAACTTCCCGCCGATGCCATCGGCACGGGCTTATAACGTCGAGACCGGCGAGTTCTTTCCGTTTGACCGGCTGCGCTCGCTGCCAACCGGTTACGAGATGGCCGAAGCCCTGGGCATCGCATGGACGTGCGATTGTCGCGGACGCTCACGAACCCCGCCGCAGAACCTCGGCCGTGCGCAGTCGTTCGAATACACACCGGACGCGCCCAGCGGCGATGCTGAACAAGTAGCCGGAACGACGAATGAAAAGTACGCCAGGAAAATGTTCGGCTACGATAGTTCAACATTCCGGGACATGATTCATAGATTCAAGGACGATAATGGTTTTAGTCCAAAGGACGACCTCGAATTTGAGAAAAACGGCGATGTGTATTTTAACGGCGAATATGTTGATAATTTCCATGCCTACAACAATTGAGAGATATGTATGACAAAAGAACGGCTTGCATCGGCGAGTTTTACCATAACAGGGGATTATGTCGTACCTGAATGGTGGACACAGTATTTCGGCGTAACACCAGATAAAGCCGCAATGAAGGGCGAACCGCTCCGTGACCCGACCGGACAAAACCGCGATTTGAAGCGACGAACGGGTATTTGGTCAATCAAAAGCGAAAAGGCCGTCGATAGTGACAAGCTGGAACCGCATCTTCGCTATCTGGTTCAACGCTTGGGATTGCCACGGCACGACATGAAGGTGCACATTGAAAACATCAGGGCGAAAGTTAGATTTTTCTGTTACTGGGTCAATGAAAGTGGCGACCGCGTGCCCGATGTACCCGATGATATCCGCACGATGATGGAAGCGATGGGTGGCACGGTCGAGATTGATGAATATCGGTAGAGTATCGCGCGACGAGCATCGCGCGCCTCATCACAGCAAATCGGCAAGCGAGAGCTTGCCGTTCTGATCAACCATCATGCGTTTCCCATGCGTTTCCCATGTGTCTGCCCATCGAGCAGGGTGAAATAGTCCTCATCGGTGAGCGGCACATGCGGCACGTTTTCCAGTGGTTCGCTCACGTCGCTAACGGTGGCACGATAACGGCGCTGTTCGACGTCAAAAAGAATACGTCACGATAAGAGTCGCGCAACGAGTGCAAACGTTGATCAGTTCAATGAGTACCGCAATCTTTCCCCCGGCTCACTGTTCATTTTGGTCGCGATGGACCAGACGAAAATTCAATTAGGCTTCGCAGACCTGGCTGCTGTTGCGACCTGGTTTTTGAGCCTGAATGACGTGCCTGTCCCGGGAAAGATGAAAACAGCAACGGAAGGTACTTCTGTCATGTCTATTTTCTTTCGTAGCGTAATCAGGAAACGCTTCCCGAAGCGGGTTCCTGGTTTGACAGTGTTCACTTGAGTTACCAGGAGAATTCGCTATACAAGAAGCCTTGGCGCGTGGATTGGCCGTGCTATTCCAGTAGCGGACCTTGTATTTATGGGCTATGACGCCACGCTCATCATGTACCGCACAGTAAAGCGCTATAACGCGCTAGTTAAACCGGAGGACAGGCTTGGCCAATGATCCACAATGGGATGCGCTCCTTGCCTTCACGCGTGAAGAGATTGGCGCGCCCTGGTGGGGCAAGGCAATCACGCTCACGCTGTCGACAAGCATCAATGACGATCTGGGCATCGACGGTGACGATGCAGTTGAGTTCATGCAGAAGTTCTTTGACCGGTTCAATGTCGCGGGCATGGAAAACTTCCCCCTTCATCGTTACTTCGGCCCCGAAGGCAATGCGCTTCTTGCCCTGCTCCTCGTTCCGATGCTTGTCGTGGCTTTCGTCAGTTTCGTGCTCAGGCTTAAGCCAGGAAACCTGTTACCCCGTAAGCCCACGTTGACTCTCGGCATGCTGCTCGATGCGATACGCGTGGGCCGATGGGATACCAAAGCCATTGAATGCGCGCGCAAGCCGCGCATTTAGCCTTTTGTCAGATTCGAAGGGAGCAACATGAAACACCGTGAGGCTACCGAGCCCCTCCTGCCGTACCCGTCAATCAGGCGCCGAGCCCGGTCATGTCGACCGCGCTTTTTGCTTTCTGGCGTCCGCGCAGCCACGGTGATCGCCACGCAGTCTCCCGAGGCGTGCATGCTATGCTTTTGAGGTCAGGATCAAAAGCCGCCGCGCGCGTGAGCGCCACACATACTTTCGAGGAGAACCCGTTATGTCGATGCGAACCCGTGTGTTGTTCCAACTGAGTGCCGCGAGCCTGCTGCTCGGCGCCGCCGTCGGCGCGCAAGCGGCGAACCTCGGTTTTCTGAACGATACGCCGATCACCTACATGAAGCAGCGCGACGTCGACTCGATCAAGCACGCGGTCGTCAGCGCGCTCGACGAGAAGAAGGACGGCGAGAGCCTCACGTGGGTCAACGAGGGCACCGGCAACAGCGTGAAGATCGACGCGAACATCACGGTGGACAGCACCTCGACCGACGGCGGGCGCACCTGCCGCAGCCTTGTCGTCGCGCTCAATGCGAAGGGGCAATCGATGAATCTGCGTCCGAACTTCTGCAAGGAAGGTGGCGCCTGGAAACTGCAGAAGCGCTGAGCATGCGCGAGATGACGGTGGCGCGGCGCCGTGCGGTCGCGGCGCGTCATGGCGCTGAGCAGGCAGGCAGCGGGGTGGCCGGGGTGCGGCGGTGAGCCCGCGCATCGTGTCGTGCGGAATCGTGCTGCTCGACCCGCACGGCCGCGTGCTGCTCGCGCATGCCACCGAAACGTCGCACTGGGACATCCCGAAAGGACACGGCGAGGAAGGCGAATCGCCCGACGTCACGGCGTTGCGCGAGATGGTCGAGGAGACCGGCATCGCGCTCGGGCCCGAACGCCTGAAAGATTTGGGCCTGTTCGTCTATCGGCGCGACAAGGACCTGCATCTGTTCGCCGCGCGCGCGAGCGCCGGCGAATTCGATCTGAGCGCCTGCATCTGCACGTCGATGTTTCCGCGCCGCTCGGACGGTACGCTGATCCCCGAAATGGATGCGTATCGCTGGGCGTCGATCGAGGAAATCCCGCGCTATGCGAGCCGCAGCCTCACGCGTCTGTTCGAGACGACGCTGTCGCTCGCGGAGCTGCATCGCTCGCTATGAGCCGCCTATGCGCGACGGATGACCCGCGCGCCCGGTCTGAACCCGGCCCTAATCGAGCGCGCGGTCGTTCGGATGCGCGAACAGCGCGCGGTTCGCGTCCGAGAGCGGGAAATTGATGTTGATGCCAAGCGGCGGAATCGGCTGGGTGAACCACTGCCTGTACAGACGTTCCGCGTCGCCCGAGGTCTGCGTGCGCGCGATGACGCGGTTCACGAGATTGCGGAACGGCTCGTCGCCTTTGCGGAACATGCACGCGTAGACTTCGTAGCCGAGCGGCGTGCCCGTCACGATGAAGTCGCCGGGATGCGGATCGGCCGCCTTGAAGCCGTACAGGATCGGCTCGTCCATCACGAAAGCCGCCACGCGGCCTTCCTTGAGCGCGGTGAACGCTTCCTGATGATCGCGCGCGCTCACGATGCGCATGTTCAACTGCTTGTCGGTATTGAGGCTGCGCAGCAGACGCTCGTCGGACGTGCCCGCCGTCGTCACGACCGGCTTCGCGGCCAGGTCCGCGAAATCGCTGATGCCGCTGTTCCTGCGCGCGATCATGCGTACCGCGTACTGGAAGAAGCTGTTCGAGAAGGCGGCGACGTTTTCGCGCTCGATCGTATGCGTGGTCGAGCCGCATTCGAGATCGATCTGGTTGTTCATCAGCATCGGCGTGCGGTTCGCCGAGGTCACGGTGACTTCGTGAACCCGCAGTTGCGGCATGCCGAGCGTCTTTCTGATTTCGTCGACGATCTGCAGCGCGATCGTCTGCGAGTAGCCGACCGTGTGCTTGCCGTCGAAATACGAGAACGGAATCGAGGCTTCGCGCACGCCCAGCAGGACCACGCCGTCGTCGTGGATTTTTTTCAGCGTGCCGGTGAGTTCGTCCGCGTGGGCCGGACCGCCGAATGCGAGCGCCGTGCATGCGGCCAGTGCCGCGAGCGCGCCGCGCGTGAAGCGCGGGCGGTGTGTGATTGGAACCGTCTTCCCAGGACCTGCCTCGCGGCGGGCTGCAATTTTCATCGGATCTCCCGGACCGGCACGTTCGGGCGAGCGTGCAGTGAGTGTCGATCGAACATCATGCAACCATCATGCAACGAAAAGGCGTGCATCCCCTGGACAGGGATGCACGCCGCATGCAGCCTGGCGCATCGAGCCGACGTCGACATGCTCGGGCAGGCGCGCTTAAGACCCGCTTAAGTCCGGAGCGTCCGTTATGCCTGTAATGCCGCGAACGCGACGCTCAAGCTTAACACCAGCTTACGCCGGCTTGCCCCAACTGTCGCGCAGACTGACGATACGGTTGAAGACGGGCTTACCCGGCTGCGAATCGACGCGGTCGGCGACGAAATAGCCGTGGCGCTCGAACTGGTAGCGCTGTTCCGGCAAGGCATGGCGCGCGCCCGTTTCGAGGTAGGCCTGCACGACGCGCTTCGAGTCCGGGTTCAGCGCTTCGAGGAAGTCGCGCCCGCCCGCGTCCGGTTGCGGCTCCTTGAAGAGCCGGTCGTAGATGCGCACTTCGGCCGGGCAGGCCGCTGCCGCGCTGACCCAGTGGATGTTGCCCTTGACCTTGTAGTTGTTCGCGCCTTCGGTGCCCGATTTGCTGTCCGGGAAGTAGTTGCAGTGCACCGCGACGACGTTGCCGTGCTCGTCCTTGTCCGCGTGCGTGCATTCGATCACGTAGCCGTAGCGCAGGCGCACCCTGTTGCCCGGGAACAGGCGGAAGTAGCCCTTCGGCGGCGTCTCCGTGAAGTCATCGCGCTCGATCCACAGTTCGCGCGAAATCGGAAACTCGCGCACGCCGTGTTCCGGGTGATGCGGATGCACGGGCGCGCTGCACGGCTCGGTGAGATTCTCGGGGAAGTTGTCGATGATGAGCTTGACCGGATCGAGCACGGCGACGGTGCGCGGCGCCTTCGCGTCGAGGTCGTCGCGCAGCGCGCCTTCGAACACGCTCATGTCGATCCACGAGTCGACCTTGGTCACGCCGATGCGTTCGCAGAACAGCTGGATCGACTCGGGCGTGAAGCCGCGCCGCCGCACGCCGACGATCGTCGGCATGCGCGGGTCGTCCCAGCCGTCCACGTGACCTTCGTTGACGAGTTGCAGCAGCTTGCGTTTGCTCGTGATCGCGTAGGTCAGGTTCAGGCGCGAAAACTCGATTTGCTGCGGCAGCGGATGCCTGAAGATACCGGCTTCGGCGAGTTCGTTGAGAATCCAGTCGTAGAGCGGCCGATGGTCTTCGAACTCGAGCGTGCACAGCGAATGCGTGATGTTTTCGAGCGCGTCCGAGATGCAGTGCGTATAGTCGTACATCGGGTACACGCACCAGGCGTCGCCGGTGCGGTAGTGATGCGCGAAACGGATGCGGTAGATGACCGGGTCGCGCATGTTGAAGTTCGGCGAGCTCATGTCGATCTTCGCGCGCAGCACGTGCTCGCCTTCCTTGAACTCGCCCGCCTTCATGCGGCGGAACAGGTCGAGGTTCTCCTCGACCGGGCGCTCGCGGAACCGCGACGGCGTGCCGACTTCGGTGGCCGAACCGCGGTTCGCGCGGATTTCCTCGGCCGACTGGCTGTCGACGTAGGCCTTGCCGCGCTGGATCAGCAACTCAGCATATTCGTACAGCTTGTCGTAGTAGTCGCTCGCGTAGTACAGATGCTCCGTGCGGTCTTTTTGCCACTCGAAGCCGAGCCAGCGCACCGAGTCGACGATCGACTCGACGTACTCGACGCTTTCCTTTTCCGGATTGGTGTCGTCGAAGCGCAGATGGCACACGCCGCCGTAGCTGCGCGCGACGCCGAAATTCAGGCAGATGCTCTTCGCGTGACCGATGTGCAGATAGCCGTTCGGCTCGGGCGGGAAGCGCGTTTCGACGCGCTGGGCCCATTTGCCGCTGCGGTTGTCGTCGTCGATGATGTTGCGGATGAAATTGGAGGCCGTTGGCGCGTCGTTGCGGTCGGCGTCTTTGCGTTCGGTATTCATGCGAAAAGGTGAGAGTCCGTGGGGCCGCGCAATGCGCCCGCCAAGCCTCTGATTCTACCTGACGAGCCCGCTCGCGACAGGCCGATGCGGCGCGCGGCCCACGCTCGGGCGCGTTTGGCGCGAGGCAGGGGCGGTAAGCGGCGCCGCGGGGCGGCGAAAGCGGCGCTGTAACAGGAGGTAAATCGGGTTGGCCGGCCTGGCGAGGGCGGCTTAGGATCGTGCGGCGCGGCGGGCTTGCCGGGCCCGTGGTTCATCGTCCGCGCGCAGGCTTGGCCGGTACGGCAGGCTTGGGTGCCGGCCGCATCGGTTACCCTATCGGTTACGTTGTATCGGCCGTCCCGTATCGGCTTCTCCCATAGCCGCCGCCTTGCGCGAACCGCTGCCGTTCGTGCACCATGCTCGCCTCGTTGCCGGAGTTTTTCTCGGATGCCTGTCCTGACGCACGGCGCGTCCCGCGCGCCTTTCGCCCGCGCTTTCGCGCGCGCCCGTTGTTCTTCCCGCACCCGCGGCACGCTCGCCGCGGCGTGGTTCGCCGCCTGTGCCGGCAGTCTCGTCGCACCGCTGCCCGCCGCGGCGAAAACGTCACCGCCGCCGAAGCCCGCGCTCGACGCGGCGGCGGTGGCCGTGCCCGACAGCTACAGCGCCGATGCCGCGCAGCAGATTTTCGCCGCGGGCGGCAACGCGGTCGATGCCGCCGTCGCGATCGCCTTCACGCTTGCCGTGACGCGGCCCGATGCGGGCAACCTCGGCGGCGGCGGGTTCATGACGCTGTTCGTCGACGGCAAGCCGTATTTCCTCGACTATCGCGAGCGCGCGCCGCAGCAGGCGACCCGCGACATGTATCTCGACGACAAGGGCAACGTCCAGCCCGGCATGAGCACGGTCGGCTATCGCGCGGTGGCGGTGCCAGGCACCGTCGACGGCATGTGGGAAGCGCAGCGCCGTTTCGGCAAGCTCAAATGGAAGCAGGTGCTCGCGCCCGCGATCCACTACGCGACCGATGGCTTTCAGGTCGATCGGCGCTTGCAGCAGCGCCGCGATGCAGCCGCGAAAAGTTTCGCCGGCCGGACCAACTTCGACGCCTATTTCGCGAACCTGAAGGCAGGCGCGACGCTGCGTCAGCCGGAGCTCGCGCAGACGCTCTCGCGCATCGCGAGCGACGGCGGCCGCGAATTCTACGAAGGCCGCACCGTGGAGCTGATCGCGCAGCAGATGTACGGGCACGGCCTCGTCACGAAACAGGACCTGCTGCAGTACAAGGCGCTATGGCGCGAACCGCTCGCCGCCGACTGGAACGGCTACCGCGTGATTACCGCGCCGCCGCCGGGCTCGGGCGGCATCGGGCTGATCCAGATGCTGAAGATGCGCGCCGCGCTGGCGCCCGCGTTCGACGGCCTCGCGCTGAATTCGGCGCCGTACATCCACCTGGTCGCGCAGATCGAGGACCGCGTGTTCGCCGACCGGCAGCGCTACATCGGCGACCCGGACGCCGCGCCGGTACCGGCCGCGAGATTGATCGACGACGCGTACCTCGCGCAACGCGCGAGCGAAGTCAAACCCGACGCGGTGCCGGGCGCGCCGGTCACGCCCGGCCTTGGCGACGGCGCGGCGGAGAAGGCGCAGACCACGCATTTCTCGGTGGTCGACAAATGGGGCAATGCCGTCTCGAACACCTACACGCTGAACGGCGATTTCGGCTCGGGCGTCGTCGTGGACGGCGGCGGCTTCCTGCTCAACGATGCGATGGACGACTTCGTCACCAAGCCGGCCGGCGCGGATGGCGCGGCCTCGACGTCGCGCGCCGCCGGGGCGGAGCTCGACACGATCGCGCCGGGACGCCGCCCGATTGCCTCGATGACGCCGACGCTGCTGCTGAAGGACGGCAAGATCGCGCTCGCGATCGGCACGCCCGGCGGCTCGCGCATTCTCACGACGCTCTTCCAGGTGATGACGAACCTGTACGACTTCGGCATGACGCCGGCCGACGCGCTTGCGGCCATGCGGTTTCATCACCAGTTGCTGCCGCCGAAGACGATCTATTTCGAGCCGTATCATCCGGCGCCGGACGATCTGGCGGCGCAGTTGAAAGCGCTCGGCTATACGGTCGAGCAGCAGTCGTTCGACGGCGACGTGCAGATGATCCGGGTCGACGGCACGACGCCCGAGCCCGCGAGCGATCCGCGCGGCGTCGGGGTCGCGCGGGTGATACGGTAGGCGGTTCGACCGAATGGGCTGCAACGGGCGTGGCCGTTGACGGACGCGCGGCGGCTTTGTCGTATTCGTCACGGAGTTGCCATGGACATACCAAACACGGGGCGCAGGGAAGCGCGATGAGCGGACATAAACTGAACACACTCGTGCTGCCGGGGTATCTGAATTCCGGCGCCGGTCATTGGCAAACGCGCTGGGAAGCGCTCGATCCCGCGTTCGTGCGCGTGCGAATGCCGGACTGGGCGCATCCTTCGCGCGACGCATGGTGCCGCACGCTCGACGCCGCGGTGGCCGCCGCCGACGCGCCGGTCGTGTTCGCCGCCCATAGCCTCGGCTGCCTGACGGCGGTGTTCTGGGCCACGCAGTACGCGAGCGCGGCGCAGCTCGCGAAGGTGGCGGGCGCATTGCTGGTCGCGCTGCCCGATCCCACCGGGCCGCATTTTCCGCAGGACGCGACCGGCTTTGCGCCGGTGCCGCTCGCGCGGCTGCCGTTCGCGAGCATCGTCGTCGCGAGCAGCGACGATCCGTATGGCGGCGTGCCGTTTTCGCAGGCCTGCGCGAGCGCATGGGGCAGCCGCTGGATCGACCTCGGCGCGCGCGGCCATATCAACGCGGACAGCGGCCTCGGCGATTGGGACGAAGGGCGCAGCTGGCTGGCTTCGCTGGCCCCGTCGCGCGGAGTTCGGGCTTAATGCGGGCTTAATGGCACCGATGGCTGAGCCAGAATCTGGGGCGGGACATCCGTGAGGCCGGCGCGGCCCGCAGCCTTTTCCGTCAAATCACCGATTTCCCTCTCAACGCCTCGATCCGCGCCGCGTCATACCCGAGCACGTCGCGCAAGACGTGCTCGGTATGTTCGCCGAGCAGCGGCGGATGGCTCAGCGCCTCGGGCGGCGTGCCCGTCATATTGATCGGATTGCGCACGAGCTTGACCGTGCCGCCCGACGGATGCGGCAGATCGACCCGCAGGCCGCGCGCCACCACCTGCTCGTTCTCGAACACCTCGCCGAGGTCGTTGATCGGCCCGCACGGCACGCCCGCCGCTTCGAGCGCGCCGATCCATTGCTGCTTGCCTTGCAGGCGCACCATGTCCGCGAGGATCGGCACGAGTACGTCGCGGTTGCGCACCCGCGCCGGATTGGTCGCGAAGCGCTCGTCGTCGGCGAGTTCCGGCTGCCCGCCCGCCTCGACGAACTTGCGGAACTGCCCGTCGTTGCCGACCGCGACGATGATCCAGCCGTCGCTCGTCTGGAAGGTCTGGTAGGGCACGATGTTCGGATGCGCATTGCCCCAGCGCAGGGGCGGCTGGCCGCTCGCGAGGTAGTTCGAGTTCATGTTGGCGAGCATCGCGACCTGCACGTCGAGCAGCGCCATGTCGATGTATTGGCCCTCGCCCGTGCGATCGCGGTGCGTGAGCGCGGTCAGCACGGCGATCGTCGAATACATGCCGGTCATGAGGTCGGCGATCGCGACGCCGGCTTTCTGCGGGCCGCCGCCCGGCTGGCCGTCGCGCTCGCCGGTAATGCTCATGAAGCCGCCGATGCCCTGCACGATGAAGTCGTAGCCGGCACGCTGCGCATACGGCCCGGTCTGCCCGAAGCCCGTGACCGAGCAGTAGACGAGGTCGGGCTTCACCGCCTTGAGCGATTCGTAGTCGAGCCCGTACTTCTTCAGCTGGCCGACCTTGTAGTTTTCGAGCACCACGTCGCTTTGCGCGGCCAGCTCGCGGACGATGCGCTGGCCCTCGGGCGAGGCGATATCGACCGTGACCGAGCGCTTGTTGCGGTTCGCCGCGAGATAGTAGGCGGCTTCGCGCGTGTCCGCGCCTTCGGGCGTTTTCAGATAGGGCGGGCCCCAGTGGCGCGTGTCGTCGCCCACCTCGGGACGTTCGATCTTGATGACGTCGGCGCCGAAATCGGCGAGTGTCTGCGCGCACCACGGGCCGGCGAGCACGCGGGTGAGATCCAGCACGCGGATATGACTGAGAGCGCCCATATTTCTGCATGTCTCCTGATTTTTTAGCGGTGCCAAGCGAGGTTTCGTGTGCGTTTCGATGGATGGGCCATCTTAAGCGATTCCCGTGCGCGGGCGCAGTCGTCCGAACGTCATAGTGCCGCTCGGACGATGGGACACGCCGCGCGGCTGTCACGCCGAGCCCGCTTCGCCCTGGCCGGATGGCCGACGGCACCGGGCGCGCTGCCGCGCACGCGCGCCGATCCCGTATAATCAGTCGTTTAAGAAACAGACAGTTGGCGCATCCCGCGATGCAGCCAGTCTCAGTCAGGAACCGTCAGGACCCGTCCCCCGCACGCTATGAAAGCCGCTGAAATCCGCGAGAAATTCCTCAAGTTCTTCGAATCGAAGGGCCACACGATCGTCCGTTCGTCGAGCCTCGTGCCCGGCAACGACCCGACACTGCTCTTCACCAATTCGGGGATGGTGCAGTTCAAAGATGTGTTCCTCGGCGCGGAGTCGCGTCCGTATTCGCGTGCCACGACCGCGCAGCGCAGCGTGCGCGCGGGCGGCAAGCACAACGACCTCGAAAACGTCGGCTATACCGCGCGCCACCACACGTTCTTCGAGATGCTCGGCAACTTCTCGTTCGGCGACTACTTCAAGCGCGACGCGATCCACTACGCGTGGGAACTGCTGACCGAAGTCTACAAGCTGCCGAAAGAGAAGCTCTGGGTCACCGTCTACCAGGAAGACGACGAAGCGCACGACATCTGGGCGAAGGAAGTGGGCGTGCCGGTCGAGCGCATCATCCGCATCGGCGACAACAAGGGCGCGCGCTACGCTTCGGACAACTTCTGGCAGATGGCGGATGTCGGCCCGTGCGGCCCGTGCTCGGAAATCTTCTACGACCACGGCCCGGACGTGTGGGGCGGCCCGCCGGGGTCGCCCGAGGAAGACGGCGACCGCTACATCGAGATCTGGAACCTCGTGTTCATGCAGTTCAGCCGCGATGCGCAGGGCAACATGACGCCGCTGCCCAAGCAATGCGTCGATACCGGCATGGGCCTCGAACGTATCGCCGCGGTGCTGCAGCACGTGCACAGCAACTACGAGATCGACCTGTTCCAGGCGCTGATTCAGGCCGCGGGCCGCGAAACCGGCGTGAGCGACCTCACGAACAACTCGCTGAAGGTGATCGCGGACCACATCCGCGCGTGCTCGTTCCTGATCGTCGACGGCGTGATTCCGGGCAACGAAGGCCGCGGCTACGTGCTGCGCCGTATCGTGCGCCGCGCGATCCGCCACGGCTACAAGCTCGGCAAAAAGGGTTCGTTCTTCCATCGCATGGTGGCGGACCTCGTCGCGCAAATGGGCGCGGCTTATCCGGAACTGAAGGACGCCGAACAGCGCGTGACCGACGTGCTGCGCCAGGAAGAGGAGCGCTTCTTCGAGACGATCGAGCACGGCATGTCGATTCTCGAAGCCGCTCTGGCTGAACTCACGGCGAAGGGCGGCAAGACGCTCGACGGCGAACTCGCCTTCAAGCTGCACGACACCTACGGCTTCCCGCTCGACCTGACCGCGGACGTCTGCCGCGAACGCGAAGTGACGGTCGACGAACCGGCCTTCGACGAAGCGATGGCACGCCAGCGCGAGCAGGCACGCGCGGCCGGCAAGTTCAAGATGGCGCAGGGCCTCGAATACTCGGGCGCGAAGACCACGTTCCACGGCTACGAAGAAATCGTCTTCGACGACGCGAAGGTCGTGGCGCTCTACGTCGACGGCGCATCGGTGCAGCAGGTGCAGGACGGCCAGCAGGCCGTCGTCGTGCTCGATCACACGCCGTTCTACGCGGAGTCGGGCGGCCAGGTCGGCGACCAGGGCGTGCTCGCCAACGCCAGCACGCGCTTTGCCGTTGCCGATACGCTGAAGGTGCAGGCCGACGTGGTCGGCCATCACGGCACGCTCGAACAGGGCACGCTGAAGGTCGGCGACGTCGTCAAGGCGGAAATCGACGCGGTGCGCCGCGCCCGCACGGCACGCAACCACTCGGCCACGCACCTGATGCACAAGGCGCTGCGCGAAGTGCTCGGTTCGCACGTGCAGCAGAAGGGCTCGCTCGTCGACGCCGACAAGACCCGCTTCGACTTCGCGCACAACGCGCCGATGACGGACGAGCAGATTCGTCGCGTCGAGGAAATCGTCAATGCCGAAGTGCTCGCGAACGCGCCCGGCATCGTGCGTTTGATGTCGTACGACGAAGCGGTGAAGGGCGGCGCGATGGCGCTGTTCGGCGAAAAGTACGGCGACGAAGTGCGCGTGCTCGACCTCGGCTTCTCGCGTGAGCTGTGCGGCGGCACGCACGTGAGCCGCTCGGGCGACATCGGCTTCTTCAAGATCGTGATGGAAGGCGGCGTCGCGGCAGGTATCCGCCGTGTCGAAGCGATCACCGGCGACAACGCGGTGCGTTACGTGCAAGACCTCGAAGCGCGCATCAACGCGGCGGCGGCGGTGCTGAAGGCGCAGCCGGCGGAACTCACGCAGCGCATCGGCCAGGTGCAGGATCAGGTGAAGGCGCTCGAAAAGGAGCTGGGCGCGCTGAAGTCGAAGATGGCGTCGAGCCAGGGCGACGAACTCGCGGGCCAGGCGATCGAGGTGGGCGGCGTGCATGTGCTGGCGGCAACGCTCGATGGCGCGGACGTCAAGACGTTGCGCGAAACGGTCGACAAGCTCAAGGACAAGCTCAAGAGCGCGGCCATCGTGCTGGCTGCGGTGGAGGGCGGCAAGGTGAGCCTGATCGCCGGCGTGACCCCCGACGCGAGCAAGAAGGTCAAGGCCGGCGAACTGGTCAACTTCGTTGCGCAGCAAGTCGGCGGCAAGGGCGGCGGCCGTCCCGATATGGCTCAGGCCGGCGGTACCGAGCCGGCCAACCTGCCGGCGGCGCTTGCGGGCGTCAAGGCTTGGGTCGAAGCTCAGCTGTGATTGCGGCTTGACTTGTTAAGGCTTGAATCCGGACTCGTTCCGGATTGGTCTGGTTGACGAGAGAAAGGGCCACGCGGTTTGCCGCGTGGCCCTTTCGTTTTCTCCGTACGCGAGCGAGGCCATGACGAGCTTCACAGCAGACCCGCAGCAGACGACCGGCAGCAGACCCTCGGCAAACGCAAACCCCCACCCATCACGCAGCACCCGCATCGATCGCGACCGCCGCATCTACACGCTGCGGCATATCCCCGGCTACCGCATTCTCCTGCGGCGCCACCAGCGTGCGCCGCAGCGCATTGAGCGCGGACGAAAAATGGCCGCGTCTCCAGACGAGCAGCGTTTCGATCATCCCGATGTCGGGTAGCGCGTGTACCGCGATATTGCTCGCGTCGGCCTGCAGGTCGAGCACCGAGCGCGGCGCGACCGCGACGCCGGCGCCGGCCGCCACGCACGCGACGATCGCGTGATACGAGCCGAGTTCGAGCACGCGCGCGGGCCGCACGTCGTGCTCCAGATACCATTTTTCGATATACGACCGATAGGCGCAGCCGCGCTCGAACGCGATCAGCGTCGAGAGCGCGACGTCGCGTACTTCGCGAATCGGCCGATGTCCGCGCGGCGTCAGCATCACGAGTTCTTCGCGAAAAACCGGCACGCTCTCGAACAACTCGCCGAGCGCGGCCGGATCGAGCGGCGTCGCCACGAGCGCGGCATCGACCTCGAACTCGCGCACCCGCTCGATCAGCTTGCCGGTCGTGCCCGTCTCCAGTTCCAGCTCGACGGCGGGCCACTGCTGGTGATATTGCGCGAGCAGGCCCGGCAGACGCGTCGCCGCGACGCTTTCCATCGTGCCGAGCCGCAGACGCCCGCTCGGCCGGTCCTCGCGCACCGCGTGGCGCGCTTCGTCGGCGAGCGCGAGCAGGCGCTCCGCGTAGGGCAGCAGCGTTTCGCCGGCCGGTGTCAGCACGAGGCGGCGGCCGTCGCGGATGAACAGTTCGGTGCCGAGTTGCTCTTCGAGCTGCTTGATGCGCGTCGTCACGTTCGATTGCACGCGGTTGAGCTTGGCGGCGGCGCGCGTCACGCCGTTTTCCCGCACGACGGCGCGAAAAATGGTCAGGGCGGCCAGATCCATGATTCTCTCCGGGTGATGGTTGATATCCTAATTATTCATTTTTAGAGATCGTCTGGTCAAGCTAAGATGGATTCACATAGGGATCACCTCACTGCTGTTCGACCGCCGACCATGAACGCTCTCGCCTCCCACACATCTATGCGCTTCCACGAACCCCACGCCGCCCGGCGCGCGGCGCTTGCCTGCATGGTGACGCTGGCCGTCGCGCTCGGTATCGGCCGCTTCGCCTTCACGCCACTGCTGCCGCTGATGCTGCACGGCGCCGCGCTCGGCCAGCCGCAGATCGACATCCAGCACGGCGGCTGGCTCGCCTCGTTCAACTACGCGGGCTATTTCGCCGGCGCGGTGATGTGCGCGGCGCTGCGTACCGACCCGGCGCGCATGGTGCGCGTAGGGCTCGTCGCGACGGTTGTGCTGACACTCGCGATGGGCGTCACGAGCCAGTTCTGGGTATGGGCCGTGGTGCGCTTCGTCGCCGGGGCGGTCAGCGCGTGGACCTTCGTGTTCGCGTCGCAGTGGGGCTTGCGGCGGCTCGCCGAACTCGGCGCGCATGCGTGGAGCGGGGTGATTTATACGGGGCCGGGCGTCGGTATCGTCGGCACGGGCTTGTTCGTGAGCATCGCGGGCCGGTATGGCGCGACGGCCGGGTGGATCGGTTTCGGCGTGATCGGCGCGCTGCTGTCGGCGCTGGTGTGGCCGGTGTTCGGCGCCGCGCCGCGTGCGCAAGCCGCGCCGGAAGGCGGTCGCAAGAGCGCCGCGGACGGCGCGAAGCGGGAGCGGCCGCGCGCGGCGCAACAAGCCGCCGCGGATCGGGCGGCCCGGAGCGGCAGCGCGGCAAGGGAGGGCGCGGCGGACTATCTTGAGTCAGAGCGCGCTGCTGTCGCGGCGTTGGCCGAATCGACTCACGTTGCATCGGCCGACACCGCCGAGGAGCACGCCCACTCAATCCCGGCCCATCGAAGCGCCACCGCTCACCGTGTCGACGCCTTCTGGCTGGTCCTGCTCTACGGCATCCCCGGCTTCGGCTACATCATCACCGCGACGTTCCTGCCAGTCATAGCGCGCCACGCGCTGCCGGGTTCGTCGTGGCCTGACCTGTTCTGGCCGATGTTCGGCGTGGCGCTGATCGTCGGTGCGATGGCGGCCGCGCGTTTGCCCGTGCATTGGGACAACCGCGCGCTGCTCGCCGGCTCCTACGTGCTGCAAGCGCTCGGCATCGCGCTGGGCATCGTCTGGCCGACAGCGGGCGGTTTTTCGCTCGGCAGCATCCTGATCGGCCTGCCGTTCACCGCGATCACGCTGTTCGCGATGCGCGAGGCGCGGCGTCTGCGTGGCGACGACGCGGCCGGTCTGATGGGCTATGCGACGGCGGCTTACGGCATCGGCCAGATCGTCGGTCCGTTGGTGGCCGCGCCGATTGCCGCGCAGACGGGATCGTTTTCGCCGGCGCTGTGGCTGGCCGTGGGCGCGCTGCTGGCGGGCGCGGCGGGACTGGTCGCCGTGGCGCGCGTGCCGCGTGGCCGTGGCGGCATGCCGGATTGCGGCTGCAACTAACGGCCGAGGTGTTCGACGATTTGGAGAGCCCGAAGCCCGAAGCCCGAAGCCCGAAGCCCCAAGCCCCAACCTCATCCCCCTTCCCAGGCCGACATCCGATACCACCACACCCGGCGCCCATCCCGCATACCTTCACCAAAATCGCACGATCGCACTAAAATGACCGCTTCCCGTCATTTCCACGCGCCTGTCGCCGGGCGCGCCGCGCCACCATGCAACATTTCGCGTCCGATAACTACGCCGGCATCTGTCCCGAAGCGCTCGAGGCGCTGATCGCCGCCAACCACAGCGGCCACGAGCCGGCCTACGGCGACGATTCCTGGACGAGCCAGGTCTGCGACCGTCTGCGCGATCTGTTCCAGACCGACTGCGAGGTGTTCTTCGTCTTCAACGGCACGGCCGCCAACTCGCTCGCGCTGGCCTCGCTGTGCCAGTCGTATCACTCGGTGATCTGCCACGAACTCGCGCACATCGAGACCGACGAATGCGGCGGCCCCGAATTCTTCTCGGGCGGCTCGAAGCTGCTGACGGCGCCCGGCATCGGCGGCAAGCTCACGCCCGATGCGATCGAAGCGGTCGTCACGCGCCGCGCCGACATCCACTATCCGAAGCCGAAGGTCGTCACGCTCACGCAGTCGACCGAGGTCGGCACCGTCTACACGGTCGAGGAAGTGCGCGCGATCGCGGCGATCGCGAAGCGCCGTCATCTGAAGCTGCATATGGACGGCGCGCGCTTTGCGAACGCGGTCGCGGCGCTCGACGTGCATCCGTCGGAGATCACGTGGCGCGCGGGCGTCGACGTGCTGTGCTTCGGCGGCACGAAGAACGGCCTGCCGGTCGGCGAAGCGGTGGTGTTCTTCGATCGCGCTCTCGCCGACGATTTCGCCTATCGCCTGAAGCAGGCGGGGCAGCTTGCCTCGAAGATGCGCTTCATCTCCGCGCCCTGGCTCGGCCTGCTCGACAACGACGTGTGGCTGCGCAACGCGCGTCACGCGAACGCGATGGCGCGTCTGCTGCAAACGCGGTTGCAGGAAATTCCGGGTGTGAGCATCATGTTTCCGGGCGAATCGAACGCGGTCTTCGCGCAGTTGCCGCCGCACGCCGCGAAGGCGATGCGCGCGCGCGGCTGGAGGTTCTACGAATTCATCGGCGCGGGCGGCTGCCGGCTGATGTGCGCGTGGGACACGCAGCCCGCGACGGTCGAGCGCTTTGCCGCCGAGCTGCGCGAGTTGTGCGCGGCGTGATGCAAGGCGTGAAGCGAAGCGCGCCGCCGCCGCCATTATCTTCCGCCTTCACTCCTCGCCATCGCACGCAGTCGCCCCCGACCGCGTCCAATCGCGGCAGACAGACATACACACAAGACACGAGACACCTCACGACATGACCGAATACCGCTTTTGTCCCCGCTGCGCCAAGCCGTTGACCGAACGCGCCGACCCCGAGCACGAAGGCGGCCGCATACGCCAAAGCTGCCCCGATACCGTGTGCGGCTACGTCCACTGGAATAACCCGCTGCCGGTCGTGGCCGCGATCGTCGAGTACGAGGGCAAGATTCTGCTCGCGCGCAATGCTGCGTGGCCCGAGGGCATGTTCGCGCTGATTACCGGCTTCCTCGAAAACGGCGAGACGCCGGAGCAGGGCATCGCGCGCGAAGTGCTCGAAGAGACGTCGCTGCAGACGGAGTCGGTCGAACTGATCGGCGTGTACGAGTTCATCCGCAAGAACGAGCTGATCATCGCGTATCACGTGAAGGCGCATGGGACGGTCTCGCTATCGCCGGAACTGCTCGAATACCGGCTCGTCGAGCCGGCGAAGCTGCGGCCCTGGCGCGCGGGCACCGGCCAGGCGCTCGGCGAATGGATGCGGCGGCGCGGTCTGCCGTTCGAATTCGTCGAGCGGCCGGGGCAGTGAGTCGCGTTCGCGGGCGGCGCGATGGCGGCGAGCATGGTGTTGCCCGCGTCGGCGGTACTTCATCGCGCGACGATACATAACGGGCCGACGAGGCAACGGCGGCGAAGCTCGAAGCAGGCCTAAACGACACGGCCCGCGCAGACAAGCTCGATACGGCGCACGGCATCGGCCACACCAGACGACGCACGAACCGGCATACGAACCAGCACACGAAATAGCACACCAAACAACGCACAAAACGGCACCCGAACCAGCACCCCAGTCAGCGCGGTAACGAACGATCAACCCAAGTCAATCAGCGGTCAATGAGCTCACGCTCGGGAGAAGCACGGCATGGCTTACATCTACTATCTGACGCATATTCATCTGGGCTACGAAGCATTGTCGCAACTGCCGGCCGAGTGCGCGCGCATCGGCATGACGCGGCCGCTCGTCATCAGCGACAAGGGCGTCGTCGCGGTCGGCATCGCGCAGCGCGCGCTCGACGCACTGAAGCTCGGCGACGTGCCGCTTTTCGACGACACGCCGTCGAACCCGACCGAGGCGATGGTGCTGGCCGCCGCGCGGATGTATCGCGACGCGGGCTGCGATGGCCTGATCGCGGTGGGCGGCGGTTCGTCGATCGATCTCGCCAAGGGCGTCGCGATCGCGGCCACGCATCCGGGACCGCTCACGCAGTACGCGACGATCGAAGGCGGCAGTGCGAAGATCACCGAGGCCGTCGCGCCGCTGATCGCGATTCCGACCACCGCGGGCACCGGCAGCGAAGTCGCGCGCGGTGCGATCGTGATCCTCGACGATGGCCGCAAGCTCGGCTTTCACTCGTGGCATCTGCTGCCGAAAGCGGCGCTCTGCGATCCGGGCCTGACGCTCGGCCTGCCGCCGGGGCTGACCGCGGCGACCGGCATGGACGCGATCGCGCACTGCATCGAAACGTTCCTCGCGCCGGCCTTCAATCCGCCCGCCGACGGCATCGCGCTCGACGGTCTCGAACGCGCGTGGCACAGCATCGAGCGGGCATGCGCGGACGGCAGCGACCGCGAGGCGCGTCTGAACATGATGAGCGCGTCGATGCAGGGCGCGATGGCGTTCCAGAAGGGGCTCGGCTGTGTACACTCGCTGTCGCATCCGCTGGGCGGGCTGAAGGTGAACGGCCGAACCTCGCTGCATCACGGCACGCTGAACGCGGTCGTGCTGCCCGCCGTGCTGCGCTTCAACGAACGCGCGCCGAGCGTGGTGGCCGAGCGTCGCTTCGCACGCATGCGCCGCGTGATGGGATTGTCCGAGCAGACCGATCTCGCGCAGGCGCTGTTCGACATGACGGCACGGCTCGGTCTGCCAACCGGCCTCGCGCAGATGGGCGTCGACGAGAGCATGTTCGACAAGGTCGTGCAGGGCGCGCTCGCCGATCATTGCCATCGCACGAATCCGCGCGAAGCGACGGCCGACGATTACCGCCGCATGCTGACCGAGTCGCTGTGACGAGGCGAGGCGGTGCGCGGTAGCGGCCACGGCCACGCGTCGCGCCTGACCGCCGCTGTTGTCGTCATGGTCATTGTCATCGCTTGCGTCATCGCTATCGCTATCGCCAGAAATACCCCTATCATCACGCAGCCGATCAAACCCCACGCCTCATGAACAAACCCGCTCCCGCGCCACGCTCCGCCTACCCGCACTTCCTGCCGATCACGACCCGCTGGATGGACAACGACGTCTACGGTCACGTGAACAACGTCGTCTACTACAGCTATTTCGACACCGTCGTGAACGAGTATCTGATCCGTGCGGGCGTGCTCGATTTCGAGCAGGGCGCGACGATCGGGCTCGTCGTCGAGACGCAGTGCAATTACTTCGCGCCGCTCGTGTTTCCGGATCGCATCGACGCGGGCCTGCGTGTCGCGCGGCTCGGCACGTCGAGCGTGCGCTACGAAGTCGGGCTTTTCCGGGAGGGCGAGGTCGAACCCGCCGCGCAGGGGCATTTCGTGCACGTCTACGTGGATCGCGTCACGCGCCGTCCCGTGAACCTGCCCGCCGAACTGCGCGCAGCGCTCGAACCGCTTGCCGTGGCCGCGCAGGCGGGCTGAAGCGAGTCGGGACAGACCGGAACGGATTCAGCGCGTGCAGTCGTTCATCGTCAATCTCCTCAACGGCCTCAGCTACGGGCTGCTGCTGTTCATGCTGTCCGCCGGGCTCACGCTGATTTTCAGCATGCTCGGCGTGCTCAATTTCGCGCATGCGAGCTTCTACATGCTCGGCGCGTACGTCGGCTTTTCGGTGGCCGCGCGCGCCGGGTTCTGGAGCGCGCTCGTGATCGCTCCGCTCGGCGTCGGTCTGCTTGGCGCGGCGTTCGAGCATTGGCTGTTGCGGCGCGTGCGTGCGCACGGTCATCTGCCCGAGTTGCTGCTCACGTTCGGTGCCGCGTATCTGCTCGGCGAACTGGTCAAGCTCGGCTGGGGGCTCGGTCCGCTGTCCGCGCCGGTGCCGGTCGTGCTCGACGGTCCGCTGTTCTCGCTGTACGGCGCGAGCTTCGCGCGCTATCGCGCGTTCATGATGGCGGTGTCGCTGGCGATGCTCGCGGCGCTCGTCGCGGTGCTGCGCGTGTCGCGCACGGGCCTCGTCGTGCGCGCCGCGCTAACGCATCCGCAAGCGGTCGAAGCGCTCGGTCATAACGTGCCCGCCGTGTTCACCGGGGTATTCGCGGCCGGCACGGCGCTCGCCGCGCTGGCCGGCGCGATCGGCGCGCCGCTCTTCGTGATCGAGCCGGCGATGGCGGAATCGCTCGGCTCGATCGTGTTCGTCGTGGTCGTGATCGGCGGGCTCGGTTCGTTGAGCGGGGCGCTCGTGGCGTCGCTGCTGGTCGGCTGCGTGCAGACGCTCGCGGTGGCGAGCGACGTGTCGCTGGGCGAGGTGCTGTCGGTCGCCGGCGTGGCGTTGCCGCCCGACTGGGACGCGCTGACGCTCGCGCAACTCGCGCCGCTGATTCCGTATCTGCTGCTCGTCGCGGTGCTGGCGCTGAGGCCGCGAGGGCTGTTCGGACGGCGGGGGGATCATGCGTAAGCGGGATGCGGGGGCGGAGGCGAGGGGCGCCGCAGCACGCCCTGAACGCCCGGAGCACCCGGAGCACCCGGAGCGCCCTGGGACTGCACCGCAAACCGCTGGGCGTGGGCCGTCCGCGCGTTCGTTCGCACCTTGGCTCGCGCTCGCCGTCTTTCTCGCGTTGCCGCCGTTCGTCGGGTCGCAAAGCTGGCTGCTCGCGTACCTCGCGCAGACCGCGACGATGATCGTGTTCGCGCTCTCCTACAACCTGCTGCTCGGCGAGACCGGGCTGCTGTCGTTCGGGCATGCCGCCTATGCGGGGCTCGGCGCGCTGATCGCCGCGCGCATGTTCAACGCGACCGGCATGCCGCTCGTGCTGCTGCCGCTCGTCGGCGGCAT
The DNA here is from genome assembly GCF_011752995.1 of Burkholderia sp. Ax-1724. GTDB lineage: Bacteria > Pseudomonadota > Gammaproteobacteria > Burkholderiales > Burkholderiaceae > Paraburkholderia. Next base: position 161,543 of record NZ_VWWL01000012.1, read on the forward strand.
GGGCGGCGCGTTGTGCGGCCTGCTGTTCGGCCTGATCGCGACGCGCCGCTCCGGCACCGCGTTCGCGATGATTACGCTCGGCCTCGGCGAACTCGTGGTCGCGGCCGCGTGGACGCTGCCGGGCTGGTTCGGCGGCGAGGCCGGCATCGCGATCGATCGCGCGAGCGGCCCGCGCTTTTTTGGCCTGAGCTTCGGTCCGGCGCGCGAGGCCTATGCGCTGATCGCGCTGTGGTGTCTCGCCGCGAGCGCGGCGATGTTCGCGCTGTCGCGCACGCCGTTCATGCGCCTCGCGAACGCGGTGCGCGACAACCCGGCGCGCGCGGCCGCGATCGGCTGCTATCCGGCGCGTATCCGCTATGGCGTGGTGGTGCTGTCGGCGTTTTTCGCGGGCATGGCGGGGACGATGGGGCTCGTCAATATCGAACTCGTGTCGACGGAAAGCGTCGGCATGATGCGCTCGGGCGCGGTGCTGATCGCGACGGTGATCGGCGGGACGGCTGCGTTTTTCGGGCCGGTTGCCGGCGCTCTCGTGTTGACGTTTTTCAGCGTGATCGTCGCGAGCGTTACGCGCGCGTGGCTGTTCTATCTGGGTCTCTTCTTCGTGGCCGTCGTGCTCGCCGCGCCCGACGGGCTCGCGGGTTTCTGCGCGCGGCACGCGGCGCGCATCGCGGCGCAAGGCTGGCGGCGGCGCCGCGCCGCCTATCTATGGAGCGCGCTGGCGGTGCTGCTGTGGAGCGCAGCCGTCGTGCTCGCGGTGCAGTGGGCCTATGCCGCGCGATTCGGCGCGGACGAGGGCGCGGCGGGCGCGATCTTCGGCTTCGGCGCAAACGCGGGGGCTGACGGTGCGCCGCTTGCATCGGCGTTGAGCGCGGTGTCGTGGTGGCCCGCCGTGGCGCTGGCCTTGCTTGCCGCGTTCGGTGCGCTGACCACGCGCTATGCGATGCGCGCGCACGCTCGTCTCGCCCCTCAAGCCGGGCGCGCTCGCGTTGCGTCATCCAGCGGAGAGACGCGATGATCCCGGCACTGGGTCTCTACAACATCGAAAAGCGTTTCGGTGCGACGCGGATTCTGCGCGGCGTCGATCTCGAGATCGAGCCCGGCGAGCGGCATGCGCTGATCGGCCCGAACGGCGCGGGCAAGTCGACGCTGTTCAATCTGATCGCGGGCGGTGCACGGCCGAGCGCGGGACGCATCCATCTGTTCGGCGCGGAGATCACGCGGCTCGCGCCGGCTGCGATCGCGCGCCGTGGCCTCGCGCGCAGTTTCCAGAGCACGAGTGTGTTCGCGCGGCTTAGCGTGCTCGACAACCTGCGCTGCGCGGCCATGCTCGCCGAGCGCGACCGCACGCGCTGGTGGCAACGCGTGACCGGCTCGCCGGCGATCGATGCGCGCGCGGCCGAGGTGCTCGACGCGGTCGGCCTCGGCGCGCGCCGCGACGTGCAGGCCGGCACGCTCAGTTATGCGGAGCAGCGCGCGCTCGATCTCGGCATCGCGCTCGCGGGCGGCGCGCATACCTTGCTGCTCGACGAGCCGACCGCGGGCATGAACCGCGCGGAAGCGGCGCGCGCGATCGAACTGATTCGCGAGACCACGGCAGGCCGCACGCTGCTGATGGTCGAGCACGACATGGACGCGGTCTTCACGCTTGCCGACCGCATTTCGGTGCTCGTGCAGGGGCGCATCATCGCGACCGGTTCGCCGGCGGCGATTCGCGCCGACGAGGCAGTGCGGGCTGTGTATCTGGGCGAGCGCACATGAGCGCGCTGCTCGAGATCCGCGATCTGCACGCGTGGTATGGCGCGAGCCAGGCCTTGCACGGCGTCACGCTCGGCCTCGCGCGCGGCGAAGTGCTCGCGCTCGTCGGCCGCAACGGCTCGGGGCGCTCGACGCTTGCGCGCGCGATCATGGGCCTCGTGCGCAGCGAGGGCGAGTTGCGTTTCGCGGGCCGTTCGCTCGCCGGGCTGCGCACCTTCGAAATCGCGCGGCTTGGCCTTGGCTATGTGGCCGAACATCGCGACGTGTTCGCGGCGCTGAGCGTGCATGAAAATCTGCTGCTCGGTATCTCGCCGCGCAAGCGCACGCCGCGCTTTACGCTCGATGACGCCTACGCGCTGTTCCCCGTGCTGGCCGAGCGCCGGCACACGCGCGCCGGCGCGCTGTCGGGCGGCGAGCAGCAGATGCTCGCGCTCGCGCGGGCGTTGCTCGGCGATCCCGATCTGCTGCTGATCGACGAACCCGGCGAAGGTCTCGCGAGCGGCGTGATGGAGCAGGTCGCCGGGTGCCTGCGCACGTTGCGCGAGCGCGGCGTCGCGATGCTGCTGATCGAGCAGCGCCTCGTGATCGCGCGGGAAATCGCCAGTCGCGTCGCCGTGATGGGGCATGGCGAGATCGTGTTCGACGGCGCGCTCGATGCGTTTCTCGGGCGCGACGACGTGATGCGCGAGTGGCTTGGTGTCGGTTGAGCGGCGCGGCCGCAATCGCGGGTTGAGTGCTTTGCCGCATGAGGTGCGGTACACGTTTCGAGCACCTGATTATTGGCGTGGCTCGCGCTGGCACGGTCTGAAGTGCCGATACACGTTTGCAATGGCGTTTGAACCGTTCATCGCGACCTGCCGCACATGCCCCGTGTATGGGGCTTTCCATCGATTCGCTCGTGCGATTCAAACGATTGATCGTTTGGTGAGCGTCCTCCAGAAATCTTGTCGGCAACGCGCGGACAAATAAAGACAATCGAGTCAGCGGCGCGCAACGGCGAAGCGATGTTCGAAGCCTGTGCAGGGCTCGTACACGCGACTTCCGCCCGAGTTCATGAATGCGCCGAACCCCGCCGCGTTAGACGCGCAAAAGACGCGCCGCGGCTTCAGGAGGAGACATGATGAAACGGCAGGTGGCGTTGAGTGTCGAGCGCGTCGGAGCGAACATCGAGGCGCGCGTTGAAGTGCATCTGGGTCCGTTGGATCGAGCCGGGCATGCCAGGCATTCCCGGCGTTCCTGGAGTTCGCGGTTCGGCGCGGGCGCGGCGCTACTGGCCGCCGCCTTGCTGATGTCCGCATGCGCGGATGCTAGCTCGACCGCGGACTCGATGCCGGCCGATGCCGCATCGAAGGCACAACAACGCGTGGCGAGCGCACCGGGCAATCAGGATCGCGCAGCAGAGGCGAACGCAAACGCAAACGAGAACGCATCGTCCGGCACGGCACCCGCATCACGTCCCACGCTCGAACGCGACAAGGCGAGGCAACGGGCTGCCGAGCAACAGATCGCCGCGCGCGTGCCCTCGGCGAGCGGCATGCACGAAACGCGCAGCCGTGTGCTGACGCTGCGCGATTCCGGCATCGACGGTTCGCTCATGTTCGTGCGCGACGTCGATTTTCGGGTGACGGGCGAGATCGGTTTCATGATTCACGACATGGCCGCGACGCTGACGCCGACACGCCCCGGTCAGCCGATCGTCTTCGACGACCCGACCAGCGCGACGATCCACGTGCACCGTGGCGACGTCACGCTCGACAGCGCGAAGCTCACCGCGATTTTCGATCGCTATCTGTTCCAGTATCAGGGCTCGCCGCTGCGCAATATGCGCGTCGTGCCGCAGGACGGCGGCAATCTGCGCATCACGGGCGAGATGCATCGCGACACGTGGGTGCCGATCGCGCTGACCGGCTCGCTGTCGATGCGCAATCCTGACGAACTCGTGTTTCATCCCGATCACGTCGAAGTGGCGGGCATCGGCGCGGACAAACTGATGCAGGCCGCGCACGTGCGGATGGCCGATCTGCTCAAGGTCAACACGCCGATCGCGCGGCTCGATGGCGACGACGTCGTCATGCAGGTCGCGAAACTGACGCCGCCGCCCGCGCTGCGCATGACGATCACGCAGATTCAAACGAGCGCGTCGGGCGTGCGCTTCACGCTCGACGACGGCACCGTGCCGAACATCGCGTGGCCCGCGACGATGCCTGCGCACGGTCTGCTCGTGCAGGGCGGCGACGTGAAGTTCATGCGCTCGATGCCGATGAATATCGACATGGCGATCACGCCGCTTGCATCGACTGGGTCGAACGGATCGAATGCAGCGAACGTCGCGGCCGATGCCGCGCCGTTCGTGCTCGATCTGTACCACTACCGCGAGCAGATGGCCGCCGGCTATTTCACGTTCGACGAAGCGGGCGCGCTCGACGTGCATCTGCCGTCGTATCCGACGCTCGCGAGCGCGTCGAAGACCGGGTCGTCGCAATCGCCGCAATCGCCGCAAACCGGCAGCGCGAGCGCACGCTATAACGACAGCCTGCTGCGCACGCAGCAGGCCTCGCTCGCGCAGGCCCGCGCGATCTGGCAATACGTGCCGCAGAATTTACGCATCGCATCGGCGGCGCATGCGACTCCGCTCGGCACGCGCGTCGCGTTCAAGCGCTGGAGTCTCGCGGCGCCGGCTTCGTTGTCTGCTTCAGCACTCGGCGACGAACGCCATTCGTCGGGGCCCGCGCCGCTGATTCACGTGCAGAACGTCGACTTCTACGTAGCAGGGCGCATCGGCTTTCACGTGCGCTCGCTCGATGCGCAGATGGTGCCGAAAAAGCCCGGAGAGCCCGTCGATTTAGACGATCCCGACCAGTACGACATTCATATCATCGGCGGCGAGGTCGTCGAACCGTGGCCCGCAATGGCCGCGCTCTTCAACGACTATCTGCTCGACTATGCGCCGCGCTCGCTCAACGATCTGCAACTGAAGCCGGTCGACGGCCAGCTCGAAGTGACGGGCGGCATCAAGCTATGGAATCATTTTCCCGGCGTATGGCTGCCGACCACGATGAGCGGCACGATCAGCGCGGCGGACGAACGGCATCTGGTCTATCGTCCCGCCGAGGTGAAAGTGCTCGGCGTGCCGCAAGCGGGTTTGCTGCGCGCGCTCGATATTCCGCTCGCGTCGTTGACGCCGTTCACGCGCAAGGGTGTCGCGCTCAAGGGCAACGAACTCGTGTTCGACCAGTACACGGTGTTTCCGCCGCCCGCGCTGATCTCGCGGCTCGCGAGCGCGACCGTTACCGAGGCCGGGCTCGTGCTGAAGTTCAGGCGCGACAGCGCGGCCGTTGCGAAGCCGCCGGCCGGCGCGGGGCATAGCTTCGTATGGATCGAGGCCGGCGACGTGAAGATGTTCAACTCGCTCGTCACGAATACGCGCACCTATATCGAGGACAGTTCGAACTCCGGCGCAATGACGTTCGACCTGTATGGCTACCGTCGCGACGTCTCGAAGGGGACGGTGCGCATGGACGAGGACGGCACGCTGCGCGTCGATCTTGCCGCGAGAAAGGCGGGACAGTGAGCGACGCAGTGAGCGGCGTACGGGAGCGCGATGCGAATCGCGCTGCACGGTGCCATCAAAGCACCGCGCAGCATAATTAATCAAGCATCCTTATTGATAATCCACTCGTGCGCCGGGTCGTTGTGGAAATGCCAGGTGCGCTGGCTGCCGGCCATCACGTTCAGATAATACGAGTCGTACCCATACGGCACGACGACCGGATGATAGCCGCGCGGCACCATCACGACGTCGTGATTCTCGACGGCCATCGATTCGTCGATATCGCGCGAATCGGTGTAGACGCGCTGAAACGCGAAGCCTTGCGGCGGATCGAGCCGGTGATAGTAAGTCTCTTCGAGCGAACTCTCGTGAGGGATGTTGTCGGTGTCGTGCTTGTGCGGCGGATAGCTCGACGCATGGCCGCCCGGCGTTCTCACTTCGACGACGAGCAGCGATTCGGCAGGCTCGGTCTGCGGAAGAATATCGCAGACGTAGCGCGTATTGAGCGACCTGCCGCGTGTCGAGCGCTTCATCGAGGCGGGCTCGATGAGCCGCGCGGGGTACTCGCCCGTGGCCGGCGCGCTTGCGATGCCGATCTCCGCATCGCGGTTCGCGCGCACGGTCGCTCGCACGTTCGGCGGCAGATAGACCGCATACGGCGCGGCGTCTTCGAACACGCTGTCGCGCGAACCGAGCGAGGTCCACGTCGCGTCGGGCGTTTCGATATCGACAGCCCCGGTCAGCACGACGATGCATACCTCGCGCGACGGCTCGAATACGTGCACGATTTCGCTCGTGCCGAGCCGGTACGCGGCAAATCCGACATAACGCCAGCAGGCCGACTGCGGCGTGACTCGCGCGATCGTTTGGCCCTCGCGCTGTGCCTTCACCAATAAACTCATGCTGCCTCCTTGCCCGCGCCGTCGAGCGTATCGAGCGGTGCATCGGCGAGCGTGCGCAAAGTCCGATAACCCTTCTGGGCATACTCGAACGACGGCGCGACCACCGGGTCCTGTTCCGCTTCGACGACGAGCCAGCCGCGATAACCATGCCGCTTCAGCCGGCCGATGATGCCGGCAAAATCCACGGCCCCGTCGCCCGGCACCGTGAACGCGCCTGCGATTACCGCATCGAGAAAACTCCAGTTGCGATTGCGCGCGAGCTTCATGACCGCGGGCCGCACGTCCTTGCAATGCACGTGGCAGACGCGCGCGATGTGCTGGTCGAGCACCGCGAGCGGATCGCCGCCCGCAAACGTGATGTGACCCGCGTCGAACAGCAGGCCGACCGCATCGCTCGTGCGTGCTATCAGTTGATCGACGTCGGCCGGCGTCTCGACATAGGCGCCCATATGATGATGGTACGCAAGCCGCACGCCATGGCTCAACGTATAGCGCGCGAATTCGTCGACCCGTGCTGTGTAGCCGGACCATTGCGCGTCGCTGAAAAAACGCGGCCGTTGATAAAGCGGCCGCGCCGCGCCCTGAATCGAATCGGCGACTTCGCCATACACCATCACCGTCGCGCCGTTTTGCGCGAGCAGTTCGAGATGCGGACCGACGGCGGCGATTTCCTCGGCGACACTGCGCTTCGCCAGTTCTCCGGAATACCAGCCGGAAACGAGCGCGAGGTCGTAGCGCGCGAGTAGCGTCTTCAACGCCTGCGGCTCGCGCGGAAACTTGTTGCCGAGTTCGAAACCCTCATAACCGATCTGGCGGCCCTCGGTCAGCGCGACTTCAAGCGGCGTTTCGCCGCCGAGCGAGGGCAGGTCGTCGTTCATCCACGAGAGCGGGTTGATGCCGATACGTACGTCGAAAGCAGTCATGCGGGCGTCCTCATTCGTGAGCGTGGCGAGCGTCGTGCGGCAGGGATGCGGGCGGCTCGGCGCGCGCGGCAAGCTGCGCGTCGTATTTCGCGCGCGCGGCGCGCACCGCCTCGCGCGGCGAGACTTCGGGCACCGCGACTTCCCACCACCAGCCGCCGTCGCCGGTGGTACGGGCCGGATCGGTGTCGATACTGATGACGTACGTGCGCGTGGCCGCGCGGGCGCGCCGCAGCGCCGCTTCGAGTTCGGCAAGATGGCCCACGTGCTCGGCCTCGGCGCCGAGCGCGCGCGCATGCGCGGCGAAGTCGATGCGTGGCGCGCCGGCTGCGCCCTGCAAGCTGTCCGCGAGCAGATTGTTGAACGGCGCGCCGCCGCAGGCTTGCTGCAAGCGGTTGATGCAGCCGAAGCCGCGATTGTCGAGCACGATGACGATCAGCTTCGCGTCGAGCATCACCGAGGTCGCGATCTCGCTGTTGAGCATCAGATAACTGCCGTCGCCGAGCATCACGATCACCTCGCGCTCGGGCCGTGCGAGCTTCACGCCGAGTCCGCCCGCGATCTCGTAGCCCATGCACGAATAGCCGTATTCGACGTGATACGCGCCAGGCCGGCCCGCGCGCCACAGCTTGTGCAATTCGGCGGGCAGCGTGCCGGCCGCGCACACGACGATGTCGTCGTTCGCCGAATGCGTGCTCGAACGCTGCACCGCGCCGATCACGTCGCCCTCGTAGGGCAGCACGGCGTCGCGTTGCGGCGCATGCGTGAGCGTGTGCACGGTGTCGCGCCAGCTTGCCGCGAGTTTGTGCGCACGCGCGGTCCATGCGCGCTCCGCGTGCCAGCCGTGCAGCGATTCGCCGAGCGCATCGAGCGCGAGCCGCGCATCGGCCTCGACGACGAGCGCGCGATGCTTGAGGCCGTCGAACGCATTGGCGTTGATCGCGATCACGTCGGCTTGCGTGAACAGCGTATTCGAGCCGGTCGTGAAGTCTTGCAGACGCGTGCCGACCGCGAGCACGCAGTCGGCATCGTGCGCGAGCGCGTTGGCGGCCGGCGAGCCGGTCACGCCGAGCGCGCCCGTGTTCAGCGGATCGTTCCACGCGAGCGCGCTTTTGCCGGCCTGCGTTTCGGCGACCGGTATGCCGTGCGCGCTCGCGAAGCGCTGCAGCGCGTCGGCCGCGCGGCCGTACAGCACGCCGCCTCCCGCGACGATCAGCGGATGCTTTGCCTGCCGCAAACGCGCGCACGCCGCCTCGATCTCGTCGATTCGCGGCGCGGGCGCATGAAAGCGGATCACGCGCGTCGCGAAGAAGTCCGCCGGAAAATCCCACGCCTGCGCCTGCACGTCCTGCGGCAAGGCGAGCGTGACGGGGCCGCACAACGCGGCGTCGGTCAGCACGCGTATCGCGCGCGGCAAGGCGCTCAGCAATTGCGCCGGATGCACGATGCGATCGAAGTAGCGCGACAGCGGCTTGAACGCATCGTTGGCGGAGACGCCGCCGTCGGCGCAATCTTCGAGCTGCTGCAACACCGGGTCGGGCGCGCGCGAGACGAAGATGTCGCCGGGCAACAGCAGCACCGGCAGGCGGTTCACGTGCGCGAGCGCGGCGGCGGTCAGCAGATTCGTCGCGCCCGGGCCGATCGAGGTCGTGACCGCCATCATGCGGCGGCGGAAATGCGCCTTCGCATAGGCGATCGCGCTATGTGCCATCGCCTGCTCGTTATGCGCGCGCAGCGTCGGCAATTCGTCGCGATGCTGGTACAGCGCCTCGCCGATGCCCGCGACGTTGCCGTGGCCGAAGATCGCGAACACGCCGCCGAACAGCGGCTCGGTGCCGCTGCCGTCTTCGCTGGCGACGCGTTGCGCGGCGAGATAGCGCACCAGCGCCTGGGCCATCGTCAGGCGCAGCGTGGCGCCGGCATTCGCGTGCGCCTGTGCTTGCTCCTGTGTTTGCGCATGGGTCTGCGCGGCGCTGCTCGCCGATAAGGCGTCGTCCTGCATGATGCGTTCGTTCATGCGGCCTGCTCCTGATGAACCTGATGCGGCGTGCCTTGAGCGGCTTGCCAGGCGGCGATCAGCGTTTCGAACGTATGGCGCACGCGCGCGATCAGTTCGTCATCGCCGATTTCTCCGGCCAGCCACGCCTGACTCGGGTCGTGAAAGATCGTGCGGCCGACCGTAAAGCCGCGGCACGTCGCCGACCGCGCGGCCGCGCGAAAGCCCTCGCTCAACTGCTCGACGGCCGCCGACAAACCGAGCAGCACGACGCCACGGCAATACGGGTCGCGCTCGGCGATCAGCGTATCGATGGCGTGCCATTGCGCGGCGTCCATCGGTTCGAGCTTCCACCACTCGGGATAGATGCCGAGGTTGTAGAGACGCTTGAGCGCGCGATACACGATGTCGGGCCCCTGCGGCAGCGACGCGTGCTTCGGCGGAATCACCTCGAGCAGCAGTTCATGGCCGCTCGCCTGGGTCGCATCGTAAAGCGCGCGCAATTGCGCTTCCTGTTCGAGGCGCTGCTCGATCGGCTCGTCGGGATGAAACTGCACGAGGCACTTCGCAACGTGCTCCTTCGGCCACGCGAGCAGCGTCGTGCCGATCGAGCGGCCCTGATCGAACACGAGCGGCACCGAACCCGGCAGCTCGACCGGGCGGCCGATCCACCAGCCGCGGCCGGTCGCGGCATTGAGCGCGTCCTGACCGTAGCGGTCGTCGATCAGCACGCCGATGCGGCCTTGCAGATGCAGCGCGTGTTCGGTCTGCGCGACCGCTTCGACGAACAGGTTCTTCAGATGTGCAACGCGCGCTTCGTCGGCGCCGGTTTGCTGCGCCAGTTCGAAAAACTGATTGCGATGATCGAACGCGAAGCCGAGCACTTCATGCCAGGGCTTGCGTGCCGGCGATACGCGATGCAGGCGCGCGAGCTTCGCGTCGCGGTCGGGCCGGCGCATCCGTTGCGGATCGGCTTGTGCTTCGCCAAGGAAGTAGTCGAGTTCGGCGGGCGTCGGCATGGCCGGGGCACAGCCGTGCCGCGAGACCACCAGCGCGCCGCTCGCGTTCGCGGCGCGCGCGCAGGCGTCGAGCGGCCGGTCGCGCAGCCAGCCGGACAGAAAGCCCGACGCGAATGCATCGCCCGCGCCGAGCACGTTCAGCACCTCGACTTCGACGCCGCCGTGAACCGGCATCTCGTCGAGCGAAGCCGGCACGTTGCCGTCGATGATCTGGCAGCCGAGCGGCCCGCGCTTGAGCACGAGCGTGGCCGGTGTGACCGCGCGTACCATCGCGAGCGCGTCGATCAGCTCGCTCTTGCCGCCGGCGATGCGGAATTCTTCCTCGGTGCCGATCACGAGATCGAACAGCGGCAGAATGCGCTGCAAATGCGCGGTGACGCCTTCGCTCGCGACGAAACGCGTCTCGCCGTCGGCCTTGCCGGTGAGTCCCCACAGCACCGGACGATAGTCGATGTCGAGCACCGTGCGCACCTGGTTGCGGCGCGCGTAGTCGAGCGCGCGGCGGCTCGCGCGGTTCACCTGCTCCGTCGAGAAGTGCGTGCCGGTAATCAGCAGCGCTTTCGACGAGGCGATAAAGGCCTCGTCGAAATCGGCCGCGTCGATTGCCATATCGGCGCAGTCGTCGCGGTAGAAGATCAGCGGGAACGTGTCGCGGTCCTTGAGGCCGAGCAGCACGAGCGCGGTCAGCCGCTGGCGATCGACGCGCACGCGGCTCACGTCGCAGCCTTCATTCGCGAGCGTTTCGGTGAGAAAGCGGCCCATGTGATCGTCGCCGACGCGCGCGAGCATCGCCGCATCGAGTCCGAGCCGCGCGCAGCCGAAGGCGATATTCGCCGACGAACCGCCGAGATACTTCGCGAAGCTCGATACGTCTTCGAGCCGCGCGCCGACCTGCTGCGCGTACAGATCGACGGCGAGACGGCCGAGGCAGATGATGTCACGCGCGCGTCCCGGCGCGAAGCGGCTGCCGCGCGCGGTGCCCGCACCGGTATCCGAACCCGGCGCGGTCGCACGCGATATGCTGGAATGGTTCATGAAGAATCCTGAATAACGGGGCGCGGTGGAAGGCCACGCGGGTTAGGCGGACGACGTGCGATCCGCGCGAAGCTCAGATGGTCGCGCCTTCGAGTTCACCCATCATTTTCTGCATCTCGGCACCGCCGGCCATCATGTCGAGCACCTGGTCCTTGCTGATCGTTTCCTTCGTGAACGTGCCGAGCGATCTGCCGCGATTGAGCAGCGTGAACGAATCGCCGATCGGATAGGCGTGATGCACGTTGTGCGTGATGAAAATCACCGAGATTCCCTTGGCGCGCGCCTTGTGAATCAGCTTCAGCACGTTGAAGCTCTGCTTCACGCCGAGCGCGGCGGTCGGTTCGTCGAGAATCAGCACGCGCGCGCCGAAGTGGATCGCGCGCGCGATCGCGAGACATTGCCGCTCGCCGCCCGACATCGTGCCGATCGGCTGATGCGGGTCGCGCACGTTGATGCCCATTTCGGCGAGCTTGTCGCGCGCGGTGCTCGCGCAGGTGTCGAGGTCCATCACGTTCAGGAAGCCGAATAGTTTCCTGTTCGGCTCGCGGCCCATGAAGAAGTTGCGCGCGACCGACAGCAGCGGCACCAGCGCGAGGTCCTGATAGACGGTCGCGATGCCGAGATCGAGCGCGTCTTTCGGCGAGGTGAAGCGTACCGGCTTGCCGTCCACCAGATAGGTGCCGGCGCTCGGCTGATGGACGCCCGCGAGCGTCTTGATCAGCGTCGATTTGCCGGCGCCGTTGTCGCCGAGCAGGCAGTGCACCTCGCCGCGTTTGAGGCGCAGCGTGATGTCGTTCAGCGCGATGATGTTGCCGAAATAGCGGCTGACGTTTTCGAGCGCGAGGATGGTGTCGTCCGCGTTCTGTTCGAGGTCGGTCATCATGAACTCCTTGCCGGGCGCGTTAGCGCGATGCGGCGACGCGGCCGCGCACGTAGTGATTGAACAGCACGGCGAACAGCAGCATCACGCCGAGGAACACGCGGAACCAGTCCGAGTCGACATTGGTGTAGGTGATGCCGATCTGCACCACGCCGAAGATCAGCGCGCCGAAGCAGGCACCGACCACCGAGCCGTAGCCGCCCGTGAGCAATGTGCCGCCGATCACGGCCGCGATGATCGCCTCGAATTCGGCTTGCAAACCACGGTCGGCGGCCGCCGAGCCGATATCGCACACCTGCAGCACCGCATACAGGGCCGAGCAGAACGCGGTCAGCACGAACAGCGAGATCTTCACGCGGCGCACCGGCACGCCGACGTTCTTGGCCGCGTTGGCGTCGCCGCCGACCGCGAAGATCCAGTTGCCGAAGCGCGTTTTCGCGAGCGTGAACGCGCAGACCACGGCCAACGCGAGCCACCACAGCAGGACCTTGGGAATGCCCGGCACGAGCGGCGTGCCGTTGTCGAGCATCTTCACGAGGCCGAGATGGCCGAGCGAGACGAACAGCCCTTTGAAGGCGACGCCCTGGAAGAACGTGTGCGCGAACCAGTCCTCGCGCGCGACGTCGCCGACGCCGGAAATGATCGTGCGGTCGGCGAACATCACCGAGAGCGCGAGCGTGAGGCCGCGCAGAATGAACAGGAACGCGAGCGTGACGATGAACGACGGCAGCCGCGTGCGCATCACGAGGTAGCCGTTGAGCGCGCCGAGCAGCATCGAGCCGGCGAACGCGAACAGGATCGCGAGCCAGATCGGCCAGTGGAAGTACATGGTCGGCAGCGCGACCATCATGCCGGCAAAGCCGATCATCGAGCCGATCGACAGGTCGAACTCGCCGGCGATCATCAGCATGCACGCGCCGACCGAGATCAGGCCGAGATAGGCCGCGACCTGCGACCAGTTCATGATGCCGTCGAGGTTGAACATCCCCGAGTTGCCGGCCGCGAGGCCGAACACGAGGAACACCATCACGGTGCCGGCCAGCGCCGCGAATTCGGGGCGGTTCAGCAGGTGCCGGAACCACGATTCCTCGCGCACGCGTTCGTCCGGCGCGGTGGCCGACGTGGCTGCTGAGGTGGCCCCTGAGGTGGCCGCTGATGCAGCCGGGTCCTGCGGATCGGACGCGGGCGGTTTGCGGTGATTGGGATGGAAAAGATCGGCGACACCCATTGAAGCTCTCCTTGATACGCCGGCAAGCCGATCGACGCGGCACCGCGGGCGTTGGAACTGATGAATTCAACCGTGGGCCGCCGGCGCGGCGGCCTGCTCAGGCGCTGCGTTGCCGCGCAGTCAGCGATATTGCCCCGCGTATTTGAGTACCTTGTCGACGTTGGCCTTCGTGATGAAGCCCGGACCCGAGCCGATATTGCGCGGCCCATACGACGGCGCGAGCCCGTAGGTGTCGAGCCGCTCCTTGAACTTCGGATTCGCCTGCAGAATCTCGCGGATCTTCACCGGATCGGTCGTCTGGTTCTTCTTCGCGATCGCGAGCACGGCAACCGGGATATAGCCCTGCAAATACGGCTGCTGGTCGATCGCGAACTGGATCGTGCCGTTCTGGATGCCCTTCGCGATGTCGCTGTCGAAGTCGAACGTGGCGAACCAGAGCTTGCCGGCAAGGCCCATCTGTTGCAGCGCCTTCAAGGTCGGATCGGCCGACAGCGGGCCGAGCGCGAGCACCGCCTGGGTGTCCGGATGATTGCGCAGGAACGCGCTGACTTTGGACTGCACGCCGGTCGGGTCCTGGCCCGCGTCGAGCGTCGAGGTCTTGACGTCGGCGCCGATCGCCTCGGCGAAACCGCGGCAGCGTTCGAACGAAGCCGGGTTCGTCGCATAGTGGTTCACGCACAGGAACGACTTGATGCCGGCGGCCTTGGCCTTTTCGCCCGCCGCCTTGCCGGCCGCGTATTCGGGCTGGCCGACGTGCATGAGCGCGCCGAGCTTGGCGCTCTGTTCTTCGGTGCCCGAATTGATCGTGACGAGCGGAATGTGCTTTTCGGTGACTTTCGCAATCGAGCTCTTCAGCACGTCGAAGTCGGCGATCGAGACGATCACGCCGTCGTAGTTGCGCGCGGCCGCCTGTTCGACGAGACGCGCCATGTCGGCAATGTCGCCGTTCGGCGGATTGCGGTAGTCGGTCTGAACGTTGAAGTCCTCGTCGGCCTGTTTGATCGCGTTCTTGATCGTGTTCCACCACGAATCCGAATCGGGCGCATGGCTGATCAGCACGAAGTGAGCGTCCGCCGCGCGGGCTGCCGTCGCCGCGCCGAATCCCGTTGCCAATGCCAACGCCGTCGCCAGAATCCTGAGCGCCGCCTTGCCTTTGCCAAGTCTCATGGTCTCCACCTTTCTCGATCTGTCGTTTGTCATTGAAGGCGCGCCTCGCGGATGGTTGCCCATTTCCGTGTAAATCCGCACAACAGGGCCGAAGCGGCACCGCTCAGGACCAAGAGTAGGCCATCTTTCGATGTCTTGCAAAGAAAATTTCACGAAAAATAAAAATGGAAAATATGTTCCATTTGCTTGGGGCGCTGCCTATAATCGGCAGCGTCGGAAGCACGAGCGGGAGGCCGCGAGTGCTTCTGCCGCATAGCAAAAAACACTCGAGGGGCAGACATGGCGGAACCGAACACCGAAGAAACGTTGCCGGGCGTCGAGGATTTGATGCGGCGCATCGCGGACAACTACGAGACGCTGCCGCGTCAGCTGAAGAGCGTCGCGACCTATATCGAGCAGCATCGTTCGAGCGTGATGATGGACCGCACGAGCGACATCGCCGCGAACTGCGGCGTGCATCCGTCGGCGGTCGTGCGCTTTGCGCAGCGCTTCGGCTTTTCCGGCTTCTCCGATCTGCAGGCGGTGTTTCGTCAGGCTTATGCGGAGCAGGGCGTGTCGTCGCCGAGCTATCAGCAGCGCATTCGCCGGCTGATCGACGAGAAGCCCGGCACCTTGTCGGGCGGCTCGGTCGCGCGCGAGTTCATCGCGGCGTCGCGCGGCGGCCTCGAAGAACTCGAGGCAGGCCTCGACGACAAGCAGTTCGACGCCGCCGTGAAGATGCTGCAGCAGGCCGACAACATCTACGTGGTCGGCGTGCGGCGCTCGTTTCCGGTCGCGAGCTACATCGTCTACGCGTTGCAGCACACGCCCAAGCGCGTGCATCTCGTGTCGGGCTTCGGCGGCATGTACCGCGAGCAGATTCGCAGCGTGAAGAAGGGCGACGTCGTGATCGCGATCAGCTTCGCGCCATATGGCAAGGAAACGCAGTACTGCCTGCGCGTCGCGCATCATCTTCAGGCGAAGACGCTCGTCATTACGGATAGCCAACTATCGCCGCTCGCGCGCTACGCGAGCACGCTGTTGTATGTGAAAGAGGGCAGCGCGTTCGCGTTTCGCTCGCTGACCAGCACGATCTGCCTGTGCCAGGCGTTGTTCATTGCGCTCGCGTACAAGCTCGAACTGAACGTTGAAGAATCCCACGACCCTGGAGGCTACGATGACTGACGCGGTAAACACGATCGACGTCGCGCTGTTCGGCGCGGGGCGCATCGGCAGGATTCATGCGGCTAACCTTGCGCGGCAGCCCGGCGTGCGGCTCAAGTACGTGGTCGACGTGAATCGCGAGGCCGCCGGGGCGCTGGCCGAGCAGCATGGCGCGCGGGTTGCCGATATCGATGGCGCGCTCGGCGACGCGTCGATCGGCGCGTCCGTGATCTGTTCGAGCACCGACACGCATGCGGACCTGATCGTGAAGTCGGCGGCGCAGAGCAAGCACGTGTTCTGCGAGAAACCGGTCGATCTCGCGCTCGAGCGCGCGCGCCTGTGCGCGCAAGCGGTGGAGCGCGCGGGCGTGGTGTGCATGATCGGTTTTCAGCGCCGTTTCGATCCGACGTTTGCGTCGCTGAAAGCGCGCCTCGACGCGGGCGAGATCGGCACGCCGGAAATGCTCGTCGTCACGAGCCGCGATCCGGGCGCGCCGCCGCTCGAATATATCCGGCACTCGGGCGGCATCTTCAAGGACATGCTGATTCACGACTTCGATATTTTCCGCTGGATTCTCGACGACGAAGCCGACACGCTGCACGCCACCGGCAGCTGCCTTGGCGATCCGGCGATTGCCGAGGCGGGCGACATCGATTCGACGGCGGTCACGATCCGCACGAAGCGCGGCCGGCTGTGCCAGATCAACACCGCGCGCCGTGCCGCTTACGGCTACGACCAGCGCTTCGAAGTGCTCGGCAGCGGCGGCATGCTGCAAGCCGGCAACGTGCGGCCGACCGAAGTCACCGCGTACTCGAAAACCGAGGTGTCGACCGACGTGCCCGAGGCGTTCTTTCTCGAACGCTATCGTGCGGCCTACGCGCTCGAAATCGCGCATTTCTTCGATGGGGTCAGGCATGGCAAGCCGGTGCGCACGACCGTCGCCGATGGTCTGAAAGCGCTCGAACTCGCCGAAGCGGCGACGCGTTCGTGGCGCGAAGGCCGCGCGATCCAACTCGGCGAGGTGGCGTGATGAAGCCGGCTACGCAGCAGGTGCGCCTCGGCGTGGTGGGCCTTGGGCGGCTCGGCAAGCGGCACGCCGAAAATCTCGCGTATCGCGTGCCGGGCGCCATGCTCGCGGCCGCCTGCAGTCCGTTGGAAGACGAACTCGCATGGGCTCGCGATGCACTGCCCGAGCCGCGTCTTTACACCGATTACGCAGACCTGCTCGCCGATCCGCAGGTCGATGCGGTGTGGCTCGTCACGCCGTCGTCGCTGCACGCGCAGCAGATCGTCGACGCCTTGCAGGCTGGCAAGCACGTGTTCTGCGAAAAGCCGCTGTCGCTCGACGTGGCCGAATGCGAGCGCGTGCTGGCGGTCGCGGCGCGCTATCCGCACTTGCAGGCGACGATCGGCTTCATGCGGCGCTTCGATCCGAGCTACAAGGACGCGTTCGACAGGATCGCGATGGGCCAGATCGGCCGGCCGTTTCTCGTGCGCTCGCAGACCACCGACAAAAACGATACCGACGGTTTCTTCGTGCGCTTCGCGGCGACCTCGGGCGGCATCTTTCTCGACTGCACCGTGCACGACATCGACGTCGCGCGCTGGCTGCTCGGCAAGCCGCGTGCGACGCGCGTGTTCGCGGCGGGGGCCGTTGCGTTGCACGAAGGCTTGCGTGAATTCGGCGACGTCGACAACGGCGTCGCGATCTGCGAATTCGAGGGCGGCAAGCTCGCGATGTTCTACGCGTCGCGCACGCAGGCGCACGGCAACGACACGCATAGCGAAGTGATCGGCACGGCGGGCGCGCTCGCGATCGGCCGCAATCCGCGCGCGAATCGCGTCGAGATTTATGACGCGAGCGGGGTTCGCAACGAATGCACGCCGAACTTTTTCGACCGTTTCGAGGATGCATTTCTGCACGAGGCACGCGCGTTCGTTGCGGCGGTGCAGGGCGGGGTGGCTCAACCCGAGTCGGCGCAGGCGGGGGCGACGCTGGCCGATGCGCTCGAAGCGACGCGGATTGGCATGGCGCTGCGCGAGTCGCTGCAAAGCGGGCAGGCGGTGATGCTGTAGCGGCGCGGGTTGCCGCTCGGGGGCCGGTGAGGCGGGGGAAACCTTGGGGGCGAACCTTGGGGGGAGGCGAGACGAGGCGGGGCGGATCGTGTCGAGGCGGTGACACGCACCGTCGCAGGCCCGGGCGGCGAAACACCGCCTGCTGTAGAATTTGGCCCTCTGTCCGGCGTCGCGAGCGACGCCCTCGTCCCGAAGGTCATCGTCGATGCAAATTCAGATTCACAAGGAAGTCGATGCGCGCGGGCTCATGTGCCCGCTGCCCATCCTGCGCGCCAAGAAGGCGCTCGCCGACATGGAAAGCGGCCAGATTCTCAAGGTGCTCGCCACCGATCCCGGCTCGCAGCGCGATTTTGCCGCGTTCGCGAAGCAGACCGGCAACGAGATTGTCGAAAGCTCGGCGCAAGACAAGGTGTTCACGTTTCTGATGCGGCGGCGCTAGGCAGTCAAACCCGCCAGAACCCGGCACTCGGCCAAACCCGCCGCGCGAGGCGGTACGCAAGAAGCAGAAAAGGCGCTGTGCCCGCGAATGCGGGGCACAGCGCCTTTTCGTTTTGAGCGCACCGAGCGCACCCGAGGGCACGCTCAGCGGTGTGGCGCGCGTTGCGTTGAATGGCCCCGCGGCCCGCAGGCCGCGAAGCGAATCCGTCAGCCTTCCAGCACCGGCGAACGCGTGCGCAGATACTGCTCGAAATCGGCGGCCACTTCCGGGTGACGCAGCGCGAACTCGACCGTCGCCTTCAGATAACCGAGCTTGCTGCCGCAGTCGAAACGCGTGCCGTGATACTTGTACGCGAGCACCTGTTCGTCGGCGAGCAGCGACTGGATCGCGTCCGTCAACTGCAATTCGCCACCCGCGCCGGGCTTGATCGAGCGCAGATGATTGAAGATGCGCGGCTTGAGCACATAGCGGCCGACCACGCCGAGGTTCGACGGCGCCACGCTCGGCTCCGGCTTTTCGACGATGCCTGACATCTTGATGATCGAATCTTCCCACTCCTTGCCGTCGACGATACCGTACGACTTCGTGTCTTGCGGCGGGATCTCTTCGACGCCGATCACCGAGCTGTGATAGTGATCGAACACCTCGATCATCTGCGTCATCACGGGCGGCGTGCCGTACAGCAGGTCGTCCGCGAGAATCACGGCGAACGGGTTTTCGCCGACCAGCTTTTCTGCGCACAGCACCGCGTGGCCGAGGCCGAGCGCTTCGGCCTGGCGCACGTAGAAGCAGTCGACATGGCTCGGCTTGATGCTGCGCACGAGTTCGAGCAGCTTGTCCTTGCCGCGCGCCTCGAGTTCGGCCTCGATTTCATAGGACTTGTCGAAATGGTCCTCGATCGCCCGCTTGCTGCGGCCCGTGACGAAGATCATTTCGGTGATGCCGGCTGCCATCGCTTCCTCGACTGCGTACTGAATCAGCGGCTTGTCGACGATCGGCAGCATTTCTTTCGGGCTTGCCTTCGTGGCAGGGAGGAATCGGGTGCCAAGACCGGCTACCGGAAATACCGCCTTTGTAACTTTTAGCATGTGATTACCCTGAGTCCTCTGGTTTAAGGCCTTGCCCACCGCGGCGGCGGTGGGGCAAGACGTGTCGATCAGACCGGCAAGCGATCCAGTTGCGCTTTCAGCTTGCCGACGGTAGCTTCGAAATCGGCGAGACGTTTTTGTTCCTGTTCAACGACCGCCGGCGGCGCCTTGGCAACGAAAGCCTGATTCTGCAGCTTGCCGTTGCATTTGGCGATTTCGGCGGTGAGACGCGCGATCTCTTTCGACAGGCGTTCCCGCTCGACGGCCACGTCGATTTCGACCTTCAAGACGAGCTTGTCGCTTCCTACGATAGCAATCGGCGCGCCATCCGCCTGCGCATCGAGCGTAGCCTCGTCGGCGATGATCTGCACTTCGGACAAACGCGCCAATGCCTGGGCGTATGGCGCGAAAGTGCGAAGCCGCTCCGCGTTGCCGGTGGCGAGCAACGGCACCTTCACGGCCGGCGACAGGTTCATCTCGCCACGCAGATTCCGGCACGCGTCGATCACAGCCTTGAGGTCGGCGGCCCAGCGCTCGGCGTCTTCGTCGAGCTTGGCGGGCTCGGCGATGGGGTACGGCTGCACCATGATGGACGCTTCGCCTTCGGCCTTGCCCTCGGGGTAGCGTGCCGCGAGCGGCGCCACTTTCTGCCACAGCGCTTCGGTAATGAACGGAATCACCGGATGCGCGAGGCGCAGCACCGTTTCGAGCACGCGCAACAGCGTGCGGCGCGTGGCGCGCTGCTGGTTCGGCTGTCCCGTCTGGATCTGGACCTTTGCAAGTTCGAGATACCAGTCACAGTATTCGTCCCATACGAACTTGTATAGGGCATTGGCGACATTGTCGAAGCGATAGTCGGCAAAACCCTTGGCGACTTCGGCTTCCACGCGTTGCAGCAGCGACACGATCCAGCGGTCGGCCGGCGAGAAATGCAGATGGCCTTCCGGCCCGCATTCGCCGCATTGCGCCGGCTGGCCGAAACCGCAGTCGTGGCCTTCGCAGTTCATCAGCACGAAGCGCGTGGCGTTCCACAGCTTGTTGCAGAAGTTGCGATAGCCCTCGCAGCGCGCGAGGTCGAAGTTGATGTTGCGCCCGAGCGTGGCCATCGAGGCCATCGTGAAGCGCAGCGCGTCGGTGCCGAACGCCGGAATGCCGTCCGGAAACTCCTTGCGGGTTTTCTTTTCGATCGACGCGGCCTGCTTCGGATTCATGAGGCCGGTGGTGCGTTTCGCGACGAGCGCGTCGAGGCCGATGCCGTCGACGATATCGATCGGGTCGAGCGTATTGCCCTTGCTCTTCGACATCTTCTGGCCTTCGGCGTCGCGCACGAGGCCGTGCACGTAGACCGTGTCGAACGGCACCTTGCCCGTGAAGTGCGTGGTCATCATGACCATGCGCGCGACCCAGAAGAAGATGATGTCGAAGCCGGTGACGAGCACCGACGACGGCATGAAGTGCTTCAGTTCCTCGGTTTCGTTCGGCCAGCCGAGCGACGAGAACGGCACGAGCGCCGACGAGAACCACGTGTCGAGCACGTCTTCGTCGCGTTTCAACGCACCCGTGTAGCCGGCCGCGGCGGCTTTCGCGCGCGCGTCTTCCTCGGTCTTCGCAACGAAGATTTCGCCGTTCTCGCCGTACCACGCCGGAATCTGATGGCCCCACCAGAGCTGACGCGAGATGCACCAGTCCTGGATGTTTTCGAGCCACTGGTAGTAGGTGGTGGTCCAGTTCTCCGGCACGAATTTGATCTGGCCGTTACGGACCACGTTCAGCGCGGTTTCGGCGATCGACTTGCCCGGGTTGAACGTGCCCTCGGGAGCCGGCTTGCTCATCGCGACGAACCACTGGTCGGTCAGCATCGGCTCGATCACGACGCCGGTGCGGTCGCCGCGCGGCACCATCAGCTTGTGCGGCTTGACCGATTCGAGCGCGCCGAGCGCTTCGAGATCGGCGACGACCTGCTTGCGGGCGTCGAAACGATCGAGGCCGCGGTATTTTTCGGGCGCGTTGTCGTTGATCTTCGCGTCGAGCGTGAGGATTTCGATTTGCGGCAGCTGGTGGCGCAGGCCGACCTGGTAGTCGTTGAAATCGTGCGCGGGCGTGACCTTGACGACGCCGGTGCCGAATTCGCGGTCGACGTAGTCGTCGGCGATGATCGGTACTTCGCGGTTCGACAGCGGCAGCGTGACGGTCTTGCCGATCAGGTGTGCGTAGCGTTCGTCTTCGGGATGCACCATCACGGCGGTGTCGCCGAGCATGGTTTCCGGACGCGTGGTGGCGACGGTCAGATGGCCCGAGCCGTCGGTGAGCGGATACTGGATGTGCCACAGGTGGCCGTTTTCTTCCTCGCTGACCACTTCGAGGTCGGAGACGGCGGTGAGCAGCACCGGGTCCCAGTTGACGAGACGCTTGCCGCGATAGATCAGGCCCTGTTCATACAGGCGTACGAATACGTCGCGCACGGCGGCCGACATTTTGTCGTCCATCGTGAAGTATTCGCGCGACCAGTCGATCGATGCGCCGAGACGGCGCACCTGGCTCGTGATGGTCGAGCCCGACTGCTGCTTCCATTCCCACACGCGCTCGACGAACTTGGCGCGGCCGAGGTCGTGGCGCGACACGCCCTGCGCGTCCAGTTGCCGTTCGACGACGATTTGCGTGGCGATCCCGGCGTGGTCCGTGCCCGGCACCCACAGCGTGTTTTCACCGAGCATGCGGTGATAGCGCGCGAGGCCGTCCATGATGGTCTGGTTGAACGCGTGGCCCATGTGCAGCGTGCCCGTGACGTTCGGCGGCGGCAGCTGGATCGAGAAATCCTTGCGATTGGAGTCGAAGGAGGGCGCGGCGTAGGCGCGCTTTTCCCATTCCGGGCCCCAATGGGCTTCGATGGTGTGGGGTTCGAAGCTTTTGGCAAGCGTCGAGGTGGGGTCGCTCGAGGTGTCGCTCATGTTTCTGGTTAAAGGCAGGATTTTGGATGCGGAGGATTGGAGATTATAGCTGGGAGGGGGAGGGGCCTGCGTGGGGCGGTTTTTTTCGTTTTTCTGGCTTTGTTGGCCTTTCCTTGTTTTCTTGTCGGTCTATTGGCGTTGCCCCTGTGCGGGGCGGCACCTACTTTCTTTGCGGCTGCAAAGAAAGTAGGCAAAGAAAGCAGCTTCACACCGCCAATTCTGAAGCGGGTCCCCTGGCTTGGAGGGGATCGTGGTGCATCTGGAATCTGTCTCCTCGCGCATTCCGCGTCAGTGACAAGGCCGTCATTCTTCCGGCGGCGCTACGCGCGCCGAAGCCCGGCTCAAAAACCATCGGTTGTTTCGGCGTGTCGCCGAGGTGCAGCCGATGGCCCCCGTTGCGCGAACGAACCCGCGGGTTCTCCTGGCAGACCCGTCCGCGACGCACGCAGTGCGGAGTGGGAGCGGATGATGGCTTTTGTCACCTGCATTGAATGTGCGAGGGCACCGATTCCAGATGCACCACTGCCCCCTCCGAGCCAGGGGACCCGCTTCAGAATTAGCGGTGTGAAGCTGCTTTCTTTGCCTACTTTCTTTGCAGCCGCAAAGAAAGTAGGTGCCGCCCCGCACAGGGGCAACGCCAATAGACCGACAAGAAAACAAGGAAAGGCCAACAAAGTCAGAACAACGACAAAGAAGCACCGCCCCGCCCAAGGGGCCAACACCCCAAGAACAACGACACCCCCCAATCCAGACCAACAAAAAAATCCCGCCCCGCACAGGGGCCTATAATGTCATTCGCCCTGCCGTCCGCCAGAGAAAATGCCCGATCTCCTCGCCAATCTGAACCCCGAACAACACGCCGCCGTCACGCTCCCCAATGAGCCCGCACTGATCCTCGCAGGTGCCGGCAGCGGCAAAACCCGCGTCCTGATCACCCGCATCGCGTGGCTCATCCAGCACGGCCTCGCGTCTCCCGCGACCGTGCTCGCCGTCACCTTCACGAACAAGGCCGCTCGCGAAATGATGGCGCGCCTCTCGGCGCTTCTGCCCATCGACACGCGCGGCATGTGGATCGGCACCTTCCACGGTCTCTGCAACCGCATGCTGCGCGCGCATCACCGCGACGCGGGCCTGCCCGCCACGTTCCAGATTCTCGATACCGCCGACCAGCTTTCCGCGATCAAGCGCCTCATGAAGGGCCTCAACATCGACGACGAAAAGTACCCGGCGAAAAATCTCCAGTACTTCATCAACAACGCGAAAGAGCAGGGGCTGCGGCCGAAAGACGTCGACGCCACCGACAACTTCAATCGCAAGTTCGTCGAACTCTACGAAGCCTACGACCAGCAGTGCCAGCGCGAAGGCGTGGTCGATTTCCCCGAGCTGCTGCTGCGCTGCCACGAACTGCTCGCGCACAATCCGCCGCTGCGCGCGCATTACCAGGCGCGCTTCCGGCATATCCTCGTCGACGAGTTCCAGGACACCAACAAGCTGCAATACGCGTGGCTCAAACTGCTCGCGGGTCAGCACAACGCGATCTTCGCGGTCGGCGACGACGACCAGTCGATCTACGCATTCCGCGGCGCGAACGTCGGCAACATGCGCGATTTCGAGCACGAGTTCAACGTGCGCAATCTGATCAAGCTCGAACAGAACTACCGCTCGCACGGCCATATTCTCGATGCCGCAAACCAGTTGATCGCCAACAACTCGCGGCGCCTCGGCAAGAATCTGCGTACCGACGCGGGGCACGGCGAGCCGGTGCGCGTCTACGAATCGGCAACCGATTCGCAGGAAGCGGGCTGGATCGTCGAGGAAATCAAGGCGCTCATCAGCACCGGCACCTCGCGCAGCGAAATTGCCGTGCTCTATCGCAGCAACGCGCAGTCGCGCACGATCGAGCACACGCTCGTGAACGCGGGCATCGCGTATCGCGTGTATGGCGGCCTGCGCTTTTTCGAGCGCCAGGAAGTCAAGCACGCGCTCGCCTATCTGCGTCTGATCGACAACCCGAACGACGACACCGCGTTCGCGCGCGTCGTCAATTTCCCGACGCGCGGCATCGGCGCGCGCTCGCTCGAACAGCTCGCGGACGCGGCGCGCCTGTACAACTGCTCGATGGCCGCGGCAATTCCGTACGTTGCGGGCAAAGCCGGTTCGAGCCTCGCCGCGTTCGCGAACCTGATCGGCAGGATGCGCGCGGAAACGCAGCAGATGAGCCTGCCCGAAACCGTCGAGTACGTGGTCCGCACGAGCGGTCTCGCGGAGTTCTACCAGAACGAGCGCGAAGGCCAGGACCGGCTCGAAAACTTGCAGGAACTCGTCAACGCGGCGGCCGCGTTCGTCAGCGAAGAGGGCTACGGGCTCGATACGCCCGCGCGCTCGATTCCGCTGCGCCCCGGTGCGAGCGCCGCGCCCGAACTGGCGGTCGCGACCGACGATCCGAACACGGTCGTGCTCGATGCGCCCGATCTCGCCGAGCCCGCGCAAAACCCCGACACGATGACGCCGCTCGCCGGTTTTCTGTCGCACGCGTCGCTCGAAGCGGGCGACAACCAGGCGCAGGCCGGCCAGGAAGCCGTGCAGCTGATGACGGTACACGCGGCCAAGGGGCTCGAATTCACCGCGGTGTTCATCACCGGTCTCGAAGAAGGGCTGTTCCCGCACGAGAACAGCGCGATGGAAACGGACGGCCTCGAAGAAGAACGGCGCCTCATGTACGTGGCGATCACGCGCGCGAAGGAGCGGCTCTATCTGTCGTTCGCGCAGAGCCGCATGCTGCACGGCCAGACGCGCTACAACATCCGCTCGCGCTTTTTCGACGAACTGCCGCAGGACACGCTCAAGTGGCTCACGCCGAAGGTCGAGGCGGGTTCGCGCTGGGGCGGCCGCTCGGACAACGCCGGCTATGGACGCGACTGGTTCGCGCGGCCTGGCTACACGGGCCCCGCCTCGACGACCCCGGCCACGCTGCCCGCTTTCGCGAACGAGCAGCGCGCGGCGGAAACGGGCTTCCGCGTCGGTCAGCAGGTGTTCCACACGAAGTTCGGCGAAGGCACGATCACCGCGCTCGAAGGCGGCGGCACCGATGCGAAGGCGCAGGTCAAGTTCAAGCGGCACGGCGAGAAGTGGCTGGCGCTCGCGGTGGCTAAATTGCAGGCGGTCGAATGAGCGCACCCACGACGACTATCCCGGGCGCGGCTCCCGAGGCCAATCTCAATGCTGTTCCGAATGCAGGCGCTAATGTAGTCACCAGCGCCGATGCGCGGCGTCCGCTCGGCGTGCTGGCCGCGCTGCCGCAGGAACTCGGCGATCTGATCGAAGCGATGCGCGCCGAATCCGGCGTGCGCACGGTCACGCACGGCCAGCGCGATTATCACGTCGGCACCGTGCGTGGCACGCCGTGCGTCGTCACGCTCGCGCGCGTCGGCAAGGTCGCGGCGGCGGCTACTGTCAGCGCGCTGATCCATGCGTTCGATGTCGAAGCGATCGTGTTCACCGGGGTGGCCGGCGGCGTCGGCAGCGAGGTGCGGATCGGCGATATCGTCGTCGCCGATACGCTGCTGCAGCACGATATCGACGCGTCGCCGCTGTTCCCGCGCTTCGAGGTGCCGCTGCTCGGCGTGTCGCGTTTCGGCGTCGATGCGACGCTCGCCGACCGGCTCGCCGCCGCCTGCGAGCGCTTCGCCGCCGAGGAAGGCGCGGCTTGCGCGGCGCGCTTCGGCACGCGCGAGCCGCGCGTGCATCGCGGGTTGATCGTCAGCGGCGATCAGTTCGTCGCGAGCGCGGCGGCCGTCGCGGCATTGCGCGAAGCCTTGCCCGATGCGCTCGCGGTCGAGATGGAAGGCGCGGCGCTCGCGCAGGTCTGCTACGAGTACGGCGTGCCGTGTGCGGTCGTGCGCACCATTTCCGATACCGCCGACGATCATGCGCCGACGTCGTTCATGTCGTTCCTCACCGAGATCGCGGGCACGTATTCGAACGCGATTCTTGCGCGCTTTTTCGAAGCGCATGGCGAGGCGGGGGAGCGGGCAGGGACGGCGCGAGGGTAAGTAGCGAAGCCGCGCGCGAAGTTGGCCGGCTGACTTGCTGGTGACGCGGGTAAAGGCGCGCTACAGCGGCGGGTTGGCGATACGGCGGACGCGAATGCGGGGCTCGCTGATTTTTTGCCGCGGGGCGCGCGTTGCTCGCGCTGACGTTGCGCGTCGGCGCTTCGATACTCGCGCCTTAGCCGTCGCCGCTGCTTGACTCCAGCGCTCCAAGTGCTGCACACCCGCACCTCACGCCGGCCTCATGTCAGCTTCACGCCCGGCTCCCGCAGCAATTCAGCCTTGTCCGCTCTCATTCGAGCCCACCACCGAGCGCATCGCGCACCTGCTGTAGCGCGGCCGGGTCTTCGATCGTCGGCAGGTCGCCGGGCTCGCGGCCTTCCGCGAGCGCCGCGATTGCGCGGCGCAGCAGTTTGCCGGAGCGCGTCTTCGGCAGCATCGACACCATCACCACGCGCGTTGGCCGCGCGATCGTGCCGAGTTGGCGATCGACCGTCGCCAGCAGTTCGGCTTCGAGCCGCGCGCGCTCGCTCGGGTCGCGGCCGCCAGGATCGTTATCGGGGCGCGCGCCGCGCAGCACGACGAAGGCCATCGCGGTCTGCCCCTTGAGCGCATCCGTCACGCCGACCACCGCCACTTCCGCGACGGCCGCGTGGCTCGACAGCGCTTCCTCGATCTCGCGCGTGCCGAGCCGGTGGCCGGCGACGTTGATGACGTCGTCGGTGCGGCCGAGGATCGTCACGTAGCCGTCCGCATCCTGCACGCCCCAGTCGAACGTCGAATAGACCTGATGGTTCGGAATGCTCGACCAGTAGGTGCTGACGAAGCGGCGGTCGTCGCCCCACACCGTCGACATGCAGCCCGGCGGCAACGGATGGTCGAGCGTCAGCACGCCTTTTTCGCCGACTGCGCACGGCTCGCCCGTCAGTTCGTTGCGCAGCGTCAGGCTGAAGCCGGCCGACGGCACGCCAGGCGAGCCGAGCTTGGTCGGCAGCGCTTCGACGCCGCGCGGGATCGCGAGCATCGGCCAGCCGGTTTCGGTCTGCCAGTAGTTGTCGATGACGGGTTTGCCGAGCGCGCCGGAAATCCATGCGGCGGTCGGCTCGTCGAGCGGCTCGCCGGCGAGAAAGAGCGTGCGCAGGCTCGACAGATCGGCCGCCTTCAGCAGCGCCGGGTCCTGCTTCTTCAGCACGCGCAGCGCGGTCGGCGCGGTGAACATCAGGTTGATCCTGTGCCGCTCGACGAGCCGCCACCAGATGCCGCCGTCCGGGCGAATCGGCGTGCCGTCGTACATGACGGTGGTGAGACCCGCGATCAACGGCGCGTAGACGATATAGCTGTGGCCGACCACCCAGCCCACGTCGGAAGCGGTGAACATCGTGTCGCCGGGCTTGCCCTCGAAGATGTATTCCATCGAGGCCGCGAGCGCGACCGCATAGCCGCCGACGTCGCGCTGCACGCCCTTCGGCTTGCCGGTCGTGCCCGAGGTGTAGAGCACATAGGAAGGCTCGTTCGATTCGAGCCATTCGCACGGCACGTGGGCGTCGAAGAACTGCTCGCGCAGCGGCTCGTAGGCGACGAGATAGGGCGCGTTCAGGCGCTCGGGCGCGAGTTGCCGGTCGATCAGCAGCACGTGCGGTGTCTTGTGCGCGGCGCGCGCGAGCGCTTCGTCGACGAGCGGTGTGTAGTCGATCACCTTGCCGCCGCGTGCGCCGGCGTCGGCGGTGACGATCAGGGCGGGTCTGGCGTCGTCGATACGGGTGGCGAGGTTCGGCGCCGCAAAGCCGCCGAACACGACCGAGTGAATCGCGCCGAGGCGTGCGCACGCGAGCATCGCGAACAGCGCCTCGGGGATCATCGGCAGATAGATCAGCACGACGTCGCCGCGCTTGACGCCGAGCGAGCGCATGACCGCGGCCATGCGGTTGATTTCCGCGTACAGCTCGGCGTAGGTGTAGTGCCGCTCGATGCCGGTTTCCGTCGATACGTAGACGAGCGCGTTCTGCTGCGCGCGCTCGGCGAGATGCCGGTCGACCGCGTTGTGGCACAGATTCGTGCGGCCGCCGACGAACCAGCGCGCGAACGGCGGATTCGAGCGGTCGAGCACGCTGTCGAACGGCGTGTGCCAGTGGATGCGCTTCGCTTCGTCGCCCCAGAAAGCCTCGGGGTTCTCGATCGAGCGGCGGTGGAAATCGCGGTAGCGGGTCATCGGCGGCGATCCTCGTGCGGCGTGGTGGAGGGGGGCGGATGAAACAGTCGCGCAAATTCCGCGCCCGAGGGAGGCGCGGGTGTCCGCATCAGCATAGACAGGCATCGTGGGGTGGGTAATGCGGGTTGACCATGAGGGGCGGGCGCGGGCGTGGGCTGCGGGCGGGAGTGATGGGGTTTGCGGGGTGCGGGGCGGTTGTGTGGTGCAGCTCGCCGCCTGTCTGGTTCGGCTTGCTCCGGCTGAGCTGCAGAATCATCCGTCGCCCATATCTTATTCGGTCGTTGCCTGGTAATTTACGGGCCTTGCCGGTACAGGTGCTGTGAATCGAACCGATTGTCTCAGGCAGTTTCTATTTCGGCCCGGTCATCTTTTTCATTTCAAATGAGAGGTTTGCGTGTCTGATCGATATGCCGCTGAGCACGGTATTCCGACTGGCCCTGTTTGAGCCAGATCGCAGGTATCCCTTGACTTTAGCGGTCGCTTTCTGACTATGAATGGTCCCGTTTTTCGGACTTATGCGGCATCGTCGGGCAGCGTGGCTGACAGACGAAGTTTTGATTACTCGCCGGCTCGCCAGCGTGAGCACAATACGGGTCCTATTCCTTCCGGCCGATACTGGATACTGCCGTCGCAAATGTGGGAAAACCACTGGTATAGCCTTGCTCCTCGAGCGGCGTGGGGTGATCATCGGATCACGATTCACATCTATCCAGGAACACAGACGTACGGGCGGGGTGGTTTTTTTATTCACGGCGGCACACATGCAGGTAGCGCTGGGTGCATCAACCTGCACATCGAAATGGAGGCATTTGCGAGGGATCTGAATGAGTGGGTCGCGTCGTCGCCGGACTGCTACATCCCGCTAACCGTCAGGTACTGACATGTCGAAAATCCCGGTTGCGCGTCTTCTGACGGGCGCTATTCTGTTTGCCTTCGTCGCTGCAGTTGTTGCGTTTAATCTCGTGAACCTGAACGAAGCATATGGCAGTGGCGAACCGTACTATTCGCGCACGACAAACATGGACAAGTGGAGCGATCCGCTTCCCGTTCTCGCTGTCGTTGATGGCGTCGCTGTTCTCGCGGTTGCGGCATGTTTTTTTCTGTGGAGACGTGCTTCGAGAACTATGCGTTGAACGTCGCGTCGGAAGGCTTGGTGCTTCACCTATGCCAACAAGCAGGCGAAGTACTGGAGCGGGTAAGGCTGACGCCAGCAGGCAAGCCATCGCAGGAGCAGGTTAGGCGAAAACCCGCATGCCGCATTCGTTGTGCTCTTAGGGATTGAGAAATTTTTCTAGCTGTTTGATTCGGTCCTGAGTAGCTCCTTTCATGCAGTCCCAAAAGTAAATGTAGCGCGCGGATGCTTCGCCCATTGCATAGACATAGGCGTAACAGTAACTATCGCGATACTTTATCCAATTATCCTGTGCGCTGATGAAAGCAGGTTCGGCGAGAGGATCGCCGGATGCCCTCGATTCTTTATCGATTTCCTTTATTTCCTTCAGAACCTGCGAGTACCTCGAACTGAGCTCCGAGTTCAGATGTTCGAAGTCTCGCTGTTCGCATGCGGCGATATCGTCATTGGAAGCATGCTTGGCTGTCTGGCAGAAGTGGTCGATCTCTTTGGGTATATTCCCAGTGAAATGGATCGACGACGAAGGAAATTTTTCATAATCAAAGGGCACCGAATAAACGGTTTTCCCATAGGCGAATGAGCCAAAAGTCAGTAAGAAAATAACGTGTGATGAAATTAGCGTAGCCAAATAGTGGGTTCCCAAACCCCGAATTCTTTTGCTCGCGTGTATTTTTGTTTGTGCCGTCGCGTGGACAGTGATCGGGCTCATTCGCGACCTTCATGTAGTGTGCATTGCGTCTTGCGATCCTAAACGGGGACCACCTCTAACTCTCCTCGGCGTTAAAGCAAACTTGCCTCCAATACAGTCGGATAACTCTGAAATTTGCTCGCAGATCTTGCAAAGCGGATAAGCGCTTCGGGACCCATACCCTCAAGACATCACCCATCCCGACCGTTCCAAAAGAAAAAGGCGCCCCAAGGCGCCTTTCCCTCGCATGCAACCGCATGCAGCATCCACTCAAACCATCACGCTTTCGCGCGCTTCCCCTCGATATCCGGCAGCAGCACCGTCAGCACGCCGATCAGCGGCAGGAACGAGCAGACCTTGTAGACGAACGCGATGCTCGTCGCGTCGGCGAGCTGGCCGAGCACGGCCGCGCCGACTCCGCCCAGGCCGAACGCGAAGCCGAAGAACAGCCCCGCGACCATGCCGACCTTGCCGGGAATCAGTTCCTGCGCGTAGACGAGGATCGCCGAGAACGCCGAGGCTAGCACCACGCCGATCACGACCGTCAGCACGCCGGTCCAGAACAGGTTCGCGTACGGCAGCAGCAGCGTGAACGGCGCGACGCCGAGGATCGACACCCAGATCACGTACTTGCGGCCGATCTTGTCGCCGATCGGCCCGCCGATCACCGTGCCCGCCGCGACCGCCGCGAGGAACACGAACAGATGGATCTGTGCGGCCTGCACCGACAGATGGAACCGGTCGATCAGATAGAACGTGAAGTAGCTGTTGATGCTCGCGAGGTAGAAGTATTTCGAGAACACGAGCAGCACCAGCACGCTCATCGCCATGACGATCTTGTTGCGCGGCAGCGTCGCGTGGGTCGCCTGGCCGCGCGCTTTCTTGACCGACGGATGACGCTTGTACCAGCGCCCGATCTGCGTGAGCACGACGATCGCGACGAGCGCCGCCGCCGAGAACCACGCAATGCTGCCCTGGCCGTGCGGATACACGATCAGCGCGGCGAGCAGCGGTCCGAGCGACGAACCCGCGTTGCCGCCGACCTGGAACAGCGACTGCGCGAGCCCGTGGCGGCCGCCCGAGGCCATGCGCGCGACCCGCGACGATTCCGGATGGAACACCGACGAGCCGCAGCCGACCAGCGCGGCGGCGATGAGCAGCACGCCGAAGCTCGACGCGACCGACATCAGCAGCAGGCCGGCGAGCGTGAAGCCCATGCCGACCGGCAGCGAATACGGCTTCGGATGCTTGTCGGTATAGCTGCCGACGAGCGGCTGCAGCAGCGACGCCGTGATCTGGTAAGTCAGCGTGATGAGGCCGATCTGCCCGAACGACAGCGAGAAGTTCTCCTTGAACATCGGGTAGATCGCGAGAATCAACGACTGGATCATGTCGTTGAGCAGGTGCGAGAAGCTGATCGCGCCGAGCACGGAGTAAACCGTGCGCTGGACTTTGGCGACGGCCGGCGCAGCGGCAGAGGGGGAAGGGGGCGCGCCGGCGAGGGCGTTTTTATCGAGGCTCGTTTCCATACGCTAGATGAAGGAGATCAAGGCACACAGTGAAGGTGAGAAACCGGCGGCCGACGCGTGCGGGGCCTGGCGTGTGCTCTTCATGCCCCCTTCATGCTCCCTTTTGTCGTCTTCAGGGTTTTTTTGCGGTCTTTGTCGGTGTCTCACGCGAAATCCGCGGCGTGGGGCCGCGTCAACCAATGTTTGTAAGCATGGGTCGAAGTGTAATGTGGCTTGAGCGAATTGTGCGGACAAGTTTTGTCGCGAATCGGACGCACAAGCGAAGGCGGCAGGCGATTCGGGTTTCGATTCGCCTGCCGCTCTCGCTGCTTTCCGACGCTGCTTGATGTTCCCCTGCGCTCCCCGCCGCCCCGCGGCGGCCCGATCAACTCGCCTTGCGCGTCGCCGGCCGCACGATCACCGTGCAGGTCGTGCCCGCGGCCAGCATCACGTCGTCGGGCACGGAATCGATCTTCACGCGCACCGGCACGCGTTGCGCGAGGCGCACCCAGTTGAAGGTCGGGTTCACGTCGGCGAGCAGTTCATGGCTTTGCGGATTGTCGCGGTCGTAGATGCCGCGCGAGATGCTTTCCACGTGGCCTTGCAGCGTGCCGCCGCTCATCAGCTTCACTTCGGCCTTGTCGCCGATGCGCACGTGCGGCAGCTTGGTTTCCTCGAAGTAGCCGTAGACCCAGAACGAATGGCTGTCGACGATCGCGAGCTTGGCGGCGCCCGCGGTCGCGTAGTCGCCACGGAACACGCTGAGGTTCGTCACGTAGCCGTCGACCGGCGAGACGACGCGCGTGCGTTCGAGATTCAGCTTCGCGGCGTCGAGCGCGGCGAGCGCCTGCTGGTAGGCGGCCTCGGCGGCCGACGCCGTATGCGTCGCGTTTTCGCGGTTTTCCTTCGACACCACGAGCGCATCCATGTCGGCGCGCCGTTGCGCGTCGTCGCGCCTCATCTGCAATTCGGCCTTGCGTGCGGCAACCGCCGCCTGCGCCTGCTCGACGGCGATCTGGTAGTGCGACGGATCGATCTGCATCAGCAGGTCGCCCTTCTTCACGAGCTGGTTGTCCTTGACCGGCAGATCGACGATCGCGCCCGACACGTCGGGCGCGACGTTGACGATCTCGGCGCGCACGCGCCCGTCGCGGGTCCACGGTTCGTCCATGTAATGGACCCACAGCACGCGGCCAATC
This sequence comes from Burkholderia sp. Ax-1724, assembly GCF_011752995.1. GTDB lineage: Bacteria > Pseudomonadota > Gammaproteobacteria > Burkholderiales > Burkholderiaceae > Paraburkholderia. The sequence continues at coordinate 194,474 of NZ_VWWL01000012.1, forward strand.
AGGATCGCGACGATAAAAATGACGGCTGTCGCGACGAAGCCCACAAGATTTCGGATGGTCATGATTCGACTCTGGTCAACGATAAACGGCGAGGCCGAGAAGGCCGCACACGGACACGAGCAAGCTGGCCCGGAACAGGGAGGGGTGCCACACCACGCGATAGAGGCCCGTATAGGCGAGCACGCGGTCGAGCACCCAGGTCAACGCGGAGCCCGCGATAAAAAGCAGCACGATGGCCGGCACGTAGGCATCGAGTACGGCGATATCACGTGGCATGAGGAGCTCCTTCTTCTGACGCGCCGCTTGCCCCATGCCGTGCGCCGATCGCCGAGGCGAGCGGCGACTGCGGATCGAGCAGCGCGGTACGGATGAAATGCAGTTGACTGAGAATGCGCAGCAATTGGTGGCGTTCTTCGCGCGTCGGCGTGAAGCGGCTCATCATCTGCTGCACTTCGGCGATCGCGTCGGCGGTTGCAGCGAGCGCGCGCTCGAAGCGGTCTTCGCGCGGCCGCTCGAAGAGCTCGTTCAAGGCCTCGAGCAGGCCGCGCAGCGCGACGCGCCACGGCGTCGAGCGGTCATGGCGCGGCTCGGCCGGCAGCGCCGCCACTTCGCCGCGCAGATCGATCACCGCGTTGCCGACTTCGAGCACCGAGAACAGCCAGCGCAGCGTGTCGCGCTTCGTTTCAGGCTCGTTCGGCGAGAGCGCGTTGATCTGGCACATCAGATCGCGCGCGCCGCTCTCGAAACGCGAACGCACGTGGCGCATGCCCGCACTGCCGGCGAGCACGACCTGGCGGCGCAGATCGACGAGCAGGCGGTTGCGCAGCCACGGCGTCGACGGCGGCAGCAGCACCGCGAACGCAACCGACGACACGAGCATCGACAGCACGAGCGCGAGCGCGTCGTTCATGAACGCGCTCGGGTCGTAGTGCATGACGTTGTCCGGGCCGGCGAGAAAGCAGAAGAAGATGCAGTAGCCCACGCCGTAGCCCGCGAGCGCCGGGCGCGTGGTCATGAACACGCCGAGCAGCAGGAACGGTGTGAGCGCGGCGCACAGCAGCGCGAAGCCGTCGATGTGCGGATACACGCCGAATACCACGATCATGCCCATCAGCGTCGCGAGCACCGTGCCGCCGGCCATCTGGAACGCGGAGCGCTTCGGGTCCGGCGTCGATGCCACGAGCGCGCTGGTGGTTGCCGCGTTCAGCGTCAGCGTCGCACCGCTCGGCCACGCGGTCGCGATCCAGAACGCGCCGACCACGACCATCACGATTGCGGCACGCAGACCGGCGACGCCCGCTGCGATCGCGTTGGTCTTCGGCTCGTAGCGCTCGATCCAGCGTTCGCGCTCGTGCGTGTCGACCACCAGCGAGGCGTAGGTGGCCGCGTAGGCGTGCAGATCGTCGATGAAGCGGTAGAGCAGTTCGGCGGCGGTGTCGAAGTCGAGCAGCGGCGCGTCGGGCTGCGTTTCCAGTTCGCCGCGCGTCGCGCGCACGCGCTTCGGCAGTTCGGCCTTGTAGGTCTCGAGCTGGGCCGCGGCGTGCGCGGCATCGGTCGCGGTGAGCACCGGCTCGCCCGACTTCGCGAGCAGCGGCGCGATCTCCCTGAAGTACGGCTCGAGCGCCGCGATCGCGATCGCGGCGCCCGGCGTGCCGCTCGCGTGCAGACGGTTCATCAGCTGATGCAGCGCGTGAAAGCGCGTCGAGGCGGTCATGAACTCGCTGTTCAGACGCGCGAGCCGGCCGCCGCGCATGCGCGAGTAGTGCCCCTCGAATACGGCGATGCTGCGCGCCGCCTCGAAGCCGACGATATCGGCGACGAAGCGCGCATTGGTCGCCTCGATCTGCGCGCGGTCGTTGCGCCCGGCGAGCGACGCCGACACGTAGTCGACGAAGGCCGAGAAACGCGCGCGCACGGTGCTGCGCATCTGCAGGCCGGCGAACTGCGGGAACACGAGGCCGCTGACCGCGCCCGCGCAGACGATGCCGACCACGACTTCGACGACCCGCGTGAGCGCGCTGAGGAACGCGCCGTCCGGGTGCTGCGAGGCGGGAATGCCGATCAGCGAGGCCGTGTAGCCGGCCAGCACGAAGCCGTACGAGCGGAAGTTGCGGTTGCGCGCGGCGCCCGCGGTGCAGATGCCGATCCAGATCGCCGTCGAGAGGATGAACAGTTCGGGCTGCTGCGCGAACAGGCCGATCAGCGCGAGCATCACGACGAGACCGACGAGCGTGCCGCAGATCCGGTAGAAGCTCTTCGCGAACACCGCGCCGCTTTGCGGCTGCATCACGATGAACACGGTGGTCATTGCGGTGCGCGGCTGCGGCAGGTCGAGTTTCATCGCGATGCCGAGCGCGAGAAAGCACGCGGCGAGCGCCTTGAACATGTAGATCCACGTGAGGCCGTCGGTGCGCGCCCAGTCGGCGGCCGCCGCGTACCACGTGGCGAGCGAGGCCGGGCGGGCGGTGGTGGGAGAGGTGGACATGGCCTTTCTCACTCGGGCGCGGGCGCGTGGGCCGCGCGCGTGGTGACGGCGGCGGGAGCATGGGTGGCGCTGCGGCTGGCTGCGTGGTTTGCCGCAGCCGTTGGTTGGGCTGCTGGTGTCGTTGCCTGTGCCGCCGCTTGCGTTACTGCTTGCGTCGCTGCCTTCGCATCCGTCCCGGCGTCGGTGCTCTTTGCGGCGTCGCTCTTGCCTTTACCCTTGCCGTGCGCCGGCAGCGTCTCGCTGTCCTGCGGACCATCGGCCGGCTCGTCGAGTCCTCCGCCGAGCGCGGTCATCAGCGACGCATGCGCGCCGAGGCGCTCGGCCTCGATCGTCGCGACGCCTTCCTGTGCGCGCAGCAACTGGCTTTGCGCGACCAGCACGTTCAGATAATCGGTCAGGCCGCGCCGGTAGCCCTCGCGCGACAGCTCGTAGTTCTTGCGGGCCGCGGCGACCGAGCGGTCGGCATCGTCGGCCTGGGTCGCGAGCGAACGCATGCGGATCACCTGGTCGGAGATGTCCTTCAGCGCGCCCACGATCGACTGGTTGTAGCGCTCGACCGCTTCGTCGTAGCCCGCCGAGGCCGCGCCGAGCTGCGAGCGCAGCCGGCCGCCGTCGAAGATCGGCAGCGACAGCGCCGGCCCCACGCTCCAGCTATGCGACGGATTCTTCAGGAACTGGAACAGCGGCCCCATGGCCGCGTAACCGCCGATCGACGCAAGCAGGTCGATGTCCGGATAGAAATCGGCCTTGGCGACGTCGATGCCGCGAGCCTGCGCGGCGACGGTCCAGCGCGCCGCGACGACGTCGGGCCGGTGGCCGATCAGGTCGGCGGGCAGCGCGGCCGGCAGACCGGCGGGCGCCGCGCCCAGCGCGAGCGTCGGGCGCGTGATCGCATCGCCCGCGCCCGGACCCTTGCCCGCGAGCGCGGCCAGCTGATTGCGGCCGAGCGCGATCTTTTCCTCGAGTTCGTCGATGCGGCGCTCGTACTCGGGCATCGGCGTCTCGGCCTGGCTCACTTCGAGCTGCGTGCCGATGCCGCCCTTGAGACGCCGGTTCGCGAGGTCGACGATTTGCTGCTGTTGCTGCAGCGTTGCCCTGGCGATGTCGAGCAGCGCGTAATTCATCGACATCTCGATATAGGTGCGCACGACGTTGGCCTGCAGTTCGAGCAGCGCGGCGCGCGCGTCGGCGGCACTCGCGTGGGCGAGGTCGAGCGCGCGCTCGGCGGCGTTCCTGTCCTTGCCCCAAAGGTCGAGGTGATAGGCGAGGGCGAGCGTGCCGGTGTTGTTCCACGACTGCTCGCCCGCGAGCGGCCCCGGACCGTAGAACACGTTGTCGGCCCACCGCTGACGCTGGATCGACAGGCTGCCGTTGACCTGCGGCGCGAGCGCCGCGCGCGCGACGCCGGCCATCGATGCCGCCTCGCGCACGCGCGCCTGCGCGACCGCGAGGCTCGGGTTGCCGGCCTGCGCGTCGGCGATCCACTGGTTCAACTGCGGATCTTGATAGGCGCGCCACCAGTCGGCGGCGGGCCACTGCGCGTCGGCATTCGCGGCGCGGATCGCGTTGCCCGCGTCGAGCGATGCCGGGGCGACCGCGTTCGCCTGCGGTGCGATGCCTCCGGTACTTGCGCATCCCGCGATTGTTATTAAGATCGTAAGAACCGCGGCTGCGGCGATCCCTCTGGGTACCGGAGACTGCACGATTTCCTCCAAAATTGACTATAGAACCTTGTGCGCAATTATATTTTTTGATTGATTGGGGAATAACCGGTAAAGGTGCAAGGCATCGTTGCGCTACATGAGACAATTGCCTTTGCGGATCGTGTAACAATCGCGGCCAATTAACCGGCATTGTTCGGCGCTGCCTTGCAGCGGGCCGGAACGGATGCCGGGGCGTCTATTCCGGGGCGGCGGCCGAAGCGCCGCTCACGCCGGATCGACAGAGGGGGGAGGAGTATGGACACGCTTCAAAACATGCGCGTATTCGTCCGCGTCGTCGAGGCGGGCAGCTTCACGGGCGCCGCGCAGCATTTGAATACGACGACGGCCTACGCGTCGCGCGCGGTCTCCGATCTGGAAACGCATCTGCGCACGCGGCTCCTGAACCGCACGACGCGCCGCATCGCGCTGACCGAGGCCGGCGAGCGCTATCTGCAACGCTGCGAGCAGATTCTCGCGTACGTGGATCAGGCCGAGGCCGAGGCCAGCGACGCGCACGCGCGCCCGTCCGGCAAGCTCAAGGTTCACGCGATGACGAGCTTCGGCCAGCACTACGTGGTGCCGGCCGTGGGGCGTTATCAGGAGCGCTACCCGGACGTGCATATCGAGTTGACGCTCGCGCAGCGCATGCCCGATCTGCTCGACGAGGGCTTCGACGTGTCGTTGACGCTCGCGACCGGCCTGCCCGATTCGGGCCTCGTGTCGCAGCGCCTCGGCAGCGCGTTCAGCATCGTGTGTGCGTCGCCCGCGTATCTGGAGCAGCATGGCGTGCCGCAAACGCCGGCGGACCTTGCGCGCCATACGTGCCTGCAAATGATCGCGCCGGTGTTTCCGCCCGACAAATGGACCTTCGACGGTCCGAACGGCGAGGAAACCGTGGCGCTCGGCACGACCCCGTTCCAGGTGAACGTGGCCGAGGCGATGGTCGTGGCCGTTCGCCAGGGCATGGGCATCGGCCTGATTCCGATCTATTCGGCGATCAGCGGTTTGCGCAGCGGCGACCTCGTGTGGTTGTTGCCCGAATACACGTCGCAGGAAATGAACCTGTATGCGCTGTATCCGTCGCGGCAGTATCTCGACGCGAAGATTCGCACGTGGGTCGAATTCCTGCGCGACGAATTGCCGGCGACGCTCGCCGCCGATCACGCGGAGTTGCGGAAGTTCGCGCGTTCGTGAGAGGGCGCCGCGCCCTGAGCGCTTCTCGCGCATGCGCGCGCCCTGCCTGATGTAGGGGAACGGCGGGGCGCCGCGTGGCGTGACAGCCTGTTACATACGCGCTGCGCCGCAACACTTCCTTACTTTTCGCGCGCGGGTGATTTGCTAACGTGTGGTTCACGCGCTGCCGCTCTTGCAGCAGGCGCTGGATTCGCCGCCGTTCGGCACCTCGCAACCACTGAAGGACGACAAATTCATGGATACGCACCTGATGATCGGCGTGGCCGTCATGTTTGGACTGATCGGCATCGCGGCATCGCGCGATCTGCTGCGCCGCATGCGCGAACAGCAGCCGCAACTCGTGCCGGTCGAGATCGAACCGCAGGATGCGCAGCGCCAGCGTCGCGAGCATTGAACGCTTGAACCAGGCCGCGCGGTTCGGCGCATCCGTGCGCCGGATTTCAACCCGCGCTGTCAAGCGCCGATTTCAACCACCGATTTCAATCACCTTATCCCACGCAAACTGCGGATTCTCCCACTGCCCGTTGCGCCGGTCGAAATAGCCGCGCGGATTGCACACGACGCGCGTGCCGCCCACCGTATAGTCGAACGACGTATGCGTGTGGCCGTGAATCCATAGCGCGACCGGCGCGCGCACGAGTTCCGGCAAATGATTGACGAAGCCCGCCGAGACGCGGTCCTCGGCATAGCGCCCAGCGAGACTCAGCCGATGCGGCGCATGATGCGTGACCACGATCGTCTTGCCGGCGAACGGCTTCGCCAGTTCGGTTTCGAGCCACGCGCGCGACCGACGGTGCAGCGCGAGCGAGTCGGCAGGCGTGAAGTCGCGCGCGGCGTCGTGCGTGTCGTGCGGCCAGTTCATCTGGATCAGCCCGCGATAGTCGAGCATCACGCGGCGCGCGGCCTCGATCGACTCTTCGATTGCCTCGGGTGTCGCGCCGTATAGCGCGAAGTCGGTCCACAGCGTCGTGCCGAGCACGCGCCAGCGGCCTTGCGGGTCGACGAGCGCGGCGTTGTTCAGCACGTGCACGTTGTCGACCTGCGCGGCCGCGTCGATGAGCGCGCTTTCGAGCGCGCCGAATTCACCGTCGTAGTACTCGTGGTTGCCGGGTACGTAGACGACCGGCACCGTGTCGTCGAAGGTTTGCGCGGCCCAGCGCGGACCGGCCGCATGGTTGTGGATGTCGCCGGCCAGCACGATGAGGTCCGCATGCGCATGCGGAACCAGTTCGGGTTCGTCGTTTTCCAGGTGCAGATCGGACAGCACGCGAATCTTCACGGACGCGACTCCTGCAAGCGCCTGCGCACCGGAGCGTGCAGGCTTCGAACCCTAGCGTAGCACCTTGCCCGGGTTCATCAGATTGAGCGGATCGAGCGCCTGTTTCACCGCGCGCATCATCCGCACCTCGACGTCCTGCTTGTAGTGCGCCGCCTCGTCGATTTTCAACTGGCCGAGCCCGTGCTCCGCACTGATGCTGCCGCGATGCGCGTGCACGCTGTCGTAGACGATCCGGTTGATCGGGCTCTGGTATTCCTGCAGAAACGCCTTCGCGTCGAGGCCCTCGGGCGCCTGCACGTTGTAGTGCAGATTGCCGTCGCCGAGATGGCCGAACGTGACCATGCGCGCGCCCGGCGCGGCCTCGGCGATAGCGGCGTCGGTCGCCTCGATGAAGTGGCCGATGCGCGAGATCGGCACCGCGATGTCGTGCTTGATGTTCAGCCCTTCCTCGGCCTGGGCGAGCGGAATGTGCTCGCGTAGATTCCAGAACGCGCGCGACTGCGCGAGGTTTTCCGCGACCACCGCATCTTCGACGAGACCCTGTTCGAGCGCCGTTTCCATCAGCCCCTCGAATAGCGTGCGCGCGTGTTCCTCGCTCTCGCTGTCCGACAGTTCGAGCAGCACGACCTGCGCGTGCGGTTCGGCGAACGGATAGCGCATCTGCTCGAAATGCCGGCCGACGAGACGCAGGCAGAAATCCGACATCAGTTCGAAACCGGTCAAAAGCGGCCCGGCGACGCTTTGCGTGAGCGCGAGAAAATCGAGCGCCGCATGAGGAGAGGCGAGCGCGGCGAGCGCGGTCACGCGCGCGGCCGGCTGCGGATGCAGCTTCAGCACCGCCGCGGTGATGATGCCGAGCGTGCCTTCCGCGCCGATGAACAGATCGCGCAGATCGTAGCCGGTGTTGTCCTTGCGCAGGCCGCGCAGACCGTCCCACAGCTCGCCTTGCGGCGTCACGACTTCGAGGCCGAGGCACAGCTCACGCGTGTTGCCGTAGCGCAGCACGCCGGTGCCGCCCGCGTTGGTCGACAGATTGCCGCCGATCGTACAACTGCCTTCGGCGGCAAGGCTCAGCGGAAACAGACGTCCGGCCGCTTCGGCGTGCTTGTGCACCTCGGCGAGGATCACGCCGGCTTCGACGGTGATCGTGTTGTTGTGCGGATCGATGTCGCGCACGCGGTTGAGCCGCCGCAGGCTGAGGACCGCCTGCGCGCCGCTCGCGTCGGGCGTTGCGCCGCCGGCGAGCCCGGTGTTGCCGCCTTGCGGCACGAGCGCGATGCGATGCTCGGCGGCGAGTTTCACGAGCGCCGCGACTTCCGCGGAGGTGGCCGGGCACAGTACCGCGCACGCGGCGCCCGTGTAGCGGCGGCGCCAGTCGGTGAGATAGGGCGCGGTGTCGTGCGGGTCGGTCAGGACGTGGGCCGCGCCGATGGCGTCGCGGCAGGCGGTGAGAAAGTCGGTCGGGGTCATGGGGGCAGCTCGGTCAGGTTGAGGTGCGGGGCGTGGGACAAGTCGTTCGGGGCGGTCTGCTCAGTCATGCCGGGTTTCGCTGCCAGCGGTGCCGTTGGCCGCCTCGGCGGCCGCCTGCTTCGCCCGCCGTTTCGCCGCGCGCTTGAACGGTCCGACATACGCGAGTGTGCTCGCAAAAAAAATCACCGCGAGCACGGCTTGCAGCCAGCCGAGACGCGCGCTGAGTCCGTGATCGCTCCAGCCGCGCACGACACCTTCGGCGAAATACAGCAGGATCAGCATCGACGCCCATTGCAGCGTATAAAGCCGGCGCCGCCACACGCCCGGCAACGCGGACAGCAACGGCAACGCCTTGAGCACGAGCAGCGAGCCGCCCGGACGCAGCGGCGCGAGCCACCCTTCCCAGGTGACGGCCAGCGCGATCATCGCGACGAGCGTGACAGCGGCGACGCGCGCGGCGGTGGTTTTCGGCTGCACGGGCACGGCGGTGGCGTGCAACGATGCGCCGGCCGCGAGGGGAGCGTGCGGCGCCTGCGCTGCGTGCGCCGCATTCGCGGCGTGGCCGGGCGGGTTCGCGGCCCGGGATTCGGCACGGTGCGCATGCGTGGCTCGACGGCTATCCTCGCGCTCGGCTGGCTGCAGATCGGGATCGTTCACGGCTTTTCGCTCACGCTTGGTTGCTCGCTTGATTGCCTGCTTGCTTGTTCGCTCGCTCGTTTATCTGGCTACCTGGCTACCCAGTCAGTCACTCGCTCACGGTCTTTCGGTCAGCGACGCCGCCGTGCGCGCGACGCGTGCGCCGAGCGCCATCGCGAGCGTTTTCTCGTCGGCGGAGATGCCTTGCCCGGCCGTGCCTGCGCGCGCGAAATGCGATGCGCCGTAGGGCGTGCCGCCGGTTTGCGTGGTCGAGAGCGCGCTCTCGGTGTACGGAATGCCGACGAGCAGCATGCCGTGATGCAGGAGCGGCAGCATCATCGAGAGCAGTGTGGATTCCTGGCCGCCGTGCAGGCTGCCGGTCGACGTGAACACGCAGGCCGGCTTGCCGGCGAGCGCTCCCGAGAGCCACTGCGGCGTGGTGCCGTCGAGAAAATATTTGAGCGCGGCCGCCATGTTGCCGAAGCGGGTCGGCGAGCCGAGCGCGAGGCCCGCGCATTCATCGAGGTCGCGCAGCTCGACGTAGGGCGGCCCTTCGGCGGGGATGTCCGGCTCGCTCGCCTCGCAGACCGTGGAAACCGCCGGCACGGTGCGCACGCGCGCCTGCATGCCGGGAACGCTGTCGACGCCGTGCGCAATCGCGAGCGCAAGTTCGCGTGTGGCGCCATGACGGCTGTAATAAAGCACGAGAATGTCTTTCATAGGCCTCATCGGTGAACGGGTATTATAGGGGCTCGGTCCGCTGCACAGGCCGCTCATGGCCATTCGGCCAGGTGCGTTCGGCCTCGCGCCGCGTGCGGTCCGCGCAGTCCCGCGGTAGTGGTTTATCTGGCGGTTCAGTCAGCAAGGAGGCAGGTTTGTTGTCCAGGGTGCGTTTCGATCTCGACACGCTCAGGCGGCTCGCGCAGTTTGCCGCGCAACGCATCGGCGAGGACCGGATTCCGCAGGTCGCGGGCAGCCTGACGTTCACGACCATGCTCGCGCTCGTGCCGCTCGCCACGGTGGCGTTCGCGCTGTTCACCGCGTTTCCCATCTTCAGTTCGTTCCAGGCGTCGCTGCAGTTTTTTCTCGCCGACCACCTGATGCCCGCGCAGCTGAACGACCAGATTTTCAAGTATCTGAACCAGTTCGCCTCGAAGGCCAAGGGGCTGACGACGATCGGCATGATCATCCTGTTCGTCACCGCGGTCATGACGATGATGACCGTCGAATCGGCGTTCAACGTGATCTGGCGCGTGCGCAAGGCGCGGCCCGTCGCGCAGCGCGTGCTGGTCTACTGGGCGATCATCACGCTCGGGCCGATCCTGATCGGCGTGAGCCTGTCCATTTCGTCGTATCTGTTCACGCAATCGATGTCGTTCTCGGCCGCGCAGCGCATCACGCCGCTGATCGAATGGGCGCTCGCGGGCGCCGCGCTGCCGCTCACCGCGCTCGCGTTCACGATTCTTTACGTTTATCTGCCGAACTGCCGTGTCGAATGGCGCGACGCGGTGATCGGCGGCGTCATTGCGGCGGTCGCCTTCGAACTCGGCAAGCGCGGTTTCGGCTATTACGTGCGCCGCATTCCGACCTATACCGCGGTATATGGCGCGTTCGCCGCCGTGCCGCTGTTCCTGCTGTGGATGTACCTGTGCTGGTTCATTACGCTCACGGGCGCGATGATCTCGTCGGCCTTGCCGGCGATCCGCATCGGCCAGTTTCACCGGCCCGTTTTCAACGGCAGCAATCTGTTCGATTCGCTCGAACTGCTCGCGCGGCTCTCGGAGGCGCGCGAGGCCGGCAAGCCGGGCTACACGATGCCCGAGCTCGCGCGCATGCTTCGCCGCGATATGGACACGACGCTGATGCTGCTGCAGCGGCTCGAGGAGATCGAGTGGATCGCGCGCCTGCAGGAAGACCGGGCCGGGCCGCACTACGTGCTGGTCGTGAACCCGGCACAGGCCACGGTGCAGCGGCTCTTCGATCTGTTCGTGATCGACCGCGCGGAACTCACGTATCAGCTCGAACTCGAGTCGACGCGCGTGGACAGCGAGATGCTGCTGGCGGCGCTCGATAACGACAGGCTGAAGCTCACGCTCGCCGCGCTGCTGGCGGCACGCGCGGCCACAAGGTCGGCCCGGGCAGCGGGAAGCGCGCGCGAGGCGGCTTCGCTGCCGCATCCGGCGGCGTGAGGTTGCGGTTCGCAGCGGTGGGTTTTTGCCGCAACGACGGCACGCAACGACGGCTCGAAGCCACAACACGCAATTGCAGCACGCAACTACAGCGAGATTTTCCCCACGCAGATGTCCTTGAACATCACCCAGTCTCCCATCAGGCTGTAGAGCGGATGGCGGAAGGTGGCCGGCTTGTTCTTCTCGAAGAAGAAATGGCCGATCCACGCAAAGCCGTAGCCGCAGATCACCGCCGCAGGCAGCCATAGCCAGTCGCCGGTGGCGAGCGCCATGGCGAGGCAGCCGATCACGCCAAGCGAGCCGACGAAGTGCAGCCGCCGCGAGACCGGGTTGCGATGCTCGCTGAGGTAGTACGGGTAAAACTCCGCGAAATTCGCGAAGTGATCGGTGTGCGCTGTATGAGCCATGGTGGCCTCCGGATAGAACGCAGCTTATGGATGCAGCCCGATTGCCGGCCCGCTGCCCGTGGTTGCCCGCCGTTGCCGCGAGTTGGTTTTACCGCGTGCCGGCCGTTATCGGACACGAGCTGAAGAAGACTGACTTCGAACATTTTCCGGCTGTCGCGCCTCGCGTGCAACCTGGCCATTCGGACGATGGCAGGGCGCGTTTGGCTCCGGTATCTTGACCATTCGCGACGACTTCCTCTGCGACACCGCGACACCTAGCGCGGCGCTCGCGAAGCGAAGCTGAACAGCGCATCGAGCGTTGCGTCGGGCTGCTCGGTCATCAAGGCGTGGCCCGCGTCGAGCGTGATCGTGTCGACCGGCGTGCCGGCCTGCGCAAGCGCGCCGGCGATTGCCTGCGCGGCGAGCGGCGGCGTCATCGCATCGCGCCGGCCGACGATCAGCCGCGTCGCGCAGCGCACCTGAGCCGCGCGGGCGAGGCCGTCGGCGTAGGTGTGGCAGGCGGTGAAGTCGGTATGGAACAGGTGCGGTTCGCCGCTCGCCGAAACGTGTTCCATGAGCCGCTGGTTCATGCCGTGCAGCCAGAAGCCCGGGCCCGGGCAGGACGGCTTGGCCGCCAGCGTCGAGTGCGACCACTGGTTGACCATGCCGATCGCCTCGGGCTCGCGGTTGAGTGCGGCGTCGAGCAATGCGTCGGAGACGGCCATCGGCATCGCGGTCGCGAGCAGCGCGAGATGCGTCGCGCGTTCGGGGTAGCGGCCCGCGAAGTCGAGCGCGATCAGCGAGCCCATGCTGTGGCCGGCCACGAACGCACGCGCCACGCCCACGGCGTCGAGCAGCGCGGCGAGCCAGTCGGCCATCGCCGGCACGCTCGTGAGCGCGGGGCCGGCACTGCGGCGGTGGCCCGGCAGGTCGACCGCGAGCACGCCGAAGCCGTGGTGCGCGAAGTAGCGGCTTTGCAGCGCCCACACGCTGTGGTCGTGCTCCGCGCCGTGAATGAACACCGCGGCGGGCAGGCTGGCGTCGAACGGTTTGCCGCCGGTATAGGCGTAGGCGGCTTGGCCCTGAACGGTGACGATCATGCGGACTCCGGGCGGGACGGGGGCGTGGCGCCAGATGGGGTGCGGCTCGCGGCGGCGTTCTGTTGCGCGGCGCCCGCGCGCGGCGTCGCGGCGGCCTGCGCCCCGGCTTTCTGGGCGGCCTTCAGCGCGCGCTTGAGATCGTCGATCAGGTCGTCGGGGTCTTCGAGACCGATCGACAGGCGGATCGTGCCTTCCGTGATGCCCGCCTCGGCGAGCGCGGCGGCGTCCATGCGGAAATGCGTCGTCGAGGCCGGATGGATCACGAGCGAGCGCGCGTCGCCGACGTTCGCGAGGTGCGAGAACAGCGACAGCGCTTCGATGAACGCGCGCCCGGCCGCGCGGTCGCCGCGCAGATTGAAGCTGAACACCGCGCCGGCGCCGCGCGGCAGCAGCCGCTGCGCGAGCGCGTGATCGGGATGCGTCGGCAACTCGGGGTAAGCGACCGTTTCGACCGCGGCGTGAGCGGCGAGGAACTCGACCACGCGCCGCGTATTGGCGACGTGCCGTTCCATGCGCAGCGGCAGTGTCTCGATGCCTTGCAGCAGTTGCCACGCGGCCTGCGGATGCAGGCACGCACCGAAGTCGCGCAGACCTTCGCGGCGGGCGCGCAGCAGGAACGGCGCGACGGTGCTTTCCTCGGCGAACACCATGCCGTGAAAGCCGTCGTAGGGCTCGGTCAATTCGGGAAAGCGGCCCGAGGCGTCGAAGTCGAACGTGCCGCCGTCGACCAGCACGCCGCCGATCGTCGTGCCGTGGCCGCCGAGAAACTTGGTCGCCGAGTGATAGACGAAGTCGGCGCCGTGCTCGAAGGGCCGTAGCAGATAGGGCGTCGTGAAGGTCGAGTCGACCAGCAGCGGCACGCGGTGTGCGTGCGCGATCTGCGCGAGCGCGGCGATGTCGAGCACGTCGAGGCCCGGATTGCCGAGCGTTTCGCCGAACAGCAGGCGCGTATTGGGACGTAGCGCCGCCCGCCACGCGTCGAGGTCGCCGGGCTTGACGAAGCTCGTCTCGATGCCGAAGCGCCGCAGCGTGTAGTGCAGCAGATTGTGCGAGCCGCCGTACAGCGCGCTCGAGGCGACGATATGCGAGCCGGCGCCCATCAGCGTGACGATCGCGAGGTGGAGCGCGGCCTGGCCGCTCGCGGTGCCGATCGCGCCCGCGCCGTTTTCGAGCGCGGCCACGCGTTCCTCGAATACGGCGACGGTCGGGTTCGAAATGCGCGAGTAGACATGGCCGGCGCGCTCCATGTTGAAGAGCGCCGCGGCGTGATCGGGATCGCGAAACGAAAACGAGGTAGTCTGGTAGATAGGCGTGGCGCGCGCGCCGGTGACGGGGTCGGGCGCGGCGCCGGCGTGCAGCGCAAGCGTATCGAAACGGTTGGCGGACATCGTGGGCGGCGGGGCCACGGGCGGCCTCGCAAAGGATGAGGGTGGCCGGCCATCGTATCACCGGCGCGCGCCGTATCAAGCGCGGCTTTCCCGCGGGGCTGTCCGCGAGTCCGCCGGCCTGTGCCCGGAGGGCGGAGCGCGACGCGTTCATGCCGGCGCACGGATCCGGCATGATGCAAGCGCCGCCGCGCCAGGCCGGGCGGCCCGCTTTCCTTTTATGGGCCTTTCCGCTAGGATCGAAAAATCATTTCATGCATTGCCAGACGAGTGGTATCAGGAGATAGATCATGCGAGTCAGCGACATTCTTAAGGTCAAGGGCAACACCCTTTTTACGGTCACGCCGGATACCGCGCTGCATGAGGCCGTCAATACAATGGCCGAGCACGATATCGGCTCGCTCGTGGTGATGGAGTACGGCGATCTCGTCGGCATGCTGACGTTTCGTGAAATCATCATGACGTTGAGCAAGAATGGCGGCAGCGTCGGTACCTCCACGATCCGCAAGGTGATGGACGATCATCCGCTCACCTGCACGCCGGAAACCGACGTCAACGAAGTGCGCCGCATGATGCTCGAACACCATGTGCGTTATCTGCCGGTCATGGAAAGCCGTACGCTGATGGGCGTGATTTCGTTCTACGACGTCGCGAAGGCGGTGGTCGAAGAGCAGGGTTTCGAGAACCGCATGCTCAAGGCTTATATCCGCGACTGGCCGGAAGAACAGCAGCAGGAGCAGCAGCCGACGCGCTGATGCGTGTCGATCCGGCGTCGCGCCCGGGCTCATGCCGCGGGCGCGAATCTGCTCACAGAGCGTGCGCGCAGGCGCGCGCTTTTTTTCTGCCCGATTTTCTGCCCGGTCGCCGGACGGGCAACGCGCGATTTTCCCGCGCCCTTTCCCCAACCTCATGAACGATCGTCCCTTGCCTGCCGCCCGTCGCGCCGCTCGCGCGCATGAAGCGCACGAATCCCAGTTCCGTCTGCTGCGCCAGCGCCGTTTCGCGCCGTTTTTCTGGACGCAGTTCCTCGGCGCGATGAACGACAACGTCTTCAAGATCGGCTTCACGTCGCTCGTCACGTATCAGGCGGCGCGTTTTTCCGGCGTCGATCCGAAAACCGCGGCGTTCCTGATCTCGGCGATCTTCATTCTGCCGTTCGTGCTGTTCTCGGCCACGTCCGGCCAGATCGCCGACAAGTACGACAAGGCGAAGCTCACGCGGCTCGTCAAGAGCTTCGAGATCGTGGTGATGCTGATCGGCGGCGCGGGCTTCTGGCTGCATGCCGCGCCGCTGCTGTATCTGTGCACGTTCCTGATGGGCGTGCATTCGACCGTGTTCGGGCCGGTCAAGTACTCGTATCTGCCGCAGCATCTGTCGGAGGCGGAACTGGTCGGCGGCAACGGCATGGTCGAGATGGGCACCTTCGTCGCGATCCTGATCGGCACGATCATCGGCGGCGCGGGCGCGGGGATGGTCGGGCACGGCGCGCTGGTGCTCGCCTGCGCGTGTATCGCGATCGCGCTGGTCGGCCGCGTCGTGTCGGGCTTCGTGCCGGCCACGCCGGCGCCGCAGGCCGATCTGCGCATCAACTGGAATCCGTTCAGCGAAACGTGGCGCAACCTGAAGCTCGCGCGCGAAAACCGCACCGTGTTCCTGAGCCTGCTCGGCATTTCGTGGCTGTGGTTCATCGGCGCGACGTTCCTCGCGTCGTTCTTCAATTTCGCGAAAGACGTGCTCTCGGCCGATCCCGACGTCGTGACCGTGCTGCTCGGCACCTTCTCGATCGGCATCGGCATCGGCTCGCTGCTGTGCGAACGGCTCTCGAAGCGGCGCATCGAAATCGGCCTCGTGCCGCTCGGCTCGATCGGCATGAGCGTGTTCGCCATCGACCTCTTTTTCGCAAGCCATGCGCTGCCGCCGGCCGGGCATCTGCTGAGCGTCGGCGAGTTTCTCGGCCGCTTCGCGCATTGGCGCGTGCTCGCCGACCTGTTCCTGCTCGCGCTGTTCGGCGGCCTGTACAGCGTGCCGCTTTATGCGCTGATCCAGAGCCGCAGCCAGCCGAGCCATCGCGCGCGCATTATCGCCGCGAACAATATCCTCAATTCGCTGTTCATGATCGTCTCGGCGCTGATGGCGATGGTGCTGACCTCGGCCGGCTTCAGCATTCCGGCGATCTTCCTCGTCACCGCGCTGCTGAATGTCGTGGTCGCGTGCTACATCTATTCGCTCGTGCCCGAGTTCCTGCTGCGCTTCATCGCGTGGCTGCTCGTGCACACGTTCTACCGGATCCGGCTCGTGCACGCCGAGCGGATTCCGCAAGAGGGCGCGGCCGTGCTCGTGTGCAATCACGTAAGTTTCGTCGATGCGATCGTGATCATGGCCGAGAGCCCGCGGCCGATCCGCTTCGTGATGGATCATCAGATATTCAAGTCGCCGTTCGTCGGCTGGCTGTTCCGCGATGCGAAGGCGATTCCGATCGCGCCCGCGCACGAGGACGCCGCGTTGCTCGCGCAAGCCTACGACCGTTGCGCGCAGGCGCTCGCCGAGGGCGAGCTCGTCTGCATCTTCCCGGAAGGCAAGCTCACGCGTACCGGCGAGATGAATCCGTTCCGTCACGGCGTGACCGAGATCGTCAAGCGCACACCGGCGCCAGTCATTCCGATGGCGCTGCGCGGGTTGTGGGGCAGCGTGTTTTCGCGCGCCGTCGATACGCACTGGCCGCGGCCCATCGGGAAGGGGATGATGAGCCGGCTGAGTCTCGCGGTGGGCGAGCCGATCGAGCCGGAGCAGGCGACGCCCGAACGGCTGCAGGAAATCGTGAGCGAGCTGCGCGGTGCGCGGAAATAGTGTGGGGCGCGATGGCGGCGGCCGCGGTGTCGATTGTCGCGGCCGACCCGATTTCTTTTTCCCTCCCGGTGGCGGACCGCCTATGACGTCGCAACCCACCCGGCTTTTCGGCGCGTTTTCGCGCCGATCGTTCCGTCAGGCCTGATCGGCGATGGCCGGTCAAGCCCGGCGGGCTGGCATAATAGCGGCTTCCCCGCATTTCTTTGGACGACGCTCATGTCCGGCAACACGCTCGGTACGCTTTTCACTGTCACGACCTTCGGCGAATCGCACGGCCCCGCTATCGGCTGCGTGATCGACGGCTGCCCCCCGGGCATGGCGCTCAACGAAGCCGATATCCAGTTCGAACTCGATCGCCGCAAGCCGGGCACGTCGCGCCACGTTACGCAGCGTCAGGAAGAAGACAAGGTCGAGATCCTGTCGGGCGTGTTCGAAGGCAAGACCACCGGCGCACCGATCGCGCTGCTGATCCGCAATACCGACCAGCGCAGCAAGGACTACGGCAACATCGCCGACACCTTCCGCCCAGGTCACGCCGACTACACCTACTGGCAGAAATACGGCATTCGCGACTATCGCGGCGGCGGCCGTTCGTCGGCGCGGCTGACGGCGCCGACAGTGGCGGCCGGCGCGGTCGCGAAGAAGTGGCTGCGCGAGAAATTCGGCACCGAAATTCGCGGCCATATGGCGGCGCTCGGCGATATCGACGTGCCGTTCGTCGACTGGGCGCAGGTGCACGAGAATCCGTTCTTCGTGCCGAACGCCGACATCGTGCCGCAACTCGAAGCGTATATGGACGCGCTACGCAAGGACGGCGATTCGATCGGCGCGCGCATCAACGTGGTGGCGTCCGGTGTGCCGGTCGGTCTCGGCGAGCCGCTGTTCGATCGCCTCGATGCCGACATCGCGCACGCGATGATGGGCATCAACGCGGTGAAGGGCGTCGAGATCGGCGCGGGTTTCGCGAGCGTGGCGCAACGCGGCTCCGTGCATGGCGACGAGCTGACGCCGGAAGGTTTCGTCGGCAATAACGCGGGTGGTGTGCTCGGCGGTATTTCGACGGGGCAGGACATCACGGTGTCGATCGCGATCAAGCCGACGTCGAGCATCCGTACGCCGCGTCGTTCGATCGACAAGGCGGGGCAGCCAGCCATCGTCGAAACGTTCGGGCGGCATGACCCGTGCGTCGGCATTCGCGCGACGCCGATCGCCGAGTCGATGCTCGCGCTCGTGCTGATTGATCATGCGCTGCGGCATCGGGGGCAATGCGGCGATGTTTCGGTGAGCACGCCGAAGATCGCGGCGAGCGCGCCTTAACGCGGGTCCCGCTGATGCGGCGCCGTAAGCGCGTCGCGCAGCGGACTACCGTATCGACGATTTCAGGATTGAATGGATTGGCGGGCCGACCGGGCGAGACCCGGTCGTGCACGAGCCATCGTCATAAGAGAAAACGGCGAAGGGGCAGCGAAACGCGGAAGAGAGCGTATAGGCGATAGCGCGAACGCACTATCGAAACTTGCCCCCGCAACACAGTCCTTCTGTTCCGAACAGTGCGCCGCGAAGGCAAGCCAAACATCAATCACATATTCGGGTAGTTCGGCCCGCCACCACCTTCCGGCGTGACCCATACGATGTTTTGTGTCGGGTCCTTGATGTCGCAGGTCTTGCAGTGCACGCAGTTCTGCGCATTGATCACAAGCCGCTCGTTGCCTTCATCGTTCTTGACGAATTCATACACGCCAGCGGGGCAGTAGCGCGACTCCGGAC
>NZ_VWWL01000013.1 GCF_011752995.1 Burkholderia sp. Ax-1724
GGCGCGACCGGAGCCGGGGTCGGCGCGACCGGCGCGTCGGACGGCTTCTCGACCGGCGCGGGCTTCGCCGCCGGCGCGGGGGCCGCAGCCGCCGCACCGCCTTCCGTTTCCAGAATCAAGATCAGCGAGCCTTCCGACACGGTATCGCCGACCTTGACCCGCACTTCCTTGACGACACCGGCGGCCGAGCTCGGCACGTCCATCGTCGCCTTGTCGGATTCCAGCGTGACGAGCGACTGCTCCTTCTCGACGCGATCGCCGACCTTCACCGCGATTTCGATCACGGGAACGTCTTTGTAGTCGCCGATATCGGGCACCTTGATTTCCTGCACGCCGCCGCTCGCGGCAGGCGCGGCAGCGGGCGCCGCCGCCGGAGCGGGAGCCGCTGCGGGCGCGGGGGCCGCGGCAGGCGCCGCGGCTGCGCCGCCGGCGCTTTCCAGCACGACGATCAGCGAGCCTTCCGACACGTTGTCGCCGACCTTGACCTTCACTTCCTTGACGACGCCGGCCGCCGAACTCGGCACGTCCATCGTCGCCTTGTCGGATTCCAGCGTAACGAGCGACTGCTCTTTCTCGACGGTATCGCCCGCCTTCACCAGCACCTCGATCACAGGGATGTCCTTGTAATCGCCGATGTCCGGCACCTTGACTTCGATCGCTTGACTCATTGTTAGTGTCTCCTGGGCCGCGCACGCAGCCCGCCCCTTCTGGTCAGGGGCAGGCGCGCGCGCCGTGGCACACGGGGAAGGATGCCTTAGACGGTCATCGGGTTGGGTTTGGCGGGATCAAGGTTGTACTTCTTGAGCGCCTCGGCGACCACCTTGCGTTCGATCGTGCCTTCGTCGGCCAGCGCGTTGAGCGCGGCGACCGTGACCCAGTAGCGATCGACTTCGAAGAAGTGACGCAGCTTCTCGCGCGTGTCCGAGCGGCCATAGCCGTCGGTGCCCAGCACGACGAATTTCTGCGGCACGAACACGCGAATCTGCTCGGTCAGCGCCCGCACGTAGTCGGTCGATGCGATGACCGGACCCGGCGCGTCCTTGAGCAGCTTCTCGACGTGCGAGAGCTTCTTCTCTTCGGTCGGATGCAGCAGGTTCCAGCGCTGCACGTCGTGGCCTTCGCGCGCGAGTTCGGTGAAGCTCGGCACGCTCCAGAGGTCGGCGTTGACGCCCCAGTCGTTCTTCAGCAGGTCGGCGGCGGCGATCACTTCGTTGAAGATCGTGCCCGCGCCCATCAGCTGCACGTGCGGCGTCTTCGCCTCGGCCGCGGTCTTGCTGAACGAGTACATGCCCTTGATGATGTCCGCGGCTACGGTCTCGCCCTGCGGAATCGCCGGGTGCTCGTAGTTCTCGTTCATCACCGTGATGTAGTAGTACACGTCTTCCTGGTCGGCGACCATGCGGCGCAGACCGTCCTGCATGATGACCGCGAGTTCGAAGCCGAACGTCGGGTCGTAGCTGATGCAGTTCGGCACCGAAGCGGCCCACAGGAGCGAGTGGCCGTCTTCGTGTTGCAGACCTTCGCCGTTCAGCGTCGTGCGGCCCGCGGTGCCGCCCAGCAGGAAGCCGCGCGAGCGCATGTCACCGGCCGCCCATGCGAGGTCGCCGATGCGCTGGAAGCCGAACATCGAGTAGAAGATGTAGAACGGGATCATGATCTCGCCGTGCGTCGAATACGACGTCGCGGCTGCGATCCAGTCGGCCATGCCGCCGGCTTCGTTGATGCCTTCCTGCAGGATCTGGCCGGTTTCCGACTCGCGGTAGAACATCAGCTGGTCGGAGTCTTCCGGCACGTACTTCTGGCCGTCCTGATTCCAGATACCGATCTGGCGGAACAGGCCTTCCATGCCGAAGGTACGCGATTCGTCCGGCACGATCGGTACGACGCGCTTGCCGAGGGCCTTGTCCTTCAGCAGGATGTTCAGAATCCGCACGAACGCCATCGTCGTGGAAATCTCGCGGCCTTCGCCCGTGCCCTTCAGGAGCGGCTCGAATACCGACAGTTCCGGCACCGGCAGCGACTCGGCCTTCTGACGGCGCGCCGGCAGATAGCCGCCGAGGTCCATGCGCCGCTGGCGCATGTATTCGAGCTCCTTCGAGCCTTCCTCGAACGTCAGGTACGGCACGTCGGCGATCTGCTCGTCGGTGATCGGCAAACGGAACTGGTCGCGGAATTTCTTCAGCGGCTCCACCTGCATCTTCTTCTGCTGGTGGGTGATGTTCATCGCCTGGCCGGCTTCGCCCATGCCGTAGCCCTTGATCGTCTTCGCGAGGATGACGGTCGGCTGGCCCTTGGAATTCGTCGCTGCCGCGAACGCCGCGTAGATCTTGTGCGGATCATGGCCGCCGCGGTTCAGATTCCAGATGTCGTCGTCGGACCAGTCGGCGACGAGCGCCTTCAGTTCCGGCGTGTTGAAGAAGTGCTCGCGCACGAACGCGCCCGACTCCGACTTGTACGTCTGGTACTCGCCGTCGACCACTTCCATCATGCGGCGCATCAGCGCGCCCGACTTGTCGCGCGCAAAGAGCGCATCCCAGCGGCTGCCCCAGATGACCTTGATGACGTTCCAGCCCGCGCCGCGGAACTCGCTTTCGAGTTCCTGGATGATCTTGCCGTTGCCGCGCACCGGACCGTCGAGACGCTGCAGGTTGCAGTTGATGACGAACACGAGGTTGTCCAGACGCTCGCGGCCGGCCATGCCGATCGCGCCGAGCGACTCCGGCTCGTCGGTCTCGCCGTCGCCGAGGAAGGCCCAGACCTTGCGGCCGTCGGTCTTGGCAATGCCGCGCGCCTGCAGGTACTTCATGAAGCGCGCCTGGTAGATCGCCATGATCGGGCCGAGGCCCATCGAGACGGTCGGGAACTGCCAGAAGTCCGGCATCAGCCACGGGTGCGGATACGACGAGATGCCCTCGCCGCCGACTTCCTGGCGGAAGTTGTCGAGCTGCTTCTCGGTCAGGCGGCCGAGCAGGAACGCGCGCGAGTAGACGCCCGGCGACGAGTGGCCCTGCACGAACACGAGGTCGCCGCCATGCTCGGCGGACGGCGCGTGCCAGAAGTGGTTATAGCCGACGTCGTACAACGTGGCGGCCGACGCGAACGACGCGATATGGCCGCCGACGTTGGTTTCCTTGCCGGCGCGCAGCACCATGGCCATGGCGTTCCAGCGCGTGTACGAGCGGATACGGTGTTCGATGTCCTGGTCGCCGGGGTTTTTCGCCTGGCCCGCGACCGGAATCGTGTTGATGTACGGGGTGTTGGCCGAGAACGGCAGATGTTCGCCGTGCACGCGCGCGAATTCGATCTGCTTCTCGATCAGGTAGTGAGCGCGATCGGGGCCCACAGCAGAAATCACGCCATCCAGCGCTTCCAGCCATTCGCCGGTTTCCTGGGGATCGTCGTCTTTTTCGGCGGCGACATATTTCATGACTTCGTCGGGTACAGCGGACATGCTCGTCTCCTGGGTATGGGGAACGCACTTTGAACAGACCACGCGGACGCAGGATAGGCCGCGGAAGCTCCGGCCGATTGTAATAAGGGTCCCGACATCAGCGCAACCAAATTTTCAAATTACGAGATCAATTCTCATAATGCGGAAAATTGTTGCAACGCAACCTGATTTGACTGCCGATCGACGGAACCGCCGGCTAGTTTGCGCCGATTAACGTGACTTTCTGCGCTTTTTTGCGACATTTGTCCGGGACGCGCTGCGCTACAATGCCACGCATGTTGACCGAACGGCTTTTCGCTCGCTCGGCGCGCACCGCCGGAACGCCCGCGGATTCGTCGCCGTCCACTCGCTGGCACCATGGACCATGGTGGTCCAATTCCTATTTGCTGACGCCGCTCCTGTCGATCCTCGTGTTTCTGGTCGTCATGAGCCTGATTCTATGGAGTCTGAACCGACGCGAACAGCAGCAGCAGGAAGACACGCTCTACCGCAACGTCGCGTGGGCGCAGCAGCAGATCCGCCTGTCCATGACAGGCGCGCAGGAACAGATCCAGGCGCTCGCGCGCGATCTCGCCGCCGGCCATGCCGACGAGCATTCGTTCCAGGTGACCACCACCGACATCATGCAGGGGCACCCGGAAATCCTCTACCTGAACTGGTACACGGGGCAGCAGCAGCCGCGCTGGCCCAATGCCGCGCCGCCCGTGCTCGGCCAGCGTCTCGCGCGCCCCAACGACGCGCAGATGGACGAAGCGGTCAAGGCCGGCTTCGCCGAGGCGCGCAACACGCGCCGCCAGGTCTATTCGCCGCTCATCTACGACGACCTCGGCAACGGCTTCATCACGCTGCAGACGCCGATCTTCCGCGACCGCGATTTCCTCGGCACGATCGCCGCGGTGTTCTCGGTGGAAGGCATCCTGAAGCGCGACATCCCGCCCGAGCTGTCGGCCAAGTACAAGATTTCGATCATCGACGTGAACAACCGCGAGTTGACCACCACGTCGACGCGCCCGCGCCTGCCGCGCGACATGTTCTACGACCTGCCGCTCGATCCGCCGGGCCAGGGCATCTCGGTGCGCGTCTACGCGTTCCCGCAGATCACCAACTTCACCAACAACACGCTCGTGTGGCTCGTCGCCGGCCTCTCGTGCTTCGTGCTGTGGAGCCTGTGGAGCCTGTGGAAGCACACGCGCCAGCGCTTCGAGGCGCAGCAGGCGCTCTATGCGGAAGCGTTCTTTCGCCGCGCGATGGAAAACTCGGTGCTGATCGGCATGCGCGTGCTCGACATGCACGGCCGCATCACGCACGTGAACCCGGCGTTCTGCCGCATGACCGGCTGGGACGAAAGCGATCTCGTCGGCAAGAGCGCGCCGTTCGCTTACTGGCCGCGCGACTCGTATCCCGAGATGCAGCGCCAGCTCGACATGACGCTGCGCGGCAAGGCGCCGTCCTCGGGCTTCGAGCTGCGCGTGCGCCGCAAGGACGGCTCGACGTTTCACGCGCGGCTCTACGTGTCGCCGCTGATCGACAGCTCGGGCCGCCAGACCGGCTGGATGTCGTCGATGACCGACATCACCGAGCCGAAGCGCGCACGCGAGGAACTCGCCGCCGCGCACGAGCGCTTCACGACCGTGCTCGAAAGCCTCGATGCGGCCGTCTCCGTGCTCGCCGCCGACGAAGCCGAACTGCTGTTCGCGAACCGCTACTACCGGCACCTGTTCGGCATCCGCCCGGACGGCCATCTCGAACTCGCGGGCGGCGGCTTCGACAGCGCGCAGGCCTCGTCCGATTCGATCGACATGGTCGACACCTATGCGGGCCTGCCCGCCGCCGCGCTGACCGAAAGCACGGCCGACGCCCAGGAAATCTATATTCCGGGCATCCAGAAATGGTTCGAGGTGCGCCGCCAGTACATCCAGTGGGTCGACGGCCATCTCGCGCAGATGCAGATCGCAACCGACATCACGACGCGCAAGCAGGCCCAGGAACTG
Source organism: Burkholderia sp. Ax-1724 (assembly GCF_011752995.1). Taxonomy (GTDB): domain Bacteria; phylum Pseudomonadota; class Gammaproteobacteria; order Burkholderiales; family Burkholderiaceae; genus Paraburkholderia. The sequence goes on from NZ_VWWL01000013.1 coordinate 5,443, forward strand.
TCGCGCCAGCAGGACGAAAAGCTGCAGTTCACGAGCCGCCTGATGACGATGGGCGAAATGGCCTCGTCGCTCGCGCACGAACTGAACCAGCCGCTCGCCGCGATCAACAACTATTGCTCCGGCACCGTCGCGCTGGTTAAATCCGGCCGGACGACGCCCGACAACCTGCTGCCCGTGCTCGAAAAGACCGCCCAGCAGGCGGTGCGCGCCGGCATGATCATCAAGCGCATCCGCGAGTTCGTGAAGCGCAGCGAGCCGAAACGCCAGGCCACGCGCGTCGCCGATATCGTCGCCGATGCGGTCGGTCTCGCCGAAATCGAAACGCGCAAGCGCCGCATCCGCATCGTCACCGATCTGCGCGCGCGCCTGCCCGTGATCTACGTCGATCCGGTGCTGATCGAGCAGGTGCTCGTGAACCTGCTGAAGAACGGTGCCGAGGCGATGGCCGAAGCACGCCCGAACGCGGTCGACCCGGTGATCCGCGTGGTCGTGCGGCTCGAGGGCGGCTTCGTCTGCATCAGCGTCGTCGATCAGGGGCCCGGCGTCGACGAGGCGACCGCCGAGCGTCTGTTCGAACCGTTTTACAGCACCAAGTCCGATGGCATGGGCATGGGGCTGAACATTTGCCGTTCGATTATCGAATCGCATCGCGGGCGTCTGTGGGTGGTCAACAACGTCGAATCCGACGGCCACATCACGGGCGCCACGTTCCATTGCAGTCTGCCTATTGGAGACCCCGACGGCCCGAGCAGCGGCGGGTCCGAGGCGCCGACACCACAAACCGTTACGGGAGAGCTATGAACAGCCCAGTCACCACACAGGAAACCGTCTTTGTCGTCGACGACGACGAGGCCGTGCGAGATTCGCTGCGCTGGCTGCTGGAAGCGAACGGCTACCGCGTTCAATGCTTCTCCAGCGCCGAGCAGTTCCTCGACGCATGGCAACCGCATCAGCATCCGGGCCAGATCGCGTGTCTGATCCTCGACGTGCGGATGTCCGGCATGAGCGGGCTCGAATTGCAGGAGCGCCTGATCGCCGACAACGCGGCGCTGCCGATCATCTTCGTGACCGGCCACGGCGACGTGCCGATGGCGGTCTCGACAATGAAAAAAGGCGCGATGGACTTCATCGAAAAGCCGTTCGACGAAGCCGAGTTGCGCAAGCTCGTCGAGCGCATGCTCGACAAGGCGCGCAGCGAAAGCAGCAGCGTGCAGCAGCAGCGCGCCGCGGCCGAGCGTCTCGGCAAGCTGACCGCGCGCGAGCATCAGGTGCTCGAACGCATCATCGCCGGCCGTCTGAACAAGCAGATCGCCGATGACCTCGGCATCAGCATCAAGACGGTCGAGGCGCACCGCGCGAACATCATGGAAAAGCTGAACGTCAACACGGTCGCCGATCTGCTGCGCCTCGCGCTGTCGAACAAGCCGCAGGCCGCGCAGTCATAGTCGCGGCACACGCCACGGCGCACCGGCACCGGCGCGTGCGGCCCTTCGCACGAAGGGCCACCGGATGATGCGGCCTGCCATAGACAGACCATCGAAGGGCCGCCTCCCAGGCGGCCTTTTCTTCTTCCTCTTTCTTTTTTATCTCTCCGCACGCGCCTGCTTTGCACCCGCTTTGCCCCCCACTTCGCTGCCGAGACGAAGCCAATCGGTGCGTCGCCGGCACCTCTGGCGCAGGTCCCGCGCCGGTATAATGTCGGACTTTGCAGCAGCGCCTTGCCCGAAGCGGCATCGCATGTTTTCACGGACCCGCCGCCGGCTGCCGTCGAAAAACACCCGCGCACGAACTTGCCTGCGTGCCCGCGCCCCCGCTTCGCTCCGCTTGCCACGCCTGTCCGACTCAACTCTCGACCCTACCCTCGACCGACCATGACTGCCAAACTGATCGACGGCCTCGCCCTCTCCAAGACCCTGCGCGCCGACGTCGCCGCGCGCGCCGCCGCCCTCACCGCCCGCGGCCATCAGCCGGGCCTCGCCGTGATTCTGGTCGGCGACAACCCGGCGAGCGAGGTCTACGTGCGCAACAAGATCAAGGCGTGCCACGACAACGGCCTCGGTTCGTCGTTCGACCGCTATCCGGCCGAGCTGTCCGAAGCCGATCTGCTCGCGCGCATCGACGAACTGAACCGCGATCCGGCCATCCACGGCATCCTCGTGCAACTGCCGCTGCCGAAGCATATCGACAGCCACAAGGTGATCGAAGCCATCGCGCCGGAAAAGGACGTCGACGGTTTTCACGTCGCCAACGCCGGCGCGCTGATGACCGGCCAGCCGCTGTTCCGTCCGTGCACGCCGTACGGCGTGATGAAGATGTTCGAGGCCTACGGCATCGACCTGAAGGGCGCGAACGCCGTGGTGATCGGCCGCTCGAACATCGTCGGCAAGCCGATGGCGCTGCTGCTGCTCGAAGCGGGCGCGACCGTCACGATCTGCCATAGCAAGACGCGCGATCTCGCCGCGCATACGCGCCACGCCGACGTCGTGGTCGCCGCGACGGGCCTGCGCAACATTCTGACCGCCGAGATGGTGAAGCCGGGCGCCACCGTGATCGACGTCGGCATGAATCGCGACGACGCCGGCAAGCTGTGCGGCGACGTCGACTTCGCGGGCGTCAAGGAAGTGGCCGGCCATATCACGCCGGTGCCGGGCGGCGTCGGCCCGATGACGATCACGATGCTGCTCGTCAATACGATCGAAGCAGCCGAGCGCGAGGCGAACGCGCAGACGTCGAAGGCGTGATTGCAAGGTGACCCTCGCGTGATCGGAACGTAGGCGCGGCTCGATCACGCCGGTATCGGCGAGGCCCGGCGGGTGCGAAGCTCGGGCCTCGCTTGCGGATGCGCCGTTCGTCGCGCGTCGACCCCGCGTTGATTCGCTTCCCGCCAGCGTTTTTCGCTTTATCGACGGCATCGCCCGATTGCTCGATCGCCCGCCGCCATCCCCGCTCCATGCGCGCCCCACGCGTACTCCCTACGCGCCCGCCCAGGCTCCCCCCAAACGGCCCAGCCCGCCGCGACCTCTGTTAATTTGTCCGCCAACGGATTGGAATCCGCGCGCGCCGCCCCAATAATGTTCGTATCCGGTGCCGGCAAGGCCGTACACCGCGCGTTCGACGCAACCCCGCCCGAGGAACGCGCGCGCCGCCGCACCGCCCCATTCACCCGCGTCAGACAGGAAGCCCTATGTCCACTACCGCCACGCCTCAAGACAATCCGCTCCTCGATTTCTCCGACCTGCCGCGCTTTGGCGACATTCGCCCCGAACACGTCACGCCCGCGCTCGACGTGCTGCTCGCCAACGCGGCCGCCGCGGTCGAGCGCGCCGCGCTGCCGGTCACGCCCGCCTCGTGGGCCGACGTGGTCGAACCGGTCGAGCGCGCCACCGAACCGCTGTCGCGCGCGTGGAGCGTGATCGGCCATCTGAACGCGGTCGCCGATACGCCCGAACTGCGCGCCGTGTACGGCGAAAACCTGCCGCGCGTGACGGAATTCTGGTCGAGCGTCGGCCAGAATCTCGCACTCTACGAGAAGTACAAGGCACTCAACGCGAGTAGCGATTTCGCTTCGCTGACCGGCGAGCGCAAGAAAATTCTCGGCAACGCGCTGCGCGACTTCCGTCTGTCGGGCGCGGAATTGCCCGAAGACCAGAAGCCGCGTTTCGCCGAATTGCAGGAGCGTCAGGCGGCGCTGTCGAAGGCGTTTTCGGATCACGTGCTCGATGCGACCAACGCCTACGCGTACGTCGTCGAGGCGGGCAACGAAGCGCAACTGGCCGGCCTGCCCGAAGACGTGATCGAAGCCGCGCAGGAAGCCGCCGAACGCGAAGGCAAGACCGGCTACAAGTTCACGCTGCACTTCCCGTCGTATTTCCCGGTGATGCAGTACGCGGAAAACCGTCCGATGCGCGAAGCGATGTACCGTGCCTACGTGACGCGCGCGTCCGAACTCGGTGCGCAATACGGCAACGGCAAACCCGAGTGGGACAACACCGCGGTGCTCGCCGACGAACTGAAGCTGCGCGCCGAAGAAGCCGGCATGCTCGGCTACGGCAATTTCGCCGAAGTGTCGCTCGCGCCGAAGATGGCCGAATCGCCGGCGCAAGTCATGGCCTTTCTCGAAGACCTCGCGACGCGCGCGCGTCCGCATGCAGAACAGGACTGGAAGGAACTGCGCGAATTCGCTGCGAGCGAACTCGGCATGAGCGATCTGCAGCCGTGGGACATGACGTTCGCAGCCGAGCGTCTGCGTCAGAAGCGCTATTCGTTCTCGGAAAACGAAGTGAAGCAGTACTTCCCGGAAGACGCGGTGTTCAAGGGCCTGTTCAAGGTCACGGAGACATTGTTCGGCGTGCGCATCCGCCGCGACGAAGCAGCCGTGTGGCATCCGGACGTGCGCTTTTTCCGCGTCGAGAATCAGGATGGCGGCCTCGTCGCGCAGTTCTATCTCGATCTCTATGCGCGCGAAGGCAAGCGCGGCGGTGCCTGGATGGACGACGCGCGCGGCCGTCACAAGCTCGCGCACGGCGCGGTGCAAACGCCGGTTGCGTATCTGACCTGCAACTTCTCGGCACCGGTCGGCGGCAAGCCCGCGTGCTTCACGCACGACGAAGTCATCACGCTGTTCCATGAGTTCGGCCACGGCCTGCATCACATGCTCACGCGCGTCGACGAGCTTGGCGTATCGGGCATCAACGGCGTCGAGTGGGATGCGGTCGAACTGCCCTCGCAGTTCATGGAGAACTTCTGCTGGGAATGGGACGTGCTCTCCGACATGACCTCGCACGTCGAAACGGCCAAGCCCTTGCCGCGCGATCTGTTCGACAAGATGCTCGCTGCGAAGAACTTCCAGAGCGGTCTCGGCACGCTGCGGCAGATCGTGTTCTCGATGTTCGACATGCAGTTGCACACGGGCTTCGACGCGAACGGCACGAAGAGCGCGAACGACCTCGCACGCGAAATCAACGAGCGCTTCCACGTCGTGCCGCAAGCACCGTTCTCGCGCTGGCCGAATACGTTCAGCCATATTTTCGCGGGCGGCTACGCGGCGGGTTACTACAGCTACAAGTGGGCCGAGGTGTTGTCCGCCGACGCCTATGCGGCGTTCGAGGAGGCGGCGCGAGCGGCGGGCAGCGTGCTCGATCAGACGACCGGCATGCGTTATCGCCGTGAGATTCTCGAAGTGGGCGGCAGCCGTCCGGCGATGGAATCGTTCAAGGCGTTCCGCGGCCGCGAGCCGAATATCGACGCGCTGCTGCGGCATAACGGCATGGCGCCGGATGCCGCGCATTGAGGGGTTGACGCGTCGTCGCCTCATCGTGCGGCGCGGCTGAGACGGCGCCGAACGATGCGATCAGGAACGGCGGTCTGCGCAGGCAGGCCGCCGTTTTTCGTTGTGCCCCGCCGTGCACCGCCATGCTCCACGGTTCCTCACCGCTCCTCGCCGTCCCGATGAGCAACGAGCGAAATGCACCGCAGCCGCTAGGCGCGATGCAGTTTGAAATCCACCTGCCCGGGACGCCCCTCGATCGATAGCGAAGCTCGCGCCGCCGGCGCGCGGCTCACCACCCTGCCCCGGCTGACCACCGCGAGCCGCGCGGCGCGCAAGCGGATCGCCTCAACCGCATCGCGTGCATCGAGCACGACGAGATTGGCCGCGCAACCAGGCGCGAGACCATAGCCTTCCAGACCGAGAATGCGCGCCGCGTTTACCGTGACCGCGTGAAGCACGCATGCATCGCGTCGACGCCCGTCATCTGCGCGACGTGCAAGCCCATGTGCGCGACTTCGAGCATGTCGCCCGAGCCGAGGCTGTACCACGGGTCCATCGCGCAGTCGTGGCCGAACGCGACGTCGATGCCGGCCGCCATCAGCTCGGGCACACGCGTCATGCCGCGCCGTTTCGGGTAGGTGTCGCTGCGGCCTTGCAGCGTGATGTTGATGAGCGGATTCGCGATCGCCGCGACGCCGGCCTCGCGTATCAGCGGCAACAGCTTGCTCACGTAGTAGTTGTCCATCGAATGCATCGAGGTCAGATGCGAACCGGCCACCCGTCCGTGCAAGCCGAGCCGGTGCGTTTCGGCCGCGAGCGTTTCGATGTGGCGCGAGAGCGGATCGTCCGATTCGTCGCAATGCATGTCGACGCGCAAGCCCTGCTCGGCCGCGTACTCGCACAGCATGCGCACGGACTGTGCGCCGTCGGCCATCGTGCGCTCGAAATGCGGAATGCCGCCGACCACGTCGACACCCATGCCGATCGCGCGCTTGAGGTTGTCGAACGCGCCGGCGCCGCGCAGGACGCCGTCCTGCGGAAACGCCACCAGTTGCAGATCGAGATACGGCGCGACGCGGCGCTTCACTTCGAGCAACGCCTCGACCGCGAGCAGACGCGGATCGCACACGTCGACGTGACTGCGAATCGCGAGCAAGCCGCGCGCGACGGCCCAGTCGCAATACTGCATCGCGCGCTCGATCAGCGCGTCCTGCGTGAGCTGAGGCTTCAGCTCGCCCCATAGCGCGATGCCTTCGAGCAGCGTGCCCGACGCATTCACGCGCGGTAGACCGTACGACAGCGTCGCGTCCATGTGGAAATGCGGATCGACGAACGGCGGCGTGACGAGCGAACCGGCCGCGTCGATTTCCTCGCGCGCGGCTGCGGCGAGATTCGGTTCGACCGCGACGATGCGGCCCGCGTCGATGCCGATATCGACTGGCTGGGGTTGCGATTGCTGTTGCCGTTGCAATTGCGGTTGGCACGCACTGCGCGGCAGCATCGCGCGGCGGATGATCAGGTCCATGTCTCGCTCCCGTTGATCGGTTGATCGCGTTCGGATTCGCTACCGATTCTATCGGCGCCAGAAAAATGCGGGCGGGCTTCTCGCCGATGCGAGCACCGATGCGTACCGGCGCGCAAGGAGCAATCCGTACCGGCGGCGTACGATGCGGCGCGCCTATACTCGCCGTTTCAGGCATGCATTCACGGAGCGTACGGATGAAAACGATCGGCGTGATCGGCGGAATGAGCTGGGAATCGTCCACCGAGTACTACAGGCTGCTGAACCGTCACGCGAAGGCGCGCCTCGGTGGCCATCACAACGCGCGCAGCCTGCTGCTGACCGTCGATTTCGCATCGGTCGAAGCCCACCAGCGCGCCGGCGACTGGTCCGCGCTCGGTGCGCAGATGGCCGAGGCCGCGCGCCAGCTCGAACGCGGCGGCGCCGATCTCGTGATACTCGCGACGAACACGATGCATCGCGTGTGCGACTCGATCGAGCAGGCGATCACGGTGCCGTTCCTGCATATCGCCGATCCGACCGGCGCGGCGCTGCGCGCGGCGGGTGTCGAGCGCGTCGGCCTGCTCGGCACGCGTTATACGATGGAGCAGACGTTCTACACGGGCCGCCTGCGCGAGCGCTACGGTCTCGACACGCTGATTCCCGATGAAGCGGAGCGCGCGGACGTGCATCGCATCATCTACGACGAGCTGTGTCACGGCCACGTGGACGACGTATCGCGCAAGGTCTATCAGCGCGTGATCGACAACCTCGCCGCGCGCGGCGCGCAGGCGGTGATACTCGGCTGCACGGAAATCACGCTATTGATCAAGCCGGAAGATTCGGCACTGCCGGTGTTCGATACGACGGCGCTGCATGCGCAGGCGGCGGTGGAGTGGGCGATTGGGGCCGAGTGAGTGAGCGCTTTCGCCTGAGCATTTGCAGATTGCGGGTTCCGTCAATTAAAAGCCGTGACGTTCCCTATATTCAGGGTCGTTCTTGCGCGTGGAATACACCCAATCGCCCCATTCTTCGTCAGACATATACGCAAGTGCGGCGACGCTGCGCCGATCTATGTATGCGTCGCGCGCTTCCGGCATTAGGTGCCGCCAAAACGGAGTCCAAATATTTACATCCCAATACTGTTCTGCTCCTTCGTTGTAGCGTACAAACGGACCGTAGTGACACCATGCGATCCAGGGCGGCGGCGGGCTGAACTCCTCTTGAGCCAGCTCTACGACCAGATCAATAGAATTAGTGAGGACGTAAGCATTCCGTCCACCTAATTCATCGCTGAAAGAAACGAAGGTGTGAAAATTGTCTTTTTGATAATGAAAAAGCCCGACTTCTTCATAACCCTTACGCACACTGCCAAGATAACGAGGAAATGATTCGATTTCCATGTGGCGTATTACCAGCACAGCCGGCAAGCCCAGGTCCGCGACATTGGAAATCGGTGGAAATTCAGGAAGCCCCGAAATTTCTGCCGACTCCATCGGCTGCTGAAAAACGGATTTCATCACTTCAAAAGAATGAGAAAAGGGAAACATCTTATTCAATACCTCTCGCTTCGACTTGATGTCATATCGTGGGGCTTTTCGGTCTTTACCAGTTACGGGCGACCTCACCAACAACGCCGCGCCGCAGTATCCCGAGGGCTCACTGAAGAAGCAGAGCACGCTGAGCTTTGCCGATACGCTGTTTCCGGTGGCGACGATTGCGCACTGGATTCTCGCGAGTCGACAGGTGCTCGATGACGAACCGGCATTGCAGGGCTTTGTCGACTTGCAGATGCGTGAGGGTTTACAGGAGAAGATCGACCGTGAAGTGCTGACCGGCGACGGTCAACCCGGCAACCTGACCGGGCTGCTCACGGCGGGCACCGCGCTCGATGGCGTAGTGGGCGACAACAGGCTCGACACCGTGCTGATCGCGGTGGCAACGCTTCAGGCGCAGGGTGCGCAGCGCGTGGTCGTTGGTCTGAATCCGATGGACATCATCGCAATGGCGACCATGAAGGATGCGAGCGGCGCGTACCTGATGAACCCGCTAGTGCCGCTGTCGGGGGTGCTCGGCGCGTCCTTCACCGCAGCCTCGTCGATCCCGCGCGGCTCGTATGTCGCCGCAGCGACGCCGCAGGGCGCATACACCGCTTTGCGGCAAGACGTTACGCTGGAGGTCTCGCGCGAGGACGCCGACAATTTCCGCCGCAACATGGTCACGCTGCTCACGGAATGTCGCATGGCACTCGTGATCGCGAACCCGGAACTGGTGCTGCATGGTTCGTTCGTCGCGCCCGCAACGGCGTCGGCAAAGTCGAAGTAATCGCGCAGGTCTATCACGGCCCCGCTTCGGCGGGGCTTTTCGTCGGTGCGCCCTACAGGCTCTGCGTCCCGCCGCGATTTGCCTCGGCTTTCCTGACACTATTTTGCAAATTTCTCTCCGGGTTGGCGATATGCTCGAAACTCCATAAACACGTCTGGAATCCTAATGGCTGATATTTTTATCAAGATTGATGGTATTGCTGGCGAGTCGCAAGACGCGACGCACTTCGACGAAATTGAGGTTCTTAGCTGGAACTGGAATGTTACGCAGAAATCCAGCATGCATTCCGGATCGGGTGGCGGCGCGGCGAAGGCTTCAGTTTCGGATTTGAATTTTACACACACGATCGACCGTGCAAGCCCAAATCTCGCGAGCTATTGCTTTCAGGGCAAGCATATTCCAAAGGTCTTGCTGACCATGCGCAAAGCGGGTGGCTTGCCGCTCGAATATCTGAAAATCACGATGTCCGATGTGGTCATTACGCACGTAGAACCGGCGGCTGGAGCCGGATTTGCGCTAGAGCACGTTGCTTTGTCTTTTGCACGAATGAAAAAGGAATATGTGGTTCAGAGCGTAATAGGAGGCAGTCAGGGAACCGTGACCGCGCTTATTGACGTTAAGCAGAATAGCACCACGTGATCGCTGAAACTGACAATGAATGAATATGAACACCTCATCAGCGATGCTCCGAGCCAAAAGCCGAATACTTATGTGTATGGAGAGCACGATAGCCTAACGCCGCAAGGTCTTTTCTTCTGCGTAATGGTTGAACAGACCGTCAAGACTTTGGGGGTGGAAGATATCGGTGCAGTAATTGCGATTCTTGCGGGCCAGCCAATACTTCCCACGCGCGGCAAATTCGGTGGTGCAACAAAGGGAACATCTATTGCATCGAAAGTTAGTCGCGCGCTATTCGACTACGATTTTGAGCGGAATATTCTGCCGACCCTTACGAACAAGTCCATACTCACGTTTCGTTTTCGGATGGTGAACAATCTAGGGGTATTCATCGGACGGTGGACACCGATGGTCGGTTGGGCTATTACCGCCGCCGATGTGATAAAAATCTCCGTATTGACGCTTCTTCACTATAACCAGCTTGTCAAGCCAGAGGATCAAATCAACGATGCGACCGCAGGAAGTTTCGGTTGAACTGGAGGCGTTTATACGGAAGGAGATTGGTTTATCTCCGAAGAAACAGTTGAACCCTTCTGATACTTTGGAACACGATCTTGGAGTCACAGGGGATGATGCCGATGACTTCATGGACGCTTTTTCGAAACACTTCAACGTCAAGCCGGGCGATTTTGAATTCCTTCGCTACTTCGAAATGGAGGGATTTAGCGTATGGCCGTTTTCCATCTTTACCAACTGGTTGCATCGGCGCTGGGGGATCAAGAAGTACGATCAAACGGAGCCGCTAACTGTGGCAATGCTTCAACAAGCAATTGCGCTTGGCGTATGGGACAGCGAGCGTTTGAAGGAACGGAGAGACGAGTACACCAAGGAGTAACTAACAGGCCCGCTATCGGGTCTTTCCTTACGAGTACCGCTGAAAATTAACCGAACGGGTATGAGCGCAAGACGTTTGGCGATATGGTCCACGTCATGAAGGACGATCTTGATTTACGAGGCGATGACAATGTTATCTGGCATGACACAGGAGACATTGAATTCAGGAAAAACATCATCGGCAACATGCACGACTACGCCTTCTGAGCGCAAAATGACATCCATACATCAACTTGCACATGCGTCGTTTACGATCTATCAGGACGTTGAGCCGCCTGAATTCTGGACAAACTACTTTGGAGTTGCGCCTGATACACAGCGCATAAAGGACCAGTTCTGGCTTACATCATCGGGCCAGAAGAGTAAATTCCCGGCGCGAAATGGCCTATGGGGTGTGCGTAGCAAAGAGCACGTTCAGAGCAATCTTCTCGCCCCTCACCTTCGCTATCTTGTAGAACACTTGGCGCTACCGCGACCAGACTTGCCCGAATTACTTAAGCGCACTGGCGCGCATATGCGTTTCTTCTGCTACTGGTACAACGAAAGTGGCGACCGCGTACCCGATGTGCCTGACGACATTCGGGCGATGATGGAAGCAATGGGTGGAACGGTCGAGATTGACGAATATTAATGACGCCTTTGCCAGTAAAAACCAAGAGGCCGCCCTTGTGGCGGCTTTCCCTTCTGAGTCAATTCGCCAGCGCGCAAACATGCACCACCCATGCTTCCATCATAGGGCGGCGTGGGTCGAGAAGGTCATGCGTCAGAAGCGGGGGAAGCGTAGCCGGGGAAAAGGCGCGCCAAGGCAAGAATCCGCCCCGTGGTGCCGATGGCGCGAATTTCAGGTAGCAGGAAAGGCCGGGGCGCGTGGGGCCGCGACAGGCCCGGAAAGCAAAAAGCCCGCTTTGGGCGGGCTTGCTTGGGCGCTGCTTTTTGCCGGTTTTTCGCGGCCAGCGCCCACATAGCGCCCAAAATCGAATAAAAAACCTGTTTCCGAAAATGGGCTAAATCGAGGAAAGCCTTACTGAGCTTTGGTTGCGGGGGTAGGATTTGAACCTACGACCTTCGGGTTATGAGCCCGACGAGCTGCCAGACTGCTCCACCCCGCGTCAGAGAAAAAAGATTATATCGGGGCATTCACAAAACGTCAAATGTTCACAAAGGATATTTAGCATCGACGCGCCTTGGTCCGCGCGCGGCGCTCTCCCGAATCGCCCGACACCCCGCACGCGCGGCAAGACGCCGGCGACTACACCCGCGAGCGACATCGGCGGACACACCGGCGGCCCTCTCCACAGCGCCCGCCCGCGCACGATAAGATGCGGGACTACTGGAATACGAGGCCGTCATGAAAATCGCCACCTGGAACGTCAATTCCCTCAAAGTCCGCCAGCAACACGTGATCGACTGGCTCGCGAGCAGCGGCGTCGACGTGCTGTGCCTGCAGGAACTGAAACTCACCGACGACAAATTCCCGCGCGCCGAACTCGAAGCAGTCGGCTACCGCAGCTGGTACGCGGGGCAGAAAACCTATAACGGTGTCGGCATTCTGGTGCGCGAAGGCTTGCACGTCGACGAAAGCAGCATCGTGCGCAATATCCCCGGTTTCGAGGACCCGCAGCAACGCGTGATTGCGGCGACCATCGAAGGCGTACGCATCATCTCCGCATACTTCCCGAACGGCCAGGCGCCGGGCACCGAAAAATTCGCCTACAAACTGCGCTGGCTCGACGCACTGCACGCGTGGCTCGCGACCGAGATAAGCACGCATCCGAAGCTCGCTCTGCTGGGCGACTACAACATTGCGCCCGACGATCGCGACGTGCACGATCCGAAGGCATGGGAAGGCCAGAATCTCGTGTCGCCCGAAGAACGCGCGGCGTTCGTGCAGTTGATCGGCCTCGGTCTGTTCGATGCATTCCGTCAGTTCGAGCAGCCGGAAAAAATCTATTCGTGGTGGGACTACCGGATGATGGCGTTCCGCCGCAATGCGGGACTGCGCATCGACCACATCCTGCTGTCGAAAGCGCTCGCCGATACCTGCACCGCCTGCGACGTCGACAAGGTGCCGCGCAAATGGGAGCAGCCTTCGGATCACGCGCCGGTTTTCGCGCAGCTGGGTTGAGGGTGAGCGACAAGCATTGAACGCAGCGAGGCAGCGCCGGATCATGCCTCACTGCCTTACGCTTCCTGCTTTACCCCTACCCCACTCACCTCGGCCGCGACCCCAGCACTACCTGCCCTCGATATCCGCATCAGCGACTGCCTCGCCACCCAACACGCCCCACAAAAACCCGAACACCATCGCATCGTGCCCGGCCTGCTCCAGTTCATCGGAGCCGCCGTGGCCGCCCTCCGTATTCTCGCGATACCACACGTTGTCCACGCCGAGCGCCTGCATGCGCGCGGCCATCTTGCGCGCGTGGCCGGGATGCACGCGATCGTCGGCGGTCGAGGTCGTGAACAGCACGGGCGGATAGGCAACGCCCGCCGCGACGTTGTGATATGGCGAGTACGCGGCCAGTACGCGCGCTTCGCCGGGTTCGTCCGGGTCGCCGTATTCGTCGATCCATGACGCGCCCGCATGCAGCAGGTGATAGCGGCTCATATCGAGCAACGGCACCTCGCACACGACGGCGCCGAACAGCTCGGGCCGCTGCACCATGCAGGCGGCCACCAGCAGGCCGCCGTTGCTGCCGCCCTGAATGCCGAGTTGCGCGGCGCTCGTTACGCCGGTGTCGATCAGCGCCTTCGCGACCGCGATGAAATCGTCGAACGCGCGCTGCCGATGCTCGCCCTGCGCCGCCATATGCCAGCGCGTGCCGAACTCGCCGCCGCCGCGAATATGCGCGACCACGTACACGCCGCCGCGTTCGAGCCAACCGATACCCTGCCCGGTCAGATAGCTCGGCAGCAACGGAATCGCGAAGCCGCCATAACCGCTCAGCAGACAAGGACGGGCAATCGGGCGTGCTTCGTCCTGCTTCGGCGCGATCACCGTGTAGGGCACACGCGTGCCGTCGGCCGACACCGCATGTCCGCGCGTCACCGTGCAATGCGTTGCGTCGAACTGCGTCGGCCAGCGGTCGAGCAATTCCCATTCGCCAGGATCGCCAGGCTCGTCGCGCGCGAGGTCGGTGAGCCAATAGGCCGGCGGTTGCAGATAGTCGTCGGCATCGACGAATACTTCGTCGTTGAGCGTCGCTTCGACCGGCGACACGTCGACCTGCGCATCGCCGTGCGACTCGAATACGCGCTCGCGCCAATGCCATGTCCGGTCGTTGCCCGAGGTTGGCGTTGGCGTCCAGATCAGCGTCTTGCCGCGCACGTCGTCGAGATACGAGACGATCAGATGATGGCGCGTATGCGACCACTCGCAGGCCGAGGTCAACGGTGTCGGCACAAAAAGCGGCGTCACCTCGCGCTCGCCGCGCAGAAACGCATCTTCGCGAATCGCGAGCAGCGCGCCGCCCGGATAGTGCGCACCCTTGCCTGCCCCACCACACGCCCAGTCGAGCCGCGGTTCGAGCAGCAGCCAGCCTTGCCACGCGCCCACCGCAACGTGCGCGGGCACGTCATAGCGATGCCATGCATCGGTCGCGCCGTCGAGATAGTACGTGTGCGAATCGAAGAAATCGACGCTGCTCGTCACCGTGTGGCGACCTTCGAGCGGATCGTAATGCGCTTCCACGCCGATATCGCCGAACTCGCCGCGAAACACCACGGGCGCATCGGCCAGCGCGGTGCCGCGCGTCCAGCGCCGCACCTCGCGCGGATAACCCGAGCGTGTCAGCGTCTTGCGGCCGTTGTCCCAGCCGACGTAGAGCGTATCGCGATCGATCCACGATGCCGTGTGCTTGCCCGCCTTCGCAATCGCGAAGCCCGCGTCGACAAAGCATCGCGCCTCGATGTCGAACTCGCGCACGACGAGCGCATCCGAGCCGCCCGGCGACATCGTGATCAGCGCACGGTCGCCGTCGGGATAAAGGATGTCGAGGTCGACGCAGACCCACGGCGTTTTTTCGGCGGTGCCGAGCGCGTCGAAGTCGAGCAGGTTCTGCCACACGGGCGCGCCGCTGCGCCACGCCGACCACGCGGTGCGTCGCCAGATGCCGCGCGGATTGCGCTCGTCCTGCCACAGATCGTAGGCCCACTCCCGCCAGCGATCGGGAATCACCGGGCGCTCGCGCGGCAGGTAGGCGTCGGCAAGGCGCTGCCGCAGCGTGTCGAACGGCTTGCCGCTGCACCACGCGGCGCGTGTGCGCGCATTCTGCGCTTCGACCCACGCGAGCGCGTCAGGGTTGTCGAGCGCTTCGAGCGACAGGAAAGGATCGGGGGAAAGCGGCCACTGGAAGGAAGCGGAAGAAGCAGGCATCGTCGGCTGTCGAATGGAAACAGCGTCGATTATGCCTTGGGAGAGCGTGCGGCCGATTTGCCGAAAGCTCTCCCCAAAACGACGAAGGCGGCTCGCGCCGCCTTCGTCTGCCATGCGTCATTGCCTAATGAACGCCCAATGAGCACTCAATGAGCGCCCGATGTGCACTCGACGCGCGCTCAAGGCTCGAGATTCAACTCCTGAATCTTGCGCGTAATCGTATTGCGGCCGATCCCCAAACGCTCGGCCGCCTCGACCTTGCGGCCGCGCGTGAAGTCGAGCGCCTCGCGAATCACCGCGGCTTCGAAGCGGCGCGCGAGTTCGTCCATCACGTCCGCCGCGTTTTCGCGCAGCATGCGCGCGACTTCGGTACGCAAGCCGCCTTCCCACGCGCTCAACGCAGCCGCCACCGCCACACCCGCCGCGCCGAGCGGATGCACGGCACTGGGGTTCGCACCAGCGAGCGGCGCCCCGCCCGCGAATCCGGCACCTGACGCAACAGCAGCACCATCCGTCGCAGCGGCCGCGCTCGCGCCGGCGGCATCGCCTGCCGCAACCTGCACGGGACCAAGATCGGGCGGCAGATCCTTGATCTCGATCGTCTGCGCGGGCGCCATCACCGTGAGCCAGTTCGCGAGATTTTCGAGTTGCCGCACGTTGCCCGGAAACGGCAGCGACGCAAGATACGCGAGCGCTTCATCCGAGACCCGCTTCGGCTCGACGCCGAGATCGCGCGCGCTCTTCTGCAGGAAGTGCCGCGTGAGCAGCGGAATGTCCTCGCTGCGTTCGCGCAAGGCCGGCAAGCGCAAACGAATCACATTGAGCCGATGGTACAGGTCCTCGCGAAACAGCCCCTGACGCACGCGCGCTTCGAGGTTCTGATGCGTCGCCGCGATCACGCGCACATTCGAGCGCAGCGGATTATGGCCGCCCACGCGATAGAACTGCCCGTCCGACAGCACGCGCAACAAACGCGTCTGCAGATCGAACGGCATGTCGCCGATTTCGTCGAGAAACAGCGTGCCGTTCTCGGCCTGCTCGAAGCGCCCCTGGCGCATCGCCTGCGCGCCCGTGAACGCGCCGCGCTCGTGGCCGAACAGTTCGGACTCCAGCAGATCCTTCGGAATCGCCGCCGTATTCAGCGCGATGAAGGGACCGTTCGCGCGTGGGCTATGCCGGTGCAACGCGCGCGCAACCAGTTCCTTCCCGGTGCCCGATTCGCCAGTAATGAGCACGGTCGCCGCCGAATGCGACAGACGGCCGATCGCGCGAAACATGTCCTGCATCGCGGGCGCCTGGCCGAGCATCTCGGGCGCTTCGGCGACGCGCTCGTCCCACGTCTGCTCGCCGCGCATGCTTTCGTCGACCGCGCGGCGAATCAGCTCGACCGCCTTGTCGATGTCGAACGGCTTGGCGAGATATTCGAACGCGCCGCCCTGAAATGCGGCGACCGCGCTATCGAGGTCCGAGAACGCGGTCATGATGATGACGGGCAAGCCCGGCACCTTGTCGCGCACGGTTTGCAGCAATTCGAGCCCCGAGCCGCCCGGCATGCGGATGTCGGAGACCAGCACCTGCGGGCTGTCGTGATCGAGCGCGGCCGACGCTTCGCGCACGTTCGCGAAACTGCGCGTCGCGAAGTTTTCGCGGGCGAGCGCTTTTTCGAGCACCCAGCGAATCGATTGATCGTCGTCTACTATCCAGATCGGCTTCATATAGGTCGGTCAGAAGTCTTGAAATGCATGGAGTATCTGCATCAGCAGTCGAGCGGCAGCAGAATCTGAAACTCGGTATGGCCCGGCCGGCTATCCACTTCGATCAGGCCGTCGTGCTGCTGCACGAAGGTCTGCGCGAGCGTGAGACCGAGACCGCTGCCGTCCTCGCGCCCCGACACGAGCGGATAGAAAATGCGGTCGCGAATCTCTTCGGGAATGCCGGGGCCGTTGTCGACGATATGCAAGTCCAGTGCCAGTTTGCACAGGCGCTTCGAGATCGTGACCTTGCGCGCGATGCGCGTGCGCAGCTCGATGCGCGCATCGCCCTGCGAGATGCGCTCGCGCAATGCCTCGGCCGCGTTGCGCACGATGTTCAGCAGCGCCTGGATCAACTGCTCCTTGTCGCCGCGCAAATCCGGCACGCTGACGTCGTAATCGCGCGCGATCGTGAGGCCGCGCGGAAACTCCGCGAGAATCACCTGGCGCACGCGCTCGCACACCTCGTGAATGTTCACGTCGCCGACGATATGCGGATGCCGGTGCGGCTCCAGCAAGCGGTCGACGAGCGTCTGCAGCCGGTCCGACTCCTTGATGATGACCTGGGTGTACTCGCGCAATTCGTCGCGCTGCCGCTCGCCGAGTTCGAATTCGAGCAGTTGCGCGGCGCCGCGGATGCCGCCGAGCGGATTCTTGATCTCGTGCGCGAGATTGCGGATCAGTTGCTTGTTGACGGCCGTGAGGTCGTTGATGCGCTCCTCGCGGTCGGTGCGCAGATGCCGCTCGTTCTCGAACAGTTCGAGCAGCACGTAGTCCTGCGCGCTTTCCAGAAAGCCGACGATCGCATGCACGTGCAGCGGCTCGTGGCCCGGTCGTTCGAGCACGGCATCGAGATGCGTCGCGTGAAAACGGTGCGCGGCGATCGCGGTGATCGTCGCGACCAGTTCGTCCGCGTTCGAGAAGATGTCGGGCCACGCCATCTGCGTCAGTTGCCGGCGCGACATTTCGAGCATCGACTCCGCCGACGGATTCGCGAACGCGACGCGCAGCGTGCGCTTGTCGAGCACCAGCACGACGGTCGGCAGCGCCTCGAAGCCCGGCAGCAATCCGGAACTCACGAGCTGCGGATCGTCCGACAGCGTCTGTTCGTGTCCTTTCCTTGCCTTGATCAGATTCTTGAGAACCATCTTGCAGTCCGGCCGGTAGGAGAGCGTGGGAGGTCGGGGGATGGCTTCGGCTTGCCCTTGCGGGGCTGCCCGCCTTTGTTCCGCCCGCGCCCTAACGAAAAAGGGACGGCGCCGCCGTCCCTTCGTGACCGATCGCGAGCGTCGGGCAAAGCGCTTCGCCGGGTGACGGGCGAAGCGCCATGACCGCTTACAGCGAGTAGTACATTTCGAATTCGATCGGATGCACCGACTGACGATAGCGTTGCAGCTCGCCCGTCTTCAGTTCGATGTACGCGTCGAGCATCGAATCCGTGAACACGCCGCCGCGCGTCAGGAACTCGCGGTCCGCGTCGAGCGCGTCGAGCGCCTGGTCGAGGCCGGCGCACACGGTCGGGATCTTGGCATCCTCTTCCGGCGGCAGGTCGTACAGGTTCTTGTCGGCGGCTTCGCCCGGGTGAATCTTGTTCTGCACGCCGTCGAGACCCGCCATCATCAGCGCGGAGAAGCACAGGTACGGATTCGCCAGCGGGTCCGGGAAGCGCGTTTCGATGCGGCGGCCCTTCGGGTTCGACACGTGCGGAATACGGATCGATGCCGAACGGTTGCGAGCCGAGTAAGCAAGCTTGACCGGCGCTTCGAAGTGCGGCACGAGACGCTTGTACGAGTTCGTACCCGGGTTCGTGATCGCGTTCAGCGCGCGAGCGTGCTTGATGATGCCGCCGATGTAGAACAGCGCGAATTCCGACAGGCCGGCATAGCCGTTGCCCGCGAACAGATTCTGGCCGTCCTTCCAGATCGACTGGTGAACGTGCATGCCCGAACCGTTATCGCCGACGATCGGCTTCGGCATGAACGTCGCCGTCTTGCCGTACGTGTGCGCGACGTTGTGGATGATGTACTTCATCTGCTGCAGCCAGTCGGCGCGCTGCACGAGCGTCGAGAACTTGGTGCCGATTTCGTTCTGGCCCTGGCCCGCCACTTCGTGGTGATGCACTTCGACCGGAATGCCGATCTGTTCGAGCAGCAGGCACATTTCCGAGCGGATGTCCTGGAACGTGTCGACCGGCGCGACCGGGAAGTAGCCGCCCTTCGTGCCCGGACGGTGGCCGGTGTTGCCGCCTTCGAATTCCTTCGCCGACGACCACGGTGCTTCTTCCGAACCGATCTTGACGAAGCAGCCCGACTGATCCGTGTTCCACTGGACCGAGTCGAAAATGAAGAATTCCGGTTCCGGACCGAAGAAGGCCGTGTCGCCGAGGCCCGAGCTCTTCAGGTACGCTTCGGCGCGCTTCGCGAGCGAGCGCGGGTCGCGCTCGTAGCCCTTGCCGTCGGCCGGTTCGACGACGTCGCAGGTCAGCACGAGGGTCGATTCTTCGAAGAACGGGTCGATGAAGGCCGTGTTCGCGTCCGGGATCAACAGCATGTCCGATGCCTCGATGCCCTTCCAGCCGGCAATCGACGAACCGTCAAACGCATGGCCGCTTTCGAACTTGTCTTCTTCGAATGCCGACACCGGCACCGAAACGTGTTGTTCCTTGCCGCGCGTGTCGGTGAAACGGAAGTCGACAAACTTGACGTCCTCGTCCTTGACGAGTTGCATGACGTCGGCCACGGATTTACTCATAACCTATCTCCTGATTAACGAATTCGGCGGATTCAGCCGCCGCCCAATCTAGCTGACCCACCCCGGCGCGTCCACCCGAAAGAGGCTCGGACACGGTGAAAACCCGAAAAATCTGCGGGGCGAATCGATCGGCACCAATAAAGCATCTTCTGTGCCATGTTTGCGAACCAGGCCGTCCGATCTGGCGCACAGCCTTGCTGCATCTGCGTTTGCCGGCGGCGGACACAGCCCGCGCCGGGCCGCCGCGCCATCCGGCGGGATTTGAATGCACCAGTTACGTGCATTCACCGGTTTGGCAACGACTCATATCTTCATTTTGGTGCATTTGAATAAAAATGCACCATTTTTGCGCATTCATGATGCTTCGGCGGTTGAGTGCGCCGTTGCGCGCCGCCGGCGCCCCGCACACCTGCGCGGTATGCACCGCGCGCTAGAATGATCATTTGGTCCGAAGGAGATTGACGCTCATGAGCACGCTCGAACAGCTGTACGCGCAGGCGGACGCCCGCCGCACCGGGAATCAACTGCCTTACGCGGGCGCGGTATCGCCCGCCGAGGCGTTCGAGTTGCTGCAACTCGATCCGCGCACGCGTCTCGTCGACGTGCGCACGCGTGCCGAACTCGACTGGGTCGGCCGGCCGGTTATCGGCGATGGGCAATACGCGCATGTCGAATGGACGCGTTATCCGGGCGCGGTGCCCAATCAGGAATTCATGCAGCAACTCGCGCAGGTGGCATCGCCCGATACGCCGGTGCTGTTCCTGTGCCGCAGCGCCGCGCGCTCGAAGCTCGCCGCGATCGCCGCGACCCAGGCCGGCTTCACCAAGGCGTACGACCTGCTGGAAGGTTTCGAAGGCGACAAGGACGGCCAGGGGCATCGGAAGACGGTGTCGGGCTGGTGTTTTCGCGGGTTGCCGTGGATCGGCGCCTGAAGGCCCGCGCTCTGGAAGCTGACGGGCCGCGCTTCGGCTGCGGTGAACCCGTGGCCTGACACGGCGCGAGGGCGGCCGGCCGCTCGCCGCCTGAAGTCCCGGGCGCCGCGGGAAGCCGCGCGCCGAGCCTGCACATGGTCGAGGTTCAATGTGACAGGCCAATGATTCGCGAGCGGCCCGATATGCGTCTTGTCGAATGCCCCGGGGCACGGGTTGAACTGCTCGCCATCACATCGCAGCCGCAGCGCGAGTGATGGCGGAGAGTTCAGCCGCCGCGATTCGGCCCACCCTCAGCCCACTACTCGCCCGCCGGTCACTTGCCCGGCTTCGCCGTCGCGGCCGCCACCTCGGGCTCGACGATATCGCCGCCGAGCAGATGCACGCCTTCGCGCAGCTTCACGAACGCCGCGGCCACCGCTTCCGGCTCGCCCTTCACGCCGAGATCGATATGATGCCGTGCATAGACGCCGCCGCGCTCCGCGTCGCCGACGCTCGGCAGGCTGAACACGCGCACGCCCGGAAAATCGCCTTCGATTTTCTCCATCAGCGGCGTGAGGCGCGACTCCGGCAACTCGAACACGAGCAGCGACTTCTCCGCATGCGGCATGGCGTGATGCAGGTGTGCGTACTGCGTATCGAGCACCCATTCGATCATCGGCCAGGCCATCACCGGAAAGCCCGGCACGAAATAATGCTGGCGGATCGAAAAGCCCGGAATCTTGTTGTAGCCGTTCGGAATGATCTCGGCGCCCTGCGCAAACGTGCCCATGTTCAGGCGATGCCGGTTTTCGGGCGTGTTCAGATCGAGCGGCGCCGGCGAGTTCGCCGGATACATGTCGCGGATGCGCTCCTGGATCAGCCGCGCTGCATCCGGATGCAGCTCGAGCGGCACGCCGAGCGCGGCCGCCGCGCATTGGCGCGTGTGATCGTCAGGCGTCGCGCCGATGCCGCCGGTCGAGAAAACGATGTCGCCCGAGTCGAACGTGCGCCGCAGCGTCGCCGTGATGCGCTCGGGGTCGTCGCCGACGTACTCAGCCCAGCCGAGCGACAGCCCGCGCGCGCCGAGCAATTCGATGACCTTCGGCAGATGCTTGTCGACACGCCTGCCCGAGAGGATTTCATCGCCAATGATGATGACGCCAAATGCCATTGCGGCCTCTTCTTGTTGGATCAATAGGGAACCGGCGCGCTCCGGCGCACGCCGCCATGCTCTTCCGCCCGCATGCGCTGCAGCGCGCGCAGGCAGTAGTAGCCGAACCACAGCGCCGAGAACACGAGGATGAACGCGTAAATCCAGATCGTCACCGCGGTGATCACCGGGAACAGCACGATCAGCCAGACCGACGACGCCCACAGCAGCGTCGGCAGCGAGCCGAGCAGACCGCTCGCGACGCCGATCAGCAGCAGCGGCAGCCGATGGCGCCGCACGAGTTCGCGCCGCTCCTCAGGTGTCGCGTGCAGGGCCAGCGCGTCGTAGCTCATGACACGATAAGTCAGCCAGCCCCACAGGAGCGGCGGAATCAGCGCGAAGAACGGCGGCACGAGCCACAGCGGCAGCGTGACGATCAGCAGCACGAGACACACGAGCGTGGCCCACAACGCCTGGCCGAGGCTACCGTACCACGTTCCGCCGCGCCGCATTTCAAGCCCGGCGAACTGGCGGTCCGCGAGAAAGCGGATCGCGGCCGGCATCGACAGCATCGCGATCAGCAGCAGCACCGTGACGACGATCAGCGGAATCGCCACCGCGATCACGATGAACGGTGCGATCACCGCATGCAGGGTCGAAAAGCCGAGCCAGTCGAACAGATGGTAAAGCGTCGCGGTGAAAGACCAGTCGTCGAGCCACGAGCGGGTCGCGCCCGTGAGCGTCTGCCAGAAAAACCACAGGGCCACGCCCCAACTGACCGTCGCGACGATGAACGGTTTGAAGGTCAGCCAGAGCATGCGCGGATGGAACGCGCTGGCGAGCGCGCGCCCGAACGAGCGCAACAGATCATTCATGCGAGCCGGTGCCTGCGAACGAAACGGTGAAAGAGAAATCGCGCCGGCGCCGGCCCGACATACCGGGAAGCCGGCGCGTGCGCGCGAACGTGGACAGGATAAACCAGCAGGACGCACCGCCGGGAGAAGCCGGCGGTGCGAGTAAGTGTGCCCGGACAGGCGTCGGGTGGGTTCAGGCGGATCGGGCCGCGCCGGCGGTCCAACGCGGGCGGACTCAAACCGCGGCGGCGTCGTTGCCGGGCGCGCGGCGCTTCGGCGCGAGCCGCCGTGCAATGCGCACGAAGGCAAGCCAGTGCTGCGCCCAGAAACCCTCGCCGTAACGGCGGCCTTCGAGCTGGTCGCGGATGCCGGTCGGCTCCATCTCGCGGTTCCACGAGGCGCTGCCGAACAGCATGTCCCACCACGGAAACAGCACGCCGAAGTTGCAGCCGTACTGGAGCCCTTCGTGACCGTAGCCGATCGCATGATGGCGGCGATGAAACGTCGGGCTGACCAGCAGCCGCTCGCCGAGCCAGCCGAAATACAGGCGGATGTTCGCGTGCTGCACGCTCTGTGCGAGATTCGTGATCGCGACGAGCACGACGAACTGCGACGGCGGCACGCCGATCACGAGCGCGATCACCGCGAAGAACGAGGCCTGCAGCAGGTCGTCGAGCAGATGGTTGCGGTCGTCGGCCCACAGCGACATCTGCCGCTGGCTGTGATGCACCGCGTGCAGCTCCCACCACACGCCGATGCGGTGCTGCCAGCGGTGATACCAGTAGCCGGCGAAGTCGAGCACGAGCAGATACATCACGAACGTGACGAGCGGCTGCGTGGTCACGCCGGGCCACAGATTGTCGAAATTGACGTTCGCGATGCCGCGCATGCGCAGCCAGCCCTGCACGTTGTCGAAGAACGGCTGCAGCGCGAAGAAAAAGAACAGGTTGAGAATGCCGAGCTTGGCGATCCACGTGTAGAGCACGTCGACGCGCACCGCCTTGCGGTTGTCCCACCGCTCGACCGGGCGCAGCGCCTCGAGCGGCCTCAGGAGCGCGTACATCGCCAGCACCTCGAACACGCCGACGATGACCCAGTACAGGCTGTCGTACGTGTCTTCGTCGTAGTCCATCAGGTCGAAGCGGTACAGCAGCGGCTGCACCACGTCGACGTACAGCCAGGTTTGCACGGCCGAGACGAAGCTGTCGAGCGAAGAGAAAATCAGATGGAACATGGTGCTGGCCTGGTTGCTTCGTGAGGTTGCCGCATCCGGTCACGCCGCCGCGCGGGCTCCCTCAGGCTCCATTCGGCGCGGTGACCGGCGCGCGATTGAAGAAGTAGATGCCGTGCGGCGAGCGGCCGACCGCGATGGTCTGGATCAGCTTGCGCGTGTTCAGGTCGATGATGCCGACGTGCTTCGCAAAGCGGAACGTAACCCACAGATAGCGTTTGTCGGCCGAAAGTTCCATGTCGTCCGGCCCCGGCATCAGACCGGTGATGTCGCCGACATTGGTGAGCGTGTCTTCGTCGATGATGCTGATCGTGCTGGCGACGCGGTTCGACACCGCAACGTGCCGGCCGTCGTCGAGCGAGCGGAAGTTGTGCGCGCCCTTGCCCGTGTGGATCGTCTTCACGACCTTCTGGTTGCGCCAGTCGACCACCGCCACGTAGTCCTCGCCGGTCATGCCGACGAGCAGGTATTTCTCGCCCGGCGTCATCCACAGGCCCGCCGGCACCTTGCCGACCTTCATCTTCCATTTCACGGTTTGCGTGGCCAGGTCGATCGCAGCGAGCTCGCCCGAGACCTGCAGCGTGACGAACACCGTCCTGCTGTCGTTCGTGAACGCCATGTGGCTCGGCATGACCGCGAGCGGCAGGCGCGACGCCAGCGTCATCTGGTTCTTCTGGCTGTCGTAGTGATAGATGTCGAGGCGGTCGAGCCGCAGGCCGGTCGTGACGAGCCACTTGTGGTCGGGCGAAAAGCCGATCTGATACGGGTCTTCGATGTTTTCGACCCAGCGCTGCACCTGGCCCGACTTCGGATCGACGAACATCAGGTTGTTCGACACCGAATTGGCGACGATCAGCGAAGAATTGTCCGGCGTGACCATCAGGTGGTGCGGTTCCTTGCCGGTCGGCACGGTGCCGACGACCTGGTGGCTGTTCTCGTCGATCAGGCTCAGCGTGGCTTCGCCGGAATTGAGCACGATCACGTTATTGGCGTGGGCCGCCGGAGAAAAAAAGCCTGCTGCGGCGACCAGCGCCGCGCCCGCGGCAAACGTTGCTGTCAAGCCGGGAAGAAAAAAATTACGCATGAAAACTCGCTTCGGAGAACAACCGTCATTGTAGAACGTTTGCCGGGCCGAGCGGTTGACTCAGGTCGCCACGAGACGCCGTGAAAATGAAGGGCGCGATGCGTCGCGACGGCTTGCGTGCATTTCGGAATCCTCTGATATCCAGGCGCCCCTGCGAGACCGGACACTTCTTCTCAGCGCACGGGCACCGGCGTTCGCGCCGGTGCTCTTCCAGACGCTTACCCCATCAACCCAGGCGCGTGACGCGGGGGCTCGGGCACACCCGGACGCAAGCGCGGACGGACGGGCCTGAAGCACCTTGTCAGGCACCGTGCGCTTCCGCCTTGCCTGTTGTCGGGATTGACCGGAGCCATCAAACGGGCCGAACGGACCGAGCGGACCGGTCGCGCCCGATTGATTCGCGTGCCGCGCGCCAAACCATAACGTAGAGGTTGCATTGACGAGTAAAAACCTGGTAGTGATTTGCCGTACCCCGTCGCACCCGGCGCCGGCCGCTTTGGAAGCCGCTTTGGAGACCGATCCGCAGGCCGCCCCCTTCACCGGAAACCGTCCGTCGACGCGCAGAAAAACCACCGCGCGGGCCCTGCAGGGCGCAGCCGGTATCGCAGTGGCCGCGGCGGCGCTCTACGCCGCAGACGCGGCGGCCGCCATCAATACGGTTCAATCCGACACCGCCAGCGCCACGGGCAATTTCGCGGTCGCCATCGGCGACGCGGCCAGTGCGAACGGCGACGCCGCAGTCGCGGTCGGACGGCAGGCCAGCGCGCAGAGCAACGGCGCGACGGCGCTCGGCTTGTCCGCCAATGCGCAAGGCCAGGCCAGTTTTGCCCTGGGCCAGGGCAGCGTCGCGCAAGGCGACAGTTCCAGCGCCGTCGGCATGAACGCAAGCGCTGAGGCGGACCGTTCCACCGCCGTGGGCATCAACGCCACCGCGCTCGGTATCGATTCGATCGCGGCCGGTTCGGCCGCGACGGCGGCGGGCGACGCCACCTCCGCATTCGGCGCCTTTGCCAACGCAGCGGGCTTCGGCTCCACCGCGCTCGGATACGCGGCAACGGCGAACGGCGACAACGCGTTCGCAGCCGGACTCCTCGCCTCGGCCAGCGCGGACTCCAGCATTGCGATCGGCGCTCATGCCGCCGTCAGCGGTGTGAGCGGCGTCGCACTCGGCGCGGCCGCACAGGCAAGCGGCGGCAATGCGAGCGCGATCGGCCCGGGCTCCGTGGCCTCGGGCAGCAATGCCATTGCGCTCGGTTACAACGCGAACGCAAGCGCCGACAACAGCGTCGCACTGGGCGCAAATTCGAGCACCACCGCGGACCTGTCCCAAAGCGCCTATGCGCCGGCGGGAACCGGCGCGACAGCGATTGCGGCGCCCGTCGCAACCGGCGAAGTCTCGCTCGGCTCGGCCGGCAACGAGCGCCGCCTGACGAATGTCGCGGCAGGCGCGGCGCCCACGGACGCCGTCAACGTCAGCCAGTTGAGCGCGGTCGACGGCAAGGTCGATGCGCTGGCACAAAGCAGCAGCCAGCATTACTTCAAGGCCGACGATCCCGCGGACGGCTCCGACGACGCCGTCGCCGACGGCACGCACGCGCTGGCGGCCGGCAGCAACGCGAACGCAACGGGCGCCGACGCGGCAGCCTTCGGCGCGAGCGCCAGTGCGAATGGCACCGCCACGACGGCGCTCGGCGCGCAAGCCGCGGCCAGCGCGACGAACGCGACCGCGGTCGGTGCGTCCTCGTCGGCCTTCGGTGCCGACGCAACCGCGCTCGGTGCGTATTCCGTCGCGAACGGCGCCGGTGCGATCGCCCTCGGTTACGGTGCCAGCGCAACGGCCACCAATGCGGTGTCGCTCGGCTATAACGCGAGTGCGCTGGCCCCGAACTCCGTCGCGCTCGGCCAGGGGTCGATTGCGGATCGCGCGGGCGCGGTGTCGGTCGGCTCCGCGGGCAACGAGCGCCAGATCACGAACGTGGCCGCCGGTACCGCCGACACCGACGCGGTCAACGTCGCCCAGTTGAAGGCGGTGAGCGACCAGAGCGCGGCGACGGCCGCGAAGCTCGACGGAGCAGTCATGTACGACACGAACGCCGACGGCAGCGCCAACCGCAACAGCGTCACGCTCGGCGGCGACCCGGCAAGCGGCACCGTGATTCACAACGTCGCCGACGGCGTGCTGGCGTCCGACGCGGTCAACCTCGGTCAGTTGAACTCGGCGCTCAGCGGTGCGATCAGCAACGCGGTGGCCGACTCGGCCAACCCGCTTTTCAGCGCGGACGGCGACCGCAATAGCGAAGCCGCGGTGGCGTCGGGCACGCACGCGGTCGCGGTCGGCGCCAACGCGCAGGCCACCGCGGCGAACGCAACCGCCATCGGCGCAAACGCCGTCGCCGGCGGCAACCAGGCCACCGCGCTTGGCGCGGCCGCGAACGCGAGCGCCGACAACTCGGTGGCGCTTGGCCAAGGCTCGGTTGCGGATCGGGCGAACACAGTGTCGGTCGGCGCCGCAGGCCAGGAGCGTACGATCGCCAACGTCGCGGCCGGCGTGCAAGGCACCGACGCGGTCAACGTCAATCAACTGCAGCAAGGCATGGGCGGCGCGGTCAGCCAGGCCAACCATTACACCGACGACCAGATCCGCTCGGCACGCCGCGACGGATACGGCGGCACGGCAACCGCCCTCGCGATGGCCGGCTTGCCACAAGCGGTCTTGCCGGGACGCGGCATGGTTGCCGTGGCGGGCGGCACTTACGGCGGGCAGTCGGCGGTGGCGATCGGTGTGTCGCAGCTATCGAATACCGGCAAATGGGTCTACAAGGTCCAGGGCAGCGCGGACTCGCGTGGCCAACTCGGTGCCTCGATCGGTGCGGGGATGCACTGGTAGCAGGAATGGCTTAGGGCTTCGAGCGGGGTGCGTCGGGATAATCGACCGCCCCGGTTATCACAGCCGCGCAGACAGCGAGTGGTCATAGCGGCACCCAGGCACGCAATGACGGCACGGCCAGCGCGTGACATCGCTCCCACAAGCGTCACGCGCTGGCCGTTGCGCGCGGCAATTCACTCGCACAGCGTGAATCGCGCGCGACGCTCCCAGACAGCGCCCGGCATGCCGCCACATGCGCCACGCCCTGCCCTCACCGCTGCATCGACTCCCAGACCTTGTACAGGCGCTTGACCGAAACCGGCATCGGCGTGCGCAGCTCCTGTGCAAACAGCGAGATCCGCAACTCCTCGAGCAGCCAGCGGAATTCGGCGAGACGCGGGTCCAGCACACCGCCGCGCTGCGACACCGCGCGCTGGTAGTGCTGCAGCAGCGGCTGGAATTCGGCGAATTGCCGGGCGTCGCGTGTCTGGTCCGCGCGCAGCTTGTCGATGCGCAGCGCCATCCCCTTCAGGTAGCGCGGGAAATGCGCAAGCTGCGCATACGGCGTATCGACCACAAAACGCTTGCCAACCAGCGCATCGAGCTGGCTCTGCAAATCGGCATAGGCGGCCGCGAACGGCTTCGCTTGCAGCAGCTTCTTCGTCAAGCTCGTGTATTCGCCGAGAATCTGCCCGACGAGCCGCGAGATTTCCTGCGCGAGCAGCGTGAGGCGGCTGCGGCCTTCGTCGCGGCGCGTGTGGAAACTCGCGTCGTCGTCAGGCAGCGGGTCTTGCAGGCAAGCGCGGTCGAGCGCGGTGTCGATCAGTTGATCGCGCAATTCCTCCTGCGTGCCGCGCGGCATGAACTGCATCGCCATCTCGCGCAGCCCCGGCAGGTTTTTCTCCAGGTACTTGATCGGCTCCTTCAGTTGCAGCGCGAACAGCCGGCGCAATCCCGCGCGATGAATCCGTGCTGCTTCTTCAGGCGAATCGAACACCTCGACGTCGCAATGCGTGCCGCGATCGACGAGCGCCGGATAGCCGAACAGCGTCTGACCGCCACGGCGAATTTCCAGCAGTTCGGGGAGCTTGCCGAAATTCCACGTCGTCAGTTTTTCATACAGCGCCGTGCCCGCCGCACTCTCCTGCGGCGCGGTCTGCGGAACCGCGGCCGCCCCCTTGTCGCGCGGTGAGCCGCCCGCGTTCGAATCGACGGCTTGCGCGGGCGGTGCCACACCGCCGCCGCCGGCATCGGCCAACGCCGCGCCCGCCGCGCTCGACACGAGCTTCTGGAAATGCTGCTGCGCCTGGCCGCCGAGTTCGGCGCGCAGTTGCGAGAGATTGCGGCCCATCGCGAGCTGCCGCCCGTGCTCGTCGACGACCTTGAAGTTCATGAACAGATGCGCGGGCAGCGTCTCGAGTTTGAAGTCGGACTGCTTCATCGCGACCTGGGTCTGCTCGCGCACGTCGGCGATCAGCGCTTCGAGCAGACCGCCCGCGCCGAAACGCTGCGCGCCGTGCCGGTCGGCGAAACCGGCCGCGTATTCGGGCAGCGGCACGCAATGGCGCCGCAGCTTCTGCGGCAACGACTTCAGCAACAGTTGCGCTTTCTCCTTGAGCATGCCCGGCACGAGCCATTCGCAGCGGCGCGCGTCGACCTGATTCAGCGCAAAGAGCGGCACCGCGAGCGTCACGCCGTCGCGCGGCGTGCCCGGCTCGAAGTGATAGGTGAGCGCCATCTCGATGCCGGCCATCGTCAGCCGCTTCGGGAACAGGTCGGTCGTGACGCCGGCCGCTTCGTGCCGCATCAGATCGTCGCGCGACAGGTACAGCAGGCGCAGCTTGCCCTCCGGCTGGCCGCTCTGTTTGACCTCGTCGCGATACCAGCGCTCGAACGACGCGCCGGTGTAAATGCCGTCCGGCAGCGCCTGATCGTAGAACGCGAAAATCAGCTCGTCGTCGACCAGCACGTCCTGGCGGCGCGACTTGTGTTCGAGCTGTTCGATGTCGGCGAGCAGCTTGCGGTTGTGCGCGAAGAACGCGAGCTTCGTCTCGAACTCGCCTTCGACGAGCGCGCCGCGAATAAACAGCTCGCGCGCGCGCGCCGGGTCCTGCTTGCCGAAGCTCACGCGCCGCCGGTGATAGATCGGCAGCCCGTACAGCATCGCGCGCTCGAACGCGGACACCTGCGCCGCGCGCTTTTCCCAGTGCGGCTCGGAGAGCGATTTCCTGAGCAGGTGCGCGCCGACCTTCTCGACCCACTCGGGCTCGATCTTCGCGATACAGCGCGCGTACAGGCGGCTCGTCTCGACGAGCTCGGCGGCCATCACCCACTTGCCGGCCTTCTTCACGAGCGCCGAACCGGGCCACAGGTAGAACTTGATGCTGCGCGCGCCGAGATAGTACGGCTCGTCGTCGGCCTTGAGACCGATATTGCCGAGCAGGCCGGTCAAGAGCGCGAGATGGATCTGCTCGAAGGTCGCTTCGGCGTCGTTCAGGCGCCAGCCGTGCTCGCGCACCACAGTCAGCAATTGCGAGTGAACGTCGCGCCATTCGCGCAAGCGCAACTGCGACAGAAAGTTCTTGCGGCACTCGTCCTGCAACTGCCGGTTCGACTTCTTGTGCGCGATCGCTTCCTCGAACCAGTTCCAGATTTTCAGCCATTGCAGAAACTCGGAACGCTCGTCGGCAAAGCGGCGATGCGCCTGGTCGGCCTGCTCCTGCGCCTCGATCGGGCGGTCGCGCGGGTCCTGCACGGACAACGCGCTCGCGATGATGAGCACTTCCTTCAGCGCCTGCTGGTCGCGCGCAGCCAGAATCATGCGGCCGACGCGCGGATCGAGCGGCAGGCGCGCGAGTTCGCGGCCGAGCGGCGTGAGGCGGTTGTCGTCGTCGACGGCGCCGAGTTCGTTGAGCAGCTGGTAGCCGTCGGAAATCGCGCGGCCCGGCGGCGGCTCGATAAACGGGAAGGTTTCGATCGCCGTCAGATGCAGCGACTTCATGCGCAGAATCACCGAGGCGAGCGACGAGCGCAGAATTTCCGGATCGGTGAAGCGCGCGCGGCCCTGGAAGTCGCTTTCCTCATACAGGCGAATGCAGATGCCGTCGGCCACGCGGCCGCAACGCCCGGCGCGCTGGTTCGCAGCGGCCTGCGAAATCGACTCGACCTGCAACTGCTCGACCTTGTTGCGATACGAGTAGCGCTTCACGCGCGCGAGCCCGGTGTCGACCACGTAGCGGATGCCCGGCACCGTCAGCGAGGTTTCGGCGACGTTGGTCGCGAGCACGATGCGGCGCGCGTTCGAGGTGCGGAACACTCGCTCCTGCTCGGCCGCCGACAGCCGCGCGAACAGCGGCAGAATTTCCGTATGCGGCGGATGATGCTTGCGCAATGCCTCGGCCGCGTCGCGAATCTCGCGCTCGCCGGGCAGGAAGACGAGCACATCGCCGGGGCCTTCGCGGCACAGTTCGTCAACGGCGTCGACGATCGCTTCCATCAGATCGCGGTCGGTCTCGCGCTGGGTTTTCGGCCGCTCGCGCCCGGACGGCCCGGACTGTCCAGACGATGACGCCGTACCCTGCGCCGCCTTCACCGCCGGGCTGTCCTCGACGATCGGCCGGTAGCGCACCTCGACCGGATAGAGACGCCCGCTCACCTCGATCACGGGCGCGGGTCGGTCCTCGCTGCCGAAATGGCGCGCGAAGCGGTCGGCGTCGATCGTCGCCGAGGTCACGATCAGCTTCAGGTCGGGGCGCTTCGCGAGAATTTCCTTCAGGTAGCCGAGCAGGAAATCGATGTTCAGGCTGCGCTCGTGCGCCTCGTCGATAATCAGCGTGTCGTACGCCTTGAGCAGCGGATCGGTCTGCGTTTCGGCGAGCAGGATACCGTCGGTCATCAGCTTGACCGACGCGCCCGGCGCGAGGTTGTCGTTGAAGCGCACCTTGTAGCCGACCACTTCGCCGAACGGCGTGCCGAGTTCTTCGGCGATGCGGCGGCCCGTCGCCGACGCGGCGATCCGGCGCGGCTGCGTATGGCCGATCAGACCCGTGCCGCCCGCGCCGAGGCCGCGGCCGAGCGCGAGGCAGATTTTCGGCAGCTGCGTGGTCTTGCCCGAGCCGGTTTCGCCCGAGACGATCACAACCTGATTCTGTGCAATGGCCCGCGCGATTTCGTCGCGACGGCCGGAGACCGGCAGCGCTTCGGGGAACGTGATCGGCGGAATCGGGTTCGGCTCGACGACGCGTGAAGGGCGCGGAGCGCGGGGTTCGCGTGGGTCACCTGTGCGAGGTCCGTTTGTACCGCTGGCCTCGCGTGCTTCACGCGGAGCGCGAGGTTCGCGTGAGTCGCCCGTGCGAAGTCCGTTTGTACCGCTGGCTTCACGCGACCGATCCGGCTCGCGCAAATCGCCAGGGCGCTGCCCCTGCGTTCCACGTATTTCACGTGACTCACGTGCTTCATCGGCCCCACGAGGGTCGGTCGCACCGCCGGCTTCACGTGACCGCCCCGGCTCACGCATGTCGCCGCCCTGGCGTTGCCCGCGCGGTTCACGTGGCTCACGCTGCTCACGCGCCTCACCGGTCGCGCGATGTCCGCCCGTCCCACCTGTTCCGCGCGCTTCACCTTCTGCATGCGGCCGATGCGACTCCCGCCGCCCGTCGCCGCGCCCCTCATCGCGTCCGCCGCCGCTTTCGGCAGCGCCCACCGAAGACGACAATTTCTGCGCAGACATATCCGACGCGCGACGCGACTCACCGCTCGGCACCGGCGCATGGCCGTGCCGGGACTCACGCGCCCCGCCGCGCCGATCCCGCTCGGCGCCCGCAGCCGGAACAGCAGCGGCAGCCGGCGCAACCTTCCCCCGCTTCCCCTCATCGCCCTGTTTCACCTCGCCACCGCCCTCGTCGCGGCGCATTTCGCGCGCCGCCGACAAACTGCCTTTCAGCCCGGACAACTGCTCGGAAAGCGACGCAGACGATCGCTGCGCCTCGCCCCCTCGACGCAATTCGCGCGCCGCCTGCGATGCATCGGACTGCGTTTCCCGCGCAGGCGCGCGCGGCGCGTCGCCGGGGTTCGTCTGAGCGGCGGACGGCGCCGGATTCTCGTTCGCCGCAGCGGGGCTTTTGGGTACATTTGACATGGGGGCGCATTATAATCCCCGGCATGAATTCCCAAACCGACCTCGTCCCCGCGCCCGCGAACGGTCCGGCCCCCGCCGACTCGCCGGAAACCCTCGCCCAGCACGCGCAATTCGTCGACTGGATGCGTTCCGTCGCGCCTTATATCCACGCGTTCCGCAACAAGACGTTCGTTGTCGGTTTCGGCGGCGAAGTGGTGCATCAGGGACTCCTGAATGCGCTCGTGTCCGACATCGCGCTGTTGCAGGCAATGGGCATCCAGATCGTGCTCGTGCACGGTTCGCGTCCGCAGGTCGAAGAGCAGATGAGTCTGCACGGCGTCGAGTCCGAGTTTTCGCACGGCATGCGCATCACCGACGCGCATGCGCTCGAATCCGCGAAGGAAGCGGCCGGCGAAGTGCGCCTCGACATCGAGGCCGCGATCAGCCAAGGCTTGCCGAATACGCCGATGGCGCACGCGCACATCAGCGTGGTGTCGGGCAACTTCGTGACGGCGCGGCCGGTCGGCATTCTCGACGGCGTCGACTTCCAGCACACGGGCCTCGTGCGCAAGATCGACGCGGATTCGATCCGCCACTCGCTCGCGAGCCGCAAGCTCGTGCTGCTCTCGCCGCTCGGTTTCTCGCCAACGGGCGAGGCATTCAATCTGTCGATGGAAGACGTGGCCTCGGCCGCCGCGATCGCGCTGCGCGCCGACAAGATCGTCTTCCTGACCGAAACGCCGGGCCTCATGGGCGCCGGCGAGGAAAGCCCCGAACTGATCCACGAACTCTCGCTCGACGACGCCTACAAGCTGCACGAAAGCGGCGAAGTCACCGGCGACGCGGGTTTCTACCTCAAGCATTCGATCCGCGCCTGCCGCGGCGGCGTGCCGCGCGCGCACATCATCCCGTACGCGCTCGACGGCAGCCTGCTGCTCGAACTGTTCCTGCACGACGGCGTCGGCACGATGATCTCGTACGAGAACCTCGAAAGCCTGCGCGAAGCGACGCCGGATGACGTCGGCGGCATTCTCTCGCTGATCGAGCCGCTCGAAGCGGACGGCACGCTGGTACGGCGCGGCCGTCACCAGATCGAGCGCGACATCGACCATTTCTCGGTAATCGAGCACGATGGCGTGCTGTTCGGCTGCGCGGCGCTGTATCCGTATTCGCAGGAGCGCATCGGCGAAATGGCGTGCCTGACGGTCGCCCCCGAGGCGCAAGGCACGGGCGACGGCGAGCGCCTGTTGAAGCGCATCGAGCAGCGCGCGCGGGCGCGTGGCCTCACGCGCATTTTCGTGCTCACTACGCGCACCGAGCACTGGTTCCTCAAGCGCGGCTTCGTCAAGGCCACGGTCGACGACCTGCCCGAAGACCGGCGCCGGCTCTACAACTGGCAGCGCAAGTCGCTCGTGCTGATGAAGCAGCTTTGAGCGGCCGACCAGACCTACAGGCCTACCGGCCCGCTAACCGGCCCCGGCCGCTCCCGACAGGCGTCTGCCCGCCCCAACACGATTACAGGAGAATCACAGCATGACTCGTATGGTTCAATGCACGAAGCTCGGCAAGGAAGCCGAAGGCCTCGATTTCCCGCCTCTGCCGGGCGAACTCGGCAAGCGGATCTACGAAAGCATCTCGAAGGAAGCCTGGCAAGGCTGGTTGAAGCAGCAGACCATGCTGATCAACGAAAACCGTCTGAACATGGCCGATCCGCGCGCGCGCCAGTATCTGATGAAGCAGACCGAAAAGTTCTTCTTCGGCGAAGGCGCGGATACGGCTTCGGGTTACGTGCCGCCCTCGGCGTAAGTCTGCCGCTTCCGGACCGGTTTGGTTGGCGGCGCGAGGATCGGCGCGCTCCGTCACCTAACCGGCCCATGCCCACGCCGGTCCACAGAGCGGTATCGACACAGAAAATCCGCGCCGCGAGCGCGGATTTTTTTCGCCCTCTTTTCGTCCTCACCTCGTTGGCCTGTGGTCGACCTGTCGCCGGCATGGCCCGCCAATGTTCTAAACAGTCCGTTTTTTACGACTGTTCCGACCCCGCCCAATCCCCCGCCCAATCCCCCGCCCAATCCCCCGCCCAATCCCCCGCCCAATCCCCCGCCCAATCCCCCGCCCAATCCCCCGCCCAATCCCCCGCCCAGCAAGGGATGGCGCCATCCAACCGGCTCTCGCGGGGAGACCCGGTTTGCACGATCCTCTGCGATCGTGCTATCATGTGCTTCGTTTCAACAGCAACTCACCTTCATTCGCGCTCTTTTCAAGTTGGTTCGCCACGCTTTTTCCGCGCGTGCGGCATCCTGAATCGAGCTGTTTTTAAACAAGAAGGCTCGTCGGTCGTTTCCCCGCGCAAGCGGCAAATTCAAGATCGGCCTTTTTCGTTTCAAGCCTTCAGTGGCGCATGGGTCAGCTTCCGGCCAACCCGGCGTCCGTCATGCATCTGCCCCCCTTCCACGGCCACGCAGGTGCAACAGTCAGCATAATCTAGACGAGTGTTTTTTCGCGACATAGTCGCGGGGCATGGGCGTTTGCTTTGGTTCGCCGCCTCTTCCGCCACCGGATAACCGCCGCCGCGGAGGTCACCGCCTTGCTCGCGAAATTGCACTTCCAGCAACCGTGGCGGAACGCATCCCGAGTTTCGTCGCAGTCAGTGGAGTTATCACCTTGACCGCTTCCAGCAACGGCTTCTGGCGACATCACAAAAAAGAACAACGCCTCTCCCTCGACGACATCACCGTCGTCGACCACTCACTCCTCAAACGGGCCGTCGGCGCGATGGCGCTCGGCAACGCGATGGAATGGTTCGATTTCGGCGTGTACAGCTACATCGCCGTCACGCTCGGCAAGGTGTTCTTTCCGTCGTCGAGCCCGTCCGCGCAGCTGATCGCCACGTTCGGCACGTTCGCCGCGGCGTTCCTCGTCCGCCCGGTCGGCGGCATGGTGTTCGGTCCGCTCGGCGACCGCATCGGCCGTCAGCGCGTGCTAGCGATGACGATGATCCTGATGGCGGCCGGCACGTTCGCGATCGGCCTGATTCCCGACTACGCGACGATCGGCATTCTGGCGCCGGTGCTGCTGCTCGTCGCGCGTCTCGTGCAGGGCTTCTCGACCGGCGGCGAATACGGCGGCGCGGCGACCTTCATCGCCGAATTCTCGACCGACAAGCGCCGCGGCTTCATGGGCAGCTTCCTCGAATTCGGCACGCTGATCGGCTACGTGCTCGGTGCGGGCACGGTCGCACTGCTGAGCGCGGCGCTGCCGAGCGATGCGCTGCTCTCGTGGGGCTGGCGCGTGCCGTTCCTGATCGCCGGCCCGCTCGGCCTGGTCGGCCTCTATATCCGCATGAAGCTCGAGGAAACGCCCGCGTTCAAGAAGCAGGCCGAGCAACGCGAAGCCGAAGACCGCGCGCTGCCGAAGCAGTCGTTCAGCCAGTTGCTCGCGCAGCAATGGAAGCCGCTGCTGCTGTGCGTCGGCCTCGTGCTGATCTTCAACGTGACCGACTACATGGCGCTGTCGTATCTGCCGAGCTATCTGTCGGCGACGCTGAACTTCAACGAAACGCACGGCCTGTTCCTCGTGCTGCTCGTGATGGTCCTGATGATGCCGATGACGCTTGCCGCCGGCCGCCTGTCCGACACGGTCGGCCGCAAGCCGGTCATGCTGTTCGGCTGCGTGGGCCTGTTCGCGCTGTCGGTGCCGGCGCTGCTGCTGATCCGCATGGGCACGGTGCTGCCGGTATTCGCCGGCCTGATGATGCTCGGCATGCTGCTGTCGTGCTTCACGGGTGTGATGCCGTCGGCGCTGCCGGCGCTGTTCCCGACGAAGATCCGCTACGGCGCGCTCGCGATCGGCTTCAACATTTCGGTATCGCTGTTCGGCGGCACCACGCCGCTCATGACCGCATGGCTCGTCGAGCGGACCGGCAATCTGATGATGCCCGCGTACTACCTGATGGGCGCATCGCTGATCGGCATCGTGTCGGTGCTCGCGCTGCGCGAAACCGCGCGCAAGCCGCTGCCCGGCTCAGGTCCGAGCGTCGCGACGCGCGCCGAAGCCCACGCGGTGCTGCGCGGCGAGCGCGAAGCCGAGGAGATGGACGAGCGGTATGCGGCGGCGGCGCGTGCCTGATGGTGTGACTCGGGAGTAAGCCACGCGCGCTACCGCTACATGCCGATCGATTCATGAGCGGATGCGCGGTGCTGTTGAATACGGACCGCACGCACAAGCGAAGCTGTTCGCCGCCACGCAATTGATCTGCGATTACCCGCCGGCGTGAATACATCACATGCGTGCACCACATGCAGCCGCGCGCCGACTCCATGGTCAAATCGCCGACCTCGGTAATCGAGTGCGTGGCCATCGCGCAGGCGCAACTGCCCGCGTTCAGCCCGGCGATGCGTGAGCGAGTGCTCCGCCCCCCCAGAAAGCAGTTCCCGCCAGACGAAAGCGGGCCGGTGACCTTCACCGGCCCGCTTTTTTTACGTCAGCAGCGCATCGAACGTCGCGCTGACCTGCTCGCCGTCGATAAGCAGCATGCCCGCGCACACCGGCAGCCTGAAACGTCGTGGCCCCGCGCTGCCGGGATTGACGAACAGCACGCCGTCGCGCTCGCCGATCGACGGTTTGTGCGAATGGCCGCTCACGACCACGGCGATGCCTTCGTCGCGCGGCGCGCAACCGAGGTCGGCGATATCGTGCACGACGAGAATCGTCACCTGCTGCACGATCAGCCGCGCGTGCGTCGGCAACGAAGCGGCCCAGTCGCCGGTATCGTTGTTGCCGCGCACCGCCGTGACCGGCGCGATCCGTGCGAGCGCATCGAGCACGTCCGAGTTGCAGATGTCGCCCGCGTGCACGATCGCGTCGCAGCCTTCGAGGTAGCGCAAAGCTTCGGGACGCACGAGGTTGTGCGTGTCGGAGATAAGCCCGACGCGGCTCGCGCGGGGGAAAGAGCGCACGGAGCGCACCTCGTCCGCGCGCGAGGCGCTGCCCGCCGTACCGGCGCGCCGATCGGCTGCATGGCAATTCTGCAAGCTGATCCGGCGAAGCCGAGGCAGCGCATTCGCCGATGGCGGGACGCCGGAAGAAGTCAGGTAATCGTGCATCGCCCGGCGTGCCTCACTCCGCCCGTGGCCCGGCGGCCACTTCGCGCGCCGCGCGCTCGCTGCGCGGTGCGGCGAGCATGCGCCGCGTCAAGCCCTGCACGACGACCGATACCACCGCCGCGCACGCGAAGCTCGCCGCCACGCCGTATTGCGGCAGCATCGTCGCGGTCACGGCGAAGAACGCCGCGAACGAGCCGCGCCCGATCACCATGCCGCGCGTCAGCCGCGCGACGAAGTCCGCGCCGTGCTCGCGCTGCGCCGACACCGCGAGCACGCTGCCGAGCAGCGGAAACACCGACAACACCCCGCTCCACGCCGCGCCCATCGAGGCCGACAGCGTGGTCACCGCGAGCGTCAACAGCGCGCCCGCCAGCATGCGGACCCAGATCGGCACGGCCGACGCGCGACGCCGGCACGCGCCCCGATGCACGCGGCAAACCGCTCTGCGACACCACGACGGCCGCGCCGGCCGCCGCCACCGCCCAGCCGAGCGAGCCGGGCAACCGCACGAGCAGCAGCGCCGAGCCGAACCAGCCGGCCAGGCCGGCGACCAGCGCAACCGGTCAGCCGAAGCGCCGGCAGGTCCACGCATACGCGAGATTGAACGCTTCCGCCGCGACGATCGCCGCAATCGACGCCACCGATGCCTGCGCCGCGAACCCCGGCCCGCGTTCGAGCGCGAGCAGCAGCACGATCGGTCCGGCGACGACCGGCAGCCCGGCGAGCCATCCCGCGACCGACGGCCCCCACGCCCGCGCGGCGGCCGTCAGCGCGGCAAGAAACGCCGGCACCAGCACGAGCTTCAGCGCGAGCAGCATGCTCAGCCCTCCAGCAGATGCTCGATACGCCGGTCCGGCACGAGCCACCACGCGGCGACGAGCGCATAAAGCGTGGCCGACGCCCACGGCTCGACGAACGCGAGCCCGATGCCGAGCAGATAGAGAACCACCGAGACCTTGCCCTTGAAGTCGCCGCCGAGCGCTCTCGCGAGCGTCGAGTCGCGGCCGTGTTCGTGGATCAGCGTGCGGGTCAGGAAGAAATAGGCGATCGCGGACATGAACAGCACGACGCCGTACAGCGCGCTCGGCCACGCGGCCAGATGGCTTTCGCCGAGCCAGTGCGTGACGGCCGGCAGCAGCGACAGCCAGAACAGCAGATGCAGGTTGGCCCACAGCACCTTGCCGTTGACCTTCTGCACCGCATGCAGCATGTGATGGTGATTGCTCCAGTAGATGCCGACGTAGATGAAGCTCAGCACGTAGGCGCAGAACACGGGAATGACCGGGCGCAGCGCCGCGAGATCGTGGCCTTCGGGCACCTTCAGTTCGAGCACCATGATCGTGATGATGATGGCGATTACGCCATCGCTGAAGGCTTCGACGCGTCCCTTGCCCATGCTGCGAGTCCCCGAGATGAATGCGGTTGAGCGCACAGCCCGCCCGCGCATGACGGACGAGCCGCGCCGTTGCCGATTATCGGCGACGCGGCAAGGCTTTGTCGATGCGCGCGAGATGGGCTGCCGCGCCGGTCGTGGGCAATTCCGTCCGCGGCGCTCGCGGGCGCGCTCACGGCATCGGCTTGAGACCGTCGAGCAGGGTCGGCACGAGTTCGCTGATCGTCGGATGCACGTGCATCGCGAATTGCAGCGTGGGATACGGTGCGCCCGCCGTCATGATGTCGATGAACGTGTGGATCGCCTCGTCGCCTTCGATGCCGTGAATCGCCGCGCCGAGAATCTGCCGGCTGTGCGCGTCGGCGAGCACTTTCATGAAGCCGTCGGTTTCACCGCGCTCGCGCGCGCGGCCCACGCGCGACATCGGCAGCGTCGCGATCAGCGCCTGCCGGCCGCTGCGACGCACGTCCTCTTCCGACAGGCCGACGCGCGCGAGCGGCGGATCGACGAACACCGCGTACGCCATGATCCGCGTGTCGGCGCTGCGCGAGCCGCCGTCGAGCAGATTGGCCGCGACGATCTGATAGTCGTCGTAGGAGGTATGCGTGAAAGCGCCGCGCCCATTGACGTCGCCGATCGCCCAGACGCCCGGCACGTTCGTGCGCAGTTGGCCGTCGACGGCGATCATGCCGTGCCGGTCCGTTCCGATGCCGGCGGCGTCGAGGCCGAGGTCGTCGGTATTCGGCTTGCGGCCGGTCGCGAACAGCAGGTGCGAGGCTTCGAGCGCCGGCACGTTCTGCTCGAAGCCGATGCACACCTCGTTCGCGCGATGCGGATGCGGCTCGACCCGCGTCGGCTGCACGCCGAAATGAAACTCGACGCCGTCGCGCTCGAGCACCTGGCGCACCGACTCCGAGCAATCCGCGTCCTCGCGATTGAGCACGCGCTCGCCGCGCACGAGCACGCTCACGCGGCTGCCGAAGCGACGAAACACCTGGGCGAATTCGAGCGCGATATAGCTGCCGCCGACGATCACGAGATGGTCCGGCAATTCGCTCAGTTCGAGCAGCGTGGAGTTCGTGTAGTACGGGATCCGCTGGATGCCGTCGAGCGGCGGCACGACCGCGCGCGTGCCGGTGTTGATGAAGATTTCGTTGGCGCCCAGTTCCGCGAGCAGTTGGCCGTCGAGGCCGGTGACGGTCAGCGTGTGCGCGCCGGTGAAGCGCGCATGACCGTTGAATACGGTCATGTTCTCGGTGCCGCGCAGCCATTTTTCGACGCCGCCGCGCGACTCGCCGATGATCCGGTCCTTGCGCGCCTTGACCGCCGCGAGATCGACGCTGATCGAACCCACCTGCACGCCAAGTTCGCCCGCGTGGCGCGCCACGTGCGCCGCGCGGGCGCTCGCCACATACGATTTAGTCGGCGTGCAGCCGACGTTCACGCAGGTTCCGCCAAACTCCGCGCGTTCGATGACGGCGGTTCGGCGGCCGCTTCGGGCAAGGCGCACGGCCAACGGCGCACCGCCCTGTCCCGTACCGATCACGACTGCGTCGAAATGCTGTGGCATGGCAAATCTCCCGGGGCTGGGTGCAGGTCCGTAGCATCTTACGCCTTGAACCATGCCGCCCGACGAGCACTGCCTTGCGGACCACCATCCGCCCACCGCGAGGATTAATCGGGATGACTACATGAACACTGCATGGACTGCTGCATGAACTACCGCGCAGGCTCGAAGCCTATTCGAGCCGCGCCCGTCATGCGTGGCAATGTACCGCGCAAAGCAGCGCGCGCGAACGTTGCAGCGCGGCCTGTGCTCCGCGTGCCGCGAACACCCAGCCCACCTGGCCGAGATTGAAGTCCTGCGACACCATCACCTGCATGAGCGCGACCATCGGCAGCACGACCGATGGCCGGTAAAGCTGGTTTCTGATCAACTCCGACATGACGACCCCCATCGCGCGGCGCCGCTTCGGCACCACGCCTGATTACGTTTCGATGGAAGCATTCTAGGGAGCGCGCCGCCGTCGATAAATACCGGCAACACGAAGTCACTTGTTCGTCAATCAGAACAATCGCGCACGGCAAAGCCGAAGCATCCGCGGCCCATGTGCCGGGCCCGGCGGCAGAAGCGCCCGCGGCACGTCAGGACGTTGAAGGCCGCGTCAGGACACCTCAGTACGCCTTCGCCATGCCGCTCGTCTGCGCATCGCCCAGGCCGCGCGCGTATGCGCTCGCGCCGACCGGCCGGCTATACAGATAGCCCTGCTGCTTGTCGCAATCGATCGCGCGCAGAAACGCCGCCTGCTCGGCGGTCTCGACGCCTTCCGCCGTCACGTTCATGCCGAGCGAGTGCGCCATCGCCACAACAGCCTGCGTGATCGCGATCGAGTCGCGATGGTCGGGCAGCCCCGCGACGAACGAGCGGTCGATCTTCAGGTTATGCAGCGGAAAGCGCTTCAGATAGGACAGCGACGAATAGCCGGTACCGAAATCGTCGACCGAAATGCGCACGCCCATCGTGCTCAGTGCGCTCAGCATCGGCAGCACGGTGTCGCTGTCGCTCATCAGCAGCCGCTCGGTGATCTCGAGTTCGAGCGCGGTGGGCTCGAGCCCCGACTGCGCGAGACAGCGCTCGATGCGCTCGAGCAGGCCGTCGTTGAATTGCCGCGGCGACAGGTTCACCGCGACGATCAGATGCGGCGCGAGCGTGCGCCGCCATTGCGCGACCTGCTCGCAGGCCCGCTGGAGCACCCAGTCGCCGATCTCGCCGATCAGCCCCGCGTCCTCCGCGACCGGAATGAATTCGCCCGGCGACACGTTGCCGAGCTCGCCGTTGTACCAGCGCAAAAGCGCCTCGGCGCCGATCGTGCGGCCGTCCTGGCTATCGACGATCGGCTGGTACACGAGGCTCAGCTCGTCGGCGGCGAGCGCGCGGCGCAGCGACTGCTCGATCGTGAAGCGCCGCTGCAGATGCCGGTTCAGCTCGGCGGTGAAGAACTGGAAGTTGTTGCGGCCGCGCTGCTTCGCGTGATACATCGCCGAGTCGGCGTTGCGCATCAGCGTCGCGACGTCCTGGCCGTCCTCGGGAAAGAGACTGATGCCGATCGACGCACCGAGGTAGTACTCGTTGCCGGCCACCGCGAACGGCACCGCGATCATGTCGAGAATCCGGTGCGCGAGGGCGATCAGCTCGCTCGTGTCGCCATACGCGCTGACGACGATCACGAATTCGTCACCGCCGACGCGCGCGAGCGTGTCGCCGCGTCCGACGCAGGCCGACAGCCGCTCGGCGACGCTGCACAGCAGCGCGTCGCCGGCTTCGTGGCCGGCGGTGTCGTTGACCTTCTTGAAGCTGTCGAGAT
Organism: Burkholderia sp. Ax-1724; assembly: GCF_011752995.1. Lineage (GTDB taxonomy): Bacteria > Pseudomonadota > Gammaproteobacteria > Burkholderiales > Burkholderiaceae > Paraburkholderia. The sequence goes on from NZ_VWWL01000013.1 coordinate 48,002, forward strand.
CGACGAACAGCACCGCGACGCCCGCGGGCTCGAACGTGCCGTCGCCGCCATTGCCGTGGCCCTGCGGTTCGAACAGGTCGCGCATCCGCTCGGTCAGATAGGCGCGGTTGTAGAGGCCCGTGAGCGAGTCGCGCGTGGCGAGAAACTTGAGCTGGCGCTGCGCCTCGCGCACCGGGCCGATGTCGGTGAACGAGATCAGCACCGAATCCGGCTCGCTCTCGCCGGGTCGCATGATCGGCACGACGTTTTCGGTGATCCACACGACCTCGCCGCCGATCAGCTCGACGCCGATCGTCACGCCGAGCAGCGGCTTGCCGGTCGCGAAGACCTGCGTAACCGGCCGCTGCGTTTCGTGGATGAGCGAGCCGTCCTCGTTGAACGAGCGCGTCATCACGGTATCGATGCGGCAACCGACGATCTGCGGCGTCGCGCGCAGCATGCGCTGCGCGCTCGGATTGCAGGCGAGCACGATGCCCGCGCGCGACTGCACGACGATGCCCTCGCTCAGATGATCGACGACGAGCCGGTGCCGCTCCTCGCTGCGCGCGAGACGCTGCGCCATCGCGTCCTGATGGACCGCGAGGCCGACGCTGCCGCCGATATCGTGCAGCATCGCCTCTTCTTCGGGAGTGGGACGCCGCCTCGTGCGGTAATAGACCGCGAACGCGCCGAGCACGACACCGGCGTCGTTTTCGAACGGCACGGACCAGCACGCGCGCAGACCGTACGGCCGGGCGAGATGGCAGAAGCCTTCCCAGAGCGGGTCGGTTTCGATGTCGTCGACGACGACGAGACGCCGGCCGTACATCGCGGTGCCGCACGAACCGACCCGCGGGCCGATCGCGATGCCGTTGACCGCCGCGCTGTACGCGGGCGGCAGCGACGGTGCGCCGCCGACGCGCATGTGCACGCCGTCGGCGTCGAGCAGCAGGATCGAGCAGGACGCGCCTTCGCCGAGCAGCGCCTCGGCGCGGCGGCATACCTCGTCGAGCAGTTCCGGCAACGGCGTGTTGCACGTGATGAGCCGCAATACGCTGCGCTCCGAGGCGAGCAGTTCCTCGGCTCGCTCGGCCCGGTAGCGGGAGCCCTCTGGAGAGGCTGCCGTCGTGCCACGTGATGTCGCTTCGCAAATCATGGTTGCGCCCCCCAACCCAACATCGGCAAATAAGTGTCCGCCGCGCACCAGGGTTTACGAGAGACCGGTGCGAAATATCTGCAATGCGTCGCCTATGCGCGAGGCCGGGCGGGGAATGCCGGAAGCCTCGCCTATCCGGCGTGCCCGGTGTCTTCGCCGCGGTGCGCGGGCCGGTTCAGTTGTTGCCGCCTCCGCCACCGCCTTGCTGCCTGCCGGGTGGGCGGTTGCCGCCCCCGCCTTGGGGGCCTTGTGGACCGCCGCCGCCCTGTGGGCCGCCGGGTGGACGGCCGCCTGCGTTGCCCGGTGGCGAGCCACCCGGCGGTCGTCCGCCTGCATTGCCCGGTGGCGGTCCACCCGGTGGTCGTCCGCCTGCATTGCCCGGTGGCGGGCCACCCGGTGGTCGTCCGCCTGCATTGCCCGGTGGCGGGCCGCCCGGTCCAGCATGCCACGGCGGCCGCCGCACTGTCGGCGGCGGATGGTGAGCCCAGCGCGACTGCTGGCTGTACCAGGGCCGGCTGCGGTAATAGTTGCCCCAGTAATCGGCGATCGCAAAGCCCACAATCGGCAGGCCGATCACGGTGCCGTAGTTCACCAACGGCACATTGCCGCCCTGATACGGCACACTGAGCCGCGCTGCAAAGACCCAGCCGCGCAGATTCGGCGCGGCGACATCGCACCAGTGGAAGTTGCCGAGGCAGCCCATGACCGTAAGCGGAACGCCGGCCGGCAATTGCGTGACGATCGGATAATCGGCCGCGGGGCCGGCGTGCACGTTGACCCGGCTCGTCGTGTAGGCCTGCGACTGCGCGCTCGCCACGACCGGCAACGCCAGCAGGCCCGCCGCCACCGACAGGCCCAGAACGAATCGTTGTGTCATTCCTGTTCCTTCCCCCAGTCTGGACGGCCGCTTCCCGCCAGCCGCCCTATATGCCCCTACTTATATATAGACGTTGCACCCGTCGTATGACAATGGCGCGGCGCCCGGTCCCGGCGGCAACGCTTCGCCCGCACGCCTCGCGAGGCGGCACGCGGCGCGTCGATCCGCGAGGCCGCCGCGCAATCGACGCTCGACGGCACCGTGGGCCAACTGTACTGGAAAGCACCCAGGCAAGTCACCCGTCGCCAGGCGTTTTCCGACGACGGCGGCGGCAAATGGCTATCACAGCATGGAAGCGGACCTGAAATGGGCCTGTATCAACCCTGAAGTGGCCCTGCAGCGGCCCCTCGATTTCGCCCGACCTGCTCCCGGATCGTTCCGGAACCGCTCCCGGCCTGTACCCCGAATCGCATCCGAATCGCCTTCCGAATCGCCCTCCCAACCGCACCCGGCCCGCGCCCCACAACATGTTCGATATCTTCGAACGAGTGCATCGAGGAAGTGGTACGGCAAGCGCGTCCGCGACGCGCATTATCACTCCTACCAACCCCTCACACTGTTTCGGAGAAATGAAATGACCCGCTTCCAGAACACCTCGATTCTCGTCACCGGCGGCAGCAGCGGCATCGGCTTCGCGGCCTCGCAAGCGTTCGCCCGCGAAGGCGCTCGCGTCGTCATCACCGGCCGCGACGCCGCCGCGCTCGACACCGCCAAAAACGCGCTCGGCGAACGGGCGATCGCGATCCGCAACGACGCGGGCTCGCTCGCGGCGGCGCGCGAACTGGCCGCCGCACTCGACGCGCAAGGCGTGCGGCTCGACGCCGTCTTCATCAACGCGGGCAGCGCGAAATTCGCGCCGTTCGCGGACGTCGACGAAGCGCTGTGGGACTCAAGCTTCGACACCAACGTCAAGGGCGCGTACTTCCAGATCCAGGCGCTGCTGCCGCTGCTGAACCGGGGTGCGTCGATCGTCATCAACGGTTCGATCAACGCACATATCGGCATGCCGGGCTCGTCCGTGTATGCGGCGAGCAAGGCCGCGCTGATTTCGCTCGCGAAGACGCTATCGGCGGAGTTGCTGCCGCGCGGCGTACGTGTGAACGTGGTGAGCCCTGGGCCGGTGCGCACGCCGCTCTACGGCAAGCTCGGCCTCGACGCGGCCGCGCTCGAGGCCACCGCCGCGCAGATCGTCGGCCAGGTGCCGCTCGGCCGCTTCGGCACGCCCGAGGAAATCGCCGCGACCGTGCTGCATCTGGCCGCGCCGGAGTCGGCGTTCATCGTCGGCAGCGAGATCATTGTCGATGGCGGGATGAGTCAGCTTTGAGTGGGCTTTGATCCGGCGCGCGGGGACGCGCCGGGTCGCATCAGGTCATACCAGGCCATACTGGATCGCACTGAGTCGTACCAGGTCACACTGGGTCGCACCAAACCGTGAAACATATCAATGCAGGCTCGGCGGCCGAGGCGCGTCGTCCTCGGCGGCGGCACCGCCGTCGTCCGCATCCCTGCTGTCGGCATCGCCGCCCTCACCCTCTGCGTCGCCGAACAACTGCGCGCACAAGCCCTCGCCCGACTCGCTCAGACACGCTGTGCCCGTGCCGTCCTCGTTGAACGCGGTATCGACGAGACCGCCGCCCGACAGCGCGGTCAGGTGGCGCCGCAAACTGCTCATCGGCACGTCGGCCTGCTTCGACAGCTTCGCGAGCGACCACGCGCGCCCCGGCGTTTCCCGGTGCGCGCGCCATAGCTGCGCGAGTATCGCGGCGAGCTGCGGGTCGATATCGTCATCATCCATGCGTGTCTCCTTCGTGGGTCGTTCGTAAGTCGTTCCTGGGTCGCCCGATTCGCGGGCCGGTCGTTCGCCACGCTCGCGATCCTGCCGCGCGCGCTCAGCTCATCCCCGCCACCAGTTCCCCCAGCGTCTTCAACGCCGCCTCGGCCTGCGCGGTCCACGGGTAGCTGTAGTTGAGCCGGATGAAGTGGCGAAAATCGTTGCGCGTCGAAAACATCATCCCCGGCCCCACCGTGATGCCGCGCGCGAGCGCGGCCTGATAGAGCCGCATCGAATCGATCCGGCCCGGCAGTTCGACCCACAGCACGTAGCCGCCCTGCGGCGCCGACACGCGCGTGCCAGCCGGAAAGAAGCGCAGCACGAGCGCCGTCATGATGCGCGCCTGCTGCCGGTACACCTTGCGCACGTGCCGCAGATGCCGGTCGTAGCCGTCGTGACGCAGATAATCGGCGACCGCGACCTGCGGCACCGACGGCGTCGTCAGCGTGTTCAGGAACTTGAGCTTCTCGACCTGCGCGCGATAACGCCCCGGCAGCGCCCAGCCGATCCGGTACGACGCGGTCAGGCTCTTCGAAAACGACGCGCAGTGCAGCACGAGCCCTTTCGTGTCGAAAGTCTTCAGCGTGGAAGGCCGCGTGTCTCCGAAATACAGTTCCTGGTAGACGTCGTTCTCGATCGCGGGAATCTCGTGCGCAGCCAGCAGTTCGACCAGTTGCCGCTTGCGCTCGTCGGACATGCAAAAGCCGAGCGGATTCTGGAAGTTCGGCATCACCATGCAGGCGGCGATCTTCTGCCGCCCGATCGCCTTGGCAAGTGCGTCGAGGTCGATGCCGTCGAGCGGATGCGTGGCGATTTCGAGCGCGCGCATGCCGAGGCGCTCGATCGCATGCAGCATCGCGTAGTAGGTCGGCGATTCGACCGCGACCGTGTCGCCCGGCTTCGCGACCGCCTGCAGGCTCAGGTTGATCGCCTCGGTCGCGCCGAGCGTGATGACGATCTCGCCCGGATCGACCGGCAGGCCGTTTTCCGCGTAGCGCCGCGCGATTTGCCGGATCAGCTCGGGATTTCCCGGCGGCAGATCGTCGATCAGGTTCCAGCTCGCGTGACGGCGCGCGATCGCGTTCGCGTACTGGTTGATGCGCCGCCACGGAAACAGCGACGGGTCCGGATACGGCGAGCCGAACGGCACGGCGTCGTGCGCGCGGATGCTGCGCAGCGTCGACAGCACGAGGCGGCTCACGTCCACCGTGGCGGGCACCGGCGCGGACGCCGCGGACTTGCGGCCCGCGCGCGCCGCGGTGGACGACGCGGCCGGCGCCACCGCAAGCGCCTTCGCCGCCGCGTCGCGCACGAAATAGCCGGACTGCGGCCGCGTCTCGACGATGCCGCGGCTCTCCAGCAACGCATACGCGTGCAGCACGGTCTTGATGCTGACGCCGTGCTGCTGGCTCGCCTGGCGCACCGAGGCAATCCGCTCGCCGGCCGCGAACACGCCACGGCGCACGGCTTCGGTGATTTCGTCGGCGAGTTTTTCGTAGAGCTTCAAGGGGGTTACGGTGGAGTCGAAGGGGTCGCGGGCTTGCGAGGCTCGAAGGGCCGGGAAAGCACCGGCACGCGCACCGCGATCAGGCTTGCGCAACTGTACTCCTATTCTTTCCGATTTTCTGTATCCGACGCCTTCAGGGGAACACAGTACGCTTGCGACTATCGGCCCGAAAAGCCCCCAAGCCTGCTCCATCGCCCCGTCATGAAGAAGAACGAAGCCAGCATCGAACCACGCATCGAGCCCTACAAGCACCCCGCCGCCGGCTGGGGCGCGCTCAAATACGTCGCGCTCAATCTGCTCAAGGAAAAAGTGGCGGGCGGCAACTACCGCACGCTGCTCAAGCAGAACCAGCCCGACGGCTTCGACTGCCCGGGCTGCGCCTGGCCCGATCGCGAGCATGCCTCGACCTTCGAGTTCTGCGAGAACGGCGTAAAGGCCGTGGCCGCCGAAGCGACCGGCAAGCGCGTGACGCCCGCGTTCTTCGCGCAGCACAGCGTCGCCGAACTGATGGCGCAATCGGACTTCGAACTCGAACAGCACGGCCGTCTGACCGATCCGCTCGTCTACGACGCGCGCTCCGATCGCTACGTGCCGATCGGCTGGGACGCAGCGTTCGAGCTGATCGCGCGGCATCTGCAGCAGCTCGGCGATCCCGATCGCGCTGCGTTCTATACCTCGGGCCGCGCGAGCAACGAAGCCGCGTTCCTGTATCAGCTGTTCGTGCGCATGTACGGCACCAACAATTTCCCCGACTGCTCGAACATGTGCCACGAAGCGACGAGCCGCGGCCTGCCGCATACGGTCGGCATCGGCAAAGGCACGGTCACGCTCGACGACTTCGAGCACGCCGATACGCTGCTGATCTTCGGCCAGAATCCGGCCACCAACCATCCGCGCATGCTCGGCGAACTGCGCGAATGCACAAGGCGCGGCGCGACGATCGTGTCGATCAATCCGCTCAAGGAGCGCGGACTCGAACGCTTCGCGAGCCCGCAGCATCCGGTCGAAATGCTCACGCTCGGCAGCACGAAGATCAGTTCGGTGTTCATCCGCCCGAAGGTCGGCGGCGACTTCGCGCTGATCAAGGGCGTCGCCAAACGCATCATCGAACTCGACGACGAAGCGCTGGCCTCGGGCCTCGAACGCGTGCTCGACGTCGGCTTTATCGCCGAACACACGGTCGGCTTCGAAGCGTTCGCCGACGATCTGCGCGCCGAGCGCTGGGACACGATCGTCGCAGAAGCGGGCGTGCCGTTCGAAGATGTATTGAAGCTCGCCGACATCTACGCGCGTGGCCGCGCGGTGATCTCGACGTGGGGCATGGGCCTCACGCAGCACAAGAACTCGGTCGCGACGGTGCAGATGCTGTCGAACCTGATGATGATGCGCGGAAATATCGGCCGGCGCGGCGCGGGGCTGTGCCCGGTGCGCGGCCACTCGAACGTGCAGGGCGACCGCACGGTCGGCATCGAGGAAAAGCCGACCGACGCGTTTCTCGACAAGCTCGGCGCGGTCTACGATTTCGAACCGCCGCGCGAGCATGGGCTCGACGTCGTCAACACGATTCAGGCGATGCTCGACGGCCGGGTGAAAGTGTTCATCGGCCTGGGCGGTAATTTCTCGATCGCGACACCCGACACACCGCGCACGTGGGAGGCGATGCGCGCCTGCGATCTGACCGTGCACGTCACGACCAAGCTGAACCGCAGCCACCTCGTGCATGGCCGCGATGCGCTGATTCTGCCGACGCTCGGGCGCACCGAGATCGATCTGCAGAACGGCGTGCCGCAGGGCGTGAGCGTCGAGGATTCGATGAGCATGGTGCACATCTCGTATGGCATGAATCAACCGGCCTCGGATAATCTGCTCTCCGAAGTGGCGATCGTCGCGCGCATGGCGCATGCGACCCTGGGCAGCGCCAAGGTGGACTGGCTCGCGCACGCGGCCGACTACGCGCTGATTCGCGACGGCATCGCGCAGGTGATCGACGGTTTCGCCGATTACAACGAGCGCCTGAAGAATCCCGGTGGCTTCCATCTCGGCGTGGCGTCGCGTGAGCGCATCTGGAAAACACCGAGCGGCAAGGCACAGTTTCTCGTTCATGCGATCGCGCTCGATACGCCGATTCATCTGGCGCGCAAGCAACATGGCGAACGGCTCATGACGCTGATGACCACGCGCTCGCACGATCAGTACAACACGACGATTTACGGTCTCGACGATCGCTATCGCGGCGTGTACGGACAGCGGCGTGTGCTGTTCGCCAATCCGGCCGATATCGCGATGCTCGGGTTCGCGGCCGGCCAGCGCGTCGATATCACGAGCGTATGGGCCGATGGCATCGAGCGTCGCGTGGATGGCTTCCTGCTCGTCGAATACGACATTCCGCGCGGTTGCCTCGGTGCGTACTATCCGGAGACGAATCCGCTCGTGCCGCTTTCTTCCGTGGCGGATGGCGCGGGCACGCCGACTTCGAAGTCGATTCCGGTATTGCTGACGGCTTCGGTGGTTGAGGTGGCGGCTTGACGTGTGCCGTTTGAGGTTCGGGGTGCGTGGTCTGCGCGCGCGTCAGGCTGTCTTCTTCGTCAGATCGCGATGGGTCAGATAAAGCCGCAGGTCGAATTCGATCTGCGGGTAGCCCGGTTGCATGAACTCGCACAGACGATAAAACGCCTTGTTGTGATCGCTCTCCTTCAGATGAGCGAGTTCGTGCACGACGATCATCTTCAGAAATTCCGGCGCCGTCGATTTGAATAGCGACGCGATGCGGATTTCCTTCTTCGCCTTCAGCTTGCCGCCCTGCACGCGCGAAATGCTCGTGTGCAGACCCAATGCGTGCCGTACGACGTCGAGCTTGCTGTCGTAGGTGACCTTGTCGATCTGCTCGGCGCTGCGCAGATGTTCGCGTTTCAGTTCGGCGCAATACGCGTAGAGCGCGCGATCGGTCTGCACGTCGTGCGTGTTCGGATATTTCCGCGCGAGGTAGGCGCCGAGCTGATCGGCGGCGATCAGGGTTCTGACCTTCTCCTGTAGAGGCGCGGGGTAGCCGGTCAGGTATTTGAGCGGGAGCATGAAAGAGGACGGGTTTTTGTCGGATGGATATTATGCGGGGTTCAGTTTGTTGGCGAGGTTGAGATTTGTCAGGCGCCGACTAGACTCCGCACGACGTGGTGAGCCAAGCTGTCAACGACGCACCAACCGTGTGCGCCTAGAAGGATAGCGGTATCGGTAACGCGTGATGGATAGATATTGCTATCGGCAGAATTGATCACGGGAGTAATAGCCGATCAAAATTGAAGCCGTCTATTACCGCTCCGCCCCACTTGAACAAAGGTTAGTCCGCTTCCGCGCCCTGATAGTGGATTTGCCCGAACATCAGGCCAGCGCCAATGGAATCTGTCAGCCCTTCCATACGGCCCTGTGTTTTGATAAAAACTGGGGCGGACATAATCGCTTGCCGCAGAAACGTACCGCCCGCCCACGGGACCATTGCAGCTTTCATTAGCTCCAGATTGATTCCTGCAAGTAGATATGATCCGCTCCAGCCCGCAAGATAACCAGCGGACCAATCCAGATAAATGATACCTCCCTCAAAATTTTGGGCTTCCAACTCGTCACCATGAAACGTCTCTGTCATGTACACAGTCCCATTACTATCAAAACCCTTTGCAGAACCACTTCCCCCTATACCATGTCCCCGGATTGAGATTTTCGGCAATTCGAGCTTCTGCAATTTCAGCCATTTAAGAATAGGAATCGAGAGACCTATTCCCACTCCCGAATATTCAAATTTCCGAGGTGGTCCACTCGGCGGATCGACAACAATAACGCCTCCTGATGCAAGAAGAAGATCGACATTCAAGCTGCCACCTGCCCCAGTTTTATAACGCCATTGACTCTCACGCAACGACTTGATCCACATAATTACCCATACCTCCCCCTGAATGGCTCTCCTGTCCAGCCTGCATAAAGAAATGCAATTGCAAGGACAGCCAACATAAATTCTTCAAACCAAATTCCGTAGAAGTCGTCAATTCGTGCGGTTTCTCTTGGCATAAGCGGGTCGTAGCGAACCAGAACGGAATCACCAACATCCGCAGAAATAAAGCTTGCCGGAAACGTTATCTGCTTGCCGCGTTGCGTCACAAAAGCAATCTCGGGATGACGTTCACCATGGTTTAGCCGGATAACCTTGCCCAAGGTTGTAGTAGATGTCCGAATAAAATCCAGATTCGACTTGACTTCCGATATCGCCCCAATCAATAGAGCAAGACCAATGATCAGGGCAATGTAATTGCGTTTTCGCATACTATTTCGCAATATTCTCTCGGATATCAAATTCAGCTGTAACCATCCCACCGCTCCCACCGACAACGTTTTGCACCTTGTATTCCTGCTTCACTTTCGCAAACGACAGGCGAACGCGCTCCATATAATTCGTGCCCGCGACCGACGGTTCAACCTCAATGATAACAACATCGCTCATCGTGATTTTCAGAAATTCAAACGGAATACCCCCCGCCTTACGCATCGTTAAAACTACCTGTGGAATGTGGCGGCCCGTCAGACAGTAACGCATCAGGTTAGGGCTGGCACGATCGATATGGTGTAGAAACTCAAGATCGTTAATAGTCGCCTTACCTACTCCACCTCCAGCACCGGACATCATTGCAGATTGTTGCTCCATCTTCCAATGCCAGCCGGTCACTTCTAATTCGCCTCGGTGAAATTCATCCTGCGACTCACCTGAAATACCGTCAATCTTGACAAACATATCCGCCATAACATCCCCAGTCTGCATTGAGATCAACCGTCGTCAGTAGTCAAAATATCGTACGGACAACATCGCTTTGCACGCATCATGCATGTGCCTACATCACATGCAGATACACATCGAAAGCCATGATTCGAAAAAAATAGGCTCGTTGGAATCAGACAACTCTGAAAGCTAGGACAGTCGCCCCCTTCTGTCTTCTACCTGATCCAGGAAAACAGTGAAACAACGCTCCAGTCAATTTCAAGATACGTATTGGAAAGTTGTGATATTTGCTACGTAGTCTTTAATTATTGTTAATTCGTATCTTTCCTTGACTTGCGTCCCTTCACGACCCTGCATCACTGTGGCAGCGTAGCGAACGCTTCCTTCAGACAAGGCTCGCCTTCACTGATAGAGCGACCGTCACTTTCGAGGAATCTATGCCGTTACAGGGAAAATTCGTTGTTGATAACAAGCCGGTTTTGCATCCGGACATGAAGGGTATCGGGTCGTTTCCAGCGTTCTCGGGCGATGAAATCTATCGCAATCGAAGTGGATGCACGGCTGTAGTCGATAAAGGGCCTTTGCCCGCGGGGAAGTATTGGATCATCGATCGGCCTGGCGGCGGTATCGGTTCGAGAGCAGAAGCCTATCTCAAAGACTCATGGAATTCTGCTATTGGCACTCCAACACATCATACCGATTGGTTCGCGCTGTACCGCAACGATGGCTTGATCGATGACTGGACGTGGGTGAATGGTATAAAGCGCGGCAATTTCCGGTTACATCCTTCCGGGGGAGGTGGACATTCGTTCGGGTGCATTACGCTACAAAGCCGCGTGGATTTTCACAATCTTCGTCAAGCGCTGCTGCGAACTGGAACTATCTGGGCTGGCAATTCTGTCATGCGTGCATATGGCTGGATCGAGGTAATTGCAAATGGCAAAACTTGTCCGTAAAACCGCTAAGGTACTGCTGTTCTGCGGCTTGTACTTTTTAGCGATCCGGTACGTTCACACCTATCCGATGCCGATGACATTGCAACAGCAACATTATTTAATCGTGATCTCGGACGCATTCAGAGTTGCCGACTATGAACTGTTCTACATCCTGGCCATGATGCTTATCGACCTGATCGTTACTATCATCGTGTACTCGATCCTGATGAGACTTTGGCGCCGCTATCGCATGAAGGAATAAAAAGCTCCGTCACATAGCGCGTTGGTTCGCAGCCAGCGCGCTATGTGACTGGATCAAGGTAATTGCAAATGGCAACACTTATCTGTAAAGCCGCCAAAGTACTGCTGTTCTGCGGCTTGTATTTTTTAGCGATCCGGTACGTCCACACCTATCCGATTCCAATGACGTTGCGGCAGCAACAAGAACTGATCGTGGCCTCAAACGCATTCGGAATTGCCGATACCGAACTGTTCTATATCCTGGCCATGATGCTCATCGACCTGATCGCTACCATCATCGCTTACTCGATCCTGATGAGACTTTGGCGGCACTATCGCATGAGACGATAAAAAATCCCCACCAACACACCGCAATTGATACGCCTGCTGCCACCAATCACAGCAGCAGCAACAGCAGGCGCCCCCCATCACCCCACCAACGGCGCCACCGACGCCCCACCGATCCGATGCCGCGCCAGCGCTTCGGCGACAAAACCCGACGCCTTCATCTCCTCGACGAACGCCCGCAACGCCTGGGCCGCGCCCTCGCCGCGACTCTTCGGCACACCCATCGCCTGCTGAATCACCATAAATCTCTCGCCGAGCAACCGCAATCCGCCAACTTGCCGCGCGTCCGCTTCGAGTTGCTGCTTCACGCCCGCCGCCACTTCCGCCTGCTCTTCGACGAACGTCTGCACCACAGTCGGCGAAGTCGGCGCGCGCACGATCCGCGCGTCCTTCAACGCGCGCGTCAGAAACAGATCGTACGCACTCCCCTTGCCGACCACCACCCGGTTATGCGCACGATCGACCTCTTCATTCGAGCGGATCGGCGAATCGTCGCGCACGAGGTAATAGCCTTCGATCAGCACATACGGCGCGGTAAACGCGATTTTCTCGCCACGCAGGGGATCGATCGCGAAGAAACCGAAGTCGGCCTGCTCGTCGCTGACCGCCTGCACCGACTTGCCCGCCGCATCGAATACCACCAGTTCCAGTTCGACGTTCAGGCGCGTCGCAAACGCACGCGCCAGATCGACCGAGACACCCACCGGTTCGCCGGACACCGGGTCCTGGTTCGCGAGTATCGGATTGCCGAGATTGATCGACGCGCGCACCTTGCCCGTAGGCGTGAAAGATGACACGACGGTCTGATCGATTGCCATATTTGCTCCGTGAGTTCGAAGTCCCTGAATCGGCACGACGGCACGCTCAGAATGCGTGCCGCAGACCCAATGCCGTCGTCGTCGCCGAACCGTAGCCGCTCGTCTTGTCGTACATGCCCACGAGATACACGTCGGTGCGTTTCGACAGCGGGTAATCGTAGGCGATCGAGCCCGTGTTACGCATCGTGCGCACGTTGAGCGGCGCGCTGCGCGTCGTGCGCGCCCACTCGGCAAGCACCGAGCCCACGCCGATCGGCGCCGACAGACCCAGCATGTACGTGTGCGCGCTCGCCGGCTTGCCGTAGGTCTGCGCCCCCTCGGCCAGCGCATAGACTTTCGCGATGTTGAAGTTGTACGTCATGCCGCCCATCCACATGTCCTGCTCGGACACCGGCGCGGTAACCGGCGTGCGCACGCGCTGCAACGACACCGCCGCGAGGAACGGCCCGTTCACGTACTTCGCGTGCAAGCCGAGATTGGCGATGCCGTTCGCGCCCGCGACGCCGCCGAACCCATAAATTGCCGAGGCGGTGAGCCCGGCCAGATTCGGCGTCTGGTATTGCGCGGCATTGTCCCAGACGGTGTCGCCGATCACCGTGTTGTTGAACGTCGCCACGAAGGTTTGCAGAACGATCGGCGAGAACACCACCGACGCGCCGAACGGGTTCAGCAACTGCATGTTGATGTAGGTCGGGTTCGTCTGCCGGCCCAGCCACAATTTGCCGTAGTGCGTCGACACGCCGACGTACGCGTTGCGGGACAGGAAAGGATCGGCCGGCGTGCGGCCCATCGCGCCCGTGTTCGGCTGGAAGAAGCTTTCGAGTGCGAACTCCACCGAGTTGCCGCCGCCGATATCCTCGGAGCCGCGCAGCCCCCAGAACGACGTCGTCAGGCCGCCGCCGCCCAGCGTGACCGCGGCCGCCGGCCCGCTGCTGTGCTTGACGCTGCCGACATACGTGCCGACGATCCCGTACAGCTGTACCGACGATTGCGCGTACGCCGCGCCCCCCGTCAATAAACCCATGCCGAGCGCCATGCGCGCGTACTTCGCCAACCGGCTGCCGTTCTTCCTTGTCATCGCGAGAGTCTCCAGATCGTTGTTGTGCATCGGCGGACGATGTCGTGGCATCGCCGCCGGGGTTGCGCGCGAGCGCGCGTCGCCGCGCCCCGTTGCGGCAACGGAGCGGGCAGATTCTTTTTTTCGGGGTAGGGGTATGGCTGGCGCCGCGCGACAGGGCGGCGCCGGTACGGCTCAGGTACGGCTCAGATACAAGCTCACTCAGTGCGGATACGCACTCGGATCAGGGCGCGATCTCTTCGAGGCTGCGCTCGCGCGTTTCGATCATGCCCGTCGCGGCCAGGGCGCCGACCGCGCTGACTGCCGCGAACATCAGGAACACCGAACCGGTGCCCTCGGTGTGCACGAGCAGACCGACGAGCGTCGGGCCCACCGCCGACGCGAGCCGCAGCCACGACGTCGCGAGGCCGGTGCCGGTCGCGCGCATCCGCGTCGGATAGACCTCGGGCGTGTACAGATAGAGCACCGCGTTGATCGAACCGATCAGCCCGTAAGTGAGCGTGCCCATCACCATCACGCCCCACACGCTGTGCGCGGCGAACAGTCCGAGCGCGACCGACAGCGCGCCGCCCGCGCAGAACGCCGCGAGCGTCCAGTTGCGGCGGCCGATGCGGTCGATCGAATAGGCGCACACGAGCAGCAGCACGACCTGGGCGATGTTGGTCATCGACGCCGCGCGCAAGGCCGATTGCAACGGCAACTGATAGACGGTGCGATACAGCGTCGGCAGCCAGTTGTTCAGGCTGTTCGCAATGAAGAACGCCGTCGCCCACAGCACCCACACGATCAGCGTGCGGCCGCGATAGAACGGCGAAAGCAGTTCGCGCCAGCCGGCCTTCTTGCCCGTCGGCGCGAGCTTCGCTGCGCTCACCTTCGGGCCGCCCGCCGCCAGGATGCGGCGCGGCGTGCTCGCTTCCATGCTGCGCACGACCACTTCGGCTTCCGCGTAGCGTCCCTTGCCGATCAGCCAGCGCGGCGACTCCGGCAGCCGCGACACGAAGAACGCGATCATCAGGCCCGGCACCGCGCCGATCCAGAACATCACCTTCCAGCCGACCGCCGGCACGAGCCAGGCGCCGAGCTGCCCCGCCGCCATCAGGCCGACCGGGAAAAGCATTTCGTAGAGCAGAAAGTATTTGCCGCGACCGTGCGCATTCGACAGTTCGCTGATGTACGTCGCCGCGACCGGCATCTGTCCGCCGACGCCGATGCCCTGGATGAAGCGGCACGCGAGCAGCATCGGAATGTTGCCGGACAGCGCGCAGCCGAGGCTCATCACCGACATGATCGCGATCGAAACCGTCGCGCTGCGAATCCGGCCCGAGCGCTCGGCGTACCAGCCGAACACGAGCGCGCCGATGAACTGGCCGATATAGCTCGCGCCGATCAGAAAGCCGATCTGCAGCGGCTTGATCTGCCACAGGCCGACCAGCACCGGCAGCACGAACGCGAGCGAGAGCGCGTCGAACGCATCGAAGAACGTCGAACTGCCGATCACGACGCGCGCCTTCGTATGCCAGCGCGAAAACGGCACGCTCTCGATGCGCGCGAGCAGTTCGGCCGCCTGCTGGCCGGATGCGGCGGCGGCCGCCTCCGCGCTGCCGGCCATGTTGTCGCGCAGCGTAGGCTGCGAGCCTGCCTGCGCGTTTAAGACTCTGCTGTCCCGCATCTGTGTCTCCAGTAATCGTTGTTCTGCTGTCCCGGTTGAGTGGCGGACCGAATCCGTCGCTTGTGCCGTCGCTTATGTCGTCGTTTGTGCCATCCGTGCTACCGCCGCTCAGTCGGCCTCGGCGCCACGCGCGCCCGCGAACGAATCGGCGAGACCCTGCCAGCGGCGCACCGCTTCGGTATCGATGTCGAACAGGTCGAGCACGCGGCCGAGCGTCTGATCGACCATCTGCTCGAGCGACGCCGGCTTCGCATAGAACGCGGGCACCGGCGGATAGACGATCGCACCCGCCTCGGTGACCGCGCCCATGCTGCGGATATGCCCCGCGTGCAGCGGCGTTTCGCGCACCATCAGCACGAGACGGCGGCGCTCCTTCAGCATCACGTCGGCCGAGCGCGACAGCAGCGAACTCGTGCAGCCGGTCGCGATCTCCGAGAGCGTCTTGATCGAGCACGGCGCGACGACCATCCCGTCGACGCGAAACGAACCGCTCGCGATCGCCGCGCCGATGTCGGCATTCGGGTAATGCACGTCGGCGAGCTGCTTCACGTCGGCGAGCGTCATGCCCAGCTCGTCGGCGAGCGTGATCTGGGCCGAGCGGCTCGCCACCAGGTGCGACTCGACGTTGGCCGCGCGCAGCATCTCGAGCAACCGCACACCGTAGATCGCCCCCGACGCGCCGCTGATGCCGACGACGATGCGGCGTGCCCGGTTGCCGCGCGAGTGCTCAGATGAAGTCAGATCGTGCATCGTGGACTCGCCGGTGAAAAGTGCATCAATGGAAGGCGTACACGAGGGCCACGGCCACCACCACGCCGAGTGTTGCCCACAGCCACAGCTTGCTGCTGCCGCCGCCCGCCGCGCGCGCGCTCGATGCCACCGCGGCCGTGGCGGCCGCATGCGGCGTGGTACTTTGCGCTGCCCCGGCGGCTGCAGCGTCTGCCGTGTCGGCACTGCCGTCAACCACGGCCTCGGCCGGCATCTCCGGTGCGAGCGCTTCGGTGAAGCGCCCGAAAAACTCTTCGGCCATCTTCTTCGCGACGCCGTCGATCAGCCGCGCGCCGACCTGCGCGAGCCGGCCGCCCACCTGCGCATTCGCGCGATACACGAGCTTCGTGCCGCTGCCTTCCGGCGCCAGCTCGACCTGCGCGGTGCCCTTGCCGAAGCCGGCCGCGCCGCCCGAGCCCTCGAAGCTCAGCGAATAGGCTTCCGGCGCGCGCAGATCGGTGAGCGTCAGCTTGCCGTTGAAGCGCGCCTTCACGGGCCCGACGGCCGCGGCCATCACGACCTTGTAGTGCGTGTCGTCGACGCGTTCGAGCGACTCGCAGCCGGGCACCGATACCTTCAGTATCTCGGGGTCGTTCAATGCGTCCCAGACGCGCTCGCGCGGCAGCGGCAAAATGCGTTCGCCGGTCAGTTCCATTGCAAATCTCCTTGTACTGCGGACGACAGGCTCTCTCGCCGGCCTCATGGGCGCGATATGGGAGAACCGGTATGACGGGTGGTGGCGGCGCCGGCTCCCGGCGCCGCGTTCATTGCGGCTCGCGCATGCTCAGTCGAGCACGTGCCGCCACTTTTCGCGGACCTTTTCCTGCAATTCCTTGCTCGCCTCGGCCACTTCGGGAAACTCCTTGATGAAGTCGTACGGACGGCAGGCGTCGATGATCGCCTTCGAATTGAACGGCGCCTTGTACGGATACGCGATCGACATCGGATCGTTCTTCGAGCCCATGCCGCGCTTGATGATGTCGATGTCGAGGTCCGGATCGGAGCGCGTCGCGACGGCCCACATCACTTCCTGCAGATTCGACGGATCGATGTCCTCGTCGACCACGATCGTGTAGCGCGACATATACGCGCCGACGCCGCACTGGTTCAGGATGTGCCCGGCCTGGCGCGCATGGCCCGCATAGCGCTGGCGGATCGACACGACGTTGAACATGCGCGCGCCGCCGATCTCGTGCGCCCACACGCCTTCGACGTCGGGCACGCCGGCGGCCTGCAACGCGTCGACGAGCAGCGCCGAGCGCATCACCGCCTTCGAGTACGAGTAGTCGTTGGGCGGTTTGGCCGGCGGGCTGCCCATGATGATCGGCTGGTTGCGGTAGTAAATCCGCTCGATCGTGACGACCGGCGCGGTCTCCGCCTTGCCCGGGTAATAGCCGTGGAATTCGCCGAACGGCCCTTCGATACGCTCGTCGCCCGGATGCGCATAGCCTTCGATCACGATCTCCGAGGCGCTCGGGAACGGCAGGCCGGTCAACTGGCCGTTCACGACTTCGACCGGCTTGCCGAGAATCGCGCCGATGTAGTTCAATTCGCACATGCCGAACGGCACTTCGATGCCCGACACGAGGTAGCCGAGCGGATCGCAGCCGATCACGATCGCGACCGGAAACGGCTTGCCGGCCTTCATATGTTTGTCGTATTGAATCGCGCCGTGCTTGCCCGGAATCATGTCGAGGCCGACGTGATTGCGGTCGTGAATCATCACACGATAGGTGCCGACGTTGATCCAGTCGGAGTCGAGGTCTTTCGTGACGACCATGCAGCCGGTGCCGATATAGCGGCCGCCGTCCTTTTCATGCCACAGCGGCGACGGAAACGAAAACAGGTCGACGTCGTCACCGCTTTGCACGTTCTCGAACACCGCGCCGTCGTTCACGACGACCGGGTCGTACCCCTCGGCCTGGCTTTGCCATTGCTTGGGCTTGCCGCGCAGCGTCTGCACGAGCGCCTTGTGCGATTCGCCGCCGGCGAGGCGCAGGATCGACGCGAGGCGCGCCGGGCTCGCTGTCGTGCAGGTCGCTACGCGAAAACCCTTGGGATAGCCTGGGATATCGTCGAAAAGCAGCGCGCTCGGGCGCTCTTTCTTCACGTTCAGCTCGCTGATCGCGCCCAGTTCGAGGTTCCAGTCCGCGCCCGATACTTCCGTCAATTCGCCGAGCGCGCGCGCCTCGTCGAGCCATGCGCGCAGGTCCAGTGAATGGGCTTTCGCCGTTTGACTCACGGTGTTGTCTCCTTGGTCTCGCTGATACCGGTTCTGTGGGGTCGTCCGCGTGAAAGTGGCTCAAGCGCGGCATCGTAGGCGCAACATTGCAGCATCGATGCACATCGTGCAAACGATCCTCTTTCATAGAGGGGATGAGTTTCTTTCATGCTCTGCCGTGCGCGATTATCCCCCCTCGCGAGGCAGCCTCGCCGCGGCGCGCGCGCTTCGTCTTCGCGCTCCGTCTTGTGTGCGCACCGCTACGTACGTTAATCTCAAACCGACTATAATCCGACCTTCCGAATGTGATCCGGCCTGACATCGCATGAGACCGTACATCCCATCCCTGCAGAGCCTGCTCGCGTTCGAAGCGGCATCGCGGCACCTCAGTTTCACGCGCGCGGCGCAGGAACTCGAACTCACGCAAACCGCGATCAGCCATCAGATCAAGACGCTCGAAGAGCGGCTCGACATCAAACTGTTCGTACGCCGTCGCAACGTGCTCTCGCTGACACCAGCGGCGCGCGAATACCTGCAGTCGGTACACGAGGCGATCAATCTGCTGTCGATGGCGACCGACCGCGCACGCAAGAAAAAACCGAGCGCAGTGCTAACGGTCGCGAGCCTGCCGACCTACGCGATCAAGTGCCTGATTCCGAAGCTGCCCGACTTCCAGCGCCGGCATCCGGACATCACGGTACACCTCGCGACCAGCTCGAACTTCGACGAATTCAAGCGCAACAGCTACGACGTCGCGATCCGCTACGGCTCGGGACGCTGGGCCTCGGTGCGCGCCGACCGCCTGCACGGCGAGACGTTTTTCCCCGTGTGCGCGCCGGGCGCGCTCGCGGAAGCCGGAGCGTTCGATTCGATTGCCGAGGGTCTTGCGCGCTTCCGGCAGATCCGCACCTACTTCTATTCGATGTACCAGGACGACTGGCCCAGTTGGCTCGAAGCGGCCGTGCGCGAGCCCGTCGAATTCGCGGGCGAAGCGGTATTTCATCTGCAACTGACGTCGCTCGCGGCGGCGGTCAATGGCGTCGGACTCGCGATCGGCCGCTCGCCGCTCGTCGATGCCGATCTCGCGAGCGGCGCGCTGGTCGCGCCGTTCGACGTGCGCGTGCAATCGAATTCCGCCTATTTCATCGCCTCGCCAATCGACAAGGCCAAGCTCAAGAAAGTCGAGCTATTCCGCGAATGGGCGCTCGAGACGCTCGCCGAACCGGTGGCGGCCCGCCCCGCGCGCACCGAGACCGCATGACCGTCGCGTTGCCGTTCGCGCGCGTCGGCGCGCTGCTCGACGCGCACCGGCAACGCACGCCGCACAAGACGGCGCTCGTCGACGTCGAGCGCAATCTGTCGATCGACTTCACGGAACTCGCGCAGTACGTCGATGCGCTCGCGCGCCAGTTGCAACGCGCAAACGTCACACGCGGCGCGCGCGTGGTGCTGGCCGGCAGCGAGGGCATCGAGAAGCTGCTGCTGTGGCTCGCGCTGTGGCGGCTGCGCGCGATCGTCTGTCCGCTCGATGTCGCGTTCCTCGGCGCGCACGGCGCACAGCGCGTGTTCGATCGCATCGATCCCGCGTTCGTGCTGATCGCTGAGCACGCGGACGAAACCGTCCTGCCCACGAGCGGCGCGCGCATCGTGCGCTTTGGCGCGTGGCCCGCGAATGCGGATGCAGATGTGGACACGAATGTGGACAAAGCGCGAGCGCAACTGCGCTTCGTGACCACGCCCCTCGCCACGGCATCGAACCATGACGACGATACGCCGCTACGCGACACCGACGAACCCGGCAGCATCGACGAAATCGCCGCGATGTGCTGCACATCCGGCACCACCGGCGTGCCGAAGGTCGTCGTCTACGATCATGCGAGCTACTGGTACAACGGCCTCGATACCATCGACCTGCTTGCGCTCACGGCCGACGACCGTACGCTCGAATACCGCTCGTTCGACTGGTATTCCGCGCAGATCCTGAGCCTGATTCCGTTCCTGCAACTCGGCTCGACGCTGTGCGTCGCGCGCAGCTTCTCGCGCAGCCGCTTCGCACAGTGGATCGCCACACATCGCGTGAGCGTCAGCGCCGGCGTGCCGACCGTGCTGAACCTGCTGCTCGAAGCGCCGGTCGACATCGAGGGCGGCAAGCTCGCGTCGCTGCGCGCGATCACCTGCAGCACCGCGCCGCTGTCGACCGTGCAATGGGCGCGCTTCGAGGCGCACTACGGGATTCGCGTGCTGAACCTGTACGGGTCGTCGGAAGCGGGATGGATGTGCGGCAACCGCTATACGCGCCGCAAGTTCGGCACGGTCGGCTATCCGGTCGGGCATATCGGCTTCTCGGTCGTCGACCCGAACGGTGCGCCGTGCGCGCCCGGCACGCCGGGCCAGGTGGTCGTCGCGGGCGAGAAACTCGCACTCGGCCTGTTGAACGACGCGCACCGGATCGAGCCGATCCGCGGCGCGCCGCTCGCCACGCGCGACGTCGCGAGCATCGACACGCAAGGCTTCGTGGTCGTCTCGGGCCGCATGGACGATCTGATCATTCGCGGCGGCGTGAAGGTGCTGCCGCAGGAAATCGAGGACCTGCTGCTCGAACATCCCGCCGTGCAGGACGCGGTGGCGGTCGGCGTGCCCGATCCGATCTACGGACAGGAGCCCGTGTGCTTCGTGGTGCCGCATCCGGGCATGAAGATCGAGATCGCGGAACTGGTCACGCTGTGCCGCGCCAAACTGCCGCGCGAAAAACAGCCGCGCCAGATTTATCTGGTGAACGAATTGCCGCGCAACGCGCGCGGCAAGATTCTGCGCGACGCGCTGCGCCGCGAGTGGTGGACATTCACGCACTCGGGCAAACCCTGAAGTACGGCGACCTGAAGCACGACGAACGGCGCGTGAGTCAACCGGCCGCTTCGAGTTCGAGCAGCGCCGGACACACGGCTTCGTCCGGCTCGTACGCCCGCGTTTCCCTTTCGCGCTCGACAGGCGTCCGCGCGGCGACACCATTCCTCGCCGCGGTCAACTCGGCCGCGATCGACACCGCGATCTCCGGCGGCGTGCGGCTGCCGATCGACAGTCCCGCGGGACCGCGCAAGCGCGCGAGCTGCGCCTCGCTGACGTCGAACAGCTTGAGACGCTCGCGCCGCTTCGCGCTATTCGAACGCGAGCCGATCGCGGCGACGTAGAACGCTTCGGTCTGCAACGCATCGATCAGCGCGAGATCGTCGAGCTTCGGATCGTGCGTCAGCGCAACCACCGCGCTGTGGCCGTCGAGTTTCATCGCGAGCACCGTATCGTCGGGCATCGTGCGCACGAGACACACGTTCGGCACGTCCCAGTCGTCCGCATACTCTTCACGCGGATCGCAGACCGTCACCTGATAGCCGAGGCCCACCGCGATCGTCGCGAGAAAACGCGCGAGATCGCCCGCACCGATCAGCAGCAGCCGATAGCGCGGCCCATGCACGGTCGTCAGCGTATGCGCGTCGCAACGCAACTGCTCGTCGGCACGCGCGGGCCGCAGCCGCGCGCGGCCGCTCGCCAGATCGAGTTCGCGCGCCACCCGTTCGCCGCCGCCGATGCGCGCGGCCAGCGTGCCGATGCCGCCCGGCGCCTGCGCGTCGGCATCAAGCGGCTCCAGCACCAGTTCCATCGTGCCGCCGCACGGCAGGCCAAAGCGCCGCGCTTCGTCGGCGGATACGCCATAGGTCACGCGCTCCGGCAAATGCGTGACGAGCGGCGCGCGGCGCATGCGGTCGATCAGGTCGTCCTCGATGCAGCCGCCCGACACCGAACCGCATACGACGCCGTCGTCGCGCAGCGCGAGCATCGCGCCGACCGGCCGCGGGCTCGAACCCCACGTGCGCGTGACCGTCGCGAGCACCACGCGGTGGCCGCACCCGAGCCAGTCGACGCAATGCCGCAGCACCTCGACGTCGATACTCTCCATCGCCTCTCTCCTCGCTCCTCGCGTACGCGCCGTCAGTTCCGCGCCACGGCCACCATCTGCACCTCGACGAGAAAGCCGTGATGCAGTTCCGGCACCGGCACGACCGCGCGCGCCGGCTTGTGATCGCCGAACACGTCGGCGTAGATCCGGTTGAACTCGGGCCAATAGTCGATGCCGACGATATAGGCGATGCACTGCACGACGTCGCCCATGTCGCTGCCGGCCGCCTTCAGCACGTTCTCGCAATGCGCAAGCACCGCGCGCACCTGGCGCTCGAAGTTGTCGGGTCCGTCGGTGGCGACGCCGGGGCCGGGCAGCATCCCCGAGACGAACGTGAAACCGTTGGCGGTGACGGCCTGCGAGTAGTGGCCGCCGGGCGGCGGCACGTCTTTCGACTGGATGAATTGCATGATAGTCACACCTGTTCAGGAAGAGGTTGGCCGCGCGTCTCGGGCAGAAACGGCGCGAGTACGATGCCGATCACGTAAATGAAGCCGACCGTCACCGCCGCGTGGCCGTAGCCGCCGAAGCGCGAGATCAGCGTGCCGGCGACGAGCGGCCCGGTCCACGCGAGAAAACGCGGTACGTTGAAGCAGAACGCGATCGCGGTACCGCGTACGCGCGTCGGGTACAGCTCGGGCAACCACGTCGGCTGCCACGTATATTGCCCAAGACTGAAGAAGCCCGTGACGCACGCGACCGCGAGCAGCACGGCGATCTCGTGCGTCCACAGGAACAGCACCGGCGTCAGCACGAACGCCATCACGAAGAACAGGAACGTGATGCGGCGGCGGCCGAAAGCGTCGGCGAGAAAGCCGAGGCCGATATAACCGGCGATCGCGCCGACGTTGTACGCCATACCCGCATAGCTCGCCCACGTCGGCGCGGAAAGGCCCGCATGCGCGGCGACCGAGCCGATATACGGCGGCACCCACGTCGAGATGCCCCACCAGCCGAGCGTCGTCGACAGCGACATCAGCACCGCGATCACGGTGCGGCGGCGCAGCTCCTTCGAGGCGAACAGGTCGAGCAGCGTGAAGCGCGCGAGCGCCTGCTGGTCTTCGCCGAGCCGCTCGCCGGCGCGCTTGCGCCTGAGCGACTCGCGGCGTTCGCGATCGACGCGCTCCCATTGTTCGGATTCCGGAATGCCCGAGCGCATCCACAGCGTCGCGAGTCCCGGCAGCACGCCGATCAGGTACATGTAGCGCCACGCGTGCTCGCCGCTGTGGCTCATGAAGAGCCACACGAACGAGGCGACGAAGAAGCCCGTGCCGAGCCCGCATTGCATGAGACCTGCGCCCTTGCCGCGATGCTGGTCGGGCCAGATTTCGGCGGTCATCGCGGTGCCGGTCGCCCACTCGGAGCCCATCGCGAGCCCGACGACGAAGCGCAGCATCGCGAACGAGAGCCAGTCCCACGCGAACGCCGAGAGGCCCGTGGTCAGCGAATACGCGAGGATCGCGAACATCATCATGCGCTTGCGGCCGATGTAGTCCGCGAGCACGCCGCCGATCAGCCCGCCGAGTCCCCAGCCGAGCAGCGTCAGCGCGATCACGAGGCCGGCGTAGAACGGAATCTGCGGATGCAGCGACGGCGCGAGCAGTTGCGCGAGCGCGCCGCCGACCGTGAGGATCAGCGCATAGGTTTCGTAGCCGTCGAAAAACCAGCCGAGATTGGACGCGATCAGCGCGCTCCACTGCTGGCGGTTGATCGAGCGATACCAGACGGGCGCGGGTGCGCTGCCCGCGGATGGCGGAGTCGCGCGGGCGCGCTCGCCGCGTCCGTTGGCGGAAGAAGGCATGGGTGGTTGTCTCCGGGAACGGCGGGGAGTGGCGGGAAGCGACGCGCCGGCGCCGGCTCCCGCCCGATGCAGCACGTGCGGATGTTCTTGTTGTCGCGCGTGCGGGCGGTTTACGCGGACGCCGTCTCCTTGCGGCGCTGCGCGGCGAGCTTCACCGCCTCGATGATCTCCGGGTAGGCCCCGCACCGGCACAGATTGCCCGACAGGTAGTGGCGAATCTCCGCCTCGGTCGGATCGGGATTCTCGGCGAGCAGTTGCCGGCTCATCATCAGGAAGCCCGAGGTGCAGAAGCCGCACTGGAACGCGCCGCAGTCGATGAACGCCTGCTGGATCGGATCGAGCGCGCCGTTCGCGTCGAGATGCTCGACGGTCGTGACTTCGGCGCCGTTCGCCATCGCCGCGAGGTACAGGCAGCCCGACACGCTCTCGCCGTTCACGAGCACCGTGCAGCAGCCGCACAATCCCTGGCCGCAGCTTTCGCGCGCACCGTACAGGCCGAACTCGTTGCGCAGCACTTCGAGAATCGTCAGATGGGGCGCGACATTGGCGCGCACGCGCTCGCCGTTCAGCGTGAATTCGAGGTTAATCAGGGTCTCGCTCATGGTCATTCCTCAGGCAGCGGTTCGTTGCGTGCCGCGCAGATGGCGCGGTACACGGCTTCGGGCGTGATCGGCAGCGTCTTGATGCGCACGCCGACGGCGTCTTCGATCGCCTCGGCAATCGCCGAGGCGACGCCGAACGTCGAGCTCTCGCCGACGCCCTTCGCGCCGAACGGCCCGTTCGACTGATACGCGTCGACGGTCTCGCGGCCGATCCGGTGCGGGATGTCGTGGATGCCCGGAATCTTGTACTCGGCAAACGACGCGTTGCGCAGCTGCCCGACTTCATCGAACTCCATGCGCTCGAACATCGTGATGCCGAGCTGCATGATCGCCGCGCCCGAAATCTGCGTATCGACGACCTTCGGATTGATCGGCGTGCCGCAATCGACCACGTTCTCGAAACGCACGATCTTGAAGTGGCCGGTCTCGACGTCGACTTCGACTTCGACGCCGGTGCCGCCCACCATCCAGTTCGGCGTGATGTTGTCGGACTGGCCGGTCTCGTGATCGGGCTTCGTGTACGGCGGAATGAAGCTGCCGATGCCGACGATGTTGCCCGCCTGCATGCCGTACTTGCGCTTGAGCAGATCGCCCGCGCGCGCCGGTTCGTCGGCCGGCACGCCCAGTTCGTCGGCGAGCTGGCGCAGCTTCGCGCGCGCGTCCTCGGCCGCGAGGCGCACCGCGTGGCCCATGTGGAACGTCGAGCGCGAGCCGAGCGTCGCCATGTCGTACGGCGTCGAATCGGTGTCGGGACGGATCACCTTGATCTTTTCCGCGTCGATGCCGAGCACGTCGCCGGCCATCAGCGCGATCGCGGTGTCCGAGGCCTGGCCCATGTCGACGGTGCTCGAATAGACCGTGCAGCTGCCGTCGGCCGACAGGCTCACCATCGCGACCGAGGTGGTCGGCGCAACCAGCGCCTTGAAGCCGATGCCGACGCCGCGGCCACGGCGCACCACGCCGCTGCCGCGTTCGAACGGCGCGCTCCAGTTCATGCGCGTAGCGACGCGGTCGAGCACCAGTTCGAGCGCGGCGTCGCGCATCACGGTGCCGGTCGCGTGCGGCTGGCCGTCGCGCAGCAGATTGCGGCGGCGGAACTCGACCGGATCGAGCTTGAGCTTGCGCGCAATCATGTCCGCGTGGCTCTCGTACGCCCACACCATCTGCGGAATGCCGAAGCCGCGGAACGCACCGGCCGGCGGCAGGTTCGTGTACACCTGATACGAGTCGATCGACACGTTGTCGATGTCGTACGGGCCGCTCGCGGTGAAGCCAGACTTCTGCGTGACGCGCGGGCCGATGTCGGCATACGCGCCGCCGTTCCACCACACTTCGCAGCGCCGGCCCGTGATGCGGCCGTCCGCCGAGACGGCGGTCTGCATGCGGAAGGTGGTGGCGTGTTTCGTGATCGTGAAGAACTGCTCTTCCATCGTCAGCGCGACGCGCACGGGACGGCGCGTCAGCAGCGCGAGCGCCGCCGCGAGCGCTTCGACCTTGATGTAGAGCTTCGCGCCGAAGCCGCCGCCGAGCAGGCCGACGCGCACGCGCACGCGGTTTTCCGCCCAGCCGAGCAGCCGCGCGATCTCGATGCGCACGAACGACGGGCTCTGCGACGCGGTGTGCAGCGTCAGCGTGCCGGCGTTCTCGCCCGGTTCCGCGACCGTCACGATCGGCTCGAGCGGCACGTGCATGACCTGCTGCGTCGTGAAGGTATCGTCGAATACGTGGGCGGCCTGCGCGAACGCGGCATCGACGTCGCCGCGACGCACGCGGAAGTCGAGCGCGACGTTGGTCGCCTGGCGGCCCGCCAGATGCTTCAGGTCCGGAAACGTGCCGGCCGGCTTCAGCTCTTCATGCACGTGAATGTCGGAAGCCGCCGCCTCGACTTCGTTGAACACCGCCGGCAGTTCTTCGTATTCGGCGTAGATCAGGTGCGTCGCTTCCTCGGCCGCATGCGGATCGCTCGCGAGCACCACCGCGACCGGCTCGCCGATATAGCGCACCTTGTCGACCGCGAGGATCGGCTGGTCGTGAAACGCCGGGCCGAAGAACGGCTCCGGAATCACGCGGCGAATGTCGTCGGCGGTATAGACCGCGAATACGCCCGGCGCCTCGCGCGCGGCGCTCGTGTCGATCGACACGATGCGGCCGTGCGCGACCGTGCTGCGGAAAATCTTCGCGTGCAGCATGCGCGGCAGCGAGACGTTATGGATATAGCCGGCGCGCCCGGTCACTTTGGCGTTCGCTTCCAGCCGGTTGATGCCGCGTCCGACCTGACGCGGCGCGGCGCCGGTTTCGAGCGGCGCGGTTTCGATGATGGTCATGCCTGCTCCTTGTTGCGAGCCGCCTCCAGCGCGATGCGCACCGCGCGTCCGAGGTAGACAGTCAGCAGATGTTTCTTGTAGCTCGCCGAGCCGTGCGGATCACCGACAATGTCGAGCGACGCCGCCCCCGCCTCGCCGGCGCGCGCGAGCGTCGCCGCATCCGGCAGCGCGCCGCGCAGGATCGCTTCGGCATCGACGAGACGCGTCGGCCGGTCGGTCGCCGCGCCGACGATCACGCTCGCGTTGCCGATCCGCTCGCCCTGCATGTCGAGCACGACCGCGACGCCGAGCGCCGGCCAGTCGTGCGAGGCGCGCGTGGTCACTTTCATGTAGGCAGCCGGACGGCCGGCCTGCGCGGGCACCGTCACCTTCGAGATCAGTTCGTTGCGCGCGAGCACGGTCTCGTAGTAGCCGGTCGCGAGTTCCTCGACCGGCAGCGTGCGCTCGCCGGCGGGGCCCGTCACGGTGACGCTCGCGCCGAGCGCGCTCAGCACCGGCGGCATGTCCATGTGCGGATCGGCATGCGCGAGATTGCCGCCGAGCGTCGCGACGTTGCGCACCCGCACGTTCGACAGCGTGCGCAGCGTGCGCGCGAGCAGCGGCCAGCCTTCGCGGACTTCCTGCGAATGTTCGAGCGCGGCGAGCCGCGTCAGGCCGCCGATCTGCAGTTCGCCGTTGCCGCCGATCGAAATCCGCGAATGCTCGGGCTCCACGTCCTGCAGGCTGACGAGCCGCGTCGGGCGCAGCACGCCGGCCTTCATCATCAGCATGATCGCCGTGCCGCCGCCGACCGGGCGGATGTCCGGGTCCTCGGGATCCAGAAGCGCGATCGCCTGCTGCAGCGAGCGCGGTGTAGCGAATTCGAATGGCGCCATTCGGCCCCCCTTCCTTAATGCAAATCCGGTTGTGACGCGTTTATGTGAGGCTCTGATGCGACGCGCTTATTTGACACACTTATTTGACGCACCTACGCGATGCGCTTGATCAGCGCGAGCAGTTCGTTCGCGACGAGTTCGGGCACTTCGAGCGGCGTCAGGTGGCGCGCCTTCGGCACCTCGGTCAGCGTCGAGCCGGCGATGCCTTCGTGCAGCGCACGCGCCATCGCGGGCGGTGCCGCATAGTCTTCCTCGCCGACGATCACGCAGGTCGGCACGCGCAGCTTCGCCATTTGCGCGCGGCCGTCGTAGGCGCCGAGCATCCGGCCGGTCGCGGCGAACGCGGCGACCTCGTTGCGCAGGAACGTATCGACGCAGCGCTGCACGACGTCCTTGTGGGTCGCGCGGAACTCGTCACCGAACCAACGGGTGGTCTGGAACTCGACCAGCCCGGCGAGCCCTTCCTTTTCGGCCTTCGAGGCGCGCACGTCCCAATCCTTCGGCGCGGTTTCGCCATACCAGGCCGTCGTGTCGATCAGGCCGGCCGCACGCGTGAGTTCCGGGTACGTGCCCGCGAATTCGAGCGACACGCAGCCGCCCATCGACGCGCCGGCGATCAGTACGCCGCCGAAGTCGAGCGCGGTCACGACGTCGCGCACGTCGGCGGCGAACTGCGCGACCGTGTACGGGCCGGCCGGCTTGTCCGACGCGCCGTGCCCGCGGCAGTCGAGCGCGAGCACCGCCGCATGCGGCACGAGGCGTTCGACCACCGGCTGCCAGAACGCGCGATCCATGGCGAGCGAATGAAGCAGCACGACGCGCGGCACGCCGTCGCGTTGTCCGTAGAGGCTATAGCCGATGCGCGTACCGTCGCGCACGCTCACGTGCGACGACACGGCATCGCGTTCGATTGAGGCAGTCATCGTGAGGGAATCCGTTCGGTGAGAGAGGGGAAGGTCTTCGTGGGCCTGATATTGCGGGCGCGAACCGCGCGCCGCAAACGACGATCTTTCATGGGGGGCATGAAAAAGTTTCATCGGGGAAGCGGGTGTGCCGGCGGCATCCGGCAGTTTGCTGCCCGCAACTTTCGTGGCGGGCGGCCGGTACACGAACCGTAAGCTTTGCGACGCAGGGTGAACGTCGGTCGCCAGCACGGGCCTGGCCGACGCAGCCGCCGGCAAGATGCCAGCAAGATTAAGGACGCCCGCAGCGCCCTCTCCGCCATCGAGCGCCGCCGCGCAAGCAGAACAGCCGGCTGATGCCAGCCATCTCCCCTCAGGCATATCTGACATCACCGACCTGCACCTACCCGCACGGCACGGTGATTCATAAACTGCTTTCGCTCGCCCATCGAGACGCGCATCCGGGACTCGCATGAGCGCCT
Organism: Burkholderia sp. Ax-1724; assembly: GCF_011752995.1. Taxonomy (GTDB): domain Bacteria; phylum Pseudomonadota; class Gammaproteobacteria; order Burkholderiales; family Burkholderiaceae; genus Paraburkholderia. Next base: position 77,126 of record NZ_VWWL01000013.1, read on the forward strand.
GCATCAGCGCATGACCACTGCCATGCGCCGACCGGCCGTCCATCGCGAACCAGAAGACCGAACCGAAACAGACAGAGGACGCCGATGACCTCGTCGGCACCCCATCCCATCTGACGATGGCTGCCATTGCGCGAACGCTGATCCCCTTCGCGACGATGTCTTGCGTTCAAAAAATAATTAATCAGGAGACTGAATCGATGTACGGACTCGAACGAACCACGGCGCGCGAATTCAAGCGCGCAGGCTGCTTCATGGCTGCGTCACTGGCCTTGCTCGGTCATGCGGCGCACGCCCAATCCCTCCCGGGTGGATCGTCGTCGGTCGATCTGTATGGCCTGATCGGCATGTACATCGACCAGTCGAAAGTCAGCACGACACCGCATGGAACGGTTCAGGCCGGCGGCGGCGGACTGACCACGTCGTACTGGGGATTGCGCGGCCGCGAAGACCTGGGCGGCGGCAATGCCGCGATCTTCGTGCTGGAAAGCTTCTTCCGCCCCAACACCGGGCAAATGGGACGCAACGCCACCGATGGCCTGTTTTCGCGCAACGCCTACGTCGGATTCTCGACCCCATACGGCACGCTCAAGCTCGGCGAACAGACGACCCAGACCTACACCAATCAGATTCTCCTCAATCCGTTCGGCGCGTCGGTCGTGTTTTCTCCGCTGGTGGTTCAGTCGTACACCGCCGCGTACAACAATACGGTGATCGGCGATACGGTCTGGGACAATGTGGTCGGCTATTACAGCCCCTCGTTCCATGGGCTGACCGGCGCGGTGCAATACGGAGTGAGCAGCGTCACCGGCTCGCAGGGGCGCGACAATCTCGGCCTGCATCTGAACTACGAGAACGGCCCCGTGCAAGTCGCGCTCTCCGCGCAGCGTGTGCGCGCTGCGATAACCGCACCGGGCGCCGAGCAGTATCTGTATCTCGCCGGCGCGACCTACAACGCCAACTTCGCAAAGTTCTACGGCGCACTACAAACGACCAATACCACCACCGCGCAGGTCGGGTCGCATACCTATCAGGCGGGCCTGTCGATTCCCGTGACTGCCGTGTCGGTGATTCTCGCCGAATGGGCCATCACCAGACAGCGTGCGCCACACGACAACGACACGGTCCACAACACGGGATCGGTCGCCTACGATTACAACCTGTCGAAGCGCACGGACGTCTACGCGGCCTACTCGTACGACAAAATTTCGTCAAAACCGTCCGGCAGCACATACGGCGTTGGCATGAGACACACGTTCTGATCTCTGCGGGCCGGCGCCTCGGCCCCCACTACGCCGGAATCCTGAACAGTGCCGCCTGCGCCATTGCCGGCGGCCATCAACCTTTCACGAACGAACCTTTTTGCCTTTACCGCGCTCGACGGATTGGTGCTTGACCGGCTCGGTTAGCTGGTGCTCCCAACTGGCAATGATCGATTGCACCGCGTCGGCCACCACACGGCAGGCCGCGGAAAATTTGCCATGGCGCGGCAGCGCCAGCACGACATGGCGGCAAAGGTCCGGCTTGACGACCTGGCAGACCTGCAACTGCCCGCGCTGCACTTCCGCGGCAAAAGCATAAGGGCCGAGTACCGCATACAAACCCGGCGTATTGGCCACCAGTTCCTTCTGCGCGGTAAGCGAGTCGGCCTCGACCACGGCTTCCAGCCGGAAGCCGAGGCCGCGCGCGGTTTCGTCCAGCGCCTGGCGCCACTGGCCGGGCCGTCTCGGCAAAACGAGCCGCAAATCGCGCAGGCGGATGAAATCGAGTGTGGCCTCGCGCGTCAGCGGATCGCCCGGCGCGGACACGAGGTAAGTGTGGGCCTCGCACAGCAGTTTCTCTTCGCGGCCACTCGGGCGCCGGAAACGGAACAGGATCGCCAGATCGACCGTGCCGCCGTCCAGCATGCTATCGAGCTCCGCCCCCTGGGCTTCCGCGATGCTCAGGCGAATCCCGGGATGCTGGGCCTGCAGCCGCGCAAAAAGACGTGTCATGAGCGGATGCGCGGCCGACGGCAGGATACCGAGCCGCACCTCGCCCATCACGTGACCGGCATCGGCCCGCATCTCTTCGGTCAACTGTTCCGTCTCGTGCAGCCAGATGCGCAGCCGGGCGGCCGCGCGCTCGCCGAGTTCGGTCAGCACGACGCCGCGGCCGGTGCGGTGGAACAGCCGCCCCCCGCAATTCGCCTCGAAGTCGGCAACCTGCCGGCTGATGTGCGACTGCACGGTCTGCCGGCGCGCCGCCACCTTGCTCAGGCTGCCGGCATCGGCCACTTCGAGAAACAGGCGAACGCTGTCGAGGTTCATCGGGCCCACCTTCATCGGATATCACTCTCCAAGCATATCTGTCATCTCCGATCTCTGTCTAGGCGGAAGACGGGCGGATTTTTATAGTGCTTCCAACACTACGAAGGAGACAACCTTGAAACTCGCCAGCTTCCTGCTCGACGGCCGTGCCACCTATGGATGCGTAGAGGGCAACGACTACCTCGTCCCGCCCCAATCCTTCCTCGACCGGCACACCGACCTGCGCGCCGTGCTTCGCGACGATGCACTGCAAGCACTCCAGCAATGCGCCACCGGCCAGGGCCGCCGCGTGGCCGCCAGCGCCACGCAGCCGCTGCCGGTGATCCCCAACCCCGGCAAGGTGATCTGCGTGGGCCTGAACTACAAGTCCCACGTGGCCGAGACCAAACGCGCCGACAGCGAGCACCCCTCGCTGTTCCTGCGCTTCACGGACACGCTGGTCGCCCACGACGACGCCGTGCTCCGCCCATCGTTCTCGGAGCGCTTCGACTGGGAAGGCGAACTGGCCTTCGTGATCGGCAAGGGCGGCCGCTACATTCCCAAGGCGCAAGCGTTCGACCATATCGCCGGCTATGCGTGCTTCAACGACGTGTCGGTGCGCGACTGGCAGCGCCACACGCATCAGTTCACGCCCGGCAAGAACTTCCCCGGCACCGGCGCATTCGGCCCCCACCTCGTGACGGCCGACGAAGTGCCCGACGTCGCCGCGCTGACGCTCGAAACCCGCGTCAACGGCAACGTGATGCAGCACGCCAGCGTCGGCGACCTGATCTTCGACATCCCGGTTCTCGTCGAATACATCTCGACCTTCACGCCGCTTTCGCCCGGCGACGTGATCGCGACCGGCACGCCCGGCGGCGTGGGCGATCGCCGCGAGCCCCCTGCGTACATGAAGGACGGCGACACCGTCGAAGTCGAGATCACCGGCCTCGGCATCCTGCGTAACCGCGTCGCCGTTGCGAACTGACGCGCCTCATCTCCAACCTGGTCAACATCATGGCAAAGACATCCGATGCGGCGAGCGCCGCAGGCGGCAAGCTGCGCATCGCCGTCGACATCGGCGGCACCTTCACCGACATGGCCGCCTTCGACGAAACCACCGGCAAGCTGCTGTTCGGCAAGGCGCTCTCGACTCACGGCGAACTCGTCAAGGGCATCCAGGCCACCATCGACAGCGCGAATATCGACTGGCGCGACGGCCACCTGTTTCTGCACGGCTCCACGATCGCAATCAACACGCTGCTGGAGCGCAACGGCGCCAACACGGCGCTGCTGATTACGGAAGGCTTCCGCGACATCTACGAAATCGGCCGTGTCAACCGGCCCGACGCCTATAACCTGTTCTTCAACAAGCACCAGCCGCTCGTGCGCCGCTCGCTGCGCTACGAGGTGGCCGAGCGCCTGCGCGCGGACGGCAGCCTGCACAAGCCGCTCGACGAAGCCGCCGTGCGCGAACTCGCGCGCGAATTGCGCGGACAGAACGTGGAAGCCGTCGCGGTGCTGCTTCTGCACTCGTATCGCAACCCGGCGCACGAACAGCGGGTCAAGCAGATCCTGCAGGAAGAAATGCCGGGGGCGTTCGTCTGCGCCTCGCATGAGCTGAGTCAGGAATACCGCGAGTTCGAGCGCGTGTCGACTGCGGTCGCCAATGCCTATGTCGGTCCGCGCGTCTCGGCCTACCTGGGAGAACTGGAGAATCATCTGTCCGGCAAGGGCTTCGACGGCGACTTCTATATCGTGCAGTCCACCGGCGGCCTGTTCCCGGTCGAGCATGCCAAGGTCGGCTGCGTACGCATGCTCGAATCCGGGCCGGCCGCGGGCGTGATCGGCGCTCAGGCGCTGTGCGCGCAACTCGGCATGGGCGACGCGATCGCCTTCGACATGGGCGGCACCACGGCCAAGGCCGGCGTGATCAGCGAGGGGCGGCCGCTGACGACCGGCTCGGCGCTGATCGGCGGCTACGAGCGCGCCCTGCCGATCCAGATTCCGATGATGGATATCCACGAAGTCGGCACCGGCGGCGGTTCCATCGCCCGTGTGGAAACCGGCCATGCGCTGCGCGTGGGCCCGCAAAGCGCGGGCTCCATGCCTGGACCGGTGGCCTATGGCCGGGGCGGCGAGGAACCGACCGTGACCGATGCCAACCTGCTGCTGGGCCGGCTCGATGCCGAGCACTTTCTCGGCGGCGAACTCAAGCTGGACCTCGCAGCCTGCACGCGCCAGATGGCCGGGCGCGTCGCCGGCCCGCTGGGGCTCGAACCGACCGAGGCGGCCGACGGCATTCTGCGCATCGCGGTGACGCAGATGTCGCATGCGGTGAAGGCCGTGACCACCGAGCGCGGCCTCGACGCCGGCAGCTTCACGATGGTGGTGTACGGCGGCGCGGGTCCGCTGCATGCCTCGGCCATCGCACGCGAGATCGGGATTCGCCGCGTGCTGATTCCATACGCGCCCGGTTACTTCTCCGCCTACGGCATGCTGTTCTCCGATCTTCGCTACGACTACGTCCGCTCGGTGTTCCGCAAGCTCAACGACGTCTCGTTCGATGAAATCGAAGCGGCCTACCGGAGCATGGAAGACGAAGGCCGCGCCGCGCTGGCGCAGTCCGGCGTGCAGGCCGACGGCATCGTCATCGAGCGCGCGGCCGACATGCGTTACGTGGGCCAGGAGCATGCGGTGACGGTGGATCTGCCGATGGCCTTCTTCGAATCCAGAGACCGCGCGGCAATCAAGCGGCAGTTCGACGAACTGCACAAGGTGCGCTACGGCACCTCGGCACCGAAGGAGCCCGCCGACCTCGTGAGCCTGCGCGTGACGGTGCTCGGCACCATGAAAAAACCGCCGAAGCACAGCGTCGAACAAGGCACGGCAACGCCGGACGCGCTCGCGGTGCGCGCGGTCAAGCCGGTGTATTTCCGCTCCACGGGCTGGGCCAGCACGCCGGTCTATATCCGCGACCGCCTGCTGTCAGGCAACGAGATCGCGGGCCCGGCATTGATCGAGGAGCACGCCTCCACCACCGTCGTACAGCCCGGCGACTCGCTGCGCGTGGACGAACTCGGCAACCTGCAAATCGCCATCGGGAGCGACAGAACATGAGTACCCCCAACGAATCGAAAACCGTCGATCCGGTCACCGTCGAGATCATTCGCAACGGCCTTTATGCGGTCACCGAGGAGATGAAGACCAACCTGACCCGCACCGCCTACAACCTGATCATTTACGAAGCGCTCGATTTCACGGTGGGGCTGTTCACGAAGGAAGGCGACACGGTCTCGATCGGTCTCGGGCTGCCGATGTTCATTCGCGGCATGTCCGAGACCGTGAAAGCCAAGATCCGGCACTTCGGCTACGAGAACATCAAGCCGGGCGACATCCTCGTCACCAACGACGCCTATACGACGGGCAGCCATCTGAACCACTTCACGTTCACGATGCCGGTGTTCCACGAGGGCCAGCTCGAAGGCTTCACCTGCTGCATGGCGCACTGGCTCGACGTGGGTGGCACGCTCGGCAACGTCACCACCGACATCTTCAGCGAGGGGATCCAGATCCCCATCATGAAGTATCAGCGCGACGGCGTGGTCAACCAGGATCTCGTGGACATCATCGCGATGAACGTGCGTCTCGCCGAGCGCGCGCTCGGCGACCTGCGCGCGCAGATCACCGCGATCACCACGGGCGAGCGCCGCTACGTGGAACTGCTGCAACGCTACGGCGCCGACGCGGTGAACAGCTCGATCCGGCAGATCATGGATTCGAGCGAGGCCGTCGCGCGCAAGAACACGCTGTCGATTCCCGATGGCGTGTACGAGGCCGAATCGTTCATGGACGACGACGGGCTCGAAATCGGCAAGCGCATCCCGATCCGCGTAAAGGTCGTGGTCAGCGGCGACGAGATGACGGTGGACCTGTCGGACGTCTCCAAACAGGTGCGCGGCTTCTACAACTCGGGCTTTACCACCGGCATCGCCTGCGCCCAGGTGGCCTACAAGTGCCTGACCACGCCGACCGATTACCCGGTCAACGACGGCAGCTTCCGGCCGCTCAAGGTCATCATGCCGATGGGCACGGTCATCAGCGCCGAGCGGCCCTACCCGATGCGCGTATGGATGACGTTCCCGATGACGGTGATCGACACCATCTTCAAGGCGCTGGCGCCCGCGATTCCGGACCGCTCGATTGCCGGCCACCACGCGGACCTGGTGTTCCCGAACATCCACGGCATCTCGCCGGAAGACGGGCGGCTCTTCATCGTCGGCATCGGTCCGCTCGGCGGCGGCTGGGGCGCCAAGAGCAAAGAGGACGGCGTCTCGGTGACGGTCTGCATCAACGACGGCGATACCCACAACAGTCCTACCGAGCAGCTCGAAGCCAAGTACCCGGTGCTGGTCGAAAAGTACGAGATCCGCCAGGACTCGGCGGGCGCCGGCAAGCATCGCGGCGGACTGGGTGCGGAGATGGTCGTGCAGGCGCTCTCGCCGTTCACCGTCACGACGCGGATCGATCGCGTGCACTGCAAGCCGTGGGGGCTCGAAGGCGGCGGCGACGCGATGGGCAACGGCCTCGCGGTGCGCCACAAGGGCGAGTGGAATACCGACCACGCGAACGCCAAGATCTTCAACGTGCGGCTGGAACGCGGCGACGCGTACAAGATGCTGTCGGGCGGCGGCGGCGGCTTCGGCGACCCGCTGGAACGCGAGGTGGACAAGGTGGCCGAGGACGTGCGCGAAGGCTACGTCAGCGCGCGGGTGGCACGCGAAGTCTACAAGGTCGCGCTGGACTCCAACGGCGGCGTCGATCACGAGGCCACGAGCGCGCTGCGCAGCGGCACCGGCCACGGCGTCAACGGCTCGACCGACCTTCCGTGGGCCGGACAGTGAGTGCCGCCGTGACCGATGACCTGTCCGCGCGCGCCGGCCGTCTGCTCGACCTGTGGAGCGCCCTGGCCTTGCGCCATGTCGCTCTCGGCGCGGCCTGCGCGTGCGGCGCCGGCGGCGTGAGCCTGCGGCTGGAAGACTTCGAACTCGACATCGTGGACTACCTGCAGGACGGCGGCGAGCGCTGCGCCGAGGCCGAAGTCGCGGCCTGGTTCCGCGCTCGCCAGAGCAGCGCGCATGCCACGGGTGCCACGGGTGCCACGGATGTCGGTACGCAACCGTTACGTCAGTTGCTCGAAGACGTACAGGAAGCACGCGTTCCGCCCCCCGTCGCCGACTGGCTGATCCCGCGGCTCGAACGCACCCTGCACTCGTTCGCCGAGCTGCACGGATCGGGCATGGCCGGCTGACCTCGCCGAAGCACACAAAAAAGCGCGGGGCACGCGCCTCGCCAAGGAGACAACTTCATGAAAGCGGACGCGATCGCCGCGGTGTCGGGCCTGACCGACGCGCAGCGAACAGCCCGGTTGCTGTTTCGCATCGAGAATGTGCCATTCTGCCGCTGGCACACGAGGGCGCGCATTGTCATGGGCAGCGCCACCTTCTTCGACGCCTTCGACGCGCTCTCACTGGCTTTCGTGCTGCCGGTGCTGGTGAGCTTATGGCATCTGAACCATGCGCAGGTGGGCTTCCTGATCGCGGCGGGCTACGCGGGCCAGGTGATCGGCGCGCTGTTCTTCGGCTGGCTCGCCGAGCGGGCCGGACGCGTGCCCGGCATTTCCATCGCCGTGGCGCTGATGTCGGCGATGAGCATCGCCTGCGCCTTCGCCGGCAACTTCCCGATGCTGTTCGCGCTGCGCTTCCTGCAGGGCATCGGCGTGGGCGGCGAGGTGCCGATCGCCGCGGCCTATATCAACGAGCTGTCGCAGGCCAAGGGGCGCGGGCGCTTCTTTATCCTGTATGAACTGATCTTCCCGCTGGGCCTGCTCGCGGCGGCCCAGGTCGGTTCATTCGTGGTGCCGACCTTCGGCTGGCGCTATATGTTCCTCGTGGGTGGCATTCCCGGGCTGCTGATCCTGCTGTTCATGGTCCGGTTGCCGGAATCGCCGCGCTGGCTGGCGGCGCGAGGCCGCTTCGAGCAAGCCGACGCCGTGATCGCGGGGCTGGAATCCAGCACGCCGCGCCGCAGCCTCGACCCGCAGCGCGATCACGCCGAGATCGAGGCGCGCCTGCAAGCGCTGATCGACGTGCAACAGTCGAGCACGCCGCAAAAGGGATCGTGGAAAGAAATGTTCTCGCCGGTGTACTTACCTCGCACGCTGGTGGTGTGGGTACTGTGGGCCTCGTCGTACTTCGTCGCCAACGGCATCAACAACTGGCTCCCGACGCTGTACCGGACCGTGTATCACCTGCCGCTGCAGCAGTCGCTGCGCATGGCCTCCATCACCAACGTGCTGAGCACCTGCGCGGTGCTGGTCTGCGCGCTGCTGGTGGACCGCGTGGGCCGCCGCCGCTGGACCGGCGCCTGCTTCCTCGTCAGCGGCGCGCTGCTCGCCCTGCTGGCGGCGCTCGGCGCGAGAAGCCCGTGGTCGGTGGCGATCCTGGCCTCGTCGGCCTATGCGGTGATGGGCACCACGACCGTGCTGCTCTACCTCTACACGCCCGAGATCTATCCGACCCGGATGCGCGCCATCGGAACCGGCCTGGCCACCTCCTGGCTGCGCGTGGCTTCGGCGGTGGCGCCGGTCGTGGTGGGCGTGGTGCTATCGGCGCAAGGCATCGGCGTGGTGTTCCTGATGTTCGCGGCGGCGACCGTGGTGGGACTGCTGACCTCCAAATACATGATCGAAACCAGCAACCGTGCGCTAGAGGAGATTTCGCCATGAGCCTGCCGGGCGGACATTTTTCGGCTTTGCTGGCCACCTCGCCGGCCGCGGGCGAACGGATTCCGGTGACGGTCCTCACCGGCTTTCTCGGCAGCGGCAAAACCACCCTGCTCAACCGCCTGCTGGCCCTGCCGGACCTGCACGGCACGGCCGTCATCGTCAACGAGTTCGGCGAGGTCGGCATCGACCACGACCTGATCGCCAGTACGACCGAAGATACCGTGCTGCTGGCGAACGGCTGCCTGTGCTGCGCGGTGCGCGGCGATCTGGTCGACGCACTCGTGCGCCTCAGCACGCGCAACGAGCCGGCGCTGCGCCAGGTGCTGATCGAGACGAGCGGCCTGGCCGACCCCGGGCCCATCCTGCGCACGCTCATGGGCGACGCGGCGGTGCGCGAGCGTTTTGCGCTGGCCGGTGTGGCCTGCACGGTCGACGCGATACTCGGCTCGGGGACGCTCGAACGCGAGCCCGAGGCCGCGCGGCAAGTGGCGGTGGCCGATGCGCTGTTTCTCACCAAGCTCGACCTGCTGAATGGCGTACCGCCCGCCGCCCTGCTGGAACGCCTCGCGGCGCTGAACCCGCAGGCTGCGTGCCACGCCGATCCGGTCACGCAGCCGCACGCGCTGCGCGGGCTGATGCGCGCCGCTTCTTGTTCCGATTCTTGTTCCGATTCCAGGGCCATCCCCGCGGAACAGGCACCGCTTTACCGGTTGGCCGCCCGCCCGGCGCATACGGCATCCGACGCGCCACCCACGCACCGCGACGACATTCGCTCGTTCGTCATCGTGCGCGACGAGCCACTGTCACGCGAGGGCCTCGCCCACTGGCTCGATACCGTGATCGCCCTGCGCGGCACGGACCTGCTGCGCGTCAAAGGCATCGTGCATCTTGCCGAACACCCCGAACAACCGATGGTGATCCACGGTGTGCAGCACCTGTTCCAGCCGCCGCAACTGCTGCCGGCGTGGCCGGGAGCGGACCGGCGCACGCGCATCGTCTTCATCACACGCGGCATCGACGCGCAGGCCCTGGACGAATCGCTGAGTGTGCTGGCGCGGCGTCGCACACGCACCTCGCGCTAGTTGCCCGACGGCTTATACCCGTCGGTCAGCGTCTTCATGAAAGCGATGATGTCGCGGATATCCTGGTCCGTCATCGCCGGTTTGTCGCCCATCTTGCGGTCGAACGGCGCGTCCGTCACGTCGACGTTGGCCTGGTACTTCAGCGGAATGTCGTCGTATTTCTCGACCTTGCCCGCGGCATTCTTCGGGTAAATTCTGGCCGGATTCGTATTGCGCAGGTTATAGAAATCCATCACCTGTCTGAGGTCGTGATAGACGCCGTTATGGAAGAACACATGGCGCGTCGCGACGTTGCGCAGCGTCGGCGTGAGGAACATCGCGCAATACTGCGTCTGCTGCGCGATATCGGTACGAAACGGGCCGCAGACCCCGAGGTCGTAAAACTTCGGATTCCTGTTGGCGGGCAGTGCCCGGTTGCGCGGCACGCCGAGCGCTTCGTATTGCGTGTCGGTAAAGAGCGGCGGCAATCCGTCCTTGGTCGGCTGGCTCAGATGGCAGCCCGCGCAGTTCGCCTTGTCGGGATCGTTGAAAAGCTTCAGCCCGCGCAACTCGGCCTGACTGAGGCGAGCCTTGCCTTCGAGCCAGTAATCGTACTTGCTCGTGAATTCATGAAAGGACGCGTCCTCGAACTCGTAACGGGCGATGGCGAACATCGCTTCGGAAAGCGCGAGTTCGTGGTTGCTGAAGAGGTTGGCGCCAAATAGCTGCCTGAGCGTGCTCGCGTATTTCGAATGTTCCAGCTTGGCCACGATCTGGTCAGTACTGCTGTTAGCCATTTCAACGGGATTCAGCATCGGCCCGTCTGCCTGCTGCTGCAGCGAGTCCGCGCGGCCGTCCCAGAACAGGCCCCCTTGCGGCACTATCGCCGGCGCGGCGGGCGCGACGCCCGCCGTTTTCGTGGCGCGCTGCACGCCCTGTGCGGCGCTGGCCGCATCGTTCAAGTTGACCGCCGTATCCACGTCCGCCTGATCGGGCCCGATGCTGAACGGCGCCTGCCGGTAGAGATAGGCCAACGAGGGCGGCGGACGGTAGCCGGCCAGATTCATATGCGGGCCGCCGATCTGCGCCGACAGGCCGTTCGGCGGCCCATACGCATGCTGCGCGCTATGACACGAGGCACACGACTGTTTCCCCGATGCGGAAAGCGATGGGTCGTTAAAGAGTTGCCTGCCGAGCATCGCGACCGCGCTCAGCGGCGCCTCGGCCGGACGCACCAGATGCACGGGGTGAGGATTGTCCCCCGTGAAATTGGCCACGGCTTCGCCGGCGCTTGCAGGCATCGGCCCGGGATTCGAGACCGCATGGGCGGCTGCCGCGAACACACCCGGCACGACAAGGACGGCCATTGATAGTAGAAAGCGACGTACGGTCCGCGGCACATCCGCCGGGCCCGGTTGTTGGTTTGCCTGCAGATTGGACACCGATACGGAGTTCGAACGAAGACTCATGGTGAGGATTCTGGCGTCGACAAATAGAAAATCGAGCCAGCGAACAGACTGGCTCGAAGTGGGGAACGGCAAGCGCTCGTCATGCCGGTCGCGGACCTGCGTCGAGCGCGACCGGCCGAAGTCCGATCGTCCTGCACGGCTGCCCGATACCGTCATATCGGTATCAGGGCAGCCTGCACAGCGTCAGATTTTGGGTGCCTTGTCGACGACGAGGCCCGTCTGCGGATCGAGGAAGAGCGGGTGCTTGTAGCGGCCCTCGCCGCGGCGATCGAAGTCGAACATGCCCATGATGCTGCCCGCGCTCGCATCGAACGAGCCGCCGCCGAGACGTTGACCGTCAAGCCAGTTGTCTTCGATGAAGCGGACCACCGACGTCTGGTCGATCTGCGTATGGTCGACGAAGTTCTGCTTCGCCCACGGCGAGATCACGACGAACGGAATGCGCGTGCCCGGACCACAGCGGCCGTTCACGGGCTTGTTGTTCACACCGTTGCGCGCCGAACCCGTGCCGCAGATTCCCGAGCCATTCAGCTGATCGGCGACCGAATCGAACGACGCGCTCGTCGGCAACGTATAGGCATGGTCGTACCAGCCGTCCGAGTCGTCCCACGCCACGATCACGGCCGTATCGTCCCAGTCCTTCTGCTGCTGCAGGAAGTTGACGACCTTCGTGACGAAAGCCTGCTCGTCGAGCGGGTCCGAATAGCCGGCGTGAGCGTCCTGGTAGGCCGGGGCCTTGAGGAAGCTGACCGCCGGGAAATTACCCGCGCTCACCGAGTTGAAGAAGTCGTCGGTATCGTACTGGTGATTGGCGGGGTCCGGCGTGCGGCCGTCCTTCTCCGTGCTGTGACCGATCGCCGCCATCGAACTCGGGCGCAGGTGCTGCGGATTCGACGTCGACGCGAAGTACTGGAACCAGTTGTGGTGCGGAATATAGTCGGCCGTCGCCGCGCCGACGACCGGCGACATCGTGCTGCGCAGGCACCCGGTCGTGCCGTTGCTGTTCACCGTGGAAAGGTTGAAGCCGCCCATGAAGCCGCCCCAGGTGATGTTGCGCGTGTTCAGCAGGTCGCCGATATTCTTGCCGGTCATCATGGCGGAATCGGTCTTGCTCGAACAGGTGTCGTAGCCCGGGTCGACGTCGTTGATCATCGTGAAGCCGTTCTGGCCGTCATTGACGTAGTACGAGCCCGCGACCGAGGGCTGCTTCGTCGTCGCCACGATCTTCATGCCATTGGTCTGCCCCGCGACCACTTCGAGCGCACCCGGTGTCGAAGGGCCGTAGGTCGACGTGTAGGCGTTGTCGCTCATCGCGAAGCGTTGCGCGTAATTCCACAACGCGGTCACCGTGTTGCCGTCGAAGTAGCCCATCACCTGGCCCTTCGTGCCGAATGCGCCGATCCCGCCGGTCGTGCCATTGCCCGTGTATTCCGGGAAGAGATCGGCCGCGCCGTTGTCGTAGGCCTGCTGCTCGGCCGTATAGGCGTGGTTCTGGTCGGCCGTGGCCGCCTGCGTGCGGTCGAGACGGAACGGATTGAATGCCGCCGTGCCGTTACCCGGATTCGTGGCGTTCGGGTTGTTGGTCAGCAAGGCGCCGGACAGACCGTTCACCTGCGGCGTGCCGGCCTGCGCGTGAAATGCCGGCTCGCCCGGCAGGTTGGCCGCCTGCGGGTAAGTCGCGAAGTAATGGTCGAACGATACGTTCTCGCCGTAGATCACGACCAGATGCTTGATCGGGGTAGCCGTGCGAATCTCGTCATGCCGGTCGTTCCGGCCATGATCGTCGTTATCGCCCCATGCAACGGTCGATGCGAATGCCGAGACGGAGAGTAAACCAAGTGCTAGATGGCGCCATTGCATGTCGTGCTCCTCGCTGAATTCGTATTGATTGGGGATGACCACGAAGCCTGCGCGGGCAACGATCAGATTCGCACCGGCGTACACCGGTGTGCGCATGTCATCGGGATGCGGGGACTACGCGGCGAATAGATTAGAGCATCGGGATATGAAGGCTCGGCGTCCGATCCCTTGCAAAAAGATTTCGTTGAAATGATCGGACAAAATCGATCAGGTATCCGATGCGTCGCATCGGCGGCTTCCACCGCCGTCCCGGCCTGGGGAAATCCCTTGTATTCGCCCGATGCATAGCCGTTAAAAGAAGTGATGCACGCCGATACGAAACGCGGTCTGATTCGGGCTATCCGACGGCGCAAGCAATGGCATCGCCGCATTGCCGACGCCATCGGCATGCTGATAGGTCACCTGTGCATACACGACGGTCCTTTTGGAAAGGGCATAGACGTTGCCGATACCCAGTTCGGCATAGCGCGTGCCCGAGAGCCACGAAAGGTAACCGCCGACCGTCACGGTATTGGCCGCCGTCGCGTGATAGTCCGCACCGAGTTCCGCGGTTCTCATGCGAGCCGATTGGGTGTCCGTCGAAAGATTCACCTGTGTCAACACGCCGTGCAGGTCGAATCTGGGTGTGGCCTTGTAGAACGCCGACAAGCCGAAGATATCCTGCTTTCGCGCGACGAAGGTCTGCCCCCCCGCCAGCGGCTGCCCAAGAAACGACGTCAGGCCGAGCCCCGATACCAGCGCAATCGCGTGATTGCGCCAGCTACTGTAGACGGCCGACGCACGCAACGGCCCCTGGGCATAGACGATATCCGCGCTTACCACCCGGCCCGGTTGCGTGGTGGAATCGGCGAAACCGTACAGCGTGCTAGCAGTGAATCCATCGAACGACGGCGTCGTGTACTTCACGGAATTGTTGATCGAATCGCCGACGATTCCCAGATTGTCGAGATTAGCCGGATGAAACAGATAAAACGTGTATTGCAGGCTGCCATTCGAGTTGACGCGCAACGCGTCCGCGGCGAGATCCAGTTGACGGCCCAGCGTCAGCGTACCGAAACGGGAACTGGATAGTCCGACCCATGAAAAGTGGCTGAACGCCTGACCCGCAATCGTCCCTTGGCCCGTATTCGACTTGAAGCCGTTTTGCAAGGCGAATAGCGCCTTCAGGTCGCCGCCCAGATCTTCCACGCCACGCAGTCCGAAGAAATCGGGCACGGCAACCGGGCCAAGCGTCGCGGTGCCGTGCCCCATGTTGTTGGTGTTGTAAGTGATGCCTTCATCGATGCTGCCGTAAAGCGTGACACTGCTTTGCGCATAGGCGCCGGTTGCCAGCATGCTCGACGCAAGCAGCGCCAGAGTTCGTTTTCTCATTGTCCAAGGTCTCCTCTTCTATTGTCTGAAGCACCGGCTTGCATCCCTGTGACCGGTGCGGAGCGACGGCGCGTTACACGTCCTCGGGCAACGGTTTGCCGACGGTTTCCGGCAGGAACGGCGTGAGCGACAACCCCACGAGATAGATGAAGCCCACCGTCACGGCGGCGTGGCCGTAGCCGCCGAAGCGCGCGATCAGCGTGCCCGCGACGAGCGGGCCCGACCATGCGAGCAAACGCGGCACGTTGAAGCAGAACGCGATCGCCGTGCCGCGGATGCGTGTCGGATAGAGCTCCGGCAACCAGGTCGGCATCCACGTGTACTGACCGAGGCTGAAGAAGCCCGTCACGGCCGAGACCAGCAGCAGCATTCCGATGTCGTGCGTCCACATGAACAGCACGGGCGTCATGACGAGCGCCATGCCGAAGAACAGGAACGTCACGCGCTTGCGGCCATAGGCATCGGCGAGAAAACCGAGCCCGATATAGCCCGCAATCGCGCCGACGTTGTATGCCATGCCCGCAAAACTCGCCCAGCGCGCCGCGGACAATCCCGCGTGCGCAGCCACCGAACCGATATAAGGCGGCACCCAGGTGGAAATGCCCCACCAGCCGAGCGTCGTCGTCAGCGACATGAATACCGCGATCAAAGTACGGCGCCGCAAGGTCGGTTCGGAGAACAGATCGACGAGCGTAAAGCGGCTCAACGCCTGTTCGTGGCTCGATACCGCGCCGCCTTGACGCTTGAGTCCACGGATTCTCTTGCGATCGTCGTTGACGCGCTCCCACTGCTCGGACTCCGGAATATTCGAGCGCATCCACAAGGTGACAAGGCCGGGCAGCACGCCGAGCAGGTACATATAGCGCCACGCAAGCTCGCCCGCCTGACTCATGAAGAGCCACACCAGCGACGCGACGAAAAAGCCCATGCCGAGCCCGCATTGCATGAGCCCCGCTCCCTTGCCGCGATGGCGGTCCGGCCAGAGTTCGGCCGTCATCGCCGTGCCCGTGGCCCACTCCGAACCCATCGCAAGACCGACGATCAGGCGCAGCACCACGAACGACTCCCAGTTCCACGCGAATGCGCTCAGGCCCGTGGTCAGCGAATAGGCGAGAATCGCCAGCATCATCATCCGCTTGCGGCCGATGTAATCGGTCAGCACGCCGCCGATCAGACCGCCCACGCCCCAGCCGAGCAGCGTCAGCGCGATCACGAGGCCCGCATAGAAGGGAATCTGCGCCTGCATCGCCGGCTCGAGCAACTGGCGCAGCGCGATGCCGACCGTCAGGATCAATGTGTAGGTTTCGTAGCCATCGAACAGCCAGCCGAGGTTCGACGCGCATAGCGCATTCCACTGCTGACGATTGAGCGAGCGATACCAGGCTTGCGGCGCCGCGCCGCCCGGCGTGACACCGGACGGGCGTTGCCCGGGTGACCCTGCGGGGTGTTGCATCGATTGTCTCCTTGATTCTTTTTATGTCGCCCACGTAGGCGGGCTGCGGCGCAAGCGGCACCACGCGAAGCATCGACGGGATCGTTTCTTTTCCCGCGGTGCGTGGTACGTGGTATGCGGTGCCGTTGCGGTCAAGCCGTCAGCTATGACCGATCACAGGATGCGGCTCGTAAGGCGCTTCGAGTTCCGCGATCTCGTCGGCGGACAGATTCACGTCGATTGCCGCGACGGCGTCCTCCACATGAGCTTGCTGCGTTGCGCCGATCACGGGTGCCGTCACGTTCCTGTGCAAAAGCCAGGCGTACGCGAGCGTCGCGTGACTGAGGTTTCGGCGCGCGGCAAGCTCGCCCAGTCGGGTCAGCACACGCGCATCGCTGTCCCGGCAGTAGTACTTCTGCGCGACGTCGTCGGTTCTTGCCCGCAGGGTCGCCGCGTCTTGCGTCGAGTCTTGCGTCGAATCCTGTACCGCCGCGTCCGTCTTGCGGCGGCCGGAAAGAAATCCGCGCGCGAGCGGACTCCACGGAATCACCGCGACACCCTGATCGCGGCACAGCGGAATCATTTCGCGCTCTTCCTCGCGATACGCGAGGTTGTAGTGGTTCTGCATGCTGACGAACGGCGTCCAGCCGTTCTCGCGTGCGATCTGCTGAGCCTTGGCGAACTGCCATGCCGCCATGCTGCTTGCACCCAGGTAGCGCACCTTGCCGGCCTTCACGATGTCGTGAAGCGCTTCCATGGTCTCCTCGAGCGGCGTCTCGTAGTCGAAGCGATGGATCTGGTACAGGTCGATATAGTCGGTCCCGAGCCTTGCGAGGCTCTGGTCGACAGCATGCAGGATGCGCTTGCGCGACAGGCCGTCCGAGTTGGGTTGCTTCGGCGGTTTCGTCCCGCCCACGGCACCGCCCTTGAACGCCATCTCGACGGGATAGAACACCTTCGTCGCGATCACCGCTTCGTCGCGGCGACAGAATTCGCGCACGAATTGGCCCGTCAGTACTTCGGACTGTCCCGCCGAATACATGTCGGCGGTATCGAAGTAGTTGATCCCGAGTTCGACCGCGCGTTGCACGATCGGACGCGATGCGGCTTCGTCGAGTATCCACGGCCGCCATTGCGGCGTTCCATAAGACATCATGCCCAGCGCGATGCGGGAAACGGCGAGGCCGCTGTTGCCCAGCTTGACGTATTTCATCGTGACGTTTCCTTCGGAGCCTGCCGGCTCAGATCGGGTAGATGATCGAGTTGCGAATCCACTCGCTGTCGAATACGCAGGCGCGCGTCCTGAACTTCAGGCCGTCCGGCGTGCGCGCGAGCGTGTCGATGTAGCGGCCCACGTTGAAGAGTTCGGAAAACGTGTCGCGCTTCGTACGTAGCACGAGATAGTTCGCCTCGGCGTGAATCTCGTTGGCGTCGGCGGAGAGAATGCGCGGCGCCGAGACGATGTGCCGCTGATAGTAGGGATCGTGATAAAGCGTTTCACGCACCCCGTAGACGCGATCGCGCAGCATGCCCTTGCCTTCGAGCCACATGATGCAAAGCGGCAGCTTCGCGTCGAAGTTCTCGCGCGCCTGAATGCGATAGTCGCAGTCGTCGACGAAGAAATCAGGCCAACGATCGAACTCGCCCGCATCGACGCACGCGCTGTATTCGCTGTGCAACGCCATCACGTCGAGCAGGTCCATTTGCGGATTGGTGTGCTGCATGGGTCAGATCTCCATCAACTTGCGCCAGTACGCGTACATGCCACGCAGCACGTTCTCGGTAATCGTGTGGGTCGATTCGCTCCAGTCGCGTCCGCCCTGCTCCGCAATCGTCACGCGCCCGCTATCGCCGCTGTCGTACGATTCCTGGCAGAACTCGAGCACTTCGCCGTCGTCCGCGGAGACGTAGCCCGCCGGGCCGAACATGTTGGCCTGGCGCATCCGGCGCGTCTCCATCTCGGCGTCGTCGTCTTCGAAGCCGAAGTGCGTCCAGACGAAATCGAACGCCCCCGTGCCGCGCGGAATGATCTGCCGCATCGACATGCTGTTCGACTGCTGCTGCACGATCAGATTGGGAAAGAGCGTCAGCATCACGACCGTGGGGCCGTTCCACCAGTCTTCCTGCGCGATGTCGATAATGCGTTCGTCGTTCAGGTGCATGTCGTCCTTGAAGCTGTGCAGGCCTTCGCTGACATCGCCCTTGCCCGTCGCCTCGCGGGTCGACTCCATCGCGCCGTGCCGGCCATGTGCATCCGTCACGATGCGCGACTTCTGATCGCCGCGAATCAGGCCGAACATCAGAAACCAGGTATGCAGGAGACCGACGTGATACGGGTCCTTGATGTTCTCCTGCATCAGCTTCCAGTTGCCGGGAATGCGCTGGCGCGCGTGACCGTGAATCTTCAGCTTGCGGCCGTCGAACGTGCGGTCGAAGTAAGGCAGGATCTGCGGACCGAGATAGTCTTCGAGCGGCTCCACGTCGTGATCGAACGACGCGAATATCACGCCGTGACGTACCGCGACCTTGAGCTTGTTCAAGCCGTGATTGGCCGGTTTGAAATCGGCCGGCATGCCGCCGCGTATTTCGCCGTCCTTCTTGAGTCCGCGTCGAAACGGCACGCCCGTCAGATTGCCTTTGAGGTCGTACGTCCACTGGTGATACGGGCACAGGAACTCTTTGCGGTTGCCGGTGCGTTCACGGCAGAATGCCGCGCCGCGATGCGCGCAGATGTTCTCCACCGCGCTGACGGAACCGTCTTCGTTGCGCGCCAGAATGACGGAGCGCTCGCCGACCCAGGTGCGCTTGAAATCACCGTGGTTCGGCAATTCGGCTTCGAGGCCGACGTAGTTCCAGTGCTTGCCGTAGAAGATTCGCTCGAGTTCGCGGCGATAAACCGACTCATCGGTATAGACCCAGAACGGGATGCGGCTCGATCCTTCGTCCTTCCATTTATGAACGAACGAAATCGGAACGGATTCCATGCTCATGCGTTGTCTCCTGTCGTTGTTGCTGGAAACATGATCGGCGAGAGCTCGCCGCCGACCAATAAAGGCCCGCGAATGCACGATATAATCGCCAGCAATATCGGGGGCGAGACTGATGGAATTACGCAATCTGGATCTGAACCTGCTGCTGGTACTTGCCGAACTCGTGCGGGAAAAGAGCGTCTCGAAGGCAGCGGAGAATCTCGGCATGTCGCAGCCCGGCATGAGCAATGCGCTGAACCGGCTGCGCGCGCTGCTCGGCGACGATCTGCTGCTGCGCACGGGCCGCGGCATGCAGCCCACGCCCTACGCCGAGCGGCTGGCCGGCCCGCTCAACGAAGCGTTGCGGCTGATTCAGGGCGTCGTCAACCTGGAGATGGATTTCGATCCGGCGACGAGCGATCGCAGCTTTACCATTGCGATGACGGATATCGGCGAAATCGACTTCCTCGCGAACCTGATGCGCGCGCTCGAACGCTTCGCGCCGAACGTATCCATCAGCACGGTCCGCAAGGACGAGTCCAATCTGAAGGACGAGCTCGAAACGGGCGCCGTCGATCTCGCCATCGGCTGGCTGCCCCACCTCAACACCGGCATGTTTCAGCGCCGCCTCACGTCGAGTCAGTACGTTTGCGCGTTCCGCAAGGGCCATCCGCTCGACAAGGGCGGCGTGACGCTCGAAGAGTTCGGGCAGGCCGATCACCTCGTGGTGCTGGCCGCGCATACGGGGCACATGATGATCGAACACGATCTGGAGCGCCTCGGCGTGCGCCGCAACGTGAAGCTGCGGATTCCGCACTTCGCGGCAGTGGGCCATATTCTCAGCGAGACGGATCTGATCGCGACACTGCCGGGGCGCCTCGTGAACCGCAGCATCGTGCCGTTCGATCTCGCGTGGGCGCCGATGCCCATCAAGCTCGAAGCGATCCCGCTCAACGTATTCTGGTCCGCCAAATATCATCGCGACCCCGCCAATCAGTGGCTGCGCTCGATGATGTTCGACACGTTCAGCGAAGGCGCGCCGCACGTGCCGACCGAGCAGACCGTGCCGCTGCCGTGATACGGGCCGGTGCACCGGGTCACGCACATATTCAGCGTGCGAATATCGTCCATTCCGGGCACGTAGTTCCTGCCTGACAGTCTCCCGCTTAAGATCGCCAAAAACAGATCTAGAGGCGGAGACATTCATGCAGTTGCACGTGCAACCCACCGGACAGTCGATCGGCTTCGCATCCGGCGACAATCTGCTCGACACCTTGCGGCAGGCGAGCGTACCGATTTCCTATAGCTGCTCCGCGGGCCGCTGCGGCACCTGCCGGTGCACGCTGATCGACGGGTCGCTGCAAGTCGGAAGCGAGCGCATCGACTCGCCCTCGCAAACCGTGCTCGCGTGCCAGGCCTCGCTTACGGGCGATTGCACCATCGCCATCCCCGAGCCCGACGAGATCGTCGTGCATCCCGCGCGCATTCTGAAGGGCACGGTCGAGTCCATCGAGGCGCCCGTGCATGACGTGCGCATCGTGCGTTTTCGCACGAACCGCCCGCTATCGTTTTCGCCGGGTCAATTCGCGACGCTGCAGTTCGGGCCCGGACTCGAACGGCCCTATTCGATGGCTTCCGTCGAAGGCGACAATCTGCTCGAATTCCACATTCGCATCGTCCCGGGCGGCACCGTCAGCCGGCATGTCGCTAACGTGCTGCGGCCCGGCGATACCGCGCGGATCGGCGGCCCGCTCGGCACCTCCTATCTGCGCCGCACTCACGACGGCCCGATCATCTGCGTCGGCGGCGGCACGGGGCTCGCGCCCGTGCTGTCGATCACGCGTGCTTCGCTCGAAGCCGGCAATCGCCGGCCGGTCCATCTGTACTTCGGCGTGCGTTCCGAAGAAGACCTGTATGGCGCACAAACGCTTGCCGATCTGCAACGACGCTATCCGAATCTGCTCGTGCAAATCGTCGTCGCGAGCGGTCCCGCGCAGGAAGGGCATCGCGCGGGACTCGTTCCCGACGCGATCGCCGCCGACTGGCCAGGCGCTGATGATCTGCCCGATTTTCGCGGCTATGTGTGCGGTTCGCCGCCGATGGTCGACGCCGTGACGGCGGCGCTCGTCGCGAGAGGGCTCGATCCTTCGCGCATCTACGCCGACGCTTTCTTCACGCAACCCCCAATCGCCACGCAACCGGCGTGACATCACCCATCCCAACACACAGGTTCAACACAGGTTCAATCAGGAGAACATTTCCATGACAGAAGGCTGGATCGACGTAGCGGCGCAAGCCGATCTGCGCGCCGACGACGTCGTCGCCGTCAAGGCGGGCGGGCGCGAAATCGCACTGTATTCGATCGACGGTGAGGTGTACGCGACCGACAACATCTGCACACACGGACATGCCCGGCTGTGCGACGGTTTTCTCGAAGACGGCGAAATCGAGTGCCCCTTGCATCAGGGACGCTTCGACGTGCGCACGGGCAAGGCGATGTGCGCGCCGTTGACCGAAGATCTGCGGGCGTTTCCGGTCAAGATCGTCGACGCGCGCGTGATGGTGCAGATCGAATGAATCGCGGTCGCGGTTGAAAAAAACAAAGCACGTCCCCCAGGAGACAGCATGGAATTGAATCTGAAGGACAAGGTCGCGATCGTCACCGGTGCGAACCGCGGCATCGGTGCCGGCGTCGCGCGCCAGCTCGCACAGGAAGGCATGCAGCTCGCGCTGGTCGCACGCGATGCCGCGAAGCTCGACGCGACCGCCGCCGCCTTGCGCGAACACAGCGGCGTCGACGTGCTGACCGTCGCTTGCGACCTGCGCGAGCGCACGGCCGCGTCCGCCGTGGTCGAGCAAACGCTCGCCCGGTTCGGGCGTCTCGATCTGCTCGTGAACAACGCGGGCGCGACCCAGCGCGGCGACTTCTTCGAATTGACCGACGACGACTGGCAGGATGGTCTCGCGCTCAAGCTGCACGGCTACGTGCGCATGACGCGCGCGGCATGGCCGCATCTCGCGCAGACGCAGGGCACGGTCGTCAACATCGTCGGCGTCGGCGCATGGACCGGAATCGGCGAGTTCACGATTGGCGGCGTCGTCAATGCCGGGCTGATCAACTTCACGAAAGCGATGGCCGATATCGGCAAACGCGATGGCGTCCGCGTGTGCGCAGTCAATCCCGGGCGTATCAGAACCGACCGCCTTGAACGCAACATCCAGCGCATTGCCCAGAACGCCGGCGTGCCCCCCGATGTCGCCACGGACCGGTTGCTCAAGGAATGCGGCATCAACCGCTTCGGCTCTCCGGACGAAATAGGCCAGGCGGTGGCATTCATGGCATCGGCGGCGGCATCGTTCGCGCAGGGCTCCATTCTCGATATCGACGGCGGCGAAACGCGCGCCATCTGACAAACAGAGGCCGGCGGCGCTCGCGCACCGCCCTTCTCCCTTCTCCACCAGGAAGAACGATGGATTGGCACCTTGAAACGGGAAGCGGTATCGGGCAGCAACGCAAAACGCGGCCTGCGCAGAATGACGGGCTAGCAGGCTTTCACGATGACGGCACGTTCCCGGCAGACGACGATGACGTGCACGACACGCATAACATCGCCGGCTTTATCGAACTGTTCTATCTCTGGCGCTGCATGAACGGAACGCACGAAGCGTCGATGTCGCGGTTCGAACTATCCGCAACGCGTCTCGTCGCGCTGTAACGGCCTACCTTGCAAGCACGGCTTGCCGTGCACGAACCTCTCGAGCGTGAGCAGATGAATCTCATCACCGAATTCAGCGTCTCCAGAATCGGCAGCGAATGCCGTATTGCGTTTGCGCAGCCCGACAGCGGCAATACGCTGAGCCTGAACGGATTGGGTGCGCTAGCGGATTCGATTCGCGCCGCGGGTCGCGACCCCGCCGTGAAACTCATCCGGATCAGCGCGACAGGTGCCAGTTTTTGCGGCGGTCGAGCAGCGAATCCGCCCTCGCAACCGGTCGCGAGTCCGGAGCAGTTTCGCCGCGCGATTGCCGATCCGATCCTCGGCGTCTACCGCGCATTGCATGAAAGCGAGATTCCGGTGCTGGCCGAGGTGCAGGGAGACGCTCAGGGTTTCGGTTGCGCGCTCGTTGCGGCCTGCGATCTCGCCATCGCATCGGCAGAGGCTCGCTTCAGTCTGCCCGAACTGCAGAAGAACCTGCCGCCCACTTTGGTGTGGTCGGTGCTGCGACATCGCGTGCCCCCCAAAGCGGCGGCGCATATGATCTATCTGACCGACACCATCGATGCAAAGACCGCTCGCGAATGGGACCTCGTCGCGGAAGTCGTGCCGGCCGGCACGCTTGCCTCGCGCGGCGATGCCATCAGCGCGTCCATCTGCTCGCGTGACCGGATTGCCCTGAGCGCGCTCAAGGCCTACTTCCGCGAAATCGTGATACCCGATTTTTCCCTGGCAAGCGAAACGGCGGGGCTGATGCTCTCTTGCGCAATGACTTCGATACGCCGCGACTGATCTCCCCTTGATCTTCCCCTACATGCGCGGCGCCCCTGTTCGGCGCACGGCGCAATGCATAAACGGCACGGCATAACCACCATACTCCCGCGAAAATGACGAGGATGCGCAGCCCAGCGTAATATACGGTCAGTTATAGCGGGCAGTTCGCTCGCCTGGTCTGCCTCGGAGAGTTCCAGATGAATGCTGCGCAAACCGACCACGCCTCTGCCGATGTCGCCTCTTCCACGGGCACGCTCTTCCTCACCGGCAATGTGGTTCGCCCCCTGACGCTCTCGCTCGATGATCTCCGGCAATATCCGGGCGTGACCTGTGCTCCGTTCGATCTGCGCTGCTACACCACGAACCGCTTTATCCGCACCGTTGCGCCGTATCGCGGGGTCCTGCTGACCGATCTGCTCAGGCAGGCCGAACTGCGCTGCGACGCGGATGGCGACTTCAAGCGCATGATCTTCATCGCTGTCGGCCACGATGGCTACGCGGTCACCTTCTCGTGGCACGAACTGTTCAACACGCTGGTGGGGCGGCAAGTCGTGGTTGCGTACGAGTGCGACGGCGTGCCGCTCGATCCCGATGACGGCGCCCCCATCCTGTTCTCGGGCGCGGATCTTCTGCCCGCGCCACGTCACGTCAAACGCCTTCTCCGGATCGAAACCCGCGTATTGAGGCCCTGACGCCGCTGACGGCAAGCCTTGCCACCGTCCGGCGACGCTTCCGTTGTGCGTCGCAAAATCGAAACTTCGAATCCTTACGGTGGAGAGGCGTAATATTTCTCAGGATATAACGGAGCGGTACACCTGTCCCGTCGACATGCGAGGAATACACCCATGAACCACGCAGAACTGCAGTACCTCACCACCGAATATCCCTTCCGCAAGCAGTACGAGAACTTCATCGGCGGGCAGTGGCTCAAGCCCGTCGGCAACGAGTACTTCGACAATATTTCCCCGATCACGGGCGAGCCCTTCACGTCCATCCCCCGTTCGCGCGAAGCCGACGTCGAACTCGCGCTCGACGCCGCGCACAAGGCCAAGGACGCCTGGGGCCGCACCTCGGCGGCAGACCGCGCGAATCTGCTGAACCGGATCGCCGAGCGCATCGAGGCCAATCTCACGCGGCTCGCCGTGGCGGAGACCATCGACAACGGCAAGCCATTGCGCGAAAGCATGGCGGCCGACATTCCGCTCACGATCGATCATTTCCGCTATTTCGCCAGCGCGGTCCGTGCCCAGGAAGGCGCCATTTCGCAGATCGACGACGACACGGTTGCCTATCACTTCCACGAGCCGCTCGGTGTGGTGGGCCAGATCATTCCGTGGAATTTCCCGATCCTGATGGCGACGTGGAAGCTCGCCCCCGCGCTCGCGGCCGGCAACTGCGTCGTGCTCAAGCCCGCCGAGCAGACTCCGGCCTCGATCCTCGTGCTGATCGAATTGATTCAGGATCTGCTGCCGCCCGGCGTCGTGAATGTGGTGAACGGCTTTGGTCTCGAAGCCGGCAAGCCGCTTGCTTCGAACAAGCGCATCTCGAAGGTGGCCTTCACGGGTGAAACCACCACGGGCCGGCTCATCATGCAGTATGCGAGCCAGAACCTGATTCCCGTGACGCTGGAGCTCGGCGGCAAGAGCCCGAACATCTTCTTCGCCGACGTGATGGAGCACGACGACAGCTTCCTCGACAAGGCGCTGGAAGGGTTCACGATGTTCGCGCTCAATCAGGGAGAAGTGTGTACGTGTCCGTCGCGCGTGCTGATCGACGAGAAAATCTACGACCGCTTCATGGAACGCGCGCTCAAGCGTGTTGGCGCGATCGCGCAGGGACATCCGCTCGATCCGAAGACCATGATCGGCGCACAGGCGTCGCGGGAACAACTGGAGAAAATTCTCTCGTATCTCGATCTCGGCAAGCAGGAAGGCGCGCAATGCCTGACGGGCGGCGAGCGCAACGCGTTCGAAGGCGAATTGAAGAACGGCTACTACGTGAAGCCCACGGTGTTCCGCGGCCACAACAAGATGCGGATCTTCCAGGAAGAGATCTTCGGGCCGGTCGTGTCAGTCACGACGTTCAAGACCGAGGAAGAAGCGCTGCATATCGCCAACGACACGCTGTACGGCCTCGGCGCCGGCATCTGGACACGCGACGGCACGCGCGCCTATCGCTTCGGCCGCGCGATCCAGGCGGGCCGGGTGTGGACCAACTGCTATCACGTCTATCCCGCGCATGCTGCGTTCGGCGGCTACAAGCAGTCGGGCATCGGACGTGAAAACCATAAGATGATGCTCGACCATTATCAGCAGACGAAAAATCTGCTGGTGAGCTATAGCGACAAGCCGCTCGGATTCTTCTGAGTGACGGTCCCGGCCTCGCCGCCGCATGATGCACGGCGAGGCGCCATCGCCAGGGAGTACTCGCCATGGCCGACGAAGTGCCGCGTGTCGTCGCAACGCCCGCCGCGATCGCGCTGATCGAACAACTCGTCGCCGAGCACGGTCCCGTGCTGTTTCATCAATCGGGCGGCTGTTGCGACGGCAGTGCGCCCATGTGCTTTCCAGCCAATGAGTTCATGGTGGGCGGCTCGGACGTGAAACTCGGCACCCTTGCGGGCGTGCCCTTCTACATGAGCGAATCGCAATTCGAGTACTGGCAGCACACGCAGCTCATCATCGATTGCGTGTCCGGCAACGGCGGCATGTTTTCGCTGGAGCGTCCTACGGGTCTGCGCTTTCTCACGCGATCGAGGCTCTTTGACGATGCCGAATCGGCATGGCTCGCTGCGCATCCGGCCGAACGGGCGGAGAGCTAGCGTGTCTGGGGCGCGTCAAGCGGAAACATGGCGGTAGAAACTAGCGACTGGCGGATCGACACAATCGTCCATAGGCTGCACTGCTTCGTCGCCGAACGCGGTGACGTCCGTTCAATATCACGCGCACAAAAAATTGGCAGCGGCGACGGGAAAGATCGGGCAAGAGAGAAAGAGACCGGAAAATCCGGTTCAGGGCAGAAAACCCATACCAATGAGACAGGGCTTGCGCGGGTCGAATCGGCGAAACCCTTGCTGGTATTGTGGTGCCGGGGATCGGACTCGAACCGACAAGCCGTGAGGCGGCGGATTTTAAGTCCGCTATGTTTACCAATTTCATCACCCCGGCAGGGGTCGCGACCACGCGCGGTCGCGAATTCTACCATTGCGTGACGGGCACGCCAAAAAGCGCAGCGGGCGAACTGTAGCCGCTCGCCAATCCACCTGCAATCCGCCGGCAATCCAGCCGTATTCTCACGACAAACCCGCCGCCCCATCCGGCTTTCCGGCTTCATCCGCCGGTCACAAACGCTCCCGATAGTGCGAAGTCGATTTCAACGCGGCAGCAGCACTCGCGCCGGCGGGGTCCGTACATCGGCCGCAACGACGACACCTGCCGCAAGTCTCGATCGAACCGCACGCGCCGATTGCATTATCGTAATGGAAGCGGCGCCGGCTTCCGGCGCGCCACACCGAGGATTCCCCATGCTACTGGCTCAAATCAGCGACCTGCACATCAAGCGGCCCGGCGAGCTCGCCTACCGCCGCATCGATACCGCGCCGTATCTCGCGCGCTGCGTCGCCGCGCTCAATGCGCTCGTGCCGCGTCCCGACGCGGTCATCATGACCGGCGATCTCGTCGATCAGGGCGACCCGCAACAGTACGAACACCTGAAGACGCTGCTCGCGCCGCTCGACATCCCCTACTTCCTGCTAGTCGGCAATCACGACGAACGCGGCGCGTTGCGCGCGGCGTTTCCCGAGCGCGCGGAACTGCACGGCGGCGGCGAGTTCGTGCAGTACGCGCTCGACGTCGGCCCGCTGCGCGTGATCGCGCTCGATTCGCTGGTGCCGGGCGCAAGCGGCGGCATGCTGTGCGATACGCGGCTCGCGTGGCTCGCGCAGCAGCTCGACGCGGCAAGCGGCAAACCGGTCGTGGTCGCGCTGCATCATCCGCCGTTCGCCTGCGGTATCGAGCACATGGACGAGATGCGGCTCGATCCGGCGGCATCGGACAAGCTCGCCGCGTTGATCGCGCGTCATCCGAACGTCGAGCGCGTGATCTGCGGACACGTGCATCGGCCGATGTACGTGCGCTTCGGCGGCACGATCGCGTGTGCGATTCCGGCGCCCGCGCACCAGGTCGCGCTCGATCTGCGCGAGGATGCACCGTCGATGTTCGTGATGGAGCCGCCCGCCTATGCGCTGCATCGCTACGATCCGGCGACCGGCATCGTGACGCATCATGCGTATGTCGAGGCCGCCGACGGGCCTTATCCGTTTGATGACGTTTGATGACGTTTGATGATGTTCGACGACGACGGCGGCGAGTCGAGCGACCGAGGTCGGCGCTCTGATGCACCGGGATTCGATGCGTCGCTTCGATGCGTCCTTTCGATGCCGGGTCCCGATGCTTCAAATCGACGCTTCAAATCGATACGTCATCCCGATGCGCCGACGCGAGCGCACGACAATCGAGCCCTTGCCGCGCGTCATGGAAGCGTCATCGGAGCGACGTCCGAAACAGTCCGCAACGACCCGCAGCGGGATCGCACGCCAGCCTCGCGCCCCGGCTTTAGCGCCCCCGGCTCCGGCGCGCCGTGGCCCGCTCGTGTCCGCGCGGCCCGTGTCTCGCCCAGGACCGTGGGCCGCCCGTCAGCACGATCCGCCTCGCTCCGGTATGATCGGCACGCTCGAGGACCGCGCATGGGCCGGTCCGTTGCTCCTGCCTGAGTCATGTCCACTCCCGACGCCTCCACCTCCGCTCCCGCCTCCGCCCGCTCGCTGCGCGGCCTGTTGCTGCTGCTCGCGACGATCGCCGGCATTTCGGTCGCCAACATCTATTACAACCAGCCGCTGCTCGACAACCTGCGCCAGTCGTTTCCGGGCGGCGCCTCGTGGGTCGGCGCGGTGCCGGCCGTCACGCAGCTCGGCTACGCGGCCGGCATGCTGCTGCTCGCGCCGCTCGGCGACCGCTTCGACCGGCGTCTGCTGATCCTGCTGCAGATCGCCGCGATGTGCATCGCGCTCGTCGTCGCGGCAACCGCGCAGACGCTCTCCGTGCTGATCGTCGCGAGTCTCGCGATCGGCGTGCTCGCGACGATCGCACAGCAGGCCGTGCCGTTCGCAGCCGAACTCGCGCCGCCGGCCGAGCGCGGCCAGGCGGTCGGCACGGTGATGAGCGGCCTGCTGCTCGGCATTCTGCTCGCGCGGACTGCGGCGGGCATCGTCGGCGAATACTTCGGCTGGCGCGCGGTGTTCGGCATGTCGGTCGTCGCGCTGCTGGTGCTCGCGGTCGTGATCGTCCTGCGTTTGCCGAAGAGCCAGCCGACCTCGACGCTGCCGTACGGCAAGCTACTCGTGTCGATGTGGCATCTCGTGACCGGACATCGCGCGCTGCGCGAAGCCTCGCTGACCGGCGCGGCGATGTTCGGCGCGTTCAGCATCTTCTGGTCGGTGCTCGCCTTGCTGCTCGCGGGCGCGCCGTTTCATCTCGGACCGCAGGCGGCGGGACTGTTCGGCATCGTCGGCGCGGCCGGCGCGATGGCCGCGCCGCTCGCCGGCAAGTTCTCCGACCGGCGCGGACCGCGCGCGGTCGTCACGCTGTCGATCGTGCTCGTCGCGATTGCGTTCGTCGTGTTCGGCGCATCGGCGAAGAGCCTCGTCGGGCTCGTGATCGGCGTGATCATTCTCGACGTCGGCGTGCAGGCTGCGCAGATTTCGAATCAGTCGCGCATCTACGCGCTGAAGCCCGAAGCGCGCAGCCGCGTGAATACCGTGTACATGGTCGCGTATTTCATCGGCGGCACGCTCGGCTCGGGCGTCAGCGCGATCGTCTGGCCCATGTTCGGCTGGATCGGCGTGAGTATCGCGGGCCTCGTGTTCGCGGCGCTGGCCGCGTGGAATCATTTGAGTTTGCCGGCGCGGGCCGGGCATTGATTGCGGGCTGCGCGCAAGGCTGATGAGCCATTGGCAGGAAGATCGCCTGTAATGAGCGATGCGTGGCTCGATCTCGATCAATTCATACGGGAAATGTGGACACCCGCTGCGTTGCCTCTCGACGAAAAGCTGACCCGCGACATGGACCTCTATCACGATCTCGATTGGGAACCCGCGAAGATCGTAGAGACGATGCGCGCGTGGTCCGAACGGTTCCGTGTCGATCTGCGGGATTTCAACGTGGCCTGCTACGTTCCATCCGCAGCCATGCGCAAACGCGACGTCGCGGCAACGACATTGAAATCCCTGTTTAGCGCGAGGGCACGCGAATCACTCGGCGGCCGCGCGCTCACGCTTGGGATGCTCGATGAAGCGATGAAGCGGGGATGGTGACAACAGGACTCGGCCTGTCACGGGACTCGACTCGCTGACGGAGCCGCATGACACACGGCCTCGACGCGGTTGCCAGCGGGGTCGACGAGAAACGCCGCGTAGTAATCCCGATGGTAGTGAGGCCTTAGTCCCGGCTCTCCGTCAGACCGTCCGCCCGCCGACAGTCCGGCCTGGTAAAACGCGTCCACATGCTCGCGGGACGGCGCCTTGAAACACCAATGGCGTTTGTTCGGCGTTATTTCGCCGGGGTCCAGATATATCGCCAGACAGGTTGATACCGTGTCGTCCCCGCTGCAGCGCTCGCCGTAACCGAGCGCAGTGGGCTCGTCATAAACCTTGCGCGCCCCCAGAGCGGCCATGACGGCATCGTAAAAGGGTCGCGCCGTCTGAAGATCCGGCACGCCAATCGACACGTGATCCAGCAGTTGCATGGCATTGGCTCCGTGAAATGCACACTCGTTTATATCTGAAGATTCACTCGACGATGCCGAGCGCGGCTGCCGCGAGCTTGCCTATTTCGAGTCTGCTGCCTGCATCGTCGCCATCTTCGCCGTCTTCGAGCATCCAGACCGTCGATAAACCCGTCCACGCAAGCACCCACTGCAGAAGTCGCCGCGGCTCGATACCGGCGACATCGGCAACCAACTCGATACGGCGCCGGAAGATGCCCGGTGCCAATGCGCTCTCGCCGTCGGGGTTGCAGAAGAGGTTGGCATAGTCGAACGCGCGCTCGCCGTACAAACCTTTGGGATCGATCGCGAGCCAGCCGGACGGTCCGAAGTCGAGCACATTGCCGTGGTGAATATCGCCGTGCAGAACCGTGACGTCGCGCGGTGCCGCCAGCAGTTCGCGCGCGGTCTGGGCGCAGAGCCCGACAATCCCACCATGCGCGGGGCCCGCGCACAACAGCGCATCGAACCATTGCGTCAACGGAACCAGCGCGGGAAGCGGCGTGTGAAGCGGCGCGGCGCGCGGCCGATGCAACTGCGAGACCGTTGCGCATAAGATGCGCGTGGCGTCGTCATCGCGGCCCTGTTCGACCATTTGCACGAGCGAAGCGGAACCTTGCGCACGCGCCATCAGCAAGGCTTCACCGTCGTGAGCCAGCACCGGCGCCGCGCCCTCGCCGCCCCACCACACCATCAGGCGGCTGCCCGCCCGTTCCTCGGCCTCGGACGACAGCTTGAGGATGGCGGCCACCCCGTATTGACGGACCGGGAGCAGGTTGCCGCTGCGCGAGGTAAACGGATCGCCATCGATCGTCAGATTCCAGCGCTTCAGGTATTGCTCGAACATGGAGGCCCATTCGGTTCGTCAGGTTTTGCCGGGGTTCCATCGCTCATCGTCCGGCCGTGCGCGGATCGCCGCGCCCCAACGCATACTCCTGCAACGCATCGAGCACGCGGTCGAACTCGAACGATTTGTCGTAAAAGTGGCGCACGCCGTACTGCTCGCAGCGCGCGCGATACGCAGGCAGCGCGTGATTGGTCAGCACCGCGGCGAACATCGCATCGATCAGCCCCTCGCGCTGCAAGTATGCGAGCACCGGCACGCCCGAGCCCTGCTTCAGTTGCAGATCGATAATCACCGCGTCGAAGGTTTCGTCGCCGAGCAGCGCGATCGCCTGATCGGCAGCATCGGCGTAAGCGGCCACCCGCAGCAGACCGGACGAATCGATCGCCTCCACGAGGCTGCGACGGATCAGCGGCGAATCCTCGATCAGCAGCACGCGCAGCGGCGCGCGGCGGGCGGGCTCGGCAGCGGACTTCGGTTCGCGGTTCATCGGCATGTCTCGATCGTCCCTCATTCGATCAAACCGTTCTTGATCGCGTAATACGTGAGGTCCGCGTTGGTCGCGAGCCGCATCTTCTCCAGCACGCGCGCGCGATACGTGCTCACGGTTTTCACGGACAGATGCAATTCCTCGGCGATCTCGGTCGGCAAGCGTCCGGCCGCGAGCTTGCAGAAGATCTGGAATTCGCGCTCCGACAGCGCTTCGTGCGGCCGCCCCGCGGCGGGCTTGTCGAGATTGTCGGCGAGCGTATCGGCAACCGCTTCGGACAGGTAACGATGTCCGCGTGCGACCGAGCGGATTGCCCGCACGATTTCCTCGGGCTCGCAGTCCTTGTTCAGATAACCGTTCGCGCCGGCGCGCAGCAGATTGATCGCATACTGGCTCTCGGGATAGCCGGAAAGAATCAGCACGCCCTGCTCGGGGCGCACCTGCCGGATCACGCGCAAGGTGTCGATGCCGTTCTTGTCGGGCATCGCGATGTCGAGCAGCACCACGTCGAATGCCTGCTCGCGCACGAGATTGATGGCTTCCTCGCCGGTGGCGGCCTCGGCGGCCACGCACATATCCGGCTCGTCGGCGACGAACTGTCTGAAACCGCCTCGGACGATCGCATGATCGTCAGCTATCAGCACTCGAATCATCGGTTGGGTGTCCGTGCAAAGGAGATCGCTCCGAAACGGACATTGTAATGACCAGGCACGTGGCCTGGCCGAAATACACGGACGGGTTCATGCACCTCACCGCCTTGCATCCCTCGCGCCGGATCGCGCGAATTCATGCTAACTCACGCGACCCGGCCCACCCGCGCGCCCTTGTTGCAGCCATCGAAGCTGCCCATCCACACTATCCGCTAGTCGCGTCCCTCGAGCAGATCGGCCATATCGTCGGCATGCTCTTCCTCGACCGCGAGGATTTCCTCCAGCAGACGGCGCGTGGTCACGTCCTTCTCGCCGAGATAGCGCACGGTCTCGCGATACGTATCGATCGCGATGCGCTCGGCAACCAGGTTCTCGCGAATCATGTCGGTCAGGCTCGCGCCCTCCTTGTACTCCGAATGCGCGCGCTTCTTCAGACCGTCCGGCGCGAAATCGGGTTCGCCGCCGAGCTGCACGATACGCTCGGCGATACGGTCCGCGTGTTCCTGCTCCTCGGCCGCATGCTCGGCGAACTCGACCGCCACCGCTTCCGAATTGATGCCCTTGGCCATGAAATGATGGCGCTTGTAGCGCAGCGTGCAAACGATTTCGGTCGCGAGCGCATCGTTGAGCAGCTTGAGCACGATCTTGCGATCGGCACCGTAGGTCGCGGTAACCGGACCGTCGGAGATGTGCTTGCGCGCGTCGTCGCGAATCTTCTGCAGGTCCATCACGAACGGACCGTCGGACTGGGCAGCCCCGCTCTGGGCGGCGGATTGTTTCGTCATCGAATTTCTCCTTGGACTGTTGTGGGGAAATGGCACGTCACGTACGAATTGAGCACGAACCGCGCCCGCTTCGGCTACGTTCGGAACACGCCGAGCAGCAAAGTGACCACGAATACGACCAGAAAGATGTAGAACAGAATCTTCGCGATCTCGGCCGCACCCGCCGCGATGCCGGTAAAGCCGAACACTGCGGCGATGATCGCAATCACGAAGAAGACGATGGCATAGTGAAGCATGACGGTTCTCCCTTGTATCGACGTTGGGTCTGCGAAGCAAATCGCTCGCCCGCCGCGCTAGTCGACTATCTTTTTCGTTATCACGAAGCCGAGCACGAGGAACACCACGCACAGCACGACGAACACGAAGAACAGGAACTTCGCGATGGCCGCCGCGCCGGCCGCGATACCGGTAAATCCGAGAAGACCGGCGATCACGGCCACGACGGCAAAGAACAGCGCCCACTTCAACATGATGGCTCCCTCCTGAAACGAAACGTTGAGCGAATGGTCGGGTCCATCGTATCGGGCGGTGCGCGCAGGCGCACTCCGACGCTCGCCGTTTTTCGTGTGAGAATCCGCTTACATCGGCTTACGTCCGCGTTACGCGAGCCGCGCTGCGCCGCCGGGCGAGTGCGATATCGAGGCCGATATCGAAGTCGCTGTTGAAGCCGATCCCGATCCGAGGAGCCGAATGTGTCGAACGTGCAGAACGCACAGAACGCGCCGGAACTGAGCCGCCCTCGCGTCACGGCGCGGCTCGCCGACTGGATGCGCAAGCGCAGTTGGGCCATCGCGATGACGGTCGCGATCGTCATCACGGTGGGCGGTCTCGTGATTCTCGAAACCGCACGCCAGCGCATCGCGGCCGAGTACGAAACCGCGCTCGAAGCACGCGACGTCACCGTGCGGCTCAGCACGCTCGCGAGCGAACTGTCGCGGCTCGCCGCGCAGCAGAATCATTTTCTGCTGACGCAGGACATGGCTTCCGCCGAGGCCTTTTGCGCGAGCGCCGCGCGCATCCGCGAGAACACGCGGCAACTGGAGCGCTTCTATCGCGACAGCCGCGCCGACAGCGCCGAGCTTGCGAGTTTCACGCAGATCGTCGCGCTGATCGATGCGCGCATCGGTGCGGGCGCAACTGCGCTGCAACAGGCGGCGCCGCATCGGCTCGATCTTGGCGCCTGCGGGCCGGCAGCCAGGCTGAATCCCGCCGGCGCGTCGCTAATCGACAGCACGCTCGCGCTGCTGCGCGACGACGAGGAGCGCCGCGCGCAGCATGCGCTCGCCGCGAGCCGCGCCGATCAGCGGCTCTCGACGCTGTGCGCGGCGGGTCTCTCGGCGCTGAACATCGTGCTGTTCATCCTGCTGTTTCGCGATCTCGGCATCCAGATCGACCGGCAGACGCGCGCGCAGCGTCAACTGATTACGCAGCAGGAAGAACTCGACCAGCTCGTCAACGAGCGCACGCGTCAGCTCGAAGCGCTCGGCTGGCACCTGCAGGCGGTCAGCGAAAACGAAAAGACGCAGCTCGCGCGCGAACTGCACGACGAACTCGGTGCGATTCTGACCGCGTGCCGGATGGACGTCGCATGGGCGCGCCGCAAGCTCGAAGACAGCGAACCCGATCTCGCCGACAAGCTCAGGCGCGCGCTCGCCAATCTCGACCAGGGCATCGCACTGAAGCGGCGCATCATCGAGGACATGCGGCCCACGGTGCTCGCCAATTTCGGGCTCGTCACGGCGCTGCGCACGCTCGCCGACGAAGCCGCGCAGCGCAACAACTGGACGCTCGACCTGCACCTGCCCGCCGACGACGTCCAGCTCGACGAGCAGACCGAGATCGCGCTCTTTCGCGTCGCGCAGGAGTCGCTGACGAATGCGGCGAAGTACGCGCGGGCCTCGAAGGTATCGATCGCCTTGCGGGTCGACGACGGCCAGGTCGCGCTGCATATCGGCGACAACGGCGTGGGCATCATGCCGGCCGACCTGACACGCACGCATACGCACGGCCTGCTCGGCATGCGGCAGCGCGTCGCCGCGCATGGCGGACGCTTCGACATCCGGCGCGGCACGCCGGGCGGCACCGAGATCGACGTGGTCATGCCGAGCGTCAGCACGGCGACGCCGTCGGTCGATCTGCCGCAATCGGCGGCAGTGGCCGCGCTCGGGTCGGCCACCCCAGCCACGCCGGCCGCCGCGCCGCCCACGTCGCCAGGCCTCGTCGGGCAAGGCCCTGCGGCATGAGGCGTGCCCCGCTGTAGGACGACGCCGACGCAAACACCGGAGCCCGCCTACAACAAAATCGCCGCGCGACCGACAGCGCGCGCTCCGCCCTTTTCTTACCATGCAGTCATGGCTGGTGCGAGGCCGGTTCGAGACTGATTCGGGACCGGATCGAAACCTGTTCGACCGGCATGGCGCCGGTCGGCCGACATCAACCGATGCATTCTCGACAAGGAGAACTTTCATGACTCGACTGATCGCTTTGCTTGTGCTTGCCGGAACGGCGATGCTTGCCAGCGGTTGCAACACGGTGGCGGGCGCCGGCGAAGACATTTCGAAGGGCGGCAACGCCATTACGAACTCCGCGGAACAGAACAAGTAAAAGAACCCATAAATGGAGGTTCGGGCAGGGTCAGGATGAGCCCGCCGCGGGAAACCGCGGCGGGCTTTTTCATGCCTCGCGGAATTTAGAATTTTTCCTCGGCGGCCTGGCCCGGCGCGCGGTGTATCGTGCGAGCGGCTCCCCTACTTACACGGTCCCCCGCATGTCTTACCCCCACCTGCTCGCCGAACTCGACCTGGGCTTCACGCGCCTGCGCAATCGCGTCGTGATGGGTTCGATGCATACCGGCATGGAAGACCGCTTCTGGCATTACCCGCAACTCGCCGCGTATTTCCGCGAGCGCGCCAAAGGCGGCGTCGGGCTCATCATCACGGGCGGCATTTCGCCGAATCGCGAGGGCTGGCTGCTGCCGTTCGGCAGCACGCTCAACTCGGTATTCGATCTGCGCAATCATCGGCTCGTGACCGAGGCCGTGCATGCCGAGGGCGGCAAGATCGCGCTGCAGATCCTGCACGCGGGCCGCTATGGCTACCAGCCGTTCGTGGTCTCGGCGTCCGCGCTGAAGTCGCCGATCTCGAAGTTCAAGCCGCGCGCGCTCAGCCTCGCCGGCATCGCGAAGACCGTGCGCGATTACGCGCGCTGCGCACGGCTCGCGCAACGCGCGGGCTACGACGGCATCGAGATCATGGGCAGCGAAGGCTATCTGCTGAACCAGTTCCTCTGCCCGCGCACGAACCGGCGTACCGACCGGTACGGCGGTAGCATCGAGAACCGCATACGGCTCGCGCGCGAGATCGTCGAACGCGTGCGCGCGGTGTGCGGCGAGCGCTTTATCGTCGTGTACCGGCTGTCGCTGATCGATCTCGTCGAAGGCGGCAATACGTGGGACGAAACCGTGCAGGTCGCGCGGGCGCTCGAAGCGGCCGGCGTGACGATCTTCAATACCGGTATCGGCTGGCACGAGGCACGCGTGCCGACCATCGTGACCTCGGTGCCGCGCGCGGCCTTCGCCTCGCTCTCCGCGCGCCTGAAGGCCGCCGTCAACGTGCCGGTGATCGCGTCGAACCGCATCAATACGCCCGAGGTCGCCGAGACGCTGCTGGCCGACGGCTCGGCCGATCTGGTGTCGATGGCGCGGCCGCTGCTCGCCGACCCCGAGTTCGTGCTGAAGACTGCCGAAAACCGCGCGCACGAAATCAATGTCTGCATCGCCTGCAATCAGGCCTGCCTCGATCACACGTTCAGGAATCAGCGCGCGAGCTGTCTCGTGAATCCGCGCGCGGGACGCGAAACCGAACTGCTCTACCGGCCGCTCGCAAGTCCGCAGACCGCGCGTTCGATCGCGGTGGTCGGCGCGGGGCCGGCCGGTTTGTCGGCGGCGACGGTGGCGGCTTCGCGCGGCCATCGCGTGACGCTGTTCGAAGCGAGCGACAGGCTCGGCGGCCAGTTCAACCTCGCGATGCGCGTGCCGGGCAAGGAAGAGTTCAGCGAGACGATCCGCTATTTCCAGAGCCAGTTGCAGCGGCATCGCGTCGACGTGCGGCTCGGCACGCGCGCCGATGCCGCGCTGCTCGCCGCCGGCGCTTACGACGACGTGGTCGTCGCGACCGGCATCGTGCCGCGGCGGCCGTCGATCGCCGGCATCGACGGGCCCAATGTGCTGTCCTACGTGGACGTGCTGCGCGGGGCGCCGGTCGGCGCGCGCGTCGCGGTGATCGGCGCGGGCGGCATCGGCTTCGACGTCAGCGAATTCCTGCTGCATCGCGCGGGCGAGCCCTTGCCGATACCGCGCGATGCGTGGCTCGACGAATGGGGCGTCGATCTCGCGGTGCGCGAGCGCGGCGGGCTCAAGCCGCCGTCCGCGCCACAACCGGCGCGGCAGATCTGGCTGCTACAGCGCAAGGCCGGCAAGCTCGGCGCAGGACTCGGCAAGACCTCGGGCTGGGTGCATCGCGCGACGCTCGCCAGAAACGGCGTGCAGATGCTCGACGGCGTCGAGTATCGCGAGATCGGCGCGCGCGGTCTGAAGATCGCGCGCGCGGGTGCCGACGAGTGGCTCGAGGTCGAGACGATTGTCGTGTGCGCGGGGCAGGAATCGTTGCGCGAGTTGCTGCCGTCGACGCCCGGCGGCACGAGCGACGGTAGGCCGCGTTATCACGTGATTGGCGGCGCGAAGCTCGCGACCGAGCTCGATGCGAAACGCGCGATCCGCGAGGGTGCGGAACTGGCGGCGCGGCTTTGAGGGTGGTGAGGCAACTCGAAGGCCGAGGGGCGTATGGCGATCGGGTGTGCTGTGCGCCACCGCTGACTCTACGGTCAGACCCGCGGTCATCCCCCGCGGTCGTACCCCACCACCGTGCTCCACCGCCCTATGCTCCCCACCCGCAACGCACGCCACACGCAAAGACATGCGCGGCGCATTGCACGGAATTTACGTCAAGCACGCTCGCGTGAACGTGAATCCCGTCCCACACCTCACGCGCGCCCCTTCTTCCGGTAATCGAACCAGAACGACAAGCCGACGCTCACGAGAATCACGATCGTCGCGACCACCGTGTAGCGCGTGACCGGCTCGCCAAGCAGCAACGCACCGAGCGCGACCGCCACGACCGGATTCACGTACATGCAGCTGCTTGCGATGATCGGGCTCGTATGGCGAATCAGGAAACCGTACGCGACGTACGCGGCCATCGTGCCGATCAGCATCAGATAGAGAAACGCGAGCAGCGGCAGCACATGCAGTTCGAGCATGCGCTCGCCCGAGATCCACGCGACCAGCGTCGAAACCGCGCCGCCGAGGCCGATCTGCAGCGCGGTCGAGAGAAACAGGTCCGAGGGCAGCTTCAGTTGCCCGGCCAGATGCGCGCCGCCGGCCCAGAACAGTGCGCCGCACAGAATCGCGAGACTGCCGCCGGCCGAACCAGGCGTGGTGTCGCCGTGGCTCAGAATCGCAATGCCGACGAGCCCGAGCGCAACCGCGAACCATTCGCCGCGGCCGATCTTGCGGCCCGCGAGCGCCGCGATCACGCTCGCGAAGAGCGGCACGGTGGCGACCATCACAGCCGCGGTGCCGGTGCCGACGGTGCGCATCCCGTAGGCGAGCATGCCGCTCGACAAACCGACGAGCATCGTGCCGACGAGCCCGGCGTTGCGGATTTCAGCGAAGCTCGGCGGAATCGGCTTGCGGCGCACCGCGAGCACGAACAGGCCGAGGCCGGCGAACAGGTTGCGCAAGCCGGAGAGCAGGAGCGGCGGAAACGAGCCGAGCGAGACGTGCACGGCGAGGTAGGTCGAGCCCCACACGAGATAGACGACGGCGAGTGCGAGCGCGATCTGGCCATTGTGCGAGCGCGGCGCACGGATCGGCCAGTGACGCGGAGAAAAAACGGAACGGGGCGACGACATGCGTTCAGCCCGCCTGCATCGTCGAGCGTATCCACGGGAAAAGCCTCGCGCCTGCGCTGCCCTCCCTCGTGCGGGACGGCGGACGCCGCATCGGCGATGCGGTCTGACGGGCGAAGCTGGCGGACATGTCGATGGAGCGAAAAAGCGATGCGGATGGCCCTCGCGGCCCGTGGGCCGATAGCGCCAATGTGCCCAATGGGGCCGCGATCCGCGGCGACGCTGCAAGCGCCGCGGCCGGCACGCGCCGAATGCGGCGCGCACCGCATTATGCAGTAAGCGCACACTGCATCGCTCGGGAGAATCGTAACTTTTTGGCATCGTTACAACAGAAAAAAGCCGGGCGCATCAACCCGGCTTTCTTGCTGCTTTTTTGGCTGCTTTTTACCGGCTTTTTTGCCTGCCGCGCCGGGACCGCCAGCACGGGTCAGGCGCGCCCGGGACCTCAGTTGGCCATCGCGCCCGACGCCTCGTGCTTCATGCCCATCGCACCGCCATCCTTCTTCATTGCGTCGTGTTTCATGGCGTCTTTTTTCATGCTGTCCTTCGACATGCTGTCTTTGGACATCGAATCTTTCGACATCGCGTCCTTCGACATCGAATCGTGGGACATCGCCCCGCTCGCCTGAGCGAAGGCGGCGCCGCTGCCAGCCAGCATGGCGAGCGTGATCGTTGCGATTACGAACTTTTTCATGGGATAACTCCGTTTGTCAGTGGGTGGGGGTAAATCAAGCGAAACCGGCGCGGGCCGGCGTATTTCCGAAGCCGCCGACGCGTGCGTCAGGAGCCTCCGAACCAGTTGTAGCCCTGGTCGACCCAGTAGCCGCCAGGGTAGGTGTTGGTGACGAACATCTCGACGATGTGTTTCGGATTCTTGTAGCCGAGCTTGGTCGGCATGCGCAGCTTCATCGGGTAGCCGTACTTCGCAGGCAGTTGCTCGCCGTCGTACGAGAACGTCAGCAGCGTTTGCGGATGCAGCGCGGTCGCCATGTCGATGCTTTCGTAGTAGTCGTCCGCGCATTTGAAGCCGACGTATTTCGCGCTCGTATCCGCGCCGATGCGCCGCAGAAAATCGCCGAACGGCGTGCCGCCCCAGCGGCCGATCGCGCTCCATCCTTCCACGCAGATATGCCGCGTGATCTGCTCGGCATGCGGCAACGCATACAGCTCGGGCAGGGTCCAGACGCGCTGGCCGGTGACGAGGCCGCTCACCTTGAGGCGGTAGTCGGCGCCGTCCACGTGCGGCACGTCGTCGATGCCGTAGAACGCGTTGAACGGAAACGGCCGCGTGATCTGCGCCTCGGTGTAGGTCGGCGCGAGTTGCCGCGGATCGAACAGCGCGGCCTGCGCGCGGTCGTTCAGGCGCGAGACGGCGGTGAGGAAGCGGTTGACCGAGGCGTCGTCGGTCAGCGAGCAGCCGGTCAGCATCGACAAACCGCCGAGCGTCAGCAACTGCTTGCCGAACAGACGCCGCGACGGCATCGCGAGCTCGCGCTTCGCATCGAGCAGGATCGAGGCGCGGTCCAGCCGCTGGAGGCCGCGTTGCGTGGATCGATCATCGGGCTTGGTCATGATTCGCCATCCGTAACGTTGTGCATGCTGTGGTTCGGGTGTGTCGGGTGTGTCGGGTGTGTCGGGTGTGTCGGGTGTGTCATTGCGGGTTGTCCGGGAGCCTGCGCTTGCATGCGGCTCAGCGGCCGCGCAGCATCGCGAGCAGCGAGCGCGGCACGAGCGCCACCATCGCCAGATGCACGGCGAGGAACGCGGCCAGCAGCGACATCGCCGTGAAATGGACGATGCGCGCGTTGTCATAGCCGCCCATCAGCTCGCGCAGCAGCGGAAACTGCACCGACTTCCAGATCGCAAGCCCCGACAGCACCAGCACGATCAGATCGACGATCGCGAACAGATAGGCGAGCTTCTGCACCGCGTTGTAGTCGCGCAGATCGGCATGCGAGAGCCGGCCGCGCAAGGCGGCGACGAAGTCGCGCAGCACCACGCGCGGCGTCAGCGGCAGAAACTTGCGCACGAGGCGGCCGCTCGCGAGATTCAGCGCGAGATAGACGAGTCCGTTGAACACGAGCAGCCACATCGCCGCGAAGTGCCATTGCAGCGCGCCGCCGAGCCAGCCGCCGAGCGTGATCGCGGTCGGAAAGCTGAAGGCCGGGAAAATCGGCGAGGCGTCGTAAATGCGCCAGCCCGACAGCATCATCACGATGGCCGCGAGCGCGTTGAGCCAGTGCGTGACGCGCACCCACAGCGGATGGATCGCGCGGTGCCGGTTCGGGGTCGCGGGGGGCGCGCTGTCGCGCAAGGTGTGGGGCGTGGACATGGGACTCTCCTGAGGCGGATGGGGCAATCCGGAGTGGTGGCTGGATGGTGTTCAATGGCAGGCGGCCAGTTCGGTGGCTTGCAGCACGTCACCGGTCGCGTCGTTCTCGACGAAGGCGACCACGCCGAAGCGGTCGTTGGCGTTGGCGTTGGCGTTGGCGTTGGCGTTGGCGTTGGCGTTGGCGTTGGCGTTGGCGTTGGTGCCAGCATCGGCCGGCGCGTCCTCGATGCGGATGTCCTGCCTGATCCGCGCATGGCCCGCGACGAGCGGTATGGGACCGAGCCACTGCCGCACGACCCGCTCGTGATGCAGCGTCGCGCCGCGGTTTTCGCCGGCGCCGACCTGCGACATCAGCGAGTTTTCGTAGACCGCGAGATAGGCGCTCAACGGACCGGCAGCGGACGCGGCCTCGCTGCGGAATCGCGCATCGACATCGAACGCGCCGGGCATGCGCGGCGTCAACGCAAGCGCGATGCTCGCCTGCGCCGGTTCGGCGACGAGCCAGTCGATGCGGCTCGCGAAGCTGTCGCGCCGCGACCAGTCGCGCAGTTCGTGACCCGCGACGAACACTTCCGGCGTATAGACCGTGTGAGCGCCCGCGAGCTTCGTCAGCGTCTGCTGACGTTCGGTGAAGCGAGGCTGGGCAAAGCGGTCGGTCCAGCCAAGGCTGTTCCAGTAATCGACATGCAGCGCGAGCGGCACGATGCCCTGCGCGGCCGCGCCGCTTTTCCATTGACCGAGCCAGCGGTCGGCGGGCGGACAGCTATCGCAGCCTTCGCTGCTGTACAACTCGACGAGCGCCACGCGATGCGCGGGACTGTGCGCCGCGCAGGCGGCAGCGGCTGCGTAGGCGCGAGTGCTGCCGGCGCCAGCGCTGAAAAGGAAGATCGCCAGCGCGAAAACTGGCGCGAAAGATAA
Source organism: Burkholderia sp. Ax-1724 (assembly GCF_011752995.1). Taxonomy (GTDB): domain Bacteria; phylum Pseudomonadota; class Gammaproteobacteria; order Burkholderiales; family Burkholderiaceae; genus Paraburkholderia. The sequence continues at coordinate 119,655 of NZ_VWWL01000013.1, forward strand.
AACCCAATATCGAAGCGTTGAACGGCTGCGCGCGGTCGACATGACGTGCTCCACAAGGAATCTGCACGTTGGTCGAACCGCGCCGCCGGTTATGACAGCCTGTTTTTATTTTTTTTCGACAGCGGCTGGCAGGCGCCACGGACCTCGCGGCTTACTCGTAGCTGACGACCACCGTGACACGCGTGTCCACGTCGGCGCGCTGCGCCGAGAGCGACAGCACGCCGCCCAGTTGTCCCACGTCATAGCGGCCATCGCGAGCCGCGGTCACGTGCCCGCCACCGTCGACGAAACGCGCCGCCACGAGATCGCGCGAGCGTGCATCGCCGTTGACCTCGAGCGCGACATCCACGCCGCCGCCGACGCCCGGCGACGCGCCGAACGTCACCGTGCGCGCGAGCCCCTGCCCCGCCACCGCCGCCCCGCCGGCGCTCGCGACGGTGGGCACGGCATCCGCGCTGATTTCCAGCTGCGGCGCCACGACCATCCCGACGAACCGGATCACCCCGCCCGTTGCCGCCGACGCCGCCAGCGGCGCGGCCAGCAACGCCGCTACCGCCGCCTTCCTGCCGAACGCCGGCCACCGCCCTGTTTCCGCTTTCATGCACACCTCGCTTTTTTGTCAATCGGCGCGAGTCGCCTCGCGCCATTCGCACGCCGCCCCGCGCGAATCGCCGCGCCGGACAGCCGCCTTGCCGCACCTGGCTGGACGGCAATGGGTCGACCCGCTTGAACGGAGCTTGAACGGCGTTTTAACGGCGCTTTTCGAGATAAGCCGCGGGCGTTTTTTCGCTGTCGGCCATCGCTGTTCAATACGGTGTCAGAACAAGAATAGGATATGTCTGATTGCAACCCAATCCCTCGCTTGATCTATCTGGATGGGTTGCCAAACAGCGGGCGGCCGGTGTATCGTGTGCGCTGCTAACGCGGGGGTCCTGCGTCGCACGGTGTCTGGAGGTCCGTGCCACGTGGGTGAGAAATACCCTTTGAACCTGATCTGGATAATGCCAGCGCAGGGAAGCGTACGGATCTCGCACTCCAGCTGCACCGCCTCATCTCTCGCGATTTCCGACCTCTTCCGTCTCGGTCTCCTGCTTAGCCGCCCCACATTGCTTAGCATGGAGATTTGCATGAACGCCAACCCGAAGTTCCTGTCCGCCGACGCCCATGTCGACGAAGCCGCCGTCGCGCCGCTGCCGAATTCCCGCAAGGTCTACGTGACCGGCTCGCGCCCCGACATCCGCGTGCCGATGCGCGAAATCTCCCAGGCCGATACGCCTGACAGCTTCGGCGGCGAAAAGAACCCGCCGATCTACGTCTACGACACGTCGGGCCCCTACTCCGACCCGGACGCGAAGATCGACATCCGCGCGGGTCTGCCGGCGCTGCGCGAGGCGTGGATCGAAGAGCGCGGCGACACCGAGCCGCTCACCGGCCTGTCGAGCAGCTTCAGCCGCGAGCGCGCCGCCGATCCGGCCACCGCGCAGTTGCGCTTCCCGGGCCTGCATCGCACGCCGCGCCGCGCGGTCGCCGGCAAAAACGTGACGCAGATGCACTACGCGAGGCAGGGCATCGTCACGCCGGAGATGGAATACATCGCGATCCGCGAGAACCAGCGCCGCGCCGAGTACCTCGAAAGCCTGAAGACGAGCGGCCCGAACGGCACGAAGCTCGCCGCGATGATGGGCCGCCAGCATCCGGGCCAGGCGTTCGGCGCGAGCGCGTTCGGCCCGAACGGCCTCGCTGAAATCACCGCGGAATTCGTGCGCGAGGAAGTCGCGCGCGGCCGCGCGATCATTCCGAACAACATCAATCACCCGGAAAGCGAGCCGATGATCATCGGCCGCAACTTCCTCGTGAAGATCAACGCGAACATCGGCAACTCGGCCGTGACGTCGTCGATCGGCGAGGAAGTCGACAAGATGACGTGGGCGATCCGCTGGGGCGGCGACACGGTGATGGATCTGTCGACCGGCAAGCACATTCATGAAACGCGCGAGTGGATCATCCGCAACAGCCCGGTGCCGATCGGCACGGTGCCGATCTACCAGGCGCTCGAAAAGGTCAACGGCAAGGCCGAAGACCTGACGTGGGAAATCTTCCGCGACACGCTGATCGAACAGGCCGAGCAAGGCGTCGACTACTTCACGATCCACGCGGGCGTGCGTCTGCAATACGTGCCGCTCACGGCCAACCGCATGACCGGCATCGTTTCGCGCGGCGGCTCGATCATGGCGAAGTGGTGTCTCGCGCATCATCGCGAGTCGTTCCTCTATGAGCACTTCGAAGAGATCTGCGAAATCATGAAGGCCTACGACGTGGCCTTCTCGCTTGGCGACGGCCTGCGTCCCGGCTCGATCTACGACGCGAACGACGAAGCGCAGCTGGGCGAGCTGAAGACGCTCGGCGAACTCACGCAGATCGCGTGGAAGCACGACGTGCAGGTGATGATCGAAGGCCCGGGCCACGTGCCGATGCAGCTCATCAAGGAGAACATGGACCTGCAGCTCGACTGGTGCGACGAAGCGCCGTTCTACACGCTCGGGCCGCTCACGACCGACATCGCACCGGGCTACGACCACATCACCTCGGGCATCGGCGCCGCGATGATCGGCTGGTTTGGCACCGCGATGCTCTGCTACGTGACGCCGAAGGAACACCTCGGCCTGCCGAACAAGGACGACGTGAAGACCGGCATCATCACGTACAAGCTCGCCGCCCACGCCGCCGACCTCGCGAAGGGCCATCCGGGCGCGCAGGTGCGCGACAACGCGCTCTCGAAGGCACGCTTCGAATTCCGCTGGGAAGACCAGTTCAATATCGGTCTCGACCCGGACAAGGCGCGCGAATTCCACGACGAAACGCTGCCGAAGGATTCGGCCAAGGTCGCGCATTTCTGCTCGATGTGCGGCCCGCACTTCTGCTCGATGAAGATCACCCAGGACGTGCGCGAGTTCGCCGCGCAACAGGGCGTGACCGACGACGAAGCGCTGAAGAAAGGCATGGAAGTGAAGTCGATCGAGTTCATGAAGCAAGGCGCGGAGATTTATCAGCGTCAGTGAGCGGTTCCGCTCGCGGCACATTGTGTTTCGTGTTTCGTGTCGCTGGACTGAACGCGTCGCTTGGCAAGCGCAGCATCGAAGCCCGCCTGAATGGCGGGCTTTTTTCGTTGCGTCTGCCGGAAGAGCGGGCACGCCCCGTGCTGAATCGGTATGCAGAAGGAAAACATCCGCTGACGAAAGCGGCGCGTCGCCGCCAGGCTCGCACAACCGGCGCCGACGCGCGCGGCCGCGATCGGAAGCAAGGACAGGGAGAGCCCCACTGCCACGAACCGGTTCAACGAACAGGTCCAACGAATCCCGGAGTCTGCATCATGAAAACGATCCATCGCATCGGCTCGCTTGCCGCTATTGCAACCGTCGTCGCCAGTCTCGCGGCTTGCGGCGGCATGTCTGCGCGTACGCGCGATACGGCGATCGGCGCGGGCGTCGGCGGTGCAGCCGGCGCCGTGATCGGCGGCAGCGGCTTGTCGACGCTCGGCGGCGCGGCGGTGGGTGGGGTGATCGGCAATCAGATCGGCAGGTGATCCGCCCGATAGCATCCGATAGTACTCGATAGCACCCGGCGATTCGTACAGGATACCGAATTATCTTCGGGCGCCTGCGACAGCAACGGAAACCTCAGCGCTTGCCTCGGGCAGACGCTGAAATGAACTGAAATACGCCGTTACGGTTTTGCCACAGCGCTTCCATCGCAAAAGCGTAAGCTCCTCTGAATGACGCCGCGCATGGCGGCGTCGGTCATCGAGGAGCGTGTCATGAAGCCTTGCGTCGTCAACACCATTCGCTCGGCACGTCCGTGGCCGCCGCGCGAATCTGCACCGTCCATCCGTACCCTCTCGCCTCTCCCGCGTCGCGTCGCCATGCTCGGCGGCGCGGCCATCGCGCTCGCCTTGTCGGGCTGCTATTACCCGGCCGGCTACTATCCGGGCGGGTACTACTCGTCGTACTACGCCACGCCGGCCACGGCCCAGCAGGGCGTGCCGGACGATCCGTCGAATCCGTCCTCGGCCCAGCAGCAGACACAGCCGGCACAGCCGCAAACGGCACCGCAGAATTCGTCGCCGGGTTACGCCGTCGCCGCGCCGCCGCCCGTTTATGTCGCGCCTTATCCCGCGTACTATCCGCCGCCTGTTTATCCGTACCCGGCCTATTACGGGCCGTCGATTGCGATCGGCGTCGGCGGATATTGGGGCGGCGGGTGGGGACGGCACTGGCATTGAAGCAGTTTGGAACGCCGGGCCATGTCAGGCGCCCGGCTCCCAACCATTGAGCAGGCGCGTGGACGCGATCCGCCGTCCATGCGTCAGTCGCCCACGCCCCCGCCGCTTTTCATGCGCTGCCGACGCGGCGTACTGTGCGCGCCAAGCGCGCTTTCGCTCATGCGCCCTCGCCCGGAAGGCGCCTTCCTTCACGCTCTGCCTCGCGCGCCCATCGAGCGCGATTCATCTTCTCCCCCGGCGCCCGACATGCGCCATGCGTGAGCCATCGCACCACGCCATTCCGAACGCCCGTACTTTCCCGGCTTGACGCGGCCGCGCAGCGCTCTATTCTTGGGGAAGCCACATGCAGCACCCGCTTAAATCAGGCGATGCCCGGTACGCCCGTTTCACCGGGGTGCATCTACCTGCTACCGCGACGCGCCCGTCACGCGCAGTCCACGCGTCGATCCCAACAACAACGAAGGAGACGTGATGTTTCATCAACTACTCACTCCAGTCGGCAACTCGCTGTTCCCCTCGTTTCTCGTCGCCGCGCTGCCGATCATCGCGGTGCTCGCGCTGCTCGGCTGGGCCCGCAGGCCAGCCTGGCAGGCGTCGCTCGCGGGCCTCGTCATCGGTCTGGTGGTGGCGATTTTCATCTGGCAGTTTCCGGTCGGACTCGCGTTCAACTCGGTGGCCGCGGGCGCCGTGTTCGCGTGCTGGCCCGTCATGTGGATCGTCTTCACCGCGATCCTGCTCTACAACATCGCGCAACGCTCGGGACGATTCGCGGCCTTTCGCCTGTGGATGATCGACAACCTGCCGAACGACCGGCGCATCGTGCTCGTGGTGGTCGGCTTTTCGTTCGGCGCGCTGCTCGAAGGCATTTCCGGCTTCGGCACGCCGGTCGCGATCACGAGTTCGCTGCTCATCATGCTCGGCTTCCCGACGCTCGAAGCGCTTACCTTCACGCTGATCTTCAACACCGCGCCGGTCGCGTTCGGCGCGCTCGGCGTGCCGATCACGGTGCTCGGCGCGGTCACGCATCTGCCGTCCGATGCGCTCGCGAAAATGGTCGGCCGGCAGTTGCCGTTCTTCGCGCTGCTACTGCCGTTCTACGTGATCGCCGTCTACGCGGGCTTTCGCAACATGCTGCGCGTGTGGCCGGTGCTGCTCGTGTCGGGCGCGAGCTTCGCGCTCACGCAGTTCGTCGCGTCGAACTACGTGAACTACAGCCTGACCGACGTGCTGTCGTCGATGGTCTCGCTGATCGTCACGATCGCGTTCCTGCGCGTCTGGAAGCCCGCCGTCGATCCGAAGTTCGCGGTCAACGTCGACCGCATCAACGAGGTGCGCGGCAAGGTCGGCGGCGCGCAGGGCTGGTATCCGTGGATCATCGTGTCGGTCGTCGTGATCGTCTGGACCGTCGCGAAGATCTTCACGATCGGCGACGTCAAGGTGCCGTGGCCCGGTCTCGACAAGGCCGTCTTCATCACGCTGTACAACACGCCGTACGGCGCGGTGTGGGACTTCCAGCCGCTCGCGACCGGCACCGCGATTCTCGTCGCGGCGCTCATCACCGCGTTCATCGTGCGGCTGTCGCCGGGCGAATTCGGCAAGGCGATCGCCGATACGTGGGTGCAGACGCGCATCGCGATTCTGACGGTCGCGACCATCGTCGGCCTCGCCTATCTGATGAACTATTCGGGGCTCACCTACACGCTCGGTCTCGGCGTCGCCTCGGTCGGGCCGTTCTTCCCGCTCGTGTCGGCGTTCCTCGGCTGGGTCGCGGTGTTCCTGTCGGGCAGCGATACCTCGGGCAACGCCCTGTTCGGCAACCTGCAGGTGGTGGCGGCCAACCAGCTCAACCTGAACCCGGTGCTGATGGCGGCGACCAATTCGTCGGGCGGCGTGATGGGCAAGATGATCTCGCCGCAGAACATCTCGACCGGCGTCGCGACGACCGAACTGAAGGGCAAGGAAGGTGTCGTGTTCGCGAAGACCTTCAAGCATTCGATTCTGCTGACGGTGCTGCTCGGCGTGCTCGTGTGGGCGCAGCAGAATTTCCTGCAGTGGATGATTCCGCATTGACGCTGCATTAACGTTGCCTTGAGGTTGCATTGAGGTGGCAGCGACGCCGCGTCGAGGTTGACCGGCGTTGCGTCCACGTCTGGCTCTGGCGCTGCGTCGAAGCGGATGCGCTTCGGCCGCGGCCCCCTGAGACTGTGGTTTACCTCATGTTTTTTCACGTGCCCGCCGGTTCGGCACGGGCACGGCCGGCCTCTCCGCCCGTCGTATCGTAGTTTTTCTCACATATCGGTGAGAATTGCTCGTTTTGCGCGTGCCCGCGCAACGCTTACGATCGGGTTCACCGGACGCCCCCTCTCCCGCATCTTGCCGTTTCATTCCACGCTGAAACGTTTCGCACGATCGCGCTGTTACGATGCTCAGGCGTCCCGACTCAACCGCGCGCGGCGCCCTTCCAATGAAAGCCAGAAACCTGTTGCAACTGATGATTCTCGCCGCCCTGTGGGGCGCGTCGTTCCTGTTCATCCGCATCGGCGTGAACGACTTCGGCGTGGCGCCGCTGATGGCGTTGCGCGTCGGCATCGGTGCAATCTTTCTCACCATCGTGCTGCTCGCGCGACGGCCGCTGCAACAGTCCGCCACACTGCTGCGCACGCGCGCGCTGCCGTTGCTGGTGGTCGGCATCCTGAATTCGGCGGCGCCGTTCTGCCTGTTCGCCTATGCCGAGCTGACGCTGTCGGCGGGCGTGACGTCGGTGATCAATGCCAGCACGCCGCTGTGGGGCGCGCTGGTCGGTTTCCTGTGGCTGCGCGATCGCCTGAGCACGCTACGCACGCTCGGTCTCGCGGTCGGCTTTCTCGGCGTGCTGATGCTCGTGTGGGACCAGATCGTGGCGCCCGACGGCTCGCCCGCCACACCTGCGACCGTGGCGCTCGCGGCGGCGGCCGCGCTCGGCGCGACGCTGCTGTACGGCATCGCCGCGAACTATACGAAGCGCTACCTGACCGGCGTCGATGCGCTGACCGTCGCCGCCGGTACGATGCTCGGCGCGACGATCGTGCTGCTGCCGCTCGCGGTGATCGACTGGCCCGCCGCGCCGATCTCGCTGCGCGCATGGGGCGCCGTGATCGGGCTCGGCGTCGCCTGCACCGGCATCGCGTACATGATGTTCTTCCATCTGGTCGCGGTCATCGGGCCGGCGCGCACAATTACCGTGACGTTCGTGATTCCGGTGTTCGGCATTCTGTGGGGTGCGCTGTTTCTCGGCGAGGCCGTGTCGCCGGGCATGCTCGAAGGTTGCGCTGTGATTCTGCTGGGTACCGCGCTGGCAACGGGAGTCGTGAAGCGTCTGCCGTGGACAGGAACGCGGCGCGCCGATACCTGAGCGCATGGGTACTGGTGCGGCTTCGCCGGGCGGCCGGGCGGCAGTTCCGCAGGCCTACGCCTAGCCGGCCCCCCCCGTTTCCGCACGCCTTCGACGTCCGCAGCCTCTTTTCCTGCCCGCGCGGTGCCAATCGCCCCGCCGCTTCGGCCATCCGGCGCTACGTTGCAAATCCTGAGTACGAAAAAATAGCCCGCACTCCCAGGGAGTGCGGGCAAAAACCGTCGCCCTACGAGGATAGGCGACGGGGCCACCGGGGCCGCGCGCAACGCGCAGGCCGTTATCGGGCTCGGTACCGGTTCGCACGCCGGCACCGCAATGATTTGAAACGCAAGTGGAATCCGCCGCGCATGCGCATCGGGTATCCCATCCGGCCCCATGAGTCTTATAAAGCAGCTTGCGTGCCAGCTATGAGAAGCCCTCGCAGATGCCCACAACTGTCTGATTTATATTGATATTTTTCTTTCAAACAGAAAGGAAGCGAAGCATGGCCGGCAAGGCGGAGAACTTCGCGGGTTACGTCACCAACGTAACGTCACGTTACGTGCGCTGCACACGGCGAAAACGCCGGCATCGCGGACGTGCATGGACGGATGCGGGGCCGGTCGACGCTACAGCCGCCTCGCCCGCGCCGATGCGATTCGTCGTAGCGGCCGCCCGCGCTCGCGTGGCTCGGGAACGCTCAACACCGCGCCGCACATCAAGGCAAGAACGAGCAGGCTCACTGCCCACATCCAGTAAGGGATCACGTCGAACATGGCTGGCTCCGCTCCTGGCCGGTGACTGTCGCTGTCAGGATCAAAAGCAAAAGCCATGCGCGGCTCGACCGGTTGCGCAGGACGACGCGGCGAGCGCGATGAACCGCGAGCCGCCGCATACGACGGCGACGCAACGGCAAACGGACAACGGGACGGCAAACGAACGGACGAAAAAAAACCGCCCGGGATTCACCCGGGCGGTCTTCCGAATCGGCGGCCTCGCCGCGCGAACGTCGCTCAGTGCAACTGGTCGGCCATCAGACTCATGATCTGCTTCGCCTGCTGGCTGTCGTCGATCTGCCCCTTGTCGTCGACGACGGCGACACGCGTCTGGTTAGGCGTCACCGCGCGCACGTTCACGCGATACTCCTTGGCGACCTTTTCCTTCTTGCCGTGGAACACCTGGCTCCAGAAACCCTGCTCGGCCGACGACAGATCCTTCGGATCGACGTAGCGCACGAAGTAGAGGCCGCGGGTCGCGTCGCGGTCGTTGACCGTGAAGTTGCTGCGATCGAGCGCGAGGCCCACGCGCAGCCATGCGCGGTCATACGGCTCGCCCAGCGTGAGTTCCGTCGACGAAAACTGCGCCGAGGTATTCTGCGCGTCCGGATCGGGCATCGGCTGCTGCGCCGCGAGCACGACGTTCTGCGCCGCGGTTGCAGCCGCCGCCGACTTGGCGCCCGCCGTGGCCGCGTTCGGCGCGGTTTGCGCGCCCGCCGGCGACAGCTCGGCGTTCGGCGTGCCGGCCGCGCCGCGCGAATCGGCCAGCGCGAGCGATGCCATCAGACGCTTCAGATATTCCTGCTCGAGCGCCGGATCGTTCGGCTTCGGCTGCCATTGGCTCGAATCGTTGTTCGCACCCGTGACCGCCTCGCGCATGCCCTTCTGGCTCACGAACACGTAGGTGCCGCCGTTCGGCGCCGCTTCGAGACGCGTGCGGAACTTGTTGCGCTCGGAGCTTACGTAGCTGTTGCCCATCGCCTTCGACAGCGTGTTGCGGATCAGGCCGTCGTTGATCTGCGCATGGGTTTCGTTCCAGTCGGTTTCCATCACGCCCTTGTCGCGCTGGTCGACGACAAGCAGGAAGCCCTGCTCCTGCCAGAAGCGACGGATTTGCGGCCAGGCCTGATCCGGCGTTCTGTTGTCGAGCACGAGCCAGCTTTCGGTGCCGTCGCGCTGGATATGCATGCCCTGAACCGGCGGCACGACCACCACGGAATTGCCCGCCGGCGCCTGTGCCTGCACCTGCTTCAGTGTGGACAGCGAGGTTTCGCCACCCTGCGGCGGCAGCGAGCGCTGATCGGACGTCTCGTCGATCATGTTCGGCGGTACCGCGAGCGATACCTGCTTCGACCGGGAGTCGCTCTTGTAGTCGATTTTGTTCGGCGACGAGGTGCCGCAGCCGGCAACCAGCCCGCCCGCCATCAGCATTACTGCAAACCGCCTGGTAAGACGAAGATCAGTCATGTTCGGGGAATCCTTCCGCTACGCCACGGCAAGTTTCCGTGGATCAACCCAACATTTTACCGGTCCCGGGCAAGCGTGTGCAAAAACTGGGGTTTGCCCGCAGGTTGGTCCACCCATCGCACCGGCGGCGTCTCGTTCTGGATGTCTGTGCGCCATGCCTCTTTCCCTAAAAAAATTCGCGTTTTTTCCCGCCTATTTGCGTTGTCATCGGGTAAATTTAACGGTCGCTAACAGTCATGAGACGGCGTTAAGAATGTTCTTACGTCGTGGTTAAACGCTTGTTCTGAAAGGGCTTTAAGCAATACATCCCGCTTTATTTTGAGATTGCGTGTGGCGGCGCCTGACAGGGCACGTCACAGGAAGCTAAACCCGGCTGTTATTTTTCATTCGTATCTCAATAAAGCCCGGGCGCCCCCGCCCGCAAGGCATACACGCCATGTTCAAAGCCCGTTTTTATCCGTCCGCGCGTGCGGCGGCGCTCGCGCTCATCGCGTGCTGCGCCAGCACCGGCGCCTATGCCGAACTCGGCGGCGCGATGCCCGCCCAGGCGGCCTCGCGCACGATCCTCAACGGCGCGCTGCGCGTGCGCACGATGACCGACGCCGGCAACACGACCCTCAACGAATACGCGACCAGCACCGGCCAGATTGTCGCCTACACGTGGCAGGGCCCGACCATGCCGGACCTGCACGCGCTACTCGGCCAGTACGCCGGCTCGTATCAGGCGGGCGCGGCTGCGGCGTCCGCGAACGGCAACCTGCATGCGTCGCGGATCGCGCGGCCCGACGTGATCGTCGAATCGGGCGGCCCGATGCGCAGCTACGTCGGCCGCGCGTGGCTGCCGGCGGCCTTGCCGGCCGGCGTCACGGCCGACGATCTCCAGTAACGCGCAGCCGCCCTTCAGCCCCACCCGATGCCCACCCCGCCATGAAATCCGCTCTCCGTGTCTACGCCCTCGCCCTCGTCGTCTGCGCGGCCCTTGCCGCCTGCGGCGGTGGCGGCGGCTCGAACAACGCGTCGTCCACCCCGTCCGGAACCGGCTCGTCAGGCGGCACGCCGTCTTCGCCCAGCAGCGCCGGCACGTCGAATTCGAATCAGAACACGAGCGTGCCGCAATCGAACGTGGCGAACGTGCAGCCGGTCACGGTCGGCGTATCGCCCGGCATGACGCGCAACATGCTGACGACGAGCGTCACGATCTGCCAGGCCGGCACCAGCAATTGCGCGACGATCGACGACATCCAGGTCGACACGGGCTCGAACGGCCTGCGCATTCTCGCGTCGGCGCTGCCCGCGGGCTTTACGTTGCCCGCGGTGGCATCGGGCGGCGGCATGGCAAGCGAATGCGCGGTGTTCGGCAGCGGCTACGCGTGGGGCTCGGTGCGCACCGCCGACGTGCGCATGGCCGGCCAGCTCGCCGCCGCGATTCCCGTGCATCTGATCGCCGATCCGGCGCTGCCCGCCGCGCCGACCGACTGCGCGAACGCGGGCCCGGCGATGCTGACGGTCGCGAGCCTGCACTCGAACGGCATTCTCGGCGTGGGCCTGTTCCCCGTCGATTGCGGCAGCGGCTGCGCGAACGCCGCGCTGCCGCGCTGGTACTACAGCTGCACCACGAGCGGCACCTGCACGGCCAGTGCGCAGGCCGTCGCTCAGCAGGTGACCAACCCGGTCAGCAGTTTCGCGCTCGACAACAACGGCGTCGTGATCGACCTGCCCGCCGTCGCCGATGCCGGCGCGGCGAGCGTGTCGGGCTCGCTGATCTTCGGCATCGGCACGCAGGCGAACAACACGCTCGGCGGCGCGAGCGTCATCAAGGCGAATTCGGTGACGGGCTACGTGACCACGACCGCGGGCGGGCAGACCTATACGCTGAGCTATCTCGACAGCGGTTCGAACGGGTTCTTCTTCCACTCGTCGCAGTTTCCGCTGTGCGGCATCTGGTACTGCCCGGGCTCGACGCAAGCCGCGAACGCGTCGATCGCAGGAAGCAATGGCGTGTCGAACACGGTCGCGTTCGATGTCGGCAATGCGAGCACGCTGTTCGCGTCGTCGAACAACGCGTTCGACAACCTCGCGGGCACGTCGAGCCAAGGCTTCGCGTGGGGCTTGCCGTTCTTCTACGGGCGACGGGTTTATACGGCAATCGCGTCGCGTAATACGGCGGCCGGAGCCGGGCCGTATTACGCATTTTGAGGGAGTGAGGAGGCGTGCCGACGCGCTGACGGATTCAGCGCCGAGGCGGCGAGGAAAGAGGACTGGGGTGGAAACCGGTGCCGCCCTGGCACCGGCGCTCCCGTCGATTCAACCCGCGGCGCCGTCCGCCTGCTCCGCCGGTGCCGCGAGCTTCGCGGGCGCGAGCCAGCGGAATACGTCGAGTTCTTCGCCGTGGAACGTGCATTCGGCGGCAGCCGGCGTCACGACCTTTTTGGGCGCCGCAGGCTTGGCCGCCACGGCGACAGCCGAGGCTTCCTTCGTCGCCGAGGCCATGACCGGTGCCGAGGCCGCCCGCGGAGCGGACGCCACGGCCGCAGCCGAGGCGGCTACTTCGGATGCGCTCGGCACATGCTCGATCGAGCCTTCGACCACCACGCGCGAGCCGCGAATCGCAATGCCGCGATGCGCGACACGCAGCGTATCCGACGACGTTTCGGCCAGCCTGTTTCGCATCAGTTGCTCGCATGCGCCCGAGTTGCGGGAAGCGATCGTGCAGGCCGTCAGCAGCGCGGCGGCGATCGCGACACAGGCGATAGGGAGAATCCGCATCTTCATCGACATTCCGTTTTTTAGCCGTCGGCCATTGTAGCTTACGGCCCCGCCCGCCGGCGGCGCTGACGCATGCCGCCTGACGCATGCCGCTTGACCTCGCCGGATCGCATCGGCATCGTGTGGGTCGGCCGCGTTGCCGTCCAGCGGAAGGGCCACTTGGCCCGGCGCGGTTTTGCCATCCTGTATCGATCCGTTTCCTTATGTTCAGCCTCGTCCTGCTCGCAATCGTCGCCTATGCCGCGACCAATATCGACAACCTGTTCGTCCTGCTCGCGTTTCTGACCGAAGCCGGCGCCGAGCGCCGCCGCGTGATCGCGGGACAGTACGCGGGCTCGCTGATCCTCGTCGCGGCGGCACTGCTGCTCGCCGCGCTGCTCGCGCGCCTGCCGACGGGCTATGTCGGCCTGCTCGGGTTCCTGCCGATCGGCGTGGGCCTGAGCAAGGCCTGGGAGCGCTTCGGCCCCGCCCGCGCGCAACGCGAGGACAACGGCGCGGAGCCCGATGCGGGCGAGCCCGCCGCGCATGCTCCGGCCGCTCGCCACAGCCCGGCGCCCGCGGGACGCGGCTCGTCGAGCTGGGCCGTCGCCAGCGTTGCGATCGCCAACGGCTCGGACAATCTCGCCGTCTATGTGCCGCTGTACGCGAGCCACGGTGTCGGCGAAAACGCGCTCGTATCGCTCGTGTTCGTCGTCATGATCGGGCTGTGGTGCGCCGGCGCCGTATGGCTGGTCGAGCATCCGCTGCTCGGCGCGCCGGTGCGCCGCTACGGCTCGGCGCTGCTGCCGCCGATCCTGCTCGCGATCGGCGTATCGACGATCGTGCACAACGATACGTTGCACGTCGTATTCGGGCTGTAGACGGCGCGGTGCGGGACCGCCACGGCGCAAAGCCCGCTGCCCCACGAGCCACGAGCCTTGACTCCATCCCGATAATATGTTCCCATTGCGCACTATGTACCGCGCCCAGACCACCCTATCGCTACTACTAGCCCGCTCTACCGGGCTAGGTCTGCTGCTGCGCGCGTCCGCTTCTCTCTGATACACCGAAGCAACCGCTTGATTCCCCAGTAACTGACCCAGCCCCGGTTTCCGACCGGCGGCCCAGTATCGCGTTTTCGTCGTCCGGTCGACACCTGCCACGGTCTCACCCTCGGATGATGAAAATGTTGAAGAACCCCGCTACCAAATACCGCTCGTTCAAGCCGATCAATTTGACGGATCGCCAATGGCCGTCGCGCACCATCACGCGCGCGCCGATCTGGATGAGCACCGACCTGCGCGACGGCAACCAGGCGCTCTTCGAACCGATGAACGCCGAGCGCAAGATGCGCATGTTCAAGACGCTCGTGCAGATCGGCTTCAAGGAAATCGAAGTCGCGTTTCCATCGGCCTCGCAGACCGACTTCAACTTCGTGCGCGAGCTGATCGAGGGCGGCCATATTCCCGACGACGTCACGATCGAAGTGCTCACGCAAGCGCGCGACGATCTGATCGAGCGCACCTTCGAATCGTTGCGCGGCGCCCCGCGCGCGATCGTCCATCTGTACAACGCAACCGCGCCGGAATTCCGCAAGATCGTCTTCGGCCTCGACAAGAACGGCGTGATCGAACTCTCGCAGAAGGCCGCGCGCACGATGAAGCGTCTCGCCGACGCGCAGCCCGACACGCACTTCACACTGCAATACAGCCCGGAAGTGTTCAGCGGCACCGAACTCGAATTCGCCAAGGAAGTCTGCGACGCGGTCTTCGACATCTGGCAGCCGACGCCCGAGCACAAGGCGATCGTCAACCTGCCCGCCACTGTCGAAATGGCAACGCCGAACGTCTACGCCGACCAGATCGAATGGATGCACCGCAACCTCAAGCGCCGCGATTCGCTGATCGTCTCCGTGCATCCGCATAACGATCGCGGCACCGCCGTGGCGGCCGCCGAGCTCGCGGTGATGGCCGGCGCGGACCGCATCGAAGGATGTCTGTTCGGCAACGGCGAGCGCACCGGCAACGTCGATCTGGTCACGCTCGCGCTGAACCTCTACACGCAGGGCGTCGACCCCGAACTCGATTTCTCGAACATCAACGAAGTCGCGCGCACGGCCGAAGAATGCACGCAGTTGCCGGTGCATCCGCGTCATCCGTATGTCGGCGATCTGGTCTTCACCGCGTTCTCGGGCTCGCACCAGGACGCGATCAAGAAGGGCTTCGCCGCGCAGAAGCCGGACGCGATCTGGGAAGTGCCGTATATGCCGATCGATCCGAGCGACCTCGGCCGCACCTACGACTCCGTGATCCGCGTGAACAGCCAGTCGGGCAAGGGCGGCATCGCGTATCTGCTCGAACAGAGCTATGGCGTCGTGTTGCCGCGCCGTCTGCAGGTCGATTTCAGCTCGGCCGTGCAGCGCTTCACCGACGAGAGCGGCCAGGAAGTCACGCCGGCGCAGATCTGGGAACTGTTCCAGCAGGAATACGTGAGCACGGCCGAGCCGGTCCGCTATATCGGCCACAGCCTGTCGGACCGTGACGGCCGCGAACACATCAAGCTCAACGTCGAAATCAACGGCACGGCGCGCGTGCTGTCCGGCGCGGGCAACGGTCCGCTCGACGCGCTCATGCACGCCTTCGACGTGCCGGTGCGCATCCAGCACTACGAAGAACGCGCGCTCACGCAAGGCGCCGACGCCCGCGCGATCGCGATCGCCGAAATGGCCGGCGCCGAGGTGTCCGGCAGCGCGTTCGGCGTCGGGGTCGATGCGAACCTCGTGACGGCGTCGATCCGCGCGGTGATCAGCGGTGTCAATCGCGCGTATGCGCGTGCCAATGCGCAAGCGCAGGAGCGCTTCTTCGAAGCGGCCTTGAGCGATGCAACCGTGTGAGGCGCGTGAGTAGTGTGCGTTGCCGGTCCGCTGTGCCGGTCTGGTAATCGGTGCGGCGCGCGGTAGTATCGGGAGGGGGCGTTGCAATTGCAACGCCCCTTCTTTTTTATTGCGGCTTCGTTTCACCGGCTCATGTCACCGCTTCATCGCACCGACTCACCCGCGAGAACGGCGCCACGCGCTCAACGAAACACGTCGCGACCGAAATACTTCTGAGAAATCCGCTGATATGTGCCGTCTTTTCTCAGGCCGGCGAGCGCCTCGTTGAGCGCCGCGCGCAGCTTCGGATTGCCCTTGCGGATCAGCACCGCGGACTGGCCGCTGTCCTCGCCCGACGTATCGACCGCGACGACCTTGAGCCTCACGCCGGGCATGCGCTTCCTGTAGTCGATAAACGACAGCGAATCGTTGACGGTGGCATCGACGCGCCCCCCGGCGACCAGATCGATCGATTCCTCGAAGCCGTGCGTGGGGATCACCTGCGCGCCGTGCGCCGCCGCGATCCGGCCGAGATGGCTCGTCGGCGTATTGGCGGATTTCCGGCCCAGAAGGTCGTCGAAGGATTGGATCGTCGTGTTGTCCGAGGCGACGATCAGCACCGCGTGCGACGTGATGTACGGATCGGAGTAATCGTATTTGAGCTTGCGCTCGTCGGTCACGGCGACTTCGTTGATGACCGCGTCATAGCGGTCGATGTCGAGACCGGCCAGCAGCCCTTCCCATCGGGCTTCGATGAATTGCGGCTTGACGCCGAGACGCTGCGCGATCGCCGTGCCGAGTTCCACGTCGAAACCGGTCAGCCTGCCCGCGTCGTCGTGAAAACTGTACGGCTCATAGGTGCCTTCCGTGCCGATGCGGAACACGCCCGAGGTCCGGATCTGCGCGAGTTTGTCGCCGGCGAATACTGGGTTCGCGACCACCTGCAGCAGCACGGCCAGCACCAGCAAACGAATCGGCTTCATCGAGGGCTCCAACAGATTGGCCATGCCGGTGGCCCGGATTGAAATCCGAGAGCGCCGGCTGGCGAGCGCTATCGGGCGGCATGGGCCGACTGTAGCAAACCGGTCGTTTTTTTCAAGAAGCAGGTCCAGGCGGCAAGCGGTGCCGGGAGGCACGATGGAAAGCCAGATCGGCGAGGAAAGAACGCGTCTCGAGTCCGCGACGCATGAATTCGACGCGCCTCCACGCATTGCCGCGCGTCGCCGGAGAGTTTGATGCACGTCCCGGAAGCCATTCCGGGACGTCAGTATGTCTCCAGATGCAGCCGCCCTTCGCGCTTCAACTTCGCCCACAGCGCTTCCCAGTCGAGCTGATGCCGCTCGCCGATATCCTTCAACGCCTGCAGCACGCCGTCTTCCATGCCCTTGAGCCCGCATACGTAGATATAGGTGTTGTCATCCCTCAGCAGGTTTGCGACGTCGGGGCCGCGCTCGCGCATCGCGTCCTGCACATAGCGCTTCGCCTGACCCGGCGTGCGCGAAAACGCGAGCGTGGTGTCGATGAAATCCTTCGGCAGATTCGTCAGCGGTCCAAAGTAAGGCAGCTCTTCCTGGGTGCGCGCGCCGAAGAACAGCATCAGCTTGCCGGTCGCGCCCTTCAGACGCTTGCGCCGCCGATACTCGGTCATCGCGCGCATCGGCGCGGAGCCGGTGCCCGTGCAGATCATCAACAGATGCGAGTTCGGATGATTCGGCATCAGGAACGTGCTGCCGAACGGGCCGATCACGTTGACCACGTCACCCTTCTTCAGATCGCACAGATAGTTCGAGCAGACGCCGTCGATCGTATCGCCATGCTGGCGCGACACGCGCCTGACCGTCAGCGACACGTTGTTATAGCCGGGCCGCTCGCCGTCGCGCGGACTGGCAATCGAATACTGGCGCGCATGATGCGTACGGCCATCGGCGGCGGCGCCCGGCGGCAGAATGCCGATCGACTGCCCTTCGAGCACCGGAAACGGCATCGAGCCGAAATCGAGCACGATGTGATGAATGTCGCTCGACGTCGCACTGTCGGTGAGCCGGTAGTTGCCGACCACAGTCGCGGTGGTCGGCGTCTTGTGCGTGTAGAGATTCACGTACGGCTTCGCGGCCGACCACGGCGGCACGACCGCGCCGCGCACGGTATCGACTTCGATGCCGTCCGCTTCGGCGGCGGCGGCGTCGCTCGCGGCGGGCGCAGCTTCTTCGGCCGGCACCGCCATCGTGTTCTGCTCCGGCAGCACGTCCCATGTGAACTGCTCGTCGATCGAATACGCGTCGGCCTTCAGCACCGTGCGCCAGTTGTCGATCGCGCCGGTCGGGCACGGCGGCACGCAGGCCATGCAGCCGTTGCAGACCTCGGCCTTCACGACGTAGTTGTTGTCGTCGTGCGTGATCGCGTCGACCGGGCAAGTCTCTTCGCAGGTATTGCAGCGAATGCAGATTTCCGGATCGATCAGATGCTGCCGCAACACTCCGATCGACACTGGAGCGTTCATGACTTCCTCCACCTGGTGATACAGCGCGCCTCTCGTGCTTCGCCTGCCGCCATCGCTTCAGTTAAAGCGCACGTACTCGAAATCGACGGGCTGACGGTTCACGCCCATCGCGGGCGGCGCGATCCAGTTCGCGAACTTGCCCGGCTCGGCGACACGGCCCATCAGCGAGGCAACGAACGCGCGGTCCTCCGGCGTGGCGAGCCACTTCGCTTCGTTGGCGGCCCATTCGGCTTCGCCAATCACGCGGCCATCGGGCGACACGCGCGTGCCCGCGAAGGTGCCGATCTGCCGGTTGAATGCCTTGTGCGGCACCGTCATGCGGAAATCGATGCTGGCCTTCTCAAGCACCTTGTTCCAGCGCCCGACGCCCGCGACCGAATCCTTGATGTAATCGTCGCGCAGCACTTCGTTCATCGCGTTGAGCATCGGCACCTCGCGCTCGACGAGCTTGCCGTCCTGCACGTCGAGCAGCTTGTAACCATGCTCGCTCAGGCGATGATCGTCGTCGCGCTTGCCTTCTTCATAGCGGCCCTTCAAGCCCGAGCTATAGAACGTCGCCGCGTTCGACGAATGATCGGCGCCGAACAGGTCGATCGTGACCGAGTAGTGGAAGTTCAGATAACGCTGGATGGTCGGCAGATCGATCACGCCGGCCGCGCGAATCTTCGCGACGTCGTCGGTGCCGAGTTCGTTCATCACCTGCGCAGTGCGCTGGATCACGCGCGAGACGCCCGACTCGCCGACGAACATATGATGCGCTTCCTCGGTCAGCATGAACTTCGTCGTGCGCGCGAGCGGATCGAAGCCCGACTCGGCCAGCGCCGACAACTGGAACTTGCCGTCGCGGTCGGTGAAGTACGTGAACATGTAGAACGCGAGCCAGTCCGGCGTTTTCTCGTTGAACGCGCCGAGAATGCGCGGATTGTCGTCGTCGCCCGAACGGCGGCCGAGCAATGCTTCGGCTTCCTCACGGCCATCGCGGCCGAAGTAGCGATGCAGCAGATAGACCATCGCCCACAGGTGGCGCCCCTCTTCGACGTTGACCTGGAACAGGTTGCGCAGGTCGTACATCGAGGGCGCGGTCAAACCGAGGTGACGCTGCTGCTCGACCGAGGCCGGCTCCGTGTCGCCCTGCGTGACGATAATGCGGCGCAGGTTCGCGCGATGTTCGCCGGGCACGTCCTGCCATGCGGCTTCGCCTTTATGCTCGCCGAAGTGGATCTTGCGGTCCTGCTCGCCCGGCGTGAGAAAAATGCCCCAGCGGTACTCGGGCATCTTCACGTAGTCGAAGTGCGCCCAGCCGCCCGCGTCGACGCTGACAGCCGTGCGCAGATAGACGTCGTAGCCGTGCGAACCTTCCGGGCCCATATCGCCCCACCACGACAGGAAGTTCGGCTGCCATTGTTCGAGCGCGCGCTGCAAGGCGCGATCGTCGGCAAGGTTGACGTTGTTCGGAATCTTTTCGCTGTAGTTGATCGTGGACATGGTCGGTTCCCTGTTCAGAAGCTGCAATCGCGAGAAGCGCATATCGGCGGACGGCGCGATGGGGTCAATCGGGCGTCACGCGCCTCAAACGCGCGACACGTCGAATTGCGCCTTGCTGCCCTTGCCGTACACCTTGAGCGCACCCTTCTCGCCCACCGCGTTCGGCCGGTTGAAAATCCAGTTCTGCCAGGCGGTGAGCCGGCCGAAGATGCGCGTCTCCATCGTCTCCGGGCCATTGAAGCGCAGATTCGCTTCGAGACCCGTCAAGGCATCGGGCGACATCGCCGCGCGTTCTTCGAGTGCGATGCGGATTTCGTCGGCCCAGTCGATATCGTCGGGCGAGGCGGTCACGAGGCCGAGACGCTCGGCCTCGACGGCCTTGACCGGCTGGCCGATCAGCGCGCGCACCGCGTCGAGCGGTTCGGCTTCCTCATAGAAGCGCCGTGCGAGCCGCGACTGCTGCGTAACCATCGGGTACAGACCGAAGTTGACTTCCGACAGCGTGATGGCCGGTTCCTCGTCTTCGTTGGCCGGCAGCGCGGCCATATAGGTGCGGTCGGCCGCGAATGCGAATTCGGCGAAGGTGCCCGCGAAGCACGAGCCCGGTTCGATCAGCGTGAATAGCGAACGCGACGACACATCGATGCGCGCGAACGTGCGGCGCAGCAGGCCGATCGTTTCGCGCACGAGCCAGTGGTCCCTGTGCTGCAGCAGCGTCGCATCGACGGCGAGCAGGTTGCGCGCATCGCCTTCGGTCCTGAACACCCACGTGCCGATGTCGAGTTCGTTGGTGCGCATCGACAGGATCGCGTCGTCGAGTTCGCGTGCGAATTGCAGCGGCCACCAGTTCGCGCCGGCCGCGACGATCGCATCGAGGTCCGCAGGCTGCACCTCTTGCGGCGCGCGTGCGGTGAAGGTCGCCACGCGTTTCGCGCGATCGATCGTAACGTCGACGGTCCGGTAGCCAAGACCGTCTTCGCGCTCGGTGCGCTCGATACGCGTGAGCGCAACGCCTCGCGCATCGGCTGGGCGATCGCTGTGCGCGGCGAGTTCGAGCGCGCGCGCCTGGATCGCCTGATCGAACCGGTTC
The DNA here is from genome assembly GCF_011752995.1 of Burkholderia sp. Ax-1724. Taxonomy (GTDB): domain Bacteria; phylum Pseudomonadota; class Gammaproteobacteria; order Burkholderiales; family Burkholderiaceae; genus Paraburkholderia. The sequence continues at coordinate 140,239 of NZ_VWWL01000013.1, forward strand.
GGCTTCACGACTTCATCGACGAGACGCCAGGCCTTCGCGCGCTCGCCGCGCACGCCTTCGACCACCGTGCAGAAAATATCCGCGCGATCGTGGCGCACCTTGCGCTTGTCGGTGACGCGCGTGAGACCGCCCGTGCCCGGCAGCACGCCGAGCAGCGGTACTTCCGGCAGCGACACCGACGAGGAACGATCGTCGATCAGATAGATTTCGTCGCAGGCGAGCGCCAGTTCATAGCCGCCGCCCGCACAGGCGCCGTTCACCGCGGCGAGAAACTTGAGCCCTGAATGGCGCGACGAATCTTCGAGCCCGTTGCGGGTTTCGTTCGTGAACTTGCAGAAGTTGACCTTCCACGCGTGCGTCGAAAGGCCCAGCATGAAAATGTTCGCGCCCGAGCAGAACACGCGGTCCTTCAGGCTCGTCACCACCACGGTCCTGACTTCGGGATGCTCGAAGCGGATGCGCTGGATCGCGTCGTGCAGTTCGATGTCGACGCCGAGGTCGTACGAATTCAGCTTCAGCTTGTAGCCGTCGCGAATACCGCCGTCTTCAGCGATATCGATGCCGAGCGTCGCAACCGGACCGTTGAAGCTCAGCTTCCAGTGCCGGTACTGCGAGGGATCGGTGCGGTAGTCGACCCGCGCGGCCGGCGCAACGGCGGGGTGTGCTGTGGACATGGGGCGTCTCCTGACTGGACGATGCGAATCTGTTTTTTTGAACAATAGTGCATCAACATATCCGAGTAAAGAATTTTAGTGCATTTTTAGGTGCAAACCCTGACGCCCCAGCGACCGCTCAGCCGGCCCGCGCCTCGTCGGGCGCTTCCGCCGCGAGGCGCGCGGCAAGCCGGTCGCGCAATTGCAGATAGGCGTCGGCAAGCGTCTTCTCGCTCGTGTCGAAGCTCATGTCGGCACGCCCGTATAGTTCGGCGCGGCCCGCGAGGATACGTTTCAGGTCGTCCATCGCCTCGTTGTTGCCCGACATCGGCCGCAGATCGCCCTGCGCGACGACGCGGCGCATATGCTCCTCGGGCGTCGCCTGTAGCCATACCGTGAAGCAGTGCGACAGCAGCGCATTGAAGGTGCCCGACTCCGACACGAGCCCGCCCGGCGACGCGATCACCGCGCGCTCGTGCTCCTCGATCACGGCGTCGAGCGCGCGCTGTTCGTAGCGCCGGTAAGCGCTCGCGCCGTACAGCGAATGAATCTCCGACGGCGGACAGCCCGCAAGCTGTTCGATCACGCGCGTCAGCTCGATGAACGGCACCTTGCGCTCCTGGGCAAGCATGCGCCCGAACGTCGATTTGCCCGCGCCGCGCAGGCCGATCAGCGCGATGCGGTGCTTGCGGTGCGGATCGCGCGGCGCCTGCGCGAACATCTCGGCCAGCGCCGCGCGCGCGCGTTGCAGCGCCGCCTGGTCGCGTCCTTGCAGCAATTCGCGAATCAGCAGCCATTCGGCGGACGCCGTGGTTTCGTCGCCGACCACTTCGGCGAGCGAGCAGTTCAGCGTGGCCGCAAGCTGCCGCAGCACGAGCACCGAGGCATTGCCGAGGCCCGATTCCAGATTCGCGAGATGCCGCTCCGAGAGGCCGGTTTCGGCCGCGAGCGTCTTGCGGGTCATGCCGCGGCGCGCGCGCAGCAGGCGCACGCGCTCGCCCATCGCGGTCAGAAACGGATCGCGCTCTTCACGCTCGCCGCGCTCGGCGCGAGCCGGGTCGGCGGCGGCTTCATCCAGCGGTGCGGCGGAGTATTTTCGATTCATGTTTTGCGACCTCGATACTTCGATATATGTACTATAGTGCTTGACACGCACTAGATGAACAGTTTAATTTTCATCAAAAGCCGCTTCAACTACAAACGCTCACGAAATATCAGAACACCGCCGGCTGGCCCGGCGGCGTAACGGAGACAGCGCGGCAGCACGCATGCAGCAAAGTTCCGGCGGTGGAACGTCTGCCCTGCGTAAACGCGCTTTTCTGGAGGCTCGCATGTCCCCGCAAGAATTCCAGCACCTGATCGCCGGCGTAACGGCACAACTTGACGGGCGCCCGCTCGACGCGTCGCTCGCGGCCTGGCTGAACGCCACCTGGCCGGCCGGCAGCACGACTTTCCGCGAACTCGCCCAGGCCTGCCGCGACGGCGTCGCCGAAGGCTGGCTGTGCAACCGCGAAGCGGGCGGCATCCGCTACGGGCGCATCTTCAAGGCGCTGCCCGAGACCCACGGCTTTTCCGTCGACGTCGTCGCGATGCAGGACATCGCCGGTCCGCACCATGTGCATCCGCACGGCGAAATCGATCTGATCATGCCACTCACCGAGGGCGCGACGTTCGACGGCCATCCGGCCGGCTGGTGCGTGTACGGCCCCGGCTCCGCGCATCGTCCGACGGTCGCGAACGGTCGGGCGCTCGTGCTGTATCTGCTGCCGCAAGGCGCGATCGAATTCACCGCGACATAAAACCGCCGGCGCGACGGCACAAGCCATAGCGGCAGCAACGTCAGCGCGGCGCATGGCGACGCGAGCATCAGGCATCGAGCGGATCACGAGCGCCAAACAGCCGGACCGCGCCCACCGATGGAGGAGACAATATGGAAGCCCCGCTGGAAACGAGCGCGCGAACGAGTGCGCATCAGGCGGCCGCGCCGCCACCCCCGCTCTTCAATTTCGCGCGCTATCTGTTCGAACTGAACGAGGCGCGCGCGAACAAGCCTGCCTATATCGACGACACGCACACACTGACTTACGGCGAACTCGAACAACGCGCGCGACGTTGCGCGAGCGCCCTGCGAACGCTCGGCGTGCATCCCGAGGAACGCGTGCTGCTCGTGATGCTCGATACCGTGTCGCTGCCGGTCGCATTTCTCGGCGCGCTCTACGCCGGCATCGTGCCGGTCGTCGCGAACACGCTGCTGAGCGCCGCCGACTATACGTACATGCTCACGCATAGCCACGCGCGCGCGGTGATCGTGTCGGCGGCCTTGTTGCCGAACGTCGCGCAGGCGCTCGAAAGCATCGATCAAGACGGCTGCCAGTTGATCGTCTCGCAGCCGGAGCCGTCGGCGGATACGGCGCCCACTACCTCGCTCGACGCGCCCCGCTTCGAAGACCTGCTCGACGCCGCGCCACCCGCCCTCAAAGGCTGCGCCAACAGTGGCGACGACATCGCCTTCTGGCTCTACTCCTCGGGCTCGACCGGCAAGCCGAAAGGCACAGTCCACACGCATGCGAACCTGTACTGGACCGCCGAGCTGTATGGCAAGCCGGTGCTCGGCATCGTCGAGAGCGACGTGGTGTTTTCGGCGGCCAAGCTGTTCTTCGCCTACGGGCTCGGCAATGCGCTGACCTTTCCGCTGTCGGTCGGCGCGACCGCGATCCTGATGGCCGAGCGCCCCACCGCCGACGCGATCTTCGCGCGCCTCGTCAAGCATCGTCCGACCGTGTTCTGCGGCGTGCCGACGCTCTATGCGAGCATGCTCGTCTCGCCGAATCTGCCCGCGCGCGCCGAGGTCGCGATACGCGTATGCGCGTCGGCGGGCGAGGCGTTGCCGCGCGACGTCGGCGAGCGTTTCACCGCGCACTTCGGCGCCGAGATTCTCGACGGCATCGGCTCGACCGAAATGCTGCACATCTTCCTGTCGAATCGCCCGGGCGAAGTCGAATACGGCACGACGGGACGCCCGGTGCCGGGCTACGAGGTCGAGTTGCGCGACGAAGCCGGGCAGCCGGTGCCCGATGGCGAAGTCGGCGATCTGTACATCAAGGGGCCGAGCGCGGCGCTCATGTACTGGAACAATCGCGAGAAATCGCGCGCGACGTTTCTCGGCGAATGGATTCGCAGCGGCGACAAGTACCGGCGTCTCGCCAACGGCTGCTATGTCTACGCGGGCCGCAGCGACGACATGCTGAAGGTGAGCGGCCAGTACGTGTCGCCGGTCGAAGTGGAGATGGTGCTGGTCGAGCATCCGGCCGTGCTCGAAGCGGCGGTGGTCGGCGTCGATCACGGCGGGCTCGTGAAAACGCGCGCGTTCGTCGTCCTGAAGCGCGAGTTCGCACCGTCTGAGATACTCGCCGACGAACTGAAGGCCTTCGTCAAGGAACGGCTCGCGCCGCACAAGTATCCGCGCGACATCGTGTTCGCCGACGATCTGCCGAAAACCGCCACCGGCAAGATTCAGCGCTTCAAGCTGCGCGAACAGTCATAAGTCATAAGGTGATCCATTCATGCCGAACCCCGCAACGGCTGCCGCTCCCGCTACGCCCGCCCCCGCCGCCGGCGCGAGCCGCTTTGCCGAACTGCCCGCGAGCGCGGCGCATGACGCGTTGCGCATCGAGTATCGCTGGCTCAACGAACCGGCGGCCCAGCGCGCAGACGACACACCGCTCGCGCTGTTCCTGCACGAAGGACTCGGCTCGGTGTCGATGTGGCGCGACTGGCCGCAACGCTTGTGCGAACGGCTCGGCCTGCGCGGGCTCGTCTATTCGCGGCCGGGCTATGGACTCTCGACGCCGCGCGCGCCCCACGTGAAATGGCCGGTCGACTTCATGACCGAGCAGGCCCGCGACATTCTCCCCGCGCTGCTCGACGCGCTCGGCATCGATGCGCGGCAACGCCGGCGCATGTGGGTGATCGGCCATAGCGACGGCGGCTCGATCGCGCTGCTCTACGCGGCGCTGTATCCCGAGGCACTCGCGGGCGTGGTCGTGATGGCGCCGCATGTGTTCGTCGAAGACCTCTCGGTGGCCAGCATCGCGCAAACGAAGCAGCTCTACGAAACCACCGACCTGCGCGACAAGCTCGCGCGCCACCACGCCGACGTCGATTCGGCCTTCTATGGCTGGAACGATATCTGGCTGAATCCCGCGTTCAGACAGTGGCGCATTGTCGATACGCTCGCCTCGATTCGCCAGCCGCTGCTCGCGATCCAGGGCCACGACGACAACTACGGCACGATGGCGCAGATCGACACGATCGCCGCACGCGTGCCGCATGCGCAGCTCGTCAAGCTCGCCGCCTGCGGGCACTCGCCGCATCGCGACGCACCGGCCCCGCTCGACGACGCGATCGCGGCATTCATCGCAGCACAGCGATAAACCGCGCGACGGAAGCAACCAACGCAACCGGCGCGGCCATCGACATCAGCACCAGCACAGGGCAGCGCCGCTTCCTTACCAATACTTCATAAAAATTACACGGATCGGCGATTATGCTGCGGCATCGCTGACCTCGGCACATCGATGCCCTGGCGTCCCTTCCTCACATTGGAGAGAGTGACATGCCCTTCGTGCCGAAGCTGAGTCGTGCATTGCCGTGCAAACGTTTGGCTCCCGGTTTGGCTCATGCTTTTGCGATCGTCTCGCTCTGCGCACTCGGCACCGCATGCAGCCACGACGACCCACCCGCCGACACGAGCACGCTCGGCTCGACGACCGAACAGCGCGCCGCGCAAAGCGATAACAGCGCCGGCACCAGCAGCTTTGCCGCCGCGCCGCCGGCCGCCCCCGCACCGGCGACGCTCACGATCCAGACTCCCGCGCCCCCCGCTTCCGACGCCGGCACGGCACTGTCCGCCGCCGATGCGTCGCGCGCGCCGCTCGCGAGCCCCGTCATCCACACCGTGGATTGAGTTCCGCGCCGCGCGCGGTGAGCGGCCACTCTTTCCGCGCGCGACGCATCGTCACAGTGCATCTTCGCAGTGCACTTTCCTCCACCGAAGATCAAAGCCAGAACCATGACCTCAAAAAATCGCCGTGATTTTCTGCGCTCGGCCGCGCAAGCCGCCGGTTCCTTCACCGCGTTGAGCATGCTGCCGCCCGGCATCCGCAACGCCCTCGCCATTCCGGCGAACAACTGCACCGGCACGATCCGCGACGTCGAGCACATCGTCGTGCTGATGCAGGAGAACCGCTCGTTCGATCATTACTTCGGCACGCTCAAGGGCGTACGCGGTTTCGGCGACACGCGTGCGATCAACCTCGCGAGCGGCCAGCCGGTCTGGTATCAGCCGCTCACCACCGATGCCGCCGGCGCCAATTACGTGCTGCCGTTCCGTCCCACCGCGCCGAACCTCGGCCTGCAATTCCTGCAGGATCTCGCGCACGACTGGGGCACCACGCACGCGGCCTGGAACAACGGCCGCAACGATCAGTGGGTGCCCGCGAAAGGCGCGACGACGATGGCCTACCTCACGCGCGAGGACATCCCGTTTCACTATCAGCTCGCCGACGCGTTCACGATCTGCGATGCGTATCACTGCTCGCTGATGGGCCCGACCGATCCGAACCGCTACTACATGTGGAGCGGCTGGGTCGGCAACGACGGCAGCGGCGGCGGCCCGGTGATCGACAATTCGGAACTCGGCTACGGCTGGTCGACCTACCCCGAGGTGCTGCAGAACGCCGGCATCTCGTGGAAGATCTATCAGGACATGGGCAACGGGCTCGACGCGAACGGCTCGTGGGGCTGGACGCAGAACGCGTACATCGGCAACTACGGCGACAACTCGCTGCTCTACTTCAACCAGTATCGCAACGCGCAGCCGGGCAACCCGCTCTACGACAACGCGCGCACCGGCACCAACGCGGCGAACGGCGACGGCTATTTCGACATCCTCAAGCGCGACGTGCAGAACAACACGCTGCCGCAAGTCTCGTGGATCGTCGCGCCCGAAGCCTATTCGGAACATCCGAACTGGCCGTCGAACTACGGCGCGTGGTACATCGATCAGGTCCTGCAGATTCTCACGTCGAACCCCGAGGTGTGGAGCAAGACCGTGCTGCTCATCAACTACGACGAGAACGACGGCTTCTTCGATCACCTCGCGCAGCCGTTCCCGGCGGCGTCGAGCGCGAACGGCCTGTCGACCGTCAGCATCACGCACGAAATCTATCCCGGCGATGCGAAGACGCCCGCCGCGCCGTACGGGCTCGGCCCGCGCGTGCCGATGCTGGTGGTCTCGCCGTGGTCGAAAGGCGGCTACGTCTGCTCGGAAACGTTCGACCACACCTCGGTGATCCGCTTCATCGAAAAGCGTTTCGGCGAACATCACAACCTCGGCGAATCGAACATCACGCCGTGGCGTCGCGCGGTGTGCGGCGATCTGACCTCGGCCTTCAACTTCAGCAATCCGAACGCCAACCTGCCGTCGCTGCCGAGCACGACCTCGTACGTGCCGCCCGATCAGAACCGTCATCCGGATTACATCCCGCAGCCGCCCGCGGCCCAGGCCGTGCCGCAGCAGGAGCCCGGCGTGCGTCCCGCGCGCGCGTTGCCGTATGAACTGTTCGTGCGCGCCGACGAAGGCTCGAACGGCAAGCTGACGATGCGCTTCATCAATACCGGCCGCGCGGGCGCGGTGTTCCTCGTCTACGTGACGAACGGCGCCGCCGCGCCGCTCAGCTATACGGTCGAAGCCGGCAAGCACCTGCAGGACACCTTGCCGCTCAACGCGGACGGCACCTACGACTTCACCGTGCACGGTCCGAACGGCTTCCTGCGCCGCTTCGCGGGCAAGGTCGTCGCGCGCAGCAGCTGGTGGGAACGCAAGGAGATCGCGCAACCGGATATCGCCGAGGGTTACGACGTCGCCAACGGCAATCTGCAACTGCGTCTGGAAAACACGGGCAGCGCGCGTTGCCAGTTCATGATCGTCAATGCGTACGATCCGCACAATGCGATCCGGCATTCGGTGCGCGGCGGCGATACCGATCAGCTATACCTCGATCTGCGCAACGCTCACGGCTGGTACGACCTGTCGATCACGGTCGACACCGATGCATCGTTTGCGCGGCGCCTTGCCGGTCACGTGGAAACCGGCAAGAGCAGCATGAGCGATCCGGCTTTGGGTAGCTAAACGGCGGCTCGACGTCACGCGAGTCCCGCGGTAAAAACAACGGCCGCTGCGATCGATGTCGCAGCGGCCGTTGTTTTATTGGGCCTGCCGATTGCCGATTACCGATGCACGCACGCGCCTAACCGGGCGCGTAGATCGGCGCGCCCTGCCTACGATTCGAAATCGAGCCCGCCGAGCAGCGCGACCGGTTCGCCCTGCGTATGCGTGAGGAAATCGAGTTCGCGCGCCTGGGTCCACGCCTTGAGCTTGCGCGGCAGCGCGGCGAGATAGCCGGCGAAGCGCGCCGCACCCTGCTCGCCCATCAGTCGTTCGATTTCGTCGCTGTCCCAGGTCAGGTAAAGATTCAGCGGATGCGCGTAGTGACCGAGTTCATCGAGCGGCGTCGCATGAATCCGCACGCGGGTCGGCTGACCGTGCCCGCCATACGGCAGCACTTCGGTATGCACGGTCTTCGCGAAACATGCGCCGATCGCCTCGGCGATGCGCGGCGCGAACTCCTTGTCGAAACGAACGGCGCTTTCCGGACGCATCCAGGTCTCCGATGTCGTGCGTAGTGGGACTGGGCATCGTAGCACGCGGGTCGGTGCGGACTCGCGTGCAGGCGCTCGTGTTCAGGGGCGTTGGCTACGTCCGGGGAAGCGCGGCCCCCGCGCCCTATCGCATGTACCCCCTCGCACCGCAGCGATCGACTCAACGTTTTGCGACAACTCCTGTGCGATTACGGCCCTTTACGTCAGACCTGTGCCGCGCGCGTCTAACCTCCAGAGAGGCCACCAGGCTGGTCGTGCCAGATGATTTTTCCACGGATGGCTTATGAGCAAGGCAAGGTTCGCATCGTTCTGGCACGGCCCGGAACTCTCCCCTTACGAAGTCGCGTGTCTGCAATCGTTCACCCTCTATGGCAGCGAGGTCGCGCTTTATAGCTACGAGCCGATCGCCAATCTGCCGCCCGGCGTGAGCGCGAAAGACGCGCGCGCGATTCTGCCTCCCGACACGCTGAACGCCTTTCCGATTCAAGGCGTGCCGTCGATGGCGCATTTCACCGACTATTTCCGCTTCGCGATGTTCACGAAGACCGACGAAATCTGGGTCGACACGGACATGCTGCTGCTGCGCGATTTCGATCTCAACGCGAAGGGCGACCTGATCGGCAAGGAAACGCCGTCCAGCATCTGCACGGCGATACTGCGGCTCGATCCCGACTCGCCGCGTCTGTACGAACTGCTCAAGCGAGTCAAGGCGATGCAGGGCACCGAAATCAAATGGGGCGACACCGGCCCGCGCCTGCTGACCGCGGTCTACGGCGTCAAGGCCGGCTTGCCCGAGAGCCTGTTCTACCCGGTCCACTTCGACGATTACTACAAGCCGTTCCTGCCGCGCCATTTCGAGGAATGCGCGGCGCTGTGCTCCGACGCGTACACGCTGCACCTGTGGAACAACCGCGTCGTGAAGATGGCGCTCTTCAAGCGTATCGGTCCGCCTGCCGGTTCGTTCCTGCATCACGTGTTCGAGCAGAGCGGCGCGAACCGCCGGTTTGGCGAATTCTATCCGGCCAACGTGATGCAGACGATGATCGACAACGCGGTGCAGAAAGTCGGCCGCGATGAAGGCGTACGCAAGCTGCTGCGCGTCGGCGTGCCGATGCTCAGGACCGCGCTCGGGCGCAAGCTCGGCGCATAGCCGCCCGTCTCACGCGGCGGCGCCCCTGCCCGCGCCGTGCGCCTGCGCGAGCATGAACTCGATGAACGTCGCGGCCGCGCGCGTGTGGTGCCGGTTCGGCATATACAGCATGTACATGTGCGTGCCGAAGATGCTGAGGCGCCATTCGTCGAGCGCGGTCAGCACCGCGCCGCGTTGCAGATCGTCCTGCACCACGTAGTCGGGCACGATGCCGACGCCGAGCCCCGCGAGCAGCGCCTCGCGTAAAAACAGAAAGTTCTCGAAGATGATCGTCGGTTCGAGCAGCACCTCGTGGCGCTCGTCGCGCAGATACGCGGCCAGCCGCAACTGCCTGCCGATCACGGCCGCGCTAATCAGCGGCGCGGCGCGCAGGTCGTCGAGCGTCGCGGGCATGCCGTGCGTGTGCGCGAAGCCGGGCGAGGCGCACGCGACATATCTGACCGGCCCCATGTCGCGCGCGACGAGGTTCTGCGGCGGCTCGGACATGACGCGCACGGCGATGTCGACTTCATCGCGCAGCAGGTCTTCGACGCGGTTCTCGAACATCACGTCGAGCACGATACCCGGATGCAGACGCTTGAACGCGATCAGCCAGTCGGACATCACGAGTTGGCCGTAGCCGCTCGGCACGCTCAGCCGCACGTGGCCCTGCAGGCTTTGCCCGAGCGTCGCGACCGACTCGCGCGCGGCCAGCAGCGCGTTCTGGATCGTGCGGCCATGCTCGTAGAGGCGCAGACCGATCTCGGTCGGCTCGACGCGGCGCGTCGTGCGCCGCACCAGCTGCACACCGATCGAGCGCTCCAGCTGATTCAGGTGATAGCTGACGTTCGCGCGGCTCATCTTGAGCCGGCGCGCGGCTTCGCTCAGATTGCCGGCGTCGAGAATGTCCACGAGCAGGGTCAGGGAATTGACGTCCATCGCGGCGCCTTTGTCAAAATAATTTTGACAGTCTGTCAATCGGGCATGCCATTGTCAATCAACGTTGACCACTCCAGAATGCGCATCAGCCCCCACGAACATGGATGGAAGACCCCGCGATGGATCTGAACTTCACCCCCGAAGAAGAAGCGTTTCGCGCCGACGTGCTGGCCTTTCTGCGCGAAAAGCTCCCGCGGCGTCTCGCCGATAAAGTGCACGGCGGCCGCCGCCTCACGCGCGACGACATGGCCGAGTGGCACGCGATTCTCAACGCGCAGGGCTGGCTCGCGAACCACTGGCCGCAGGAATATGGCGGCCCGGGCTGGAACGCGGTGCAGAAATTCATCTTCGAGAACGAATGCGCGCTGGCCGGCGCGCCGCGCATCGTGCCGTTCGGCGTCAACATGCTCGGGCCGGTGCTGATCCGATACGGCAGCGAGGCGCAGAAACGGCACTGGCTGCCACGCATTCTCGACGGCTCAGACTGGTGGTGCCAAGGCTATTCGGAGCCGGGCGCGGGCTCCGATCTCGCCTCGGTCAGAACCACGGCCGTGCGCGGCCAGGATGCGCACGGCGAGCATTACGTCGTCAACGGCCAGAAGACGTGGACCACGCTCGGCCACTACGCGAACATGATCTTCTGCCTCGTGCGCACCGCGACCGACGTGCGCAAGCAGGAAGGCATCAGCTTTCTGCTGATCGACATGAACACGCCCGGCGTCGAAGTACGGCCGATCATCACGCTCGACGGCGAGCATGAAGTCAACGAAGTGTTTTTCACCGACGTGCGCGTGCCCGCGGAGAATCTCGTCGGCGAAGAGAACAAGGGCTGGACCTACGCGAAATATCTGCTTACGTACGAGCGCACCAATATCGCGGGTGTCGGCTTCTCGGTGGCCGCCTTCAACCGTCTGCGCCAGATCGCCGCGCAGCAGCGCCGCAATGGCCGCCCGCTCGCCGAAGACCCAGCGTTCGCGGCACGCATGGCGCGCGTCGAGATCGATCTCGAGAACATGAAGACGACCAACCTGCGCGTGATCGCGGCAGTCGCGGGCGGCGGCGTGCCCGGCGCCGAAAGCTCGATGCTGAAGATTCGCGGCACCGAAATTCGCCAGGAGATTTCATCGCTCACGCGCCGCGCGATGGGCGCCTATGCGCAGCCGTTCGTCGAAGAAGCGCTGTACGAAGGTTTCGACGGCGTGCCGGTCGGCCCCGACGAAGCCGCGAGCGCGGCGGCGCTGTACCTCAACAATCGCAAGCTGTCGATCTTCGGCGGCTCGAACGAAATCCAGAAGAACATCATTGCCAAAATGATCCTCGGACTCTGAGAGACCCACGTCATGAATTTTCGGCACACCGAAGACCGCCGCATGCTGGCGGACACGCTGAACCGCTTCGTCAGCGAACAATACGGCTTCGAGACGCGCGACCGCATCGCGCGCTCGGCGCAAGGCTTCAGCCCTGAACTGTGGCAACGCTTCGCGGAACTCGGCATCGTCGGCGCGCTGTTCGATGAAGCGAGCGGCGGCTTCGGCGGCGGCGGTTTCGATATCGCCGTCGTGTTCGAGAGCTTGGGGCGCGGGCTCGTCGTCGAGCCGTTTCTCGATACGCTGATCGTCGGCCGCGCGCTCGCGCGCAGCGGCAGCGCGGCGCAGAAAGCGGAGCTGGTCGCATTGATCGACGGCTCGCGTATCGCCGCGCTCGCGCATGGCGAGCCGGACAGTCATTACGAACTCGCTCGCGTGAGCGCGACGCGCGCGCAGCGGCACGACGATGCCTGGACCCTGAACGGCGCGAAGGCCGTGGTTCAGCATGGCGAGCAGGCGGCGGTCTTTCTGGTGTCGGCGCGCACGAGCGGCGCCGACGATGCCGCAGCGGGCCTCACGCTCTTTCTCGTGCCGCGCGAGGCGGCCGGTGTCAACGTGCGCGGTTATCGCAAGATCGACGGCGGCCGTGCTGCCGAAGTGACGTTCGACCACGTCACGCTCGGCGCGAACGCCGTACTCGGCTCAGCCGATGAAGGCTTCGCGACGCTCGAATACGCGGTGAGCTGCGGCGTGCTCGCGCTCTGCGCGGAAGCGCTCGGCGCGATGGATGTCGCCAAAGACGACACGCTCGAATACCTGCGCACGCGCAAGCAGTTCGGCGTGCCGATCGGCAGCTTCCAGGCGCTGCAGCACCGCATGGCCGATCTGCTGCTCGAGATCGAGCAGGCACGCTCGGCGGTCATCAACGCGGCCGCCGCGCTCGATGGCGAACGCAAGGCGCGCGAGCGCGCGGTGTCGGCGGCAAAGTACAGCATCGGCCGGATCGGCACGCTGGTCGCGCAGGAGTGCATCCAGCTGCACGGCGGGATCGGCATGACGTGGGAATTGCGGCTCGCTCATTACGCGAAGCGGCTCGTGATGATCGATCATCAGTTGGGCGATGAGGATCATCATCTGGAGCGGTTCGTGGCGTTGGGGGCTCGATAGGCGAAGGCCCAAAATCGTTCGCGAAACGCGCTTCCCTTTGCAAGGTCTGCTAGATTGCTCTCATCCAACTCCGAGTGGTGAGCATGTCAGGCTTAATCCATCGCCGCCGCGAAGAAGCCGCACCGTTCATCACGCAACACCAGCGATGAAACATCTGATCCTCGCGCTGACGTTTATCAGCACTTCCGCATGGGCCGCCGCCCCCGATCCGGTCAGCGAGATCGCGACGCGCAGCGGCCTGCCCGCGAGCGAGGTCAGCGCGGCCTTATCCCATTGCGACGACAACCAGACCAATATGAATTTCTGCGCATGGCGCGATCAGATCGTGGCGGAACAGAAACTGGCGCACATCGTGGATGCGACGGCCGGATCATCGACAGCCTGCAAAGCCGTTCTGGAGAGAAAGATCGCCGCATGGAAAAAACGCCGCGACACGCAATGCGAGAAATCGGCCTCGCATGAATGGGGCGGCGGCTCGATGCTGCCCACCGCCATCGCGATGTGCAAAACAGCCGCGACGGAGCGCATGAGCAAGACCATCCAATCTGAAAAATACAACCGCTAAAACCGGCCATTCAGAAATAAACCCGCCTTCACGCGAAAATGATGCAGAAATAATACAGAAAGAAAAATGAAAGATTATTTCTGTTGAGTTAAGAAACTACATAAGGCATAGTAACGATTCTCATTCAGGTGCTGTTGCAAGCCAGTTGTCCCGTCGCTCCCCGCGACGCCGGACCAGCCAGCAAGACCGGTTGAGTGCCAAGACAACAACGCCGTAAAGCCGCATTGCGCAGCAGCGTCAGCACTCGCCCCTGGGGCGAATCAGAGGGCCGTCTGGAAAGCGTGGGCCAAGGCGTTGGCTAATAAATCCACACTCCAGACATACCAGATGCTGACCAAAACTCCGCTCGCTATCGCGGTGATGGGTCTCTTTTGCGCGCCCATCGCGACTTCCGCCTTCGCGCAGACGAACACCGCCGCACCCGCCGCCGCATCGTCCCCGGTTGCCTCGTCCTCTGCCGCCGCTCCAGCGGACAGCGCATCGAGCCAGCCGCAGACGCTGCCTACGGTTCAAGTGACGGGGCATGCGGAAAGCACCGGCTTCCAGACCGACCGCACGAACATCACCGGCGTGTCGACCGACGTGCACGATATTCCGCAGGCGGTCACGGTCGTCAACCAGCAACTGATGCAGTCGCAAGGCGTCACGTCGTTCTCGGACGCGCTGCGCAACGTGCCGGGCGTCACGATCGGCGCGGCCGAAGGCGGCGTGATCGGCAACAACATCAATCTGCGCGGCTTCACCGCCAACAACGACATCTATCTCGACGGCTTTCGCGACCGCGGCCAGTACTATCGCGACACCTTCGACCTGGAATCGATCGACGTCCTGTACGGCCCCTCCTCGCTCTACTTCGGCCGCGGCTCCACGGGCGGCGTCATCAATCAGGTGACGAAGCAGGCCAACCTGACGAAATCGGCCTCGGTCTCGACGACGATCGGCACCGACGACCACTATCGCACCTCGGTCGACTTCAACCAGCCGCTCACCGATACATCCGCGTTCCGCATCAACGCGTTCGGCCAGTCGCTGCACGGCACGCGCGACGTGATGTCGAGCAAGGACTACGGCATCGCGCCGACCGTGAGCTTCGGGATCGGCACGCCGAACGAGTTCACGCTGTCCGCGCTGATCCAGCACAACCGGGACATGGCCGACTACGGCGTGCAGTCGGTCAACGGCGCGCCCGCGCCGGTCGGCCGCTCGACCTTCTACGGCTTCACCGACGACCGGACCCTGCAGGACAATCAGACCGTGACCGGCCGCTACATCCATCGGTTCGAAAACGGCTTCGTGCTGCGCAATCAGGCGCAGCTCAGCCATACCGACACCGACGCCCGCGAAACGAGCCTGAAACGGGGTCTATTTACCGGCCCGTTCGCCAACTCGCCGGCACTCGGGGCGGGCAACTTCACCGACCTGCCGCTCTCGTCGCTTTACGTCGGCCTCGTGAGCCGCGACCGCGTCATCGACAATCATTCGATCTACAACTCGACCGATATCGAAGGCACGCTCGGCAGCGGCTGGATCAAGCACAAGGTCGTCGCAGGCATCGATCTCGGCCACGAGACCTACACCAATCAGGGTTATCGCGTGACCGGCCCCGGCATGCCGAAGGGCAGCGGCACGATCGCGATCGTGCCGCTGCTCGACCCGCCTTACAATCCTCGCCCGGCCGGCTCCGTGCAGACGCTCGACAACCTCGCGGAGTCGTCGGCGAATTCGTTCGGCGCCTACGTGAACGACACGATCTCGCTCGGCGAGCACTGGAAAGTGGTCGGCGGCGTGCGCTGGGACCGCTTCCAGGCCAGCATCGCCAACACGACGACGGCGCCGGCCTACGCCAGCCAGACGAACTACTTCACCAGCGTGCGCACGGGCCTTATCTATCAGCCCACCGACTGGCAGTCGTACTACTTCTCGTACGGCACGTCGTTCGACCCGTCGCTCGAAGCGCTCACGCTGACCTCGGGCACGCAGAACCTCGCGCCCGAACACAGCAAGTCGTACGAGATCGGCAGCAAGTGGGATCTGCTCGACGGCAATCTGTCGATTTCGCAATCGCTGTTCCAGATCGAGCAGAGCAACACCCGCACGCAGAACGGCGACGGCACCTATACGCTCGACGGCGACACGCGCGTACGCGGCTACCAGATCGGCGCGACCGGCCGCCTCGGCAGCAAGTGGCAGATCTACGGCGGCTATACCTATCTCGACAGCGAGATCGTCAAGGCGCTCGACGGCACGCAGGGCAATACGCTGCCGAACACGCCGCGCCACATGGCGACGCTGTGGGTCACGTACCAGCCGGTCGAGCATTGGGAAATCGGCGGCGGGCCGATCTACATGTCGTCGCGCTACCCGGCCACCGACAACGTCGTGAAGGTGCCGAGCTACGTTCGGGTCGACGCGATGGCGGCTTATCATACGAAGCGGTACGACGTTCAGCTCAACCTGCTGAACCTCACCAACAAGCTCTATTACGACCAGCTGATCGCGTCCGACGGCGGACGCTCGGTGCCCGGCATCGGGCGCACGCTGCTGGCTACCTTCAACTACCGGTTCTATTAAGGCCGGAACGCGTCCGGCCGGATGCGCGCGCCGCTGCCGCGCCGCCTGGCCGGGCCAAAGGAATCATCATGCTCATCCGGATTCCCAGCCTGCTCGACGCCGACACCGTGCGCTACATTCGCGGCGCGCTCGAAGCGCCCGACAGCCCGTGGGTCGACGGCCGCGCGACGGCCGGCTATCACGGCGCGGAGGTCAAGCAGAACCAGCAGCTCGACGAAGAAGCGCCCATCACGCGCGAACTCGCCGACCGCGTGCTCGCGGCGACCGAGCGCCATCCGTTCTTCATCAGCGCGGCGCTGCCGAATCGCGCGTACGTGCCGCATTTCAACCGCTACTCGGGCGGCATGACCTTCGGCTCGCACATCGACGGCGCAGTGCGCGTGCTGCGCTCGGGCCTCAAGGTCCGCACCGACGTGTCGATCACGGTGTTCCTGTCCGAGCCGCACGAGTACGACGGCGGCGAACTGCGAATCGAGGACACCTACGGCGCGCACGAAGTCAAGCTGCCGGCCGGCGACGCGATCCTCTATCCGGCGACGAGCATGCATCACGTCGTGCCGGTCACGCGCGGCGTGCGGCTCGCGAGCTTCTTCTGGGTCCAGAGCCTCGTGCGCGACGATAACCAGCGCGCGCTGCTGTTCGAACTCGACAACACGATCCAGCGGCTCAACGCGACGAACGCCGATAACGCGTCGCGCCGCTCGCTCGTCGGCATCTATCACAATCTGCTGCGGGTCTGGAGCGAGACCTGAGTCGGCCCTAAGTCGACCCTAAGCCGGTCATGAGCCGGCGGCATGCATCGGACCCGCCGACCGGACTACCCGGCCAGTTCCCGATGCAAGGCCGTAAACTCCTGGGTGAGCTTATGACGCGGATCGTAGTGAATCATCGGCCGCGCATACTGATGGGACTCGCGAATCTTCACCGACGCCGACAAGCGCGAGTCCAGCACCGGCAGCCCCTCGCTGACGAGTTCCTCGACGAGCTTCACCGGCAGGCTCGCGCGCGGCTGGAACTGGTTGATCACGATTCCCTCGACTTCGAGCGCGGCATTGTGGTCCTGCTGAATCTCCTTGACGTTGTCGAGCAGCGCGTAGAGCGCGCGGCGCGAAAAATCATCGCAGTCGAACGGAATCAGGCAACGCTCGACCGCGATCAGCGCGGAACGCGTGTAGAAATTCAGCGCCGGCGGCGTGTCGATATAAATCTCGTCGTACGCATCGAGTTCGTTCAGTGCGTCGCGCAGCTTGTAGATCTTGTAGCGCGATTCGAGCTTGCCGTGCAGCGCATCGAGATCGGCATGCGCGGGCATCACGTCGAGATTCTCGAACGGCGTCGGATGGACGAACGTCGAGGCGGGCGTCGGCCGGAAGCTGAAATTCAGGGCCGTTTCGAAGAAATCGGCGACGCCGGGCTTGAGATCCCGCGCCTGTTCGCCGAGCAGATACTGGCTCGAATTGGCCTGCGGATCGAGATCGATCACGAGCGTCCGCTGGCCTTCGTTGGCGCTAATGGCGGCCAGGTTGCAGACGATCGTCGATTTGCCGACCCCACCCTTCTGATTGAATATCACACGCCGCATAAACCCCTGTCCCTTTTGACGAATGCGCAAAGCGCACAGCTTACTCCAGTGGCGTGACAGCGCGAACAGATGGATATGAAAGAAAAGCCCTTGCGTCTGCCCCGGTGGCCACGCCGAGCCTGGCGCCAACGGGCGGCGCTCTTTCCCCGGAGTCGATACGTTCGCCGTTGTGCCGATTGAGCCCCGAATGAGCCTCGATTGAGCCCCGATTGAGCCTTGGGTTGAGCCCTGCCTGAAGGTCTTCAAGGTCCATCGATAGATGCCGCATCCGGGTCGGCCAGCACCTGCTCCTGCTCCGGAAGCGGGAACGCCTCGATGAAATCCTCCGCCGCCATCGGCTTGCCGAGCAGGAAGCCCTGCAGGGCATCGCAGCCGAGCCCGGCCAGAAACGCCTGTTGCTCGACGGTTTCCACGCCCTCCGCGACGATCTTCAGATTGAGCGTTTGCCCCAGCGCGATGATCGCCGAGACGATCGCGGCATCTTCCGTGTCATGCGTGAGATCGCGGACAAAGCCGCGGTCGATCTTGAGTTCGGCCGCGGGCAGGCGCTTCAGATACAGCAGGCTGGAATAGCCCGTGCCGAAATCGTCGATCGAAATCCGCACGCCCATCTTCCTCAATTGCATGAGGATCTCAAGACCCGTCTCCACATCGGACATCGCGGTCGATTCGGTAATTTCCAGCGTCAGGCAGCCGGGATCGAGCGCGTGGCGTGCGAGGGTATTGCGTACCGTCTCGAACAGCCCCGCGTGCCGGAACTGCAAGGCCGAGAGATTGACCGCGATCGACCAGTCCGTTCGACCCAGCCTGTGCCATTCGCTCAGTTGCCGGCAGGCTTCATCGAGAACCCAATCGCCGATTTGCACGATCAGCCCGGTTTTTTCGGCGACGGGAACGAACTGGCCCGGCGCAATCAACCCGCGCGTCGGGTGCATCCAGCGCACCAGCGTCTCGGCGCCGGTCACCTCGCCGCTCGCCGCATCGAATTTGGGCTGATAGTGGAGAATCAGCTCGCCTCGCGTGAGCGCCAGACGCAGGTCCTGCACGAGCTGCATCTGCGCCTCGACGTTGACGTTCATCGAGGCTTCGAAAAAGCAGTAGCGATTGCGCCCCAAGCCCTTCGCGTGATACATCGCCGCATCCGCGTTGCTCAGGAGATCGTCCTGATGCTCGCCGTCGTCGGGATAGATGGCGATGCCGATACTGGTCGAGACCCTCAGTTCCTGGCCCTCGACCTCGAACGGTTCTTCGACCGCCCTGACGAGTTTTTCCGCAATGCTGGCCGCATCCGCGTGATCGCCGATACCGGCCAGCAGCACGAACTCGTCGCCGCCGACGCGCGCCGCCGTATCCTGCACGCGGATGTTGTCGCGAATGCGCTGCGCAAACGCGACGAGCAGCAGGTCGCCCACGTGATGGCCGAACGCGTCGTTGACCGGCTTGAAGCTGTCGAGGTCCATGAACAGCAGAGCAAAGCGGCGCTGGTCCCGGCCCGCCTGCTGAATCGCCTGTTCGAGGCGGTCGTGCAGCAGCACGCGATTCGGCAGCTTGGTCAGCGTATCGTGGAGCGCGAGATAAGTCAGTTCCTCGTTCGCTTCCGCCAGCGAGGTCGCCAGCACGGCGGTCTCGGCTTCCAACCGCAGGTCGAGCACCAGAATGATCAGCGTGATCGCGAGAATCGCCAACGTCGCGACGATGATGACGACGGCCAGCCAGCCCTTGTTCATGCCGCCGTGCGCCGCGCCGCACAGGCTGCCGAGCGGGAACCGCGCGGCGGCCATGCCCGTGAAGTGCATGCCGACGATCGCGCCGCCCATGAGCAGCGCGGCGCCGGCCCGCAAATACCGGATTCTCGGGGTCTGGCGGCGCAGGTGAAAGGCAATCCAGAGCGCCACCGCGGACGCGAGCACCGCAATGACGAGGGATAGCGCGAACAGCAGCGGGTCGTACTCGATACCCGGCGACATGCGCATCGCCGCCATGCCCGTATAGTGCATGCCGGCGATGGCGATCCCGAGCAACAACGCGCCCACGCCCAGATGCAGGCGCGGCAGCGATGCATGGGAGACGAGCCGCAGCGCGAACGCCGACGCGGCGATGGCGATCAATAGCGACAAAACGGTGATCGCCGGATCGTAGCCGAGGGGAATCGGCAGGCTGAACGCCAGCATGCCGATGAAATGCATGGACCAGATGCCGACGCCCATGGCGCAGGCGCCGCCTGCCAGCCACCAGCGCGCGGCCCGGCCCCTGGCCGTTGCGATGCGCCGCGTCAGGTCGAGCGCCGTAAACGATGCGAGGCTCGCCACCAGCAACGAGCAAACGACGAGTAGCGGGTCGTAGGTGCCGGCTAGCATCAACGGCTGACCTCTTCTTCTCCATGCTTTTTCCGCGCTGAATCTGTATTGAGTTCGCGCCGGGGTTTGCCTTGAAAGTTGCCTTGACGGTTGCCCTAGAGCCCGACGCGAATACGCCGTGCTTGCGTCTCGTGGGTCTCGTGCGTCGAGCCTGTTCCGGCCGCCCGCGGTAACGCACCGGCCCGAGGTACGGCCATGTCCGGGGTTTCGCCTGTCAAACGCTGCTGCTCAGCCATTCATGTCATCCCCATTACGTGGTCCAGATGGGCCGCCGATTGTGCGGACAACGCGCTTTGGCGCCGCCGTTCGACGACGATCCCCGCTCAGGCTGCCAAAGCCGCCCCCGACAGTATCGAGGCGAAGGCGATTATCCGTCGTTCCGTGGATTGAATGGTTATTTTCGCTTTTTTGTATGGCTGGCTGATTAACAACCCGGATTACAGACGGTGAACAGATCAACCGTCGCTCGCAACGCCACGTTTGTTTCGCGCGTTGGCATTGGCGTTGGCGTGCCGGAAATTCCAGGCGGAGAATTCAGGCGAAGGAAACCCTCTGATTAGCAGGATAGGTTCGGCAAACCGTTTCGGATAGCATCCGTTCCTGCATACAGGCTAACCGCATCGCGGGCGATGCGGGAAACCCGACCGGTAAGCCACAAAAAACGGCATCGCTAGAGACCTGAGAGAACCCGACAGGAGCCCAGAAAACGCGTGTAAAAGCGGCGGGCTCTGCGCGGCGAATGCCGCTTGACAAGGCTGACTCGCGGATATTGCGGGTAGGGCTTGCCGGCGGCTACTTTTTCCGCGCGAGGAGAACCGCCCTTACCTTTCGTGCGCCTGTGCGATGCTGCTCGAGAGATGCTTGAGCCATAAGCTCATCAAGCCCGCCCGGCCCCGCACGCCGTATTTGCGAAAGATTCCGGTGATATAGGAATGCGTGGTCGAGGCAGCAAGGCCCAGCCGCTCGGCGATCTGTTTCTCCGACGCCTCGGTCAGCAGCAGGTCGAGCACCTTGCGTTCATGCGGCGCAAGAAGCGACAACAGCGCCAGGGGGGAAGCGTCCCGGCGACGCAGCTCGGTCACGTCGCGAGCTACCCCGACGCGCAGGCGCTCGTGCTCCAGCCAGCGCGCCGACCACGTGACGTAGACATCGCGTCCGTCCTTGTGTCGATAACGGTTTTCAAAACCGACCCGCTTGCGGCCGGCCAGCACCTCTCGCGCCTCTCTGAGTGTGGCGTCCTGATCGGCTGGCACCACGAAGTCGATGATGAACTGATCGACGAAATCGCCCGGTACGTAGCCAAATATATCCTCGCACACCGGACTGACATGCAGGATGCGCCCCCGCTCGTTCACGAGGAAAATCGCGTCAGGCGAACCCGCTGCAGAAGTGGTGACGAGGTCGTCGAAGAGTTCGCTTTTCATAGCCGTGTACAGACTTCCCTTGCATCGCGCTTGTGGAATCACCTCGCTGGTGCGTGGTTGATAAAAACCGACTGGGCTGGCGCCACAGCGTAACGCGATACAAATACACGGTCAATTCGACTTGCCGGATAGGCGGAATCACCATACCACTGCGGTAAAAATGTCTGACGATTGAATTTCATCATCTTGACAAATACCCGCTTGCCCCCGGACGATGCCGCCATACCGGTCGTCAGGTGGCACGCCGCCACGGCAAGGCCGGCTGAGCCGTTACATCGCCTGGTGCAGAACGCCTTGCACCACGCCGGCTGCGATGCAGAAGACAACGACCGCGAGCGGCGGCACTTTCCATCGAGTCAGAAGACAGAACCCGATGCATGCCGTGGCGAAATCGGCCTGGGTGCGAACCGCGCTCGTCCATACCGGTAAGTAAAGTGCGGCGGCCAGCAGACCGACGACGGCGGCATTGACACCCGCGAGCGCTGCCGACATTGCCGGACGGGCACGCAGCGCCTGCCACCACGGCAACGCCGCAAGGACCAGCAGCAGGCCCGGCAGAAAGATACCCAAAGTCGCCAGCAGCGCGCCGCTCCAGTGCCTGGGCGGCGCGGCCATCATCCAGCCAAGGAAGGCCGCAAAGGTGAATAGCGGACCCGGCACAGCCTGGGCCGCACCATATCCGGCAAGAAAGTCGCCCGGCGCGATCCACCCTGTCGAAACCGTCTCATGCTGCAGCAGCGGAAGCACCACGTGTCCACCGCCGAAGACCAGCGCGCCCGAGCGGTAGAACGCCTCGAATACGCGTACGCCCTGCGCGGCTCCGGGCACATTCAGCATCGGCAGTCCGAACAGCAGGACACCAAACGCGATCAATGCGGCAAGACCCGCCCTTCGAGATACATGGAATTCGCCCGGGTGCCGCGTCATGTTACGCGCCGCTTGCACGTCCCCGGTTCGGCACAGTGCAAGGCCAAGCAAGGCACCCATGCCGATTACCGCGAGTTGCGCGTAAGCGGTGGACAGAAGGCTCAGCAGCACCACGCTGGCCAGCGCGATCGCCGCGCGACGCAGATCGGGACACAGGCGCCGCGCCATATCCCAGACGGCCTGGGCCACCACGGCAACCGCCACCAGTTTCAGGCCGTGAATCACCCCCGTGCCGACCCGGCCGCCCAGATTCGGCGCGATGGTCGCAAAGGCCAGCATCGCGAACACCGACGGCAGCGTGAAGCCGCACCAGGCGGCGAGACCGCCGGCCCACCCGGCCCGCAGCAGCCCGATCGAAAAGCCCGCCTGACTGCTCGCCGGTCCAGGCAGAAACTGGCAAAGCCCCACCAGATCGGTGAAAGTCTCGTCGTCCAGCCAGCGGCGTCGCTCGACGAACTCGCGGCGAAAGTAGCCGATGTGGGCAATCGGGCCACCGAAGCTCGTCAGCCCAAGCTTCAGAAAGACCGTGAAAACTTCAAAGGCGCGGCCCAGCCGGGTGGCGCGCGACGGCGACATTTCAGCGTCCATGGCGGTGCGGGTTCGAGCGATCTCGGTGCGAGGCATGAGTGGGTGAGAGAGTCATCGTCGCCATGACCTGCTCCATGGGTATGCGGGCGAAAAAACCGCAGCACGGAAAGGTGCGCGCGCTTCAACCACGGTAGCGAAGCGCATCGGCGATCACGGCAAACGCCGGCGATGTTTGCCGTCGACTCGCATAGTAAAGATGATAGCCGGGCAGCGTCGGACACCATGCGTCGAGCACGCTCGCGAGCCGCCCCTCGGCCAGATACGGAGCAGCCAGATCATGGGGCACGTAGGCAAGTCCGTATCCTTCCAGCGCGGCGTCAAGCATTTGCGGTGTCGTATTGAAGATGAATTGACCACTGACGTTCACGTGCAATGCTTCGCGCTTCCTTGCGAATTCCCAGGCATACAATCCGCCGCGCGTCGGAAGACGAAGATTGATGCAGTGATGAGCCGCCAGATCATGCGGTGTGACCGGCGGCCGATTCGACATCAGATAGTCAGGTGAACCAACGACTGCCATTTTGAAGTCGGGACCGATACGTAGGGCAATCATGTCCTGTGCGATCAGATCGCCGCTCCGCACACCCGCGTCGAACCGCTCCGCCACGATATCGACCATCGCGTAGTTGATGTTGATTTCCACCGAGATGTCGGGATAGCTGAGCAACACCTCCTTCAACCTGGGCCAGAGAATGGTATCGGCCGCGTGATCGTGAGCCGAAATGCGGATCAACCCTGCCGGCTTTCCCCGCAGCGCGCTCAGCGACATCAGTTCCGCCTCGATCCCCTCGTAGTAGGGTCCGACGTTCGACAACAAGCGCTCACCTGCTTCGGTGGGCGAAACGCCCCGGGTGGTCCGGGTCAGCAATCGCAAGCCTATTTTCTCTTCCAGACCGCGCATCGAATGACTCAGCGCGGATTGCGATACGCCGAGTTGAGCCGCCGCGCGAGTGAAACTGCGCTCGCGCGCGACGACAAAAAACGCCCGCAGGACATTCAGATCAACGTTCGTCATGATGAATTTGGCTCATATCCGTTTGCCAAGTCTAGCAGCTACCGGATGAATCACACGATCAGTACAGTGCCTCCATCAGCCACGTAGCGCATCCGGCTGGCATGAGCAAACCTCGAAACGGGAAGCGAAAAATGGAAATCGAAGTCAAGCGTTGCGGGAGCGTTCCTTCCGCCAGGGGCCCGGCCGACTGGTTCACGGGCAGCGTTCGCGTGGACATGCTGTTTCCACCCCACGAGCCGGCTCGTGCCTCCGGTGGCAGCGTGACGTTCGAACCGGGTGCACGTACTGCGTGGCATGAGCACCCGCTCGGTCAGACGCTGATCGTCACTGCGGGCTGCGGCTTTGTGCAGCGTTGGGGTGGTTCGCTCGAAACGATACGTCCGGGCGACGTGGTCTGGATTCCCGCGGGCGTCAAGCATTGGCACGGGGCTTGTGCCGATACGTCGATAACGCATATCGCCATCCAGGAAGCGCTCGACGGCAAGGTCGTCGACTGGCTCGAACAGGTCAGCGACGATCAGTATCCTAGTTCCGCCGGTTCACGCTAACGGGAGCCAACGATGCCGCACGTCATCGTCAAGTTATGGCCGGGCAAGTCGGAGCAGCAGAAGCAGCAGCTATCCGATGAAATCACGAAGGCCGTGACCCGCATCCTTGGGTATGGAAAGGAGTCCGTTTCCGTGGGTATCGAGGTGGTGCAGCCCTCGGCCTGGGTCAGGGACGTCTATCATCCTGACATTCGCGATAAGTGGGACACGCTTTACCAACAGCCGGGGTATGACCCGTCGAGTTTATAGCTCGGGGAGGATCTAGGCAGGTCTGCATTGCGTCGTCTTTGTCATGCTTATGCCTGCTCATGCCGAGCCGATTATCCAGAGTGCCTGACACTCTCCAGATCGGCTCAGGGCGTCACGTGCTTCGCTGCCGGTATTCCGGTGTGCGCAACATCCGCAAGATAGTCCTGATGCCATGCCGCGATGACGGCGCGTGCGTGAGCGAGCGTCGTGACATCGTGCCGATTGGCGGCGTGCGCGGCCAGCCGCTGAGTCGTCCTGGCCGTATCTACGCCGACCGCGGTTACGATCATGCTCTGCTGCTCTGGCATTCAAGCGCTAGAATCGGTGGCGGATACCGATTCGCGCACCAGTCTGGACATCGGATCCAGAGGGCGACCCGAGTGCGGCCTGAACCTGCGCGCCAAACGCATGATCGTGCGCCAATGCCGCGATAACGTAGACGTCTGTGCTCTTCGACAAGCTGTAGTCCGAGACGAGTGTCAGTTGATTTGCGCTTCCCAGTCCATTGTTGCGCTTCTGAAACTGAGCGCCGCCGCCGAGCATAAGTGCTGGCGTCAGTCGATAGGTCATACCCGCTTCGGCAGTCGTTGCCCGGGCCTGATCGCCGCCAGTCAAACGAACATCGGTCAACATCGCAAACATCTTCGCCGCGCCGATCTCGTACGATGCGCCACCCGCAAACTCACGTGAGTTGCCGCCTGTTTTGACATCGTGTTGACCGAAATAGGCAAGTGATGCACTGAATGAGCCTTGCCGATAGTTGACGATATAAGCCTGGGAACTGCTTGCGGCAATCGACCCTGGCGTATTGCCGAATCCGAACATTGCGCCCGCAGAGAAACCGGCGACAACCGGAGACATGTATTTGACAGCGTTGTTCACTTGATCGCCCCATACGCGATTGTCCAAGCTGTAGCCGCCAGCCGCGTAAGCGGGAAGACTCCACGCTAGCAGACCGGCTGGAGTATTCGCACCGATCGCATACGCAAACATTTGATCACCGATGAAGTCGAATTGACGACCCAGCGTCAACGTACCCCATGGTCCTGCGCCACCGACATAGGCTTGTCTTCCGAATTCCAGACCGCCCTGTCCCAACGCACCGTTTGAAAGCTGAAAGCCATTCTCGAGCACAAAAATGATTTTTTCCTGGTCGCCTAAATCCTCTGCTCCCCGTAGGCCCCAGCGGTCGCCTTGCGCCGAGCCAGACGTGAACTGCAGATCCGCACCATGCGTCTTGCCACTCTCGACGTTATTGGTATAGGTGATGCCAGCATCCATCAGGCCATACAACGTAACGGATGACTGCCCATAAGATGAGGCAACCCATAGCATCGAGCACAATGCCAAGAGTACATTTTTCAATTTTATCTCCTGATTTATATATATTTTATTCAATCAATGAATGCGCCTACCCGCTTGATATTTAATATCATCAAGCCGCTTGCTTCATCTAATTGAGAGGAACGAACGACTAATTCACCACTACTCTGGGCTCACGGCCGCAGGATCTTCAGATCTTTTGAACAGTATTGCAATTGCTGAAATGAGACCCAGAACCGAGACAATAGAGACAAACAATCCAGGCGCTGCACTATTCCCTGTGATTCTGGTCAATAACGAAGTCAGAAGTGGCGTAAATCCTCCTAGCAGCGCCGCTGCAATGTTGTAGGAGATAGCCAGGCCACTAAATCTCAGTCTGGTGGGAAACAACTCGGACGCGAGTACCCCGAAGGTGCCAGAGATCAACGAGCAGGCGGTCGCAGCCAGACAGAACGCGACATACGGATCTATCGCTTTAGAAGCGATTGACGTATAGAACGGATAGCTACCCAGAGCAATCAACGCCGCGCCTGCAATATAAATCGTCGTCTTTCGGATGATATCGCTTAGATATCCTACCAGGACAATCGCGACAGACATGATGGCAACGGAGAACATCACAAGCGAGCTTGCGGCTTGTGCCGAATAGGACGCCACCTGAGTCAGATAGGGAACCATAGCCACGTTGAGCACTGCGATGAGTGCCTGATTCAGGCCTACGATACCGATTCCCATCAGAATCTGCGGAAGGTGTGCCTGAACGACTTCGAGCGCAGGTACCTTGGCCCGTTTTTTCTCCTTAACGGACAGAAAAAGCTCCGTCTCGCGCAAGCTCCTCCTCATCAATGCGCCAATGGCGCCGAGCACGCCACCGATCAGGAACGCTATTCTCCAGCCTATCGACAACATATCGGGCTCGGTCAACGTCGCATGGAGCACAATGCTGACGATCGCGGCAACCAGACTTCCTGTATTCACGCATGCGAACATGAGGCCGCACGCGAGCCCACTTTTCCCTGGCGCAGTCTCAACGACGTAAGCGATGGCACCGGGTAGCTCCCCCCCAATACATGCACCTTGCAGAAAACGCAGGACCACGAATGCGGCACTCGCCGATGCCCCAACAATTGCATAGGTGGGCATAAAAGCCATTCCGGCGGTAGTGACCGTCATCGTCACCAGCGAAAGCTGAAACGCCGAGCGACGACCGAACTTGTCTCCGATATGGCTCAGGACCAACCCGCCCAGCGGTCGAGCCATGTAACCCACAGCAAATGTGGCGAAGGTTGCAATCATCGAGACGACGACGCTGCCGGAAGGAAAGAAAGACCTGGCGATATACGGCGCAAAAATGCCGTACACGATGAAGTCATAGAACTCCAGTCCTCCGCCGACGCTAGCGATGAAGATTGTGCGCCATTCGACGGACTTTCCCGACGTGTGCTGTGAGCTGCTCGAAATATCTGGCATATTTGCCGCGTTGCCCAGATTCATGGTGTCCCTCCTCTTCATTGCCTGTCACTCGGTACGTCTCTGCGATTCAGTCGGGACAAATCTGATTCATCCTTGCGCAAGCGGACAGAACGGCTTCCCGTCGATTAGCCTTGCGCTGGGTGCTTGCGACTTCAAGCCGCTCGACTACGTCCACGGGTGCGGTTTCTGGTGTGCCGGCGTCAAACGGCGGCTCCGGGTCGTATTCCAGGAGCAGTTGAATGCCCTCCGCCACCTGTTTGCCCGCGAGCTCGCCCACGACCTTTAATGCCATGTCGATGCCGGCTGTGACGCCTCCGGAAGTAAACATTCGTCCGTCTATCGTCATGCGGTTGCGACTAGGCGTCGCACCGAAATGGGTCAGCAGATCCACCGCCTGCCAATGACAACTCGCCCGGCGTCCGTTGAGACATCCTGCTGCGCCAAGAAGCAGGGAGCCCGTACAGATTCCAAAAACATATTGAGCATGCTTCGCCTGGTTCCGGACAAATTCCACGACGACAGGGTTCAGCATGGCGTCGTCAACGCCCGGCCCTCCCGGCACGACAAGCAAGTCGTACAGGGGCGCGTCGGAAAACCGGACGGTCGGTACGAGTCGAAATCCACGGCCGCACGGCACAGGATCCGTGGTTTCGCTAACGAGATCGACCGACCAACCCGCAACGGCGCTCAAAACCTCGAGAGGCCCCGTCAAATCCAACTGGGTAATGCCTGGGAACATCACCATTCCCACACGAAAGCCCGCGTTCGTCATACCATCATTCCTTGCCGTTAAATGTGTTGAAACGATTCTAGGAGGAGGAGAGTGGCAAAAAACTCAAATCGCCCCCCTTTCCTGCCAAACGAGCCACGCCTTGTGACTTTTGTCGTGTACGACGAGTACCAGCCACTGGACATCGCAGGGCCTATGCAGGTCTTCGCCCTGGCAAACCGGGAAATGTCCTCGCCTGCCTACACGCTCATAACGGTTTCAGAGGTGCCTGGCAGGGTTCGCGCCAGCGCCGGACCTGATATCGTCGTCGACGCGGATCTAAAAACATTGGATCAGGCAGACACGATCGTCGTCCCTGGCGGCACCGGTGTGGAAAGAGCTTGTGCAAGTCGCACACTCACGAGTTCGATCTCAGGTAGCCAGGCAACGGCGCGACGGCTTTGCTCCGTGTGTACGGGGGCATTCCTGCTGGCGGCCGCGGGTGTTCTTGACGACAGACGGGCAACGACGCACTGGGAGAAATGCGACGCACTGCGCTCCAGGTATCCGAAGATCCGTGTGGAGGAGTCGCCGATCTTCGTGAACGACGGCAACGTCTGGACATCGGCGGGTGTAACCGCCGGTATCGACATGGCCCTTGCGTTGGTGGAAGAGGACCATGGTTACCGCGTGGCGGCATCTGTGGCCAAGAAGCTCGTTGTTTATTTGCGGCGCCCCGGCGGACAGGCCCAATTCAGCGAGACACTTGTCATGCAGGAAAAGGCCGGAGCAGCTGAATTTTCCCCCCTGATGGCCAAGGTATCGGCCGCGCTTCACAAAACGTGGAGTGTCGAGGAACTTGCCTCAGCGGCCGGTCAGACATCGAGAACGTTCCAGCGACGCTTCAGGCTGGCTATGGGGTGCTCACCTTTCGTCGCTGTCCAGGAACTGCGGCTATCGAGAGCTCGAATCATGTTGGAGACAACCACAAGCGGAACTGCGATTATCGCGGACCGCTGCGGCTTCGCCTCGGAGGAGCAAATGCGCAGAGCCTTTCAACGCAAGTTCGGCCTGCCACCCTCCGCGTTCCGCAGCTTTTTCGGAAAGCATGGCTGAATTGCATCATCGGGAAGGTCGACGGTTCTCCTCAAGAGGTGATACAAAACTTTTCCCCGCCTCGGTATTGCTCTACGCGGCAGTCCCGCGAAGCGTACTGAGGGCGAGAAAAATCAGTCTATTTCAGCCTCACCATGGCTTGGCCAACGGCGCTTCGAAACTGAGCTGGTACCATATCACGCCAAAGGATGGAGTCGATGGTCACCTCGCAAAGCATCGACAAACTCTTCGAGGGCGACGGTACCGAACTCGAGTGCGATCACGGTCGTCTCCGTATGGGGGCACGCTTCGTATACGAGGCCCGAAATTGTCCCCGTGACGACGGCGGACACAGAGTCGCCGGCAAACGGTGCAGCGACATCGATGCCCCACCAAGATCTGGCGCGTGCCAACTCTATTGGGTCGGGCCGGCCTACAGACAGTTTCTCGCCATGACCTGACGGTCCCCGCCGACAATTCACGGCACAGGATCAGTTCAATCCGCTCGCGCTGCGCGAAGGCAATAAACGCAACGGATTCCCGACATCGCCATGCTCGTTTTTCAGCTCTGTCTGTGCCAGGCGGCGATCTTCCGTTGGCGGCAAGCCAAAAAAATCCTTATAGCTTTGACTGAAATGGGCCAGAGAATGAAATCCGCTCGCAATCGATATATCTGAAATATTCATATTTGATTGAACAATCCGTTCTCGCGCGCGGCGTAGCCTGATGGCAATATAGCATCTTTTAATCCCGCCTCCTGAATTTCTCCCAAAAATGCGCTGTAGCTGTCTGGTTGAAATTCCGATCCGTCGCGATAGCTCCTCACATGAAAGTGGTTCTTCTACGTTATTTTCCATTATTTCAATGGCAGATCGCAGAATATCCTGGTGAAAACCGTATCCATCGATTTTCGGAGTCGGCTTCAAAGATTCCCCGCCTCTTATCGACTCAATAACGAGAAATTCCAATATATTTTTCTTTAAATCACTTCCAATTTCCCCATCAATTAAATGCAACATCATGTCCAAAGACGCGGTGCCACCGATACACGTAATTCTGTCCCGATCAACGACAAAAATCCGTTTCTCAAATTTCACTCTATGAAACATCTCCTTCTGCATTGTTAGATACTCCCAATGAATCGTACACGAGTACCCATCAAGGAGCCCCGCTTTAGCCAGAACGAATGAACCTGTGCACATCCCTCCAAGGAGAACTCCTGAGGCTGCAAATTTCCTCACGAGTGACAGACACGAAGCAAGTCTTAACCGATGTACATCGTTTCCAGCACATATAAACAAGATATCCGGTAATGGAGCATCTTGAATCATCTTTGTTTGAAATGAAATTCCATTGCTTGATTCAATTGCTCCGCCGCCTTCTGAATAGAGTGTCCACTTGAACAGATCCTTCCGTCCGAGCTGATTTGCCAATCGCAATACTTCTATCGCATTTACGAGCGGATTCATCGTAAAATTCGGGATCAGTAAAAATGAGAAATTCCTCACTCCACCAATCATTTTTTTGAATTTATCATGCGATTTCATTGGGCCACAAATTTCTTCCATTTTCCGCCCCTCGGAGAACGGTCGCCCGGTTAAATTCAACGCGATTTAGAATGAAAAATTTCAATAAAACGAAAATTTTTTTCATATCAAGGCGATGACATAAGTCCTTTTCATTCTCCGGTTTGGATGCATGGGCCGGTTCGAATCTGTCACACAGTTATTGGTCTTTAGCCGCCGCCAACGAGATGGCTTCAATTTTCAGATGACGTACGGCTAGCGTTGGCCGCGCCGCGGTCCGATTTTCGACGAGTCATGCTGAGCTAGTCTTCCTGTCGACCGCAGCGGGTTTGCCCACATTTGTGAATGAGGGAGATCAGGGTGGAAACTGCTTTGTCGCAGGAGTTCCTGCACCTCGCCTTCGCTCACGATACCTTCGTCAACGAGTACCTTTAACAACGTCTTTCCCGATGCCACTGCTTGACGTACTAGAGATGACGTCCGCGCATATCCTATTTTTTCTTTGACTACAGGTGCTATCGCCATCGAGTCAACGAGATGTCTCATGCTCAACTCATGATCGGCCTTGAGCGGGCGCACCACGTGGGTATCAAACAGAAATACCGCTCGCTCCACGAGCCTCAGTGCCTTGAATAAACATGTCGCGATCAATGGCTTGTAGTTGTTATTTTCCAATTGTCCACCGGCGCATGCGAGCATCACGCTGTGCTCAGCGCCGGATATCATGAAGGCCGCCTGCGTTAGTCCTATCGCATGCACCGGGTTTATCTTGCCAGGCATCATTGACGACCCGGCTTGATGCGGCGCCAAAGCGAGTTCTGCAATGCCGCCACGCGGTCCCGAACTGAGAAGTAAGATATCGTTGGCAATCTTCGAGAGTGAAAGGGCCACTGTTTTTATCGTGGCAGCGAGTGTGGCGAAACCGTCCATGTTCTGCACGGCGTCGAATAGATCGTCGACCTGCGTGAGTTGCATACCGGCAAGTTCCGATAACTCAGCGGTGACCGCCTCACGATAACCACAATAGCTGCCAAGCCCTGTACCGACCGCCGTCGCTCCCAGACATATTGCGCGCAGAGCCGGCAACTGCGCGACCAGCGCGGAGGCACTGCGCTCAGCTAGCGATGCGTAACCACCGAACGCCTGATCCAACCGCATTGGCAGAGCATCCTGCAAGCAGGTTCGCCCGAGACGTAAGATTCCCCCGAATTCGCTTTGCTTGTCGCGTAGCGATAGCGCAAGCTGCCTGACCACGTTCCCGACAGTCTGAGTCTCCTCGTGTAACGCAAGTTTCATTGCACTAAGAAGTGCATCACTCGTCGATTGGCCAAGATTCACGTGGTCAATGGGATGCAAAAAACGGTATTCGCCAGGTGCATGTCCCATTAACTGCAGAGCCCTATTTGCGATCACCTCGTTGATGTTCATGTTGATGGACGTACCGCAAGCCCCTTCGAGCGGATCGACGATCAGGGCTTCTGTGTGGTGCCCCTGAACGAGTTCCAGACAGGCCGCGCTGATACATTCACCCTGCTCCCGGGTGAGCTTGCCATGACGCACGTGCACTCGCGCAATCGCGCGCTTCGTTCGCGCCAGCCAACCAACGAGGCGCGGGTACTGGGCCAGAACTTCATCGGAATACTGGAAATTCTGCTTTGCACGTAGAGTGTTAATGCCGTAAAGCGCGTCGACGGGCAATTCGCAATCGCCGAGCGAGTCACTTTCAGTTCGGTACCCTTTCATAGCTCTCTTCATCATGTATGGTTACCCAACCAACGATTCATGCCGCGTCTCGGGTGCCAGGAACGCGCAAGTTACGCCGCCCACCACCAGGACTGCAATGCAAAGAAGCACCGCTGTCGGGCCACCGTACGCTGTAACGATCGTGGGGAGTGCAAATGTGGCAGATGCGGAGCCAAGCCGGCTCGCAGCGACGGCGAAGCCCAGTCCAGTCGCCCGCACGTTCGTCGGAAACAATTCTTGCGGATAGAGAAATACCAGATTATTAGTTCCACTTAGTACACAGGCGAATATGGCAAACAACGCAACGATGAGTGTGTCGGGAAGACTGTTGCCAAGCGACAGTGCGGCAAGCGAAGATGCTGCGAGAAAAAAACCCGTCAAGAGAAACGTTCGCCTGCCGACACGATCCACCAGTAACGTACCGCCGATTGCTCCGATCAGAAGAAACAGGTTGTATATCAAGCCAGCAATGAACTTGTTTGCGATATGCATTGAATCAAAAACCATGGGCGAAAACGTGCCTAACGAAAAATATGGAATCACAAGGCACATATAGGAGAAACAGGCGACAAAAAGTCGGACTCGCCATTTTTTGGAGAACAGACTTGCGACACCTGCCATCCCGGAGGGTACGGCCGATGGTCCGATCGGACTGAGAATTACGTTGACTCCAATGCGGGTCCGGACGATCGCCTGCGCTTCCGTGAGACGACCTTTGCGCTGAAGCCACAGGGGGGATTCCGGTACACGCACACGAAGGAGGAAAGCCACCGCCGATGGAATTGCACTCGACAACAGCATCAGCCGCCAAACATCCACACCGTGGTCTTTCAATACGTAACCTACGATATACGCACCTGTGTAGCCCAAGGTCCACGCTATAGCGAGCCAACTTAACAGGCGTCCGCGCATACGACGTGGGGAATACTCGATCAACATCGCCTTGCTTACCACATAGTCGAATCCGAGTATTACTCCAAGCAAAAGACGTAGGACTAGTAGTTGTCCGGGATTCGTCACCCAGTACTGTGCTAACGAAATAATCGAAAACAGCGCCATATCGTAGTTGAATACAGCGCGGCGCCCAGCGCGATCGACGAGCGGACCAGCTACCAGGCTGCCCACAAATAGGCCAGCCAAGGACGCCGCTCCCAGAAGCCCCAGCCAGTATGCGTTGAGGTGCAACTGCGGAGCCGCAACGGCCAGTGCAATACCAATAATACCCAGGATGAAACCATCGCTGAATTGACCGCCAGTGCCAGCCAGCGTGACTAGCAAGTGAAACTGCGTTAGTGGTGCATCCTCAAGATTGACCTGTTCACGCGATTCTGCCGTGGGGCCTATCGCAGTCGCATCGGTGTATGGGATCATGCTGACTGTCTCCTGTCTAATATGTGTTGTCGTCTGACAGCAACCATTCTAGGAGGCAGGGCGACTCTATATTTCGCAAAAACACTACAATAAAGAATTCTTATAACCGTTATGAAAGCATTCGATAGGCCTCAATCCGAAGCTTCATCGGGACGGCGATTTCGCTGACTCCACCCTGCGTCACCAGTGCTGCAAGGACCAATATGATTCAGCTTTCGGACCGGCCGATTGATCTCTACCAGATCGACATCTTCTTAACGGTCGCGGCGACCGGTAGCATGTCGAGCGCCGCAACTGTGCTCGGGGTTAGCCAACCAGCGGTGTCACACGCGCTGGCACAACTTGAGCAATCACTTGGACTCGTACTGGTTGACCGGTCGCGGCGTCCACTAATGCTAACGTCGGCCGGCTTTTATATCGCGAATAATGCGGGCCCGGTGATTGCCATGGCGCGTCAGTTGAAAGCGCAGGCCATAGAGGCTTCAAAGCATGAAAGTGTCTATGTTCGGATAGGCGTGATTGATTCAGTGGCCAACGCGATCGGACCGGAGTTAATCCGGTGGCTGCTGGAACGGACCAGCGGACTGTCAGTTCAAATCGGTATGGCGGTTGATCAGGAAGATGCGCTTGCGAACCGTGACGTAGACCTCATTATCTCCACCAATCCATTGGTAGATCGAAAAGAATTCAGCCATCACTTTTTGTATCGAGAGAACTTCGTAGCAATCATGTGCCGCGCTAATCGTTGTAGCACACCTGCAACACTGCAATCGCTCGCGGCATCACAGGCATTCATTCGGTATCGGCATGTTTCCACTCTGGGTATTCGTGTCGAGCGCATCCTGCGGTACAACGCTGTCGACCCTCCAAGAAAACTTGAGGTCGATCATGCCGAGACGCTAACGCTGTTGGTTTCGCAAGGGCTAGGTTGGGCGATTACGACGCCGACCTGTTTGCTTCAAACAGGAGAGCGATTCATTGATGCGATTGACCTGGTTCCAATTGATCGAGGCAACTCAATGCGATCTATTTTTCTTGTAACGCGCAATGGTGAATTTTCAACGCTCGCAGACGGGCTTGCAAATAAGGCCCGAGAGGCCCTAACGAGTTTGCTTGCGAATTTTCCGCGATTACGAACATATGCCCCGGAAGGCTCCATCGAATTCACCGAGTCGTCAATGGAGTAGATCTCAGTGAAGGTCTGGTGCGCCAGATTCAAACCGGATCTCATCGTACTTGGCAAGAAATGCCGTTGGCGGTCAATAAATGTTCCGCCCACCCACTTCCCGACAACGGATCGCCCGCGGCGAAATGGTCCAGATGTACCCGAGAATGATGAACATGAAAAAGACCAGCTCGCCCATCTCTATGGCCTGGCAGTTTAGCGCGCATGCGTGGTTAATGAGCGCGCGCTGTTGCCGCTGCTGCCGCCGACGACCTGCCGATTCGAAAGAATCCGAAGACGAAGGTGCGTCCTGTCTCGAATCGATGACGGGCGGTCGCGCGGCGCCAACTGGTCACTTCGCCTACGCACTCGGTGAGCCGCTCGCTTGCCACAGCTGCGCTCTACCGCCCTGCGACGCGGCAACAATACGAAGCTCTTTTTCGTTTCGGCTAAATTGGCCGCCTACTGGCGAAGACGGGGAGAGTCGAACAACCACAGGTTGCGAAATCAGCCTGTACTATGCACTGCGCGGAGATAGGCGATTCCTTGCTCATGGCCAACGGTGAGCAATGAGGTCGACTTGCCTTATCCGTGATCGGTAGCGCCGTCGCTAACACGCCTTTGCCCTCTCCGTAATGCAAAAAGAAGGTAAAGATGGTGGGGTAAAAAGTGGGGGTAAAAAGTGGGGGTAAAAAGTGGGGGTAAAAAGTGGGGGTAAAAATCGAGGCAAAGAAAAACGGCTTACAGACAATCGTCTGTAAGCCGTTGATTTTTTTGGTCGGGGCGAGAGGATTTGAACCTCTGTGAACCCACGGCGGAATGAGGCTTTCCCGGAAGTGTGTCGCGCCAATTCGCTGCATAAATTGACACAGTCCGCTCAGTGTAGCACGGCTCGCTAATTGCCCCTAAGCCTGTCCCTTTGATCGTTCAAGCAGCCTCACGCACGCGTGAATCGTTGCGAGATAATAGTAGAAGGCCCATGCAAGCCAAATTGACGGGTCGTACTGTGTCTTCTGGTCCTGCCTGTGATGCCGAATTCCAAAATTATTGGCTAGATTGAACAAATCGGCTTCGTCCTTCGAGTTGAGGACGCCCTTCGCCTCGCCCCGCAAAAATTCAAGTACATCGCCCAAGTCGCGAACCGCATCCCGCCGTTCCGCCAAGGACCTACGCCGGTATTTGAGCTTGGCTGCTTCAACCCTGTCACGCACGTTCACAGCATCTGGGTGCGGCACCTCCGCAGCAAGCATGGGCGCGAACTCATCGTCGGGAAGTGCCAACACCTCTCCGTCCGGCGACAACTCGTAGCCGGGGCCATAGTCGGCAAGGATGTCATTCATTTCCAATCTAAAAATCTCTCGCCCAGCCCGACTATCGAACGTCTCGTAATGCCACCCACACTGATTGAATTGGTGGTATGCGCCCTTTACGCCCTTGGAAGCATGGTCGAAAAGAAGCTCGATAACGTCGAACAAATCGTCTTCGGTATAGGACTCAAGGTGATCCTGAACGGGCCAAAGTCCGTCACGTCGAAGTTTTCGAAAAACATACAAGCCGGGATCGGTCCCGGCCTTATTCGGAACATGACCTTGGTCTACGCAGTAGTAGCCGAACCACTCCTGAAACATGCCATCCGCTTCCAAACGATCGAATGTAGCGGCAAAAAAACGCTTGAATTCTTTCAGTGTAAAGCCTTGGTCCGATGGGCGCTTTCCTGCTCTGACTGAGTAGTAATGGCGACGCGGGGGAGAGGGATCGCGAGATGACATGTTTGAGGAGACGGGCGCAGACTCAGTTGTTTTGCGAAGAATACAACAAGTGCCGAATCCAACTCGCGCAGTTACCTAGATATGCCCCGAAAACGTGCAGCTAGGTTCACAGGGCGCTAGGTGATTTGGCCGTTTACCCCGCAGTCCATATGCTCGTCAGGTCCAACGGGTCGGTCATGGTATACGCCTGGGTGGATCGCTCGGGCGCTCGGTACGCTGGCGGCAAATGCGACCAAGGCGGCCACGCGGTCATCCCCGGTCTTCTGGATATGGTCACGTAGCTCGTCCGCGTGGGCGCGTGCCTGCGGGGCGTTGGCCCCGGCTTGCAGCGCTTGCTCGTACTGGCGGGCTCGATGGCGAAGATAATGGTTCTGGGTGTTCATGAGTTGGATTCTCGGTTGGGTAGAAATGGTGGACCGGTGAATACAGGCCGGACTCGGAAACCACGGCGGTGTTCTGTGCGCCACCGGGGGGACTAACTTTTTCAGTACCCTTCTCGTCGGCGTCGAGGCCGAGCGTCGCGCGGGTTGGTGCGCAAACGTCCTTCGCGACGAACCAGGGCTCGCCGTAGAGCTTTGAGGGAGACTGTGAGTCGGTTACCGACTCAGATTCGCTTGCGCTCTCTTCAGCTTCAAGGCTTCGATTTGCCTCTTCTAGTTGAGACGAAATGACGTTGTGCCACCAGAGAAACTCGGGAGGTAGGAGGTGTTCCATATGATGTTTGCCTATTTGATTGACGCTCGCGCTACACGAACCCCGCCGTCCAAGACAGCTAGGTTCGTGTAGCGCAAGCGCGGTTAATTTTCTTCGAGGAACAGCAGGCGGGACAGTCCGAAGAACTGATTGAGCGGGATGAGTTGCTTGGCTTTGGCGACCATCTTGTCGGTGTCGCCTTGGACGCCCGAGGCCACTGCGCCCCCAGCAGTTTTCAGGGTGCCGCTCCACGCGCCCAGCAAATTCTCATACCAAGAATTGGCAGAAAACTTCGAGCCCTGACCGCCCAAGGTGAAGCCGAACTGGTCCTTGAGCGTCGGGTCAAGCAGCTTGACGCCAGAGTCCATATACGAGCCATACATCGCCGGAAGGCCCGAGCGTTGCAGGACGTTGTACGCGAACTGAGTAGGCTTATTCTCAAACTGGTCGATGGGGTCTTCGCCTTTGAGGTAAGACTTAAGAGCGTTGATGGCGACACCCGTCGCTAGTGCCCAGCCCACAGCGTAGGCGAACCGCGAATGCTCGCCAGTCACTGCCCCGTATTGAATACCGGCGCGGATGAAGTGGTTAGCAAACGCCCAGGCCATCGTCGTGAACTGTTGGAACAGCCGCCCGACAGGCTTGTCCATCATCAGCGGCATGTGAGCATAGCCGCCCGTCAGGGATGCGCGACGCTGCGTGCGAATCAAAGCGGTCTCTAGCACAGTGCGTAGATGAAGCGCTTCATTGCCCACGCCCCACTTGCTCATGTTCGGGTAGAACAGGCCGTTCTCAGCGGCCTCGCCGTGAACCTCGAACATCCTGGCGAGACCATTGGCCTCAGTGCGCCCGATACCAAGCGCGGTCAGTTGCGCTTGCTGCCCCTTCGAAAGCGAGTCGAAACCACGGCCGACCCAGTTCCGAATTTTGGCTAACTGAAGCACGCCTGCCGTGCGCCGGATGTTGTCCGACCAGGCAGCGAGTCCCGTGAGCTTCGAGACCGCAGTGATGCCTTGCTGCATACCCAGTTCTACCGCTGCTGTGGCTTTACGCGTGAAGCCGGTGCCGAATCCAACGTACTCACGGCCAGCACCACGGCCAAGGGACCGCTCGGACATGTTGCCAATCAGGCCATGCTCGAACGAGCCCAAGAGCATCGCCAATTCGTTAGCGCCCTCCGAGCCGAGCTTGACGTCCTTGAGAATCGCGGAGAACTGACGAGTGCCCGTGCCAGCCATCGCTTTGAGCGCCGAGCCTGGAGTCACAAACTCAGCGGTCGCTAGGTCATTGATGGCCGAAATACCAAAGCCACCAACGAATCGAAGCGTAGAGGCATCGCGGACGCGGTCCAGAAAATAGGTAATCGGATCGTCGCCGCGAGGCTCGTAGACACCCAGGACTCGATTCTGCAATCCCACGAGGTCCTTGAGTGCCGCCTTCTTCTCATTCTGCGCCGCCGTCTTCTCGTCGCCTTCCAGCGAGCCGATCTTGCGGTCATAGGCTTCAACCACCCCGCGCTTCACGTCACCCCAGGAGCGTCCCTGGAATGCCTCGTGCATCGCGATGCGCCCGCCCATGTCCTTGTGGTACGCGTCCATCAAGTCGATCGCGTTGGACTTCAGGAACCCTTGATCCACCATCCGCTGATACTGCTCATCGGTGTACTGAATCTTGCGTTCCTTCACGCGGCCCGACTCGCCGATCTCGTCCAGCAGCATCCCATTGGGTGCGCCGTCGATCCCGGAGAAGTGGTTCGCGATCTCGTCCACAGCCTGGGAGATCGGGTGGACATCTCGGCCCTTGGACCGGGCCTGGCGCAGAGCTTTGCGGAGAGCGCTCGAAGAACGATCGACCTCCTTCTCTGCTGCCTTGGCGTCGAGCCCCAGTTGAACATGAAGTTCCCGGGCCTTCTTGCGCTGCTCGGTGGCCTCGTCCAGCTTCTGCTTCAGGAACCGAGCGGTGTCGATCTGCCCGTCCATCGCTTCGCGGAGACCCGCCGCCTTCAAGGCTTCAGGTTCCTGTTCGATGATCCGGTTGACCTCACGGGTCACTTCGTCGTGCGCCTTGCGCAAGTCCTTGCCCTCCCGGGCATAGGCGTCGAAGTCCCGCCGTGCGTCAGCCAGGTCTTCCCGAGCGGCCCGCAGTTGGTCGAAGGCTTCGCGCATGTCCTCGTAGTGCTTCGTCGTCTGGGCCAGTAGCGCTTGACGCTCGGAGTTCAGCGCCGCTCGTTGCTGCTCCAGCGGGACGTTATGATGCGTGCGTTCCGCCGAGCCAGCCGGGTGATCCGCGCGGACTTGCTTCTGCTCGTCCATGCCCCCCCGCTTCTCTGCGAGTACCCAGTTGGCCGATGCCTTGGCGTCCTGAGCCTGACCGCGCAGCGCCTCAGCCAGTTGCCCCTGCTCGGTGATCTGAGACTGGGCCGTCTGGATTCGCTGACCCGCCGCGTCTAGCGCCGCCCCGTTGGCTTGCAGTTGCTGGGCCAGGTCGTCGGGCAGACTCTCGTCCGCGCCGAGTCGCGTCAGTTGCTGACGGATCGAAGCGATCTTGTCTTCTGCCCGCTGGGCCTTCGACTGGGCAGCGCCGAGCTTACGCGCGACAGCATTGCGTTCGAGCGATCGACCGCGTGCCTTCATCTCGTCCAGCTTCGCCTTGCGCCAGTCGCGCTCTGCGCCTGCCTTGTCGGACAGG
The DNA here is from genome assembly GCF_011752995.1 of Burkholderia sp. Ax-1724. Classification (GTDB taxonomy): domain Bacteria; phylum Pseudomonadota; class Gammaproteobacteria; order Burkholderiales; family Burkholderiaceae; genus Paraburkholderia. The sequence continues at coordinate 180,537 of NZ_VWWL01000013.1, forward strand.
ATGTCAGCCGCGTCGTCTTGCGCTTGCTTCTGGCGGCGCATAGCTGTGTCGATCTGCGCTTGGAGCCGGTCGTTGATCGCGTCCTGCTCGTCACCTCGCCACGCCTTCAGGATGTCGTTGACCTCCGTGGGTGTCGCGTTGGCGCGGATGTCGTCCCAAGACGCGTGGGTTGGCCCTTCGACGCCCTCGGCCAGTGGTGCGGCACTGGGGTCCTTGGTGAACCCGTTCTCGCGAAGCCAGTTCTCGTCAGGCGTGGAGCCCAGAACCTCGTGCAGCATGTTCTTGAACTCCTGCATGTTCGAGCCGATCGCGTTCCGGTCGTAGACCTGGGGTGCGCCGTAGCGCCCCTCAACTCCCGCGCCGGGTTCGATCGCGCCCACGCGGACGCCTCGGTCCCACAGTTGCTTCATGGAATCGTTGGCGATCTGCTCGGCCTTGTAGATCATCGGGTGGACCTTCGCCGCCTGCTCCTCGGTGAGTCCACCTTCACGGAGAACCCGCGAGACGTTCGCCGAGATGGTGTCAACCGTTGCGTTGGTGTTCGAGCCGCGCATGATCTCGAACATCGCCTTGTTGAAGGTGTCTCGGTCCAGCGTGTTCCGATCGACGTATCCCTGCGATGCTGCGGTCAACTTGTCCTTCGTAGAGGTCTCCAGCGCCGACTGACCGAGCGCCTGATTGGCTTCGGACCACACGTTGTCGATCTGGTGGACGTTGAACTTGAACTGCTGACCATTTCGGAGAACCAGGTCTTCCGCCGATGCTCCTCGTACTGATCCTTCGAGGTTTGCTCGGGTGAGCATGCCGCCAGTGTCCATCAGGCCCAGCATCGCCTCGCGCTGCTCGGGGATCGTGTACTTCCCGTAGCGTTGCATCGGGGTCATGCCGAAGCCCGAGAGGGACTTGTCCAGCCACTGGGACACTCGACCACCCTGGGCCAGTTCCGAGCCAGCCTCGAAGTTCTCCGAGCCCCCTTCAGCCGCACGGGCCGCGCCGATCGAGTCAGCGCCGAACGTGTAGCCCTCTTCGGGTGTCTGCCCAGCGCGGACTTCAATGACCGGCTCGGGCTTGCCCAAGTTGTCGAGGTGCAGCGGATTGTTCGGATTGTTCGGGTGCAGCGCGTTGTCCGTCCCCATGTGTCGGAAAATTCCGCCAGCGACGCCGCCAAGGCTCGCCGCGATCCCGATGTTCATGAAGGCGTCCTGCGGGCTTTCGTCCCGCGTGGCGTCCAGCGACGAGAGCGCCGCTTCCTGGGCCGCTGCGTCCGTGGCGAATACTGCGGCACCCTTCAGCGCACGACCAGCCACTGAGGCCGCTTTTACGCCACCGAGCGCCACGGAGCCTAGGGAGAACGCGGAGGTCACATCGAACAGGGACGCGCCCATACCGAGCGCGTTGCCCCAGGTATCCCCTCGGGCCGAGGTTTCCTTGTCCTGCTCGTTCAGGCGTTGACCCGCGATGTACGCGCGTAGACCACCTTCGGATTGGATCGAGTTGATGCGCGAGTCTTTCAGCAGGGACGGGAGGATGTCCTGGTACTCCTGCTTGTTCTGTTCGAGGTACGCCCACGGGTTGAAGGTAGGGTCCTTCGGCTCGCTCACGTCCTCATGAGTGAGTTCGCGGTAGCCTTGCCCGAGGATCGTATTGAGTCGCCAGTCAGCCGCTGCGACATCCAGTGCGCTCGGGCGGTCGAGGTTTTCCGCCTCGGTGTCGCGTGCGACTTGGATGTTGCCGGATGCTGGTTGAGCGTCAACACCTACCCCAGTCGGGGCGTCGATGACGGGTGCGGGGGTCGTGTTGTCTGAAGGGGTGGATTGGATGGTAGTCATGTCGTCGTGTGCTGTGTGAATTGCGGACGCAGCGCAAGCTGTTCAGTTGCTGCGGAACATGTCAGGCAAGTTTCGCGTAGCGCGTCGCTTTCTCTGGGCCGCTCGAATTGCCGCGCCCTTTACTGGATTGGCCGCGTACTTCGCGCGTTTAGCATTCAGCAAACATGAGCGGCAAGTGGAATGCCAGCGCCCGAATTGATTCATGGGCCGGTCGCTACGCTCGTAGAAAGCGCTGAGGGGTTGAGTGACGCCGCAGCGATTACACGCTCGGCTAGTCGAGGGAGGTGCACCTCGCGGTAAATGTGCTGTCATTTTCGTGGCTTTGTCGTTAGTCAAAAGAAACAGAGGCTTGCAAATGCGCACGGCTGTTTCTACGGTCTCTTACCTTGTGCTGAGTTAATCGGGACACACGTGGACCATAGGGTCCTCACCATGTGCGGAGTTACTCGCTGGTTAACCTGTGCGCCTGTCATGCATCTACAAATACCGTTCCACATGGGTATGCCCTTGCGATACGCGCTACATCTCCGACTTTTCGTTCCGTTAGGATTGACTGTTAATTCGGAACGATTATAATTCGGAACACAACTTCAACGGAACAAGGTGAAAGTACACATGAGACGCATCTACTACGGACGCGTATCGACTCTGGACGGGCAGACGGCCGCCAGCCAGTACGCCGATGCAGCCCAGCGCGGCATAGAGCGGGACGATGTTTTCATTGATGAGGGGGTGAGCGGATATCACGTGCCGCCACTCCAGCGGGAACAGTGGCAGCACGTAGAGCGCGACCTACGTAAAGGCGGCGTCCTGGTGGTGCGCTGGCTTGATCGCATCTCGCGGCGATACGACGAGTTGCACGAAACGATGCAGCGGCTAATGAAAAGAGGTGTGCGCGTGGAATGCACGCTCAATGAGATGGCCTTCGACGGTCAGGAGACCGATGCGACGCGCAAGGCCATCCGGGATGCCATCCTGGCCTTTATGGCGGCCCAAGGCGAGGCGGACTATCGGAACCGGCGCGAAATGCAGGCACGAGGCATCGCCGTTGCGAAGCAGGAAGGGAAGTACAAGGGCCGCAAGCATGCGGTGAATTACGAGGAGGTCCGCGCGTACCACGCCGAGCATGGGGGTTCAGTGCGGTCTCTGGCGGATCACTTTGGAGTGGGCGTGGCGACGATCTCCCGAGCCCTGAATGCATCAATTGACCAAGGACCATCAACATGAAAATCATTCAAGCAATCGAAAAGCAATTGCCCGCCCATGTTGTCGCGGCAATCACGAGCGCAGCCGGTATCGTCTCACGCACCTTGGAGCAAGAATATGGTGTGAAGCTGGGAAAGGCGAGGCTCCGGTCGAGCGGCCTTTTGCTTTGCGACCAGCAAGCGCGTGAAATGGAGCGATACCGCGTCGCAAAGGGGTTACCCGTTCTCACGGGCGCTGACCGCCATCCCAGCCCCGACCAGCAAGAGTTCTTCCGAGATTGCGTGGTGGGCGAGTTGATGGACCTGTATACGACTGTGCGCGGGGGGACGACTCGAACGCTACGCCGCCTGGCTCCCATTGAGGAGACGGCCATTCTGGCGCAACTCAAGAAGCGTGGCGCAGCCATGCGCAAAAAGCCCGCCTAAGCGCTCCGAGTTGCACCGCCGAGAGGCCCGCCGCAAGGTGGGCTTTTTCGCGTCCCCGAAATGGCAGGAGATTACATTGACAGTCCCTACGCAATCCGGGCTATCCACGTGACGACCTGAGCCGCTCCCGTGACTCACGCGGCCAGCCATCGGCGTGCGCGGATCGGCCAGCGTCGAGCCCATGCGTTCGATTCAATGCAGGATTGCTTCAATGACCCTCCAGGAAAGCCCCCCCTCACGGGGGGAATTCTGACGTGCGGCCCGCGAGACATATGCCTTCGCAACTCCCGGGAAAAATTTAGCCCGCGTGGACATACCGCTACCCGCGCGGGACGCGCTTCCAGCCCTTATCGATCAGCAGCGCTTCGCTTGCCGACCATCCGGCCTTCATGCGCTCCCTGACTATCAGCGCGTCCGTACCGTAGCACTCGGCCAACTCACGTAGCTTGTGGCGCTCGCCGCCAAACTCGATAGGCACGGTTGCTCGCGTGTTGCGCGTGTTCTCGCGTGGCGTCGCCCAGCGGACATTACCTAGCGCGTATCCCTTGTCGTTGTCGCACCGGTCGATCTGGTGGCGTCGCGTCGGCGGCGGCCCAATCTCGCGCTCAATGTCGTCGGCGTAGCGCCAGAAGTCATTACGCCACGGCTCGAACATGATGATGCCTCGCCCGCCATAGTCGGTGAATGATCGGCAATTCGGGTTGTGGCACCGCTCCTTTGCGCTGCGCCAGCGGCCATACAGCGGATGCTTCATAGCGCCGCGCCGGGTCGTTTTGCGGATGTACGCGGGTCGCGGTGGTCCGAACAGAATCGGCTTCCTTGGCTTCAGCTTGTACCCTGGCGGCTTGGGCGGACCAAACCATACAGACGGCGGCGAAACATACCGCGCCTTGTCCCGCTTCTTCTCGCACGCCTTGCAGGCCGTCCGAAGCTTGCCGGGTCCGTTGCTGCCGAACTCGGGTAGCGGCAATAGCGCAGCGCACTTGCTGCACTTCTTCAGTTCATTCATTGCTTCTCTCTCGTGGGTGTGATCGTTGATGCATCGGTCTGCGCTCAAACCAAGCGGCGGAGCGCCACCGGCAGGAGGAGAGACTGCCTCGGGTCCTTTCGGATATCCGAACGCACGCACGCGCGGCGAGCGCAGGCCGACGCATCAACGGGAGTTAGTGAGTTATCCCAGGTGTCGGGACGGATGGAATGAGGAGCGGCGACAGGCTCGTGCGGTCTTGGCGACTCCCTGGAGATCGACCTAGATTGAGATTCCAGGTGGTGTACTCATCGACTGTCACCGTGAATCTTCACGATCTTCAGGAGATACGGTGATGTCTTTGGATACAACTCACTGAAAAGTGAGAGCGAAGCGAACCATTTGGTCGTCTTCGAGAATCGAAGTGGCACGAAGGGAGCCCCCCCTTCCCCCCCAAGCCATCTGAATTTGAGTGTCGATTGCACGTCGCCCCCTTAATGGACATGCGCACTCAAAGCAGACTGCCGGTCGAACCGGAGGCAGGAAGGTCGGACCTTGGTCGCCAGCTTGGCGATGCGATCCTCACCTTGTGTCGCTTTAATACAATCAGGACGAAAATTCACTATTGCTAACGCTTTGCAGAACAATCGAACCCGTCTGACTAGTGGTCCGAACTCGGCCACTTAATGGCGTCCAATGCCGCCTTCATGACCGGCAGACTCGCAGTAGCCGCTTATGCGCTGTACTGTGGTCACCTGTGGGAGGTTATTCGCGCACCTGTCGCAAAACTCTATGAGAGACGCGACGAGGGCGTGTTGATCACCTCGCGTCTTCGAGAATTTTTTGAGGCTGCATCCTTTGGCGGCCAAGAGTAGTCCATCGTAGCGTAAGTGCCGACCTCCTTCTTGTGAGTGCTGAGTAGCGCCCGTTTTATTGATCGCAAGATAGGCGACACGACTGGGCGATGTACCGAAAGAGATAAGCCACGAGTCCAAGGAAGCGTACGGGATTACTCTCGACTAGGAACTCCCCTTCTCTTGCTTGCACTGCTGACTCGGTAAATGAGGTTCGTCGCCACCCCGAGCGCCTTCAGACTGCGCCGATTGTGATCCGCCGCTTCGCGAAGCAAATGAATCGCATCGCGAAGGGCCGCTATATCGTCAGCGGCCAAAAAGCCACCCTCTGTTCCGTGCCCATTGCTTCCATCAGGAACGGTCGGCAATCCTCCCCGAGACACCGCCGTCCTCTGCCCCCTAGCCCACTGCCGTATGGTCGCGGGGTTCGCCATACCATCAGGTATGTCTCCAAGCGTCTCTATATGCTCCGAGAACCAAATGGCGTTCTGACGAAGCTTCCTGCCCATCTCCTCGAAACCATGCTCTTTAACCCAAGCAGAGTAGAGATGACTCGTCTTATTGAGCCGTTTCCCGACCATCAAAGCCTTCCCAACCTCTAACCACCATCCACGGTGCTGGCTTTGCGATTGCTTGCGGCGCTCCCTAGCTCTATCGTCCGGCCCACGCGAGAGGGCACGGCGTACCGGAGCGTCATGCTTCAGATGCTCCCAGGCATCCCGGCCACGCGCGACGACCGGGTTATTTGATTTTTTGGGCATTTGCATCATCGACCTATTGGGATTTCCATAACCACCAAAGTCTCGCCGAACGGCATCGGTGTCCTCGAAAGCCCGAACGGCGCAGTCAACTTATCCGATAGTCACAAGGCTTTGACGACGCCAAGCGTCGCTTTTCGCTGTCAAGACGGCAAAAGGGGGGAGGAAAAAACGCAACAGTGCACGACTCGCGTAGCCCTGCCTACTTCCGACTGCGACCTCTAAACCGTTCCCCGTAGATGGCACGCCGTTGGTGCTGGAGGAGTTCCACGCTATTCCATGCATCAATACATCTTTTAGACATAGGGAAAGCATGGGGACTACCCATGTGCCGAGCTTCGCTCGGTCTAGAAATGTATCGCTCGCTGCTGCTCCTAATGATTTGTACTCACATGGATTCAAGGTGCTTGAAGATAAATGCGAGGTCGATCATCCAAATCGCATAATAAACGAATCAACTTCACCATTCACTCCTTTAGCGTTACCATGTCCGGATGTGCCTCGGAACCAATTAGTTCGCAACACAAGCGTACCTACAAAAAACAGCGCACACACGGGAAATTATATGGCAAAGGTAAAAAATCCAATTCTATTTTCAAAACATTTCGGGGTAAATCCGAAAGCGTTAGAAGCGGAGGGTCTAATCGACCCTTTTCTAAATGTGGACACACAGCTTTTTATTGACCCCGTTCTCCTCGAAAAATCTTCGAATGAGCTGATGCGCGTCAATGCGCTATCTGATTTTCGAGAGCACTTCAGCAACTTCATTCGCCTTCTCGCGATTTCCAAAGGAGAAGGCGATGCTGCGTGGCGCGGCGCACAAAATCTGCTGGATCTAAGCGAGCCACCCGACAACGGACTCGGGTACGGAGGTAGCCGTCGCGGCGGCGCGTCGCGCCCGGATGAAATCAGGGAAGCGATTATGCGCACCTCCAAAGAAATCATCACGCTCGGCAGCGACGATCCTGAAATGATTGCATTAATGGGCTTCTTTGAGGAGAACGTGGGCCCGGATACCATCAGTGATTTCACTACGCGAGCCATCGTTACGCAATTGAAGAAACTTACGGAGTCTTTTTGCGTAAGAAATGGCGTCCCTATTTCGCAAGATGAAGATGATGACGAATACGGCCTCCCAAGGTTTGACCTGGGCGACGGGAAAATGAAGTCCGTCATCCTAGTTCCCAGCGATATCGTTCGCGAATTACCAATCGCCAACGATGCCTCCGAGATATACGCAGCAATTTCTGCCAACGACAAGATTCGTAATCGAGTTAATGCTTTTCTCGGTGCAGGAGCCAGGCACACCATCACAGAAAAGAAGTCTGCAATGCGCCAAGCGGCACTAGAGTCTGCAGACTACTTTGCACTTTTCCTGAAGGCGATCAAAGAATTTGCCAAGCCTTACAGTCCGGCGGATGACGTGCTCGGATACTACAAGTTAAAGGAACTGCTAACAGCAGATAATACATCGCTCAAGACTGAAAAAAAGTTCGACCTTTCCACTGGTATCGATGGACTAATTTCGGTCGTTAAAGCCTCATTGGAAATGTTTAAACATCATGTCGAAAAGGGAAATCTTTGGGAGGCGCTCTGGGCTGAGGGCTCACCCAAACGAGAGCGGGCGGCTCAATTGCTGTATTTCGCAATCGCCGATTCATTTTGCAAAGCAAATAACATCGACATTTCCCCCGAAGCGAATATGGGCGGCGGCCCCATCGATTTCAAATTTAGCAAAGGATACGAAGCCCGCGTACTGGTCGAAATGAAGCGATCAAGCGGTACCGTCAAACACGGCTACGAAAAGCAACTGGAATTCTACAAAGATGCGGCCCGTACCTTCCACGGTGTCTTCGTGGTCATTGATTTCGGCGATCTCGGCAAAAAACTAGCGGCTATCGAGAAAATTAGGACGGCACGCCTAGCAGACGGCGCATCCGCCTCCGACATTGTCGTGATCGATGCAACTCCGAAGGAGTCGGCCAGCAAGCGCGAGTGATTTGGCTACCCAAACCGCTGGAGCTACCTACGGATACAAGGATGGCCTTGGAATCGACCGCGCGGACTTTCAATTTGCGACGATCCTCGGATACGCCACGCGGTCCAAAGCCTCCTTCATTGTCGGTAGTGAGGCGGCAGCGGTATATACCTTGCGCCCACTCGACCCATGACCGCTATGCCCGACAATAGAGTCCGTAGTCGATTCGCCTACGTGCTTCTCGGCAAGAGCGGATCGCATCCAATGGCGAAACTTGTGAGCCCCCTCCAGTGCACCCAGTGGCAAACAAGCGTCCTGCCGGAAATGACGGAACCACTGCCCAAATGTGTCTCCCGGTCCTCGCGCACGCCCCCACAGCGATGGCATGGCGTGCCCCGTCCCACTCGTGATTGCCGAGAGCCATCTGGAGAACCAAGGATCGCCCAAGAGATGCGATGCAAGGGGGACGATGCGCTCAGACTCGGCGGTCTTCAGAGTGCCCGCCTCGGCGGTAATTCGGATTACCGTGATACCGCTTCGCACCTGGAAGTCTTCGCAGCGAAGCTGTCCGATTTCCCCGTCCCGGGCACCTGTATGCAGGAGCATGAGGAGAGCGGCGCGAGCATCTGTCGGTTCCACGTTGTGCCAACGAGGAACCTCGGCCATGCGGTTGGAGAATAGGCAGTGTGAATACAGCCGCTTTAGCTCATCGTCAGTCCACGGTGTGCGCGTCTTTGCCCCGATAGTCTTATCGAAAGATAGATCAAACGGATTCTGGGCGAGCAAGTCATCTTTGAGTGCGACTGTCATGAGCGCCCCTATCGCGGCGGCATGATTGGAGGCGGTCTTTCGCCCAAAACCTCGGGCCTCCGAATCAAGCAGATACTGGACGAAACGCGCACCGGTGGCTTTTGTCATCTCAGACAACGGAACCTTACCCACCGCCGCTTCGAACAGTGTCAGCGCCTTGCGAGCCCGTCCTATGGCGTTCTCCTTAGGGGAGTTCCGCACAACCCAAGACGGCACGACATCCCTCAGAGTCAAGAACTGCGCGGTAGTATCGATAGGCTCTTCGGGCTTCGCCACGGGTGGCGCGGACGGCTCGACTGGCGTCTCGACCGGTTCACCGGAATCGCGCTTCTCAACTCCTTGCCATGCTCGGACCATTGAGCCGATTATCTTCTGCAGCCCCATACGCGCTTCAGGCCGCGCCCAGTCCACACGGATTGAGATAGCGGCGCAAGCGGCCTCTGCAACCTGCCGCGCAGTATCGAGCCGACCGATCATAAGATCGCTGCGCAAGTGACGAACTATCGCGCGGTGAATGTCGCTGACGTTCTCGTACTGCTCTGGGTCCAGGTACTGCCCCACCGCGTCCCATGCTTCATTGACCATCGGACGGCCAGTCAGCCAGCCGCGCGAGGCCGTCGAACGAAGCATCTGCGACAAGAAGCGAGGATTGCTGCGTAGGAGATCGTCCAGCGCCAAGATGTCCCGCTCCACCTTCTGCACGATATAGCGAATCAGTTCATCCGTGACCGGCGTAGGCGCGGCAGGACGCACACTGGACCTCAGCGCTTCGAATCTGCTCTGGTACTCCGCTATGAGCGCGTGAGCCTTTGCAGCCGCGTCATTGCGGTCTTTCGTCCCGAGACTTCTCCGATAGGCATCGGTCGCTTGCTTGCCGTTCCGTTGGAGCGGCCAAAGATGCCGGATATCGTCGGGGACACCAATCCGTAGATGGAATGTCGAACCGCGAAGTAGAACACCTGCGGGAAGGGATACTGGCACGTCTGTCATCTCCGTAGTTTCGCACAGCGGATTGACACACTGAAGAGACACAGCCGTAAACGAGAAAACCCGGTGAGCCTTGTCAGCATTGGCTCTCCCAATACTGGCTTGACTTACCGGGTTATGTCTTTGGTCGGGGCGAGAGGATTTGAACCTCCGACCACCTGCACCCCATGCAGGTACGCTACCAGGCTGCGCTACGCCCCGAAGAAGAAAATTATAACAGACACTTGATTCGATTAGAACTGCCCCGCACGAACAAAGCAAGGAAGAACCGTCCGAACTAGTGGCCTAGCAGATCGATCACGTTCTGCAGTTCCTTGCGCAACTGCTCGACATCGACCACTGCCGTCACCGTAGTTGATGAAGCCACCTGCGCTACCGCCCCCTCGCCCTCGGCAGTCGCCGCGCCCTCTTCATCCTGCGGTGCATGACCGCCATGCGCATCGAGCCGGTTGCGCGCCCCGTTGATCGTGAACCCCTGCTCGTACAGCAACTCGCGGATCCGACGGATCAGCAGCACTTCATGATGCTGGTAATAGCGGCGATTGCCGCGCCGCTTGACCGGCTTCAACTGGGTGAATTCCTGCTCCCAGTAACGCAGCACATGAGGCTTCACGCCACATAGTTCGCTGACCTCACCAATCGTGAAGTAGCGCTTCGCCGGAATCGGAGGCAAGACGACTTTTTCGATCGTCGCGGTCATCTTCGGTCAGCCGTGATGGGTTGCGCGGAAAGCGCGCCAGGCGATCAGCGCGCGAAGCTCGCCTCGGCGCCGTTCTCCACCAGCGCTTTCAGCTTTTGACTTGCATGAAACGTCACAACGCGGCGCGCGGCGATCGGAATCGCCTCGCCCGTCTTCGGGTTTCTGCCGGGACGCTGGGGCTTGTCGCGCAACTGGAAGTTGCCGAACCCGGACAGCTTTACGCTGTCGCCGCTCTCGAGTGCATCGCGAATCACCTCGAAGAACGCTTCGACCATGTCCTTGGCTTCCCGCTTGTTGAGCCCGACATTGTCGAACAGCAACTCGGCAAGTTCCGCCTTGGTCAGTGTCGGCGTTTCAGCGGAAACGGCGGCGGGTGATGTCGGAATATCTCGAATCATGGCGCTACGCTGCGCCGTAAGAAGGGCTTCGAAATCACTCGAGTTCATTTCATTCATATCTATCAAATGGCGCGCCAAACATAAAACAATGGATGCGGAAACAGCCGTGCAATTGTTAAATGCGGGTTATCCGCGCAACCGTGCGCCATATACTCGAGCAAGACGTTCCACCAGAGTTTGAATGGCCAGATCGACCGTTTCATCCTGAAGGGTTCCGCCAGTATCTTGCAAGGTCACCCGGAACGCAAGGCTTTTCTCGTGCGCGGCCAGACCACCGGAAGTATTTGATTTTGGACGGAATTCGTCGAAAAGTGCAACCTTCTGGACAGCCTTGCAGGCCGGTTCGGACTGGGCCTTCTGAAGCTCGTCGAGCAGCGCCTGAACCTCGATTTTCTGATCGACGACCACCGCAATATCACGTCGAACCGGCGGGAATTTTGAAACTTCCGACGGAATCGGCAATATCCGCTGCATTAATGCTTCCGCTTCGATTTCAAACAGAATCGGTGCATGCGGCAAATCATATTTTTGCATCCAGCGCGGATGCAATTCGCCGACCCAACCCACCGCGCGGCCATTCAATTCGATACGCGCGCTGCGTCCCGGATGCAGCGCCGAATGCTCGGCCTTCACGAAACGCGCAACCGCGGGTGCGACCAGCGCTTCGAGATCGCCCTTCACATCGAAAAAGTCGACCGCGCGTGCCGGCGTGCCCCACTGCTCTTCGAGCGCGGCACCATAGGCAAGCGCGCCGATCATCTTCGGCTGCGCAAAGCCTTCGACGGTCAGCTCGCCGGCCTTGATCGACGGATCGTGCAGGAACACGCGACCGGCTTCGAACACGCGCACGCGGTCCGCGGCGCGACGGTTCAGGTTCGTGCGCAATACGTGGATCAGGCTGCCGAACAGCGTCGTGCGCATCACCGAGAACTGGCTCGCGATCGGATTGAGCAGACGCACCGGATTGCTATTGCCCGCGAAGTCCTGCTCCCATTCGGCGTCGACGAAACTGAAGTTCACCGTTTCCGCGTAATCGCGCGCGGCAAGCGCGTGGCGGATCACATGGATCGAGCGCTGCGTCTCGTGGGTCGCACGCATTTCGCTCGTCGCGACCGGCGGGTGAGCCGGAATCTTTTCGAAGCCGTAGATGCGCGCGACTTCCTCGATCAGGTCCTCTTCGATCTCGATATCGAAGCGGTACGACGGCGGCATCACCGAGAACGTATCGCCGTCGCGTTCGAACGAGAGGCCGAGGCGCGTGAAAATCTGCGCGATGTCCTCTGCGCCGATCGCCACGCCGATGATGCGGTTCGCGCGCGCGACACGCATCTTCACGGGTTCGCGCTTCGGCACGTTGACGGTCTGGTCATCCACCGGACCCGCTTCGCCGCCGCAGATGTCGAGGATCAGTTGCGTGATGCGCTCGATATGCTCGACGGTCGTCGCGTAGTCGACGCCGCGCTCGAAGCGATGGCCCGCATCGGTCGAGAAGTTGTACTTGCGCGAGCGGCCGCGAATGCTATCGGGCCACCAGAACGCGGCTTCGAGATAGATGTTGGTGGTGTCGAGCGTGACCGCGGTGCTGTCGCCGCCCATGATGCCCGCGAGGCTTTCGATATGCTGCTCGTCGGCAATCACGCCGACCGTTTCGTCGAGTTCGACCGTGTTGCCGTTCAGCAGCTTCAGCGTTTCGCCCTTGCGGCCCCAGCGCACGTCCATGCCGCCGTGAATCTTGTCGAGATCGAACACGTGCGACGGCCGCCCCAGTTCGAGCATCACGTAGTTCGAGATATCGACGAGCGCGGAGATGCTGCGCTGGCCCGAGCGTTCGAGACGCTCGACCATCCATTGCGGCGACTTCGCGCGCGCATTGACGCCGCGGATCACACGGCCCGAGAAACGGCCGCACAGATCGGGCGCCGAGATTTTCACGGGCAGCGTTTCGCTAAGCTTGATCGGAGCCGGCTTGATGTCGAGCGGGCGCAGCGGTGCGCCGGTAATCGCCGACGTTTCGCGCGCGACGCCGAAGACCGACAGGCAGTCGGCCTTGTTCGGCGTGAGCTTGATTTCGAAAACGGTGTCGTCGAGATTGAGCGTCTCGCGGATGTCCTGGCCGATCGGCGTATCTTCCGGCAGGATCATGAGGCCGCTATGATCTTCCGAGAGCTTCAGCTCGCGCGCCGAGCACAGCATGCCCTGGCTTTCCACGCCGCGCAGCTTCGACAGCTTGATCGCAAACGGCGCGCCGCCCTCTTCGACCGGCGGCAGTTGTGCGCCCACCAGCGCGACCGGCACCTTGATGCCCGGCGCAACATTCGGCGCGCCGCACACGATGTTCAGCGTCGCGCCGGTGCCGGCGTTGACCTGACACACGTTGAGCTTGTCCGCATCCGGGTGCTTGACCACTTCCAGCACCTGGCCGACGACGATCTTCGAGGTCTGCGGCGCGGCCGGCCGCAGGTCTTCGACTTCGAGACCCGCCATCGTCAACGCGTGCGACAGCTCGTCGGTGGTCAGTTGCGGATCGACAAAAGTTCTGAGCCAGGATTCCGGAAATTGCATGGTTCTGTGTACGTTCTGATCAGGTTAGGTCCACGTCCGGCAGATGCTTCGTGCAACTCGGCGGTCGTGCGCCGGTTCGGCAGGCACTGCCGGAGACGCTCGCGGCGCGCACCGGGTGCGCTGCCGCGTTCTATGCGTTGTCGCGCTCGCGCGCGCCGGTTCATGCGAATTGACGCAGGAAACGCAGGTCGTTTTCGAAGAACAGGCGCAGGTCCTGCACACCGTAACGCAGCATCGTGAGACGCTCGAGGCCGCTGCCGAAAGCAAAGCCGATGTAGCGCTCCGGGTCGAGCCCCATGTTGCGGATCACGGTCGGGTGAACCTGGCCCGAGCCCGAAATTTCGAGCCACTTGCCGGCGTTCTTGCCCGTTTCGAACAGCATATCGATCTCGGCCGACGGTTCGGTGAACGGGAAATACGACGGACGGAAGCGCACGAGAATGTCGTCGCGTTCGAAGAATTTCTTCAGGAAATCGGTGTAGACGCCCTTCAGGTCCGCGAAGCTGATGTTCTCGTCGATCCACAGGCCTTCGACCTGGTTGAACATCGGCGAATGCGTCGCGTCGCTGTCCACGCGATACGTGCGGCCCGGCACGATCACCTTGATCGGCGGCGTGTTGGTGCGCGCGTAACGCACCTGCATCGGGCTCGTATGCGTGCGCAGCAGCAGCTGGCGGCCGTCGGCGCCCTTGCCGTCGACGTAGAAGGTGTCCTGCATCGAACGCGCCGGATGGTTTTCCGGGCTGTTCAGCGAGGTGAAGTTGTACCAGTCGGTTTCGATCTCGGGGCCGTCGGCCACATCGAATCCGATCGTACGGAAAATCTGTTCAACGCGCTCCCAGGTGCGCATCACCGGGTGCAGGCTACCCGCGCCGGCACCGCGGCCCGGCAGCGTGACGTCGATCGCTTCGGCGGCGAGACGCTGGTTCAGCAGCGCGTCGGCAAGCGCCTGACGGCGTGCCGTCAGCGCGGCTTCGACCTGTTGCTTGACGAGGTTGATCCGTGCGCCTTCGGTCTTGCGCGTTTCGGGATCGAGTTTGCCAAGCCCTTTCAACAGCTCGGTCAACGCACCCGACTTACCGAGAAAGCGCGCTTTCTCGTTTTCGAGGGTGGTGACGTCGGAGGCTTCTGCGAAGGCTTTTTGCGCGTCGGCGACAATCTGGTCCAGATCCATTGATCCCATCATTTCAACGTCAGTGTTCTATCGAAACAAAACTGGTTCTACCAACAAAAACGGGGCTCGGTGAGGAGCCCCGTTTTTGTTGCAGCGTCACCGGGACTACCGGATGTTCGCTGCAACGAACCACGCAGTTTTAATTGCCAGAAGCGCAATCAGGCTGCAACGGCGGCTTTCACCTGCTGAACGATCGCAGCAAAAGCAGCCTTGTCGAACACAGCCATGTCGGCCAGCACCTTGCGGTCCAGTTCGATCGACGCCTTCTTCAGGCCGTTGATGAACACGCTGTACGTCATGTCGTGCTGACGCACCGCCGCGTTGATACGCGTGATCCACAGTGCGCGGAACACACGCTTCTTGTTGCGACGATCGCGGTAGGCGTACTGGCCTGCACGCATGACCGCCTGCTTGGCGATGCGATAGACGTTATTGCGACGGCCGCGGTAACCCTTGGCCAGCTTGATGATCTTCTTGTGACGGGCCCGTGCGGTAACCCCACGTTTTACTCGAGGCATGTTTCGCTCCTATGAGTGTCGGTTAAGGGTTAAGCGAACGGCAGCATTGCGCGAACGGAGTTCAGATTGGAATCATGAACTGCCGTGGAGCCGCGCAGATGGCGTTTGTTCTTGGTGGTCTTCTTGGTAAGAATGTGACGCTTGAAGGCCTGACCGCGCTTGACGGTACCGCCCGGACGCACCACGAAACGCTTTGCAGCGCTCTTCTTGGTCTTCATCTTCGGCATGACAACTCCATTATTAGATGGATATGGGTGTGCGGTCGGCCAGTTGGCCATTTCCCGCCCTTCGAAACCCATTCCACTTGGTATGCAGACCGCCGATACCGCCAGCGGCCGCTTTTCGGGAACCATCGCACACTACTTGCATGTGCGCCGTTCCGAAACCTTCCGATACCGTGACAGACACCCGGCACGGCACCTTACAAATTTTTGCCACCGAAGCGCGCACCACATGGTGCGCCGCCGCTCCGGCCAACTGCCTTGCGCTTACTTCTTTTTCTTCGGCGCGAGCACCATGATCATCTGGCGCCCTTCCATTTTCGGCATCTGCTCGACCTGACCGACTTCGTCGAGGTCGGTGCGCAGGCGTTCGAGCATGCGCATGCCGATTTCCTGGTGAGCCATTTCGCGGCCACGGAAACGCAACGTGATTTTCGTCTTGTCGCCGTCTTCGAGGAAGCGAACGAGGTTGCGCAGCTTGACGTTGTAGTCACCGTCGTCGGTACCCGGGCGGAATTTGACTTCCTTGACCTGGATCACCTTCTGCTTAAGCTTGGCCTCGTGTTGCTTCTTCGCTTCCTGGTACTTGAACTTGCCGTAGTCCATCAAACGGCAAACCGGCGGAACCGCTTGCGGCGCGATTTCAACCAGATCCACGTCCTGCTGCTCCGACATACGGAACGCATCAGCGAGTTTCACGATGCCGAGCGGTTCGTTCTCGACCCCGACCAGTCGCACCTCGGGTGCTGTAATTTCACCGTTGATGCGGTGCGCAGACTTATCAGTAGCGATGTTACGTTTCCTCTAAAAATTAAAAAAACGAGCCGGGCTGCCAAGTGGCTCAATTGAACGACTGCACGTCCTGGCGCAGACGCTCAATGAAGGTATCGACAGGCATCACACCCAGATCGACACCGCCACGGGCACGCACGGCTACCGTTTGTGCTTCACGCTCTTTGTCGCCGACCACGAGCAGGTACGGGACCTTTTCCAGCGTGTGCTCGCGTATTTTATAGCTAATCTTCTCGTTGCGCAAATCAGCCTCAACTCTAACCCCTTGTTTTTGCAACGATTGGGCTAGAGACTGCGCATATTCGGCCTGACTTTCCGCGATATTCATGACGACGACCTGCATCGGCGTGAGCCACGCGGGCATTGCACCAGCATGGTGCTCGATCAGAATCCCGAGGAAACGTTCCATTGATCCGACGATTGCCCTGTGCAGCATGATCGGGCGGCGGCGGCTGTTGTCCTCGGCGACATATTCGGCGCCAAGACGCTCCGGCAACACCATGTCGAGCTGCAACGTGCCGCACTGCCACGAGCGGCCAAGCGCGTCCTTGATGTGATATTCGACCTTCGGGCCGTAGAACGCGCCCTCGCCCGGCAGCTCTTCCCAGGTCACGCCGCAGGCCGTCAGCGCCTCGCGCAAACCCTGCTCCGCGCGATCCCAGGTTTCGTCGGTGCCGGCGCGCGCGTCGGGGCGCAACGAAAGCTTGATCTCGACATTGTCGAAGCCGAAGTCACGATAGACGCTCATCGCCAGCGTGTTGAACGCGATCGATTCGCTGATGAACTGGTCTTCGGTGCAGAAAATATGCGCGTCGTCCTGCACGAAGCCGCGCACGCGCATCAGGCCGTGCAGCGCGCCCGACGACTCGTTGCGATGGCACGAACCGAACTCCGCATAACGCAGCGGCAGATCGCGATACGAGCGCAAACCGTGATTGAACACCTGCACGTGACCGGGGCAGTTCATCGGCTTGATCGCGTAGTCGCGCTTTTCCGATTCCGTCGTGAACATGTTTTCACGATAGTTTTGCCAGTGGCCCGACGCTTCCCACAGCGAGCGGTCCATGATCATCGGCGTCTTGATTTCGAGGTAGCCCGCATCGTTCACGCGACGGCGCATGTACTGCTCGACCTGCTGCCACAACGTCCAGCCGCGCGGATGCCAGAACACCATGCCCGGCGACTCGTCCTGCATGTGGAACAGGTCGAGTTGCTTGCCGAGCTTGCGGTGGTCGCGCTTCTCGGCTTCTTCGAGCATGTGCAGATACGCTTCCTGATCTTCCTTCTTCGTCCAGGCCGTACCGTAAATGCGCTGCAGTTGCTCGTTCTTCGAGTCGCCGCGCCAGTACGCACCCGCGACCTTCATCAGCTTGAAGACCTTCAGCTTGCCCGTGGACGGCACGTGCGGGCCACGGCACAGGTCCGTGAAGCCGCCGTGCGAGTACAGCTTGATTTCGTCGCTGGCGGGAATCGCCTCGATGAGCTCGGCCTTGTATTTTTCGCCGATGCTCTTGAAATACTCGACCGCCTCGTCGCGCGACACCACGCGGCGCGACACCGGCTCGTCCTTCTTCGCGAGCTCCTGCATGCGCTTCTCGATCTTGTCGAGATCTTCCGGCGTGAAGGGACGGTTGTAGGAAAAGTCGTAATAGAAGCCGTTGTCGATGACCGGCCCGATCGTGACCTGCGCTTCCGGGTACAGATCCTTCACCGCGTACGCAAGCAGGTGCGCCGTCGAGTGGCGGATGATATCAAGACCGTCTGCGTCCTTTTCGGTGACGATGGCAAGCGCCACGTCGCGATCGATCAGCGCGGACGTGTCGACGAGCTCGCCGTCGATTTTTCCACCGAGCGCGGCTTTCGCGAGGCCGGGGCCGATCGAGGCGGCCACTTCGGCGACGGTCACCGGATGCTCGTACTGTCGAACAGAACCGTCAGGCAAACGTATCGAAACCATTGCGTTCTCCGTGGTGCCGACCGGCGCGGCACATACAAGCAGGTCAAAAAAGAAAAAGACAAAAAAAATGCGGCCCCGCTTTCGAGGGGCCGCATTCACACTTCTTGCAAACTACATTGGCGAAAGTGGTCCTCGACTAGCGTCGCTCCGAAGTAGTTTCGGTCAACGTTCGCGGTGCCATAACCGTTTCGCCCTCAGCCGTATCCGGCCTTTTTGCGCCAAGGCGCTTACTGCAGTTTGCGAAACCCCGGCCAAGCCGGAATTTCTTTTTCGTTGGTAGGCTCGATTGGACTCGAACCAACGACCCCCACCATGTCAAGGTGGTGCTCTAACCAGCTGAGCTACGAGCCTGAAGAAACGAGAGTATATGGGGTCCAGAAAAACTTGGCAAGTACTTTTATGCGGAGACTTTAAATTTCACGTTGAGGTCGCGAGCAGTATTTCCGTTCATCGAACGGACGCGCGAGCGCTTGCCCTGCAAACCCTCGCAACGCATCACGCGCCTCAGTTCTTGCGCGACGCCCGCACCACGCCCGTCACTTCGCCGAGCAGCGTGCACGCGCGCTGAATCTGCGCGGAACTCGACACCTCGACGGTAAATTGCATGAACGCGGCGTTGCGGCGCGATTGCGTCTTCACGCCGATCACGTTCATCTTTTCCCGCGCAAACACTTCGGAAATGTCGCGCAGCAGTCCTTGCCGATCCGTCGCTTCGATGCTGAGATCGACCGGATAGACCGAGTGGCCGCGCCCGCTCATCACATCCGCCGACCATGCCGTTTGCAGCATGCGCTCCGGCGCGCGCTCGGCCATACGGCGGAACGTCGCGCAGTCGCTGCGGTGTACCGACATGCCCTTGCCGCGCGTGACGAAGCCGCTGATATCGTCGGGCGGCGCCGGCCGGCAGCAACGCGCGAGCTGCGTGAGCAACGCGTCGACGCCGACCACGAGCACGCCCGTGGACGCGCCGCGCGCGACGCTCGCACCGCTGCTGCGCTTCTCGAATTTCTCCGGTGCATCGACCTCGGGCGCGGGCGGCGGCGCATCGTGCAGCGCCTGCTCGACGAGCCGCAGGCTGAACTCTTCCTTGCCGACCACGGAGAACAGATCGTCGGTGGTCTTGAAGCCGAGCCGCGCCGCCAGCTGATCGAGATTGACCGAGGTCTTGCCCTCGCGCTGCAAGGTCTTTTCGACCATCGCGCGCCCGTTCGCGATGTGCTCCTGCAAATCGACCGCGTTGAACCACGCGCGCACTTTCTGCCGCGCGCGCGAACTCTGCAGATAGCCGAGCTGCGGGTTGAGCCAGTCGCGCGACGGACCACCCTCCTTCACCGCGACGATCTCGACCGTCTGCCCGTTCTGCAATGCCGTGTTGAGCGGCACCATCGCGCCGTCGACGCGTGCGCCGCGGCAGCGATGCCCGAGCTCGCTGTGCAGGTGATACGCGAAGTCGAGCGGCGTCGCGCCGTGCGGCAACGGGATCACGCGCGCCTGCGGCGTCAATACGTAGATATGGTCGTCATCGAGCGTGGCCTGACGCAGTTGCTCCCACGGCTGCGCCGCGCGCTCCGCGCCATGCTCGCCCTCGGACACTTCGTCCTTCCACGCAAGCAGTTGGCGCAACCATGCGATCTTCTCGTCATACTTCTCGTTCGCCGCGAAGGTGCCGCCGTAACCGCGCGCGCCCGCTTCCTTGTAGCGCCAGTGCGCGGCCACGCCATATTCGGCGAAGCGATGCATTTCCTGCGTGCGGATCTGCACTTCGAACGCGCGGCCGTCGTCGCCGATCACGACCGTGTGCAGCGACTTGTAGCCGTTCGGCTTCGGCCGCGAGATGTAGTCGTCGAACTCTCTCGGCACCGGCTGCCACAGGTTGTGCACGATACCGAGCACGGTGTAGCAGTCCTTGATATCCGGCACGATCACACGGAATGCGCGCACATCGTAAAGCTCGGCGAAATCGAGTTCCTTGCCGCGCATCTTGCGCCAGATGCTGTAGATATGCTTCGGCCGGCCACTCACTTCGGCATGAATATGCGCGGCGGCCAGCTCCTGCTGCAATCGTTCGATCGCCTGCGCGACATAGCTCTCGCGCTCGACACGCTTCTCGTCGAGCAGCTTCGCGATGCGCTTGTACGTGGCCGGCTCTTCGAAGCGGAACGCAAGATCTTCGAGTTCCCACTTCAGTTGCCAGATGCCGAGACGGTTCGCGAGCGGCGCGTAGATATCGAGCGTCTCGCGCGCCACGTCGGGCGACGGCGTGACTTTTGCCGCCGCGTAATAGCGCAGCGACTGCAGGCGCGAGGCGAGCCGAATCAGCACCACGCGGATGTCCTGTGCGAACGCGAGCAGCATCTTGCGCAGCGCCTCGACCTGGGCACGGCGCGCGGCCTGCGCATCGCGCCCGGCTTCGGGCATCGCATTCTGCGCCGCGCGCAGGCTGACCGTGCCGAGACGCAGCAGCTTGCGCACGTCGCCGACCAGTTGCGCGACTTCCTCGCCGAAGTTGTCGGCGATCACGCGCTCGGGATCGCGCAGATGCGGCGTCAGCGCAAACAGCGCCGCGGCCAGCACGGCCGGCGGATCGACGTTGAGCGTGCGCATGATCGACGCCGTGCCCGCCGCGTGATCCGCGAGCAGTTCGCCCGACGACAGCCGCACCTCGCCCGCATGCTCGCGTACGAACGCCATCGCTTCGTCGAAGGACGGATGGGGATGTGGCGCGTTCGTAACGGTTTCGGTATTCATGGTGCGACGGCCCGCCGGGCCAGACGAATCAACGGGATTGCAACAACGGTACTGCGTAACGGGCATGCAGCGTTGGGCGTGGCCTAGCCGTGCTGCGCCGCGACCACGACGATTTCGACGAGGCACTTCGGGTTCGCGAGCTTCGCCTCGACGGTGGCGCGCGGCGGCGTGTCGCCCTGCGCGACCCACTCGTCCCACACTGCGTTCATGCCGGCGAAGTGCACCATGTCCGAGATGTAGATCTGCACCGACAACAGTTGCGACTTGTCGCTGTTCACCTCAGCCAGCAGACGGTCGATGTGGCCGAGTACCTCGCGCGTCTGACCCGTGATGTCCTGATCCGTGTCTTCGGCGATCTGCCCCGCGAGATACACGGTGCCGTTATGCACGGCGATTTCGGAAAGACGCTTGCCGACGTGATGACGAATGACTGCCATAAAAAATCCTGAACGGGGTGGGTTGGTCGAAATGCATTCCGCGCGCCACGGGCCACGAACGGTCCATGCCACGCGGAGCCTAATATTATGACGCGTTCGCGCCGTCACCGATGAAGAACCGCCGCGCGATCGCGATCTGGTCTGCCGCGAGAAATGCCGGCGCGTGTCCGACGCCGGGAATCTCCACGCTCGATACGGCGGGGCCGCTCGCCACCATCTTCGCGACGGTTTCACGCGAGAGCAGATCGGACTGCTCGCCACGCACCACGAGCACCGGTCCCTGGAACGCTGCGAGCGAATGCCAGAGCGCGGCCTCGCCGAGCTTCGCGGCGTCTTCGGTCACCGCGGCAAACGGCTGCGCGATGCGCGGGTCGTAGCGCAGCACCCACGCACCGTCCTGTTCGCGCAAAAGCGGCGTATTGATTTCGCGCCATTCGTCCGGCGTGAGCGGACCGAAGCTTTGCGCAAGTTCAGCGGCGTAATCGATACCTTGCTGCAGCGTTTCGAAACGCACCGGTTTGCCGAGGTAGTCGCCGATACGCTTCACGGCCGCCGGTTCGAGGTGCGGCCCGACGTCGTTCAGCAGCATCTTGCGGATCGGCGTTGCGGGCAGACCGGCGAGCCCCATGCCGATCAAACCGCCCATCGACGTGCCGAACCAGTCGACACTCTCGACGTCGAGCCGCGCGATCAGCGTGACCATGTCGGCGACGAACTGCGGCACTCCGTATAAGCTGGGGTTCGCGAGCCACGACGACAAGCCCCGGCCGACCACGTCCGGGCAAACCACGCGATAGGTCTCGGCGAAGTCGGCGGCGAGGCGGTCGAAATCGCGCCCCGATCGCGTAAGTCCATGCACGCACACCAGCACGCGCGGATTGTCCGGGTCGCCCCATTCGGTATAGGCGACGCGATGCAGCCCGGCGGCGCTCGCGCACTGCACGTAACGTTGACGCGGCTCGGGCCGCCCGGCGGTGGAAGCGGAAGTCGTTGCGGTCATCTGAGGTCCTTGCAAAGGCGCGGCTGATGGGTCTTGAACACGGGATCTTGAACACAGCTCGCTACGGCAGCGATATGACTGACATCACAACGAAAATCATCATGTGCTCGATCTGCCGACGATTGTAAACCGCTTCGCCGCGCGACAAGGATTAGCCGGAAGGCGTAGGACGGCATGCAAGATTCGAATGCACAAAAACAGAACGGGCGAGACTCGCGTCTCGCCCGCCCCAAAAACCGCCTATCACCGCCCCGCCTGTCTCAAGCGAAGCGGCAATGTCACCACAAGCTCAGCTCACCGCGCTCACGTCGAGCGACGCGCCGGTCTTCGCCTTGATCTCGTCGACCGTCACGCCCGGCGCCAGTTCGATCACCTTCAGGCCGGCATCGGTCACTTCGATCACGCCGAGGTCGGTAATGATCTCGTCGACCACACCCACGCCCGTCAGCGGCAACGTGCACTCTTCGAGAATCTTGTGCTGGTCGCCCTTCGCGACATGCTCCATCAGCACGACCACGCGCTTGACGCCCGCGACCAGGTCCATCGCGCCGCCCATGCCCTTGATCATCTTGCCCGGGATCATCCAGTTCGCGAGATCGCCCTTCTTGCTGATCTGCATCGCACCGAGAATCGCCAGATTGATGTGGCCGCCGCGAATCATCGCGAACGAGTCGGCCGACGAGAAAATCGACGAACCCGGCAACGTGGTCACGGTCTGCTTGCCCGCGTTGATGAGATCCGCGTCGACTTCTTCCTCGGTCGGCGACGGGCCGATGCCGAGCAGGCCGTTCTCCGACTGCAGCCACACTTCGACGCCCGGCGGCACGTGGTTCGCGACCAGCGTCGGCAGACCGATGCCGAGGTTCACGTAGAAACCGTCCTGCAATTCCTGCGCCGCGCGCGCGGCCATTTCGTCACGAGTCCATGCCATGATCAGTCTCCTTTCGCGCGGACGATACGTTGTTCGATGCGTTTTTCCGGATGCGCATTCAGCACGATGCGCTGCACGAAGATGCCCGGCGTATGGATCGCGTCCGGATCGAACTCGCCCACCTCGACGATCTCCTCGACTTCCGCGACGGTGATGCGGCCCGCCATCGCGCACATCGGATTGAAGTTGCGCGCGGTGCGGCGGTAGATCAGGTTGCCCGACTTGTCGGCCTTCCATGCCTTGACGAGCGCGACGTCGGCGGTCAGCGAATGTTCGAGCACGTACTGCCTGTCGCCGAACTGGCGGGTTTCCTTGCCCTCGGCGATCAGCGTGCCGTAGCCCGTGTTCGTGAAAAACGCCGGGATGCCCGAACCGCCCGCGCGCAGCTTTTCGGCGAGCGTGCCCTGCGGCGTGAATTCGAGTTCGAGTTCGCCGGCCAGGTACTGGCGCTCGAACTCCTTGTTCTCGCCGACGTACGACGAGATCATCTTCCTGATCTGGCGCGTTTCGAGCAGCAGGCCGAGGCCGAAACCGTCGACGCCCGCGTTGTTGCTGATGCAGGTGATGTCCCGCACCTTCGAATCGCACAATGCCGCGATCAGCGCCTCGGGAATGCCGCACAGCCCGAAGCCGCCGACGGCGAACGTCTGCCCGTCCTTGACGATGTCTTTCAGCGCCTCGGCGGCGCCCGGATAGACCTTGTTCATCAGTTTGTCCCTTCCTCTATGGAAACCCGAAACCGGAGCGCCGGCCGCCCGATCGTTGCGGCTCGCATCGCTGACGGCGAATCTGGCATCGCCATGATGCCGCTACCTCATTCTAGCCATCCGCGGCGACCCGTGCGCCGGGCCCGACCGGTATGCATCGCGCCGCGCCGTTATTTGCCCGAAAGAGTACGCTGGCCCCGCCATACGGCACAATACGCAAAAATACATAAGTACTTGCCGCCCGCCCATGCCCGCCCTCGATTACCGCGCCGCGTTTCACCTTGCCCCGATCGGACTCGTGCTGTCGCGCGAAAGGATTGTCGACGACTGCAATGACGAACTCGCGTCGATTTTCGGCTACGCGCGCGAGGCGCTGATCGGCCAGTCGTTCCAGGTGCTGTATCCGTCGGCCGATGAATTCGAGCGCATAGGCGCGCGCATTCCGCCGATCATGACCGCCTACGGCAGCTACGCGGACGACCGCATCATGAAGCGCGCGAACGGCGAACTGTTCTGGTGCCACGTAACGGGCCGCGCGCAGCAGCGCTCCGACCCGCACGCGGCGGGCGTCTGGACGTTCGAGGATCTGAGCGCGACACGGCGCGTCGCCGTGGAACTCACGCCACGCGAGCGCGAAATCGCCGCGCAACTCGTGACTGGCAAGACCAGCAAGCAGATCGGCCGTGTGCTCGACATTAGCCCGCGCACGGTCGACGTGTACCGCGCGCGGCTCATGCGTAAATACGAAACGGGAAACGCGACCGAGCTGTTGCAGCGGCTGCTCGGGAATTGAGCGAAAGAACCGGATCGCCGCGCGTAGCGTGCGCTGTCAGGCCGCCTTCACGAGCGCCGCACGCTCGATCGCCGCACGCAGCGAATCGGGCACCGGCACCGACTTGCCCGCCGCATAGTCGATCCACACGCAGCGCGCGGCGCCGCGCGCATACAGCGTATCGGGTTCGTCGGCGCGCACGAGTTCGAACGCGGTATCGAAGCTGCTGCGCCCCGGCGTCGCCACCGACATCCGGCCGATCACGTCGCCCGGATAGTGCAACTGCTTCAGAAACTCCATCGACGCATTGACGATGACCGGCCCCTGCCCCTCGGTGCCGCCGAGAAAACCCATCTGCTCGAACCACGAAATCCGCACCTGCTCCATGTAGCGGAAGTAAACCGTGTTGTTCACGTGGCCGAACGCGTCCATGTCGCCCCAGCGAATCGGCATTGCCATTTCGAAAACTGCGTGAAAATCGCTCATTCTGTACTTCCGTTCTTCCCTGCTGTCTTGAAGCATTGAAACGTTGAAAAAAGCTCGCACCCGGACGCGCTCAGGCGAGCCCGAAGCCGTCGTCGGCCGCGATCACCGAACCGTTGATGAACTGCGATTCGTCCGCCGCGAGCAGCAACAGCAGCCCGTCGAGATCTTCCGGCTTGCCGACGCGATGACGCGGCAGCATCGACACGAGCTTCTGCCCCTGCTCGGTCGACCAGTGGTGATGGTTGATCTCCGTGTCGATATAACCCGGGCAGATCGCGTTCACGTTGATGCCGTGCTTGCCCCATTCGAGCGCCATCGCCTTCGTCATATGGACGACCGCGGCCTTGCTCATCGAATAGAGGCCGATTTGCGGCAGCACGCGCAACCCCGCCATCGACGCGATGTTGATGATCCGGTACGACGGTTTCTGCGCATTGTTGCCGCGCATGATCATGCGCTTGGCGACTTCCTGCGCGACGAAAAACGCGCCGCGCGTGTTCGTGTCGAACACGTATTCGAAGTCGGCGGGCGTGACCTCGGAGAGCTTCTGCGTGGTCGACACGCCCGAGTTGTTGACGAGAATATCGATCGTGCCGGCCTCGGTCTCCGCATGCGCGACGGCCGCCTTGATGCTCTGGTAGTCGGTCACGTCGAGCGACACGACGTGCGCCGCGCCGCCGGACGCCTCGATCTCCGCGCGCAACTCCTTCAGACGCTCGGTACGCCGGCTCGCCAGTACGACCTTGGCGCCCGCCTGCGACAACACCTGAGCGAAGCGCTTGCCCAACCCGCTCGAGGCGCCGGTGATCAGCGCGACCTTGCCTTCCAGATTGATCGAACGGCCCATTGTCGTTCCTTGTTCGGTTGTGGTGACAACTGCGGTTGACGGGGTGCGGCCGGACCGTCGCGACGGTTCGATACCGCATCACGAAATAGAACGATCGTGCTAATCTACGTTCATCGGGTTGCAGTGCGGGGATCGATCGCCCACAATACGAACCCGAAAAAAGCATTCTAACGGTAAGAGGAGCATCAATGACCCCCGCAAGTCTCATTGAGCAGTACGGCCCGCGCGAGTCGATGGAATACGACGTGGTGATCGTCGGCGGCGGCCCGGCCGGGCTGTCGGCGGCGATCCGCCTGAAGCAGCGCGCCGCCGCGCAGGGCGTCGAGCTTGGCGTGTGCGTACTC
>NZ_VWWL01000014.1 GCF_011752995.1 Burkholderia sp. Ax-1724
CGCGGCGCCGCATCCATGCCGACCGTCGACGCGGCCAGCACCGACGCGAGCTTCGCGCGGCTGCCCGGCGGCGCGCCGTTCTGCATGCCCCAGCCGCCGCGCGGATCGTGCAGGCGCCCGCGCGCCGCCGAGAACTCCGCGCCGAGCAGCAGCACCGCCGCCGAGAAATACAGCCACATCAGCAGCACCGCGAGCGAGCCGGCCGCGCCAAACGAACTGGCCATGCCGGCATGCGCGAGATAGAGCGCGAACAGCTTCTTGCCGGCCGTGAACAGCACGGCCGCGACGAGGCCGCCGACCAGCGAGTCGCGCCACAGCACCTTCGCGTCGGGCAGGAACTTGAGCAGCCCGGCGAACGCGAACACCAGCACGAGCAGCCCGACGCCGAGTTGCAGCAGGTTGCCGATCACGACATAGGGCGAGTTGCCCCACAGCCAGTTGCCGATGAAGACGATCACCGTATCGAGCACGAGCGAGACGATCAGCAGAAACGCGACGCCGAGCACGAGCCCGAACGAGACCAGCCGCACGCGCACGAGCGCGAGCACGCCCGAGGTGCGCGGCCCGGTGTAGGGCCACACTATATTAAGGGCGCTGTTGAGCGACGAGAACGTCGCCGATGCGCCGATCGCCAGCAGCGAAAACGAAATGATCGCCGCGACGCCGCCTTTGGCGCCCGCATGATGCGCGTTCTCGACGATCGTCTGCACGCCCTCGGCGGCCTGATTGCCGATCAGGCCGTTGATATGGCCGTACAGTTCGCCGCGCGCGGCCGCCGCGCCGAAGAACCAGCCGGCCACGGCGATCACCATCACGAGCGTCGGCGCAAGCGAGAAGGCCGCGTAGAACGCGATGCTGGCCGCCTGCGCCGGACAGCGGTTGTCCGAGAATTGCCGCAGCGCGCCGATTACCCAGTTGGCCTGCTTGCGCGCTGCCTGCTGAAGGTTCCCGGTGGAGAAGGAGTCGAGGTCCATGGTCGTGTTCCGAACGGTGCCGGGCCGTCGCGTCTTGTCGCGGCGGGCGGCTTTCGCTTGCGTGCCCTCCGCAAGCCGTGTGCCCGCCACTATACAAGCTAAGCGGCGCGGGCCGTCGTGACGAAGACACAGCGCCCATGTGTCGTCACGCCGTCACATCGTCGCGCGGGCAGGTATGCATGCGCTGCGCGGCCGCCGCGCATGCCGCTAGAATGCAGCGGATTCCCTTCACCTTTCTCGTCACCATGCATTCGCACGAATTCGTACAGCAACTGGACGTCATCGCCGCCGATCAATGGGGCGCGCATCTGCCCGCGCACGTCGTCGAACAATTGCCGGCGCAGGGCATCACGGTGTTCGGCGTGACCGACGACGCTTCCGATACCGCCGCCTTCAGCGCGCGCTACGGCTTCGGCCTCGAAGACTGCGCGAACACGATCGTGATCCGCTACAAAAAGGACGGCGGCGAGCATTACGCGGCGCTCGTTTCGCTCGGTTCGCGGCGGCTCGACGTCAACGGCGCGGTGAAGGCTGTGCTCGGCGCGCAGCGGCTCTCGTTCGCGCAGCGCGAGACGGCGGTCGAGCATAGCCGGATGGAGTTCGGCGGGATTACCGCGTTCGGTCTGCCGCAGGACTGGCGCATTCTCGTCGACGCCGCGGTGATGGAGCGCATGCAGATCGTCATGGGCGCGGGCGTGCGGGCCGCCAAGCTGCTGCTTTCTCCCGAGGTGCTGCGGCAGTGGCCGCGCTGCGAGGTGGCGGAGTTGACGCTGCCGCTGTCGGCGGAGTGAGACGGTCGTGGCGTTGACGCTGCAGTCGAAGCGGCGCGCGCTACCGGCGGGAAGGAACGCGGCTACGCGGTGCTTGCTGGCGAAGTGTGTACGCCCGCGTGTCCTTGCTCGTGCCTGAGCCTGAGCACGACCCCGACCCTGACCTCGGCCCGCGGCCTCAGGCGAGGTCCCAAACGAAACCTCAAGCGAAGCCGACGCCCGCGCGGCTCAGCAACTGGCGGTTGCGCTCCGACAGGTTCTTCATGCTCAACTGCTTGCCCGCCTTGCGATAACGCTCGGCGAGTCCCTGCAAGGCCGCGAGCGCCGAATGATCGGCGAGCAGCAGATGGCTGCAATCGACGGTCACGTTCGCCGGGTCGCGCGCCGGATCGAACAGTTCGTGAAAGCGCGTGGTCGACGCGAAAAACAGCGTGCCGCGCGGCACGTAGGTCCGGTGGCCCGCGCGATCCTCGGCGTGCGCATGAATTTCGCGCGCATGCTGCCACGCGAAGTTGAGCGCGGCGATCACGATGCCGCACATCACCGCGATCGCGAGATCGGCGAACACGGTAATGACCGTGACCGCGACGATCACGAGCGCGTCGTTGCGCGGCACCTTGCCGAGCACGCGCAGCGACCCCCATGCGAAGGTCTGCTGTGCGACCACGAACATCACGCCGACCAGCGCCGCGAGCGGAATCCGCTCGATCAGCGGCGACAGGAACAGGATGTACAGCAGGATCATCACGCCGCTGACGATCCCCGACAGCCGCGAGCGCCCCCCCGAATTCAGGTTGATCATGGTTTGGCCGATCATCGCGCAGCCGCCCATGCCGCCGAACAGTCCCGAGGCGATATTCGCGGCGCCGAGCGCCACGCATTCGCGATTCGGCTGACCGCGCGTTTCGGTGATCTCGTCGGTCAGATTGAACGTGAGCAGCGTTTCGAGCAGACCGACGATCGCCATCAGCACCGCGTACGGCAGGATGATGCGCAGCGTGTCCAGATTCAGCGGCACGTCGGGCAGATGCAGCGCCGGCAGGTTGCCCGCGATATGCGCCATGTCGCCGAGCGTGCGGGTCGGCAGATGCAGCAGCTGCGTGAACAGGCCGACGCCGAGAATCGCCACCAGCGCGGGCGGCGCGGCGCGCGTGAGGCGCGGCAGCAGATAGACGATCGCCATCGTCAGCGCGACGAGCGCGCACATCGTCGCGAGTGCGCTGCCGCGCAGCCATGTTTCGCCGTGCGGCGTGATCTGTTTGAAGTGCGCGAGCTGCGCGCTGGCGATAACGATTGCGAGTCCGTTGACGAAGCCGAGCATCACCGGATGCGGCACCATGCGGATCAGCTTGCCGAGCCGCAATGCGCCGAACAGCACCATCAGCAGGCCGCTCAGTATCACGGTGGCGAGCAGATATTGCGCGCCGTGCTGCACGACCAGCGCGACGATCACGACGGCCATCGAACCGGCGGCGCCCGAGATCATGCCGGGCCGTCCGCCGAACAGGGCGGTGACGGTGCAGATAAAGAATGCGCCATACAGGCCCATCAGCGGATTGAGATGGGCGACCAGCGCGAACGCGATGCATTCGGGCACGAGCGCGAACGACGAGGTCAGGCCGGCGAGCACGTTGCTGCGGATGCCGGAAAGCCGCGCGGGCCGACCGGGAGCGGGACTAGCGGTGTTCATGGTCAACGAGGTGGGCGCGCGAGCGCGCGGTGCAAGCGCGCTCACATGGCGATGCAGGTGGCGGCGCGAAGGAGGCGTCAGCCGAAGGCGGAACGCTTTGCGAAAGGCCGCAATTCTACCGTAGTACGATGAATCGGGTCGCTGAGCGCCGCGCGGACCGTCGCGCAAGCGGCGGGCGGTTGCGCGATGGTTGCCCGAAGGTTGCGCGATGGTCCGTGATAGAGGCGGTGCGGCGTAGCGCGGTTGTGAAGCCGATCTATACGAATGGCTCTGTGCCAATACGCGGTGACGCCAATCTCCGCGCTCAAATAATCAGACGCGAAACCTTCGTGCCTTCGAGCGAAACGCCCGCCATCAGGCCGCCGTTGGTCAGCACGAAAGCCTGCACCGGGCTCGTCGCGGTCGACGTATCGACCGCGCCGTTCGCGCCGACCTTCAGTACCGCGACGGTCGCGTTTGCGCCGACCGCCCATCCCTGGCTATGCAGGAAATCGTCGAGGGCTTCCTTCGTCATGAACAGGAACACGAGCGCCTTCGACTGCGCGCCGATCTGCAAGCCGAACGAACCCGCGAGCGTGCTGTAGTAGCCGACCGTGCGTCCGTCGATGCGCAGCGCGCCTTCGCCGTACTGTCCGCCGACCCAGAAGCCGGCCGCGATCACCGACGGGAACACCAGCACGCCACGCGCCTTGGCGACGAGATCGCGCGAGCCGTCGACGTTTTCGTACAGACGCGCGAGCGTCGAGTCGATGCCCGCGTTGATCGTGTCGCGCTTGCCGGCGTTGGCTGCGGGCGAGGCGCCGGAAGCCGGCGAAGTCGTCGTGCAACCGGTGAGGTTCAGGCCCGCGACGGCGAGAGCAGCGCTGCCGGTCATGATGAACTGTCGTCTGCGCATGACTGTTTTCCTTTGCGTGTCGAACGCGTTTTGTGTTTTGTACGTGATTGGAGAGTGCGGCGGTTTCGCCTGCTTTCGTTTGTTCTGTTTTACGCGCGGGAGTTTCCTTGCGCGCGTCGTGGCCGTTGATTTGGAACGGGAACGCTGCGCCGCCAGTGTGCCGGGGCGTGTGCGAATGATCCAGCAGATTGTGTGCCCAAGGCGTGTCGAAGCGCGCGTCGCTGTGGGGCCGGGGCGGTGTGCCTCGTCGTGGCGGTGGGGCGTGCGCGAGGCCGGCTCCCGGCCGCGCGCGGTCAGGACGGCTAGCGTAGTCAGGGCGTCGGACGGATGTTCTGATTGTGGCGGAACAGATTGCCGGGGTCGTAGCGGTTCTTCACGGCGACGAGCCGCTCGTAGTTCGGCCCGTACGCTTCGGCGATGCGGCCGCTTTCCTCCTGCGTCATGAAGTTCACGTACACGCTGCCGAGCGCGAAGGGCCGCGCCGCCTCGAAGAATTCGCGCGCCCATGCGATGCAGCGGTCGTCGTCGCGCGCATCGTCCCAGCGGCCATGCACGTTCATCGCATAGAGCGTGTCGCGGTTCGGATAGGCGGTTGCGTCGACCGCCACGCGCTGCGTTTGCCTGCCGATCAGTCCGAAAAAGATCTCGCATTGCGGCGACGGCAGCGTGTCGATCGCACGGATCAAGGCGTCGATCAGACCATCGTCGATGTCGGCGAGATTGTGCGACTTCCAGTAGTTGCGCGCGCCGGGCGTGAGTAGCGGATCGAACGCCTGTTGCCACGTTTCGTACGGCATCGGCCCGAGATGTTCGCCAAGCGGCGCGCCGAAGCCGCGCACGTGCTCGACCGCGGCCGGACCGTTTTCGACGGGGCCGGTGTAGCACATCGCAAAGACGAGCACCGGCTGGCCGTGTACGTCGGGCGGCAGGAACGGCAGCGGCGGCGCGAGCCGCGCAACGGCCCACACGGCGAGTTCTTCCGGCATCGCGGGCGCGGCGGCGCGGTAGCTGACGAGCGCGTCTTTCGCGTTCCCGAACGGCAGCACGACGAGGCCGCCGTACACGAGCGGGCCGAGCGGATGCAGATCGAACTCGAATTGCGTGACGACGCCGAAATTGCCGCCGCCGCCGCGAATCGCCCAGAACAGATCGTCGTGCGAGGTGGCGCTCACGCGGCGCAATTCGCCGTCGGCGGTGATGACGTCGGCGGCCACGAGGTTGTCGACCGTCATGCCGTAGCGGCGGCTGAGCCAGCCGAATCCGCCGCCGAGCGTGAGCCCCGCGACGCCGGTCGTCGAGTTGATGCCGAGCGGTGTCGCGAGTCCGAATGCCTGCGCTTCGTGATCGAAATCGTGCAGCGTCGCGCCCGGTTCGACATAGGCGCGCCGCGCGGCCGGATCGATGCGCACGGATTTCATCGACGACAGATCGAGCACGAGCCCGTCGTCGCACAGCGCGCTGCCGCCGATGTTGTGGCCGCCGCCGCGAACCGCGAGCGGCAGGCCGTTGTCGCGCGCGAAGGCGATGCCGCTGCGCACGTCGGCCGCGCCGGCGCAACGCAGGATCATCGCGGGATAGCGGTCGATCATCGCATTCCAGATGCTGCGCGCCGCGTCGAAATCCGGCGTGTCGGGCAGGAGAAGCGGGCCGCGCAGGCCGGCTTTGAATGCGTCGATTGCGCTGCTGGATATCGTGACCATGGCGTACCTCGCAGGAGAGTGGCAGACGCTCCCGCCGCGCTATTCAGAAGACCAAACTAAATGGACGCCGCCGAGGGAACGCGTATCGGGAGGTCGGTGTGCGTCCAGTAAACGGGGCGGCGCGCCGAAGTCAAACAAAGGTATACCCGCGCTCGCGGACGTCGCGGCGCAATCGCTCGCGCGACAGGCGTTTGCGCGGCGTGCAGGTGTCGATGGCCGGTCGCGATCGCACGGATGGTGCACATGCTTCGGAAAAAGATCGCGCGATGAAGTGTTGGTTCGCGCCGCGCTGATGGTTGCGCCGCGACACTTTGCGGCGCGCGGGAGTGTGTCTGCAGGGCCGATTGCGATTGAGGCTTCGATGGCGAGTGTTCGGAAGCGGCGGCGGGCTGCTGCGTTGCTTCGCATGTCGGCGGTTGCGGTGGTCGATGCGTGCGCCGATGTATGAGCGCTAGCGCACATCGGCGGAGATTTTTTTCCGGCGCGAGGAGGCGGTTTTGACGGCGCGATGTTTGTGAAACGGCGCGGCGGCTTTTATCTACCCTGTCTGTGGGATTGCGCTCATTCGCCTTTGGGCATTTTTCGTTTTATGTGCGGAGAAACACATGAATAAAAGAGGCGATATGTAAAGAGTCCGATTGAGTACGCGAAAACCCTCGATGATTGCGCTATTTTCGATTCGCTTCTGGTGCTGTCAATAATGTGAGGCGAATGTCAGAACAAACGATTCATGGCTTGTTTCAGGGCTTATTTCGATTGATGCCGCTTCGTCGAACGAGTGCGGAACGTTGCCGCGAATATCGGCGATATCGCATTGCGTGGTCTAGCGCACGGTCACCTGATTGCTCTGCGCATAACTTCAACGTCCATCAAGCCTTGCTGTGCTGCTTTAACGATTAGTTCGGCGCACAGCCAGCCGATTCTCTCGAAGTACGCCAAATCGGACCGGGGATTTTCCGAGAGAGAAGTGTCCCGTGTGACGGGTTTTATTTCGCACGAGGCGAAGTCGGTCGGGCTTCGGATTTCCGTTTTCTCGATGAGCGGAGATTCACTCGTTATTTGGACCGGTCGTTCTGGATGGAATAATTAGGAGATTGAAATGAAAAAGCATAACGGGGACGCGTGGAAGCTGGGTACGCGGCGCGCGGCTTTGGCGGTGGCTGTGAGCCTTTATGCGGCGATGGCGGGCGCGCAGACATCGGGCAGCGGATGTTCGAGCGGTGCCGGGCCCGGCTGCGCGACTCAGGGAGGCGGAGCGGGCTTCGCATCGGTGGGGCTCGCTTCGGCTGCGCCGACGGGCCCGCAGAGTAGCGGGGCGCCGTCGACAAGCACGGGCGGCAATGGCCTGAGCGGCGGAAACAGCGCGGCCAACTCCGGCTCGGGAGGCACCGGCGGGAACAACGGGAATGGCAGTAACGCCGGTAATGGCGGTAATGGTAGCGGTAACGGTAATGGCGGCGGTAACGGCGGGACCGGAGGCGACGGCTCGGGGGGAGACGCCGGCAACGGTGGTGATTCCGGTGGAGATGGCGGGCATGGTCATGGTGGGCATGGTCATCATGGGCATGGGCACGGCGGTGATGGGGATGGTGACGGCGGGCATGGTGGCCATGGAGATGGCGGTCGTGGCGATGGTGGCCATGGAGATGGCGGCCACGGTGATGGCGGCCATGGAGACGGTGGTCACGGCGATGGCGGCCATGGTGACGGTGGTCATGGTGACGGTGGTCATGGAGATGGCGGTCACGGCGATGGCGGCCATGGTGCCGGTGGTCATGGAGATGGCGGCCATGGCGATGGTGGTCACGGTGATGGTGGTCACGGCGATGGCGGCCACGGCCACGGCGATGGCGGTCATGGCGATGGCGGCCACGGAGATGGTGGCCACGGCGATGGCGGCCATGGCGATGGTGGTCACGGAGATGGCGGCCATGGCGATGGTGGTCACGGTGATGGTGGCCATAGTGATGGCGGCCACGGCGATGGCGGTCATGGCGATGGCGGTCATGGCGATGGTGGTCACGGTGATGGCGGCCATGGTGACGGTGGCCACGGCGACGGTGGTCACGGCGATGGCGGCCATGGTGCCGGTGGTCACGGTGATGGTGGTCACGGCGATGGCGGCCACGGAGATGGTGGCCACGGCGATGGCGGTCATGGCGATGGTGGCCACGGCGATGGCGGTCATGGCGATGGTGGCCATGGTGCTAGTGGTCACGGTGATGGTGGCCACGGTGACGGTGGTCATGGCGACGGCGGTCACGGTAGCAATGGTGGTCAGGGCCACGGCGGCGGCGAGGGCAATGGCGGTTCCGGCAACGGAGGCCACGCCGGCGGCGAGGGCAACGGCGGTTCCGGTAACGGCGGCCACGGCGGCGGCCAGGGCAACGGCGGTTCCGGCAACGGAGGCCATGGCGGCGGCGAGGGCAATGGCGGTTCCGGCAACGGAGGCCATGGCGGTGGCGAGGGCAATGGCGGTTCCAGTAACGGCGGCCACGGCGGCGGTGACGGCAATGGCGGTTCCGGCAACGGAGGCCACGGCGGCGGCGAGGGCAACGGCGGCTCCGGCAACGGCGGCCACGGCGGCGGCGAGGGCAACGGCGGTTCCGGTAACGGCGGCCACGGCGGCGGCGAAGGCAACGGCGGTTCCGGCAACGGCGGCCACGGCGGCGGTTCCGGCAACGGAGGCCACGGCGGCGGCCAGGGCAATGGCGGTTCCGGCAACGGAGGCCACGGCGGCGGCGAGGGCAACGGCGGTTCCGGCAACGGAGGCCATGGCGGCGGCGAGGGCAACGGCGGTTCCGGCAACGGCGGCCACGGCGGCGGCAACGGTGGTTCCGGAAACGGCGGCAATGGCGGCTCCGGTGGCCACGGTGGCGGCTCCGGAGGCGGCAGTGGTGGCGGTCACGGTGGTGGCCACGGCGGCGGTCACTGACGATAAGCACGGCCGGAGGGACATTCCCGCTCCACGCGGAATACGCGGGATGTCCCTCATCTGCGGAGACCGGGCATCCGGTCTCCGCCAGGAAATCCGCGCGGCGCGGCAGGGATGCATCGGCAAAAGAAGTGGACGGCCGCCGCCGTCCACTTACCCGCCGAATGCGATGACTTTTTCCTGCACTACGATAAAGCCCTTCCTCTTAGCGACGCGTCCTGTCCCACGGCTCCGTCCGCAAAACTCCCAAACGCCGGCAGCATTCCTTGGCTTATCTCAAACTGCAAACACGGCATACGCATCGGCTCGCATTGCGATCCGATAGACCGGATGCACGCGACGACCCGCAAGCACACACGCATCATCTATCGCGCGGATGACGGCACCGCGCCACGGCCTGAGACGCTACGGCTCGCACACGTCTTCGACCCTCAATGCGTACGGCAATGCACCCGCATGCCGATTGCGATGGCCTTCGACAAGCACCGCACAGGCAACGCATCGAGCGTGAATGCGATGAGCGATTCGCGCGCGGCAGCAGATCGCCGGTAAACACGACACGAGCTTCCCGGCACTGACGTTTTCACATCGGCCTATCCGGCGACCAACGCAAACGAAAACGCAAACGGTGTCGGTATGCCTGAATACCTGATAACGACGCGAATCACATGCATGCGTTCGAGCACAAAACGAATTCCCGCGACGTCGAATCCCCGCAGCAGTACTTCGATACAGATCGGACCCGAAAGCAGAGAGCCGTAATTGCGCAGACGAAAGACCTCATAAAAAATCCGTTCGACACTTGCAACGCGATACCTGTCATTGCCGCGCGCTTTCCGCTGCCCGGAACGCGTCAAAAACACGAACCCGATCCGCGCAATCTCGCAAAAACGAAAACGCAAGCAAAAGCGAAAGCAAAAACGCAAGCAAAAAACACCGTAACAAAAGCTCGGACGAATTGCGGCTTTCCGGCAATGTCATCAGCGAACCCATTGACCGGCAACAAACCGTTCCACAACGGCACGATTCCCAATCGCATGTCTGCCCACCCGGCAACTCGAAACTGTGGCTCTGCATTGAAAGCCCTCTTCCAGCATCGAATTCGCAGCCGGCAAATGACTTACGCCGACATTCATCCGGACCGCGAAACCGCAATAGCGATTCATCGACGGCCCGACCCGGCTGCGCCTGCCCGTTCGTCAGCGCCCGAATGCTCCGGTCACGGTAGCCCCCATCCGATCCGTTACAATGGGACAGCCTGCTTACCCCACTGGAGAATGGCTTTGAAATTACTCGTCGCTTTGCTGGCTGCAACCGTTCTTTCTTCGACGGCCATGGCTGCCGCGCCGACCACGGAAAAACTGCCGTCGGGCGTCATCGTCGAACACCTGACGCAAGGCACTGGCCCGCAGCCGTCGGCGGAAGATGTCGTGAAGGTCAACTACCGGGGCACGCTGCCCAACGGCACCGAATTCGATAGCTCGACGAAGCACGGCGGCCCGGCCACGTTCCCGCTGAATCGCGTGATTCCGTGCTGGACGCAAGGCGTCCAGAAGATGAAAGTAGGCGGCAAGGCACGGCTGACATGCCCGGCCGCAACCGCTTACGGCGATCGCGGAGTCGGTCCGATTCCGCCGAACACCGACCTGACGTTCGAAGTCGAACTGGTCGGCATCGTCAAGTAAATGCGCCGGGACGCGTTGAAAATACGCTGAAACAAAGCCTCGCTCCGAATCTCGCAGCGAGGCTTTGTTTTTGGGGCGCAGAATAACCCGTCTGGGGGATTCACCATGAAACGCGATAAAACCGCCGTGCCGGTCGCAAGTATCGGCTTCACGGGCAAGACCGCGCAAAAGTTCTTCGATTTGCTGAAGGACGCCCACGTGCGCACGGTTCTCGACATCCGCCTGAATAACACCTCGCAGCTCGCGGGCTTTGCGAAGAAGCAGGATCTGCCTTATTTTCTCGAGCACCTGTGCGATGCGGCGTACGTCGAAGTGCCGGAGCTGGCCCCGGAACCGGATCTGCTGAAACGCTACCAGGGTAAGGCATTGACGTGGGAAAACTTTCGCGAAGAGTATTTCGATCTGATTGCGAAGCGTCGCGTGGAAAGCAATCTGGATATCTCGCTCTTTCAATCGGGCTGTCTGCTCTGCAGTGAACATTTACCGCATCACTGCCACCGGATGTTCGCACTCGAGTACCTGAACAGCCACTGGAATAGCCGGCTCGCCATTACGCATCTGACCTGACGAATCGGGTTCGCGAGGGGTTCGGGCACCGCCCGCGAACCTGCTTTGGGCTGGTTTTTCCTTGCTGTCTGCCGCGTTTTTCCCTGGTACTTTCCTGTACTTTTCTTTGCAGCGGACGGTTGCGCCGAGTCCGATCACCCCCTTCATTTCATCGCCAGCCCGACTATTCGAGCACCCGGAAGCGGCGGAAAAGCGCTGAAAAATTCAAAAAAACGCGCGCCCGCTTTCAAGTTGCGTGCGGCTGGCTCGTCTATTCACTATTCACGAGCCGTCCCCCGTATTCGCCTCGCCATACTATCCGTAAACATCGGGAAAACGCCGGCCGTCTTTTCACGCGTGCGAGGAGCGCCAGCCATGAATATCGACTTTCACTACGGGGTGGTCTACATTGCGGCCCGGATCGGCGGAATGACGCCCGGCGACGCACAGACCGTCGCGCATGCCTGCCAGTATGTCGACGACGCGACCACGAGCGGAATACTGCGTTTCAAAGGCGGCGAGACTTTCGAGCGTTTTGCGACCGCGCACAAGTTATTCGACTACGCCAATACCGAGAACGACCAGAACCGCCTCGTGTGGACGCCGTTCCATTTTCTGCCCGCCGGAGAAGGCGCCTCCCTCGAAGAGAAGGCGATCTGCCGGCCCGACAGCGAGGTGGCGCGTGAGGTCGTGCGGCGTGCCATTCGTCAGCGCGACTCGGAAACGGCTTTGCACCGGCTCGGCATTACGCTGCATACGTATGTCGATACCTGGGCGCACCAGGGCTTCGCGGGGATCGAGAGTCCGTGGAATCGCGTGCATCTTCTCGAAGCGCAGGATTGCACACGCAAGGGCTGGCTCGCGCGCCTCCGGCTCGCGGCCGGGCATCTGCTCGAACATATCGAGGAGGACATATTGACGATCGCGCTGCCGGTCGGTCACGGCGCCGCATTGCATTATCCCGACCAGCCGTGGGCGCGTTGGCATTACATCGACGGCCGCAACAACTTCATCTCGCGGCACAATCTGCCGGATTTCGTGCAGGCGGCGCAAATGGCGTGCCGCGCCGTGCGCGGATATCTCGCGGGACGAGAGGATTTCGAAACTTTTCCCGGCATGCCGGAGGATACGACAAGCGCACTGACCCAGTTGCTCGATACGAGCCGGAATCCCGACGACAACCTGCGCCTGCAAAACGTCTGCGAATGGGTGAAAGCCGGCCGTATTCCCGGTCTGAAAGAAGCGGTGCCCGGCTATATCGCCAAAGGACGCGATTCGTGGAAGTTCAAGGCGACGGGTCTGCTTTGCGACGACGACACCGGGGACAGACCGCCATGGTCGAACGACTTTGAGAAAAGCGACTACCGCCTTTTTCATGACGCGGTCAAACAGCACCGCTTCGTGACGACCCAGGAGATCCTGCCCGCTCGCGGCCTGCGCATTGCTTGACTGAGGCTTTCCTGGGCCGCGCGGCGTGCTGTGCCGCAAGCGGGATTTCAAACATCGCAACGAGATGTGAATTCGCGCTTGCGGCGGTTCTCCCTCTTTCCGGTCTATTGCATTCTTGCCTGTTGACGTTGCGCGGCCTGTGCCGCCGCCTGTTCTTCGGCGTGTTTTTTAGCCATATGCCGTCCGACGAGACAGCCGCCCACTGCGCCGGCCACCGCGTGATGCCCCGCATAGTGCCCCGCGACTCCACCCACTACCGCTCCTTTGATACAGCCGGCCGCGTTCGCGGTGCCGGCCATTGCCGAAGAGAGTGCCACCGCCGCCAGGGCGGCCCGAATATAACCAGCTTTCATTGCGAATACCGTACGGTTGTCGAGTTGACCGGAAATGGGTTGCCTCGGCTTCATTTTCAATAGCGGCCGCCCATGTCTTTTCCGCACCAACTCTCAATGGGTTCGAAGATTGCCCGCGGCCGCGTTGCCGGACCCAGACCGCAGTGTAAAAGGGCGCATCCCGAGCGGGAACAACAGCGATTGCAAGATTGGTAACCGACAGTTACCAGCCCTGAGGAAAGCGTATTTTCATGCTCCCGAACCCGCGTTTTTTCTCCATCTCCAATGTACTGTTCTAAAGTCGGTCACAAGAAAAAGGCCGTTTTCAAATAAAAAATGAACTACTTTCCTTTGAATATTCGAATGCTTGCCTATAGTAGAAGCGGTTATTGCCAGCAGGCACGGTAACGGGCTACCGTTGGATGCAAGTGATGGAGAGGCACACATGACGCCGTCGAATGCCGCGATCTCCCAGTCGGGGTCCTCTACGCCGGAGTCGTTGCGAACGCTCGCGAGTTATCTCGAATTGGCACTCGACGAAGGAAAGAGCGTGGTCGTGATGAGAATCGGCAAGCAGGTGCGCGGCGTTTATGTCGGCAATCCATCGGGCGCATTGGAGGATTTAACAGATTCCGGTGTTGTCGATGCTTTCCAGGCCGATGAAATGCTGATGCTGACCTGCCTCGGGCTGAACCGGATAACGGCGGACGGTCAACACTACCGTTTCGTACGGAGTGTCAGGTATATCGCCGATCGTCAGGTTGTCGTTTTTACGCCTATCTGAGTGGCGGAACCGAAACAGAAAAGACGAGTCAGGAGGAGAGGCAAAGGAAGAAAGCCGGGATACGTCAGTGGAGAATCTGAAAGCTTTGTATTTGAACTCCGCTCGACCAGGTCATGTCGATGTACTGAAGGTTCAATAGACTGCCTTTCTTCCTCTATTCATGGCATAGTTCGACGATTACCACACAAGGAGCATTCGAATGCCCACATTAGAGCAAATCCAAGCAAAGCTTAAAAAGCTCCAGGCGCAAGCTGACGTAATGATTGCCCGAAAAGCGCAGGCTGCAGTCGACCAGATTCGCGAGCTGATGCTCAAGCATGGTCTCACCACGGCCGATATCGAAGCCGAAGCAAAGGCAAGACGTGCCGCAAGAGGCGCGGGCAATGGCCGCGTGAAAGCCGCCGGTGCGGCCAAGGCGGGCAAAACAGCCACGCCGGCCAAATACCTCGATCCCAAAACCGGCGCGACGTGGACCGGCCATGGCCGCGCGCCGGGCTGGATCGTCAATGCGAAAGATCGCACGGCATTCCTGATCAGTGGCGCGAGCGAAATGAAAGCGGCGGCGCCTGCCAAAGGCGGCAAGGGTCAACCGAAAGGCGCGCAGCCGCCGAAGTACCGCGACCCGAAAACCGGTGCGACCTGGAGTGGTCGTGGTCCGGCGCCCGCATGGCTCGCATCGGTCAAGGACCGCAGCAAATTCCTGATCGAGGGCGCGGCGGCAGCGGCTCCCAAAGCAGCGGCAAAGACCGGTAAAGCCAAATCGGCGGCGGTGAGCAAGAAGGCCGCGGCGAAAAAAGCCGGTGCCGCGCGCAAGACGGTGGCGAAAAAAGCCGCCGCGAAGAAGGCACCCACGGCAAGCAGGAAAGTCGCGGTAAAGAAAGCCGCCGCGAAAAAAGCGCCGGCCCGCAAAGTCGCAACGAAGGCAGCGGCAGCTCCGAGCGCAGCGGCACCGCAAGCCGCTACGGCGGAAGCGAGCGCGTAAGCGCATCGAGTCGCGAAGTAGATGGTCAGCACGTTCGATGCATCCCAGCAGGAAGACCAGGTCGTCCTGCTGGACTCCGCTCCTCATCCGGCCGCCGATGCCGACGAACCTTTTCTCGTCGCCAGCGACCGCCGTGTGATTCTGACTTATCCGATCGCCGAAGAAGACTTCGAGCGGTTCGGTCCTTTCGATCCCGGCGACGATCCCTTCTGCGCGGTGCTCTTTCCCGATGCAATATTTCATCGGCTAGGTCCGCCAGGCGATGGCGATCTCGACGTTCATCCACTGGCGGCGCAAGGTCTCTCCAGTTATTCGGTGCATGAAGTCGTCAATTCGTCTTTGTGCGCGGAAATTGCCGCAGTACAGGTGGGCGCAACGCCAGGCGATGCCGGGACACCGGCACGGCGCCATTTCGTCGTGACGTTCGGTGCGTCGACGTTCGAATGCGTGGCGTCGGACTATACGGTCATTGGCGTATATGGCGCGGGAGAAATCGCCAGCAGGGAAGCATTCGCGTTGGTCAGGTAAGTGGGTCAGATAAGTTGGTCAGATAAGCCAGATAATTTCGCTCGGGCAGGGAAAGACCTGCAACGCCGGGCAGCAATCAGCCAGAACTCACAGCAAGGCGCGGTCCCATAAGCGGGCTTGCGCCGTGCACATTCCAACGTTTGCGCAAGCGAAGCATGCCCGACCTTCGAGGCAGGCCAGCGTCGTTCGCCCCAGGGGCATTTGTCGAAAAGTGCGAGCAGCTACTAGACAGCCCGCCTTGAAACCGTAAAATGGCATGCCTTCATGCTGGCCGCGTGAATGAGATTTCAGGAAAAATAGCTTGGAAATTAGTTATAAAAATATTTGCATTATCATAGCTTGACATCTAGTCTTCATGCGGTTGCAGCACAATGTTTCACTGAAAGATGCACTGTGGATTTTCGGTAATTCTTTCAGAAACTTTATATAAGAAATTATTACGGGGCATCGAAATCACGGTTCTGGTGCATAGCTTTATTGGTTAAGCATATCGAGCCGAAAAGCATTGCCGAAAGCAATGCGCTTCGATGTAGCAGCGGTCGTCGCGAATCGGATTTGCCTGCGCCAGGGCAAGTCACGGGCCTGATTCGCGGTAGTATGGCCGCACGGCGTCCGTTTGCGCGGGCGCGGTATCGGTACGCACCTGCGTTGCGCAAGTGCATGCGAATACTCCATGCCTATCGAAAAACTTGTTGTTCC
Organism: Burkholderia sp. Ax-1724; assembly: GCF_011752995.1. GTDB lineage: Bacteria > Pseudomonadota > Gammaproteobacteria > Burkholderiales > Burkholderiaceae > Paraburkholderia. The sequence goes on from NZ_VWWL01000014.1 coordinate 15,970, forward strand.
GCTGCCTGCGGGCCTGAAAGTCTACGTTGAACGTCACGTATTCAATCCGGCTTTCGAGAGTGTCATTCTGATCAATGGAGCGCTTGCCACTACGGCGTCATTCGGTCAGACCATTAAATATCTAGGCGAACGCTATAATGCGATCTGCTTCGATTTACCTTATGCCGGGCAATCTAAGCCGCATAATAAATGCGACTTCATTCTCACTAAAGACGATGAAGTCAACATTCTTCTCTATTTAATCGGCTTATTCGAACCGGCTTATCTGCTGTCGGTCTCGTGGGGCGGAGTGGCGTCGCTGCTCGCGCTGTCGCGGGCGCGCACGAGCGTGCGTCGCGCGGTGATCGCCTCGTTCTCGCCGCGCCTGAACGAGGCCATGACGAACTATGTCAGTTCCGCGCGCGACCATATCGCCGCCGGCGAAAACCTGAAGGCCGCGCAACTGCTCAATGACACGGTCGGCAAGCACTTACCGCGCATTATGAAGCTCTATAACTTCCGCTATCTTGCGACGCTGCCGCGCGAGGAGCAGGAGCAGGTCGCGTTTCATGTCGAGCAGATTCTGGCGATTCGCCCGGAAGATTATCTGCACGAATTCCGCAATATCGACTGCGGCCTGAAATTCCTCAACGGCGAGCTCGACGAATACACGACGCCGGGCGACGTGCGCTCGCTCGGCGAACATCTGCAAAGCGCCGAGTTCTCGACGATCGGCCAGGCCGGGCATTTTCTCGATCTCGAAGGCAAGGCGGCACTGCGCCAGGTTCGCGCGGAGATTCTCGACTACTTCGGGCCCGCGCGGACCCATACCGGCAATCGCGCACGCGATTGCGTCGACGTGCTGGCCGCGCGCGCGCCGATTTTGCCGATGCAGCAACCTTCCATGGCTACCGCCGCCGATCACTCGTTCCAACAGGTCGAACTACCGTGAATATCGTTCAAAGCATTGCCATCGTCGTGCCGTGGACCCTCTGGCTGCTGTACTGGATCGCGACGTCGAAACAGGTCAAGGCGACCGCGCGCAAGGAAGCGTCGCTGTCGCGCACCTTGCAGTCGATTCCGCTGATTGCGGGCGGCGCGCTGATTATCCTGCCGGATTTCACGGCCGCCGCGTGGCGTTTCGACCCGCAGATGTTCGGGCCGCTACAGATCGCCGGTCTCGTCGTACTGCTCGCGGGTCTCGCTTTTTCCGTGTGGGCCCGGCTGCATCTCGGCACGAACTGGAGCGTGTCGGTCACGCTGAAAGACGATCATGAACTCGTGCGCAGCGGGCCTTATGGCCTGGTTCGCCATCCTATTTATACGGGTTGCCTGCTGGCGCTGCTCGGTGCGGCGATAATCGGCGCGCAATGGCGCGGCGCGTTCGGCCTCGCGCTGATTTTCGCGTCGCTCGCCTACAAGGTGCGGGTCGAGGAAAGCTGGCTGACCGGCCACTTCGGCGGCGCTTATACCCAGTACCGCCGCGACGTGGCCGCGCTGATTCCCGGTCTCTTCTGAGCCACCGCATGACGAGAGTCATCATTACCGCGATCGGCTCGGCGGGCGACGTGCATCCGCTGCTCGGCATCGGCGCCGCGCTCGCGGCGCGCGGGCACGAGATCGTGTTTTGCAGCCACCCGCCGTTCGAAGCTGCCGCTGTGCGCCAGGGATTCGCATTCAAGCCGATCGGCACCGCCGACGAATACGCGGCCGCGATGGCGAACCCCGCGCTATGGAATCCGCGCACGTCATTTCGAACGCTGTGGGCCGTGATTGCGCCGACGTTGCAGCCGCACTTTCATACGCTCGTTTCGTTGACCAACGACGACACGGTGCTTGTCGGCAGCTTGTGGGCTTTTTCCGCGCGGCTCATGCAGGAGTTATATCGCGTGCCGTTGGTGTCGGTGCAGGTGTCGCCGTCGACGTTGCTGTCCGCGCATGCGCCGCCGACGCACCCGCGTTTGACGATTCCGCGCTGGCTGCCGCTCGGCGTCAAGGCGGCACTGCTGCGCCTGATTGAAACGCAGGTGCTAGACCGGGTGTGCGGCCCCGAACTCAATGCATTGCGCGCGCAATTGGGGCTGCCGTCGGTCACGCGCATTTTCGGCCACTGGCTGCATTCGACCGACGGCGTGCTGTGCCTGTTTCCCGAATGGTTTGCGCAACCGCAGCCGGATTGGCCGGAGCCGCGTCGGCAGAGCGGCTTTCCGTTATTCAACGAGACGCAGGCGCACGAACCCGATGCGCAACTCGAAGCGTTTCTCGACGACGGCGAGCGCCCCGTCGTGTTCACGGCCGGCTCGACGTTGACCGATCATGCGCACTATGCCGGGATCGTGAATGCGGTGCTGCGTGATACCGGGCTGCGCGGCATTCTATTGACGCCGCATACACAGCAGCAGGCGGAAACGGCAACGGCGCAGCTGCTCACGCGCCACTATGTGCCGATGCGCACGCTATTGCCGCGCTGCCGCGCGCTCGTGCATCACGGCGGCATCGGCACGGCGGCACTCGCGTATGCGGCCGGTATTCCGCAGGTCGTTACGCCGTTTGCGCACGATCAGTTCGATAACGCGCAACGCGTCGCCGCGAGCGGCTGCGGCGTGCGGCTCGATGCGCCGTTGCAAGTGCGGGCGCTGGCGCGCTCGCTCAGGGACGTGCTCGGTTCCCCGTCGATCGCGACGCAGTGCGTGCGCATGCAGGATCGGCTCGCGGCCGCGCCGGACGGTTGCGACACGGCCGCGCGCTATATCGAAGGATTCATGCGTCGCACGGCGCGCGAGCCCGCGATTGCCGGCGTGCCGTCGTTGGTGCTGGCTGCGGGTGGACAGGGCGCATGAGCACGGCGACGTCAGTGCCGGACAGTGCTGCGCGCGAGGATCGCAGCAACATTCGCGGCCAAATGCGCGGCATGCGGCTTGCCTTGCTGACTTTCGCGCTCTCGCTCGCGACGTTTATCGAAGTACTCGACTCGACCGTCACCAATGTCGCGGTGCCGGCTATTTCCGGCAGCCTCGGCGTGTCGAATAGCCAGGGCACATGGGTTATCAGTTCGTATTCGGTCGCCGCCGCGATTGCGGTGCCGCTGACGGGCTGGCTCGCGCAGCGGTTCGGCGAAACGCGGCTTTTTCTCGCGGCGGTGATTCTGTTCACCTCGACCTCGCTGTTGTGCGGCATGGCCGCCAACTTTCACGTGCTGGTCGTGTGCCGCGCCTTGCAGGGGCTGTTTTCCGGGCCGATGGTGCCGCTGTCGCAAACCATTCTGCTGCGCAGTTTTCCGCCGCAAAGACGGGTCGTGGCGCTCGCGCTATGGGCGATGACGGTACTGCTCGCGCCGATTTTCGGGCCGGTCGTGGGCGGCTGGATTATCGACAACTTCTCGTGGCCGTGGATCTTTCTGATCAATCTGCCGATCGGCGTGTTCTCGTTTTCGGTGTGCACGACGCTCTTGCGCCGCGACGCGCATGATTCGGCAACTGAAGCGACCGGAGAGACAGGAGAGACCGCTGCGACCAGGGCGGCCACGCGTGTCGATCTTCCCGGTATTGCGTTGCTCGTGCTCGGCGTCGGCTCGCTGCAAGTCGTGCTCGACCTCGGGCACGACCGCGGCTGGTTCGATTCGCCGCTGATTCTGACGCTTTCGATCGTCGCGGCGCTGTCCATCGTGTCGTTGTTGATCTGGGAAGCGGGCGAGGCGCATCCGGTGATCGATCTGAGCCTGTTTCGCGACCGCACGTTTTCGTTCTGCGTGCTGATTATCTCGCTCGGCATGATGAGTTTTTCGGTGGTCGGCGTGGTGTTTCCGCTCTGGTTGCAGGCCGTGATGGGCTATACCGCCTATCACGCGGGACTCGCCACCGCGCCGCTCGGCGTGCTCGCGCTCGTGTTTTCGATTCTGGTCGGCATTTACGCGCCGCGTTTCGACGCGCGCGTCCTCGCGACGTTCGGCTTTCTCGTATTCGCGGCCGTGCTGTGGTGGAACGCGCATTTCACGCTGACAATGACCTTCGTGCAGATCATCACGCCCGGTCTGATCCAGGGCATCGGCCTGCCGTGCTTTTTTATTCCGCTGACCGCCGCGACGCTGTCGCGCGTACCCGATCACAAGCTGGCCGCCGCCTCGAGCCTGTCGAATTTCCTGCGCACGCTGTCGGCCGCATTCGGCACCGCGATGAGCGTCACGTTGTGGGACAACCGCGCGTTGTTTCACTACGACGTGATTTCCCAGGCGGTGACGAAATCGTCGGGCAATACGCAGCAGTTCGTGCAGAAGCTGCATGGTTTCGGGATCGACGGCGCGCGCGAAGTCACGACGCTGCACCACGTCGTGCAGCAGCAGGCCTACATGATGGCGACCGGCGACATGTTCTATATGGCGAGCGTCACCTGTCTCGCGCTCGCCGCGATGATGTGGCTCACGCGTCCGAAACGCGGCTCCGCGATGACGCTCGGACACTAGGAGAAAGCCAATGACGAAATTGGCCGCGCTGATCGTACTGTTTCATCCGAACGACGAACAACTCGCGCGTGCGGTGGCGATGCGCGCGGTGTGCGACCGCCTGCTCGTGATCGACAACTCGCCCGAGCCCGACGCTCGCGCGGCGCAAGTGCTCGGCGATGCCGGCATCGCACTGCTGCATCACGGCAATCGTCACGGCATTGCGGGCGCATTCAATAGCGGACTGCATGCGCTGTTCGGCCACGGTATGGACGCGGTCGCGCTGTTCGATCAGGACTCGACCATGCCTGAGGGCTATTTCGACGTGATGCGCGAGCGTTGCACGCCGCTCGATGGTCAGCCGTTCCTGATGGGGCCACGTATTTTCGACGAAAACGATCAGCGCTATTTGCCGGAACTCGTCACGAGCGGCCTCGCGGTCAAGCGCCTCGCGACGGATGCCGCTGCCTCATTGCAGCGCTGCGCGTTTCTGATCTCCTCGGGCTCCGTTATTTCGCGCGAGGCATTCGCGCGTCTCGGCCGTTTCGACGAAAGCCTGTTTATCGATCACGTCGATACCGAGTACTGCCTGCGCGCCTTGCTGCGCAACGTACCCGTGTATGTCGTGCCGTCGCTCGTGCTACTGCACCGGATCGGTTCGCGGCGCCGCCATAAACTCGGCGCATTCGAAATGACGACGATGAATCACCCCGGCTTTCGCCGCTATTACAGCGCACGCAATGCGATGCAACTCGCGTTGCAATATGGCTTGCGCCTGCCAGTCGCGATCGTGCCGAACCTGCTCACGCTATGGCAGATCGTACAGATCGTTCTGGCCGAACACGACAAGCTCGCGAAGCTGAGCGCGATCGCGCAGGGGCTGATCGACGGTTTGTTCGGACGCATGGGACCGCTCGAACAGGTCCGTCCACGGCTGGCCGCAAAAACGGCTAGCGTGAGGAAGGCCACCGCGGCGGGTTCCTCTTCTCCATCACGCGCCGGCGAAGCCGCGCTGCATCACCCGCACCATTCATGAAACCGCTCATGAAGCCAACCACCATGCGATTTCTTACGCGACACGCGCTGCCCATGCTGCTGATCTCGGCGGCGTTGAGCGGCTGCGTCAGCGATGCCGGTTTGCATGCGAGTGTCGAACCGCTGCAACCGGGTGCCGATGCGCTCGCGAAAACGCTCGGCCCCGACGCGAACGGCGCATGGCCCGCACCCGATTGGGTCAAGCGCTACGGCGATCCGCAACTCGACGAACTGGCCGCCGAGGCATTGCAGCACAATCCCGATCTGCAGATCGCGCAGGCGCGCGTCGGCGCGGCGCAGTCGCAACTGGAGCAATTTGCCTCGTTGTCCGGATTGAACGGCACGGCGCTTGCGTCGGTCAACAAGGCGCGCCTGCCGCAACCGAACAATGTCGCGAACGTGTCCGTCGCGGGACAGCAGTTTCCGGTGCAACTGTTCGACGATCCGGTGGTGTCGCCATCGGCATTGATGGCGGGGCTCAGCTATCAGCTCGATCTGTGGGGCAAGAATGCCGCGCTTACGCGCAGCCTGCTGTCTTCGCGCGATGCGGCGCGCGTCGACGCGGAACAGGCGCGCCTTACGCTGATGGTCGCACTCGTCACGCTGTACTGCGAACTGGACCGCGCATTCACGATGCAAGCGCTGTTGCTGCAGAAGCAACAGGCGGCCGACGGTGTCGATACGGTATTGCGCGAGCGCAGCGCGCGCGGCATCGACAATGCGTACGACGCGGCCGATGCCGAGTTGAAGCGCAGCCGCCTCGCGTCGCAACAGGCCCTCAACGACGAGCGCATCACGCTGACCGAGTTGCAGCTCGGCGTGCTGACGGGCCGAGGGCCCGAGCGTGGCCTGTCGCTGCATCGTCCGCAACTCGCGGCGGCCGCCGACGCGCCGTTGCCCGCGCAATTGCCGGTCGATCTGCTCGGCCGCCGGCCCGATATCGTCGCCGCGCGGCTGCGTGCCGAAGCGGCACTCAACCATATCGACGCGACGCGCGCGCAGTTCTATCCCGACGTCAATCTTGCGGCGTTCGCGGGCTTGACCGCGTTGACGCCGGCCGCGCTGTTCTCGCGCGCGGCGCTGACCGGCTCGGTCGGGCCGGCGATTTCGCTGCCGGTGTTCGACCGTACGCGGCTGCGCGCGCAATTGCACGGCGACTACGCGAACGTCGACGCGGCGGTGAGCCTCTACAACAAGACCGTCGATGAAGCGCTCGGCGACGTCGCGCGTCAACTGACTTCGCTGCGCACGGTCGAGCGTCTGTCGGCCGAGCAGAACCGCGCGGTCGATTCGGCCACGCGCATCGTCGCGATTGCGCGCGAGCGGCACCGGCGCGGCATCGGCATGCAGAAGGACGTGATGCTCGCCGATCTGTCGCTGCTCGACGAACGCGCGCAACAGGCCGATCTGCAAGGCCGCCGCATGCTGCTGCAAGTCGCGCTGATCGGCGCGCTCGGCGGCGGCTTCGACGAACGCAAGATCAGCGGCGCACCGATCGTTCATTCGCAGACGGTTCTTTTCTCTCACGCACGCCTCATGGATTCGCACTTCGATTGAATGCATAACGATAAACAGGCACAGCAGGCGGCCGGCTGGACACAGGAACAGGCCCACGCAGCGCACGCGGCGGAGAGCGGCGCACCCGATGCGAAGCGCGCAACGCGGCGGCGGCGCTTTGCGATCTTCTTCGGCGTGGTCGCGCTCGCCGGTGTGGCGTGGCTCTCGTACTGGGGCTTCAGTTCGCGCTTCTTCGAGGAAACCGACGACGCTTACGTGGCCGGCAACATCGTGCAGATCGCGGCGCAAATCCCCGGTACGGTCACCGACATTCTGGTCGAGAACACGCGCCACGTGCGCGCGGGCCAGCCGCTCGTCAAGCTCGACGATGCCGAGGCCGCTGCCGCGTTTGCGCAGGCGCGCGCGCAGTTGACGTCGGCCGTGCGTCAGGTGGCGAACGCCGCGATTTCGCGCAAGCTCTATGTGCAATCGATCGACGCGCGCCGCGCCGAACTCGCGCTCGCGCAGCGTGCGTTGGCCGCGCGCGATCATGCGTCGGTGGAAGTGGTGTCGCCGGAAGAACTCGCGCGTGCGAAAGAGACGGTGGCTGTCGCGCAGGCGAATCTCGCGTCCGCGCAGGTGCAGCTCGATGCCGCGCGCGCGCTCGGCGGCAAATCGTCGATCGAATCGAGTCCGCCCGTGTTACAGGCCGCCGCGCAGTTGCGGCTCGCTTACCGGAACCTGCAACGCACGACGGTGATTGCACCGATCGACGGCACGGTCGGCCAGCGTGCGGTGCAGATCGGCCAGCAGGTCGGGCCCGGCGTGACGCTGATGTCGATCGTTCCGCTCGAACATCTCTGGGTCGAGGCGAACTTCAAGGAAGGGCAGATTCGCCATATGCGCGTGGGCCAGCCGGTGCGGCTCGTGTCGGACGTGTATGGCTCGCAGGTCGTTTATCACGGCCACGTCGAAGGTTTTTCGGCGGGCACGGGCAGTGCGTTTTCGATGCTGCCGTCGCAGAACGCGGCGGGCAACTGGATCAAGGTCGTGCAGCGCGTGCCGATCGTGATTTCGCTCGATGTGGCCGAACTGGCTGCGCATCCGCTGCGGCTCGGTTTATCGATGCAGGCTTCGGTCGATACGCATGAGCGCGGCGGTCATCTGATCGGCAACGATACGTCGGCGATTACGCAGAGCACGCGTGTGCATGACGACGTTTCGCGTGAAGCGGATGCGTTGATCGAGAAGATCGTGCGGGAGAACAGCGATCGCACGGGCGCGGCGGATTAGTGAGCGGCTTCGCTGAGAGGCTTCGATGGCGGAACGTGCTGGTGAGGATGTACCGGCATGGTTCCGCGTAGACCCTAACTCCGTAGGCATCGCGCTAATTTAATTGCCGGGCTCCAGCACCGGTTTGTCCGGCTCGGCCTGCGTACGATAAGGCAGCTGCGCGGCATGCGGGTTCGTGACGGTGTTGTCGATGACGCGCTCGACGTCCGCGGTTTTCGCGAGTTCGGTCAGGAATGTCTTCTTGTCGAAACCCGGCGCGACGCAGCCTTCGACATAAATAAAGCGGCGCTGCAAGGTCAGCCAGAGCGTGGACTGTTCGCGCCAGTGCGTCGCGACGTTGAGATTCGCGAGACGCCGCCGCACGGTTTCGGCGATTTCCGCGTCGTATAGATAGGCGTTCGGCAAGCGGCAGCGTCCTTCGATCCAGCAGCTATTGCCACGCTCGATGCGGTAATGGCTGTCGTCGAGCCATTCCTGTTCCGTTTCGAATGGACCGAGCGGTGTCGGGCAATCGGCGATTGCCTGGGATATCTGAAAGAAAGGATCATGGCCGCGATTGAGGCGCGGCGCTTCGGCATAGGCGTGCGCCGTTGCCGCGCAGATCAGCAGACAGGCAAGCCGGCGTTCGGTCAGGCGTTTCATGCTTGCTCCAGTTCCTGCTGCGGTTTGGGGAGTCCTCAAGCACCGGTGGTGAAACAGGCTTGAAAGCATCGGCGCGCGCCATCGATCCATTATCGCGCGACCCGCGAAGCAACCTAGCGCCGCGCGCGCCGATATTCGACCGCGAACTTGATCAGCTCCGCCTGCCCCTCGATTTCGAGTTTGCGCTTCAGATTCTGCCTGTGCGTCTCCACGGTGCGCACGGACAGATCGTTGCGTTGCGCGATCTGCTTGCTCGACAGACCCTCGGCGAGCGCATCGAGAATATCGCGCTCGCGAGGCGTGAGCCGCTCGACCGGCGATTGCGTCGCCGACGCCTGGATCAGCCGCGCGCTCAATTCCGCGCTGAAAAACGTCTTGCCGTCGAGCACCGCGCCGATCGCCTGAATGATTTCGAGCGCGGGCGAATCCTTCAGCACATAGCCGCTCGCACCGGCGCGCACCGCTTGCGTCACGTATTCGAGGTTGTCGTGCATCGACAGCATCAGCACGCGAATCGCCGGAAAACGCTCGTGAAAAAGGCCCGTCAACGCAATGCCGTTCATGCCGTTCTTCATGCCGACGTCCATCAGCGCGAGGTGCGGTGCCGCCTTCTCGGCGAGTGCGAGCGCTTCCTGTGCGTTGTCCGCTTCGCCGACCACTTCGAAATGGCGCACGGCTTCGAGACGCGCGCGCAGGCCGTCGCGCACGAGCGGATGATCGTCGACGAGCAGCAGGCGCGCGCTCGTGGCAGAAGCGTTGTCGTTCATGAGCGGATTTCCTGCAAGGGCGGCAGCGGGGCATCGGTGGTTGGCAACGGCACGCGCGCGGTGACGACGGTGTGGCCCGCCTGCGAGGCGAGCGCGAGTTTGCCGCCAAGCGCTTCGAGCCGTTCGCGCATGTTGCGCAGACCGACGCCCGCGCGCCGGCCGACGAACGCATCGGTGACGTCGAAGCCGCGGCCATTGTCGGCGATCGTCAGCGTGACCGCGTCGTGCGCGATGTCGAGCGCAAGCGATGCACTCGACGCCTGCGCATGACGGACGATGTTGGTCAGCGCTTCCTGGGCGATGCGAAAGAGCGCGGTGTTGACCGCATCGGGCAAGGTGGCCGCGTGCGTGTGCGCGATCTGCGTGAAGCCGATCTCGATGCCCGACTGTTCGCTCAGTTCGCGCGTGAGCTGTTCGAGCGCGGCGGCGACGCCGAGGTCGTCGAGCATCGACGGCCGCAGCGCATGAGAAATGCGCCGGACTTCGCGCAGCGTATCGCCGAGCCGGGTAAGACCGGTGGACAGCGCGGCTTCGGCGGCGGGCACGCGCGCGTCGCCGCGTTCGAGGCGCGCGAGCGCCGATTCGAGCAGCAGCTTCACGGAGACCATCATCTGGCTGATGCCGTCGTGCAATTCGCGCGACAGCCGCGCGCGTTCGTTTTCCTGCGATTCGACCACCTGGCGCGCGAGCCGCTTCAGTTTCGCGTCGGCGCTGCGATATTCGCTGACGTTGAGCACGAGCGCGCACAGCGCGATCACCGCGAGCCCGGCCACCGCGATCGCGTCGATCCACTTCATCGTGCGATCGATATTGGCGGCCGCCTCGGCGTCGATATGCGCGAGCGTCGAGTCGACGTCGTCGAGATAGATGCCGGTGCCGATCATCCAGCCCCAGCGTTCGAGCGGCACCACGTAGCCGAGTTTCGACTCGATCTTGCCGGTCGACGGGCGATGCCATAGATAGCGCACGTAACCGCCGCCGCGCGTGGCCGCGGCGAGCAGTTGCTGGATCGTCGGCGCGCCCTGGCTGTCGCGCAGCGACCAGAGATCGCGGCCGACCAGATCGGGCTCGCGCGGATGCATCAGCGAGCGGCCATGCATGTCGTAGACGAAGAAGTAGCCGTCCTCGCCGAAATCCATCTTCTTGAGCACGGCGAGCGCGCGCATGCGCAGCAGCGCGTCGTCGCGCGCATTGTCGCGGCCGGCCTCGTAGAGCGGCTCGATCGCGGTGGTCGCGAGTTCGACGTAGTGCCTGAGTTCGATCTCCTTGCTCGCGAGGTAAGCGGCCTGGGTCGTCGCGTGCTGCCGCTCGGCGAGTGCCGTGGCTTCGCGGCGCACCCCCGTTTCGATGCTGGCGATCGCCGCCAGGAACGGCACGATCGCGAGCAGCACAATCTTTGCTTTGAGTTTCATCGTTGAAAAACGGCCGGCAGTCTACGTAGTATTACGTAGACTGCTTACGTAGTTGCGCGCTTGTAAGGACGCCCGTGAAGGCGAATACTACATCCCCGCGGCGCGCCGTGCCGCGTGGGGGGCCCTGCGCGCCGTTCGCGGAGCGGTTTCGGCACTTGCGGCGCAAGCGCTCGCGCGAGCCGCGGCGTTCGGGCCGTTTCTTAGGGAATTCCCGGAATTCCATGAAATTCCCCGAACGGCGCGCCCGCTGCCTGTTTTTCCGCCTGACCTCAGGCAACCGGACACCTGCACGCCAGGCCATAAGCGATGACGCGCGGTGTCGACAAGACCCAGGAGACATACGTGGAGACCACCACTTCCGCCGGCCGTTCATGGCGCTGGCTCATTCTGCTGATTCCTTATATCGCGCTGCTGTGGCTGCCGTTCTATAACGACGCGCATCCCTCGTTCGCGGGCTTTCCGTTTTTCTACTGGTATCAGTTTCTGTGGGTGCCGTTGACCTCGCTGCTGGTCTACATCGTGTATCGAGGTATCAAATGAGCGACCTGAATCCAGTGAACCCCGTCTCGATGTCGGTATTCATCGCGTTCTTCGTGCTCGTGACCGTGATCGGCTTTTTTGCCGCGCGCTGGAAGCGGGGCGATCTCACGCAATTGCACGAGTGGGGCCTCGGCGGCCGCCAGTTCGGCACGATCATTTCGTGGTTCCTCGTCGGCGGCGATTTCTATACTGCCTATACCGTGATCGCGGTGCCCGCGCTCGTTTATTCGGTCGGCGCGTATGGCTTCTTCGCGTTGCCGTACACGATCATCGTCTATCCGTTCGTATTCGCGGTGATGCCAAAGCTGTGGAAAGTCGCGCACGACAAAAACCACATCACGGCGGCCGACTACGTGCACGGCGAGTACGGCGGCAAGTGGTTTCCGGCCGCGGTCGCGCTGACCGGCATCGTCGCGACGATGCCGTATATCGCGCTGCAACTGGTCGGCATGCAGGTCGTCATCAAGGGGCTCGGCGTGAGCGGTGAAATGCCGCTGATCGTCGCGTTCGTGATTCTCGCGCTCTACACCTATGCGAGCGGTTTGCGCGCGCCGGCGATGATCGCGTTCGTCAAGGACATCATGATCTATATCGTCGTGATCGCGGCGGTATGGCTGATTCCGGTGAAGCTCGGCGGCTACGGACACGTGTTCGCGGTGGCCGACGCGCACTTCCAGGCGAAGGGCGGCGCGACCGGCATTCTGCTGAAGCCGTCGCAGTACACCGCATTCGCCTCGCTCGCGCTCGGCTCGGCGCTCGCCGCGTTCATGTATCCGCATACGATGACGGCGGTGTTGTCGTCGGCGTCGGCCAAGACCGTGCGCAAGAACGCGATCTTCCTGCCGGCGTACACGCTGCTGCTCGGCCTGATCGCGCTGCTCGGCTATATGGCGATCGCGGCCGGCGTGAACGTGAAGTCGGCCAGCGACGTCGTGCCCGCGCTGTTCGGCACGCTGTTCCCGGCGTGGTTCATCGGCTTCGCGGCGGCTGCGATTGCGATCAGCGCGCTGGTGCCGGCGGCGATCATGTCGATCGGCGCGGCGAATCTGTTCACGCGCAATCTGTGGCGTCCGCTGGTTGCGCCGAATCTTTCGCCGCAAGCCGAGGCCGCCAACGCGAAGATCGTCTCGCTGGTCGTGAAGTTCGGCGCGCTGCTGTTCATCGTGTTTCTGCCGACGCAGTACGCGATCGATCTGCAACTGCTCGGCGGCGTGTGGATTCTGCAGATTTTCCCGGCCGTCGTGTTCTCGCTGTACACGCGCCGCCTCAATACGCCGGGCCTGTTCATTGGCTGGCTCGTCGGTATCGCGCTCGGCACGGGCCTCGCGATTTCGCAGGGGCTCAAGCCGGTGTACGGGCTGCATGTCGGCCATGAGGACTATCCGCTTTATATCGGCATGATCGCGCTGGCGGCGAACATTGTCGTGAGCTTTGCGGTGTCGGCGCTGTCGCCGCGCAGGGCAGCAGTGACGACGGCCTGATCGGCGTCTCGTTGACTGGTTTGAAAAAACGCCTTGGCGCGAATAGCGCCAAGGCGTTTTTTATTGCGTCGGTTCCGCGCCGTTCTGTTTCGTTTTGGTCCGCGCCGTTCCGTTCAGGCAGCGGCCTGGCAAGGTGGCAATGCCAACGCGGCGGAGCGGCCGACGAATCAGCCGTGCAGCACGCCCACTCCGCTAGAACCGCTCGACGCGAAACGGCCACGGGTCCACGAGCGTTTCCTCGCCGCTCATCATCTCGGCGAGCAGCCGGCCCGTCACCGGCCCGAGCGTCAGGCCGTGATGCGCGTGGCCGAATGCAAACCACAGGCCCTGATGCTTCTTCGCCGCACCGATGATCGGCATCATGTCCGGCGTGCAGGGGCGGCGCCCCATCCACGGCTCGGCGTCGAGACGCTCGCCGAGCGGGAACAGCGTGCGCGCGATCGGCTCGACCGCGTCGAGTTGCGCCGGTGTTTTGTCCGCGTCGCGCCGCGCGATTTCCGCGCCGGTGGTCAGGCGGATGCCGCGCGCCATCGGCGCAAGCACGTAGCCGTTTTCGGCGTCGAGCACCGGATGATTGAGCCGCGCCGTCTGACGCGGCGCATAGTGCATGTGATAGCCGCGCTTGACCGCGAGCGGCAGCCGATACCCGAGCCGCGTACTGATGCGATCCGACCACGGCCCGAGCGCGACGACGACCGACTCGGCCTCGAGCGTCCCTTCCTGCGTGTCGACTTGCCAGCCTTCGCGCAGCGTGTCGGCGTCGCCGATAAAAAACCGCCCGCCGAGCGCTTCGAAATAGCGTGCATATGCGGTGACGAGTGCGTTCGGATCGCTGACCGTGTCGGAGTCCGGATAACGCAGGCCGCCTTGCAGACGCTTGTCGAGGTCGGGTTCCAGCTGCCGCAGACGCGGTGCGTCGAGCGTTTCAAACGCGACGCCGTATTCGCGATGCCAGCGCTCGGCGATCCGTATTTCGGCATCCCTGGCAATACCGCTGCGAAACACCTTGATCCAGCCGGTCGGGCGCAGCAGCGCGCTGGCTCCCGCGGCGGCGGCCAGCGCGTGATGTTCGCTGATGCAATGCTCGATCAGCGTCGCGTACGACTTCGCGATGGCCGCGTGCTTCAGCGGATGCGAGTTGCGCCAGTAGCGCCACAGAAACGGCGCGGTTTCGAGCATGGCGTTGGCGTGATAGCGCACCTCGGGCGACTGGTTGCGCGCATAGCGCAGCAGCGTGCCGAGCCTGCGCGGCAGCGCGTACGGATAGACGCCTTCGCGCTGGATCAGCCCCGCGTTGCCGAACGAGGTCTCGTTGCCGGGCTGCTTGCGGTCGAGCAGCGCGACCGCGCGTCCGCGTTTCTGAAGATGCACGGCGACGCACACACCGACAATGCCGGCGCCGAGCACCACGGTATCGAATTTCATGCGGCTGCGCGTCTCGTCCAGGGTCACTGCGGGTCACAGCCGGGTTACGGCTCTCGACGCTCGGAACAGGGCGGCAGCCTGGAAAGGCAGGGGACGGCGAGGATGCGGCGAAGGGAGCGTGCTTTTATCTTATACGCTGATCGGCCCGCTGATCTATTGGCGAAAAACCGTGGTTGGGAAAGCCCCAGGGCCGCGCAAAAGTCGCGCTACGGGTGCGGTTTGCGCCATCGGAACGCATGTTTGAAATGTCTCGCGGACGGGGGCGATCGGGGAAGAGATCGGCCTCGCGCCCGTCAGCGTGTAAACTGCTGAGTTTTTTGCTTCCAGTGGTATGTTGCAAGCCCCCCAGCGCACCGCTCTGAGCGGGCCCGCGCTCGTTCGCCTACTGACCCGTTTCGCGGAGGTCGATGCCGTCGAATCGCGGCAATCGCTGTCGGATCAACTGAGCCAGTGGCTCGGCTGGACCGATGCGATCGCGTTGTCGTCGGCGTTGAACGGCGCGCCGCCGACCGTCGCCGCCGGCGCACGCGGCTTCGGCCGCGCCGACGAGGACGAATGCGCACGCGTGCGCGGCTCGCTCGCGAGCGCCATCGCCGGCGACAGCGTGCTTGCGCCAGCGCGGCGGCACGCACCGGCGCGGGCGTCGGCACCGGCTCACGGATCGGCGCATGGTTCGACGCGGATGTCGGCACAGATGTCGGCACAGCTACCGGCGCAACGCGGCGGCGCCGACCCGCAAGCCGACTACGCGGTGTTTCGTCAGCGCTATCTCGCGCTCCAGCAGTCGATGGAGACGGCGATCGGCGCGTTGCGCAGCCGTCTGCGCGCGCTGCTCGCCGCGCGCACGCCGGCGTTCGCGCGCCTCGCGGTCGTGGATGCGGTGATGGAGCGCGCGCTGAGCGAGCGCGAGCGGACCGTGCTGGCGGCGGTGCCGGGATTGCTCGGCGGGCACTTCGCGCGTTTGCGCGAGGCCGCGCTTCAGCGGCAGGCCGAGGCTGAAGCAGCCGAAGCTGAAACCGCAGCCGCAGCGGATGCCGCGCGGCAAAAGCTGGCCGCAGCCGATACCGCAGCCGAAGCCGAAGGCGATGCCAGCGCCGCACCGCAGAGCCCGGCACAGACGCAAGCCGGAGTCGATCCCACGCCGGCCAAAGCGCTTGCGGATGCCGCGCGCGACATCACTACTGCCGAGGCAAAAGCCGTGACCGCGGCCACGGATCCCACTGGGCTCTCCGCGACCGCCGGCCACCGCGCGCCGGTCACGCAGGACGCGTGGCTGGACGTATTCCGCAAGGACATGCAGAGCGTCTTGCTTGCCGAACTGGATGTCCGTTTTCAACCGGTCGAAGGGCTGCTCGCGGCCCTTCGCGCCTGCTAACTGGGACCCCATGTCCAGATATCGTATCGATCTCGTCGTGTTTCTCGCGGGTCTCGCCGCTGTGTGCTGGATCGCAGCCGGCTATGCCGTCACCAACCCGCTCGCGTTCGCCGTCACGCTGCTGATCGGCATGTTCTACGTGCTGGGCGCGCTCGAATTGCGCCGCTATAGCCAGGCCACCGGCACGTTGACGCGCGCGGTCTCCGCACTGTCCGGTCCGCCGCCGGGGCTGTCGGCGTTTCTCGACACGCTGCATCCGGGGTTGCGCAATGCCGTGCGTCTGCGTGTCGAGGGCGAGCGCGTGGCGCTGCCGGGCCCCGCGTTGGCTCCTTATCTGGTCGGCCTGCTGGTTCTGCTCGGCATGCTCGGCACGCTGCTCGGCATGGTGATGACGCTGCGCGGCACCGGCCTCGCGCTCGAAAGCGCCAGCGATCTGCAGGCGATCCGCGCCTCGCTGGCGGCGCCGGTCAAGGGGCTCGGCTTCGCGTTCGGCACCTCGATCGCGGGTGTTTCGACGTCCGCGATGCTTGGGCTCCTGTCGGCGCTGTGCCGCCGCGAACGGCTCGATGCCGCGCAACAGCTCGACCTGAAGATCGCGACGACGCTGCGCGTCTATTCGCGCCGCCATCAGCGCGAGGAAAGCTTCCGGCTGCTGCAGCGCCAGTCCGACGCGATGCCGCAACTGGTCGAACGTTTGCAGACGATGATGAGCGCGATCGAGCAGCAGAGCGTCGCGTCGAACGAACGGCAGATCGCGGGCCTCGACGCGTTTTACGGCCGCACCGAGGCCGCGTACCAGCGCCTCGCCGGCGTCATCGAACAGTCGCTGAAGGACAGCGTGGCCGGCAGCGCGCGTGCGGCCGGCGAGGCGTTGCAGCCGGTCGTCGCCGCGACGATGGCCGGTCTCGCGCGCGAGACCACGGCGTTGCACGACTCCGTGACGCAGGCGGTGCACAGGCAGCTCGACGGCATGTCGGACGGCTTCGCGGCGACCAGCGCGAACGTCGCGCGGATCTGGAACGACGCGCTCGCCGGACACCGCGAGGCGAGCGAGGCGCTCGCCGGACAGCAGCGCGCGTCGCTCGCGCGTGTCGCCGAAACCTTCGAGCAACGCTCGGCGGCCTTGCTCGACGGCGTGTCCGCGCGGCTCGAAGCGAGCGCGAGCGGCATGTCGCAGGCGTGGGATGCGGCGCTCTCGCGTCAGCACAGTGCGGGCGAACAGCTTGCGGCGAACAACGAGCAGGCGCTGGCGCAGGCCGCGGCGACGTTCGAGCGGCATGGCGCGTCGTTGCTGCAAGCGGTCGGCCAGTCGCATGCGGACTTGCAGACGCAACTCGCGGCATGCGACGAACAGCGCCTGAGCGCGTGGACCGAGTCGCTTGGGGCGATGAACGCGAAGCTGGGTGAGCAATGGCAGCAGACCGGTGAGCAAACCGCGAGCCGTCAGCGGGAGATTTGCGAAACGCTGGCGCGAACCGCGCGCGATATTTCGGCGCAAACACAGACTCATGCACGGGAGACAATCGGCGAAATCGACCGCCTCGTACAGGCAGCAGCCGAAGCACCGAAGGCCGCGCTGGCGATGCAAACCGAACTGGCCGCGCGCGATGAGCAGCGTTTGACTACGTGGACTGAAACGCTTGGCGCGATGGCTGCGAATCTGAGCGAGCAATGGCAGCAGACCGGTGAGCAAACCGCGAGCCGTCAGCAGGAAATCTGCGAAACGCTGGCACAGACCGCGCGTGATATTTCGGTGCAAGCGCAAGCGCATGCAACGGAAACGATTGGCGAAATCGACCGCCTTGTACAGGCAGCGGCCGAAGCCCCGAAGGCCGCACTGGCGATGCAAACCGAACTGGCCGCACGCGACGAACAACGTCTGACCACGTGGACCGCAACGCTCGGCGCGATGGCTACAAAGCTGAGCGAGCAATGGCAGCAGACCGGCGCGCAAACCGCAAACCGTCAGCAGGAGATTTGCGAAACGCTGGCTCAAACCGCGCGTGATATTTCGGCGCAAACACAGACTCACGCACGCGAAACAATCGGCGAAATCGACCGCCTCGTACAGGCAGCGGCCGAAGCACCGAAGGCCGCGCTGGCGATGCAAACCGAACTGGCCGCACGCGACGAACAACGCCTGACCACATGGACCGAAACGCTCGGCGCAATGGCTGCGAATCTGAGCGAACAATGGCAGCAGACCGGCGCGCAAACCGCAAGCCGTCAGCAGGAAATCTGCGAAACGCTCGCTCAAACCGCACGCGACATCTCGGCGCAAACACAGACCCACGCACGCGAAACGATCGCCGAAATCGAACGGCTCGTGCAGGCGGCATCGGAAGCGCCGAAGGCCGCCGCCGAGGTCGTCGCCGAACTGCGCCAGAAGCTCTCCGACAGCATGGTCCGCGATACCGCGATGCTGCAGGAACGCAGCCGTCTGCTCGAAACGCTGGAGACGCTGCTCGATGCGGTCAACCACGCGTCCACTGAACAGCGCACGGCCGTCGATGCGCTCGTTTCCACCTCGGCGGATTTGCTGGAGCGCGTCGGCAGCCGTTTCACCGATCACCTCGAACACGAGACCGGCAAGCTCGGCGCGGTCGCCGCGCAAGTCACCGGCAGCGCGGTCGAAGTGGCGAGCCTTGGCGAAGCATTCGGCGCGGCCGTGCAGGTCTTCGGTGAATCGAACGACAAGCTCGTCGCGCATCTCGAACGCATCGAAGCGGCGCTCGGCAGATCGCTCACGCGCAGCGACGAGCAACTGGCCTATTACGTCGCCCAGGCGCGTGAAGTAGTCGACCTGAGCGTGATGTCGCAGAAGCAGATCGTCGAGGATCTGCAACGGCTTGCCGTGCAGCGCGCAACCGCCGGAGCCGACGCGGTATGAGCGAGGACATCGACGGCGGCGTGGAAACGGCCGCGCCGATCTGGGCCGCTTTCGGCGATCTGATGTCGGTGCTGCTCGGCGCGTTCGTGCTGATTCTGGTGGGCGTGATCGGCGTGCAGCTCGAACTGTCGAGCAAGCTCGAACAGGAGGTCAAGCAGCGCCAGGCCGAAACGCAGCGCCGCAAGACGCTCGAACAGGCGCTCGCCGGGCCGCTCGCGGCGGGTCGCGTGACGCTCGTCAACGGGCGCATCGGCATTAGCGGCAACGTGCTGTTCGCCTTGAACTCGGATCAGTTGCAGCCCGAGGGCCGCGCGTTGCTGAAGAGCCTCGCCGGACCGCTTGGCGCCTATCTGCGTGCGAGCGACCAGATTCTGATGGTGAGCGGCTTTACCGACGACCAGCGTTTGCGCGAAGGCAACCGGCGTTTCGCCGATAACTGGGAGCTGTCGGCGCAGCGCGCGCTGACCGTGACGCGCGCGCTGATCGACGACGGCGTGCCGGCGGCGTCGCTGTTCGCGGCCGCGTTCGGTTCGGGCCAGCCGGTGAGTTCGAATGCCGACGAGCAGGGCCGCGCGAAAAACCGTCGCGTCGAAATCGCGCCGGTGCCGCGGCCGTCCGCCGCGGCCGCCACGGAGAAGTCCGGTGCTTGACGACGAGCGCGGCGAGTATGGCGAGAGTAGCGAGCAGGGCAATCGGGACGGGAGCGCGGCGAGCCTGACGCATGCCGTGCAGGACGATGCGCGCCATCCGGTTCGCGCCGCGCTCGACGCATGGCGCGCGCGCGGCGCGGATCGCCTCGACCCGGTGCGCTTTCATTTCATCGAGGCACTGGCGCGGCGCGTGCTGCATCACCACGGCGAGGCGCGGCGCGTGCTCGACGAGAGACTGGCGGGATTGCTCGATGCCTATGCGGCCGTCGTGGCCGAGGCCGATAGCGCGTCCGAACCTTCTGCGGCGGCAGGCGAGTCCAATGACGACGCGACACTCGCGAGCCTCGTCGAACGCATGGCTCATCGCGCGCGTCCTCATGGCGAGGCCAGCGCCGCCGCTTATCCCGAACTGCCCGCGCTCGATTACTTCAGGGACGTCTGGTCCAGAGTCCGCACCGAGAAGCAGGTGCGTCAGTCGCTCGCGAAGGTGCCGGGCAATGCGGGGCCGCTCAATTCGAGCAGCCTCGTGCATCGCGCGTTGTCGTTGATGCGTGAGTTGTCGCCGGAATATCTGAAGCAGTTTCTGTCGTACGTCGATACGCTGGCGTGGCTCGAACAGATGAACGGCGGCGCGCCCGCCGCTAAGGAAACGCCGCGCGCGGCCAGCGCGGGCAAGGGCACGCGCGGCAAGGCGCGCTGAATTCCGCCGGCGTTCATGCCGAGGTTCGCGCCGCGCCGAAGCGTTCAGTCGAAATCGAACATATCGAAAATCGAACGCTTCTTCCGGTAGCCACGATAGTCCGCGCGGCGCTCGTCGTGGCCGCGCTGGCGCTCTCCTTCATACCTGCGCTCTGCGTGCCGCGCATCGTCGCGTGTGGGGCCCGCGTCGCCTATGTCCTGCGCAATCAGCTTGTCGAGTTCGCCGCGATCGAGCCATACGCCGCGGCAGTTCGGGCAGTAGTCGATCTCGATCGAGCGGCGCTCGGTCATCAGCAGATCGGTCGTCGTGCAGACAGGGCATTTCATGATGAAGCTCCTTGTGTTCGCGGGCATCGAACGGGCCGATGCCCTTTTTCAAACAACCTTCAAATTTTCAAACCGCATTTCAGGCATGCGGGACCTGAGGTGCGCCGCCGAGGCACGCAATCGATGCTCGCAATCGCGCTGTCGAGCCGCAGTGACGGCGACCATCACCGCACGACGTTTTCCACCCGCTTCGCCGGCTTCGCTTTCGCGCGCCTCGCGAGCATGTTCATCATCTCGACGAATGCGGAGAACGCCATCGCCGCGTAGATGTAAGCCTTCGGCACGTGCGAGCCGAAACCTTCGGCGATCAGCGTCATGCCGATCACGAGCAGGAAGCTCAGCGCCAGCATCACGATGGTCGGATTGCGCTCGATGAAGCGCGCGAGCGGCTGCGCGGCGAACAGCATTGCCATGACCGAGACGATCACCGCGACGAACATGATCGGCATGTGCTCGGTCATGCCGACCGCGGTGATGATGCTATCGACCGAAAACACGAGGTCGAGCACGATGATCTGGCCGATCGCGGCCGCCACGCCCAACTGCACGGTCGAGCTTGCCTTGGCGGCGACGTCGTCCGCGTGGGTCACGTGATGGCGGATTTCGCTCGTCGCCTTCCACACGAGGAACAGGCCGCCGCCGAGCAGGATCAGATCGCGCCACGAAAACCCGTGGCCGAACAGCGTGAACACGGCTTCGGTCAACTGCGCGATCCATGCGACCGTGCCGAGCAGGGTCAGCCGCATCACCAGCGCGAGCATGAGGCCGAGGCGCTGCGTGCGCGCGCGTTGCGCGGCCGGCAACTTGTTGCTGAGGATCGAGATGAAGATCAGGTTGTCGATGCCGAGCACGATCTCCATCACGATCAGCGTGAGGAGCGCGGCCCAGGTGGCGGGATCGGCGGCGAGGGCGAGCAGGGTATCCATGAGATGGTTCGTCAAAGGCGATGCGCCGGTGGTGGCGGAACCGTCATGATCGGGATTTTCATGGTTTGAATAAACCAGTGATAAGCTGAGCAATACATCGGTTTTTTCGAAGTATCAAACGAGCATGCTCAACTACCGTCATCTGTACTATTTCTGGATCGTCGTGAAGGAAGGCGGTTTCGCGCGCGCCGCCGAACGGCTCGACATGGCCGTGCAGACGATCAGCGCACAGGTGCGCGAGCTCGAAAAAGCGCTCGGGCGTCAGCTGCTGAAGCCGGCCGGGCGCGGCGTCGCGATGACCGAAGCCGGCGAGCAGGCGTTCAATCGCGCCGAGCAGATCTTCCAGCTCGGCGAGGCCTTGCTCGACGAAATGCGCGAGGCGACCGGCGAAGGCGCGGTGCGCTTCGCGGTCGGGTTGTCCGACGGCATGTCGAAGCTCGCCGCGCATGCGCTGCTCGCGCCGGTGCTGGCCACGCCGTCGCTGCGACTGCTGTGCCACGAGGGCGAGCCCGCGCAGCTATTGTCGGAGCTGGCGTTGCATCGGCTCGATCTCGTACTTGCCTGTCAGCCGGCGCCGCATGGCGCGGATCTGCGCGTCGTGAGCCAGCGTGTCGCCGGTTCGCCGGTGGATTGGTACGGCCCCGCGCAGATCGTGCGCAAGCCGGTTCGCGCGAGTTTTCCGCACTGTCTCGCGGAGGTGCCCGTGCTGCTGCCGACCCGTCACGGTGCCTTGCGCGCGCGGCTCGACCGCTGGTTCGAGGCGCAGGGCGTTCGTCCGCGCATCGTCGGCGAATTCGAGGACAGCGCGCTGATGGCGGTGTTCGCGGCGCGCGGGCTCGGCGTGTTTCCGCTCGCGGAGCCAGGCGCCGACGATCTGTCGTTGCTGCCGGGATTGCGCCGGCTCGGCCGCGCGGACGGCGTGCTCGAAGAGATTCACGCGATCCGTTCGCGGCGCGGCCAGCACCATGCGCTGGCCTCGCAGGTGATCGCGGCGGCGCAGCCGTGAGAGCGATGTGTTTTCAGCACCCTCGGCACCTGCGCCGCTTTCACGACGCGCCGCCCGTCATCAGAACGCGTGACGCATGCCGACCGTGACCGCCACCTGCGTATTCGTCGACGACGGCGACAGCGTGTTGATCATCGCGTGCGACAGCACCGACCCAGCTGGCGCGCCGTGCGCGTTCTGGTACACGCTTTCGAGGTAGAAGTCCGTGCGCTTGCTGAGCGCGTAGTCGGTCTGCAGCATCGCGGTGTTCCAGGCCGGCGACGAGCCGTTGTACGCGCCGTGCGTGTAGGTGTAGGCGCCCGATACGCTCCATGCCGGCGTCAGTTCGTACTTCACGTTCGCCTCGTAGTTGTCGAGGCGCAGCGAACCGCCGAGCGTGCCGGCCGGGTCGCCGCTCGCGCCGAGATAGTCGCCCGTGCCGAACGAGAACACGCCCGCGACGTCGTCGATCTGCGTGTGGCTCCACAGCAGGCCCACCGTGGCCGGACCGAACGTGTAGTTGCCGCCGAGCGACCAGATGCGCTGACGCCGCGCGATGAAGTTCGCGCTCGCGTCGCTGGCCGTCACGGCGCCCGTGCCGTTGCCCGCGTTGTTCAACTGCAGATAGCCGGCCGCGAGATTGAGCGGGCCTTGCGCATACGACAGACCGAAGCCGTACGAGCGGTTGTTCGCGAAGTCGCCGGCCTTGTTGCTGAACGAGTACATCGTTTCGAACGTGACGCCGTGATAGACCGGGCTCGCGTACTTGACCGAGTTGTTGATGACGACCGAGTTCGCGGCGAGATTGTCGTTCTCGAACGGATGCGCGGCGAGGCTGCCGCCCCAGGTGTTGAAGCTTGCGGAGAGCGGGCCGACGAGGTCGTTCATCACGTCGAACTGGCGGCCGAACGTCAGCGTGCCGTACGGATCGCTTTGCAGGCCGACCCATGCCTGCGAGCCGAACGCGCTGCCGGAGAACGCCTGCGCGCCGTTGTTGAGCAGGAAGCCCTGTTCGAGCTTGAAGACCGCGTGCAGGCCGGCGCCGAGGTCTTCCGAACCCTTGAGGCCGAACACCGTGTTCTGCGTCGTGCTGCTCACGACTTGCCAGTTGCTGTGGCCGAACTGGTTGTTCGTATAGACGAGGCCGGTATCGAGCAGGCCGTAGAGCGTCACGCTGCTTTGCGCGTGCGCGGACATCGTGAAGGCGCCGCACAGCGCGGCGGCGAGCAGGGTCTTTTTCATGGCGAGTGGTCCTTGATTAAAACGATCTTGTTCGAGTGATCTGGATGCGTCGTGCTTCGTCGTGCAATGGGCTGCGGGCCGTCGATAAGCACGCGGCATGCCAGTGGCGGCAACAAGCGCCCGCCGGCCGGCTCGCGCGGGCCGTGTGGGGACGAGGCAGGGTTTTCCGGAACACCGGCGTGAGCGCGAAAACAGCGAGGGGGCGAAGCTTATCCTGTTCCGGCGCTCAGCGGGAGGGCAGGGCGGAGGCAATTAGCACGATCGGGGTGCATGCCATGAGCGGCCACGGGGCGGCCTCGCTGATGGCGGGTCGGGCCGCGAGGCGTGGCAGACGAGTCAGAGGCCGCGAGTCGGCGCCGGCAGCTCGCAATGCGCGCCGCCGGTTCTTGCGCGAGGCACAGCCTCCGCACAGCCCTCCGCGCGCGCAGCCCTCAGGGCTTGCCGGCGGCCTGCGACGGCGCCTGTTGAGTCGGCGTGACGTTCGACGATTCGCGCACGAGCCGGTCGGTCATTGCCGATGCCGCTGGATTCGTGCTCCGGCTGGCCGGCATTTGCGGCTGTAGCGGCACGCTGACGCCGGACGGCATCGGCAGCGAGGGATCGGGTTTCGCGGATTCCCGCACCAGCTGATCGGTCATGGCCGACGCAACCGGGTTCGAGCCACGGCCGGTTGGCATCGGCATTTGTGGCATTGTCGGCATTGTCGGCATTGTCGGCATTGGCGGTTGCGGCGGTTGCGGCGGTTGCGGCGGCGCGCCGGCGCTGGACGGTATCGGCAGCGACGGATCGGGCCTCGCCGATTCCCGCACCAGTTGCTGCGTCAGTGCCGCCGAGACGGCGTTCGTGCCTTCATTGGCGTTCGGGATCGCGTTGGAATACGGGTTTGCGCCGTTCGCGCGCGGTACGTCGTATCTGCGCACCTGTGCCTGCTCGACGCGCTGCGCCGGTCGCGGCCTCGGCTGCGGTTGAAATTGCGGCTGAGCTTGTGCTTGTGGCAAAGGTTGCGGCTGAGGTTGCGGCTGCATGAGCGGCTGGGCCTGCGCACGCGCGGACACGGGCGGCTGCGCCGGTGCGGGTGCAACGGGTGCAGCGGGCACTGCACTATCGATTCGCCCGGTGACGATCTGGCCGGCATCGGGCGCGGCACTCGGGGCGGGCGCGGCCGCGAGTGCGGGGGCCGGAGCAGGAGCGGCCGGCGCGGCCGGCACCACATTCTGTGCCGGCAAAGCCCCGCCAGCAGACTGCTGCGATCGCGGCAACTGCCCCGCCTTGCCCGCAGCACCGTCGGCCGGCAAGGCCGGCAACACACTGCCGCCGGTCACACGCGGCGAGCCGCCCTGCGAGTCCAATGCCGCGTCGTTATCGGGGCTGCCTGTCACCGCGCCGGCGACTTCGAGCTGTTTGTCGTCCTTGGGAAACAGCAGATAACCGGCGATGCCTGCATCGATCAGCAGCAGGCCGACTATCAACAACTTACCGGTATTCGTCATATCTAAACCAACAATCTTCATGAACTGCAATTAATCGATGATAAACGCAGGCTCCCGCGACGACGCTTTCCACCGCCGCGTCGAGGCTATTCGGATGGCTGATGTCGGAATGAACCTGGAACCCATGGAGCGCGCAAGCGAGTGAGCAAGCGGCGTTCCTGCTCCTTGCTCGTGTCATCGAGAATCATCGAGATCGCCTGTTTTTTCGCGCCTACTACGATTTTCGTTTTCGAGCCAGTAAATCGTTTCTTATTCGATTGGCATACAACGGTCGCCCTGCAACGCAAGCTGTGCTGTTCATGCAGGGAGCCTGTACTATGTAGCAGCGGAGCCGACCACCGGCCACGGTTCGGCTATCGTCGTCAGGGCAGGCCGTTGTGCCTGCGGGAGCGCTTCCAGCGGCGGCGTGATGAACCACGTGAAAACATGAACAACTTTATTCGACCCCCCGTTTTTTATCCGTCCACGGTTGTGTTTGTCGACGACAACGACAGCTACCTCGATGCGCTGCGCCGTTTTTTCCCAGACACCCACACCAATCTGTTTTTCACGCGGCCGCAAACCGCGCTCAACTATATCCGCCAGCATGCGCGCGAGAATTCGCTCGAATTCGCATCGTCGTCGGCGTGCCTGAGCGAGCCGGGTGTCGAGCGTTTCGTCGAGACCTCGGCGGAGCGCGATATCGTCGCGCGGCCCTCGCGCTTCGAGGAAGTGGCGGCGGTTGTCGTCGACTACGATATGCCGAGCATCGGCGGGGTCGAATTTCTCGCGTCGATCTCGCATCTGCGCTGCGCGAAGGTGCTGCTCACCGGTGTCGCCGATGAAACCGTCGCGGTCAAGGCGTTCAACGCCGGCATCGTCGACCTGTACCTGCGCAAGACCGATCCCGATTCGGCCAACCGTCTCCTGCATTTCCTCAAGGACGCGAAGAGCCGCCATTGCGCGGAATCGGGTTGGCTCGCGCTCGGCGAGAACGGCATGACCTACTGCGATCCACGCACGCGCAAGGTGATCGACGAAGTGGTGGCCGCGCAGGGCATCGTCGAGTACTACTGGCGGCCCGAGCAGAACGTGATCCTGATGTTCGACAGCGCGGGCAATCCGAGCGTGTTCGTCGCGTGGGCCGAGAACGACTGGATCTCGCAGGGCGAGATCGTCGCCGACGAGGGCGGGCCGTCCGACCTGCTGCGGCAACTCGCGGTGCGCGAGGTTATGCCGCTGTTCTGGCCGGACCTCGCCTATCGCTCCGGCATGAAGTTCAGGACGCTGACGCCGCGCGGCATTCCGGAGTGGGACGACGCGTTCTATGGCTGGACGCGTATCGAGCCGGCCGAAGTCGGTATCGACCTCGTAACGTTTTCGCAATGGCGCGCCCAGCGTAATCGCTGAACTGCGTCGATACGCCGCCCGCCGGTCGGGGGCGGCGCTCTTTCCGTGCGAGCAATCGCTCGCCTGCTCGCCCGTTTGTTCACCCGCCCGTTTGCCGGGTCTCCCGCTATGTCGCGTGGCGCCGTGTGACGGCCGGCAGGCCGATCACGTGTCCTGCGAAGCGCGCGGGCGGCAACGCGGCGTGGGCTTCCGCGAGTTCGCGCACGCGCGCTGCGACGTCGGGATCGAACGCGATGCTGCGCGGCCCGCTCGTATCGACGTGCAACAGCATCTGCTCGCTCGCGGCGACGGGTTCGGCGCGTTGGCCGTCGAGCGCGAACATTTCAAGGTACAGGTGGATTCGTTTCGCGTCGTGCGCGAGGAGGCGCATGTCGATGCGCACCTGCGCGCCTTCCTTGATCTCGTGCAGATAGTTGAGATGGGCCTCGAGCGTGTAGATCGAGCGCCGCCGTTCCTTGCGCACGCTGTCGGGCAGGCCGATCAGATCGATCAGCTCATCGCCGGCGAGACTGAAAAGCAGCATATAGAAAGCGTCGCGCATGTGGCCGTTGTAATCGACCCATTCGGCGCGCACGGTTGCGCGATAGGAAGGCAGGGCAACGGCTGGTGGCATGGGCGCGGGTCTCCTCGATCGGATGCGATGGCGTGGGCGCTTCGTTGTGCGTCATCAGTGTAATGCATGACGATTTGACCGCACGGCCGATATGCCGGCCACGCATTGTGGTGGCTAGCGCAACAGTGAATTCATGGTTCAGGGGCTTCTGTGCGATACAGCCGGCTTCTAAACTGGCTTCACCGCTGCGGACAACCGGTCGTTGCACAAGGCGCCGCGGCAACCGAACGAAGCAATCTCTGGAGATTGGACATCATGAAGACCATCAAGTCGCTGATCGAAGCTACCGTTATCGCCGCTCTCATTGCCGCGCCGCTCGCGGCCTCGGCCCAGTCGAATCAGGCTAACGAACCGGTCACGCGCGCGCAGGTGCGTGCCGAATTGGTCCAGCTCGAAAAGGTCGGTTACGATCCGGCCACCGAGAACGTCGTCGATTATCCGGCCAATATTCAGGCGGCTGAAGCGAAGGTCTCGGCCCAGAATCAGGCGGTGGGGAATAGCGGCTACGGCGCGCCGGCGCACGGTTCGTCGCAGCGCGGCGGCCGTGCCGATTTCGTCCCGAGTTCGTACTCGGTGCCGGTGGTGAATTACGCGCGCTGATGAATCGAGGAAGCGGCGGTGCGAGGAGCGGTTTCGCTCCCCGCGCATTGAATCAGATCACCCTGACTTAGATCACCCGGTCGCGCAGCCATGCCGAGCTAAGATCGATCACGGTCACGACGACGATCACCATGATCATCAGCGCGGACGTCTGCGCATAGTCGAACGAGCGGATCGCCTCGTACAGCACGACGCCGATGCCGCCCGCGCCGACCATGCCGACCACCATCGCCGAACGCACGTTCGATTCGAAGCGATACAGCGCATACGAAATCCACAGCGGCAGCACTTGTGGCAGCACCGCGTAGACGATTTCGTCGAGAGGCGTCGCGCCGGTCGCGCGCACGCCTTCGGCCGGACGCGGATCGATCGCCTCGACCGCTTCGGCGAACAGCTTCGCGAGCACGCCGGTCGTGTGCACCCACAGCGCGAGCACGCCCGCGAACGGCCCGAGGCCGACCGCGACGATGAACAGCATCGCGAAGACCATTTCGTTGATCGCGCGGCACGCATCCATGAGGCGGCGCACCGGCTGCACGACCCACATCGGCGCGATGTTGTGCGCCGACATCAGGCCGAACGGCACCGCGCACACGAGCGAGAGGGCCGTGCCCCAGATCGCGACCGAGAGCGTCACGAACATTTCATGCACGTAGGTGCGCCACTCGGTGAAGTCGGGCGGGAAGAAGTCCTTCGCGAACTGCCCCATGTTCCCGGCGTCGCTGATGAGATCGAACGGACGCATGTCGGCGCTATGCCATGTGCCGCCGAGAACCGCCAGCACCACGATCCAGCCGAGCAGCGAGCGCCAGCTGAGCTTGCCGGCGGCCTTCGCCCGCGCCTCGCGCGCCGCCGCCCGTGCTGCGGACGGGTCGTCCGCGGGCGCCGGCGAGGTGACCAGATCGGCCGGGTTCATGGCTTCTGCTGTGCGCTAAGCGCGCTCAGCTTCGCATCGAGTTCGGCGAGCTGGGTCTTGCGCTCGCTGTCGGACAGATGCGTATCGGCCTCGACCTTCTGCTTCTGCTGGAACAGCGCGATCTCGCGAATCGGCTGCAACTGTTGATCCGACGAAGCCTCGAAGCCGCTGTATTCGGTAATGCCGGCCATCACCGCCTTTTCATGCGGATCGGTCTTCGCATAGTTCAGGAAGAACTTGCGGATCTTGTCCTTGGTCGCTTGCGGCAGATCCTTGCGCCACACGAGCGGGTCCGACGGAATCAGCGGCGAGGTCCACAGCACGCGCACCTGCGCGAACTTGTCCGGATGCTCGCGCTTGAGCGTAGCCATCGCCATGCTGTTGTTGGTCGCGATGTCCACCTTGTTGTTCACGACGGCGAGCAGGTTCGCCTCGTGGCTCGACGGCAACACGCTCTTGAACGACGTATTGACCGGCGTGTTGTGCTTCGCGAACAGGTAGTAAGCCGGCACCAGCGTACCCGATGTCGAGTTCGGATCGCCGTAACCGAGCGTCACGTCCTTGGTGTTCTTGAAGACGTCGTCGAGCGTCTTGAAGCGGCTGTTCACGTTGGTGATGAGCAGCGAGTAGTAGCCGCTGTCGCCGTTCGCGTGCTGTGCCTTGGCGAATATTTCGCCGTTCGAACGATCCACGGCTTCCAGTGCCGAGGCGTTGCCGAAATAGCCGATCTGCACTTTGTTGAAGCGCATGCCTTCGATAATGCCGGCGTAATCGGTCGCGAAGAATGCCTTCACGTCGAGGCCGGTCTGCTTCTTCATGTCGTCGATCAGCGGTTCCCAACGTTGCTTGAGCACCGCCGACGAATCGGTCGAGATGATGCCGAGGTTGATTTCTTCGGCATGAGCCGCGGCGACGCAGGCGAAAGCGGCTGCGCCGGCAGCCAGCGTAATCAGTGAGCGCAGGAGTTTCATGGGTGAAGTTCTGGTTGAGTGAGCGGAATGGGGTGGATGGGCGATGCGGCGTGTTGCAGCCCGATGCGAATTTAGTTCGAGGGCGCGGCAGCGAGTGTGAACGGGTAGTGCGCGGCGGCGCGATTCGTGTCGTTGTGCTGCGCGGGGGCGTCGGCAAGGGACTCGTGCGCCGTGTCGTCGAGCAGTTCGTGCGCGTCGTCGCCATAGAGCTTCTTGAGCAGTGCCGGCGTGAGCGCACCGGAAGGGCCGTCGTAGACGACCTTGCCACGCCGCAGCGCAATCGTGCGCGCGCAGTATTGCATTGCGATGTCGACCTGATGCAGTGACACGAGCACCGTGATGCCATGCTCGACGTTCAGCGCGCGCAGCATGTCCATCACGCGGCGCGACGATTCGGGGTCGAGCGAGGCGATCGGTTCGTCGGCGAGCACGATGCGCGCGCGCTGCACGAGCGCACGCGCGAGTGCCGCGCGCTGCTGCTGACCGCCCGACAGATTCGCGGCGCGTTCGCGCGCATGTTCGCCGATGCCGACTTCGTCGAGCGCGGCGAGCGACAGCGCGCGCTCGGCCTGCGGAAAGAGGCCGGTCAGACGGCGCCACCACGGCAGCCGCGCGAGCGCGCCGATCAGCACGTTGGTTTCGACGGAAAGCCGGTTGACCAGATTGAATTGCTGGAACACGAAGCCGATGTCGCGGCGAATGCTGCGCACTTCCCCGACGATGCGGCCGTTCCGCTGGATCGGCCGGCCGAGAATCTCGATCTGCGAGGGCTGGGCGTCGGAGGCCGTGAAGCCCGCGATGTGCCGCAGCAAGGTCGACTTGCCCGAACCCGATGCGCCGATCAGCGCGACCATTTCGCCGGGCGCGACTCGCAGATCGATTTCGTCGAGCGCTTTGCGTCCATTGCCGAACGTCTTGCTCAAACGTTCGATTCGAATGGCTTCACGGATCGTTTCCATCTGTTTCTCCTCGTTGCAGCCGGCCGCTGCCGGTATGCGTGGGGGACATTCTAGGAAGCGTCTGTGACGGTTCAGTGAAGGCATCGCAACGTCTAGACGACTATATATTTCATGCCTTTCTGTATGTCGTCAGGATGGCAAAACAAAGTCAGCCGGAAGTCAGCCGAAGCGGCGAAGCGGGGGGGCACCGATCGCGATGCGCCGAAGAATGAAAAATGACATACGGATGACACGATTCGTGCGCTACCGTGCCGCGCGCGAGTGCCGACACGCGGCCAGGCTATATTGCGTTATCCAGGGACCGTCCCCAATCATCCTTCACGCCGTCATGCCGACCCCTTTGAGCTTTCTTCCCGACAGCTTTGCGGAATACGAAGATCTCAAGTCGATTCTCGACCACGGCAGTGCGAGCTTCGAAATCTGCGCCGTGTGCGAAACCGCGGTGCATGGCCGGCATTTTTCGGTCTATACCGCGAGCATCGGTTCGTCCGATCCGTCCGCGCCGGCCATCGGCTTTTTCGGCGGCATTCACGGCCTCGAGCGGATCGGCTCGCAACTGGTGCTCGACTACATGCGCGCGCTGCTCGCGCGGCTCGAGTGGGACGAATTGCTGGTGCGGCAATTGCAGTCGGTTCGCCTGATTTTTCTGCCGATTGCCAATCCGGGCGGCATGTGGGCGGCGACGCGCGCGAATCCGCGCGGTGTCGATCTGATGCGCAACGCGCCGCAGGATGCCGATGCGCGCGTGCCGCTGCTCGCGGGCGGCCAGCGCGTCGGCGCGTGGCTGCCGTGGTATCGCGGCCGTGCGGGTGAGCCGATGGAGCCGGAGGCGGCCGCGCTGCTGCAGGTCGTCGAAACGCAACTGGCCACGCGCCCGCTCAGCATCGCGCTCGATTGCCACTCCGGTTACGGCTGGAGCGACAGCATCTGGTTTCCCTATGCGCGTACGCGCAAGCGGATGCCGCATCTGCCGGAAATGTACGTGCTCAAGAGCATGTTCGAGCACGCGCATCCGCACCACGGCTATAAGTTCGAGCCGCAGAGCCACCAGTATCTCGTGCACGGCGATCTATGGGACTACGCTTACGATCGCGTGCCGGCGCCGAACATCTTCCTGCCCATGACGCTCGAACTCGGCTCGTGGCTGTGGATCAAGAAGAACCCGCGCCAGCTGTTTTCGCGGCAGGGCATGTTCAATCCGGTCAAGGCGCATCGCACGGCGCGCGTGCTGCGGCGCCATGCGAACCTGCTCGACTTCCTCGCGCGCGCGGCGTTTTCGTCGCAGCGCTGGCTGCCGCAAGGCAAGCGCCGCGAGCAGATGCTGGAAAGCGCGATCGATCTCTGGTACAGGCCGGACGCCGTATGAGCACCTGGATACTGCTGCGCGGGCTTACGCGCGAAACCCGGCACTGGGGGCATCTGCCGGATGCGTTGCGCGAGCATTTGAGCCAGACCGCGAGCCACTCATCGGGCGAGGCCTTGCGCGATGCCGCGGGCGGCGCGCCGGCGTGCCCGCGCCTGCTGCTGCTCGATCTGCCAGGCAACGGCGAGTTCGCGGATCGGCGCGCTCCGGCGACGGTCGCGGGCATGGTGGCGTTCGTGCGGCAAGCGGCTCTGCAAACGGGGGCGCCGGGGCCGTACAGCGTGCTGGCGATGTCGCTCGGCGGCATGGTGGCGACCGACTGGGCGCAGCGCTATCCCGAGGACATCGAGCGGCTCGTGCTGATCAACACGAGCATGCGGCCGTTCAGCCGTCCGCATGAACGGCTGCGGCCGTCGGCGTGGCCGGGTCTGCTCGGCATCGCCATGCATTGGAGCGATGCTGTCGAGGCCGAGCGCGGCATTCATCGGCTCACGTGCAATAACGTCGAAACATTGGGCACCGATATTGATACGTGGACGCGGATTCGCCGCGCCGCGCCCGTGAGCCGCGCGAATGCGCTGCGGCAGCTATGGGCCGCGGCGCGTTTCACGGCGGCGCGCGCCGCGCCGCGTTGTCCCTTGCTGATCCTCTCCGCGCGGGCGGACCGGCTCGTCAACCCGGCCTGTTCGACGAAGCTCGCGGCGGCGTGGCGGACCGGGCATCGCGTGCACCCGTGGGCCGGGCACGATCTGCCGCACGACGATCCGGCGTGGATGGCGGCGCAGATTCGCGCATGGCTGGAGCAGCGGGACGGGCCGGCCACGGCGTAGATGCCAGCAAGCGCGGCGGCCAGACCCGCGCCGTAAGCGGGCCGCGCCGCCAGCCGCTCGCCGTCAGCCGGCGCGGACTGCCGCAGTGCAGCGCGATGCGCTGCGGCGCCGCGAAAAAACGCAGCGGGTATTACCTGAGCGCGCCGATCGATCTGATTGCGCGCGACGGGCGCATAATCCATTGTCAGACGTTGCCTGCGAATCACACGATACTCACCATTGCCGCCAGCCAGGGGAGTCGATCATGCAAGCAAAGAACGAAGAAGCCGTCACGCACCTGCTGAACGATGTCGTCGAATTTGCGCGTGGACGGCTGCCCGAGCCGACCTTCAACATCGTCGAACCTTTCCTGCGGCATTACTACGATTTCGTCGACAGCGGCGATCTGCAAAGCCGCTCGATCGCCGATCTCTACGGCGCGGCGCTCGCGCACTGGCAAACCGCGCAGCGCTTCGCGCCGGGCCAGCAGCGGTTGCGCGTCTATAACCCGATCCTCGAACAGCACGGTTGGCACTCCGATCATACGGTGATCGAGATCGTCAACGACGACATGCCGTTTCTCGTCGATTCGGTGTCGATGGCGGTCAACCGCGAGGGGCTCGCGCTGCATTCGGTCGTGCATCCGGTGTTTCGCATCTGGCGCGCGGCCGACGGCAGCATCGAGCGCGTGAGCCAGGGCGCCGAGGAAGCCGGCGATACGCGTTCGCACCTGACCTCGTGCATTCACTTCGAAGTGGACCGTTGCGGCGATGCCGCAAAACTCGACGCACTGCGCGACGACATCGCGCGCGTGCTCGGCGACGTGCGCGCGGCCGTGGAAGACTGGCCGAAGCTGATCGAGTGCGCGAAGGCGACGATCCAGGACCTCAAGGTTCGCGAGACGGGTGCGGAAGGCGTCGAAGCGCGCGCGTTCCTCGAATGGATGGTCGCCGATCACTTCACGTTTCTCGGCCAGCGCGACTACGAACTCGTGCAGCAGGACAGCGGCTATGGTTTGCGCGCCGTGCCGGGCTCGGGCCTCGGCATTCTGCGCGATGCGCTGCGGCCCGCCGGCGCCGCGGAAATCACGCCGCTGCCGCCGGCTGCGACGGAGATCATTGCCGGCACGTCGCCGATCTTTCTGACCAAGGCCAATTCGCGCGCCACCGTGCACCGGCCCGGCTATCTCGACTATGTCGGCATCAAGCTGACCGGCGCGGACGGCAAGGTGAGCGGCGAGCGGCGCTTCATCGGCCTTTACACGTCCACCGCGTATTTCGTTTCGGCTGCGGAAATTCCGATCGTGCGGCGCAAATGCGCCAATATCGTGCGCCGCGCCGCTTTCCTGCCGAAGGGGCATCTGGCGAAATCGCTCGTGACGGTGCTCGAAACTTACCCGCGCGACGAACTGTTCCAGGCCGACGAAGATCAGCTCTACGACACCGCGCTCGGCGTGCTGCGTTTGCAGGAGCATCAGCGCACGCGTCTGTTCGTGCGGCGCGATCGCTTCGACCGCTTCGTGTCGTGCCTCGTGTTCGTGTCGCGCGACAAGTACAACACCGATTTGCGGCAGCGTATCGCCAACCTGCTCGCCGATGCGTTCAACGGCGAGAACGTCGAATTCACGCCGCTGCTCTCGGAGTCGACGCTTGCGCGGATTCATTTCGTCGTCCATGCGAAACCGGGCGGCATGCCGGACGTCGATACGCGCGAGCTCGAAGCGCGGCTCGTACAGGTTGCGCGCCGCTGGCAGGACGATCTCGCCGACGCGCTGCTCGACGTGTATGGCGAAGAGCACGGCAACCGTCTGCTGCAGCATTACGGCGACTCATTTCCCGCCGGCTATCGCGACGACTATCCGGCGCGCACGGCGGTGCGCGATATCGAGCTGATCGAGCGCGTGCAGGGCAGCGAAAGGCTTGCGATGAACCTGTACCGCCCGATCGAATCGGGACCGCGCGCGTTCCGCTTCAAGGTGTATCGCGCGGGCCAGCCGATCGCGTTGTCGCGCAGCTTGCCGATGCTCGAACATCTCGGCGTGCGGGTCGACGAAGAGCGGCCTTATCTGATCGAGGCACTGGGCGCGACGCCGGCATGGATTCACGACTTCGGCCTCGAACTCGCGGACGATGCCGAGTTCGACATCGAGCGCGTGAAGGACCTGTTCGAGGAAGCGTTCGAGCAGGTCTGGACCGGCGCGATCGAAAGCGACGACTTCAATCGCCTCGTCTTGCGCGCGCAACTGAATGCGCGCGAGGTGACGATTCTGCGGGCGTACGCGAAGTATCTGCGCCAGGTGGGCTCGACGTTCAGCGACGCGTATATCGAGCGCGCGGTGACCGGCAATCCGGCGATCGCGCGCATGCTCGTCGAACTGTTTATCGCGCGCTTCGATCCGGCGCTCGGCGCGGTGCGCGAGGCGCGCGTCGAAAGCCGTTTCGCGGCGATAGAGAGCGCGCTCGACCAGGTGCCGAATCTCGACGAGGACCGCATATTGCGGCAGTTCCTCGGCGTCATCAAGGCGACCAAACGCACCAACTACTATCGCTACGACGCCGAAGGGCGGCCGAAGTCGTACCTGTCGTTCAAGTTCGACCCAGCGCAGGTGCCGGGCTTGCCCGAGCCGAAACCGATGTTCGAGATCTGGGTCTATTCGCCGCGTGTCGAAGGCGTGCATTTGCGTGGCGGGCGCGTCGCGCGCGGCGGTTTGCGCTGGTCCGACCGGCGTGAAGACTTCCGCACGGAAGTGCTCGGCCTCATGAAAGCGCAGATGGTGAAGAACGTCGTGATCGTGCCGGTCGGCTCGAAGGGCGGCTTCGTCGTGAAGAATCCGCCGCCGCAAAGCGAGCGCGATGCGTGGATGCGCGAAGGCGTCGCGTGCTATCAGACCTTCCTGCGCGGCTTGCTCGACGTGACCGACAATCTCGCGGGCACCGACGTCGTGCCGCCGCCCGACGTGGTGCGCCACGATCCCGACGACCCGTATCTGGTCGTCGCCGCCGACAAAGGCACGGCCACCTTCTCCGACTACGCGAACGCGATCTCGCAGGAATACGGCTTCTGGCTCGACGATGCGTTCGCGTCGGGCGGCTCGGTCGGCTACGACCACAAGAAGATGGCCATTACCGCGCGCGGCGCATGGGAGTCGGTCAAACGGCACTTCCGCGAGATGGGCGTCGACACGCAGAGCATGAACTTCACGGTGGTCGGTGTCGGCGATATGTCGGGCGACGTGTTCGGCAACGGCATGCTGTTGTCGCCGCATATCCGGCTCGTTGCCGCATTTGATCACCGGCACATCTTTCTCGATCCCGATCCCGACCCGGCCGCGAGTCTCGCCGAGCGCGAGCGGCTGTTCATGCTCGACCGTTCGAGCTGGGCGGACTACGATCCGTCGCTGATCTCGGCGGGTGGCGGCGTGTTCCCGCGTAGCGCGAAGACGATTCCGTTGTCGATGGCGGTGCAGTCCGCGCTCGGCATCAACGCGGCGGCACTCGCGCCGGCCGAACTGATGCGCGCGATTTTGCAGGCACCGGTCGATCTGCTTTATAACGGCGGCATCGGCACCTATGTGAAGGCGAGCCGCGAAACGCATCAGCAGGTCGGCGATCGCGCGAACGACGCGATTCGCGTGAGCGGCGCCGATCTGCGCTGCAAGGTCGTGGCCGAGGGCGGCAATCTCGGCCTGACGCAATTGGGGCGCATCGAATTCGCGCAGCGTGGCGGCCGCATCAATACCGATGCGATCGACAATTCCGCAGGCGTCGATTGTTCGGATCACGAAGTCAACATCAAGATTCTGCTCGGGCTCGTCGTCGCCGACGGCGAGATGACCGAGAAGCAGCGCAATGCCCTGCTCGCCGAAATGACCGACGAAGTGGGCCTGCTCGTGCTGCGGGACAACTACTATCAGACCCAGGCGCTGTCGATCGCGGGCCGCTTCGGCGTCGAACTGCTCGATGCCGAAGCGCGCCTGATGCGCTATCTGGAACGTGCGGGGCGGCTCAATCGCGTGATCGAGTTTCTGCCCACCGACGAGGAAATCGCCGAACGCGCGGCCGCGAAGCAGGGCCTGACGACACCCGAGCGCGCCGTGCTGCTCGCCTACAGCAAGATGTGGCTATATGACGCACTGCTGGATTCGTCGATGCCGGAAGACCCGCTCGTCGGCGACATGCTGATCGAGTACTTCCCGAAACCATTGCGGCAGCGTTTCCGCGAACCGATGCAGCGCCATCCGCTGCGCCGTGAAATTCTCGCGACGCATCTGACCAATGCACTGGTGAATCGCGTGGGCTGCGAGTTCGTGCATCGGCTGATGGAAGAAACCGACGCGCAGCCCGGCGATATCGTGCGTGCCTGCATCATGGCGCGCGACGTGTTCGATCTCGACCGGATCTGGAGTGATATCGACGCGCTCGACAACCGCGTTCCCGATGACGTGCAGGCGCGCATGTTCGCCGAAGTCGCGCGGCTCGTCGAACGTTCGGCGCTGTGGTTCTTGCGGCATCTGCAATCGGGCGCGGCCGGCGACGACGTGGCCGGTTTGCTCGCGCGCTGCCGCGATGCGGCGCAGCGCCTCGCGCCGCAATGGCCCGCGTTGCTGCCGCGCGCGGATCTCGAAGCGCTTTCCGAGCGGCAGCGCGGCTTCGTCGATGCCGGTGTCGATAGCGACCTCGCGGTGCGTATCGCGAGCGGCGAGGTATCGGCGGCGCTGCTCGATATCGCCGAAGTTGCATCGACGTGCGGGCGCAGTCTCGAACAGGTGGCAGGCGTCTACTTCGCGCTCGGCACGCTATTGAACTATGGCTGGATCAGCGAGCGCGCGGCTTCGCTGCCGGCGCCGACGCACTGGGACATGCTGGCGCGCGCCTCGGCATTGGCCGAACTCGCGCGGCTCAAGCGCGCGCTGACCACGAGCGTGCTGGCGGACGCGAACGAGGCATCGACGCCGGACTCGCTCGTGCAGGCGTGGCACGAAAAACGTGCCGCGCAGATCGAGCGTTATACGCGTCTGCTAGCCGACTTGCGCGCCACCGGCGGCGCGAGTCTTTCCGTTCTGCTCGTGGTCGTGCGCGAGATGGCGGCACTGGAAAGGGCACAGTGAGCGTCCGAGGGGGAGCGTGGCGACAGGAGAGACGGCGCGCATGGAAGGGCTCGACTACCGACCGCGTACATCGGCAGCTCGTGGAGCGAGGTAGCATAAGATGACGCGGCTCAGCGCGGCGAGTTGGATGTGTCCAACTCGCCGTGTTCATAATACGGGAGTTGCCTGTCGGCAACTTCCGATAAAACTCAGATAAAACTCACGGATGCCTTCCCGAAGATGAAAGAAGAATCGCCGAAAGCCATTTTTTATGCACTCGCCGCCAATCTCGGTATCGCTGTCTGCAAGTTCGCGGCGGCGGCGTTTACGGGTTCCGGCGCGATGTTTGCCGAAGCGATTCACTCTACCGCCGACTGCGGCAATCAACTGCTTCTGCTATTCGGCCTGAGCGAAGCGCGCAAGCCGGTCAGTCCCTTGCATCCCATGGGCAGCGGCCGCGAAATCAATTTCTATTCGCTGCTCGTTGCGTTGCTGCTGTTTTTTGTCGGCGGCGCGTTCTCGGTGTATGAAGGCGTACATCGTGTGATGGCGCGCGAGCCGTTGCAGTTTGCGTTTGTCGCGCTGGCGGTGCTCGGGATTTCGGTGGTGCTCGAATCGCTGTCGCTATGGGGCGCCGTCAAGGAGATTCGCAAGACGCATCCGGATAAAAGCCTGTGGCGCTGGTTTCGCGAGACGCGCGAAGCCGAGCTGCTGGTCGTGGCAGGCGAGGATATTGCCGCTCTCGCGGGCCTCGCGATCGCGTTTATCGCGGTGCTGCTGACGATGGTGACCGGCAATCCTGTCTATGACGCGCTCGGTTCGATCGGCGTGGGTTTCCTGCTCATGGTGATTGCGTGGCTTGTTGCGCGTGAAGTGAAATCGATGATCGTCGGCGAGTCGGCGAGCCCG
Source organism: Burkholderia sp. Ax-1724 (assembly GCF_011752995.1). Lineage (GTDB taxonomy): Bacteria > Pseudomonadota > Gammaproteobacteria > Burkholderiales > Burkholderiaceae > Paraburkholderia. The sequence goes on from NZ_VWWL01000014.1 coordinate 54,678, forward strand.
GAAGTGCGCCGCGCGATCGAGGCGCATCTGCATGCGCGCGAGGAGATTCGCAGCATCATCAATATGATTACGCTGCAATGGGGGCGTCATGTCGTCGTCGCGGTGCAGGCGGAAATGATCGATTATGCGAGCGGCCGCGCGATGGTCGATGCGATCAACGTGATCGAAGCCGATTTGCAGGCCACCTTTCCGCAAGTGCGTTGGGTGTTCTTCGAGCCCGACGTGCCGCGCGAAGCATAAAGCCGCGTCGCGACGCGCATTCGCGAGTGCTTGCGAATGGCGCTTCGCCCGCGAAGCGATGCTTGCGGGCACAGCGCACATATCGCGCATATCAGCCGCATCACAGCCGCATCACAGCCGGTGCCGCGAGCAACAACCCACACTCAATCTCAATGGTGCGACGGACGATACGGCATCCACACGGGCGTATCGCTATTCCAGTTGTCCAGTTCCGACGGTGTCATGGTGAGCTCCTTGATGAAGAGTGCGCGGGCGACGAATCGGCGGCCACTTCCGATGGAAAATCGATCGTCGCGCCGAGCGCGCTTTGGCTGATGCGTTACTGACCTGCCGCTACACGAGTCACGTTGCCGCTCGTGCCTTCCTGTAGCGCGATACGGGCCGTTTGCGTTTGGCCGATCAGACCTTTGTCCGGATACGCGTTGCGATTGAGCGAGGGCAGCGAACCGTCGCGATACGCGGCGACCAGTTCGGCCTTGACTTCGGCACGTGTTTTCGTGCTCGCGGCCGCCGCCGGTTGCGTGTCGTAAGTTCCCGCGCGGCCAATGCCGCCACCGCCTTGCGCAAATACCGGAGCGCTGACGAGCAGCGAAAGAGCGAGACCTGCCAGCAGATTGCGTTTCATGATTCACTCCTGTCGATTCCTTGGCAGCACAGATGGCGCTGCGACAGGGTGAACTGTAGAGGTCGGTGCGGTACGGGTAAATCCCGCTTTCGCGAAATGAATTGTCGCGATTTCAGAACAATCGCGCGAGAGGCCGGGCCATCGCCGCGACTGCGCAGGCTGCGACGAGGCTTTAAAAAAAACCGCGGCATTGGAGCCGCGGCTGTAATTCACTGTTTCAGTTTGCGTACTTTTGAGTACTTCAATGTGGGCAGAGCCACGCAGCGCGTCGGGGACGCTGATGAGGTTCTCATGCGACCCACTCGGTCATCATCGGCGTATCGCGTACCGGGGCCGACTCGCGTTCTTCCAAAGTGCGCTTCGTGCAGGTGGCGTCGAGACTGTAGCGTCCGCTCAGCAGCGGGCAACGCTCGAACACTTCCGCGATCCAGTCCACGAACACGCGGACTTTCGGCGACAGATGGCGGCTGTGCGGATAGACGGCGGAAATCGGCATCGGCAGAGGCTTCAACTCCGGCAGCGCTTCGACGAGCTGGCCCGAACGCAGATGCGGCAGCACCATGAAGAGCGCCGGCTGAATCAGGCCGAAGCCTTCGAGTCCGCAAGTCACGTAGGCATCCGCGTCGTTGACCGACACGATGCTCTTCATCTTCACTTCCACTTCGTTGCCGTTCACGAGGAACGCCCAGTCGAGCGTGCGGCCCGTGCGGCTCGAGAAGTAATTGACGGCCTTATGGTTGTCGAGATCTTCGAGCGACGCGGGCATGCCCGCGCGCTCGATGTAGTCCGGCGACGCGCAGGTCACGCCCTCGAACAGGCCGATGCGGCGCGCGACCAGTGACGAATCCTGCAGCGCGCCGACCCGCAGCACGCAATCCACGCCTTCCTGCAACAGGTCTACCGGCCGGTCGGTCAAACCGAGCTGCAGGTCGATGTCCGGATAGCGCGTGTGGAATTCGCATAGCGAGGGAATCACGATCAGGCGGCCGAGCGACCCCGGCATGTCGATGCGCAGCTTGCCGTGCGGCTTCTTGTTGCCGCTCTGAAAACTGGCTTCGGTTTCCTCGACGTCCGCGAGGATGCGCACGCAGCGCTCGTAATACGCGGCGCCGTCCGGCGTCAGCGACAGACGCCGCGTGGTCCGGTGCATCAGGCGGGTGCCGAGAAACGCTTCGAGGTTCTGAATAATCGTGGTGACCGACGCGCGCGGCAAATTGAGCGTTTCCGCCGCGCGGGTAAAGCTGTTGGTGTCGACGACACGGGTGAACACTTGCATGGCCTGAAGCCGGTCCATCGCAAACCTCCATGAAGACGGGCGCAGTGGCGGAGTGGAATCCGCGGAGCAATCGCGGTGGATTGTTCAGAGGCACCGAATTGTGTTGCCGGATTATAGGCATTTATTTACGAGTCTGCCGAACCCACAATTCGCACCATTGAAGTTTTATGCGCATTTGCGCGGCTCGACATGGATGCATTCAAATCGCCGTATTCCTTTGTTCCCGTGGACGACAGCGCCGCGGAAGCCAATGAGGCGGCACTCGAAATCACCGACGTACAGATCGACGGACACGCACAGGAAATCACCCTGCGTTTGTACCGGCTTGCGAAAAAGACCGCACTGCCGGTACTGCTTTATTTCCACGGCGGCGGCTTTACCCGCGGCTCGATAGAGCAGGCCGACTTTGCCGCGCGCTATTTCGCGGAACACTTGCCGGCGCTCGTCGTGTCGGTCGGCTATTCGCTTGCGCCGCGGTTTCCGTTTCCGGCTGCGCCCGAAGACGCGCATCGCGCGGCGCTATGGGTGCAGACGCGGGCGCGTGCTTTCGGCGGCAATAGCAGAAAGATCGGCGTGGCCGGTCACGATGCGGGCGGCCAGCTGGCGAACTGTCTCGCCTTTATCGCGCGCGACCGCGGCGACGTGCCGATCGCCGCGCAGGCGCTGTTCGGACCGATGCTCGATCCGAGCCTGACGCGTCTTGGCGACGAGCGGCGCCTCGGTTCCGACATCACCGCGAGCGAGTGCGCCGCGTGTTATCGCGCGTATCTGCCGAAAGCCTCGCAGCGCATGCATCCGTACGCGGCGCCGCTCGAATCGGCGCGGCTCGCGGGTTTGCCGGCCACGCTGATCGCGACCGCGCAGAACGACGTGCTGCATGTCGAGGCCGAGAAGTATGCAAGCAATCTGATCGACGCGGGCGTGCAGACCCAGGTGGCCCGCTATCCGAGCGTTTCGCACGCGGCGCTCGCCGATCATCCGCCCGCATTGCAGGAAGCGGTGCGCTTTTTTCAGTGGCGCTTCGACACGCGCGCGCATCGATAAACAGAATTTCAATCAACGATACCGGAGCTACATATGACCATCCTTCCACTTTCCCGCCGCCGCGTGGCGTTTGCCGCGCTAGCCGTGCTCGTGCTCGCCGGGCTCGGCACGTTCGGCGCGATTCGCGTCGATGCGAGTTCGCCGGCCGCGCCGACCATCGTGCCCGAGGTCGACGTCGCGACCGTCGTGCAAAAGACGATCACCGACTGGCAGAGTTATTCGGGCCGTCTCGAAGCCGTCGAGAAAGTCGACGTGCGTTCGCAGGTGCCGGGCACGATCGTCTCGGTCAACTTCAAGGACGGCGCGCTCGTGAAGAAAGGCGACACGCTGTTCGTGATCGATCCGCGCCCGTATGCGGCCGAAGTCGATCGCGCCGAAGCACAGCTCGCGGCCGCGCAGGCGCGCACGGGCTACACGCAAAGCGACTGGGAGCGCGCGCAGCGACTGATTGCCGACAACGCCATTGCCAAGCGCGACTACGACGAGAAGCAGAACGCCGCGCGCGAGGCGAGCGCGAACCTGAAGGCCGCGCAAGCCGCGCTCGAAACCGCGCGCATCAATCTCGGCTACACGAAGATCACGGCGCCGGTGTCGGGCCGCGTGTCGCGCGCGGAGATCACGGTCGGCAACGTCGTGTCGGCGGGCGCGAGTGCCGCGCCGTTGACCACGCTCGTGTCGGTTTCGCCGATCTACGCATCGTTCGACGCGGACGAACAGACCTACCTGCAATACCTGAGCCGCGCGAAGGACGGCAGCAAGGTGCCGGTCGAACTCGGTCTCGCCGATGAAACCGGCTACTCGCGCAGCGGCACGATCGAGTCGGTCGACAACCGCCTCGATACGTCGTCGGGCACCATCCGTGTGCGCGCGAAGTTCGACAACGCGGACGGCGCGCTGATTCCGGGCCTTTACGCGCGCGTGAAAGTGGGCGGCAGCGCGCCGCACCCGGCGCTGTTGATCGACGATGCCGCGGTCGGCACCGACCAGGACAAGAAGTTCGTGCTCGTGGTCGATCAGGGCAACCACGTCGTCTATCGCGAGATCTCGACGGGCGCGATGCAGGGCGATCTGCGCGTCGTCAAGGACGGTTTGAAGCCGGGCGACCGCATCGTCGTGAACGGCATTCAGCGCGTGCGTCCCGGCGATGCGGTTCGCGCACACATGGTGCCGATGACGGCCGACCAGGACCCGAACAGCGCACCGCTCGCGCAAACGCGCGCGAAGGCGGACGCCGGCGCGGACAGCACGAAGAGCACAAAGGGCAATTCGTGAGCCGCACGCGCCAGCGCGCATGTTTCAACGTTAAGAGCTTCCCATGAACATATCCAAATTCTTCATCGATCGCCCGATCTTTGCAGGCGTGCTATCGGTATTGATCCTGCTCGGGGGCATCATCTCGCTGTTCAAGCTGCCTATTTCCGAGTATCCGGAAGTGGTGCCGCCGTCGGTGGTGGTGCATGCGCAGTATCCGGGTGCGAATCCGAAAGTGATTGCCGAGGCGGTCGCCGCGCCGCTCGAAGAGCAGATCAACGGCGTCGAAAACATGCTGTATATGCAGTCGCAGGCGAATAGCGACGGCAATCTGACGCTCACCGTGACGTTCAAGCTCGGCACCAATCCCGACCTCGCGACGCAGCTGGTGCAGAACCGCGTCAACCAGGCGCTGCCGCGTCTGCCCGAAGACGTGCAGCGGCTCGGCGTGACGACGATCAAAAGCTCGCCGACGCTGACGATGGTCGTGCATCTGATCTCGCCGAACGACCGCTACGACATGACGTATCTGCGCAATTACGCGCTGCTCAACGTGAAGGATCGGCTCGCGCGGATTCAGGGCGTCGGCGAAGTGCAGTTGTGGGGTTCGGGCGACTACGCCATGCGTATCTGGCTCGATCCGCAGAAAGTCGCGCAGCGCGGGCTGACCGCGACCGAAGTCGTCAATGCGATTCGCGAGCAGAACATTCAGGTGGCGGCCGGCGTGATCGGCGCATCGCCGTCGGTGCCGGGCACGCAGTTGCAGTTGTCGGTGAATGCGCGCGGCCGTTTGAAGACCGAGAGCGAATTCGGCGACATCATCGTGAAGACCGCGCCCGATGGCGGCGTGACGTATCTGCGCGATATCGCGCGTATCGAACTTGCGGCGTCGGAATACGGCCTGCGTTCGCTGCTCGACAACAAGCCCGCCGTTGCACTGGCCATCAACCAGGCGCCCGGCGCGAACTCGCTTGCGATTTCCGAACAGGTGCGCGCGGCGATGAAGGAACTCTCCGCAGACATGCCGGCCGGCGTCGAATACCGGATCGTCTATGACCCGACGCAATTCGTGCGTTCGAGTATCGAGGCGGTGATCCACACGCTGCTCGAAGCAATCGCACTCGTTGTGATCGTCGTGATCGTGTTTCTGCAGACATGGCGTGCGTCGATCATTCCGTTGATCGCGGTGCCGGTGTCGATCGTCGGTACGTTCTCGCTGCTGCTGGCATTCGGTTTTTCGATCAACGCGCTCTCGCTGTTCGGCATGGTGCTCGCGATCGGTATCGTGGTCGACGACGCGATCGTGGTGGTGGAGAACGTCGAGCGCAACATCGAAAGCGGGCTCAGTGCGCGCGATGCGACCTACAAGGCGATGCGCGAAGTGAGCGGGCCGATCATCGCAATTGCGCTGACACTTGTTGCCGTGTTCGTGCCGCTCGCGTTCATGACGGGTCTCACGGGCCAGTTCTACAAGCAGTTCGCCATGACTATCGCGATCTCGACGGTGATCTCGGCGTTCAATTCGCTGACCTTGTCGCCGGCCCTGTCCGCGTTGCTGTTGCGCGGCCACGGCGCGAAGGAAGACTGGCTGACGCGCGTGATGAATCGTGTGCTCGGCGGCTTCTTCAAGCGCTTCAACAAGGTCTTTCATCGCGGTTCGGAAGCCTATGGCCGTGGCGTGACCGGGGTGTTGCGCCGCAAGGGCGCGATGCTCGTGGTGTACGCGATCCTGCTCGGCGCGACCGTCTTGATGGCGCGCGTGGTGCCGGGCGGCTTCGTGCCCGCGCAGGACAAGGAGTATCTGATCGCGTTCGCGCAGCTGCCGAACGGTGCATCGCTCGATCGCACCGAGAAGGTGATTCGCGACATGAGCGCGATCGCGCTGAAGCAGCCGGGCGTCGAAAGTGCGGTGGCGTTCCCCGGTTTGTCGGTGAATGGCTTCACGAATAGTTCGAGCGCGGGCATCGTGTTCGTCACGCTGAAGCCGTTCAAGCAGCGTGGCAGCAGGAAGCTCTCGGCCGGTGCGATTGCCGGCGCGCTGAACCAGCAGTATGGCGCGATCAAGGACTCGTTCGTCGCGGTGTTCCCGCCGCCGCCGGTGCTCGGCCTCGGCACGCTCGGCGGCTTCAAGATGCAGCTCGAAGATCACGGGGCGGTCGGTTACGCCGAACTCAACAAGGCGGCGGAAGCATTCGTGAAGCGCGCGGCGCAGACGCCTGAACTCGGCCCGACGTTCTCGAGCTATCAGATCAACGTGCCGCAACTGAACGTCGATCTCGATCGCGTGAAGGCCAAGCAGCTCGGCGTGCCGGTCACCGACGTGTTCGACACGATGCAGATCTATCTGGGCTCGCTCTACGTGAACGACTTCAACCGCTTCGGCCGCGTGTATCAGGTGCGGGTGCAGGCGGATGCGCCGTTCCGTCAACGTGCCGACGACATCCTGCAACTGAAGACGCGCAATGCTTCGGGTGAGATGGTGCCGCTCTCGTCGCTGGTCACGGTGACGCCGACATACGGCCCGGAGATGGTGGTGCGCTACAACGGCTATACCGCGGCCGACATCAACGGCGGCCCGGCGCCCGGCTATTCGTCGGGGCAGGCCCAGGCCGCGGCCGAACGCGTGGCGGCCGAAGTGCTGCCGCGCGGCGTGAAGCTCGAATGGACCGACCTCACGTATCAGCAGATTCTCGCCGGCAATGCGGGCATGTGGGTGTTCCCGATCAGCGTGCTGCTCGTGTTCCTCGTGCTTGCGGCGCTGTACGAAAGCCTGACGCTGCCGCTCGCGGTGATCCTGATCGTGCCGATGAGCGTGCTGTCCGCGCTGACCGGCGTGTGGCTCACCGGCGGCGACAACAACATCTTCACGCAGATCGGCTTGATGGTGCTGGTGGGTCTGTCGGCGAAGAACGCGATCCTGATCGTCGAATTCGCGCGCGAACTCGAACACGATGGACGCACGCCGCTCGCGGCGGCGATCGAGGCAAGCCGCTTGCGGTTGCGGCCGATTTTGATGACGTCGATCGCCTTCATCATGGGCGTGGTGCCGCTGGTGCTGTCGAGCGGCGCGGGCTCGGAGATGCGTCACGCGATGGGTATCGCGGTGTTCTTCGGCATGCTCGGCGTCACGCTGTTCGGCCTGATGCTGACGCCGGTGTTTTATGTGGTGCTGCGTTCGCTCGCGGGTGGGACGATCCACGTCGCGCAGAAGGACTCGCCGCGCTATGGCACGGCCGTCACGGACGCCTGAGGAGAAAACAATAATGAAACGCTTTGAATCTCGCTTTGCCTCTTTGAGCGGCTGGGGCCGCGCGGCGGCAAGCGGTTTGCTGGTCGCGCTGCTGGCGGCGTGCTCGCTGGAGCCCGTGTACAAGCGGCCGGATGTCGATGCGCCGGCCGCGTTCAAGGAAGCGCCGGCGGTAACGGCCGCGCCGGCAGCGGCGGCCTCGGGCGCCACCGATGCATCGGCACAGAACGCCGGCACATGGAAGCCCGCTCAACCGTCCGACGACGCATTGCGCGGCGAATGGTGGAAGGTGTTCGGCGACTCGCAACTCGACGCGCTCGAAGCGCAGGCCGCCGCCGCGAATCAGGATCTGAAGGCCGCGGCGGCGCGCGTGCAGCAGGCGCGCGCGGTGACGCAGGCGGCGAAGTCCGACTGGTTTCCGAAGTTCGACGCGGGCTTCGGCCCGACGCGCGAGCGGGCGTCGGCGGCGTCGCAATTCCAGCCGGACAGCGTGGGCGGCACGACCGGCACGATCTGGCGCGCGCAGATGGGCGCGTCGTACGAGGCGGATCTGTTCGGGCGGGTCGGCTCGAACGTGAACGCGTCGCGCGCCGACGAGCAGCAAAGCGAAGCGCTGTTCCGTTCGGTGCAGTTGTCGTTGCAGGCCGACGTCGCGCAGAACTACTTCCTGTTGCGCGAACTCGATACGGACCAGGACCTGTATCGCCGCACCGTCGCATTGCGCGAGGACGCGCTGAAGCTCGTCGAGCGGCGCTTCAAGGAAGGCGACATCAGCGAACTCGACCTTGCGCGCGCCCGCAACGAACTGGCGAGCGCGCGTGCCGATGCGGTGGGCGTCGCGCGTCAGCGGGCGGCCTCGGAGCATAGCCTTGCGATTCTGCTCGGCAAGCCGCCCGCCGATTTTTCGTTTGCCGAAGCACCGCTCGTGCCGGTAACGGTGCGCGTGCCGGCCGGTTTGCCGTCGGCGCTGCTCGAACGGCGCCCCGATATCGCGGCGGCCGAACGTGCGATGCAGGCCGCGAACGCGCGCGTCGGGCTTGCGAAGTCGGCGTTCTTCCCGAAGCTCGATATCACCGGCGCGTTCGGTTTCGAATCGGCGACGCTCGGCGATCTGTTCATGTGGTCGAGCCGCGCGTTCATTCTCGGGCCGTTCGCGGGCACCGCGTTGACGCTGCCGATCTTCGACGGCGGGCGCCGCAAGGCCAACCTCGCGCAGGCGCGCTCGAAGTATGACGAGGACGTCGCGCAGTATCGTCAGCAGGTGCTCGTGGCGTTCCGCGAGGTCGAGGACAATCTCGCCGATCTGCGCCTGCTCGACGATCAGATGCGCGAGCAGAACAATGCGGTCGACGCCTCGCAACGGGCCGCGCATCTGTCGCGTACGCAGTACACCGAAGGTGCGGTCAGCTATCTCGACGTGATCGACGGCGAGCGCCAGGTGCTGCTGTCGCAATTGCAGGCGAGCCATCTGGCGGGCACGCAGGCGGTGGCGACGGTGAATCTGATTCGTGCGTTGGGCGGCGGCTGGGGCGATGTGAAAGCGGACGATACCGCGGTGGGGGCGGCTCCGGTGCCAGCGGATGCGGTTCCTGCCGGGGCTTCTGGCGCTGCGGCGGCTTCGCTCGCTGCTTTGCCCTCTGCTTCGTCGAACTCCGCGTCTGAGGCCGTCTCCGTTCCGGCGCAGCAGCAGGTGGCGAAGCGCTAACCGGTTGTTCGACCGGTTGAGGCTCAACGCCGTCAACGGTCGCATCACCAAAGGCATTACCAACGCCGGGCCGCGCAAAAGCGCCGCCCGGCGTTTTTGCGTCCAAATCGTTTTTCGCGCTTTCCTTCTGCCAATCGCTTCGTAGACCTCGCATGCACGGCTCTCTATGATCGTCCGGATGCAACCATCGACTACTCTAGGGCAAGCCAGTGACTTTCGTGCGTGACGGCATCGAGCAGATTCGCGAACCTCAACAGGCGCAGCCCGCGCGCGACCTGACGGCGTTGCTCCAGGCGCTGCGTGCCAGCGCCGCGCAGCGCGATCGCGAAGGCGGCCATGCCGCGCGGGAAAAACAGTGGATCGCCGATGCGGGACTGCTCACGCTCGCCGTGCCGCGCGAATTCGGCGGCGCGGGCGCAGGCTGGTCCGACATCTACGATGTGATTCGCCAACTCGCGCGCGTCGACAGCGCGCTCGCGCATCTGCTCGGCTTCACCTGCCTGCAAATCGTGAGCCTCGACGTGTGGGGCAATCCGCAGCAACGCGCGCACTATCTGCGAGGCAGCGTCGAACATCGCTGGTGGTGGGGCAATGCGGTCAATCCGCTCGATACGCGGCTCGTTGCAACGGCAACCGGGGACGGCGGCTATCTGCTCGACGGCCAGAAAGGCTTTTGCTCCGGCACGCGCGGCTCGCAGATGATGACCGTGTCCGCGCACGATCCCGTCACCGGCAAGCCGGTGTTCGCCGTGGTGCCGACCGAGCGCGCGGGCATTGCCGTGCACGACGACTGGAATCCGATCGGCCAGCGTCAGACCGACAGCGGCAGCGTGTCGTTCGCGCGGGTCCGTGTCGCGCCCGACGAAGTGCTGGTGCGGCCCGACACGCCGTATGCGAGTTTGCGCACGCTGATCTCGCAACAGGTGCTGACCAATCTGTTTGTCGGCCTCGCGCAGGGCGCGCTCGACGCGGCGCGCGCGTACGTGCATGAGCATGGCCGGCCGTGGATCGCGTCCGGCGTGAGCCAGGCCACCGACGATCCGTATCTGATCCAGCGTTTCGGCGAAATGCATATCCAGGCGGTCAGTGCGGAAGCGCTGGCCGTGCGTGCCGCGAACGCGCTCGACGAGGCGTGGCGGCAGGGCGCGTCGCTCGAAGCCGGCACGCGCGCGCGGGTGGCGCTCGTGACGTCGGAAGCGAAGGTCGTGGCGCACCGCGCGGCGCTCGACGTCGGCGAAAAGCTGTTCGACGCCTGCGGTGCCCGCGCGACGCATGCGTCGCTTGCGCTCGACCGCTTCTGGCGCAACGCGCGCGTGCATACGCTGCACGATCCGCTCGACTATCGCGTGCGCGACGTCGGCCGCTACGCGCTAAACGGCACGCTGCCCGAGGTTTCTTTGTACACTTGAGGCCGTTTGCGACCGCCCGCGTGGGGCGTCGCGTCGATTCCCCTCAAGAGATTCCCGGCTTGTTCTTCAAATTACCGACTACCGCCACCGCGCCGTTCTGCCCGTCCGAGGTGCAGGGCTCAGTGGCCGTCCCGGCGCAAGCGCCGTTCTGGAAAAAGATCCTGCAATTCGCGGGGCCCGGTCTGCTGGTTTCGATCGGCTATATGGACCCGGGCAACTGGGCCACGGCGATCGAAGCCGGATCACGCTACGGCTACAGCCTGCTGTTCGTCGTGCTGCTGTCGAGCCTCGCGGCGATGGCGCTGCAATGTCTGAGCATGCGGCTCGGCATCGCCACCGGACGCGACCTCGCGCAACTGTCGAGCGCGCGCTACTCGCCGCGCGTCGCGCGCGTGCAATGGCTGCTCGCGGAACTGTCGATCATCGCGTGCGATCTCGCCGAGGTGCTCGGCGGCGCGCTCGCGTTCCATCTGCTGTTCAATTGCTCGCTGACCACCGGCGTGTTGCTGACCGCGTTCGATACGCTGATCGTGCTCGGCCTCAAGGGCAAGAATTTTCGCGACCTCGAAGCGATCATGCTCGGGCTGATCGCGACGATCGGTGTCGGCTATATCATCGAGCTGGCGCTCGTCGGGCCGCATTGGCCGTCGGTCGCGCATGGGCTGATTCCGTCGTGGCAGGCGCTCAGTTCGCGCGAGCCGATGTATCTCGCGATCGGCATCCTCGGCGCGACGGTGATGCCGCATAACCTGTATCTGCATTCGTCGATCGTACAAACGCGCGCGGTGAAGCGCGACTCGGCCGGCATCCGTTCGGCGATCAGCCTGTCGCGCATCGATACGATCGTGTCGCTCGTGCTCGCGGCGCTCATTAACATGGCGATCCTGATACTGGCCGCCGCGGCGTTTCACGCGACCGGCCACCAGGCCGTCACGCAGATCGAGGATGCCTACCGGCTGCTCGCGCCGATCGTCGGCACCGGCTTCGCGGCGCTGCTGTTCGCGATCACGCTGCTCGCATCGGGACAGAGCTCGACCTTTACCGGCACGGTGGCGGGGCAGGTCATCATGGAAGGCTTCCTGAAGATGAAGATTCCGTGCTGGCAGCGGCGCTTCATCACGCGCGCGCTCGCGCTGATTCCCGCGCTGATCGGCGTGCGGATGCTCGGCAACGGTGCGGTCGGCCAACTGCTCGTCGCGAGCCAGGTCGTGCTGAGCCTGCAATTGCCGTTCGCGCTCTATCCGCTGATTCGCATGACGAACGATCGCTCGCTGATGGGCGAATTCGCCAACAGACTGCCGACGCGGCTGCTCGCGTGGACGCTGTTCGTGGCGATCAGCGCGGCGAATCTGTGGCTCGTTGTGCAGACGGTCGGGCTTGCCGGCTGATCGCGGCAGTCATGCAGGGTTGAACGGCAGGGCCGTTGGCGTTGCCGTTGTCATTGATGACGGTGACGGCGAAAAAAAATCCGCATAGCCGGTTCGACTCTGCGGACTCTTCTTTCTTATAGGCTTCGATTCGAATCGACTGGCCCCGTCTCCTCGGATCGATTCAATGTATTCAGGCGGCCTGAGCGACCTGCGCTGCTTCGAGCGCTTCCTGGCGGGCTGCTGCTGCTTTCTTGGTCTTGCCGGCCCGCGACGGCGGCTGGCACGCACCGCATACGACGTTATGCTGCAGGTCGTGCTTATGCGCGACAAACTTGCCCGAGCAGCGGCAGCATGGGGTCAGCTGCAGAATGTCGGCGTCGAAGAAACGCACGAGCGTCCATGCGCGCGTCAGGTCCAGCACCGGTTCGGTCTCGCTGTGCTGGCAGTGTTCGAGATACAGCCGATACCCCTTGGTCAGTGCGTCCAGATGCGAGCAGCGCGCTTCGTTCTTGAGGAACAGGTAGGTGTTGTAGAACAGCGATGCATGAATGTTCGCGAGCCACGTCATGTACCAGTCCGCCGAAAACGGCAGCATGCCCTTGGGCGGCGACACGCCCTTGACCTCGCGGTACAGGCGGATCATGCGGTCGCGCGAGAGCGTCAGCTCGCTTTCGAGCACCTGCATGCGCGCGCCGAGTTCGATCAGCGCGATCGCGCGGAATACTTCCTGCGCGTCTTCAGTGAGGCTTCGCTTGAGCATTGCAGTTACCTCGATCAAGCAAACTGCTCGGCGGGCTGGCCTGCGAGCAGGATAGCCGCGTGGGTCGGCGCGACGGCTGCGTGCTTCGTCGTTTGCGTCAACGCTGACAGCATCGAGTGGTCGTTGAAGCGGAAGAAGCACAACAGCTGCTCGGAAGAGGCCAGCTTGACGATCTGCGCGAGCGACAGCCCGGCCAGCAAATCAGCCAATTCCGACGACAACCCTAGCCGGAACATGCCGACCGGTTTGTCCTCACGCAACATACGCTGCGCAAGCATGATGTAAGACAAGTTGATCTCGCGGATAGAATCCAGCGTCTCGCTGCTACGGTCCATTTTCTCTGTTTCCGAAGCCCCGAATTACTATGTCGGCTTTTAGCCGTTATGTCTTTTCTGCCTCGCCGGCGATTCCCCCCGGCTACATGTCACTGCCTGATACAGACTGCGAATTTTTGATACATAGCGTTACATTTCGTAACAGCTTGGGACGAATTGTATGAAGTGTAAAACCAGAAAGCAATCCCTTCCTGAAAAAATATCTCAGAAAAAGAATCGATTTCCGGTAACTCTTTCACGCTACTGTAATGAACGATGCACGGCGAATCTTCGACTATCCGAAATCCGAGGAAAATCGGTGGAAACCTTGCAGGGAGGGCCTCTGGCTTAATTGACGTGGCAAATGATTACGATCGGCCGCGAACGGCGAATTGGATTTGGTTTGGAAAGGCAATAGAAAGAATAACTAATGGGCGGTAATAAATACGGCTTTTGTATGTTGAATAGGGTTCGATCAAATGTGTAACAGGATGATGTGGCCTCAGTTACAAACGCGGCGCTGCCGGACCACATTTGTAACGTTGAGGCGACAGTTTTGCGGGAGGGGGCTACCTGCGGGGATGTCGGACGGGGTTGGTGTCGGGGCCGAAGAGACGCTATTGACGTGTGCCGGGAACGTAGCCGGCGAAGGCTGCGGTGAGGCGGAGCGCGCTGTGGAAGCTGTCTGACGCGACGGTGCTCCAATAGGTGCCGATATTGCCGCCATGGGCGAGGCGGACGCCGTAGTAGCCGAGCATCGGGTTACCTACCCGGCGTTTATCCCTCGGCCTTCGTGCGCCGGCCGGGTCGATGCAAATTCGCGCAATGCCAGCGTAGTTTGCTGATCCGCGGGAAAGAACGCCTCGATGGCGAGTTCCGACAGCGTGACATCCACTGGCGTACCGAATACCGTGGTCGTGCTGAGAAACGACAGCACGCCGATCGAAGTGCGCAGCCTCAACGGCACCGCTATCTGATTGAGGGCGGTGTCGTCTGGGGCTGCCGCGTCCGCATCCGGTGGTGCGGGATAGGCGGCCAACTCGTCGCGTAGCGCGCCCAGCGCATCGTCGCCGCTGACGTCGATTTGCCGTTGCAGGCGGGCCAGTATGTGCTCGCGCCACGCATGCCAATTGACGATAGACGACGCAATGCCCTGCGGATGCAGGCTCAAGCGCAGCGCGTTGACCGGCGGCTTCAGCAACTCGGGACTGGCACCGCTCAATAGTGGCGCAAGTGCGTTGTTGGCCGCGACGATGGTCCAGTGCCGGTCGATTGCGAGCGCGGGGTAGGGCTCGTGTCCCTTGAGTACCAGTTCGACGGCTTCGCGTGCGGCGGCGAGTTGCGGATCGGAAAGCGGGCGCTCACGAAATAACGGTGCGTAGCCCGCTGCGACGAGCAGCGCATTGCGTGCCCGCAACGGTACGTCGAGCCGTTCGGCCAGGTGCATGACCATTTCGCGGCTCGGCAGCGCGCGGCCCGATTCGACGAAGCTCAGATGCCGGGTTGAAATTTCGGCTTCGGTGGCAAGCAGCAACTGGCTCATGCGTCGCCGCTGACGCCATTCGCGCAGCAGATTGCCAACGGTGCGACTGGGTAGCGACGCGGGTGAAGCAGCCGTTTGTGCAAGAGAGAGCGTGTTCATGTCTCCGATCATAGTCAAAGCGCGCGAGCAAACCATGACCTGAGAGGTAACGTGCGGCCAGTTTCAATCGTCGATACTCGCAGTCCTGCCGGCTTCCGACCGATCTCCTCGAGCGTGCATGGCAATACGGCAGACCCGGCGTGCCGATATGGCAGTGCGGGGGCACAACGCAAAAAACGCGGAACCCCGATCACGCAGCCACCGCATTCGCGGGCTCAGCGCTAAGCCGGATGTTGAGTGCGCGCAGCAGTTTGAGCACCGTGTCCATGCGCGGTTTGGAGCCGGGCGCAAGTGTCTTGTAGAGGCTTTCGCGACCGAGCCCCGCGTCCGCCGCGATTCGGGTGATGCCGCGCGATTTGGCGACATCGGCGATGGCGGCGAGCAGCGCGTCGGCATTGCTTTCGGCAAGCGCGGCGTTCAGATATGCAGCGACCATTGCGTCGCTGTCGAGGTAGCGCGAGGCATCGAATCGTGCCGTTTTGATCTTGCTCATGATCGTTCCCTTCTGATGGCTTCCCACATTGTTCGGGCATGTTTGATGTCTGCCTTCTGCGTGGATTTGTTGCCGCCGCACAGCAGCAGATACACCGTGCGCCCTTCGCGCGCGTAGTAGACCCGATACCCCGGGCCACAGTCGATGCGCATCTCGAACACCCCTTCTTCCAGAAACTTGACGTCGCCGAAATACCCGCGTTCCGCGCGCCGGATACGCACGAGAATTTTTGCCTTGGCTCGCAGGTCTGTGAGTCCGTCGAGCCAATGGTCGAATTCTTCGGTGCAGTTGACCGTGTACGTGGGTGGTGTTGCGATCTGGTATAGATCGTATCCTTTGGGATACTTATTTGCAAGCGTGGAAAACATATCAATAAAACGGTTCGTGCCGTGCCCCTGTTCGTTACTCCCACACCGCGCGCAAGTGCCGCGCGGCCTCCATTCGTCCCACGAGGTTAGCGGTCCTTACGCGTTCTGACGACTCGGCCAAATGGCTAATGCGACGAAAAAATCGCTGCACGGGATGACGTTGCAGACGTCTGCTTACCTGTGACGTAATCGACGCTGCTCACGCGCTCGTTCAATCTTCAAACCGAGCCCGCCGCATACGACGCGTGTGCCGAGCGGAGTGCTCAGTCCTGCCAATCAAGGAGCTTGGGATGAATGCGCATACCGATCTGATCGACCGCTATTTCGATACCTGGAACGAGACCGATGGCACACGCCGCCGCGAACTGATCGCCGCGACGTGGAGCGCCGATGCCGACTATCGCGACCCGCTGCTCGCCGGCGCCGGGCACGACGGTATCGACGCGATGATCCGCGCGGTGCACGAGCGTTTTCCGCATCACACGTTTCGCCGCACGACCGACGTCGACGGCTTCGCGAACCGGCTGCGTTTCTCGTGGGCGCTGACGACGCCGGCGGGCGAAGCGATCGTCAAGGGTTCCGACTTCGGCGTGGTGGATGCGCACGGTCGCCTGCTGGCGGTCACGGGCTTCCTCGACGAAGCTCCGGGCGCCGCCTGACGCTGCCGATAGATAGTCCAACCAGCCGCATTTTTCACGGAGACGATCATGCGCGAGTCCGTAGCCGCCATGTCTGTCACGGTCGACCACGCGTTCGCGCGCGTGTCGGGTGCCGCTGACGCGCTATCAGGCGCGATCGCCGGCTTTGCGCTGCTCGCCGGCGCGCGGGCGTTCACGTTCATCGCATTGCTCGGCTGGCGCGAACCGGTGCTGAGTGGAGCGGGGCTCGTGCTGCTGGCGATGGTCGGGTGGCTGCGTTGGCAGTGCGGCGCAAGCGCGGCTGTGCGTACTACGCAAGGCGGCGGTTGGATGAGGCCGGATGAGCGACAAGCATGCCGGTGACGGCGTACCCGATGCGCGCACTCGCGGGCGGCCACACCGCACGGGAGTGGCCGGCATGGCTTGCTACAATCGATCGTCGCCGCGCGGGGAAAGCCCGTGCGGAAAACATCGCGCGCCAGCCCGAACCGCAAGCCATCAACCGCTGCCATCAACCGCACCACAAGGAGATACCGTGCTGAAGAATCTGGACCCGCTGCTGAACGCCGACATACTGCATGCGCTGCGCTCGATGGGCCACGGCGACGAGCTCGTCATTTGCGACGCGAACTTTCCGGCCGGGTCGGTCGCGTGCGATACCGTGCTCGGCAGGCCATTGCGTCTCGACGGCGTGAGTTCGCCGCGCGCGATTCGCGCGGTGTTGTCGGTGCTGCCGCTCGACACCTTTGTCGATCATCCCGCGTCGCGCATGGAAGTCGTCGGCGAGCCGCACACGATCCCCGCGGTGCAGCGCGAAGCGCAGGCCGAGGTCAACACGGCGGAAGGGCGCGAGGTGCCGTTCGCGTCGATCGAACGGTTTGCGTTTTACGAGCGGGCGCGCGAGGCCTATTGCGTGATCGCAACCGGCGAGGCGCGCGGCTATGGCTGCTTCGTGTTCACGAAGGGCGTGCTGCTCGCGCCGGACGCGGCGGGATGAAGCCGGCGGATTGCCTGGGTCCGGATGGCCATCGGGTCGAGATCGTCACCTATTCGTGAAGGCGAGCGCGCGGCCCCATCGGGCACTTGGAAAAGGCGGTCGTTGCACATATGCTCAGGGGCGAGGCCGGGAACTGCGGCAGCCCATTCGGGTCTGCTGCTTATTCAATTACAGGAGCCCCCTATGTCGCGTCCCGTCGATTACGGCATCATCTTCATCGCCCGTCTTGCCCTTTCCGTGCTGTTCCTGTGGAGCGGGGCGATGAAGCTGCTGGGCTATGCGGGCTTTGTCGGCTACCTGCATTCGAAAGGCGTGCCGTTCGTGCAGATCGCCGCGCCCATTGCGACGGCGGTCGAAGTGCTCGGCGGCCTGCTGCTCGTCGTTGGTTTCAAGATCCGGCCGCTCGCGCTGTTCATGGCCGCGTACACGATCGTCACCGCGGTGCTCGGCCACGATTTCTGGAACGTCACCGATCCGGCAGTGCAACACGACATGGTGATCCACTTCTGGAAGAACATCGGTATCGCGGGCGGCTTCCTGCTGCTGTTCGTGACCGGCGCGGGGCGGATGAGCATCGATGGGGCGCGCGCTCCACGCGGCGGGCTCGGCGGGCTTTGAGGCAGCGCCATCGGCAACCGGCGCGGCACGTTTCGACACGGCACGCATTCCGTAGCACGCGCCTCATTCCGCGGCTATCAAGGGAGCACATCATGATTCAGAACTTCGAGCAGATGATTGGCGGCAAGCTCACGCAATTGTGCGCGAGCCTGGGCGAAGGGCCGACGCCGCATCGCGTGATCATCAGCTTCGCCGATTCGGCGAAGACGCTGGTGGTTCTGGATGCATCGGGATTCATCGGCACGCTGAAGGCGGGAATCGCCGAGCCGGAAAAGCTGATTGCCGATGCGATCGCCAAGGCGCGCAACGAAGGCTTGATCGAACGCGCGGTCGACACCGGCACGATTCAGGAGGGGGCGCTTTAGGCGATGCTGGCGGTGCGGCGGCGCGCGTTGCTCAGGTGGTTGCTCACGTATCGGTTCAGGCGGTCACGCCTGCATGTCAAAAAACCCCCGCGCTGCGTTGTGCAGCGCGGGGGTTTGTTTTTCATCAACGCGATTCGTTCGCTTTGTCCGATTCGTTCACCTTTTGCTTACCCTTCGCTCATCCGTCGCGTGCGAGCTTCGCGCACGGTCTGTGCCGCCGCATGCGGCTCCGGATGCACGAGGCATGCGAGTATCCCGCCCAGCGCCAGCAGCGCTACCGAGAGGGCAGTCGCCATCTGCATCCCGAGGACGATCTGGGTCGCGGCCGCGCCGCCCGCGAGCGCACCGAAGGCGGCCACGCCCACCGCGCCACCGGCCTGTCGCGCCGTGTTCAGGACCGCCGACGCCGTGCCCGCGCGTTTCGCTTCGGTCGATGCGAGCACGGCGGTGGTCATCGCCGGCACCGCGAGTCCCATGCCCGACGGAATCAGCAGGAACGGCACCAGCAGGCCGGCGAGCGGCGTGGTGGCATCGACGAAATGAAGCAGGCCGTAGCCGAGGCCGGCCGTAATCGCGCCGAGAATCATCGGCACGCGCACGCCGAAGCGCCCGACCACCCAGCCGCTCGCCACGTTCGAAATCAGGAAGCCCCCCGTCAGCGGCAGGAACGCGAGTCCCGCCTGCAACGGCGTGTAAGCGCGCACGCGTTGCAGATAAAGGCTCAGCACGAACACCATCCCGTAGTACGTGAAGTTTACGCAGATGCCGAACAGCACCGCCGCGCTGAACGTGCGCTTGCCGAATAGCGACAGCGGCAGCATCGGGTTCGCGACGCGCCGCTCGACGAACACGAAGGCGCCCGCCGCGACGAGTGCGAGAACGAAGCCGCCGGCCACGATCGGGTGAGCGAGGCCGAGCGGCCGCCATTCGATCACGGCGGCGACGAACGCGGTCAGCGCGACGATCGCGAGACACTGGCCGCCGAGGTCGACACCGCGCGGCGCGGCGTTGGTGTTAGCGCTGCCGCCGACCGCGGTCCGCGCTTCAGGTGGCGTGGCGGCACGCGTGGCTTGCGGACGCGGTATCCAGCGCAGCGTCGCGAGCAGGCCCGCCGCGCAGATCGGCAGATTGACGAGGAAAATGCTGCGCCAGCCGAACGCGGCGATCAGCAAACCGCCCGCAACCGGCCCCGCCGCAATCGAAATCGCGCCGGACGCGGTCCACAGGCCGACCGCGCGTGCTCGCAGCCTGGGGTCGTGTCCGTACGACTGATTGAGCAACGCGAGGGAATTCGGCAGCATCGCGGCGGCGCCGATGCCTTGCAGGGCGCGCGCGCCGACCAGCATGGTTGCGTCGAGCGCAAGCCCGCAGGCGAGCGATGCGAGCGCGAACAGCACGATTCCGGCCGCGTACATGCGTCGCGCGCCGAAGCGGTCGCCGAGCGCGCCCGCCGACAGCATCAGCACCGCGAACGCGAGCGTATAGGCATCGACGACCCATTGCAGGCCCGCGACATTCGCCTGCAGGTCCGCACCGATGCGCGGCAGCGCGATATTGACGATGGTCACGTCGAGCTGCGTGACGACGAAGCCGACGCTGACCGTCGCGAGAACGCGGCCAGGAGCGGGCGAGAGGGGACGGGTACTTGAGTTCATGGCTGCATCGTAAGCCAGATGTGGCGCGCCATGCTTCGGCGCGGCGTGAAGTATGGATGCGGTGGTTGCCGTGGGCGGCTTAGGCGACTGAAACCGGTGCGGCTTTGCGCGATGAAAGCTGGCCTTCTCCGGACGCGTTTAATCAGACTGACCGGCTCGATTGAAAGCCGCCGCAACGGCTTTTTCATGGAGATCGACGCAACCGTGCCGCGGCAGACGCAAATTAGGAGTGCTCCTATGGGAGCGAAGGCGGCCACGTCCGAGAATGGTTCGAGTTCGCTTCTCGGGAGTCCATTTCATGCGCGTCGCCGTTTTTCAGCACGACCCGGTCGTGCGCGAGTTGATCGAGCGGGTTCTCGCAAGCTCCGGTTACTTCTGCACGGTATATCGCGACAACCTTGGTATCTCGAAGGCGCTCACCCGTTCCACGGTGGATCTGCTGGTGCTCGACTGGCAGGGCACACGGCCTTTCGGCGCGGAGCTGCTGCACTCGGTGCGCAAAGCCGCCGGCGAGCGCGTGCCGATCATGTTCGTGTCGCGCGACGCATCGGAGCAAAGCATGGTGCGCGCGCTTGTCGACGGCGCGGACGACTACGTCACGTTGCCGTTACGTCCTGAGGAATTTCGCGCGCGCGTCGCGGCGCTGGTGCGGCGCGTTTATCCCGAGCGCCGTCGTGCGGCGGCGAGCTTCGAGCGCGGTCCTTACCGCTTCGACACCGTCGGCAAGCAGGTCATGCTGCGTGGCAAGCGGGTGCCGCTGTCACCCACGCAGTTCGACCTCGCCGCGCTGTTCTTCTCCAACATCGGCTGGGTGATGTCGCGCGACCATATCTACGCAATAGTCTGGGGCCGCGAACTGAACGATCTGACTCGCACGATCGATAGCCACGTGTCGCGGCTGCGTCAGTTGCTCGAGATCGAGCGGCGCAATGGTTTTAGCTTGCAGCCCGTGTATCGCAGCGGTTATCGGCTGATGGGTGTGCGCGAGGAGGTGGCCAGCGCCGAAGTGGCGGGCGAGGTCGCGCGCACGGCGGCATTCGCGCTGGCGCTGGTCGAAGCGGTTTGAGGGTTTGGCTTCAAATGGCGGCTCGTATGCGGCGGGGTAGTTCGTGCTGAAATTCGCGTCTGACCTTGCCGTGGCTTCTGCGAAAGCGGTGGTCCGGCTTGGCCAAGCCTAGCCTGAGCCGTGCGTCGACGCGACGCGTCGATCGCGCGGGAGGTCACCGGTGCCCACGGCGCCTTGATCGACCTATCGCCGTGACGAACGACTCGCTGCTGGGCTTCGCGAGTTTGCCGGGCGGCGCGCGGTTCTATAATCGGCCGAATATGCAAACTGCTTCGGCCGTGCCGGCGCAGCGACTCGCGAACGCGTCCTGAACGCATTCAACGAGGTACGGACCAACGGAACCCGCATGATCGACACGCTGGCTTATTCGCTCGAACCGGACGACACGATCTTGTCCGGCATGCTGTCGCACTTCAGATTGCTCGAGCCGGTGTTCGATGCGATGCCGGACGTCGTTTTCTTCGTGAAGGACGCCGCGGCGCGTTACACGCTCGTCAACCGCACGCTTGCCTCGCGCTGCGGCTTCAAGGAGAAGGCCGCGCTGCTCGGCAAGACTGCCGAGGACGTATTCCCGCGCCGCTTCGGGCGCGTCTATACCGCGCAGGACAAGGCGATTATCGACGTTGGCGCCCAGATGCTCGACCAGCTCGAATTGCCTCTGTACCCGGGGCGGACGCCGGGCTGGTGCCTGACCTGCAAGCAGCCGCTGCGCGACGCCACCGGCAAGGTTGTCGGGCTCGCCGGCATTTCGCGCGATCTGAAGACCGGCGAAAGCAGCCATCCGGCCTACAGCCGCCTTGCCGCGGTCGTGCAGTCGATCCAGGAAAACTACGTACAGCCGCTGAATCTGAAGCAACTGGCGGCGCTGGCCAATATGTCGGTCGCGCAACTGGAGCGCTATTTTCACAAGGTGTTTCATCTGACGCCACGCCAGGTGTTGCTGAAGACGCGGCTCGACGCGGCGACCGCGCTGCTGGTGTCGCACGACAAGGTTACGGACGTCGCCGCGCGTTGCGGCTACACCGATCACAGCGCGTTCACGCGGCAATTCAAGGCGACGGTCGGCGTCACGCCGACCGAATACCGGATGTTGCTGCACGGCACGCTGCGCGGCTGAACCGCGCCTCACGCCCATGGCCCGTCGCGGACACCACTATTACGTGTACGTCGTCGCGCTCGACGACACCGTCTGGAACGAGGCGCGCTTTCGCCGCGCGAATCCCGATTACCGGTTTGACAAGCCGTGCGTCTATGTCGGCATGACGGGGCTCGACCCCGATCTGCGTTTCGATCGCCACAAGGCCGGCATTCAGGCCAATCGCTACGTGCGCGATTACGGGCTGCGTCTGCTGCCCGAGTTGTACGAGGTGTTCAATCCGATGCCTTATCGCGGCGCGCAGGATATGGAGGTGGAACTGGCGATCGGGCTGCGCGAAGCGGGGTATGGGGTGTGGCAGGCTTGAGGGGCAAAATGGAAAAGGCCGCGTCGACGATAAACGTTGACGCGGCCTCAAATGGATTGCGACGCCTCGCGCGCTGTTGTTACTTGACCCCGAGCCCTCGCAAAACCGCATTGCCCTCGGGCGTCAGGCGGATGTGTGCGGCGCCGGCGTCGTTCGCAATCGTTTCGACGAGACCGGCTTCGTAAAGCTGCGGAATTTCGGGTTTCGCGGATGCGTCGATCGGTGCGTGCAACAGCAGCAGCAACGTTGCCAGTTCATGGTGACTCAGCAGACGGCGCAGGATGGTAGGCCGTTTGGCCGGTGTTTCGTTGATGTTCGGTTCGGGCTGGTTCATGGAGCGCACCTCGTGCTGGATCATGTCCGGGGGATCATGATGACGAAGTCTTAAACGATTCTTAAGACACCATTGTCCTGTAACACCGTGACATGAACGTTGCAATAAAGCGAATTCCGGCGCCCGGAACTTCCTGTGCGCACCGCGCAAACCGCCCGTCAACCCTTATGGGGCGCAGGTCTTGCCCGCCGCTTCGAGCCACAGATTGCTGACGTGACGCTTGCCCGCATAGAAACGGTAAGTCGTCGCGCCGTTGTCGCTGCGTACCTTGATGATGTTCGAGTCGCCGAAATCGAGCATCTGACCCTGCGGAATCTCCGTCGACTTGAATGCGGCGTTGTGATGGTTAGCGATCTGCGTCAGGCAGGAGACGACGTCGTCGACGGAGCGCTGTGTCGTGGTGTCCGTGACGGGCTCGCCGGCATCCGGATTTTTCTGGAAATACGCGCAAGCGCTGACGAGCAGCGGAAGGGACAGGGCGACGGCGAACTTCTTCATATCTCTCCAGGCGTTGATTCAGTGTTTCGGCTGGCGCACCGGCTGCCGCGCCGCGCGGAATGCACGGCGCACAGGCCAGGTCGCAAAACAGGCGCCATTATATCGAGGCGGCGAATGGGCTTCGGTTGGAGACGCACGCGGCGTGCCAGAGAACGGAGAGCTTGCCCGACAGAAGAGAAAAGAGAGAGGAGGTACAGCCAGCCGCCATCGCCGCGCGGGTGGAGGTGGCCCGAAAGCATCCATTTCGCAACGGATGCTTTCGGGCGGCCGACCGTTCAGTCAGTCACCTTCTTCGACCGAAGCACGCCCTGGCGGCGGCGCGGCAACCCGCGAGAACAACAGGCCCGCACCGCGCTTTCACCTGGCTTACTTCCGCCGCTGCGCCTGCGCGGCGAGCCGCACCGCCGCATTGGCCGCGCCATAGCCGTCATAACCGCCGCGCCGCTCGACGATTTCGAGGAAAAAGCGCTGGTCGAGCTGTTCCGTGTATGCATGGAAAAACTCGCCGCCGCGCTCGTCGCGGTCGTAGAGGATATTGTTCGCGCGCATCGCTTCGAGCAGCGTGTCGGACAGCGCATAGCGGGCTTCGAGATCGTCGTAGTAGTTGCGCGGGATGCGCAGCACCGGCACGCCGTTGGCGACGAACTCGGGAATCGCGCTGAAGATGTCGCCGGTGCTGAACGCGACGTGGTTCAGGCCGGAGCCGTGGTACGTGTGCAGCGCCTCGGCCACCGCCGTATGACGGTCCACCGACGCATTGAGTGCGATCCGCACCGAGCCGTCGCGGCTGCGCAGCGCGCGGCTGCGCACGAGTCCGTACGGATCGGGCACGAGCACGCCGGGCTCGGCCTGAAAGCCGAACGCGGTGCGCAGGAACAACACCCACGTATCGAGCGAGTTGGCCGGCACCGACAGGCACACGTGATCGATGCGCGTGAGCGGACCCACCTCGGTCGGGCCGTTGATGTCGGTCAGGATGAAGTCGGCTTCGAACAGCGTGGGTTGATCCGGCGTTTCGTCGACGAAATAGTTGAGGCTGCTGTCCGGCCCCTGCACCGCGGGCAACACGCGCTCGTTCGGGCCGATCTGGCCGGAGAACGGCGCGTAGCCGAAGCCGGCCGCGCGCTCGAACGCCTGTTTCGCGTTGTCGACGCGAAACGCCGACGCGCACAGCGACAGACCGTGCTGCTGGAAGAACGCGTTGGCGAACGAGTCGGGCTCGGCGTTCAGCACGATCGACGCCGCGCCGTGCTGGTACAGCGTCACGTCTTTCGAGCGATGCTGGCCGGCCTGACGGAAGCGCAGCTTGCCGAGCCAGTCGGCGAGCTGCGTGCGCGTGGTGTGGTCGACCGCGAATTCGAGGAACTGATAGCCGACGTGCGCGGGGGCGGCCGGCGACTGGTACAGATCGCCGGTCTTGCCCGACGCCTGCTGTTCTTCCAGCAGCGCGCGGGTCTGCTCTTCGAGGAACAGCAGCGAGCGGTGGCCGTCGGCGGCCGTGATCGTGGTGGGGGCGGCGCGGAAACCGTCGTTGAAAATCTCGAGCGACAGCGGGCCCTGGTAGCCGGACTTGACGACCTGCGCGGTGAAGTTCGCGACATCGAGGTCGCCCTGGCCGGGGAAGCAGCGGTAGTGGCGGCTCCATTCGATCACGTCCATCGCGAGCTTCGGCGCGTCGGCGATCTGCACGAACGCGATGCGCTCGCCCGGAATGTCGGCAATCGCGTCGACCGTGTCGTTCAGCGACAGCGTATGGAAACTGTCGAGCACGAGCCCGAGGTTCGGATGATCGACCGCGTCGACGAGCTTCCACGCGTGACGGTACGTGCTCACGTGCTTGCCCCACGCGAGCGCCTCGTAGCCGGCGATCACACCGGCCTCCTCGGCCGCGCGGGCGAGCGCGCCGAGCTGGTCGATCATCAGCGCGTCGTCGCAGATCGTTTCCGGCGACACGTTGCTGCATACGAGAATGCGGTCCGTGCCGAGTTCGTGCATGACCTCGAACTTGCGTTTCGCGCGTTCGAGATTGCGCGCGAGCCTCTCGGGGCTGACGCCGTCGAAGTCGCGAAACGGCTGGAACAGCATGATCTTCAGGCCGAGGTCCGCGGCGATGCGGCGCACGTCGGCGGGCGAGCCGTCGAAATACAGCAGGTCATTCTCGAAGATTTCCACGCCTTCGAAACCGGCCGCGCGGATCGCGCTCAGCTTCTCGACGAGGGTGCCGCTAATCGACACGGTGGCAATCGAACGTTGCATGAACGGCTCCGGCAAAAACGGACAAACGATGGGGAAGGATGAGCGGCGAAACAGTACGGGACGCGTCTTCCGACCGCTATGTTGCGGCGCGCAAAACGAGTCGGTTCATTATGCACGCCGGCAGGACACAGGCAAGAATACGCCACACTAACCGCGAGTTTCGACAGTCTATCCGAACTAACTAGATGGTACAAATTCGTAGAAACCCCGAATGACGGCGACGGCCGATGCGCGCACACTTCGCTACGCGTCGAAAAGGCGCCTCGGGCGCCGCCATCATTCGTCGGTGCCGGCGATGGCGGACGCGCTCATCGCCGGTTGCGGCACTCAGGGCTATGTGCTCGCTCCCGAGCGGATGGCGACGATTCTTAAGGATAGGGCGACAACATGAACACTCAAGAGAACACTCGTACGGCCGCGCAGATCGCTGCGATGGCGAACTCGCAGGCGAGCTTGCGCGCAACCGGCCACTCGTACCTGGTCGGCCTGATCGGCGCGGGCATCAGCGGTTCGCTCACGCCCGCGATGCACGAGGAAGAGGGCAGCAAGCTCGGCCTGCACTATGTGTATCGCCGTATCGATCTCGAAGCGCTGAAGCTCGACGCCGCCGCGCTGCCTGAATTGCTGACGGCCGCCGAACGCATGGGTTACAACGGCCTGAACATTACGTATCCGTGCAAGCAGGCTGTCATCCCGCTGCTCGACGAACTCTCCGACGACGCGCGCGCGCTCGGCGCGGTCAACACCGTGCTGTTCAAGGACGGCAAGCGCATCGGCCACAACACCGACTGGTCCGGTTTCGCGCGCGCGTTCCAGCGCGGCCTGCCGGACGTGTCGCTCGAACGCGTCGTGCAACTCGGCGCGGGCGGGGCGGGCGCGGCGGTCGCGCATGCGGCGCTCAACATGGGCACGCAAGCGCTGACGCTGTTCGACGTCGACGCAAGCCGCGCGCAGTCGCTCGCCGACGAATTGCAGAAGCGCTTCCCCGCGGCGAAGGTCAGCGCGGGCGCCTCGCTCGCGGAGTCTCTGGCTGCCGCGCAAGGGCTGATTCACGCCACGCCGACCGGCATGGCCAAGATGCCGGGCCTGCCGCTGCCGGCCGAATTGCTGCACCGCGACCTGTGGGTCGCCGACATCGTCTATTTCCCGATTCGCACCGCGCTTCTGCAGGCGGCCGAAGCGCTCGGCTGCCGCACGCTGAGCGGCGGCGGCATGGCGGTCTACCAGGCCGTCGACGCGATGCGCATTTTCACAGGGCTCGAGCCCGACGCCGAGCGCGTCTACACGCACTTCCAGTCGTTGCTCGGGCGTCCCTGAGCGTCCCTGAGTCCGCCCGCCGAGGGCCGCCGACCGGCAGCGTATGGCCGGGCACACTCTGCTTGAGGAGAGCAGCACGATATGTCGCAACCGATTCAATCCAGTTCAACCAGTACGCCGCTTCAGAACGGCGTGACGGGCACCGGGCGCCGCTCGAAGGCCCGCTACAAGATCCTCGCGCTGCTCGCCGTCGGCACGATGATCAATTATCTCGACCGCACGGTGCTCGGCATCGCGGCGCCGCAGCTGACGAAGGAACTCGGCATCAACGCCGCGCTGATGGGGCTGCTGTTTTCCGTGTTCTCGTGGAGCTACGTGGCCGCGCAGATTCCGGGCGGTCTGTTTCTCGACCGCTTCGGCAGCAAGATCACTTACTTTCTGTCGATGACGTTCTGGTCGCTCTGCACGCTCGCGCAGGGCCTCGTGCATGGCATCGGCGCGCTGTTCGCGTTCCGTCTCGGCCTTGGCGTGTCGGAATCGCCGTGCTTTCCGACCAATAGCCGAGTGGTCGCCACATGGTTCCCGCAGAGCGAACGCGCGATGGCGACCGGCACCTACACGGTCGGCGAATATATCGGCCTCGCGTTTTTCAGCCCGTTCCTGTTCATGCTGATGGGCGCGTTCGGCTGGCGCTCGCTCTTCCTCGTGGTCGGCGGCGTCGGTATCGTGTTCGGCGTGGTGTGGTGGCTGCTGTACCGCGAGCCGCACGATCATCCGTCGGTGAATCAGGCCGAGCTGGACTATATCGAGGCGGGCGGCGGCCTGACGAAACTCGATGGCGATGCCGGGGCGGCCGCGCCGAAGCGTAGTTTCGAATGGCGCACGATCGGGCAGTTGCTCAAGCATCGGCAATTGACCGGCATCTGTCTCGGCCAGTTCGCCGGCAATTCGACGCTCGTGTTCTTCCTTACCTGGTTCCCGACCTACCTCGCTACCGAGCGTCATATGGCGTGGCTGAAGATCGGCTTCTTCGCGATCATGCCGTTTATCGCGGCGTCGATCGGCGTGATGTTCGGCGGCGTGTTCTCCGACTGGCTGCTGCGCCGCGGCAAGTCGCCGAACGTCGCGCGCAAGCTGCCGATCATCGCCGGCCTGCTGCTCGCCTCGACGATCATTCTCGCGAACTATGTCGAGAGCAACGTCGTGGTGATCGCAATTCTGTCGGTGGCGTTTTTCGCGCAGGGAATGGCGGCGCTCGGCTGGACGCTCGTCTCGGACATCGCGCCCGAAGGGCTGCTTGGCGTGACCGGCGGCATCTTCAACTTTGCCGCTAACCTTGCGGGTATCGTGACGCCGCTCGTGGTCGGGCTCATCGTTGCCGCGACCGGTTCGTTCGTCGGCGCGCTCGTGTTTATCGGCGTGATCGCGCTGGTGGGGGCGCTGTCGTATATCTTCGTGGTCGGGGATATCAAGCGGATCGTGCTGGCGGATTAAGCACCCACCAGGGTCGAGCCGCCGTGAGAGATAACGGCGGCTTCGACTTTGCTGCCTTGCTTTCTTCGAATCCCCGGTTGTCGCCGCATTGCGGCGGTAACCGGGGATTTGGCGTTTCTGCTCAATCTTCCTTGCGCACGAACCTCAGGATCGCATCGACGATCATTGCCCGATGCCTTGCCCGCAATCGCGGATGCGACGGGTCCCGGCCAAAGGCGGTTCCGAACGTATGCCGGTTTCCCACGCGATGAAAGCATAACGAGCTGATCATCAGATGCAGATCGATCGGATCGATGTCGCTGCGGAACTGCCCGGCCGCGATGCCGCGCGCCAGCAGGTCTTCGATCGTGTGAATCACGGTAACGTTGCGGCCTTTGAACGTCTTGACCTGCTCGACGTACTTCGCGCCGTGAATGTTCTCGATCGTGACGAGGCGCACGAAGTCGCGCTGGCGGTCGTGGTAGTCGAACGTGAATTCGACCAGCGCGCGCATGCCCTCGACCGGATCGAGTTCGCTGATGTGCAGGTCCTGTTCGAGCGCACGAATGTCTCCATACACCTTCTCCAGCACCGCTTGGTACAACCCTTCCTTGCTGCCGAAGTAGTAGTACAGCATGCGCTTGGTGGTGTTCGTGCGTTCCGCGATCGCATCGACGCGCGCGCCCGTCAGTCCCATCGCGGAGAACTCCTGGGTCGCGACGTCGAGGATGTTGCGCTTCGTCTGCTCGGGGTCGTACTTGCGCCGGGCGTCGGCGCGCGGCGAGCTGGACGTGATGCCGTTGGTATCAGGCTCGATGGCCTTGTTTCCCTTTTTCATTGTGGATTCGAGCGGCAGTGACGAGGCATTTTAGCATGGCGAAACCCGCCTCTGGCGCGGGTTTCGGCGTGCCGCCGCGCGGCGCGTTGCCGATCATGGATGGAATCCGGATTGCATCGGATACCGTACGATAGAACGCGCGAATGCAGACGAAAGTACCGGCGAAAAATGAAAAAACCACCTGAAAAGGCGGTTTTTTCCGATCTGAAAGACTTTCAATATCTCACGGCGATTCCCGTTTTG
This sequence comes from Burkholderia sp. Ax-1724, assembly GCF_011752995.1. GTDB lineage: Bacteria > Pseudomonadota > Gammaproteobacteria > Burkholderiales > Burkholderiaceae > Paraburkholderia. The sequence goes on from NZ_VWWL01000014.1 coordinate 84,123, forward strand.
TCATCTGCCGCCGGCGGGTGTTGTAGCCGCGACACTGTTGGCTCAATCCGGGCCAGGAGCGATTTCCGGTTCCGCGCTACACTGATTCGAATGACGCGAGCCAGGTTCGGCAGCCTGGTCATCGCTCGGGGAGAACTGCCATGAATCGGCCACCGCTTCGGTTTCCGCTTCGCGCGACCGGCACCGTGCCGGTCCGGACCTGGCTCAAATGGGGGCTGGCCGTGGCGTTCCTCGTCGCGGTCGCGCTGCTTGCCCGGCTTGTGCAGATCGAAATAGAAACCTCGCGCCTGCAGGCACGCTACCTTTCCGAACTGACCCGCGACGTCGGCTTTTCCGTCGCCGCCGGCCCCAGCCCGTCGATCCGGTTTCCGCAGGCCGATAAAGGCCCCTACGACACACGCCTCGGCTACGCGCTGCTGCCTTCCATCGAACAGCGGTTGCAGCAACGCGGCTTCGAAATCAGCTCGCAGGCGCGCGATTCCGAGCGGATGGTGTCGCTTGCCGATCACGGCCTTTTCCTGCCCTACGAAGAAAAAGACACCGCCGGTCTGCAACTGTTCGACGGCACCGGCGCGCCGCTTTTCAGCGCGCGTTTTCCGGGCCGCACCTACGAGAACTTCGAGGCGATTCCGCCGCTCGTCGTGAATTCGCTGCTGTTTATCGAAGACCGCTATCTGCTCGATCCGAATCAGCCGAACCGCAATCCGGCGATCGACTGGGGGCGCTTCAGTCGCGCGCTCGCCGACCAGGGCGTGCGCGTTTTCAATCGTCATCAGCAGACGCCGGGCGGCAGCACGCTCGCCACGCAGATCGAGAAATTCCGTCACTCGGCCGGCGGCCGCACCGCGACGCCGCCCGAAAAGCTGCGGCAGATCGCGTCCGCGTCGGTGCGCGCCTATCTGAACGGTCCGCAGACGCTGCCCGCGCGTCAGCAGATCGTGGTGCATTATCTGAACTCGGTGCCGCTCTCGGCGCAGCCGGGCATCGGCGAAATCAATGGTATTGGCGACGGACTCGCCGCATGGTACGGGCGCGATTTCCGCGAGACCAATCGTGTGCTGAAAGCGCCGTCGACACAGGCGAATCTCGGCGAGCAGGGCGCCGCGTTTCGCGAGGTGCTCTCGCTGATGATCGCGCAACGCGCGCCGTCGTTTTTCCTGCAACGCGGCTACCCCGATCTCGAACGGCTGACCGACAGCTATCTGCGTCTGCTCGCGAGCGGCGGCGTGATATCGGCCCCGTTGCGCGATGCCGCGCTCGCCGCGCACGTCGACCTGCATCGCGCGACGAAGGTCGCCGCGAACGACGATTCGTTCGTTTCGCGCAAGGCCGTGACGTCGATGCGTTCGCATCTGCTCGCGGCACTCGGCGTGCGCAGCTTCTACGAACTCGACCGCCTCGACGTCGAGGCGCGCGGCACGCTCAACAACGCCGTGCAGCAGGCCGTCAGCGAACGGCTCGCGGCCGCCGCGACGCGCGACGGCGCGAAGGCCGCGGGCCTCGTCGGCTTCGAAATGCTGCGCGGCTCCGACGATCCTTCGCATATCGCCTACAGCTTCACGCTGTTCGAACGCAAGGGCGGCGCGAACCTCGTGCGCGTGCAGACCGACAGCGTGAACCAGCCGTTCGACATCAACTCGGGCGCGCGTCTGAATCTCGGTTCGACCGCGAAACTGCGCACCGTCGTCACGTATTTGCAGATCGTCACCGAACTGCACACACGCTATGCATCGCTAAGCAATGCGGAGTTGAAGGCCGTCAAGCCCGATCCTAACGATCAATTGACGCGCTGGGCAATCGACTATCTGCTGCATACCAGCGACCATTCGCTGCAACCGATGCTCGATGCGGCCGTCGAGCGCAAATACTCGGCGAGCCCCGGCGAAACGTTCTACACGGGCGGCGGCGCGCAAACCTTCACGAACTTCGAATCCGACGACAATAGCCGCATCCTGACCGTGCATCGTGCGTTCCAGCATTCGGTGAATCTCGTGTTCGTGCGGCTGATGCGCGACATCGTCCACTACGAGATGGTGCAGACAACCGGGCCGTCGGCGCAATGGCTCGACGATCCCGCGACCCGCAAGATGTACCTCACGCGTTTCGCCGATCAGGAAAGCCGCGTGTACATGAAGCGCTTCTACACGAAGTATCACGACAAGGCACCCGATCAGGCGCTCACGTTGCTGCTGCTCGGCGTGCGCAAATCGCCGCCGAAAGTGGCGACCGTATTGCGCAGCGTCGCGCCGAACGAATCGAACGCGTGGTTCGACCGGATGATGCGCGCGGCGCTGAAGAATACGCCGGCCGCTTCGATACTCGACGACGAAGACCTCGCGAATCTATACGACAAATACGGTATCGACCGCTTCAATCTGAACGACCGCGGCTATATCTCGGGCGTGCATCCGCTCGAACTGTGGACGCTCAACTACCTGCGCTCGCATCCCGACGCGACGCTCGCGCAAGTCGATAGCGCGAGTCGGGACGTGAGGCTGTCCACCTATTCCTGGCTCTTCAAGACGCGCTATCACGCGACGCAGGATCGCCGCATCAAGCGCATGGTCGAACTGCGCGCATATGACGCGATCGGCAAGTCGTGGCAGGCGCTCGGTTATCCGTTCGCGTCGATCACGCCTTCGTATGCGGCCGCGATCGGCGCATCGGGCGACCGGCCCGCAGCGCTCGCGCAATTGATCGGCGTGATCGCGAACGACGGCAACAAGGTGCCGACCGAAACGCTTACGCAGATCGACTTCGCCAAAGACACGCCGTACGAGACGCATTTCAAACGTGCATCGGTCGCGCCGCAACAAGAGGTGTCGCCGGAAATTGCGGGCGTGGTGCGGATGCTGCTGCGCGACGTCGTGACGGGCGGCACCGCGAGGCGTCTTGCGCAAGGCATGACGTTCCCCGATGGCGAAACGCTCGACGTCTACGGCAAGACCGGCACGGGCGATCAGCGCCTGAATGTGTATGCGAAGGGCGCGCGGCTCATCGAGTCGCGCAAGGTGAATCGCAGCGCGACCTTCGTGTTCGCGCTCGGCGACCGTTTCTACGGTTCGCTGACCGCGTGGGCGCACGAGCCGTATGCGGCGCGCTACGACTTTACGAGCGCCCTGGCCGTGCAATTGCTGAAGTCGATGGCGCCGGCGTTGCAGCCCCTGCTCGATAGTCCCGATGAGAAGACCGTCGCGGAGCAGGGGACGCAATGACGTGCGCAGAGTCGGCTTACCGCCTCGGCGCGAGCGTCTGCCGTTTCGTTTCGAGTTGCGTGACGACGCGTTGCAGCGTGCGCTCCGCGGGCCCGAGCGCGCACGCGAATTTGCAGCCGATCACATAACGCCGGTCGCCCTTCGGCGTCGTCAATGCGCGCGGCGCGACGATTTGCAGATCCAGTTGCAACGTACCGAAACTGCCGAGTTGCAAGGTCACGTCGTGCAGCACGGTGCCGGCTTCGAGCGAACCGAAGCGCTCGTCGGCAGTCTTCAACGCGATGCCGCCGAGCGACAGGTCCTGCAATTCGAGGCGGAACGAACCGCCGTTCGCGTACGGGCCGATCGCGAGATACGGATCGAGCAACGGTGTTTGTACGCGGAAGAACTCGCGGCGCTGCACGTAGTAGAGCAGCGGCGGGAACGGCGCTTCGAACGCGGAGCGTCCTTCGAATCTGGTGGGCGTGGCGCCGCCCGTCGTGAATTCGGTGCGGATGCCGCCGGGCAGACTGCGAAACGTCAACTGAGGCGCGGCGGGCAACGCGCGATTGTCGTCCGCGACGCTGCCCATGTCGAATACGAAGCGTGCGTTGCGCGAATCGACGTCGAGCACCTGCGTGACGATCTGCCTGCCGTCGAACTCCACTGTCACGAAGTCCTGCCCGTTCAGCAGATTGCGCAGGCAGACGGCGATTTGCAGCGGATGGCGCTGCGCGAAGTTTTCGTCGGCGTCGTGGGGCGATGCCGTGAGGTCGGCTTGAGTCGGTTGCACTGGCGGCTGCGTTGGCGGTTGAGCGAGCAGTTGAGCGGCGGTCATTCGAATATCCCTGCATGTTGCGGCCCTGGCCTGGCCGGTTGGGAGCGCGGGCGGCATGGCGAAGATGCCGGCGCTCGGCTTTGTCCCGGAGTGATTGCAGGGATCGTGCCAACTGCATGTCAGGCGCTTGCGATGCGGCGCGCTCGCCGCTATGCCGCGTGCGGCGGGCGTTTGCGCGTGGTCCCGGTGAGCCGGCTGCTCGATGAAACGCGTGCTTGAAACGTTCGCTACGTAACGCGCATGCGGTTGTTACGGCCACATTCGCGCTGTATTGGTGGCCGCTTTGGCAGTGGCCTCGGTGACACCCCCGCGATCACACCGATGGCCGCATCACCGCTCGCGCGGCGCCGCGGTCGAGGCGCGCACGACCAGCTTCGGTGCCGACGAAACCCGCATCGGCGCAGGCCCCGGCGCTTTATTCGCAGCGCGTCCCGCCGGCCCATACGACGACTCGATCAGCTCGCGCAACAGCTCGACCGCCAGCCCGGCGACCTCGACCGTCGGCACGGCCACCGTGGTCAGCGCGGGACGTGATTCGCGCGCGAGCTGGATGTCGGTGATGCCGACCACCGACAGATCGTGCGGCACCCGCAGGCCGAGATCGGCGGCCGCGTGCATCGCGCCGAGCGCGGGCAGGTCGTTGGTCGCGAAGATCGCGGTGAGTTGGGGATCGGCTTCGAGCAGCGCACGCGCCGCGAGGTAGCCGCCGTGGATCGTATCGGCCGCGTGCCTGACGCGGTTCTTCGCGACGCCGCCCGCGCGCAGCGCGTCGACGAAACCTTCGTAGCGTGCCGCGTGAATACCCTGGGCCTTGCTGCCGACGATCGCGCCGAAGCGCCGATGTCCGAGCGCGAGCAGATGCGCGCCGGCCAGCTCTCCCGCGAGCCGGAAGTCGACCGCGACGCACGGCAACCCCGGCGGCTCGTTGGGCCGCTCCCATATGCACAGCACGACCGGCGTGCCGCGTGCTTCGGTCGCATGCAGGTCCACGAAATCGAGGTTCGCATTGGTCACGAGCACGCCCTCGGAGAGCGTGCCGGCAATCTGGTCGAGATACGCGCGGCCGGTCAGCGGATTTTCATTCGTATTGCAGATGATGACGAAGTGGCCGCTCGTGCGTGCCGCGCGCTCGACCGCGAGCGCGAACTCCGGATAGAACGGATTGGCGATGCTCGACACCATCAGCGCGAGCGTTGGCGCGCGGCCCTCGGCGAGCGCGCGCGCGGCGAGATGCGGGCGGTAGCCGAGCGCCTTGACCGCGTCGAGCACGCGCTGGCGGGTCGTTTCGCCGACGCGGCCGCGCTTGCGCAGAACGTTGGAGACGGTGGCCGGCGTGACACCGGCATGACGCGCGACTTCGCTGAGTGTAGTCATGGTACTTTCAATATCTGGGACGTCTGCCCGGCATTTGCGTCGCGGCGCAAGGCGCGGCAACATCTGTCGTCGAACAGGCAGACAAACGATATCGGAGACAGCCCCAACGATCGCAGGCGATCGATTTTTTCGGTCCTGCTGATTAAGCGCTTAATCTCCGACTTCGCGCCGATTAAATCACGGAGTCGATGCAATGGCGAGCATTTCCTTACGAGGCGTGCAAAAGGCGTATGGCGACGGCGCGCCGGTTATCCGCAATGTTGATCTGGAGATCGGGGAGAACGAGTTCTGCGTGTTCCTCGGGCCGTCGGGTTGCGGCAAGTCCACGCTGCTGCGCATGATCGCCGGGCTTGAGGACGTGACGGACGGCGACCTCGCGATCGGCGGGAAGATTGTCAACGATGTGCCCGCCGCGCAGCGCGGCGTTGCGATGGTGTTCCAGAGCTACGCGCTGTTTCCGCACATGACCGTGTTCGAGAACATGGCCTTCGGCCTGAAGCTCGCCAAAACGCCGAAGGACGAAATCGAGCGCAAGGTGCACGAAGCCGCGCGCATTCTGCAACTCGAAGCGCTGCTCGAACGGCGGCCCAAGGCACTCTCGGGCGGACAGAGGCAACGCGTTGCGATCGGCCGCGCGATCGTGCGCGAGCCCGGCGTGTTTCTGTTCGACGAGCCGCTCTCGAATCTCGATGCAACGCTGCGCGGGCAAACGCGCGTCGAGATCGCGCGCCTGCACAGGCAGTTCGCGAAGGCGAGCGTGGTCTACGTCACGCACGATCAGATCGAAGCGATGACGCTTGCCGACAAGATCGTGCTGCTGCACGCAGGCAAGGACACCGAGCGCTACGGCAGCATCGCGCAGATCGGCGCGCCGCTCGAATTGTATCGGCATCCGAAGAGTCGTTTCGTGGCCGGCTTTATCGGCTCGCCGCGCATGAATTTTCTGCCGGGCAAAGTCGCGTCGATCGACGCGCAAGGCGTGCTTGTCACGCTCGATCACAGCGCCGAAAACATCCACGCGCCGGTGAGCGGCACGGGTCTGCAAATCGCGCAGCCGGTCACGCTCGGCGTGCGGCCCGAACATCTCGAGTTCGTCGATGCATTCGCCGACGTATCAGCATCGGTATCGGTATCAGCATCGGCAACGACTCCGGCCGATGGCGTGCTCACGCGCAGCGTCGCGCTCGTCGAACAGCTCGGCGAACACAGCTACGTCCACCTCGATCAACCCGGCGGCGCCGTGCTGATTGCCAAGGCGCCGGGCGAAACGCGTCTCGCGCCAGGCGAGCGCGCGAGCCTGCGCGTGCCGCGTGCGGCCTGCCATCTGTTTACCGAAGACGGCTTTGCGGCCGCGTCGCTCGAATCCGTCGAACACTACGCTTGAATAACATGGGGACCTGGGATGCGCCTTGGAGTCTGTTACTACCCGGAACACTGGCCCGAATCGATGTGGGACGACGACGCGCGGCGGATGAAAGCGCTCGGCATCGAGCAGGTGCGGATTGCCGAATTTGCGTGGAGCCGCATGGAGCCGACGCCCGGCGAATACGACTGGGGCTGGCTCGATCGCGCGATCGACGTGCTTGGCGCGGCGGGTCTTAAGGTCGTCATGTGCACGCCGACCGCGACGCCGCCGAAATGGCTGATCCATCGTCATCCCGACATCCTGCCGGTCGGCGCCGATGGACGTCCGCGCGCGTTCGGTTCGCGGCGCCATTACGACTTCTCGTCGCCCGCGTATTTCGAAGCATCGCAACGCATCTGCACGGCGGTGGCCGAGCGTTACGGCAAACATCCGGCGGTCGCGTACTGGCAGACCGATAACGAATTCGGCTGTCACCAGACGGTGGTCAGCTATTCGCCGGCGGCCGTCGCGCGCTTTCGCGAGTGGCTCAAGGCGCGTTATCGCACGATCAAGGCGTTGAACGATGCATGGGGCACCGTGTTCTGGAGCATGGAGTACCGCAGCTTCGACGAAATCGATGCGCCTGTCGCGACCGTGACCGAAGCGCATCCCTCGCATCGCCTTGATTACCGGCGTTTCGCCTCCGATGAAGTGGCGCGCTACAACCGCATGCAGGTCGAGATTATCCGCGCGCATTCGCCGGGGCGGCCCGTCGCGCACAACTTCATGCAACTCTTTACCGAGTTCGATCACTACAAGGTCGCGGCCGATCTCGACGTTGCGACGTGGGACAGCTATCCGCTCGGCGCGCTCGAAGAGCAGTGGTTCGCACCGGACATCAAGGCGCGCTGGCTGCGCAGCGGTCATCCGGATTTCGCGTCGTTCAATCACGACGTGTATCGCGGCATGTCGAAGCTGCCGTTCTGGGTCATGGAGCAGCAGCCGGGGCCGGTGAACTGGGCGCACTGGAATCCCGCGCCATTGCCGGGCATGGTGCGGTTGTGGAGTTGGGAAGCGTTCGCGCACGGCGCGGGCTGCGTGTCGTATTTCCGCTGGCGTCAGGCGCCGTTCGCGCAGGAGCAGATGCATGCGGGTCTCAATACGCCCGATAACCGGCTCGACATCGGCGGTAGCGAAGCATCGCAAGTCGCCGGCGAGATTCGCACGGTGCTTGCCGAGCATGCCGATGTCGATGCCGACGCGAATGCGGCGGTTCGCTCGAAAGTTGCGCTTGTCTACGACTACGAAGCGAAGTGGCTGTTCGAGATTCATCCGCAGGGCGCGGACTTTCACTATCCGCGTTTCGCATTCGAGTACTACTCGGCATTGCGCGCACTCGGGCTCGACGTCGATGTCGTGCCGGCCGATGCTTCTTTCGATGGTTATAGCCTGATTGTCGTGCCGCCGTTGCCGGTCGTGCCGGGCGATTTCGCCGAACGGCTCGCACGCTCGGGGGCGCAAGTGGTGCTCGGTCCGCGCACTGGTTCGAAAACGCCTGATCTGCGGATTCCCGCCAATTTGCCGCCCGGCGTGTTGACCGGGGTATTGCCGCTGCGCGTATGGCGCGTCGAATCGATGCGGCCGAACGTGACGGAAGCGGTACTGCTCGAAGAGCCGGGCGCAAACGCGGAGGCCGCTGGCTTCGCGCGCCACTGGCGCGATTTCGTCGATAGCGATGCCACGTTTGCGCTCGATGTGCGCGCGCGTTTTGCGGACGGTCATCCCGCGTACGTGCGAAACGGCGCATGCCACTATTTCGCGAGCCTGTTCGACGACGCGCTCACGCAGCGTCTGTTCGCGCGGATCGCCCAGGAAGCCGGCATCGAAACGATGCCACTCGGCGATGCCGTACGCGTGAGCCGGCGCGGCGCGCTGACCTACGTATTCAACTACGGCGCCGAAGTGCATACGCTCGATCACGTTGCCGATCACGCTTTCGTGATCGGCTCGCGCGCGGTGGCTCCGCAGGGCGTGGCGATTTACCGTTCGTGACAGGAATCCGGTAAGGCTGCGGCAGTGCCATGCAGCAGTGCGATGCAGTAGTGCTATATCCCAGCTCCACACAGCAACGACACCGACGTAAAACCACGAAATACAGGAGACAGGCAGCATGAAACTGAAACCACGCAAGATTCTATTGACGCTCGCGCTGGCCGCTGTGGCGGCGGGCACGTCCGTCGTCGGCACGGCGCAGGCCAGCACGCTCGCGCTGAACATCGCATACAAGGGCGCGAGCCAGCGCGCGGTCTGGCAGCAGGTGGTCGACGAGTTCAAGAAAGCTCATCCTGGCATCGACGTGAAAGTGTCGTTTATCGACGAAGAAGCGTACAAGGTTCAACTGCCCGGTTGGCTCTCGACTGTCGCGCCCGATGTCGTCAACTGGCACGACGGCGAACGCATGGCGTATTACGCGCAGCGCGGCCTGTTCGAAGACCTGAGCGGCGACTGGCAGAAGAACGGCTGGAACGGGATGTATGCGTCGACGAAAGAAGCTTCGTCGTATAAGGGCAAGCAGTATGCCGCGCCGACCGTGTACTACTCGTGGGGGATGTTCTATCGCAAGGATCTGTTCGAGAAGGCCGGCATCAAGAGCGAGCCGAAAACGTGGGACGAGTTTCTCGACGCCGCGAAGAAGCTGAAGGCAGCGGGCATTACGCCGATTGCGGTAGCGGGCCGCGATGCGTGGACGCTCGCGGGCTGGTTCGATTATCTCGACCTGCGTCTGAACGGCAACGCGTTTCACCAGAAGCTGATGGCCGGTGAGATTCCCTACACCGATCCGCGCGTCAAGAAGGTTTATACGACGTGGAAGCAATTGATCGACGACGGCTACTTCATCGACAATTCGCTTTCCTACGATCTCGATGCGGTGCAGCCGTTCCTGTTCCAGGGCAAGGCCGGCATGATGCTGATGGGCACGTTTATCGCCGCGGGTTTTCCGCCGAACGTGAAACCGCAAATGGGCTACTTCCAGTTCCCGATCATCGATTCGAAGGTGTCGACCGCCGAAGACGGTCCGGTCGAATCGTTGCATATTCCGTCGAAAGCGAAGAACAAGGCCGATGCGCACACGTTCCTCGCATTCGTCGAAACGCCCGAGATCGGCGCGCAACTCGCTACAGGTCTCGGTTCCTTGTCGGCGAACAGCAAATCGCCCGAACCCGAAGATCCGATTTCGAAGATCGGCTTCCAGATTCTGTCGAATACGAAGGGCGGTATTGCGCAGTTCTATGATCGCGATATGACGAAGGAAATGGCCGACGAAGGGATGAAGGGGATGCAGCAGTTCATCTCCGATCCGACCAGGCTCGACGACATCCTCGCGCAACTCGAGCAGACCCGTCAGCGTATCTACAAGAAGTAAGCGGTGGCGGCCGCGAGGCCGCCGTTCGCCGTTGGGGATTGGAAACAGATCGGATCGGGAGAGTGATCGTGTCGCATTCCGTGAGCCGTCATAGCGTCGACGGTCCTGTTGAACCTGACGGGCCGGGCTCGCCCGTGCCCGGCGGCATGGTGGGCGGCGGCGCGCGGGTCGCATCGCGCCGCCGTGGTCCGACGCCGACCGCGCGGCGCCAGCGGCGCGCTGCGTTCCTGTTTCTCGCGCCGGCCTGCATCATGGTCGCCGTGTACGTGGTGTGGCCGATCCTCTCGACGATCCGTCTGAGCTTTTTCAACTGGGACGGTATGACCGAACCGTCGTTCATCGGTCTCGCGAACTACGTCGAACTGTTCCATACGCCGACGTTCTACACGGCACTCAGAAACAATCTCATCTGGCTCGTGCTGTTTCTGCTCGCTCCGCCGATGGGGCTCGCCGTCGCGCTGTATCTGAATCAGGCGGTGGCCGGCATTCGCATCGTGAAGTCGCTGTTCTTCGCACCGTTCGTGCTGTCGGGTGTCGTGGTCGGTCTGATCTTTTCGTGGTTCTACGATCCGACCTTCGGCCTGCTCGCGATGATTCTCGGTCATGGCGTGCCGGTACTCGGCGACCCGCGTTACGCGACGTTCGGCATCGTATTCGCGGCGCTGTGGCCACAAACCGCGTATTGCATGATTCTTTATCTGACCGGCCTCACCGCATTGAACGGCGAGCAGATCGAAGCCGCCCGCATGGAAGGCGCGCATGGCTGGTCGATGCTGTGGCACGTAATCCTGCCGCAATTGCGGCCGACCACGTTCATGGCGATCGTCGTGACGATCATCGGCGCGCTGCGCAGCTTCGATCTGATTTCGGTGATGACGGGCGGCGGCCCGTTCGAAAGCTCGACCGTGCTCGCGTACTTCATGTACGACCAGGCTATCAAGTACTACCGCATCGGCTATTCGGCGGCGATTGCGGTCGTGCTGTTCGGCATCATGCTCGTGTACATCGTCTATCATCTGCGGCGGATGCTGCGCGCCGAGCAATAAGGAGCGGCTCATGTTTCCGATGCCCATCGACAAATGGAAGCCGGCCACGCGCCGCGCGTACAAACTGACCTTGCCGGTCGCGCTGCTGATCTGGTTGCTGCCGATGATTGCGGTACTCGTTACGTCCGTGCGTTCGACCGAGGAATTGAGCGAGGGCAACTATTGGGGATGGCCGAAGCACTTCGCGATGTTCGATAACTATCGCGAGGCGTTGACCACCTCGCCGATGCTGCATTACTTCTGGAATAGCGTGCTGATTACGGTGCCGTCCGTTGTCGGTTCGATCGCGCTAGCCGCGATGGCGGGCTTTGCGCTCGCGATCTATCGCTTTCGTGGCAATTCGACGTTGTTTGCGACCTTCGTCGCCGGCAATTTCGTACCGATCCAGGTGCTGATGATTCCGGTGCGCGATCTGTCGTTGCAACTCGGTCTATTCAATACCGTAAGTGCGCTGATTCTGTTTCACGTCTCGTTTCAGACCGGTTTTTGCGCGCTGTTTCTGCGCAACTTCATCAAGCAACTGCCGTTCGAACTTGTCGAGGCCGCACGTATTGAAGGGGCGAACGAATGGACGGTGTTCTTTCGCATCGTGTTGCCGTTGATTCGTCCCGCGCTTGCTGCATTGGCGATTCTCGTGTTTACGTTCGTGTGGAACGACTATTTCTGGGCGCTGTGTCTGACGCAGGGCGATGATGCCGCGCCGATCACGGTCGGCGTCGCCGCGCTGAAAGGGCAGTGGACGACCGCATGGAATCTCGTTTCGGCGGGTTCGATTCTGGCTGCGCTGCCCTCGGTTGCGATGTTCTTCGCCATGCAGAAGCATTTCGTCGCGGGGCTGACGTTCGGGGCGACGAAAGGATGAACCCGAGGCGTGTTGCGCGTTGAGAGGTTGAGTGGAGAAGGGTTGCCCGCGTAAGCGGGCTTTTTTGTCACTCTTCCTTGGACCGGGTTCTTTCGGTCTGCTTTATCTGGCCTCGCCGACGCGTCGCAGTGCGGCATTCAACGCGGCACGCGCACTGTCGAGCGGCCGCTTGCCGTTGCTCGCCTCGCTCGCGAGATAAGCGGCCGGCGCCATCCACGGATGAGCAAATGCGACGACCGTTGCGCCCGCCGCATACGCGTCAGCGGCAGCCGATGAGATAGCCGCAAAGCAGCCGTTCATATTGCCGCTTTTGAACAGCGTCCAAACCAGCGGGGTATGTACGATTTCCACCGCGATTTCCGTCGACGCGGCGCTTTCGCTCGCATACTGCGTGAAAAGCTTGCGATTGGATTCGAGCGCGGCTTCGGCCGCGCATAACACGGCGATCTTGCCATTTGGCCCGGCCGATTCGGCGGCCCATGCAGCCAGTGCGGCATCTGTTCTGACGACAGGCACTGGCGCATTGCCGATTTCGGCAACCGCGGGCCCCAGCGTCGCGCAAGTCAGAATCACGGCATCGGCATTGGCCGCGAGGTCGAGAAGCGTACGGCACGTTTGCGCTTTTACATCGGCAGAGAATGTGCCGGCCCGCTCGACTGCTTCGCGAAGATCCGCGCGTACGAGATGCTGAAGATCGTCCGGCCGTAAACCGAGTTCCGTGGCTGCCTGTTCGAATACCTGTCTATTACTGTCTATCGTGTGCAGAAAGGAAATGCGCATGGCTTTGAGCTCCGGTGATGTGCCCGAGTCGAATGGCGCGTCGGGTTTATTGCATTCGTACACATTGTTCCGATGCCGCATTTCCTTAGCAAGGCAACATCGCCTACTGGTATGACTGCTACCCCCTTCGTCCGCAAACCGGCGGAAAACGGCCGGCGAGCCTGCGAATAACAAGGCCGGCCTTCTCGCGAAGGCCGGCCGGCTCACCTAAGCCGCTCAGGCCGGGTCAGCGTACTTCAGTGTCCACGTGAACGTGCGGTTGGCGCCGCCCGTCAGCGCGAACGGCTGGGTCTTACACACGAAATTGGAATGTAGCTGTCCAATCGGCGTGGTCGACAACGGATTGGTCGTCCCGTTCACGGTGTCGAATTGCGACAGCGCGCAATTGTCGAAACCGGTAGTGGCGTAATTGGTGGCGGGGCTATTCGTGTAGTTGACCGAGAAGCCGTCGCCGCCCGCGGTGGTGTTCTGGAAATCCGCGAAAGACGAGAAGTCCGTTTCCACCGACAGGTTGCCCGTCAACGTGCCCGAATTCAGCGTATCGCTGCGCGTGATCGTGCCGTGGCTGAAGGTCACGATCGTATGCACCTGCAGATCCAGATCTGTCGTGTACAGCGCGTTTTTCGCGGCTTGCCTGAATTTCGCTGTGTCGAACGTGACGACGACTTCGCCGTTATTTTCCTGCACGTTCAGGTTCTTGTAGTACGTGACGGGAATATAGGTTTTGCCGTTATACGACACCTGCGGAATCAGCAACGCGTAGGCGAGGTCGGTCGTGCCGTACGCGAGTTGATCCGAAGACGGCACCGGATAGTACGGTGTGTACGAGTTGTAGTCGGGCGCCTGGCTCAGGTTGAAGTTGATGACGCGCTTGCCGTCGCGAACCGTGATGAGCGCCGCGCTATACGGATGCGCGGTATCGGTCGGCTGGTTGTACCAGGTCAGCGTGTAATGCGGCTTCGTGTTGAGATAGGTTTGCATGTCGGTATCGGGAAGCGGTGCCTTGCCGTTGAAGCCGAGTTTGTCCCACCATGCGTTGACGTACATGAACTGATGCAGCAGGCTGAAGTTTTCGCCCATCACGCGCGGCTTGCCGCGATACGAGTCGGTGCCCCGGCCCTTGACCCACATGTTCACCGACGGCGTTGGCAAGGTCGGGTCGTACCAGAAGTTGCTGTAGCGATAAGCCGCCTTGTAGATGTACGAGTAGGCCACCTGCATTTCCTGCGGCGTGAGGACGCCCACATTGGCCGCCGCGGTCAGCACTTCCATGAATGCCGTATCGCCGTACGGGCCGATCGAGCGGCCGTAGTTGAAGCCCTGGCCGTTCGTATTGAGCTGCGGAAGAATGAGATCGACCGAGTTGCGCAGATACTGCTTCAGCTCCGGCGTCAGATTGGCCTCGTTACCCATTTCCAGCGTGCGCTCGGTCACTTCGCCGATCAGCAGCGTGCTGTAGCGGTCGTAGCGCGCCTGGTCGTAATAAGTCGTGTGCGTGTTCGAGGCTTCGTCGGAGAAGCCGCCCGTCGAGTCGTTGCGGATATGTTTCGTGAGCGTGTAGAGCAGTGCGTCGCGCGCGCCCATTGTGGCGACGGTCGGGTCGGTCGTTGAAGAAAACGTCGGATTGCTCCAGCCGAGTTTCTGGCGCAGCCCCGCGATACCGTACGACACCGCGTAGTAGTTCTGCGCGGTATTGAGCGAGGCGACGTCAATCGGGGTGCCGGCGGCCGGGCAGGTATTCTTTTGCCCGCTCGCGTCGGGGCCGAACATGTCGCAGAAGGTCAGGCGGTTTTGCAGCGTGGTCAGCATCGCGTCGCTGAACACTTCGTGCAGCATGCCATGCGCGTTGAAATTGTTGAGCGCGACGAGATAGTAGTACTCGCCCCAGGACGTATTCGCATACGTGTAATTGGCGCCCGTCATTTGCGTCATCATCGCGGTCGTGATCTTCTGATACGTCGCCAGATAATCCGCATAGGCCGGATCACCCTTCGTCTTCATATCGATCAGAATCCACGACAGGCCGAGCGCGAGCTTGCCGGGCAGGAATTTGTCGCCGGTGTTCGTATCGAGTACGTGAACCGGGTTGCCGTCGCCGAGATCCATGACCACTTGCGTGAAATCGGGCGATTTCCGGATCAGATCGAATAGCGCGCGCATCTGGCCCATCATCGTGATCGGAATGCCGGCGCCATCCGGCACGCTGGTGTCGGCCTGACCGTAGACGATGCCGTGCAGCGAAATCGCGCCGTTTTGGGACGGATCGGGCGTGGGCGTCGTGGTGGACGGCGAACTCGGGGAGCTGGGCGCAGCGGGCGAACTGTCGTTCGTGCTGCCGCCACAGGCGGTGATCAACAGGGCGGTGGCGGCACTGAGAGTAAGCGCAAGCGTGGTTTTCTTCGGTGAAAGCATGTCGTCTCCAGATTTTGATTTGATGGTGCGGATTCAATTGCTGGTTTTTAATGGTTTTTTATTTTCATCCCCTGGTCGGATTAATGAATTAAGTGATTTTTAAAATCTCGCCGGTACGGGTTTTAAAAAATACTAAACATCAGTCGTCATATAACTAAAATCAATAGGCAAAAAGATGCCCGTGCAGCGGGGCGAGTAATGCTCCCGTTGCGTGGCATTTTTACCAGTCTTCTTTCCTTGCCTGGCGGGCGTCTCCTGGATGGATCGCTGCTGTGCGCAGCATGAAGATTACGGTAACGCGTGTTTTCTTGTTACAGAAACATTCGTAAGTCATAGGAGATCATATCTCAAAGAAGATTGCAAGCAGTCGAAATGACGCTGAAGGCATAACTGGGCGCGCCTGAATCCGCGATGAATGGCCGTTTGCTGCTTCTAAATGGGTCTTTTGAATGCCGTTTTTAGTGGGCTTTCGTCGTCGATTATCAAAGGCGATTTATTGTGCTTGATATCGTTAGTCTTCCGAAGCTTTGTGTCCTGTGCTCTGATGTCGCGTTGCTTTCGTGCGGATGCTGTTTTGCTTCGAAAATGATTACAGGTAGGTGTTCTTGCTCGCATCGAGGATCTGAAGTTAAACGTTTTCCTTGTCTCTGCGGCCTGAAAATCGACGCCGAAAATTATCCGGGATTACTGAATATCTGTGGCGTCCGGCGCGCTGTTCTGAGCGATTGCCGGCGGCTTGAGCCACCCATCGGCTAAGATACGGCCCGCCTCGCATTTTTTAGAAAAAAGGAGTGGTTTCGATGTTCCAACCAAGCAACGTATTCAAGGAAAATCTTGCGCAGATGCCTGCGATCGACGGCATCGCGCGCATCGATCTGGTCGACGGCAAGGGCACCGTGGTCGCCAGCATCGAGAACAAGCCGGGCAAGCAGGGCTCGCTCGCGGTCTACAACTATCTGCATGCCACGTTCGGTGCGCTGGACTCCAAGGCAGCCGAATACGGCCTCGCGCTCTTCGCCGAACATACGGCCGACGCGCGCAACCGTCCGGGCGCGCACCCGAGCGTCGATCATCTGCTCGCCATCGCGGCTGGCGCCGAGGCCCTGCGTATCGACGTTGTCGCGGCGGCCTGAGGCTGCCTGAAGTTCTCTGAAAGCGTACGGCAGGTTAGACGTTTTCCTGCCGTTGCCGTGAGTTTTCCGCAAGCTCCGATGCGCCCGCGAACGGGATTCGCGGCCTGTCGGGCCCTTATTTAAGTAAAAACCCTGATTTTTTCGATCGCAGTGGATTGGCTTCACAATCGGCTTCTATTCGACGAATTGAAAAGCCGGCGGCCGGCGCACACTGGGTTCGTGCCATTCGCGTTCACTGCGCCAGGAGTGTCAGATGTCTTCCCGCCACGATAAAAGCCGTCAATTCGAAGCCGGCCTGCCGGAATTTGCCACCCCGGAGCGGGGCAGCCCGTTGTCCGGTCCCGATGCGGAGATCATGCGAGAGTTGCAGCACCGCTCCGAAGCCGTATTGCGCCTGGCGACCGAAACCCACGCCGCCGTTGCGCGCAGCGACGCGGCCGGCGCCGAGTTCGCGCGCCGATCGCTTGCAACGCAGTTGACGCTGACGACCGGCCTGATCGACGAACTGCTGTTCGGCGAGTCAGGCGAGTCCGTGCTGCATTGACGGCTTCAGCACATCCGGTACTTCGGTATTAACCCGCACTCCCCATTCTCCGGAGACTGACATGAGCGCTCTGACGGTAGTTCTTTGCATCTGGGCGATGCTGGCTTTTTGCGCGATCCTGTTCATTCGCGGCGCGAGTCCGCGTATCGAGCCCGTGGCGAAAGAGCCGGGCCGCCGTCCCTCGCGCTATTCGATTGCCGAGTAATTTCACCCGGTCAATCACAGCCGGTCAACGGCGTCGAACCAACGGGGTAACATGAAGTGCGGAGCGCTTGTGCTGAACGGCGCTGCCGATGTTGCCACCGGAGGTTCTCGCATGGACACACATTCGATTCTCGGCATGATGCATGCCGAAGAGGCTTTGCTGGTCTCCATCGTGCGCTCGCTGCCAGCGGACATCCGGCGCAAGATCGCCAATGACTTTCACGAGCAGGCGCAACTCGCCGAAACCTCGCATCTGAATCCGACGACGAACCGCGAAGCGGGCGACGCGTTCAAGGCGCATGTCCGTCGTCTGTCGAACATGCTTGCTTCGTTATCTTGACTAAATGCACCGAATGCAATGAATGAGGCGAAGGCGCGCATGCGCGCCGGCCTCGTTCGCGTGAATGGCTTTCGGTGCAATGGTCTGCAAGGCCCGGGCGATGCCGTCCCAGGTGGCGCTTTGCGCACCTGCTTATTGGGGGCAGCTTAAGCCTGACTTAAGAAAGCATCCATAGGCTTCCAGCAGCCTCATGCAGCGTCTCGCGCAGTACCCGGAGATGCTGTTCCAACGAAACCGCCGTGCATGCCTCTCGCGCCTGCGACGGTCGACCGCTTAGCCTTAGTCAATGCCTCTATCCGTAGCCCGCATCCTGCCGGGGCGCGCCAGCAAAATCATTGTTGTATGTGCAATGAGCTCGGTGTGCGCGGCGTACCTGATGACTCACGACCATGCCGCGCGCAACGACGAACCCGACGTCTTGCTGGTGAGCAAGGATTCGACGACCGCCGCCGCGCGTTTACCGGCGACGACTGCACCGATTCCGCAACTGCTCGCGTTCACCGTTAAAAAGGCGCCGATCGAACGCAACTTCGCGGCGGCCACGCAAAGCCTCGGCGTCGATGTCGGCACCACGGCGATTCTGGTCCGTGCGTTCCATAACGAACTCGACCTGACGCGCGACCCGCAACCGGGCGACCAGGTGAGCGCGGTGTTCGACAACAACGGCGGTGGCGACAAAGCCGACGCCACGCAGGGCAACGGCGGGAGTGCTTCCATCGTGTCCGCGCGCGAACCGCTCGCGGTTCGCATCGTGCGCGGATCGGCCACGCACGACGTGTTTCTGTACAAGGACCTGCACGGCCAGCCGCTCTATTACACGAAAGACGGCGCGAGCACGAAGCCCGCCTTCGATCGATATCCGCTGGCTTTCACGCGCGTGTCATCCGGTTTTTCGTTGCGCCGCTTCGATCCGGTCGCACATCGTTGGCAAAGTCATAACGGTGTCGATCTCGCCGCGCCTCCCGGCACGCCCGTGCATGCGACGGCGCGAGGCGTGATCCGCTTTATCGGCCGTCAGACCGGTTACGGCAAAGTCGTCGTTATCGAGAATCCCGCACCGTATTCGACGACGTTCGCGCATTTGTCGCGTTTTGCGAAAGGGCTGCGGCGCGGCAGTCATGTCGCGCGTAATCAGGTGATCGGCTATGTCGGCGAGACCGGTTGGGCGACCGGGCCGCATCTGCATTACGAGGTGCACGTCGACAATGTGCCGCAAGACCCGTTGACGGTCGGACTGCCGGAGAAAACGCCGCTGCGCGCCGGGGAGTTGCAGCAATTCGAGGCCCGCGTTGCGCAATTGACGGCGCTGCTATGAAACGGGAATGGCCGCTGTCCGGGTTCGGTTTCAGCTTTGCGACACGCCGGTCCGTGCCAGGTAATCGCTACTCCGTCTCGTAACGCGCAGGCAATTCTGACCGGAGTACCCGGCAAACCTTTGCCGCTCAACATCGATACGGGTTTTCCCGCGCGCCTCGAATCAATGCAGGCCGACGCGCGCGACGGCATCGCTGCACCATGGTGGTGTCTCAATTCCGACTCATCGCGTGCGATCGGGCCCACGCGATACGCGCTGCGAAAGCTCAGATCATTTGCCGGCAAGGTTTGCAGCATCATGGCACGGCCGTTGCAATAAGAGCGGCACAAGAACCAGATACGCTGCAACCGGCAAGCACGTAGTGAATAACAGCCGACAGCAGCACATGTCTTCGTGATTCGCGTTCGGGGAGATTGACGCGTCTTGCGAGGGGCGGCGGGGCCAACTCAGGGCGGATGTCAATAAACAACGACGCGAGTGAGCGATGCGAAAGCATCGGTCACTCGCGATCATGACAACGTGAAGCGATGACCTCGCCACTTTTTACGTCCTCGTGGACGGAGTCGAATTTACCGTAAGTTCACGGTAAAGCATCGGCGCGATGCCGCCGATTCGTGGGGCTGGCGCTTGCGTGCCGGCCGGCAGGCTGCGAAGATCACGCTAACGCTCCTGCCGTTCCCGACTCTCCGGTGTGCGTGCTTCCTGTTTGCGATGGTTCGAACTGCTCATGTTGAGCCGTAGCAAGCCGTTCACGCGAATGCGCGCGCAGGAGCCGTCAATACACGGTATGCATCGTCCGCCCGGGGAATTCCATGTTCGCGTCGATCCCGTTTCCTGAATTGCTGCACCACGCGAGCCTCTGGCTGAAAGCCTACGCACTCGCGCTGCTGACGATGGGCATCGGTGCATGGCTCGAGCGCCGCTGGCCGGCCGCGTTGCTGCAATCGCGCGCGGGGCAACGGTTGAACATGGCGTACGCGGGAGTGTATCTGGCGCTTGTCGAGGCCGCGAAGCCGCTCGCGGCAGCGGCCAGTGTCGCGATCGTGAATGCGTTCGGCGGCGGCATGGTGGTGCTCGTGTCGCAAGGGTGGGGCGCGCTGGCGTCGTTCGTGATCGTGCTGCTGACAATCGATCTGCTCGAATACGCGTTTCATCGCCTGCAGCACACGTGGCCTGTGTTGTGGAAGCTGCATTCGCTGCACCATAGCGCGGTGGATTTCAACGTGACGATCACGCTGCGGCATCACTGGCTCGAAGTACTGATTAAGGGCTGCCTGCTTTATCCGATCGTCGGCGTGCTGTTCAGGGTCGAACCGTGGATCGTCGGCGCGACCTCGGTCGTGTTCCTCTTTGGCAACTACTTCTCGCATCTGAATCTGCGCGTGGACCTCGGCCGTTACGTCACGTGGGTCAGCAATCCGCAGTATCACCGTTTGCATCACTCGATCCGCGCGGAGCATCTCAATCACAACTTCGCGCAATTGCTGCCGATGTGGGACCACGTATTCGGCACGCGGTGGGTGCCCGCGAAACATGAATGGCCGGTTACGGGTCTCGACGACGGCACGCAGCCGCGCTCGCTGCTTGGCGCGTTGAGCTGGCCGTTAGGTGTCCATGCCAGGCGCGAGGCGGTGCCTGTTCGCAAGCCGCTCGCGTTGCTGGACAAGGAAACGGAATG
This sequence comes from Burkholderia sp. Ax-1724, assembly GCF_011752995.1. Lineage (GTDB taxonomy): Bacteria > Pseudomonadota > Gammaproteobacteria > Burkholderiales > Burkholderiaceae > Paraburkholderia. The sequence continues at coordinate 104,612 of NZ_VWWL01000014.1, forward strand.
ACATTGGCGGCTTGGGAAGCCGCGCGGTGAAGCAACGGTGCAGCGGCTATGTGAATCGGCTATGAAGCGGCGCGGTTGCAAAGCCGGTTCGCGCGCTATGCGGCAGGCTGCGCGTTGCGCACGGCTTTGCCGCCCAATAGCGAAACGATCAACGTAGCCATCACGAGCAGGCACAGCGCGACGCGCAAGCCGAGCCAGCCTGCGCCGAGGCCGATTAGCGGCGGTCCGACCAGAAAGCCCGCGTAACCGGCCGTGGCCGCCATCGAGACGCCGATCGCGGGCGTCGCGGTCGAGCGGCCGGCCGTGCTGAAAATCACCGGCACGATATTCGCGAGACCGATGCCGACCATCGCGAAGCCGACGCACGCGGTCAGCACTGTCGGCAGGCTCAATACCAGCGCGAGCCCGGCCAGCGCGATCAGGCCGCCGAGCGCGACGACCCTGCTCGAACCGAAGCGGCGCACCGAGGCATCGCCGGCGATCCGGCAGGCCGCCATCGAAAACGCAAACGCGGAGTAGCCGATAGCGGCGACGCTCGCTTCCTGATTCAGGGCCGAGCGCAGATACACCGCGCTCCAGTCGGCCACCGCGCCTTCCACGAGCATGCAGAGAAACGCGAGCATCGCCAGTTTCATCACGCCGCTGTCGGGCCATGCGAAGCCGCTCGACGTGGCGGCCGCGCGCGCGCCGACATCGCGCAATGCCAGCGACGCGGAAAAAACGATCAGGATTGCGATGCATAGGTCGGGCGCCAGCAGTCCGCCGATCACCCCGATGCCGTTCTTCTGCAACATGGCGCCGGTTGCGGCGCCGAGCAGACCGCCGGCGCTCCATGCCGCATGAAACGACGACATGATCGGCGCGCGCCACTGTGTTTCGATGGCACTCGCGTGTCCGTTCATCGACACGTCGAGCGCGCCATTCGACGCCCCCAGCACGAACAGCACGGCACACAGCGCCGCCATGCCGGGCGCGAGCGCGGGCAATGGCAAGGCGATGGCGAAGGCCACGCCGAGCAGCGCGGTCGCGCGGCCGCTGCCGAAGCGTGGCGCGAGTTGTCCCGCGAGCGGCATGGCGACGATCGCGCCGAGCGCGAAGCAGAACAGCGCGATGCCGAGCGCCGCGTCGCCAAGCGCGAGGCTTTCCTTGATGCGCGGCACTTCGACCGCCCATGCGCCGATGCCGAAACCGTTGGCGAGAAAGATACCGATCGTCGCGATGCGTTCCTTGACCGGCTTGCCGCGCGAGTTGTCGGGCGTCGTCATGAACGTGCCACCGTCACGTTGTCGCAGACGGCTTCGAGGCGCTTGAGCCGCGCGCGCGGCACGTCGGCCTCGACGAACAGATAGTCGATCGCCGATGCGGGCGCGACCGCGAACGGTGCTGCCGTCATGAGTTTTTCCGACGTCAGCGCGATGGCGATCCGGCCGCTGGACTTGACCATCGCGCGTTTCAATTCGGCATCCTCTGCGTCGAATGCAGCGACGCCTTCCTCGGGATCGAGCGCACAGGCGCCGAGAAAGCAGAGGTCGGCGCGAATCTGCTGGACTTGCAGCAGTGCGGTTGCGCCGAGCGAGCCGGCCGCGCCGCGAGCAATACGCCCGCCGACGAGTATCACGTCGAAACCGGTCCGGTTTAGCAAACGCGTGCCGGCTTCGGGCGAATTCGTCACGACGGTGAGATCGGCGTTCTCGGGAAGGGCTTCTGCAATCGCGACGTTTGTCGAGCCGGCGTCGAGCAGAATGATCTGCTTCGGCCGCACGATCGATGCAGCTGCCGTGGCGAGGCGCGCCTTGCGATCGACGGCTTCGTGCATGCGGAGCGCGGCCGGTTTGTCGGCGGGCGAGATCAGCAGGGCGCCGCCGTATACGCGCTTGCAGTGCCCCTGGTCGGCGAGATCGCGCAGATGGCGGCGCACCGTGTGCTCCGAGGTCTGTAACTCGGCGGCGAGTTCCGCCGCCAGCACGCGACCGTGCGTGCGCAGGCGTTCGAGAATCAGCGCTTCGCGCTGCTCGGGCAGGAGTCCGTTGATGGCTTCCTCTCGCGTTCGCTGCATGGCGTCTCCTTGCTCGATGGGCTTGAATCGATCATAAACGAGCAAAATTTATCGTAAACGTGCAGTCGATGCAAGCGGAGCCGTCGCGGGCTCAGGCGATGCGTTGCTGGCCGCGCGCACTGCGGCCGAAGAATAGCCAGTCGAGCAGCCATACCGCGACGAGCGTCGCGCCCATCAGCGGAAAGACGATGCCGAGCAGAATAAGGCCGGCTTTCCAGCCGCGCATCGGCGGCGCGGCGCGTTCGCGCGACGGCGCGCCGAGCGTGCCGGACACACGCAGCGGCCGCCGTTTCCACCACATCACGCAGCCCGTCACCGCGAGCGCGGCGAGGCCGAGCGAAATGGCCGCGCAGAGCAACTGGTTTGCCACGCCGAAATAGCGGCCCATATGCAGCGACGTACCGTACGACACGGCCTTCGCGATGGCGCCATAGTCGCCGTAGCGGATGTCTTTCAGCACCGCGCCACTATATTGGTCGATATATAGCGTGCGTTCGTCTTTCGGATTCCCTGGGAAATAGGAAATGGTATAGATGCCGGTGGCGGAATCCGGCAGCACGATGCTGTAGCCGTCGGTGATGCCGAGAGAGGTGGCGAACGCGGCGATATGGCCGAGCGAAAGGGGCTGTGGCGCTTCGGCGCTTGCATCGGTTGCTGCATCGCGGGACGAGGGCACGGGTGCATTGCCGGCGGCCCACGGTTTGAGCGGCAGCGGCAGGTCGTCCATGACCATACCGGGCATCGAGTCCATGCGGGCGTGGGCTTCATGGGCGCCGTGCGCATCCTTTGCCTCTGCGTGGTCTGCGTGCGTACCCGGCAATGCGGAGCGCAGCGCCAGACCTTTCCATGCGCCCGGCGGCGCGCCGAGCTGCGCGGCAGTCGCGAGCGCCTTGAACTGCTTGCCCCACGAGCCGGTCCACGGCAGGCCCGTCAGCACGAAGGCGAGCGCGCCGAGCGCGAGCCAGATGCCGAGTGTCGCGTGGATGCTTTTCCAGAGCGGGCGCCCTGACAGCGACAGGCGCGGTGCCAGTGCGGCGCGCACGGTGGTTCCGGCGCGCGGCCACCAGAGCGCGACGCCGGTGCCGATCATCACGAGCGTCCAGCATGCGACCAGTTCCATCAGCAATTCGCCGGGTTTGCCGAGTAGCAGCTTGCGATGCAGCATGCGATCGACCTGCATGAAACGGCGCTCGACGCTCAGTGTGCCTAATGCCTCGCCGTTATACGGATTCAGATAGACGCTCTGTTGCGTGCGGTCCGCGAGACGGAAAACGAATTCGGCGCTGCGTTGCGCGTCGCTTGTGATAACCGCGGTCGTCGCGACGGCATCGGCCGGCATGGCCGCGCGCGCTTTCGCCAACAGTACGTTGGGGGGCAGCCTCGGTACCGCTTGCGGTGCGACGATCAGGCGGTGCCGATACAGCAGCGGCTCGATCTGCGGCTGGAAGCAATACAGCGTGCCGGTGACGGCCAGCACGAGCAGAAAGGGCATCACGAAGAGGCCGGCGTAAAAGTGCCAGCGCCATAGCGTTCGGTACCCCGAATACGTGGAACCGGTGTTCGCACCGGCGCTCGGGTCCGCGGTCGAATCGCGGGCAACGCGCTCGTGTTCAGCGGCATGAGTTGTGGACATGAAATCCTCGTCGGATAAGTTGGATCGATCGGTTCGCGTGCCGCCTACAGGCGCAGCTTCGCTTCCACATAGAACGTGCGGCCCGGATACGGGTGATAGACGAAGTAGCGCGCATCGAAGATGTTGTCGACGCCCACACCGATTTCGCTGAGCCGGGTCGGCTTGAAGGTGAACTTCGCATCCGCGACTGTGTACGTGCTGGTGCCGCCGAATACGTCGGGATTCGTGTCGGTATTCGTGAGCGTGTTGTACTGGCGTCCCGAATAGCGCGCGGCGAGCGTGAGCGCTGCGCGGGCATCGAAGTGATAGGTCGCGGCAATATCCGCGCGCCATAACGGAATGCGATAAAAGTACTTGCCGACGGTAGCCGGGTTCTGCGCATTGGCGATGATCTTCGACTGCGTATAGGCGACGCTGGCGAGCAGATCGAGGCCGTGCACCAGCACGTCCTCGCCGGAATAGCTCGTTTCGACGCCGCGTGAGCGCACCTTGCCGATGTTCTGGAAGTTCGTCACGTTGGGAATCACGGTGGTGTCGGTCTGACTGAAGATCGTGTTCTTCACGTCGTCCTGAAACAGCGAGAAGCGGAATAGGCCATTCCAGTGCGCCCATTCGGCACTCAGTTCTTTGGAAAGATCGTCCTCGGGCTGGAGATTCGGATTGTTGTTGACGATCGCGAAGCCGTTGATTTGCCCCTGGAACAGTTCGCTGACCGTCGGGAAACGGTACGCGCGGCCAATCGAGGCGCGCAAGGTCAGATCGTCGCTGAGGTCGAACGACAGCGACGCTTTCGGCGAGAAGTGGCGCTGGCTCGCCTCGCCGTACGAAACGGTCTGGCCCGGCAGCGATTGCGTGCCGTCGTAGGCTTGCCAGTCTTCATAGCGCACGCCGTAGACGAGCTTCCAGCGCGGCAGAAAACGCCATGCGTCCTGCGCGTAGAGCGCCTGCGTCTGCGTTTTGCCCGTGAAGGCATTGGCGAATGACGCCGCGTTGCCGTCGCGCCAGTTCAGCGTGTTGTAGCTCTGGTTGTCGAGAAAGTAGTTGTCGTAGTGATAGCCGAAACTCAGCGCGTGATTGCCGAGTCCCGCCTCGTTCGTGAACGGTGTGTACGTGCCGCGCAGATCGAGTGTTTTCCAGCCCGTGCCGTCGCCGAACAGTACCGTGCCGGGACCATTGCCGGGGCCGCCGGCATTCGCCGTGCGCGCCACGCTATTGCCGATGTCGTAATACGAGGCGATCGCTTCGCCATTCCAGCCGGCTGCGTTGCGGGTTTTCAGCGACAGACCGTATAGCCAGTTTTCGCTGTGACCGAGACTCGGTGCAAAGGCGGCCGCGGGAATCGTGTAGTGATAGCCGTTGATCGACACGTTGCCGCTGTACACAGGATTACCGTTCGCGTCGCGCAGGAAGGTCGAGGTCTGGCTGTCGTAGGTCTGATGCCAGTAGCCGAGCGTGAAGCCGCCTTGCAGCGTCGGCGTGAAGTCGTACTGCATCTTCAGCTTGAACTGGTCCTGCACCGTGTGCTCGATGCCCTCGCCGTTGACGCCGAGTACGGCCGTCGGCGTATTGGTCTGGTTGTTGTAGAAGTACGCGCCGGTGACGGGCGTATCGCCCGCTTTCGCGGGTGTGCCCGATTGCACGAGCGTCGCGAATTGCAGCGGCTGGCTCGTGTTCTCGAGATGATTCACGCCGAGCAGATACGAGAACTTGCCGATGCGGTCGCCGATCGACGCGCTCGCTTCCGTGCCGTTGAAATTCTGGTTGACGCCGTACAGGCTGAAGTGCTGTGTAAACGCCTTGACGTCCGCATCGGCCTCGAACTGCTTCGGCATGCGCGTGCTGATGAGCACGGTCGCGCCCAGCGAATTGCCCGGATAGAGCGCGGAAAACGGCCCGTAGATCACGTCGACCTGCTGGATCTCGTCGGGAAACACCATCGACCAGCGCGGCGGAAACGAATAGCTATTGCCGAGCAGATTGCTCAGCATCAAACCGTCTGCATAGACGAGGCCGCGCGCACTTTGCGTATTGCTCGTGCCGCGCACCGCGATGATCGAATTCAGGTCGCCGATAAAGCGCTTGCGCACGGCCAGATTCGGCATGTACTTGAGCACGTCTTCGGTATTGGCGACGTTCCAGTTGGCGAACTGATTGCGCGTGACGGTTTCGACGGAAGCGGGCAGATTGGGATCGACGGCGCGCGGTGCGGCGCTCGTACTGGCGCTGACGCTGACCGTGGGCAGCGTCGCGTCCGGTTTGGCGTCGTCCGCTTGCGCGGGCGAGGCGACGAGGGCCGGCACGAGTGCCGAAGCGAGGATCGGCCAATAAGCGGACCGACAAGTGGACCAACAAGCGGACGAATAAGCAGGCCAACAAGCTGGCCCATGACTCGCCCCGCGAGCGGACCGGCAAGCGGCGCGATGAACCGCGCGATAAGCGGAAGAAGCAAAGCCCGCGTCGCGGCGGACGCAAAGGGGCAGCCTTCGCAGGGCGAAGTCGAACATGAACGTTTCCTCGATGCATTGAACAGGCGAGCGCGGGCGTCGTCGGCGCAGGCGACGAACGCGCGATCAGAACCGGCAGCGATCAGGAAACGACAGGCGGGGCTCGTGGGCGTCCCGACGGGAACGCGCCAAGCGGTATGAAGCGGATGGACAGCGTGGGCGGCGCGGTGCCGGCAAGCGGCAGGGCGGCCGGAAGTTCAGCGACGGCAACCGTCGGCATCGCCACGTGATGTTCGAGCAGATGACAGTAGCCGCAGGCGCCGAATGCATCGTCGTGGCTCAAATGCACGGGCGCGGGACTCGTTTGAGCCACGAGCGCATTGCCCGCATCGCTCGCGCCGGACGGATGCAGCGCGGAACAGAGCGCGGCAACAGGCTCGTCCGCGCGGCCCGATGCGACCAATTGACTCACGAGCGGCGCGAACACGACAAGCCACATGGCGACGAGGCCAAGCCATGCGGTCATGCGGTGACGGGAGCGTGAAGTCATGATGATCGGGAAAAAGACCGCGCCGATTCTATCATCGCCGCGCGATCTTTTCTTTCGTGATGACAGGTATAGCAGCGGATTAGACGGCAAAAGGCCATTCATTTCGACGCGCTGGAACAGTGGCGAATCACTTAATCTGTCGGATCGCATTGCCGACATCCCGCGGAAACAGCGCAATATTTATCGCCACGACTCATGACGTCCATGCCGACGCTTGCCCCTTCCCTCGCCGACATCATCCAGCGCGCCGCTTCGTCGTGCTCGGCCGGACAGTACGCCGACGCCTCGCGGCTCGTCTTGCCGCTGCTCGACGATGCGAGCTTGCCGAACGATCGGCGTGCCGATGTGCTGAACATTGCCGGCGCGTGTTCGTTCATGTCGGGCCAGGTCGCGGACGCGGAGAACTACTGGCGCCAATGTTTGCATCTGAAGCCCGATTACGTCGCCGTGTATGCGAGTCTCGGCGCGCTGCTCCGATCGCTCGGCCGCCTCTCCGCCGCGAAAGCGATGTATCTGCAACTAGTGGCGCGGTGTCCGCTCGACGCGGATGCGCATTGTCAACTGGGCAGCGTGCTGCACGGGCTCGGCTACAGGGACGAAGCGCAGGCGTCGTATCGCAAGGCATTGACGATTCGCCCCGATCACGCCGAAGCACATTACGGCCTCGGTATCGTGCTGAGCGAACTGCGCCGCCCGCATGAAGCCGAAGTGGCTTATCGGCATGCGCTGTGCGGACTGCGCGGTCATGCGGAATTGCACAACAACCTCGGCAACGTGTTGCTGGAACTCGGGCGTCTCGCGGAGGCGGACGCGGCGTATCGCGAGGCGCTGACGCTCAGGCCGCAGTATCCGGAAGCGCTCAACAACCTGGGTGGCGTGCTGAAGGCAACGCAACGGCTCGCGGAGGCCGAGCTGGCTTGCCGGCTTGCACTGGCTATCCGGCCCGATTACGCGGAGGCGCATCTGAATCTCGGCTCGGTACTGGTCGACCTCGGGCGAGTGCCTGAAGCGGAAGCGGCTTATTGCGCAGCGATTGCTCATCGCGAGAACTATGCGGAGGCGCATTACAACCTCGGCATTGCGCTGTTCAGGCAGGAGCGTTTCGAGCAGGCCGAACAGGCCTATCGTGACGCGATTCGCTGGCAACCGGACCTCGTGCATGCGCATAACAACCTCGGTTGCGTGCTGCGCGTGCGGGAACGTTTCGCCGAGGCAATCGAGGTATTCCGGCGCGCGCTCGCTCTATCTCCACAACTGGCGCCGGCGCATGCGAATCTCGCGGCTGCACTCGCGCAGCTGAGACGGTTCTCCGAGGCCGAGAGCGAGTATCGCGCGGCGCTGGCCTTGCAGGCCGGTTATAGCGAAGCGCGTTTCGGTCTTGCCGTGGTGCTGCTCGGCATGGGCCGCTTCGACGAAGCCTGGCCACTCTACGAGGACCGTTATGAGCAGCCCGGTTTCATTCACCGCAAGACGCGCGAGATGCTCAGGTGTCCGCAATGGACGGGCGACACGCTGGCGGGCAAGTCGGTGCTGGTTTGGCAGGAGGACGGTCTTGGCGACGTGCTGCAATTCAGCCGCTATTTTTCGTTGCTGAAAGCGCAAGGGGCTGCGCATATCGCGTTTGCGTGCGTGCCGGCGCTGCATCGGCTGATGGCGGATGTCGATGGTATCGATGCCGTGTTCGATCACAGCAGCGCACTCGCGCAAATATCGGGCTACGACTGCTGGACCAGTCTTCTGAGCGCGCCGCTGCATTTCCGCACGACTGTCGAGACGATTCCCGCGCCGCTACGATTCAGGACCGATCCAGCGCTCGTCGAGTCATGGCGTTCCGCATTGGACGCACTGCCGCCGGGGCCCAGGATCGGTCTCGTCTGGAAAGGCAACGCGAAGCATCATAATGACGCGAATCGCTCGATTCCGTCGCTCGCCACGCTCGCGCCGCTCTGGAGCGTACCGGGCCTGCGTTTCGTGAGTCTGCAGAAAGGGCAGGGAGAAGACGAAGCGCGCCATCCACCGGCGGCTCAACCGCTGCTCGACCTTGGCGCTGACGTGAAGGATTTCGCGGACAGCGCGGCGATCGTCGCGCAGCTCGATCTCGTGATTTGCGTCGATACGTCGATCGCGCATCTGGCCGCCTCGCTCGGCAAGCCGTGCTGGGTGATGCTGCCGGAACGCGATGTCGACTGGCGCTGGATGCACGAGCGCGACGATTCGCCGTGGTATCCCCAATCGTTGCGTCTGTTTCGCCGGGCGCCCGGAGAGGATTGGGCGGTATCGGTCGAGCGCGTGCGGCAGGCGTGTGTCGAACGATTCGGTGCCGCGCTTCGCGAGGAAGCGCGCTGATTCCTTTCAGGCTGCACCGTAGGCCGTCTTTATGCCTGCGTCACCTGGATGTGATAAAGCCCCCACGGCGACAACTCGAAGCGGTCCTTGAGCGGTTTGGTGGCCAGTTCGGCAAGATGGTCCGCGTCGAAGATCGCCCATAGCGGTCCCAGGCCACCGAGCGGCAGCGGCTTGCCGTCCATCTGCGTCGCGAGAATGAAGCGATACGCACGCACCGTGTCGAGTGTCGTCATCACGGCGTAACCGTCGACCGCGTGCATCACGATTTGCGTGCTGCCGGCATCGGGCGCGCCGACGTGAGCGAGTACCTCGGTGAGCAATGGGCCGCTAAACGTATGCTGATGCGAATCGTATTCGATGGTGGGGCGAATCGTCACTTGCTTCATGCTAGCGAGCAAAGGCAGATCGATGCCATAGGCTTCCGAAAACCTGATCTGATGCTTGGCCAGCAACTGATCGAATGACGGGTCGAGTGCGCCGCGATTGCTGCGTTTGATCGAACCGGATATCGTCAGGATAACTGGCGAGGGGGCGCAGCGAGTGCTGTATTCGCGCTGTGCGCCGAATGCGGGCGTGGCTGCCGCGCCTAGTACTGCTGTGCGGGTCAGGAATTCGCGTTTATTCATTGTATTTTCTCCGGGCGTCGTTGAGGCCTGGCCAGGCGAGGCCGGCGTGCCCTATATTGTCGGGGAATTGCCGCCTTGCGTGATACGGTTGTGCTTTATTTTTACTGAGTTTGCCATTTGCTTTTTACTTCCACAATGATTTCTGGCTTACAAAAACATTGAGAGAACTTCGCGTGGCCTGGAAAGCAATCTGGGAGACAAGGGGGCAATGAACGAACTCAAGTACGTTGCATTCATCGGCTTCGGAGAAGCGGATGGTATCGAATACGGAACGTTGCCGACTCCGTTCGATTGGCGCGCGTTTTTCGATAGCCTGCCGGACAGGGGGCGAGAGTCCAGGGGCTGAAAATCGCACCGCTAGTTCGCACCGATACTGACCGTGCGCGTCACGTCGACCACCGACAGGCGGATTGCATCGATCAACGCACGCGCGGCCGGCGAGGGCGTACCCGCCGCGCGCAGCGTCAGGCCGATATTGCGCCGCGTGTTGTACAGCGGCACGTCGAGTGCCACGAGTTGTCCTGATTGAATCTCGTGATGCAGTTGCTGCGCCGAGAGTGCCGCGGCCATGTCGGTGCCGAGCAGTAGCCCGCGAATCACCGCAAAGTCGGCGGTCTCGACTGTCGGTAGCGGCGGCTTGACTTTCAGGCGCTTGAATTGCGTTTCGAACAATGCGCGCGCGGGTGCGTTGCTGCGCGGCAGAATCCACTGCGCGTCGCGCAAGTCCATGATGGTCAGGTTGCGCGCCTGGGTGAGCGGATGATCTCGCCGCACCAGTATCACCATGTCGTCCGACATCAACCGCTCGTTTTTCAGGCCGCTCGTCGCATCGTTGTCGCGCAGCGCGCCGAGAATAAAGTCGATGTCGCCCGCGCGCAGACCGGCCACCAATGTCTCGTACGAGCTTTCGTCGGTCACGACGCGCACGCCCGGATTTTCCGAGGACATGCGCGCAATCGCCTTGGGAAGAATCAGCGTGCGTCCGAGTGGCAACGCACCGACCGTCACCGCACCCTGAATCTTGCCGTGCAACGCGGCGATATCGTCGGGCACGTGGCGCAATTCGTTCAGTGCGCGCCGCACGTGCAGCAGAAACGTTTCGCCTTCGGTCGTGAGCAGAATGCCGCGCGGGCTGCGATGAAAAAGACTCAGACCCGAACCGCTTTCGAGCACGCGAATCGCAGTGCTTACCGCGGGTTGACTGATGCCGAACGTTTTCGCGGCACTCGGCATATGCCGGTGCCGCGCGAGCGCCACCAGCAGTTGCAGGCGCCGCGTGTTGAGCAGATAAGCGGGCAGCGCGCCTTCCGCAACGGGCCGGCGGCGCGTCTGACGCGCGGCACACCATTGCGCGAGTTCTTCCAGTTCGGCGAAGATGCGCTCGCAGCGATGCAGCACCGCGCGGCCGACCGGCGTCGGCAGCATGCCCGATGGGCCACGATCGAAGAGCGGTTCGCCGAGTGCCGATTCGAGTTCCTGCACGGAACGCGTGACCGCGGACTGAGCGCGAAACAACGCGGCCGCCGCGCGCGTTGCGCTGCCCATTTCGGCGACGAGTCTGAAGGCGCGCAACTGCGCGAGATTGAGCAGGTCTTTGCCGCCCGCCGGCAACGGCGCTTTGGCCGAAGCGGGGCCGTGTTCCGTCGATGTGTTGTCGTTCGTCATGCCGCGCCCGTCATCAGATCGTTCGCGCATGACGCAGCGGCGTGTGCGGCATGCCGAGCCACTGCGCGAGCCGTGCTTCCGCGAGACGCCGACCCGGCGATGCTTCGCCCGGGAATATCTTCCCGCGTAACGTCTGGACAATCGCTGGCTGGGTCGTCTCGTTCATGGGTGTCTGACTCGTCGGAAGCTCCGAAGTATAGCCACGCGTATCACTCCGCACCAAGCTTTAAAAAGTGCTTTGCGAGTTCTTTTCCCGAGCATCTGTTTTATTTATCGCATGCGGCGCCATGAGGGAGAAATACGAAGTTCTCAGCGTGGCCTTGGAATACCGGCGAAGCCATGCGCGGCGCGGCTTGCGGCGATGTCCGCCGGTTTGCCCGGCACGCATTTGCACGGTTTCGGGCCATGATTCCGGCGCAGAATGAGGTTTACCCGTACTTCCTGTCTCGCGGCACAATTCCTATCTTTGTATCCCAAGACGGTCGCGTTGGGTATTGCGGTGCAGACGGGCGATACAGACGGCGACCTATCCGATCGACACGCGGCACGAAGTGACGGAAGAGAACGAATATGGCAAGGATCATTGGTGGCATCGGCACGTCGCATGTGCCGACAATCGGCCTGGCGTACGACAAGGGCAAGCAGAACGACCCGGCGTGGGCGCCGCTTTTCAAAGGCTATGAGCCGGTGGCGCAATGGCTCGACGAGCGCAAGCCCGACGTGATGGTGATGTTCTACAACGATCACGCCAACAGCTTCTTCTTCGACTGCTATCCGACTTTCGCACTGGGCGTGTCGGCCAATCACGAATTCGCGGATGAAGGCGCGGGCAAGCGTCCCTTGCCGGATATCGCGGGCCATCCCGATCTCGCGATTCATATCGCCGAGCAGATGGTCAACGACGAATTCGATCTGACGATCTTCCAGGACCGCCCGCTCGATCATGGCTGCAATTCGCCGCTCTCGCTGATGTTGCCGCATCAAGGCGGCTGGCCGCTCTCGCTGGTGCCGTTCGAAGTGAACGTGCTGCAATATCCGTTGCCGACCGCGAATCGTTGCTACCGGCTCGGCCAGGCGCTGCGTCGCGCGATCGAATCGTTCGAGCAGGACCTCAAGGTCGTGGTGGTCGGCACGGGCGGCCTGTCTCACCAGGTACACGGCGAGCGCAGCGGCTTTAACAACACCGAATGGGACATGGAATTTCTCGACCTGATCGTCAGCGATCCCGAGCGTCTTGCCGCGATGAAGCACGTCGACTACGTGCGTCTTGGCGGCGCGGAAAGCGTCGAGACGATCATGTGGCTCGCGATGCGCGGCGCGCTCGGTTCGAAGGTCCGCGAACTGCATCGCAACTACTATCTTGCCACCAGTACCGCAATGGCCGTGACGATTTATGAAGAAGAGGTGGGGCAATGAATCCGCAACTGATCGGTGTCGAAGCATTGACCGGCACGTATCCGTTCGACATTCGCCAGAGCATGAAGGCGATGCGTCTGAACCGTTTCTTCTGGCAGATGCGCGAGGCGCCCGCGCGTGCGCTGTGGCTCGAAAACCGTGCGGCCGCTTACGATGCGGCGGCTCTGACGCCGCAAGAGCGCGCGCTCGTCGACAACACGGACTGGATCGGCCTGATTCGCTATGGCGTGTGCTTCTTCGTGCTGGAGAAGTTCGCGCGTGTCGTGAAGATCACGAACCTCGGCATGTACGCGAGCATGCGCGGCGAAACACTCGAAGCATTCCTGAAAACGCGCCGGGTGCCGGAAGCGGTTTAAACGCTGCATGGCGGCAACCGCTCATTAGCGCGTCGTGCCTCGAATGCGTTCGACGTGATCGTCGAGTTGCGCAACCGAATCGTCGAGAAACTTGGCGCGCGCGTCGAGATGAAAAACTATCAGCGTGACGGCGAGGATCACGATTGCCGCCAGTGTGACCGCGGTTACGAGCCATTCGGGCCTGACGCCGCCCGCCGCGCCGCAGATCGAGCCGACGGCGAAATCCGCCGCGGCCATGCCGGTGTAGTGCATGCCGGCAATCGCCATGCCCATGACCAGTGCCGTGCCGATGCGTTTGGCCGTTACGTGCCGCCGCTCCGCGGTGCGTAGCGTATAGGCGCTCCAGAGCGCCACTGTGGACGCGGCAATCGCAATCGCGATCGACGCGATGAAAAGAACGGGGTCGTAGTGAATCGCGGGAGACATCAACATCGCGGCCATGCCGACGTAATGCATGCTGGCGATGCCTAAACCCATGAGCACACCGCCCGCGAACAGGCGGAATATGCCGAGGCGTTTGCGCGTGACGGTCTGCAATGCGAACCACGACACCAGTACCGCGATGGCGAACGAGTAGATCGTTATTCTGAAATCGTAGCCAATCGGAATGCTGAGCGAGAAAGAAAGCATGCCGATGAAATGCATCGACCAGATTCCGGCACCCATTGCCAACGCGCCGCCGGCGAGCCATATCTGGCGTCTTCTCGCATAGGCGAGCAGCGAAATGCGATCGGCGAGATCGAGTGCGGTGTAAGAGGCGAGCGTCGCAATGAGTAAGGAAATGGCGACGAGCCACAGGTTGTAGGTGCTTTGCATAAGTCGATGGCTTTTGTGATAGCGCGTATAGCGATTATTGGCAACCTCGCTGGGATTTTTCACCCATGAAAAATCCGACCCTGCAAACCGCATTGGCCTGTGCGGTTATGTTCTTTCCACGCTTCTTTCCGGCTATACCCCGATACAAGCCGCACTATGGAAAAAAAGTCCGGTCGAGTGTAATACAGATTTGAGAAATTTTAATTAAGGATTGGATACGCAGACAGGATTTTCTTCAATCAATACCGAGTGAATTGTTAAATTCTCATGCGTGCGCAATAAGCTGTGTCGCCGTGGGAAAGAGCGGATCGGGAGAAACCCCGGGCATGCTTTTCACGTCCTGCTACGGTATAACGCCAGCAGGGGATCAATGTTCTTTCTGCCTGCCGGGGCACGCAATGAGACAAGACAGGACGTGCGATATAGTCGCGAGCGGTGCGCGCATTTCGCTGATGACCTATGCGGACACCCTTACTCCGCCATGGCCGCGCAGTCCGGCAATCTCGACTTCCGAATAGCGCGCCGGACATTCGACCTCGAAGATCGCAGCCTTTCTTGCGGCAATGTCGTTTGACGACACTTGTCCGGTTGCCAGGTACACCGGCGATTACCGCCGCCGAACGCTGCCAATCGCCGTGAATAGCCATGTATGATGGCGGACTCGCGCCCGCATTCGAACGCCGCGCGAGCGGCCTGCACGGATGCCGCGCGCGCTGGCCGCCCGGGGGCCGCGCATCCATTCACGATGATCCAGAGGAAGACCGCCATGACGGCTGCAACACAATTCGATCAGGTTTCCGTTGTCAAACGAGCCAACGTCTATTTCGACGGCAAGTGCGTTTCGCACACGGTTCTGTTTGCCGACGGCACGCGCAAGACGCTCGGCGTGATCCTGCCCTGCATGCTGAACTTCGGCACCGACGCGCCGGAACTCATGGAAGTGCAAGCAGGCAAATGCCGTATTCGCCTCGACGGCAGCGACGAATGGAAGGCCTATGGCGAGGGCGAATCGTTTTCGGTGCCGGGCAAGAGCCGTTTCGATATCGAGGTGATCGAAACGCTCGACTACGTTTGCAGCTATCTGTAAGAGCGGGTAGGGCGCATGCGGTGGGGGATGCCGCATGCACCTCGCGCCGGTAGCCCGCAGCCGCATGCCACGCAAACTTACTTCCTCTGATCGTCCGTATCTTCGCCCAGGTCATCCACTGTTACGCCCAATTTCTCATACAGCGCCGTCCGGCCCAGCGGTGTAACCTGCACCGCCCGCGATGAAGACGCGCGCCGCAACCAGCCGTTCTCGCACAGCATCGACATGAACCTGACGCCGAGCGGGCCGGCGAGATGGTGTTGCCGCTCGGTCCAGTCGAGGCATTGGCGTGCGATGCCGTGCTTGCCCGGTCGCAGTGCTGCGACGTCGATACCGAGTTCACCGAACCACCGCGCGCCGGCTTGCGTAACTTCCAAACGCTTGTCTTCGCCGGGCGCGAGAAGATCGCGCTGCATCAACTGCTGCGTGATCGCCACGCCGACCTGACCGGCAAGATGGTCGTAACAGCATCGCGCGAAACGCAATTGCCGCGCATCGCGGCCACGCGGTTTGCGGCGCGCCGTTGCTGTGGCGCCGATTGCCGCGAGGTTTTCGAGTAGCGACGCCACCTGCGTATCCGCGAGTCGATAGTAGCGGTGGCGTCCCTCTTTTTCGACCGTGATGAGGCCACCGTCCAGCAGCCTGGCGAGGTGGCTGCTCGCGGTTTGCGCCGTGACGCCGGCCGCGTAGGCCAGCTCGCCGGCCGGCAGCGCGCGGCCATCGGCCAGTGTCATCAGCATGGCCGCGCGGGCCGCATCGGCGATCAGGAAGGCCGTCGCCGCGATTTTCGGTTGAACGTCCATCTTCGTCTCCTGAGCATTGACCGATAGCGTAGCCCAAACTCGTGCCCGGATACTTCGACGCGCATCGAAGCATCGCGGCCCCTCGATCCCCGATACTGAAGCGATACCAGCCATGTTTTCAAGGGAGACTCGCCCGATGAACGCTCGAATACGGCAACGGACCGTGCTGCTTGCAACGAGCCTCAGCTATGTCGTCGTGATCCTCGATACGTCGATCGTGAACGTCGCATTGGCGCCGATATCGGCGAGTCTTGCGACCGGCATGAGCGGGCTGCAATGGGTCGTCAATGCTTATACGCTGACCTTCGCGAGTCTGCTGTTGTCGGGCGGCACGCTCGGCGACCGGCTCGGCGAGCGCAATGTGTATATTGCCGGTCTCGCGATTTTTACCGCGGCTTCGGCGTTGTGCGGCGCGGCGTCCGGCCTTGCGATGCTGATCGGCGCGCGCATTGTGCAAGGTGTCGGGGCAGCACTGCTGGTGCCCGCTTCGCTTGCACTCATCAATCGCGCGTGCCCGCATCCTCGCGAGCGCGCGGCCGCATTCGGCGTATGGGCCGGACTCGGGGGCCTCGCGATGGCGGCAGGGCCGCTGATCGGCGGTGTGGTTATCGGACTGGTCGGCTGGCGCAGCATTTTTTTGCTGAACGTTCCCGTGTGCCTTGCCGGCATCGCGTTGGCGTTCAGGGTGTCGATGCCGGCGAGAGAGCCGGGCAGCGCCGCGCATCGTTTCGATATCGCCGGGCAGATCGCCGCAATCGCGACGCTCGCGCTGCTCAACATCACGGTCATCCGTTTGCCCGCAGAGGGATGGTCCGCGCCGCCCATTGTCGTGGGCATCGCGGCAACACTGCTCGCGGGCTGCATGTTCGTCGCAATTGAAATGAAGAGTGCGCAGCCGGTTTTGCCTTTCGGCCTGTTTCGCCATGCGGGCTTTTCCTGCGCGATTTTCGTTTCCGTGGTTTCGGCTTTTACGTTCTATGGCCTGATATTCGACCTCAGCCTGTACTTCCAGCATCAGCTCGACTACTCGCCGATGCGGACGGGGCTGGCCTTCCTGCCGCTCACGATCGTCGTGCCGATCGGCAGCCTCGTGTCGAAACGCGCCGTGGCCTGGCTGGGACCGAGGCGTCTCGTGGCCGGTGCGTGCATGCTCGCGGCGCTCGGCTTTACCGGTTTGTGGGCGATCGTCTCCTGCTTTTCCGATGCGCCATTCGCGTTCGCCTTGCCCGCGATCGGTCTTGCCGCGAGCCTGATTACCCCCGCCACCACGGCGACCCTCATGGCATCGGTCGAGATCGATCGCTCCGGTATCGCGGCGGCGGTGCTCAATGCCGCGCGTCAAACGGGCGCGGTGCTCGGCGTCGCCATTTCGGGGAGCATGCTCGCGCTACAGCATTCGATTGCCGACGGCATGCGCGGCGGCCTGTTGCTGTCGGCTGCGTTGTCGATGGCAGCCGGGATCGTCTGGTTTTCAGCGTATGCCGTCAGCTCAATGACGCCTCGCCCTTCGCGACGATCTCCTCGATCACCTGCACGAACTGCTCCACCGGCTGCCCGCCCGTCACCAGATAGCGACCGTTGAAGATGATCGATGGTACCGATTGAATGCCCATCTGCTGATTATTCTTCTCTTCTTCGCGCACCTCGTCGGCATACGCGCCGCTCGTCAGAACTTCGCGCGCTTCTTCGGCATCGAGTCCCACCGACCGCGCCGCTTCGATCAGCACGTCATGATTGCCGGGGTTCTTGCCGTCGGCATGATAGGCGCGCAGCAGCGCGAGCTTGAGCGGCAACTGCTCGCCCCGGATGCCGGCCCAATGCAGCAGACGGTGCGCATCGAACGTGTTGTAAGTGCGTGTGCGCGGACCGAAATCGAAGCCGACGCTCGCGCCGCGTTCGCGGATCATCGCCTGCGTTTCGGCGATCTGCGCGGGCGTGCGCCCATATTTTTTGCCGAGATATTCGACGATGTCTTCGCCGTCAGGTCCCATCTGCGGATTCAGTTCGAACGGATGCACGGCGATTCGCGCGTCGACGCGATCGTGCAGACGCGCGAGCGCAAGCTGCAGCGACGACAGGCCGATCGCGCACCACGGGCAGGCGATATCGGAGACGAAATCGATGGTGAGCTGCTGTTTCATTGCGGTCCTTGAAGGGAAGAAGTGCCGTGAAGTTCGCGGAATGCGGGCGCGGCGAATTCCGACAGCGTAGCGTGAATCGTCGGCGCGTGCAGGGCCGCCGAATATGAGCGCAAGACCCGGAGTGTTTTCGCACCGTCGTACTCGTACACTGACGTTATCGATTCCCTTCACGCCACCTCGATGACGACTTCACACTCCACGGCGCTTCTCGCCACCGCATCCGCGCCCACCATCGACCGGCGCGTCGACACACTCGACTGGCGCCGGATCGAGCTGGACCTCGATCAATACGGCTGCGCGGCCGTGCCGCAACTCGTCACGGCGCACGAGTGCGATGCGCTCGCGGCGCTTTATTCGCGCGACGGTCTTTATCGTAGCCGTATCGTGATGGGCCGTCATGGTTTTGGCCGCGGCGAATACAAGTACTTCGCCTATCCGCTGCCGCACATCATCGGCGAATTGCGCGGCGCGATCTATCCGCATCTCGTGCCGGTCGCGAACCGCTGGAACCAGGCGATGGGTATCGACGTGCGTTATCCGCCGCAGCACGCCGATTTCATTCGACGTTGCCATTACGCGGGCCAGGTGCGTCCGACGCCGCTGATCCTGCAATACGGCGAGGGCGATTACAACTGCCTGCATCAGGACCTATACGGCGAACACGTGTTTCCGCTGCAGGTTGCGATCCTCTTGTCGGAACCGGGGCGCGACTTTACCGGCGGGGAGTTCGTGATGACGGAGCAGCGGCCGCGCATGCAGTCGCGTGCCGAAGTCGTGCCGCTCGCTCAGGGCGATGCAGTGGTGTTCACCGTCAACAGCCGGCCCGTGCAAGGCGCGCGCGGCCTGTATCGCGTGAATTTGCGTCATGGTGTGAGCCGTCTGCGTTCGGGACACCGGCATACCATAGGCATCATCTTTCACGACGCGCTATGACAGCCATGGCGCGACGACGCACTCCATGAGACGATAAGGGCCACGATTCCAGCGTTTCTTCGCGGCACTCGAAAGCCGCGCCACGTCCCATGGAAAACCTGCTCAAGAAACTCGATCTCACTTCGCTGCGCCTGTTCGTCGCCGTCTGCCAGGAGCGCAACATCGCGCGCGCGGCAGAGCGCGAATTCATCGCGTCGTCGGCGGTGAGCAGGCGCATTGCGGAGATCGAGGCCGTGATCGGTCTGCCGGTCATTCAACGGCAATCGCGCGGCATTACCGTGACGCCGGTCGGCGAGACCGTGCTGCGCTACGCGCTGGCGATCATCGGCAATATCGAACAGATGAGCGCCGAGTTGTCGCGCTTTTCATCGGGTGCGAAAGGGCGCGTGCGCGTGGTGGCGAATCTTTCGTCGATCGTGCAGTTTTTGCCCGAAGACGTTGCCGCATTCGGCCGCGCGTTTCCCGACGTGTCGATCGAACTCGAAGAGGAAAACAGCGCGGACGTCCTGCGTATTGTCGACGAACACGGCGCGGACTTCGGCATCTGTAATCCGGTCGCGGGCAGCGAAGCGTTCGAGCAGGCACCGTATCGGCAGGATCGGCTCGCGGTGCTGGTGCCCGGCGCTCATCGGCTTGCGAGCGCGTCGCGCGTGGCGTTCGACGATCTGCTGCACGACAGCTTCGTCGGCCTGCGCAGCGAAAGCGCGTTGACACGTCTGCTGACGCAGCAGGCGGCGAATGCGAGCCGGCAACTCGACGTGCGGATTCGCGTGAGCAGTCTCGACGCGCTGTGCCGGATGGTCCACGCGGGTCTCGGCATTGCGGTCGTGCCGGAGCCGGTCGGCCTGCTCTACGTGAATACGCTCGACGTGCGGCTGCTGGCATTAAGCAATGCGTGGGCCGAGCGCCATCTCATCATGATCTTCAGGGCACGCGAGCAATTGAGTGCGAGCGCGGCGGCATTGGTCGCGTTTCTCGGCGATCAGGCCTGGTCAGGCGGTCGTCGGCGCAGTGGTGGCACGGGGGAGATCTCGTCGGAATCGTCGCTATGAAAATGATGGGTTTTGACGTGCGATTAGCATATGGCGATCCACTGACAGACCGATAGCCATGTCTATTCATTTTGGAATATTGAGTGAATATTTCGAAAGTCGTATTCCTTTATGTTCACTACAATAGTGTCGGCCAACGTGACTGCGCTATACGCTTGCGTTGAACCTTGTATCGAAAAGGAGCACGGAATAGCTATGGTGAGGCTGGTACTACTCCTTCTTGGTGTGGCGTATCTGCGCAGACGTGCCCGCATGATTTTCCTGATCGGGTTGATCTGGATCATTGCGGGCCTGGCCATCTTTATCGACGTGATTCTCGGTGTGCACCAGTTTCCGATTATCTTTTTCGCGTGGCTGTTTCTGGCGGAAGGGCTCGCAACGCTCGCGGTCGCCTGGACCGGCGTGGGCGGACAGCGAGCGCTACGGTACGTCAAGGGCTTTGCCGTCGTAGGAGCGGCCGGACTGATCTTTGCCGGGCATCATCACGGAAATTTCATTCTGTCGATGATCTTCGGCACGCTCTTTCTCGTCGATGGACTTCTGCAATGCATAGCGGGCTGGGTTGTCCGCTATCGCCGCTGGAAGATCGCATTTTCGTGGGGCGTGGTTGAAATTCTCATTGCCGTTTTCTTCTACCAGCCCTATCCGACTCATTATGTTGGCACTTTGCCGTATGCCTTGAGCCTGTTCCTGTTCTTCGGCGGATTGAACATGATCTCGCTGGCATTCCGTGTGCGGCGCCTTGCCAGCAATCCCGCACTGCGTCGTTCGCAGCGCTCCGCGCTACTGCCCGATGTCGATGCGAACGCGGACAGCCGCGTTTTCGATCGCACCGAGTGGGATGGGCCGCCCGAGGATGAGGAGCGCGCCCTGACGGTTCATGTCTGGACCCCCTCAGGATCATCGCGGGCGCCGGCGCAGCGTCATCCGGTGATTGACCGCTATATCGCCGCGGTCGACGCCAATGGCGTGATCTCGACCGGCCACGCGGCACTCGAATCGCCCGAAGGTATCTACATCAGTCTCTACCCCGGTGTCGAAATCGATCGTTCACCTGACGAGTTCGGCCGTATCCTGCGGGCCAGCGCTGAGAACGACGTCCCCGGCCTGTTTCAGCCCGACTATGCGACCGAATCGAAGGCATGGTGTCCTTCGACCGTTCGCGTGCGGATTCGAAATTACGATGCGGCTAAACTTCAAACGTTTTGGGAAAGCTACCGGCGCGATACCAATTACAACCTCACTCACCGGAATTGTTCGAGCAGCGTTTCGTACGCGCTCGAAGCGGCACTGGACGGGGCAGTGGGCCGGTTGCGCGGCGATCGCACGGGCTGGGGCGCGTTCCTTCGCGTACTCGTCACGCCGGAACTCTGGGTGGCGGCGCAGATCCGCAAACGTGCGGTCACGATGGCCTGGACGCCAGGTCTGACGCTCGATTACGCCCGGGCGCTGAGCATGCTCGCCGACCCGCGTCCGTTTGCGTGGTGGAAGGCTACCCGGATCGCGGTCGGCAAGCTATTCGATCAGAAAAGGGCATGGCGCGAGCAGGATACGTCCCGCTGAGGCGGCACGCCGCCGAGCCCTCGCGAAACGAGACGGCAGCGTTGCTACACCGGCACTTCGGCATCGACCTTGCGCGCCGTATAGTGAGCGCAAGGAGAATGCATTCATGAACGATACGATTCGTCTGGACGGCCGCGTGTTGTACCTGTCGCAAGATCCGTCGGTGATCGATGCGCAGCTTGCCGGCCGGAATTTCACGCGCGCGAGCGCCGGCCCGTTGCGCGACAACGTCTCCACCGACGAGATCACGCCCGTCACCGTCATGCTCACGTACGACGAGCGCCTCGGCCAATACCCCTACGTCGGCTTCAAGGCGGGCGAGCGTCTGCCGATCGGCCGCAACGCGGTGAAGGACGGCGGCTTCCAGGTTACCGTGGCGGGCAAGCGCTACGGCAAGGGTTCGTCGCGCGAGTCGAGTCCGCTCGCGGAGTTGTCGGCGGGTATCCGGCTTATCGTCGCGGAGAGCTTCGAGCGCATCTATCAGCAGAATTGCGACAACATCGGCATTCTGACCACGACCGATTTCTCGGTGCTCGACCGGCTGCTCGCGGGCGAGTCGATTGCGATCGACGAATTTCTCAAGGGACGCGACGCGCTCACGCAGCAGATCATTCGCAGCGGTGGTCTGCTCGCATACAGCAGATTCGCGGACTGGCCCGCGCCGGGCCAGCGCGGCAGCAGCGCCGCGAGCGGGGCGGCAAACGATGAGGAAAGCGAAGAGACAAGCGCCGAACCGAAGACGCTGGCCGAGAAAATCATCGACCGTCATCTGCATCCGGGCACGGCCAGTGCCCGGCGCGGCGACGGCGTATTCATCGCGGCCGACTGGCGCTTCAGCCACGACTACTTCACCGGCATGTGCGCGCATCTGATGCATCGTGCGTTCGGTAAGCCCGCGCCGCTCCACGCGCCCGATCACATCATCGCGTTCCAGGATCACCTCGTGCTCGCGCCGCAAAGCATTCCGCACGTGCGCGATGGCCTGTTGCCTGGCGTCGCGAATCTGATGGCAGGGCACACCTCGTTCTCGCGAGACTATCCGGTGCGCTCGCACGGCTCGCTTGATGACAGGTTCGATGGCGCGCCCGGCTCCGAGGGCATCTGTCATGCGCTGATGGCCGAGCAATACGCGTTGCCGGGGCAGGTCGCGTGCGGTACCGATTCGCACACGCCGCATTCGGGCGCGCTCGGTTGCCTCGCGTTCGGCGCGGGGGCGACGGAAATCGCCAATAGCTGGGTGACGGGCTACGTGCGCTGCAAGGTGCCGGAAACGCTGCGCATCGAGATCGACGGCCATTTGCACGATGGCGTGACCGCCAAGGACGTCGTGCTGCATCTGCTGCATAGGGATGCGATCCGCTCGGGCGGCGCGATCGGCCTCGTGTTCGAATACGGCGGCGCGGCCGTGCGCGCGATGTCGATCGACGAACGCGCGACGCTGACCAATATGGTCGCGGAACTGGGCGGCTTTACCGGCATCGTCGAGCCGGACGAGCGCACGGTCGCGTTCCTGAAGGAACGCCGCGGCATCGATTTCGTACTGGAAAGCTGGATGAAAAGCGACGCGGGCGCGACCTATCGCGACACGATCCGCATCGACGCGAGCCGCATCGAGCCGATGCTCGCGCGTCCCGGCGACCCCGGCAATGGCGTGCCCGCGCGGCAACTGGGCGAAGACGTCGCAATCGATATCGCGTACGGCGGTTCGTGTACCGCGGGCAAGCGCGAGGACTTCGATTTCTATCACGACGTGCTACGTTGGGGTGTGCAGCACGGCATGCGCGTGCCTGAGGGCACGCGGCTCTATCTGCAATTCGGCACGATGGCGGTACGCGCGTATTGCGAGGAACAGGGCTATCTGCCGGTGTTCGAACGCGCGGGCGTGACGCTCGTGATGCCCGGTTGCGGCTCGTGCGCGAACTGCGGGCCGGGACAATCGGCGCATGCGGGCGACGTGACGATCAGCGCGATCAACCGCAATTTCCCGGGCCGTTCGGGGCCGGGCGAGGTGTGGCTGGCGAGCCCCTACACGGTTGCGGCCAGCGCGTTGGCCGGAAAAATCACGAGCTTCGAACAATTGAAGCGCGCGCACGGCTAGAATGCAGGCCGGGCTCCGGCCAGGCCGTATCGAGGTGCGTGCGACGCGCGACAGAACGCAGGGCCGGCAGCGAAGCGGTCCCAACGCGGTCTAGGCAAGCCCCGTTGTCTTGCCGGACAGGCGGCCGTCATGACAGTCGCAACACCTGGAGACATACAACATGACATCCCCCGATCAAGCGGGGTCCGTCGCGCGCAGCGACGGCAACGCGGCGCATGCCGGCAGCGCCGCCGAGCGCATCGCGCCTCAGGCGGACGACGCAAACCATGCCGCGCCGCTCGACGCCGGCAGCATTTCCGCGCGCCTCGACCGGCTGCCCGCCACGCGCTCGATCTGGAAGCTCGTGGTGCTGCTGAGCCTCGGCTTCTTCTTCGAGCTTTACGATCTGCTGTATTCCGGCTATGTCGCGCCGGGTCTCGTCAAAAGTGGAATCCTGAGCGCGACCACGCATGGCCTGTTCGGCTCGACCGGCGTCGCGAGCTTTATCGCGGCGCTGTTCAGCGGGCTGTTTATCGGCACGATCGCATGCGGTTTTCTCGCGGATCGCTTCGGGCGCCGCGCCGTGTTCACGTATTCGCTGCTGTGGTACACGGTGGCCAATGTCGTGATGGCGTTCCAGGACACCGCGACGGGCCTCAATTTCTGGCGCTTCGTGGCCGGTGTGGGCATCGGCGTCGAACTCGTGACGATCGGCACATACATCTCCGAACTCGTACCCAAGCAGATTCGCGGCCGCGCATTCGCCTGCGAGCAGGCGGTCGGCTTCACGGCCGTGCCGGTGGTCGCGTTTCTCTCGTTCCTGCTGGTGCCGCGCACGCTGTTCGGTCTCGACGGCTGGCGCTGGGTCGCGCTGATCGGTGCGCACGGCGCGCTGTTCGTCTGGTGGATTCGCCGCGCCTTGCCGGAAAGTCCGCGCTGGCTCGCGCAGCAGGGACGCCTCGCCGAGGCGGAGCGCGTGATGAGCGCGCTCGAAGCGGCCGTGCGCCGCGAATACGGCCGCGAGTTGCCGCCGCCCGCGCCGCCGGTGCCGGTCGCGCCTCGCGGCAGCTTCCGCGATATGTGGGTGCCGCCGTATCGCAGCCGCACGCTGATGATGACGATCTTCAACATCTTCCAGACGGTCGGCTTCTACGGCTTCGCAAACTGGGTGCCGACCTTGCTGATCAAGCAGGGCATCACGATCACGACGAGTCTCATGTATTTGAGCGTGATCGCGCTGGCGGCGCCGCTCGGGCCCGTGATCGGCCTCTTTATCGGCGACCGTTTCGAGCGCAAGACCGTGATCGTCGTGATGGCCGGCGTGAACATCGTGTGCGGCTTGTGGTTCAGCCAGGCATCGGGCGCGGTGCTGCTCGTGAGCCTCGGCGTGTGCCTGACGCTCGCGGGCAACATCATTTCGTACAGCTATCATGCGTATCAGTCGGAGCTGTTTCCGACCAGCATCCGGGCGCGCGCGGTGGGCTTCGTATATTCGTGGAGCCGTTTTTCCGCGATTTTCACGGCCTTTCTGATCGCGGCGGTGTTGCGCTACTTCGGCACGACGGGCGTGTTCGTGTTCATCGCCGGGGCGATGCTGATCGTGATGCTCGCGATCGGTTTGATGGGACCGCGTACGAATGGGCTCGAACTGGAGAAGATCTCGAAGTAGCGTCGGCCGAACCCGGCCATTCCACGCGGTTTTTTCCGCTTGCTTCAGCGCTGCCGCCGGTCACGGTTGTTCACCAAAACGTGTATTTGCACATCGACGAAGTTGCGTAAGATGTGCGAAGCACTTTGAAACAACATGCCGGCGCGATGCGTGTGTTTTTGCGCCGCCAACCTGAAAGCACC
Organism: Burkholderia sp. Ax-1724; assembly: GCF_011752995.1. Taxonomy (GTDB): domain Bacteria; phylum Pseudomonadota; class Gammaproteobacteria; order Burkholderiales; family Burkholderiaceae; genus Paraburkholderia. The sequence continues at coordinate 130,027 of NZ_VWWL01000014.1, forward strand.
TGAGAGGAGCCGCATGAACACGAACGGGACGAGCAGTATGATCGGCGCGGCGCTGGTCGCGCTCATCGCAAGTTGCGCGAGCTATGCGAATGCCGGTGAGGTCATGAGCGCGCCGGCCGGCGAGGCCGCGCACATGATGACGGTCTCGGCCTCGCCGCCCGGGCGCAGGTCGGACGACGCGATCATTCTCGACGTGCGCCGCGCCCTCAGGCGCGTACCGGATCTCGACGATTCGGGGATTCGCATCAGGGCGCGTCGCGGTGTCGTCACGCTCACGGGGACCGTGCCCGAAAGCTGGCAGATCTCGCGCGTGGGCAACGCGGCACGCTCGGTGCGCGGAGTCACCGGCGTGTCGAACCGGTTGACGGAGCGCAAGAAGAATATGGCGGCCATCGGGCAAGGTCACGCGTCATTGGCTGGATAGGTTCGTCGCGGGTTGTGGATGTCGTGTTGCGGTAGTGCGTTCTGCCGCAACACGACGCGTACTGTTCTTTCGGGCAGCGGCGTCCGGCCACGGCAATACGAAATACGCTCACTGCCAACGGCGCGGAATGCGCCGTTACCTGGCACACAGGCGGTGTCTTCGCGCATCGCTCATCTTTTTGCTACCCATGTCTCGCGTGTCTTCCCGACGCGCGCCAGTCAAACTCCCGACAAACCCCGATTGCGGCCGATGCCGCTGGCCATCGTGTTCGTGCGTACGATGGTCTCGAGCGCGCCTGTGCCGCTCGGCGATCCCTATGCGCTATATCCGGCCATGAGCACCGAGCGCACAAAAATTTCACCAATGGAGCCGCGGAGCAATCATCGCGTCATTCTGCCCGCCTATCATGGCGAGCAGATCGCGTCGATCGATCAGACCAGAACGCCGCTAGCGGTAGTCGATACCGTGGCGTTTTCGTTCGACGCCGCGCCTGTCCCGCTGTTCGACGAAGCGGGCGGCGCGCCTCTCTCACGCCGCATCGCGAACGCGCATGGCGGCTCGTCGAAACAAGGCTTGATGGAGAACCGCGTGGCTACACTCAAGGACGTCGCGGAACTGGCCGGCGTGGGCATGTCGACCGCCTCACGAGCCATTTCCGGCAAAGGACCGGTTTCAGCCGAAGCCGCCGCGCGCGTGAAAGCGGCCATCGAGACGCTGAACTTCCGCCCGTCGTCGATCGGCCGGGCGATGGCGACGCGGCAGCTCGGCATCATCGGTATTTTCGTGCCGACGTTTTTCGGTTCCTACTACGGCACGATCCTGAAGCAGACCGATACCGAACTGCGCGCGGTGCATCGCCACGTAGTGGTCGCGACTGGTTGCGGCGAGGGATCGCCGCGCGAGCAGGCGATCGAGGCGGTGCGCTTTCTGATCGGCCGCGATTGCGACGGCGTGGTCGTGATCAGCCACGACCTGCATGACGAAGACCTCATCATGCTGCATCGGATGCACCCGAAGATGGTGTTCCTCAATCGCGCGTTCGAGCAGTTGCCGGATGCGTCGTTCTGCGCGGACCACCGGCGCGGCGGCGAACTCGCGGCGCGCACGCTGCTCGATTTCGGCCATCGCGAGATCGGCGTGATTGCCGGGCCGGCTAGCGCGTCGGACAACGTGATGCGGATCGACGGCTTTTTCGCCGAACTCGCGCGCGCCGGCATTGCGCGCGAGGACGTCACGCTGATCGAATCGGACTTCTCGCCCGAAGGCGGTTATGCGGCCGCGCAGAAGCTGCTCGATACGAAGCGGCGCGTGACGGGCCTGTTCTGCGCAAACGACACGATGGCGGTGAGCGTGCTCGCGCGTTTTTACGAGGCGGGCATTTCGGTGCCGAACGATATCTCCGTGATCGGCTACGACGACGATTACTCGGCCCCCTATGCAGCGCCGGGGCTCACGTCGGTGCATATTCCGACCGCCGAGTTGACGCGCAACGCGGTGCGCTGGCTCATCAACGCGTGCTATCGCACCACCTGGGAGATTTTCCGCGAGTTTCCGGTCAGCGTGACGATGCGTGCGTCGGTGGGGCCCGCGCCGGATTCGAGGAAGACCTCGTGACGAGACTCCGTGTTTTCAGCGGGTCTCACGACCGGCCTCTTTAAGACAGTTGTAATACCGCGCAACAGTGCTTTGCGGTTTTCCCTCATTTAATTCGCGGACAAAACCCTTAAACTCTCCGGTAACAAGTTGTTACGGGGTGACCGTGATGTTGGCCGTCTTTCTGATCGCCTGTCCTTTCTGCATCGCTGCGTTGTTCGGTTTTGCACGCCATGTGGACCCGCAGACAGGGCAATTCAAACGTTAAATCTTCGGGCCGGTTCGGTTCGCGCGCGAGCCGTGAAGAACCGTGAAGCGCTTCGTTCCTGGTTAGGTTGTCGTCAGCTTCGCTAGCGGCGGAAGCTGGCTTTCTTTCGTTCTGCTTTCCTGTTTCCGGCTTCCCGGCCACCTGCCCGATCATTCGTCAGGTCTTGTCTTTGCGTGCCGGTTCAGGGCACGATGCGCGATAAGCTTTGTTTAGGGGCAGTATCGCGTATGCAAGAATTTCTGCAAAAAATAATGACGGTGCGCGTGAGCGTACTGAAGGGCGTTCTTCCGTTGAGCCGCGCCGCGGCGGCGCGCGATGCGCTGGCCGGCGTGCAGCTTGCGTCGATGGATATTCCGCAGGTGCTCGGCTATGCGCGCATCGCCGGCATGCCGGCCGTCGCCGGGCTTTACACCGCTTTCCTGCCGCTCCTCGCGTTTGCGTTTTTCGGCGCCTCGCGGCATCTCGTCGTTGCCGCCGACTCCGCCACCGCGACCATTTTCGCGAGCCGCCTCTCGACCATGGCGCCCGCTTCGAGCGCCGAATACGCGGCACTCGCGGCGATGGTCGCCTTGCTGACCGCGGCGCTGCTGCTCATCGCGCGCATCTTCAAGCTCGGTTTTCTCGCCGATTTCCTCTCGCGTACCGTGCTGGTCGGCTTTCTCGCCGGGGTCGGCGTGCAGGTCGGCATTGCGATGCTCGGCGACATGCTCGGCGTGCCGGGACATGCCGCGAGCAGCGTCGACCAGTTGCTGCTGGTCGTGCGCGAAGCCGCGCAGATTCATCCCGCGACGCTGGCGATTTCGCTGCTGGTGGCCGCCACGATCCTGTTCTGCAAACGCTTCTGGCCGCGTCTGCCGGTGCCGCTGATCGCGGTCGTGGCGGGCATTGCCGCGAGCGACGTATTCGGTTTCGCGGCGCACGGCATCTCGATTCTCGGACCCGTGGCGGGCGGCTTGCCGCCGCTGCGCGTGCCGTCGGTGACGTGGCAGCAGATGCTCGATCTGCTGCCGGTGGCGGCGTCCTGCTTCGTGATGATCGTCGCGCAGAGCGCCGCCGCGAGCCGCGTGTTCGCCGAGCGTTATCACGAAACCGTCGACACCAACGCCGACCTGCTCGGCATCGCGGCCGCCAATGCGGTGGCGGCGTTCTCGGGCGCGTTCGTCGTCAACGGCAGTCCGACGCAGACCGCGATGGCCGATCGCGCCGGCACGCGCAGCCAGTTCGCGCAGCTCGTGTTCGCGGCCGTGGTCGTGGTGGTGCTGCTGTTTTTCAGCCGCTATCTGCAATATCTGCCGCACTGCATTCTCGCGAGCATCGTGTTTACGATCGCGGTCGGGCTCGTCAATCTGTCGGCGCTGTCCGCGATTCGCCGCGAGAGTCCCGGCGAATTCGCGCTCGCGGTGTTCACGGCGGCGGCCGTCGTGCTGATCGGCGTCGAGCACGGCATTCTGGTCGCGGTCGCCTTGTCGCTGCTGCGCCATGTGCGCCATAGCTACCGTCCGCACACGATGATGCTCGCGCCCAACGGCGACGGGCTATGGGTGCCGGTGCCGGCCGTGCCCGGCAGCGAGACCGCGCCGGGCCTGATCGTCTATCGCTTCGGCGCCGACCTGTTCTACGCGAACGACCACTTTTTCGTCGAGGACGTCAGCGGCCTGATCGGGCATGCGCCGAGCGCGGTGCGCTGGTTCGTCGTCGATGCGAGCGCGATCACCGATCTCGACTATTCGGCAGCGCGTTCGGTGGGCGAGTTGTGTGCGTCGCTCAAGCGCAGCGGCATCGACGTGATCTTCGCGCGCGTGAACCGCTATCTGCGTGCCGACATGGACCGGCATGGGATCACGCCGATTGTCGAGGAGCGCTGCATTTTCGGCACCTTGCACGAGGCGCTGCTGATGGCCGGCGTGGTAAATCCGCATGAGCAGATAAAGGGCGCGCCTTGACGGATGCCTGGGGCTCGTTCATGAAGCGCAATGAAGCGGATGTCGTGCCACGGACCTCGCCGGGCGCATGGGCGCGAAGCCGTGCCTGAAGACGAAGCTGCGATAATGGCCGCCTCACCGTGCCACCGGCGGGCAAGCCTTCATACCGCCGGCGGCGCATTCGCGTAAGCTCATTCCGGCCGCGTACCCATTCCGGGCGGCCTCTACTCAATGCAGACGCACCGAATGACTACTTTCAGTTTTCTCGACGACTACAGCGAAGGCGCGCATCCCGACATACTGCGCGCGCTGAGCGAATCGAACTACGTCCAGCAGGCCGCATACGGCGAGGATGCGTACTGTGCCGAAGCCACCGCACGCATCAAGGCTCGCCTCGGCGACGGCTTCGACGGCGCGATCCACTACGTCGCGAGCGGCACGCTGGCGAACCTCGTGTCGATTGCCGCCTGCCTGCGTCCGCACGAAGCCGTCATCGCGGCGAACTCGGGGCATATCGTCGGGCGGGAGGCCGGCGCGATCGAGGCGACGGGCCACAAGCTCATCACGGTTCCTGGCGTCGACGGGAAGCTCACGCCGGAGCATATCGAGGCCGCGCTCGCCGGCAATGCGCATTTCCCGCACATGGCGAAGCCACGCATGATCTATCTGTCGAACGCGACCGAAACGGGCACGCTCTACACGCTGGCGGAATTGCGGGCAATCTCGGCCCTCGCGAAACAGCGCGGCCTCCTGCTGTTTCTCGATGGCGCGCGCCTCGCGGCGGCGCTGGCCTCGGACCGCAACGATGCGACGCTGGCCGAGATCGCCGCGCTCGCCGACATCTTCTGGATCGGCGGGACCAAGGTCGGCACGCTGCTTGGCGAAGCGATCGTCGTATGCAATCCGGCCTTGAAAGAAGACTTCGCGTTCCACGTCAAGCAGCGGGGCGCCATGCTCGCGAAGGGCCGGGTCTTGGGCATCCAGTTTCAGGAACTGTTCGGCAACCACGATCTGTTCTTCGCCAACGCGCGGCACGCGAATGCGATGGCGAAGAAACTCGCCTCGGGGATCGTGGCGAACGGTCACGCGCTCCAGGCGGAAACGGTGACGAACCAGATATTCGCGATCCTGCCCGATCCGGTCATTGCCGCCTTGAAGCGCGACTTCGCGTTCTACGTGTGGGGCGCGGCGCATGACGGTCATTCGGTGGTGCGGATCGTCACGTCGTGGGCTACCGAAGAGCGTCAGGTCGATGCGTTCCTGAGCCGGCTGGCGTTGGGCTGAGCGCTGATCCTTGGATGCCGGGCGCGGCGCGGCATCTACCGCGGTGGTGCGCCGGCGTCGTCCGCGAAAAAATAGCCGATGAAAAAGCATAGGCCCGCGAGCGCGATGCCGAGCCCCGCGACCGTATAGGCCAGCCTCGCGCCGTGCCACAGGCTGCCGAACCATTGATGCAACTGCGCCATCAGCACCGCCGCATTGCCGCCGATCTGCTGTAGTTCGATCTGGTAACGCGGATCGACGGCGCTGTACATCGCGACCGCGCTATCGGGCGGCGGCGCGCTCGCATGAATGAACGCTGCCGCGATCAGGCCGGCGAGCAGGATCGCCGCGCCGCTCGCATAGAGCCGCTTTTGCAGCGGCGAGCGTGCGGTCGCGGGGCTGGTTTCGTTGCCGCCGCCGCTGCCTTTGCCTTTACCACTGTCTTTGTGGTTGCCGTTCATCGTGCCTGTCCGCGTGCCTTGTCGTGGGCCATGCTGCGTGCCCTTCGTATCGCAATGGCGCCAGTATCGCAGAGCGGCGGCGCACGCCGAAGCGCGGGCTAGTTTTTCGACGTCAGCAGCTTAAGCCCCGCGATGCCGAACATGATCGCGAGCGAGCCGTCGAGCCAGCGCCGGATCGCCAGGTAGATGCGCCGTGCCGACGCCGTGGAAAACAGCACCGCGTAGCTCGCGAACACCGTCGTGCCGATTGCCATGCAGCCGAGCACGACCGGCAGCACGTGCGCCGCGCCGTGTACCGGCGACATCGCGAGCGAGACGATCGAGAGCCACACGAGCACCGCTTTCGGATTCGTGAGATGCAGCAGCAGACCGCGCAGATAGAGTCGCCCGAGCGGCTCGTCGGCCCGCGCGCCGCCCGCGAGCGGTTTGCCCGCGCCGAGCGCCGAGCGCGCCGATTTGAAGCCGAGCCACAGCAGATACAGTCCGCCCGCGATCCGGATCGCGACGAGGCATTGCGAGTAAGCGGCCAGCACCGCCGACAAGCCGAGCGACGCGAGCAACGCCCACGAGAACGAGCCCGATATCACACCGAGCGCGAACGTCAGCGCGGCGCGGCGGCCCGTGCTCATGGCGAGCGACATGATCGCGAGATTGCTCGGCCCGGGGCTCGCGGTGCCGACGAAATAGGCGCTGTAGGCGATCAGGACATCGGCGGTGAGCAGGGGGCTGGCGATCATGGCGGCGGGAGACGAGGGCGGATGGGGTACTTCACCTGATTCGGTGTCGGCAACGATTCTGCGCGCCGCTGCACGAAACTCACAGATACAGTTGCCCGCTCGCATGGCAGGACAATCGGCGTGCCGCGTGCGCGATGCACGGCGGCCGTGCTGGCCGTGCGTATTGGTGCGTATTGTGCCTATCGTGCGGCCGCTCAGCCACGCGTCCCGGCCGCTCCCGCCGCCCCCGCCGCTTCGGCAATACACTCCGCCAGCGCATCCGCCACCGCTTGCCGGCTATGCCGCGGACGCTGCACGAGACCGATCTCGCGCTGGAACGTCTGATCGCCGAGTTCGAGCGCGACGACGCTCGCGGGCCATTTGCCGAGCCCGGCCGTATCGGGAATCAGCGCGACGCCCATGCCGCGCGCGACCAGTTGCACGATCGCCTGCAATTCGTCGAGTTCGATCGCATCGCGCACGGTCAGACGCGCGCGACGCAGAAAACGGTCGACGAGCCGCCCGCCGAACGAGGCGCGGTCGTAGCGGATAAACGGCTCGCTGCGTAGCAGCTCGCGCCACGAGCGTGCGCCGCGCGCGAGCTTTTTCGGCACGAGCAGCACGAACCGCTCGGCGACGAGCGTGCGCCATTCGAGTTCCGAGGGCAGCGCGAACGGCGGCTTGATGATGACGGCCAGATCGAGTTCGCCGGAATCCACCTGGCCGAGCAGGCCGAGCGATACGCCGGGCACCACGCGAATGCGCCAGCCGGGGCGGTCGTCGCGAAAGCGCGCGAGCGCGTCGGCGAGCAGCGACACCTGCGCGGACGCGATCGCGCCGACCCGCAGCATGCCGCTTTCCGCCGCGCCCGCGCCGCGTTCGGCGAGCCGCGCGTAGAGCGTCATGATGTCTCCGGCGAGCGCGAGCGTTTCGCGGCCGGCCTCGTTGAGCGTCGCGGAGCGGCCGGTGCGGTCGAACAGCGGGAAGCCCAGTTCCTGTTCGAGCCGCTGCATCTGCGCGCTCACGGCCGATTGCGTGAGGCCGATGCGCGCGCCCGCGCCGGAAAACGTGCCGTACTGGCTCACGGCGATGAAGGTCTTCAGTTCGCTCAGCATGTCGATTGATCGATTTTCGTGTTGGTCAGGTCAAATATATATCGTTTCTCAGCATTTTTATTCATGGTTAAACTTGGCCTCGCGTGACGGGCTCGCGCGGGACGCGAGCCGTACCTCAACCCCACTTCACTTCAAGCCAGCGAGTTTTCCATCATGAGCGTTGCCGAAACCGTCTTGCCGCCGTTCCATCTGGCGTTTCCTGTGCATAGCCTCGCCGCCGCGCGCGAGTTTTACGGCGAACTGCTCGGTTGTCCGGAAGGACGCAGTTCGGACGCATGGGTCGATTTCAATTTCTACGGCCACCAGATCGTCGCCCACCTCGCGCCGGACGAAATCGGCCATCGCCACACGAGCGCGGTCGACGGCGACGCGGTGCCGGTGCGGCATTTCGGCGCGGTGCTGTCGATGGAGCAGTGGCAGGCTGCCGCGGACAAGCTGCAGAAGGCCGGCATCGAATTCATCATCGAGCCGCACGTGCGCTTCAAGGGCGAGGTCGGCGAGCAGGCCACGATGTTCTTCCTCGACCCGTCGGGCAATGCACTCGAATTCAAGGCGTTCGCCGACATGTCGTCGCTGTTCGCGCGGTAGGCGCTGGGTAACCGGTTGCGTTGACGCAGGAACGCCGGCCTTCGGGCCGGCGTTTTCGTTTGTGGCGGAGGGCTTTTCGCGCGACGTTTCGTACTGTTTCGCGACGCTTCGTGCAGGCGAGAACGAACGGGAAGAGCCTCACGCGGCGGTGCTGCCGCATATCGTGCGGCGGCGTCGGTTTGCGGCGGAATGTGCGCAATCCGAATGGATTTTGGAATTACGCACTCGATAAGCCTGAGGCGTAATTGTATCCAAGCGTAACTTCCCTATTGCCTGTGCGGAAACGCCACAAGACGTTATTTTTCCGCCAGATTAACCAGATAGGGGGAATTGCTACGTAGAGGAAATAATGAGAAAGTAATATTTCGTTACACTAATAAAGCTATTTTAAAGAATTGAAAATATTAATTAATGGTATGTTAAGTATATATTTAAATTTTGAGATAAAACGGACCTAATCTTCATTCTGAATTCCGGAAATGAATGATCTGTCCGATTGCGTGGATGACGTGAAATGGCGCTAATGGATGTATTCGTTCCAGGCGATGATTTGCGTATTTGAGTCGAATCGCAAAAAATATCGCCATTATTGCGTGCAGGGAAGTAATCGAGTAAATCGCTTTCCTCTATTTCGATTTTTGCGGCTCAAGCCGACGAGCTGGCATTTCGGGTAAAACAGACGTGCCGGCCATCCTTTTCGCCGGCACCGTACGCCACGCGCAGCGTGGCCGCACCTCGCGTCCCCAGGCGAAGCTCCGGGTTTCCTTGTGCCTGATTCCGGGCGAGGTCCGGCTGTGTCCAAGGTTCGTTCGAAAAAATGACCGATCGTCTCGATATGTGGGATGAACCGGCGCGCATGTCCTTTGAATGGTGATGAATAGATCTGAATAAGCCGTCCGTGGAGACGTCGGATTTGCTGGATAAGTAGATAAGTAGAGAGAATGAAAATCGGCTACGCGAGGGTTTCTACTGATGACCAAAATCTCGATTTGCAACTCGAGGCGCTGCGGGCGGTGGGATGCGTAAAAGTATTCACCGATCATGGCGTGTCCGGCAGCACCTTTTCCCGGCCCGGGCTCGACGAGGTGCTGGATGTGCTCAAGGCGGGCGATACCCTCGTGGTCTGGAGGCTGGACCGGCTCGGCCGTTCGATCAAGAAGCTGATCGAGCTTGTCGAAACCTTGGGGAAGAGGAAGATCCAGTTCGTGTCGATCACGGAGTGCATCGATACGACGTCCGCCGGCGGCACCTTGCTGTTTCATATCATGGCGGCGCTCGCCCAGTTCGAGCGCTCGCTGATCGGCGAGCGCACGCGCGCCGGCATGCGCGCGGCCAAGGCGCGCGGCCAGCATGTCGGCAGGCGTCACGCGATGACCGAGGCCGAGTGTGTCCAGGCGCATCAACTGCTGTCCGAGCACTCAACCCTGTTCGTTGCCCAGAAGTTCGAGATTCATCCCAAGACGTTGCTGCGCAGCCTGCGCCGCCACGGACTCAGTGTCGAGAAGACCGTTTGCTGACCCGGGCAGCCCGGCGCCGGGTCCGTGGCGAGGCGCGCCCCCCCGCGCGGGCCTCGTTTGCGCATATCTCGTTCCGATACCGGGCAGTTCTAGCCTGCCAGGTTCTACTTCAGGAGGCGCGTGGTTTGCTCCGACTGCTGCCGCGCGCGGCGGATCGTGCGCGGATGAACGTTGAATTTCGCCGCGACGTCGCTGATGGAGCAACTCTCGAGCAGCTCAATCGCCTCGGTCTTCTGCTCCGGCGTCAGAACCGGACGCCGGCCCAGCCGGGAGCCCCGGTCGCGCGCCGCGCGCATGCCGGCGCGCGTGCGCTCGCCGATCAGCGAGCGCTCGAACTGGGCGAGCGCGGCGAGCATGTGAAAGATCAGCATGCCGCTGCACGACGTCGTGTCGATGGCTTCCGTGAGTGACTGAAACTGTATTCCCCTGGCACTGAGGCTTTCGATCAGTTCCAGGAGCCGCCGCAGCGACCGGCCGAGCCTGTCCAGTCTCCATACGACGAGAATATCTCCCGCACGCAATTGTTCCAGCATCGAACTGAGTCCGGGGCGCAAAAAGCTGGCGCCCGAAACACCCTGATCTTCAAAAAGCATTTGGCAACCCGCCGCCTTCAAAGCACGAGTCTGTAGATCCAGATTCTGCTCATCCGTCGATACGCGTGCATACCCGATTTTCATGACACTTTACTCCGAGATTTAGTTTGTTTTTTACTTGTGAATACGAATTACCTGATCAGCATTTTCTGCTGACTAATGACGACAAAGGCTGGACATAACGGGTCCCTTTCGTCCTGGCAAATTCCTCGTAAATTCACGCAGCAAGTTCATGATTAACCCGATGGTTTTTTAGCGGCGATCGACTATGCTGGATCGTGACACAAAGGACCCCTTTTGTCCTTTTCTCCCCGTTATGGCGTCGCCTGTAATAAAGGCGCGGCGGCATGATGTCCGGGCAGCCTTTGTTCCCGCAGCCGGTTCGGCCACTGGCCGATTTGCCTGAGCAGTCCGGCCGGGCGGGAACGCTGTGCATTGCCGCGTCGCTGACGAACCTGCGCGAGATCGAGCGCGCATGGGGTTCGCGGCCCGCACTTGCGGTACGGCATGTCGTTCTCGAACGGGCACGCGAGCTGTGCCGTTCGGTATCGGGCATTGCGGTGCTGAGCGGCGACGTGATCCTGTTCGTCTTCGATTCGCCGCTCGGCGGTCTGCCGCCGGCTGCGTCGGACCTGGCGCAGATCGGCTTGCTGCTCGACCGCATTCTTTGCGATCTCGCCGACCAACCGGTCAAGATCGCCGGCGACGCGGTGTTCGTCACGCTATCCCTGTCGGTCGTCGAGCAGGCGGAAGGCGCATTCGATGCCGCGGCTCCCGGCGCCGATGCGCATGTCGCGCGGCCGGGCCGCGAGGAAGAGCACTGGCGCGAGCGTTTTCTCGTCGACATGAAGGCGGCCGAGAACCTGTTTTCGGCGAAGCATCTCGACCGTCTGGTCTTCGATGCGGAATCGGTCCGCCATCTGGGCAGCGCGGGGATCGTGCGGTACTACAAGGTGGTGCCTTTCTGGACGTGCCACGGCGTTCGCCAGCAGGTTGCCGGGATGGTGGCGCCGCTCGCGCGGCTCGGCCTCGTGCGCAGGCTGGATCGCTGGGCCGTCGAGGCGACCCTGTGTGCGCTGCACGCGAACCCGGGTCTCTCGTTTGGCTGCAACGTGACGTCGCACAGCGCTTCGCTCGATGCCTGGTGGACGCTCATCATTGCGCAGCTAAGCGAGCAGCGAGCCGTCGCGCAGCGGCTCGTCATCGAGCTGTCGGATGTGCCGCCGGCGACCGATCTGGCGACCGTCGGCGCATTCGTGCGCAGGCTTCAGGCGCTGGGCTGCCAGGTCGCGCTCGATAACGTGGGCGGCGGCAGCAGCAGTGTCGAGGCGCTGGCGTCGCTCGGCGCCGACATCGTCAAGATCGGCGCGGGCTGCCTGCGCGAGGCGCGGGTGAGCGACCGGGCCGCCGACTTTCTGCGCAACCTCGTTGCCTTGACGCGCGGCACCGGCGCCGACGTCGTGATTACCGGCGCCGAGGATGCAGCGGACGTGGAGATTGCGGAGTTCGTCGGGGCGACGCATATCCAGGGGCCGTGTTTCAAGGATCAGGTTCCTGAAATTTTGAATATCAATTGTCCTAACTAAACCGAGGTTCCGGTTTGGCCGGGAATCGTTCATCCCGGGTCCGGCCTTGCGGCTGGTCCCCGGGCTCATTTTGTCTGGGTCGAAGCGTTCGTGTCCGCGAACCGTATAGGGGTTCGCGGGCCGGCGATACGCGACGTTTAATAAGGGGAATTGTGTGACGACGAAGATTGCGGTGTGTGGCTTGGGCTATGTCGGTCTGCCCGTGGCAGTGGCGCTCGCACGCCACTTTGAAGTGACCGGATTCGATGTCGACGCGCGGCGGGTCGAAAACCTGCGCGACGGCGAGGACTGGACCGGCGAAATCGAGCCGCACGTGCTGCGCGACTCGACGATGCGCTTTACCGACAAGGTCGAGGACCTGGCGGGGACCAACTTCTTCGTGGTCGCGGTGCCGACGCCCGTCGACGAAAAATGCAGCCCCGACTTTTCGCTGCTGGAAAGCGCGTGCCGGCTGATCGGTCCGGTTCTGCAACCGGGCAGCATCGTGGTGTTCGAATCGACCGTCCATCCGGGCGCGACCGAGGACATCTGCGGGCCGGCACTCGAAAAGAGTTCGGGCCTGCGCTGCGGCATCGACTTCAAGCTCGGCTACAGCCCCGAGCGGATCAACCCGGGCGACCGCGAGCATCCGCTCGAAAAGATCGTCAAGATCGTCTCGGGCCAGGACCAGCAGGCGCTCGACGAGATCGCCGCCGTCTACGAAAAAATCATCGATGCGGGCGTGTTCCGCGCGTCGTCGATCAAGGTGGCCGAAGCGGCCAAGGTCATCGAGAACACGCAGCGCGACATCAATATCGCGCTCATGAACGAAGTCTCGAAGATCTGCGATCTGGTCGGCATCCGTTCGTCCGAGGTGCTGGAAGCCGCGGGCACCAAGTGGAACTTCCTGCGCTTTACGCCGGGCCTCGTCGGCGGTCATTGCATCGGCGTCGATCCGTACTATCTGACCTCGAAGGCGCAGGAACTCGGCTACCACCCCGAAGTGATCCTGGCGGGGCGCCGCATCAACGACGGCATGGCCGACTACGTCGCCGGCCGTCTCGTTCAGGTGATCGCGAGCCGCCATCGTCTCAAGGCGTCGACCCGTGTCGGCATTCTCGGCATCACGTTCAAGGAGAACGTGCCCGACATCCGCAACTCGAAGGTCGTCGATCTTTACGAAGCGCTCACGCGCTACGGCATGTCGCCGATCGTCTACGACCCGATGGCCGATGCGGAGCAGGTGCACGAAGAGTACGGCATCAAGCTCTCGTCGCGCGAGGAACTCAACGCGCTGGACGTGCTCGTGTTCGCCGTGCCGCACCGCGAGATTGTCGATACGATCGAGAGCGATCTGCCCGGGATGATTGCCGACGGCGGGATCGTCTGCGATCTGAAGTCGTCTCTCGACGGCGAGCGGATCATGAAAAACAAGCTGACCTACTGGGCGCTTTGAGCGGCAGTACAGACGATATCTGAACGATCATCATGACTCTTTTCAACATAGCGCCTGTTGGTACCTGCCGTATTCACACGCCGCTGCGCCGGGGCGCGGGCCGTTATCCGATCCGTCCGGTGCTGGCCCGCAACTACGGGTTCGTCCATACGAGTTCCGAAGCGCTTCAGCAATTGCAGTTCATGTTCGGCCAGAAGGACATTCCGGCCGACGTGCGCACGCTGACGTTTCGGCCCGGTTCGTCCGGGAGCTTCGAAGGGAAGCCGTCGCCCGGCGCCGATCTTTATCTGGTCGAGATTTCTTCGCGCAAGCTGCTGAGCGTCGACGGCCATCCGATCCAGATGAACTACATGGTGCGGCATTTCGGCGATTTCTTCGCCGACAAGAAACGCACCCGCCAGTTCTGGTCGATGGCCGTGCCGAGCCGGATGGCCGAGCGGCGCGCATGGCTCGACCAGGATTTCGCGTTCCAGCGTCTGTCGGCACAGGATCGCGATCTGCTCGCGCGCATTCAGCGGCACGACCTGAAGGATGCCGAAATTTCGGCGGAAATGGAGCAGATCGCGACGATGGTCGGCAAGGACCATCTGGCCTTCGTCACGCACGTCAACGCCGATACGCCCGACAACATGCCCGTCGAGCAGCGGCGCGAGCTGATTAACACCGTGCGCGCGATCGCGAAACGCATGAACGTGCCGTCCTACGACCCGACTCCGCTGATGCGCAAGCTGGGCCAGGCCAACGCAATGGAAAACGGCGGGCTCGATCTGACGCACTACACCGATCTGTTCTCGGACCAGCTGTGCGAGGCCTGGTACACGGAGTTCGTCGTGCCGCGCGTCGATACGTCCGACGTGCAGGCGCCGCCGAAGACCGATGCGGTCCAGCACGAGGACACCGCGGAAAGTCTCGAAGCCGCCTGGAACGCCGGGCGCGTGCTCGAAGTGTCGCAGCGGCTGCGCGGGATTCTGCGCCATGGCGAAAGCAGCCGTCAGCACCGGCTGTTGTTGGGCCGCGTGCAATACGACCTGGGCGACTTCGAGGGCGCGGCCGCGCAGTTCGAATCGTTCGGCGCGGAGCCGGAATTCGACGAAAAGACCAACCTGCTGCTCACCCAGTGCTACTTCGAGACCGGGCGCTACGAGCAGGCTGCCCGGCTCGCCGCGGCGCTGCTCGCGGACGAGCACGAGGCGCCCGCGATCCTGCGCATCTGCGCGGAATCGGCCGGCAAGCTCGGCGATACGGCCACGGCGCTGGCTAACTGGAAGCGCCTGTTCCGTCTGTCGACCGATAGCGCCGACGCAGCCGCCGCCGCGACGGCCGTGCTGCGTCTGCTCGAAACCTCGGGCGATGCCGAGGGCGTCGTGCAGTGGGCAGGCGAAGTGCGCGACGCGCTGCCGGCTCACGCGCCGAGCTTCGTGGCGCTCTGGGAGCGTGCGCTGACGGCGCCGGATCGCGCGGCGCTGCTGGAACTGGCGCGCGAGCCCGTGGAGATGGACGAGGCCGAGATCCTGGCCCTCGCGCAACGCACGGTCGAGCGCGGCTGCGCGACGCCGGCCGCGCTGCTCGCCGCGACCCAGGGGCTCACGCGCAGCAACCGCAAGGAGACGGCCGAATGGATCGCGCGCGCTGCGGCGGCCTGGCTCGACGAGGGCAACGCGGCGCTCGCCTCGGGCGACATGCTGAAGGCGGCGGACCGGCTTCAGGCGCACGCGCAGCTCAATGCGAACAGCAACGCGCTGATTCGCGCGAGACGGCAGCTCGAACGCCAGATGCGTCAGGACGTGCGCGCGGCGCTGATCGCTCGCGATTACGAACGCGCGGCCGGCGTGCTCGCGATCGCGAGTCAGACACTCACGACATTCCCCGAGCTGGCGAGCTTCCGCATTCGCGTGGCCGAAGCGCTCGACGACATCGACACCGCGCTGGTCTATCTGCGCGATGCGTCCGGGCTCGACGACATCACCGAGAGCACGTGGATCAAGCTGGCTCGCATGGCGGTGCGCAGCGGCTACTACGGCGAGGCGATCGATGCCTATGCGCGGGTGCTGAACTCGGCGTCGAGCGATCCTGCCGCGCGCATCGAGGCGAAGCGCCAGATTCTCGGCCTGCGCAGCCGCGTTATCCGGCTTGCACGGGAAGCGCATCGCGCGGGCGATTACGAACGCGCCTGGGCACTCCTCGAACGTCTGCAGCAGCTCGATCCGGACAACAAGGAAGTCTCGCAGGAGAAGAAGCGCGTGCTCGCGGGGCTGCACGTGAAGGTGAAGTCGCTCGATGCCGCGCACGACGCCGACCGGCTCACGCTGGGCGAGACGATCCTGCGCCTCGCGCCCGAAGACCCGGTCGGCTTGAAGGCGGCGGCGACGGGCGCCATGCGCACGCATCGTTTCGAGCAGGCGCTCAAGTACTGGCAGGCGTTGCGCTCGCGCTCCGCATCGCCGGAACTGATCGACGGAAATATCCAGAAGTGCCGGATATTCATCGATCGCGCCAAGCGCAAGAAGGCCGCCTGACGGGCCGCTGATGCGCCATGCGCCGGGACGCGGGTTCCGGCGCATGGTGAGCGGCCGCGAATGGGGTTGAGGTATTTCCAGGAATAAATGGCTGGGTTCCGGTAATGGCTAAAGCAGGAAAAACAGCAGCGAACGAGAGCACGCTCGCCGTGCAGGCTCGGCCCAAACGAGGCCGGCTGGCAGGCGACGCGGGCACGGCGCACGAGGCCGGCAGGCAGGCCGCTTCGCCGGCAAAGCCGCGTGCGGCCGCAAGGCCCGCGGCCGAGGCGAAATCCGGCACGGCGGCGAAGCCGAAGGCTGTGGCGAAATCCAGGGCGGTGGCGAAGCCGAAGGCCGTGGTGGAACCGAGCGCGGCAGCAGAGATCAAGAAGGCCTCGGCACAACTGGAGGTAGTAGGGGAGCACACGGCTGCGGCACAACCCGAGGCAGCAGCAGAGCCTCAGGCTACAGCACACGACGAGGCAGCGGCAAAGCCCGAGGTCGCAGCACAACCCAAGGCAGCGAAGCCCAAAGCGGTAGCGCGGCCCAAGGCGGCCACGCCGAACACCCCGGCCACGCCCGACGCCGCCGTACCACCGCCGCAACAGCAACAACCGCAGTCCGAAGCAAACGCAGAAGCAAATGCACAACCGCAGGACCTGCCTTCACTGCACGAAGAACTCACGCGCCTGCTCGCGGCCTGCACGACGTTGCAGAACGCGCGCAAGCACCTGGGCGAGGCGGAGCGGCTGGCCGCGCAAGACCCCGACGACCGGACCGTGCGTATCGTGCTGCTGCAGATGCGGGAGCGGACCGGGCTCAGCACCGGCCTGCTCGAACAATGGGCCGATCTGCTGCGCAACTGCCCCGACGATCTGATGGTGGCGCGGCACTACGCGACGCGTCTTCTGAAGGAGCGCCGCTTCGACGAGGCCATGGCGGTCGCGGATCGCCATTTTCCCGAGCAGGCGCAGGACACGCGCAAGGCGCTGGCCCGCGCCGAATTTCTCGCCGACATCAAGGCGCACGATGCGTCGGATGCGATCTTCCGGCGCCTCATCGCGGAACACGACCGGCGCCATCTGCGGGTGGCGTTCGCGAAGCGCCTCGTCAAGCGCAGCATGGTGGCCGATGCGATCGAGGTCATCGAGCCGGTCGCGCACGAACTCTCGCCCGACAGCAAGGGCGGCCAGCTCGTCGCGAAGATCGTCGACGACTACACGTTCTACCGCCGCTTCGAATCCGCCGCCGATCTGGCCGGACAGGACATCAAGATCGTCGCGATGCGTCAGGCCATCCTGCGTTTTCGCCATCGCGACGTAGCGCCGCCGCCGCGCGGAAAGCCCGCCTCGGTCGCGCTCGTCACGGGCAGCCTCGGGCCCGGCGGCGCGGAACGGCAACTGACGCGGCTCGCCGTGCATTTGCGGCGTCTCGTGGCCGAAGCCGCCGGCGCACGCGACAGCGCTGCGGACCACGCCACAGGCCACGACGTCAGCGCGATCGAAGTGCTGGTCAAGCAGCACTCGGACCCGGCGCGCGTCGACCGGCCGCAGCGTCTCGACTTCTTTCTGGGCATGCTGCGCGAGGCCGATGTCAAGGTTTCCGAAATCAACGCGATGCCGGCCGTGTCGGCTGCACATCAGGACATTCACGACGCGGACCTGCTGCGCCTGCTCGGCAATCTGCCGCCCCAGGTGCACTACGGCGTCACGCGTCTCGCGCCGTATCTGCGCGAACGCAGGTTCGACGTCGTGAGCCTCTGGCAGGACGGCACCTGTCTGTTCGGCGCGCTGGCCGCGCTACTGGCCGGCGTGCCGACGATCCACCTCGTGTTTCGCGGACTGCCGCCGAATATCCGCCAGGAACGCAATCGTCCGGAGTACGCAGCGTTCTATCGCGCCATCGCCGAGGTGCCGGGCATTCACTTCGTCAGCAACAGCATGACCGGCGCGCGCGAGTATGCCCAGTGGCTCGGGCTACCACTCGAACGGTTTCGCATCCTCTATAACGGCGTGCCCGAAATGAACGCGCTCGCCTCGGAGCAGGACGAGCAGAAGTGGACGGCGTTCGTCGAGCGCACGGCGGACGCGAGCGAAACGATCGGCGGCGTGTTCCGCCTCGAACCGGACAAGCGGCCGTTGCTGTGGATCAAGCTCGCGCACCGCTATCTGAAGCGGCGTCCGCTGGCGCGCTTCGTTATCGTCGGCGACGGCCGTTTCAGCGACGAGGCCCATGCGCTCGCGACCGAGCTTGGCATCGCGGACCGCCTGCTGCTCGTCGGACTCTCGTCGCACGTAGGGTTCTGGTATTCGAAGATGGACGTCAAGGTGATGCTGTCGCGTCACGAAGGCCTGCCGAACGTGCTGATCGAAGCGCAACTGCTCGGCATCTGCGTGGTGTCGACGCCGGCCGGCGGCGCGGGCGAGTGCTTTATCGACGGCGTGACCGGGCATCTGCTCGGCTGCGCGGAGAACCCTGACCTGAACGATGCGTGCGAGAAGATCGAACACCTCGTGCTCAGCGCGCAGGCGGATGCCACCGTGCGGGAGCGGGCGCGGCAGCGGGCCGCCGAACTCTTTTCGGTGGAGGCGATGCTCGCCACGTTCATGAGCCTGTGCCGGCGCGCCGCGCCGGTGGAGGAAAGCCCCTCGCAGGTGGAACAACTCGACAATCTGGTGATGAATTGATGCGGTACGGGCTTGTTGGTTTTCCTGACCGTCTGGTTATGGCTCTGGCTTTCTGTCTCTGCGGCGTTTTGCAGGGATGCGTGATCCCGCGCAGCGGGCCGCTGCTCAGCGAAGTGCAGGCTTCGCGCGATCACAACGACATCGAACTGGTCGGCGTGACGTCGGCGCTCGCGCTCGCCTCGCGCGCGGCGGGCAGCGCGAGCTTTCCGGACGCATTCCAGCAGGCGCAGCCGGTCGATTACGAAAAACTCGCGCCGGGCGATGGCGTCGACATTTCGCTGTGGGGGCAGGACGGCGTCGGCGTGTTCGGCAACGGCTCGGGTGGCGCGAGCGGCCTGAGCGGCACGGGTGGCATGACGGACCTCGGCGAGATGGTGATCGACGAAGCCGGCACGATCTACGTTCCGCAAGTGGGCCGCGTGCATGCGCAAGGCCTGACGCCGGCCGGGCTGCGCGACGCGATCGAGCGGCGCCTGAGCCGCGTGACGGTCGGGCTCGATGTCAACGTGCGGCGCACGGAGCGGCGCGGGCAAACCGTGGCGATCGAGGGCGACCTCAAGAAGCCCGGCATCTATCCGATCGGGCCGGGCATGCAGCGCCTGAGCGGGCTGCTGAGCAAGGCCGCGCCCGACCAGCTGAACCCCGAGCAGCTCGCGGTGACGCTGCGGCGCAATGGCGAGAGCGTGTCCGTGCGGCTGTCCGACGTCTATCGCAACAGCGCGGAAGATATTGCCTTGCGTGCCGGCGACTCCGTGGTCGTGCACGACGTGGTCGAGAATCTGACGGTGCTCGGCGCGGCGGGTGCGCAATCGCGGCTCAAGCTCAGCAAGCGCAATTACACGGTGCTCGACGCGCTCGGCGATTCGCGCGGCCTGAACGATTCGCTCGCCAATCCGAAGGCGGTCTTCCTGCTGCGCATCCGTCCGGACGATGCCGGCACCGCCGACACGCGGCCGGTGGTCTATCAGTTCGATTTCACGAAGCCCGAGCAGATGGTGCTCGCCGGCAAGTTCGCGGTGCACGACGGCGACGCGATCTATATCTCGGACGCACCGTTCACCCAGGTTCAGAAGGTTCTGTCCGCCTTCAGCGCGACGCTCGGCACCGCGCGTTCCGTGTCCAGCCTGTCGCAGTGAAGGCCGGACATGAGCAACCAGGATCGCATCAAGAACTGGCGCGAGCGCCGGACGGCGCGGCATGCCGGCGACGAGGCCGGCAATGCGGAGGCGGCGGCGAGTACCGTCACCGATGCGGTGACCAGCACGGCGCACAACGCAGCAGACAGCGCAGCGGGCACCGCAGCGACCCACGCGGCGCACGGCTTGCGCGCGGCGGACTCCGCGGGCGGCGTGCTGAGCGGCGTACTCGATGCGCTCGCCAGCGCTCCGCACGAGAGCGTGGCCGGGCGGCGGCGCATCTACGCGGCGCTCGACAGCGAACTCGAGGCGGAACTCGCGCGCGACGGCATGCCGTCCGAGCGCGCGGAATTGCGCCGGCGCCAGTTGCGCATGGTCGTGCGTCTGCTGGAAGCCGATATCCGCGCGGGCATCGACGTGCTGACGGCAGGCTATGCACCGGCCACGCTCGACGCCGACGACGCGCGTCTGGTCGACGGATTCAACCGGCGCGGACAGCAGCGCAAACAGCAGGAGACGCGCGACGCACGCCGTCTCGCATCGCGCGAGGACGTGGCCTTCGAGATCGCGCTGAAGCCGCACGAGGCGCACGAAGTCGCGCTGCTGCGCGAGAGGATCGCCGGCATTCATGCGCGGCAGCACGGCGCGCAGCCGGGCACGCTGCAATCGCGGCTGGCGAGCATCGGGCCGCTGCTGCGGCTCCAGCTGCATATCCTGCAGAGCGAAAGCCGCATCGCGCTGCTGTGGTCCGTGGTCGGTCCCGCCGTGCTGCTGAGCCTGATCTCGTCGCTGTACTTCCTGATGGGCACGCACTACGTGCTCGGCATGGACGTGCCGACGTTCTCTCTGCTGGGCGCGACGACGTGGATCATGTTCCGGCAGGCGGTGTTTCGCACGAGCACGAGCTATGTCGCGGCGCGCGGGCTCATCAACCTGGAGTCGGTCACGCCGCTCGCGGTGGCGCTGGTGCAGGGCGGGCTCTTCATCGGCATCTATCTCGGCGTGTATGCCGTGCTGATCGGCGTCGGCCACAGCCTGGGCCTCATCACGCTGCCCGTGCGCTGGTCGGGTGCGATCGCCTATGTCGTGATGATGGGCGGCGCGGGCGTCTCGATGGGGCTGATCTTCGGCAGCATTGCTATCCGCTGGCACTTCTTCTTGCGCTTTGCGCCCGTGATCGAGCGCGGCCTGGAAGTATTCTCGTCGGTCTTTTTCGTCTCCGAGCAGTTGCCGGAGCAATACCGCAAGTATTTCTTATGGTCGCCGTTCGCGCATGGGATGCAACTGCTCAGATCGGCGTACTTCGACAGCTATTCGTCGCATGACGCGAGCTTCGCGTATTTCGTCACCGCGCTGGTTTTTCTCGGCGTGCTCGGCGCGGGCATGGAGCGGCTCGCGCGAACCCATGTTCAACCGATGTGAGCGCGCCATGATCCTGATGAACGGTGTGACGGACGTGCCGCGAATTTTCGGTGCGCGGCAGCCGCTGCTGCAGCAGGTTGACCTGCTGATTCCGCAGGGGCGCTATGCGCTGCTCTCGCGGCGGCCGGAATTCCATCGCGCGATCGTCGACGTGATCGCGGGGCTGCGGCCGCCGCGCGAGGGCTTCGTCGCTCACCAGGGGCTCGTGTCGTGGCCGCTCGGGCGGCAGGGCTTCGTGCGCGGCAAGGCGACCGGCCTGCGCATGATCGAGTTCGTCTGCGCGCTCTATGGGCTTGCGCCCACGCCCTGCGTCGAGCTGGTGTCGGACCTGCTGACGAGCCCCGAGTATCTGGCGCGGCCGATGGAGCATTGGCCGCTCTATGTGCGTCAGGAATTTTCCTTTGCGCTCGCGCTCGCGCCGGACTTCGACGTGTATGTCGTCGAAGGTGCAATTCCGTTCGAGGACTGCCGCTTCACGAACCTGTGGCTCGCGCTGTTCGAAGAACGGCTGGTCGGGCGCACGCTGCTTCTATCAACCTACCGTCATCAGCAAATGATGGATTACTGCACCAAAGGTTTGGTCTATGAGCAATACGGCCTTCGGATCAACGACGACCTCGGAGAATGCATCCGCCGGTTCCCGCCCCGGAGATCCCGCAGCGAGTCAGGCGGAGACAATGTGGTCGACATCGGCGTCGGCGTCGGAGACCAGTTCGGCGTCTAGCGAGGAACTGCCGCTCGCGCAGCGCGCCAGGGTGCGCGAGCAGGCGTTGCGGCAGCGCCGCCGCCAGCGGCTCGTGACACTCGGCCTCGTGCTCGTGCCGGTCGTGCTGACGGCGCTTTACGCGCTCGTCTTCGCCGCGCCGCGCTATCGCGCCGAAGCGCGCTTCTCGGTGCGTTCGAGCGCGTCCCAGCCGGCCGCGCAGGGCACCGCGGGCCTGCTGTCGAGCGGCAGCGGCGGCAGCGTGGTGGGCGGCTTCGTCGACGGCTGGGCCGTGGCCGACTTCATCCGCTCGCGCGACGCCATGCGCCAGCTCGACAACCGGATCGGGCTGCGCCGGTATCTCGTGTACACCGGCCTCGACCCGCTGAACCGGCTGTCGCCCGAGGCCGGCGAGGACGCGCTGTACCGCGCCTATCTCGGCGCGGTCGACGTCTCGTACAACATGATCGAGCAGATCGACGTGCTGCGCGTGAGCGCCTTCTCGCCCGAGGATGCGCGCACGCTGTCGGACGCGCTGATCGGGCTGGCTCAGCAGTTCGTCAACAACATGGACGAAAAGGGCGTGACCGATACGCTCAAGGTCAGCAAGGAGGCCGTGACGCGCGCGGAGAAGGAGGCGATCGGGGCGCGCGGCACGCTGACCGACTGGCGCGTGCGCAACGGCAATATCGACCCCGAGGCGGAAGCCGGCATGTTGCTGAATCTCTCCGCGCAGCTGGAGGCCGAACTCAACACTGCGAAGATCAATCTCGACAAGATCCGCGCGCTGAACAACCCCGAGCATCCGATGCTGAAGCCCGCGCAGATGCAGGTGAGCGCGCTGCGCAAGCAGCTCGACGAGGTGCATGCGCGCATGAGCGGCAAGGGCAACACCGACGCGAGCCGGCTGAAGTCCTATCAGGCGCTGCTGAACGCGCAGACTTTCGCGGACCAGAATCTCGCCTCGGCACGGCAGAACTATCAGCAGGCCTTTACCGACACGCTGCGGCTGCAACGCTACCTCAGCGTGATCGCGCGCCCGTTGCCCGAGGGGCGGCCCGGCAGCCCGAATACCGGCGTGCTGCTGATCGAGGCGCTGGCCGTGGGGTTCGTCTTCGCGTTTGCCGTGCGTGCCGCCGAGGCGCTGTACCGGGAGTTCAGGCATGGCTGAGCCGGTGACCACACGCGCCGGGCATGGCGAACGCGATGAACGCGGCGAGCGTTCCGCACGCGCCGGCACGCTGGCGCCGCTCGAAGCCGCGAAGCGGGCGATCCGCACGGAAGCGTGGGAGCCGGGGCTGGCGCAGCTCGACGAGATCGAGCGCGGCGGCGGCCAGCTCGACGCTCATGCCGGCCTGCTGAAGGCGATCGCGCTGATCCGCTCGCGCGGCTTCGCGGCCGGAATCGGCGGCCTCGACGCGCAGCGGATTCGCGAAGCCCAGGGCCGCGCCGACGTGCGCCGCCTCGTGGTCGCGCCGTTCGTCAAGTCCGGGGCGCTGGCCGAGGCGGCCCAGGTGTTCGACCTGCTGGTGCGTGCCTATCCCGAGAGCGGCGACGACCGGCGCAGCTACGCGAGCGTGCTCGCGCGGCTCAAGCGCTGGAGCGAGGCGATCGCGCATGTCGACGAGGCGGCCCGTCTCGCGCCCGACGACGTCGCGCTGCTGGCCACGCGCATCCAGTTGCGCACCCAGGCCGGCGAGGCGGAAGCGGCGGCGCAACTGGCGCGCGAGTCGAGCGTCGCCGCGACGCTGGCGCCCGGCGACGCGCATATCTGGATGACCGCGCTGCTGCGCGGCGGCGATCCGGCCGGCGCGGCCAGCATCGCCGCCAAGATCGACGCGCCGAATCCCCGGGTGGCGAGCGTCGCGGTGCAGGCGCTGCTCGGCAGCGGCCGGACCGGCGCGGCGATTTCGGTCGGCCGCAACGCGCTGCGCGCCGGACACGACAGCGCGGCGCTGCGTTCGCAACTCGCCCAGGCGCACCTCGCGCGCGGCACGCACGACGACCGCCTCGTCGCCGCGCTCGAACATCTCGCCGCGGGCGTCCGGATGGCGCCGGACGATCTGCGGCTCAATTCGCTCTATGGCGAAACGCTCCTGCGTGCCGGGCGCTTTGCGGAGTCGGTGCCGTTCCTCGAGAAAAGCGCCGCGCTCGCGCCGGGGCTGGAGCACGTGCGGGCGATGTACGCGCGCGCCTTGCGTCATTCCGGCGATCACGCGGCGTCGGCCGAGCAGTATCTGCAACTGGCCCGCTCGAATCAGGAGCACGCGCGCTGGCAGCGCGCGGCGGCCGGCGCGCTGACCCAGGCGGGCCGCATGGACGAGGCGGCCACCCTGTTCGACGCGTTTATCCATCGCCGTGGGGCCGGCTTGCCGGCCACCTTCGAGCAGGCGTTCGCGCGGATCGACGCCGACGCGAACACGATCACGGTGCCGCGCGCGCGGCTCGACTGGGCTTGGGCGCTGCGCGGCGCGAGCGGCGAAGCCGGCGCGGAGCCGGCGGCGGCACAGCCTGCGGCGCAAGCGGCGACACAGGCGGTGACACAAACGGCAGCACAAGCGGCGACACAGGCGGTGACACAAACGGCAGCACAAGCGGCGACACAGGCGGTGACACAAACGGCAGCACAAGCGGCAGCACAAACGGCAGCACAAACGGCGACACAAGCGCTGTCGCGCGAGGACTGGGAACGTGCGGCGCAATGGGGCTATCTCGCCGACCACCTGCTGCTCGACTGGCTCGAATGCCGCGAGGATCGCGCGGAAGAAGCGATGGAGCTGCTCGCGAACCTCGACGAGGCCGAGCAGTTCTTCGAGCCGCTGTGCGAGGGCGGACGCGGCTTCGTGCTCGCCACGGCCCACGTGGGGCCGCTGTACGGCGGCCTGATGGCGCTCGATCTGCTCGATATCCCGTCGCGCTGGGTCGCATCGACGCCGAGTATCAGCCGCAGCCACTACGCCCGCTCGCTGATCTCGACGAGCGACAGGACCGAAGTGCAGGTCGTGAAGGCCAGCCTCAAGGCGCTGCAGGAAGGACATGCCGTGTGTCTCGCCGTGGATGGCGCGCTCAATCCGGCCGCGGCGCGCGTGCCGTTCGAGAGCCAGGAGATCACGTGGTCGAGCTTCGCCGCGCGCGCCAGCTACCGCCTCGGACTGCCCTCGGTTTTCTATGCGCCCAGATGGGAGCGGGGCCGCATCGTGCATACGCTCAAACGGCTCTCCGAGCCGCATGACGGCGAAACGCTCGAAGACTACGTGGCGCGATGGCAGCACGAATGGCTCGCGCATCTGCGCGGCCATCTCGCCGGGCAGCCGGAAAACCTGCGCCTGAGCGGCGGACTCTGGCGGCACGTGGTGGCGGCCGACCGCTCGAATGCGGCGACGGACAAGGGTTGATTGGGTTCACTAACGATTACGCGGAAGATTACGCAGAACGTGGAGAAGCAAACATGAAACAGAACGAAACCGCGGCGCAAGCCGGCTTGCCGTCATGGCTACAGGACGGGACGCAGGATGGGCTGCGAACCTTGTTGCAGGAAAAGCGCTATTGCTGGCTCGTCACCGGCGCCGCGGGGTTTATCGGCTCCAATCTCGTCGAGACCTTGCTGCTGCTCGGGCAGGACGTGCGCGGCCTCGATAATTTCGCCACCGGCCACTGGCACAACCTGCACGAAGTGAAGAAGCGGGTCGGCGAGGCGGCCTGGAGCCGGTTCGCGTTCCACGAGGCCGACATTCGCGACGCGGACTCGTGCGCGAAGGCGGTCGCCGGCGTGGACTACGTGCTGCATCAGGCGGCGCTGGGCTCGGTGCCGCGCTCCGTGAAGGACCCCAAAACGACCAACGACGTCAACGTGTCCGGCTTTCTGTCAATGCTCGACGCCGCGCGCCAGGCCTGCGTGCGGCGCTTCGTCTATGCCGCGTCGAGCTCGACCTACGGCGACGAACCCAATCTGCCGAAGCGCGAGGAGCGCATCGGCAATCCGCTCTCGCCGTATGCGGTGACGAAGCTCGTCAACGAACTCTATGCGAGCGTCTATTCGCGCACCTACGGTTTTCATTCGATCGGCCTGCGCTACTTCAACGCGTTCGGCCCGCGTCAGGACCCGGACGGCGCGTATGCCGCAGTGATCCCCAAATGGATCGCGGCGATGCTGGCGGGCGACGACGTGCAGATCAACGGAGACGGCGAAACGAGCCGCGACTTCTGCTACGTGGGCAACGTCGTGCAGGCCAACCTGCGCGCCGCGCTGAAGGAAGACCTCGCCGCGAGCGACGTGTACAACGTCGCGGTGGGCGGCCGCACCACGCTCAACGACCTGTTCTCGATCATCCAGGCCGGGCTCGCCACGCACGGCGTGCACTACGCGAAGCAGCCGGTCTACCAGTCGTTCCGCGCGGGCGACGTGCGCCATTCGCAGGCCGACATCGCGAAGGCGGTACGGGAGCTGGGCTTCTCAGGGCTGTTCGATCTGAGGCGCGGCATGACGGAAGCGCTCTCCTGGTACCTCGCATTCATCGCGGGCGAGCGGTCGCCGGCTTGAGTCGGCTCAAGCCGGCTTGAACCGGCCCGATGCGGCAGGTCGCGTCAATCGATAACACACACTCAGGCATGGGCGTGAAAGCACGCCCCAACACGAGAAAAGGAAACAGTCATGTGCGGCATTGTTGGTGCGGTTGCGCGAGAGAATATTGTTCCGGTGCTGGTCGAAGGTCTCCGGCGCCTCGAATATCGCGGCTACGATTCGTGCGGCGTCGCCGTGAATTCGAAGCGGGGTCTTGAACGGATGCGCAGTATCGAGCGCGTATCGCACCTCGATTCGCGGCTGCGCCGCGCGGGGCTCGAAAGCGCGAGCGGCATTGCTCATACGCGTTGGGCGACGCACGGGGCACCGGAAATCCGCAATGCGCATCCGATGCTGTCCCGCGATGCGTTGGCGGTGGTCCACAACGGCATCATCGAAAACTACGAATCGCTGCGCGACGAACTCGCCGGCCGCGGCTACGAGTTCGTGTCGCAGACCGATACGGAAGTCATCGCCCATCTGATCCACAGCGTCTATGACGGCGACCTGTTCGCGGCGGTGCGCGAGGCCGTGCAACGGTTGCACGGTGCCTACGCGATCGCGGTGGTGCACGAGGACCGGCCGGACCTTATCGTCGGCGCGCGCGAGGGCTCGCCGCTGCTGATCGGCGCCGGCGAGGCGGGCAATTTTCTCGCCTCCGACGCGCTCGCGCTGACGGGCCAGGCCGAGCGCTTCATGTTTCTCGACGACGGCGACGTCTGCGAACTGACGCGCGAATCGATCCGCATCGTGGCGCGCGACGGCAAGCCGGTCGTGCGCGAGTCCCAGCAGGTGAGCGTCGCGAACGCGGCGGTGGAGCTCGGAAGCTACCGGCACTACATGCAGAAGGAAATCTTCGAGCAGCCCGCCGTGGTGGCCGCGACCACGCGCGGTGTCGAAGCGTTCAAGGCCGAGCTGTTCGGCGAGGCCGCGCCCGCGACGTTCGACGGCATCGACAGCATCCAGATACTCGCCTGCGGCACGAGCTACTACGCGGGTCTCGTCGCGAAGTACTGGCTCGAATCGATCGCCAAGATCAGGACCGATGTCGAGATCGCGAGCGAGTACCGCTATCGCGAACCGGTGGCGAGCCCGCGCGCGCTCGTCGTGACGATCTCGCAGTCGGGCGAGACCGCCGATACGCTGGCCGCGCTCAAGTACGCGCAGTCGCTCGACCAGACCCGCACGCTCACGATCTGCAACGTGCCGTCGAGCGCGATGGTGCAGCTGTGCGGCACGCGCTTTCTGACCCAGGCGGGGCAGGAGGTCGGCGTCGCCTCGACGAAGGCGTTTACCGCGCAACTGGTGGCGCTTTTCATGCTGGCCGTGACGCTCGGACGCCAGCGCGGTCACGTCACGGCGCTGCGCGAGTCGCAGTATCTGCAACAGTTGCATGGGTTGCCGCAGATGCTGACGGCGGCGCTCGCGCTCGAACCGCAGATCGCCGCATGGGCGAAGCAGCTGACCACCAGCGAGCATGCGCTGTTCCTCGGGCGCGGGCTGCAATATCCGATCGCGCTCGAAGGCGCGCTCAAGCTCAAGGAGATTTCCTATATTCACGCCGAGGCCTATCCGGCCGGCGAACTCAAGCATGGCCCGCTCGCGCTCGTGACGGCGGCCATGCCCGTGATCGCAATCGTGCCGGACGACGAGATGCAGGAGAAGATGAAGTCGAACATTCAGGAGGTGCGGGCGCGCGGCGGCGAGGTCTACGTGCTTGCCGACAAGGACACGCGCATCGCCGATGAAAAGGGGCTTCATGTCGTTCGCCTGCCGGCGCATTACGGGGTGCTGTCGCCGGTTCTGTACACGGTGCCGTTGCAGTTGCTCGCCTATCACACCGCGTGCGCGCGTGGCGCCGATGTCGACAAGCCGCGGAACCTCGCGAAGTCGGTCACGGTCGAGTAAGTTGGACTCCCCATCAAGGCAAGGTTCATGAGGATCGACTCAAGCATCATAAGAAGGTGGCGGCCGTGGCTGCTCGTTTGCCTTGCACTGGTCGCGACGCCGCGTGCGGCGTTCGCGGATTCCGGCGGCAGTTGCGCGAGCGCAAACGCGGCGTGCCCGTTCGTCGCCGATCTGCTCGCGCAGCGCGAGGGTTACGGGCGCGCGGCGACGGGCGGCGAGGGCGGCGAGGTCGTGACCGTAACGTCGGGGGCGGACGCGGGACCGGGCACGCTGCGCGACGCGCTCGCTCACGCCGGCGGGCGGCGCTGGATCCGCTTCGCGTCGGACATGACCATCGCGTTGCGCTCGCAACTGCGTGTGCCGGGCAACGTCACGATCGACGGCCGCGGCCATCGCGTGACGCTGCTCGACTACGGGCTCGGCATTTACGGCAGCAGCAACGTGATCGTCACGCATCTGACCATCGACGGGCGGTTGCGGACGTTCTCGCAGGCCATCAACGTAGCCAATTATTCGCACGATGTCTGGATCGACCATCTCGATCTTTCGCGCTTCGCCGATCGCCTGCTCAACGTAAAAAACGGCTCGACGGACGTGACGGTGTCGTGGGTCAAGTTTCATGACGACGACAAGGTCATGCTGCTGAACAACATCACGTCGAAGAACCTGTTCGCCAATTACGGGCGCGACAAGGTGGCGCGCGTGACGGTCCATCACTGCTACTTCCTGAATACCGTGCAGCGCAATCCGCGTGCGCAGTTCGGCACGTTTCATCTCTTCAACAACCTGCTCGAGAACTGGGATTTTTACGGCATGAGCTTTAGCCTGCAGGCACGGGCGCTGGTGGAGGGGAACATCTTCAGCAACACGTCGGATCGCCGTTGCGTGGAGCCGGAGTTCTTCCCGACAGTGGAGGGCGTAAAGGCGCGTTATTGCGACTACATCGCCGGGGCGCCGGCGAGAAGCGCATTGCCGAACGGCGGATCGGACCAGAAGCATTTCGAGCAGACGGCCCAGCTTTACGCGAGCGGGAGCGACTATCGCGCGTCTCTGCTGGTCAGGGACAATCTCTATCTGCGCGATGCCAGGGCGGTTTTGCAGAGCTATCAGCCGGAGAAGGTGCCAGCCGTGCCTTACTGCTACAAGTACGACAAACCGACGCTGGGACTCGCGGACGAAATCCGCCAGTTCGCCGGCAATACCGATGGACAGACGCTGCGCGTGCCTTGTCACTGACGATGCGGCGCTCTCCCCCGTCTCCTTTCACTCACCACACTCGCAAACGGTCATCCTCGTGAATATCGTGATTCTCGCGGCCGGCATGGGCAAACGCATGCACTCCGCGCTGCCGAAAGTGCTTCATCCGCTCGCCGGCAAGCCGCTTCTCTCGCACGTTATCGATACGGCCCGCGCGCTCTCGCCGACCCGCCTCGTCGTCGTGACAGGTCATGGCGGCGAGGCCGTGCGCGAAGCGGTCGGCGCGCCCGACGTGCGGTTCGCGCTGCAGGCCCAGCAACTCGGCACGGGCCACGCGCTCGCACAGGCCCTGCCGCTGCTCGATGCGGACGTGCCCACGCTCGTGCTGTACGGCGATGTGCCGCTGACGCGCGCGTTGACGCTCGAACGCCTCGTTGAGGCTGCGGGCCGAAACCGCTACGGCATCCTGACCGTTACGCTCGACGACCCGAGCGGCTACGGGCGCATCGTGCGCGACGCGGCGGGCAAGGTCGCGCGCATCGTCGAACAGAAGGATGCGAGCGAAGCGGAACGCAAGATCGCCGAGATCAACACGGGCATTATCGTGACGCCGACCGCGCCGCTTGCGGGCTGGCTCGCCACGCTGAAGAACGACAACGCCCAGCGCGAGTATTACCTGACCGACGTCGTGGAAGCGGCGATTGCCGCCGGCTATCCGGCCGTGACCGCGCAGCCCGACCACGCATGGGAAACGCTCGGCGTGAACAGCAAGCAGCAGCTCGCCGAACTGGAGCGCGTGCATCAACGCAACGTGGCGGAGGCACTGCTGGTCGCGGGCGTTACGCTGGCCGATCCGGCGCGGATCGACGTACGCGGTTCGCTGACGTGCGGGCGCGATGTGTTTATCGACGTCAACTGCGTGTTCGAGGGCGAGGTGACGCTGGCGGACAACGTCACCGTGGGGCCGAACTGCGTGATCCGTAGCGCGTCGATTGGCGCGGGAACGCGTATCGACGCTTATACGCACATCGACAATGCAGAGGTCGGCGCGCATGCTGTGCTTGGACCGTATGCGCGTTTGCGCCCCGGCGCGCAGCTTGCCGACGAGGTTCACGTGGGCAATTTCGTCGAGGTGAAGAATGCGCGCGTCGGTGCCGGCTCGAAGGCGAACCACCTGAGCTACCTCGGCGACGCCGACGTGGGCGCGGGCGTCAACATCGGCGCGGGCACCATCACCTGCAACTACGACGGTGTGAACAAGCATCGCACGATTATCGAGGACAACGTGTTCGTGGGTTCGGATACGCAGTTCGTCGCGCCGGTGCGGGTGGGACGAGGCGCGACTATTGCGGCGGGGACGACGGTGCGGAAGGATGTGGCTGAGGGGGTGCTTGTGCTCGACAGGAAGATGCAGGTTGAGAGGGGAGGGTATGTTCGGGCGGTGAGGAGGAAGAGTTGAGGGGGCAGCGCTTGACATGCCGCTATCAGAACATCTTGGCTGCATATCGTTCGTTGACCGTTGATTTCGCCGGTTGCTCGGCATTGCCACCAGGTATATCGGTCTGATAGACAACGCCTGCGTACCGCCGAACGACGTCGATACCGGTGTGGCCGACGAAAGAGGTTACTCGCTCGAAGGCAAAGGCGGGTTCCAGTCCATGGGCCCGTCCGTCGTAATTTGAAGTCGTTCACGTAGCTTCGGATTGGAAAATCCTTGCATTAACATGAGCATGCCGCCGAGTTTGCGGGCGTCTTATGGGGGCCCTCAAGAAACGGACTTTTCGTACGCTAATACTGACGTATCCCCAAACCTACCGTGTTCCTCAAGCGCAGCACCCAAACAATATCGGAAACCTCTGGCGAAGCTGTTGTTCGATGGCATAGAAAACACACTCGCTCAGCGGATCAGTCATGACAAGTCGCTTTCAATTTCCGCTCCCTGTGCGCCACTTATGCCGCATTCGCATTCAACTCGCCGACCAGCCTCTGCGCATCCTGATACTCGTCACCTGTAACGAACACCCTCGGGTGTCCAGGCAAGGCTTCTCTCTGTGCAAGAAGCGGCTCACATGTGCGCAGAAACCCCTCGAATGCCGACCGCACCAGCGCTTGGGTTTGTGGCGACGTCTCACGAGTTGCTGCAATTGTTGCATCGAAGCGTGCTTTCCAGTCGCCGTGGTTTAAGACAAAGGTGGGAAACTGAGCGATCAGCGTTTGCAGGATGGGGCCGCGTTGCGTGTCGTCGATTGCTTCGAGATGTGCCAGTACCTTGTTCAGATTGCCAGCGGCGTACTGCAGCGAGTCGGGGCTTGCCGGTTGCGGCAACTTGAAAATATTGGCGCTAAGGCTCATCAGCGTCGGCGACCGGTTCTCCGGCGGATATGTTCCGACTAACTTCTCAAGTTGGTCGAACGCGGTTTGCTGCAATTTGCTCGGCTGCACGCGCGACAGCAAACTTGCAACTGCCCCTGTCGCAACGCCGCGCATCTCTTCCGGCCGCATGTTGCCTACCGTGACGATGCTGTCGTGCAGATCTTGCGCCTGAAGCTTGCCGGGATCCGCATTCAGCAGCTTCAGCAGGGGTGTGGCGGTCCGATTGAAAACTTCTTCGTGGCGTACCGGGGCTAGCTGGGCGATGCTCGTCTGCTGCATGTTCGACTGGCTGAGCCCGCGCGTGCCCATCAGTTGCAGTAGATTGTCCAGATCCAACGAGCCAGCCTTATTGGCCCACAAGTGAGCGTCGTTCAAAGGCTTTAACGCTTTGAATGGGCGGAGGCGGCTTTGCGCTAGCGCGGCGACATCTTGCAGCGGCAGGTGATCGCTTATCTCCCGATATATGTCGTCGGGAAGCGTCGCGAGCGTTGGCCGATTCGCCTGGCTGTCAGTCCTTCGTTGAAAGGAAGGCAGGTCCAGAAAACGAGCGTCGGGCGACGCGCTAGATGTTTTTATTGGCGCCGGTCTGGACGGCGTTGCCTCTGCATTGCTGTCATGACCGACAGCAGATGGGATGCTGGTGAGTGTCCGGGTAATCGATGAGGTCATTGAGGCTGGTCTCAATTAGCGGTTCAAACCGGCGTTACCCTCAAAACAACGAATCAGCCACTTTACCGGCAGTGGGCCATCGATTTTGCGTGTAACGCCGGAGCAGCATTCAAGTTGAGTTATTAATACTAACACGCCGCGTTTTCCCGTTTGTGGCTGAAGGCGAATTCAAGACCGAGGATGCGAAGTTCTGCGGGTGTGGCCACCGTCTCAACTTGATCGAGCCATTGTGACAGGCTGAGGTATACCAACCTGATGTCAGGCAAGCCTGTCAGAATCGTCAAGATAGGGTCATCCTGGCAATGAGTTGACGCGAACGCTCCGAGATCTCGGTCACCGGAACAGAGGGTCCAATGTTCCGCCGTCGGTCTCGTGGACCTCGATCGAGTCACACTCAATCGCGAGTTCGGCGCCCAGAGTGGCGTAGACGAAAGCAAGCAAGGCGGCTTTCCTGTCCGTAAGCCGCTCACCTGCTTCGAGCACTGCACTGGCCCGCGCGTGCTTCTCGTCGTCGGGGGCAACGATGTGAATGCCGTAGACGATATTCAGTAAGCCAAGGTGCTCAACTGAAACACACGTTACGCCATTGAACGTGACCGCCGCGCGCCTGTTGGCGAGGTACAGACCAAGCGTCAGCGTGCGGGGCTCGGTATTCGGGCCAATGACTACGCTGTCCAGATACCAATCGTGAAAATAGTTCCGCGTCTTCAATATTTCATCTGTCATATTGATTTACCAATGGGGCATGGAGATGGGCACGCCTTCGTCGTCATCGTTAAATCCCGGGGCGCTCCGTGCGCGATGACGGATGAGGCACTCGAAGAAGCTGGATAGACACATCGACAGGTTGCTTAGCGATACTCGTCAATCTCCACCGTGCCGCCCAGCACTTGCATCGTCGCCCGAATGTCGTCAGGCACATCGGGCACTCGGTTTCCACTCGCATTGTCTCAATAGCAAAAAGCGCATCTGCGCGCTCGTGCGCTTGAGCAACCCAAAGAGGTCAACCCGAGGCAATGCCAGGCGTTCGACCAGATAACGAAGATGAGGTGTCAGCGCGTCACTCTGTACGGTTTTCTTACTGCTGATACTCCAGAGGCCGACGCGCAGCGCACCGGCACTCATGCGCCCTGATGGCGTGATGAAACGTTCGCCCTTTATGCCCGCGGTATTCGGCACGACAGCGAAATAGCTTGTCCAGAATTCACGCGGCTCAACGTCCTGATAGATATTGAACGAAGCGTGGGCGAGTTGGTGCTGTGGTTTCATTTGGTGTCCCGTTCACGGCGTGTAGGTGTGAATGTTGTCCAACCATTTGCCATTGGGAGGCTTCGTCATATTGGTCGTTTTCCGATCATGCAGCCGTA
The DNA here is from genome assembly GCF_011752995.1 of Burkholderia sp. Ax-1724. Lineage (GTDB taxonomy): Bacteria > Pseudomonadota > Gammaproteobacteria > Burkholderiales > Burkholderiaceae > Paraburkholderia. The sequence goes on from NZ_VWWL01000014.1 coordinate 164,026, forward strand.
ACTGCCATAGGCGAAACCGGCTTGATTTCGAACGAGTCGAATTCAACCAGTAGATCGGCACCCAGTGTGGCCGAAAAAACGGCTATCGGCTTGGGTTGATAGTATGCTTTTCCAAAATAGGATTTCTCTAGCGATTCGAGTGCTTGCTTGTATTCGGTGGAATCATGGTCACGGAGAATCTTCGCATCGTAGACGATGTTCTGAATCAGAAAGTCATTGACGAGGCAACGCGATGCACCTTGAAAGATCACGCGCGCTTGCTGTGCTATGTCGTCGAGAATCAATAGCAGTTCCATGATCCTGGCGTCCATGTCTGCCGAGATACCGATCAAATACCAGTCGTGGAAGAATTCGTATTGCTTGAGTGTGTCCATAGATCAATTAATTCCGATGCGGCACATCTCCAGATCGGTCTGAAGCGAGTACTCGTTCTTTGCTGTCGATCGCATCTTAGGTAAATGATTCTGGCGTAATCCTGCCGCCTTCAATGACAAGGTGCGGCCCGCTCACGCCCGGCGCGAAAAAACGCCAGTCCTCATCGTCTTCGGCACCATCTGGTGTAACGATGAGCCGAAAGTCCCGAGACAGGAAAAGTACGATGCTAGCCGCCTCGTCCACGGACACCGCCTCGACGAGCACCGGGCCGCGATCAACCAGACTTCCTCGAAGGCAATCAGCGCTGGCGTGCGCCTTTTCGTCCGGCCCACGCAGATCATCTTCCGTCGCGACAACCCGGCCACCTTCTTCCAGTCGCCATGAGCATTGGACGTGCAGCGCAAATGCACCACCTTCCAGGACAGTCCCTCTCGACGTTGTGTACTGCCGCTGCGGCCCAAACTGCATCGTCAACATATCCGCAGCGTGGCTGACCCAGCTAACGTTAAGGCCAACCAACGCCGTCAGGCGTCGCGTGATTTCCTCTTTCGTGTCCATAGAACAATTCCGTTGAGGACTCCGATTGTGGGCGTGCGGTTTCGGCCGCTATGCACATACGCGAACGCCTGAGCATTGCCGAGCGGCGTCGATACCGACGTGGCCACAATGTCAGGTGTTACTCGCTCGAAGGTAAGGGCGCGTTCCAGTCCATAGGCTCGTCCGTTGTAATTTGAAGTCGTTCACGTAGTTCCGGATTGGAAAATCCTTGCATTAACATGAGCATGCCGCCGAGTTTTCGGGCATCTTCGTCTGTCAATGGCTTTTCCGAGTGCTCCGGTACATCGGGCGGGATGGTAAGCGCCGTCGACCGGTCAATGGCCGCTTGAACGCGTGAGCGCAATACCGTACACATCTTGAGTTGTTGTGTGTCCTCATCATAAAAAACGATGCTTGCTCGTGGAGGTTTCGTCATATCAGTGTCCTCTGCATTGCTGGTATTTTCCGAATGCCCGCTGCGCGCAAAGCGAGTAAGTACGGGGGTCTCTGTACATCGCGATCGCAACCTGACACTGCTCCATATCCAGCTCGTAGTCAGCGTAGCATTCGGCCTCGTCTGCTTCGCTTACGCCACGCGCGGCTAGATCACGCACGTCACCAAGTGGCGCATTCTCTCTGAACTTAAACGCCTGCGCATCACCACGCGGCGTCGATACCGGCATGGCGATCGTTCCATCCGGCAGCACGTCTCCAGGTCGGGAGAACCAGATCGCGAGGTCATCATCGGATGATAGCCGTGGCAATCTGGGGCGCTCAAGCGAGCGAGCAGTGCGCGCCACGCGTTGCTTGGGCCGGAATAGTTGCGACGGCGAGAAGGTCTCATGGTACGACCGGGGCGGCTGTTCGATACGCACACTACGTCCACTTGCAATCCGCGGTTCCATTGCAACCGCAATCACATCGCCGCCCTCGACGGCGGTTCGTAGTTTCCGGGCGAGTTGATTCGGCGCGGCGCTGCTCACGTATGCACAGCCCGGCGCATGGCGCATGAACTCGACAAGTCGCGCCAACTGGAGCGTGTCATGTGTGATATCCCATGCGTTTGCCGAAGTAATGAGCTAGCGGCCGGCGCGTGCCTCATCGCTAAAGGCATCGCCGTAGTATTCCCGCCGCGTGAAGAGTGTGCAATTCCGATGCCCCCCGACCTTGAAGTCAATCGCCATCGGTCTGTAATCCCAACAACATGCGTCTCCTGGTCGATTCGAAATCCGAAGCCCGTATACGTAACACGCGGCAAAGAATGGCGCTATAGAACAGACACAGTCGATAACATTGATTCGCGAATCGACCCGCCACGCGGCACCGCGCACGCACCCGCACCACGCCTCGGCCAGAACGCGCCGGCACCAGAGCACCTATCCTTTCGCCCGGGACAACAACGTGCCCATCACTCTTCGCAACGTTTCATGCGATTGCCTTCGTTAAAGCGTCTCTATCTCGAATTGATTGCGTTGACCTGAGGGTTCCTGAATGGTTTGCTAGTGAGCTTTGCAAACCGTTCGGGCGTCTGGGGAACAGATCCACGCGGCCGGCCCCGCGCAGGGATCGCTCGATTTCCCTACCCGTGTGGTTGCGTGTTTCCTCATCACTCTCAGGAACGCAATGGTGAAAGACACAAGCGGAAAGGACATGATCCGCTCCGGCGAGATAGCCAAACACGGAGCCAAACACGGTGGCTATATCGCCGGAGCGGCAACCGTTCTTGCACGCACGCGGCATTGGATCGTTCATCGCGAAGAGCCTATCTATCCACTGCGACGTGGCCGTTGCGCACGTGGGCGACGCGAGCACGCACGCCGCCATGCATATCGATGCCTGAGGCCCGCATGAAATGGGATGTCCAGACGCGCGGCATCGAGTTCACCTGTCCCGCGCTTCCCGAAATGGTCGGACGCGGGCCAGGCGGCAAGGCGTTCAGCGAGCCGATGCTGATCGCGCGCAGTATCAGGGGACGCGAGGCGGTGGGCGAACTGTTCGAATACGTCGTCGTCGCCGAGAGCCAGCCTGGCTTTCTGCAAAATCCGGCCGACGCCGCGCAGATCGATCTGGAGCCGATCATCGGACTCCACGGCACCGTCGCGATTCAGCTTGCCGGCATCGGTACGTCTTTCATGGGCGAGCAAGGCGAGATCGGGCGCGCCAATGTCGGCGCCGATAACCTGCGCTCCGTGATGTTCATCCGCAGATATCTGACCCAGGAAGAGTTGGAGCAGCGTCGCATGGCGAAGAGTCAGAAGTCGGAGTAATGACCTATGTAAAGGATATGTCGTGTCACGAGGCAAGCGAAGGAAAGGCGTATCGCTTGCTTCCGGCAATTGGTATCTGAAAGCAATTACCCGCGATGCCCCTTATTTCGTCAAGACGATACTTCTTTATGCGGGGAACTGGCTGGAATTTATTGGACGGGAAATGAACCTCAAAACATTGCTGATAATCAGTGCAGCCGCAAGTATGCACTCGCCTATAACGCAAGCCGCCTCGCCTCAATCGCTGGGCAGCAGTCAACCCCTCACGATGAGAAAAAGTGAGATGCCAATGATGCCGCCCGAACAAGACATGACGAATGAACAGCAGGCACAAATGCTTCAGGCCATGAAAACAGGTCTGCGATGGGTTGCCGGAGAAATCACTTTCGACGATGTACAGTGGATTCTTGGAAAATATCAGGACGGTCCCTATGAAAGCGCCTCAGAACTCTCCTACATTTACTACCCAGGAAATAGGATGTCGATTGAATTTGCATTCGATAAGACGAGGCAGACTGACCGCAAGCCCACTGTCAAATATTTTCAGCTGCAGGTGAGCGATCATCTCAGACCCCACCTCGCAAAGGAAAATTACGAAACCTACCTCGGACTCCATCGGCTTGTATACGGCGAGCTGATTGACGGCGTACGAAAAGAACAGGGCCGTTTCTTTAATCCCGGAATGGGCGACTTTCTCGGCGACCGCAACCATGTCGGACTTTCATATCGTTTGCCTTTGCCAGCCGACTCACCATTCGACGTCTACGCGGACTTCTATTGTGAAGGCCGGAACGACCCGCCTGACTACGCCAGCCTGAAAACAGCCGACAATCTGCGTTCGGTGACGATCACCCGCATCTACCTGACACCGGAAGAACTGGACCAGCACCACACCGCAAAGAGTCAAAACCCGAAATAACCGACCTTACAAATACAAAAACACCCCACAGAAAACCGAACGCACATTTCGTAATATTTCATACGACGGCCACCCACAAATCAGCAAGCACTCCCTTAACTGCGCCCAATTCTAATTAAAAAACGTTTGCGCGCCCTTAAATCCGCGGCAACCTTCCACCCACGCCGCACCCCCGCAAAACACCCAATCACCTTACATCCACCTTCCTGACAATTTAGCCATTTTGGTGTCATGCAGGTGTTGGTCCTACCGATCTAGCATAAGCGGGATTTCGCTCTCCCTTCCACCTGCATTCTCTCTGGCCCGTTTCAATGTGGATCGTCAACGTAGCACTTAAGCGGCCATACACGTTCATCGTGATGGCGATTCTGATCGTGCTGGCGACGCCCTTCGTGCTGTTCACCACGCCCGTCGACGTGCTGCCGGAAATCAACATTCCGGTGGTCAGCATCATCTGGACGTACACCGGTCTGTCGGCCGAAGACATGGCCAACCGGATGACGTCGGTCAACGAGCGCAGTCTGACCACCACCGTCAACGACATCGAGCACATCGAATCGCAGTCGCTGCAAGGCATCTCGATCATCAAGGTGTTTCTCCAGCCGAACGCGAACATCCAGACCGCGATCGCGCAGACCGTGGCCGTCGAGCAGTCGCAGTTGAAGCAGATGCCGCCCGGCGCGACGCCGCCGGTCGTCATCAGTTACTCGGCGTCGGCCATTCCGGTGATCCAGCTCGGCCTGTCGAGCCCGAAGCTCTCCGAGCAGGCGCTCAACGACACCGCGCTGAACTTCCTGCGCCCGCAGCTCGTGACGATTCCGGGCGCGGCCGTGCCGTATCCGTACGGCGGCAAGTCGCGGTTGATCTCGGTCGACCTCAACACGCGGGCGCTGCTCGCCAAGGGGCTGACGCCGATCGACGTGGTCAACGCGTTCAACGCGCAGAACCTGATCCTGCCGACCGGCACGGCCAAGATCGGGCCGAAGGAATACACGGTCAACATGAACGGCTCGCCGCCGACGCTGGAAGGGCTCAACGACATTCCGGTGCGCACGGTCAACGGCGCGACCACCTATCTGCGTGAAGTCGCGCACGTGCGCGACGGTTATTCGCCGCAGACCAACATCGTGCGGCAGAACGGCAGTCGCGGCGTGCTGATGTCGGTGCTGAAGAACGGCGACGCCTCGACGCTGACGATCGTCAACCGGCTGAAAGCGCTGTTGCCGGGGGCGCGTGCGGTGCTGCCGTCCGATCTGCAGATCACCGCGCTGTTCGATCAGTCGGTGTTCGTGAAGGCGGCCGTGCAGGGCGTGGTGCGCGAGGCGCTGGTGGCCGCCGCGCTGACCGCCGCGATGATCCTGCTGTTTCTCGGCAACTGGCGCAGCACCTGCATCATCGCGATCTCGATTCCGCTGTCGATCCTCTCGTCGCTGATCGTGCTGCACGCGCTCGGGCAGACCATCAACATCATGACGCTCGGCGGGCTCGCGCTGGCGGTCGGGATTCTGGTCGACGACGCGACCGTGACGATCGAGAACATCGAGCGGCATCTGCACATGGGCTCCAATTTGCACGATGCGATTCTCGACGGCGCGGGCGAAATCGCGATTCCGGCGCTCGTCTCGACGCTGTGTATCTGTATCGTGTTCGTGCCGATGTTCTTCCTCGCCGGCGTCGCGCGCTATCTGTTCGTGCCGCTCGCGGAAGCGGTCGTGTTCGCGATGCTCGCCTCGTACATCCTCTCGCGCACGCTCGTGCCGACGCTCGCGATGCTGCTGATGGGGCACGCGCACAAGCCGAAGGCCGGCGCGAAGCCGAACCTGTTCATGCGCGTCTATCATCGTTTCGACGCGGGCTTCGAGCGCATGCGCGCGGCCTACATCGTGATCCTGAGCAGCCTGCTCGTGCGCCGCAAGATGTTCGGCACGCTGTTCCTCGGGTTCTGCGTGCTGTCGATGGGGCTCTTCTTCGTGCTCGGCGAAGACTTCTTCCCGAGCGTCGACGCGGGCGACATCCGTCTGCACCTGCGCGCGCCGACCGGCACGCGCATCGAGGAAACCGCGCGGCTCGCCGACGAGGTGGAGAAAGTGATTCGCGAAGTCGTGCCGCCGAAGGAGCTCGGCACGATTCTCGACAACCTCGGCCTGCCGTATAGCGGCATCAACATGTCGTACAGCAACTCGGGCACGATCGGCACGCTCGACGGCGAAATCCAGATCGCGCTCAACGAAGGCCACAAGCCGTCGCAGATGTATATGGACAAGCTGCGCACGATCCTGCCGCAGCGTTTCCCGGGTGTCGAGTTCTTCTTCCAGCCGGCCGACATCGTCACGCAGATCCTGAACTTCGGGCTGCCCGCCGCGGTGGACGTGCAGATTTCCGGGGCGAACCAGAAGGGCAACTTCGACATCGCGAGCAAGCTGCTCAAGCAGGTGCGGCTGATTCCCGGCACGGTCGACACGCATATCCAGCAGAAGCTCGACGAGCCGGTGATCGATCTGCACATGGACCGCACGCGTCTGCAACAGTTGAACCTGAGCGCGAACGACGTGGCGCAGAACGTGCTCATTTCGCTCTCGGGCAGCTCGCAGACTTCGCCGGGCTTCTGGATCAACAACCGGAACGGCGTCGAATACAAGGTCGCGGTGCAAACGCCGCAGTACCAGGTATCGTCGATCGACGAACTGCTCCGCACGCCGGTGTCGACCTCGGCCTTCGGCCCGACGCAGCTGCTCGGCAACCTCGTGAAGGTGTCGCCGCAGCAGCAGTTCGCGGAAATCACGCACTACAACATCCGCCCGGTGATCGACCTGTACGTGAGCGTCGAGAAGCGCGATCTCGGCAGCGTCGCGAATCAGGTCGACAAGCTCGTCGACCAGGTGCGCGCGTCGCTGCCGCGCGGCAGTACCATCACGGTGCGCGGCCAGGTGCAGACGATGCGCAGCTCGTTCCTCGGGCTCGGGCTCGGCGTGGCGATGGCGATCGTGCTCGTGTATCTGCTGATCGTCGTGAACTTCCAGTCGTGGGTCGATCCGCTCATCATCGTCAGCGCGTTGCCGGCGGCGCTCGCGGGCATCGTATGGATGCTGTTCCTCACGGGCACGCATCTGAGCGTGCCCGCGCTGACCGGCGCGATCATGACGATGGGCGTTGCGACCGCCAACAGTATTCTGATGGTCGCGTTCGCGCGCCAGCGGCTCGCGGCCGGCGCGCCGCCGCTCACGGCCGCGCTCGAGGCCGGCGCGAGCCGGATCCGCCCGGTGCTGATGACCGCGTTCGCGATGATTATCGGCATGATCCCGATGGCGCTCGGTCTCGGCGAAGGCGCCGAGCAGAACGCGCCGCTCGGCCGTGCGGTGATCGGCGGCCTGCTGTTCGCGACGGTATCCACGCTGTTCTTCGTGCCGCTCGTGTTCGCGGGCATTCATGGCCGTCTCGCGCGCCGCAAGAAAGAGGGCGGCGACCACGACGGCGGCAATGACGGCAATGACGACAGCAATGGCAACGGCGGCGGCAGCCCGGCGCCCGAGCATAGCGGCGCGGCGACGCCCGCGTAAAAGTTAAACGATGGTTGACTGAGATGACCGAAAAAAACCATGCATCGCTAGCGATTCCCCCGCGGGAAACCGAAGAAGGGGAGCACATGCTGCCACCGCGTCACCGCGAATGGAAACGCGCGAAGATCGCGGTCTGCATCGTGCTCGTGCTGCTCGCGCTCGGCGCGCTGCGCACTGTGATCGCCAACGTGCTGCAAAGCCGCGAGGTCGAGGCGACCACGCAGCAGAACGCCGTGCAGTACGTGAACGTCGTCATGCCGAAAGAGACCGACAGCGGCGGCAGCACGCTGCTGCCGGGCACGTTGCGCGGCTACGTTGAATCGCCGATCTACGCGCGCTCGACCGGTTATCTGCTGCACTGGTACGCCGATATCGGCGCGCACGTGAAGCAGGGCCAACTGCTCGCCGAACTCGACACGCCGGAAATCGACCAGGAACTCGCGCAGGCGCTGGCGCAGCGTCAGCAGACCAGTTCGAGCCTCGGCCTCGCGAAAAGCTCGCTCGAACGCTGGCAGCAATTGCGGCAACGCGATGCGGTCTCGCAGCAGGAACTCGACGAACGGCAAAGCACGTATACGCAGGACGTCGCCAATCTCGCCGCCGCGGATGCCAACGTCAAGCGTCTGCAGCAGCTCGAATCGTTCAAGCGGATCGTCGCGCCGTTCACGGGCGTGGTCACGCAGCGCAACGTCGACGTCGGCGATCTGATCGACGCGGGCAGCGGCACGAGCCGCGCACTGTTCGCGCTCGCGCAGTCGGACCCGCTGCGCGTCTACGTGCAGTTGCCGCAGGCCTACGCGCAGAACGTCGCGGTCGGGCAGAAGGTGGTGGTCACGCAGGCCGAATTGCCGGGGCAGCAGTTCGACGGCAAGATCACGCACATGTCGGGCGCGATCGACGTGCCGACGCGCTCGCTGCAAATCGAAGTGACGCTGCCGAATCCCGACGACAAGCTGCGGCCCGGCGCCTACGTGCAGGTCGCGGTGCCCGCGGCCACCCAGGCGCGGCTCACGGTGCCGAGCAATGCGCTGCTGTTTCGCGCCGAAGGTCCGCGCGTCGCGGTCGTCGATGCGAAGGGCAACGTGAGCCTGCGCAAAGTCGTGATCGCGCAGGACCTCGGGCAGACGCTCGAAATCGACAGCGGCGTCGCGCTGACCGATCACATCATCATCAACCCGAGCGATTCGATTGCCGACGGCGATCACGTGCAGATCGAGCCGACCGGGAAAAACGGCAAGGAGGCGTCGTGATGTTCGCGGCCTCATGCCGGGAGCGGGCGTGGGAACCTGCGCGCAAGCGGGCACGCGGCGGCGCGCTCGCCGCGCTGAGCGCGCTCGCCGGCGCGGCGCTGCTCGCCGCCTGCACGGTCGGCCCGGACTATCAGCGCCCGCAGGCCGAGGTGCCGCCGGACTGGCACACCGATTCGTTCTGGCGCGTCGCCGCGCCTTCGCATGCGCCGATCGCACCCGACTGGTGGACGAGCTTCGCCGATCCGACGCTCACCTCGCTCGAAGCCGAGGCGCTCGCGCAGAACCAGACGCTCGTCGCGGCGAGCGCGCACTACGAGCAGGCGCGCGCGACGCTTGCGAACCTGAGCGCGCAGCGCGTGCCCGAAGTCGATCTCGGCGCAAGCGGTTCGCGCTTCCGGATCTCGCACGACCGGCCGCTCACGAACTACGCGACGCCGACGCAATCGACGGTGCAGAACAACATCCAGCTCGGGCCGACGATCAGCTACGACACCGATCTGTTCGGGCGCATCCGCCGCGAGGTCGAGGGCGCGAAGGCGTCGGCGGAACAGTCTGCCGACGATCTCGCGAATGCGCGCCTCGTGCTGACGACCGATCTGGCCAGCGACTATTTCTCGCTGCGCGAGCTCGACGCCGAGATCGACGTGCTGAACCAGTCGGTCAAGCTGCAACAGAAAGCGCTCGACTACGTGAGCTCCGAACACGATCTCGGCGCGGTGTCGGGGCTCGACGTGCTGCAGCAGAAATCGCAGCTCGATGCGACGCGCGTGCAGGCGCAACTGCTGCTCAACCAGCGCGCGCAGTACGAGCATGCGATCGCCGCGCTGGTCGGCGTGCCGGCTCCGCAGTTCGCGATCGAGCCGAAGGTGGTCGACATCAAGGCGCCGGCCATTCCGCTCGGCGTGCCGAGCGACGTGCTGCAACGGCGGCCCGACGTGGCTTCGGCCGAACGCGCGATGGCCGCGGCCAACGCGCAGATCGGCGTGGCCAAGGCCGCGTTTTTCCCGAGTCTGACGCTCACGCCCGGCATCGGCTGGGAAAGCACCGAGTTCGCCAATCTGCTCACCGCGCCGACGCTGATGTGGACGCTCGGCGCGACGGTCGGCCAGGTGCTGTTCGACGGCGGACGGCGCGCGGCCAACGTCAAATATGCGAGCGCGGGCTACAAGGCCACCGAGGCGAACTATCGGCAGACGGTGCTGAGCGCGTTCCAGCAGGTGCAGGACGGCATTACCGGACTGTCGGTGCTCGACGGCGCGGCGAAGCAGTCGAGCGAGGCGGTCGAGGATGCGCAGCGGCTGCTGTCGCTCGCGAACGACCGCTATTCGGGCGGCCTCGTCGCGTATCTGAACGTGATCGATGCGCAACAGTCGCTGCTCACGAGCGAGCGCCAGGACGTGCAGATTCATGGCCAGCAGTTGACGGTGTCGGTCGCGCTCGTGAAGGCGCTCGGCGGCGGCTGGGATGCAGGCGGTACAGGTGCCGCAGGCGGGACGGATGGCGCCGGCAGCAGCGGCGCGAATGGCAACGGTAACGGCGGCAGTCATGATGGCCGTAGCGGCGGCGCACAGGCCGCGAATGCGACGAACGCAGCGAACGTCACGAACGTAGCCAACCTGCCGGCTAGCGCGCAACCGCAGCGGACACCGGCGCCCGTGCGCTGACCTGCTATCTCGCGAAGCCTGCCGCTCGGGATGCGGGGCCGGGCCGAGGCAGAGCCAAGCACCGCCTAAATCAAGGCCGAGGTCTGCGCCCAAGCCTGCATTCAGGCCGGCGCCGCTGGCAGCAAGAATCAAGGGTCGTTTCGTATAATGCAAGGTCGGGCAGCGACGTTGCAAGGGACCGTAGCCGATGCTGAAGCACTGGCCACGGCCGACAGGGGACACGCATGAAATTGCTGATTGTTGAAGACGAGCACAAGGTCGTGGACTACTTGCGCTCCGGTTTGACAGAGCAGGGCTGGGTCGTCGACGTCGCGCTCGACGGCGAGGAAGGCATGCATCTGGCAACCGAATTCGATTACGACGTGATCGTCCTCGACGTGATGCTGCCCAAGCGCGACGGCTTCAGCGTGCTGAAGGCGCTACGCATGCGCAAGTCGACGCCGGTCATCATGCTGACCGCGCGCGATCACGTGAACGACCGCGTGCGCGGTCTGCGCGAAGGCGCCGACGACTATCTGACCAAACCGTTTTCGTTTCTCGAACTCGTCGAGCGTCTGCATGCGCTCGCGCGCCGCACGCGTTCGCAGGAATCCACGCTGATTTCGGTCGGCGATCTGTTCGTCGATCTGATCGGCCGCCGTGCGACGCGCGACGGCGTGCGGCTCGATCTGACCGCGAAAGAGTTCCAGCTGTTGAGCGTGCTCGCGCGCCGCCAGGGCGATATTCTCTCGAAGACCGCGATTACCGAACTCGTGTGGGACGTCAATTTCGACAGCCACACCAACGTCGTCGAAACCGCGATCAAGCGGCTGCGCGCGAAGCTCGACGGCCCGTTCCCCTCGAAGCTGCTGCACACCGTGCGCGGCATGGGCTACGTGCTCGAAGTGCGCGAAGAGGCCGAGCCGTCATGAACCGCTCGATCGCCCGGCGTCTCGCGCTGATGTTCGCGTTCGTCGCGCTGTTCGTGTTCACGCTCGTGGGCACCGGGCTCTTTCTCGTGCTGCGCACGCAGCTCGAACACCATCTGCGCGAATCGCTCGACGATCGCACGCAGATCGCGCGCATCATCGTCTATCACGCGAGCACGGCCGACAAATGGCGCATCGCCCGCGAAAAACTCACCGACATGACGCCGCACGACAGCAGCACCGTGTACGCGGTGTCGAGCGAGGACCCGAATTTCCGCTTCGGCACGCCGGTGCAGGGCACGGTCATGAAAAGCTGGCCCGATGGCTACGCGCGCATCACGCCGGCGGACGGCGGTCCCGACATGCTGACGTTCACGATGACGCTGGCGGCCAATGCCTCGCGGCCACCCGTGCAGTTGCAGGTCGCGTCGAGCTATTCGCCGAACCTGCGCACGATGCGCGTGTTCGGCTCGACGCTTGCCGCGCTTTCCGCGCTCGGCAGTCTCGCCGTGCTGCTGCTCAGCTATTCGGTCACGCGCATCGGGCTCGCGCCGCTCACGCGTCTCACGCGCGACGCCTCGGCGGTGAGTCCGAACAATCGCTCGCAACGGCTCAACACGGCGTCGCTGCCGCTCGAACTCAACGACCTCGCGAACTCGTTCAACGGCGCGCTCGAACGGCTCGACGGCGCCTATGGCCGCCTCGAATCGTTCAACGCGGACGTCGCGCACGAACTGCGCACGCCGGTGACGATCCTGATCGGCCAGACCGAAGTCGCGCTCACGCGCAACCGCTCGGTCGACGATCTGCGCCATACGCTGCAATCGAACCTCGAGGAATTCGAGCGCATGCGCGCGATCATCAACGACATGCTGTTTCTCGCGCGCGCCGATCAGGGCGAACGCGCGACCGGGCTCGTCGAGGTATCGCTCGCGGCGGAAGTCGCGCATACGCTGGAGTTTCTCGAGATTCCGCTCGAAGAGGCGCGCGTGCATGCGCAACTGCATGGCGATGCGCTCGCGCGCGTGAACCGCTCGCTGTTCGGCCGCGCCTGCACGAATCTGCTGATGAACGCGATCCAGCATTGCGAGCCGGGCGCGTCGATCAGCGTGACGATCGCGCGCGGGGAGAGCCGCATGAGCGGCCAGTGGCGCGTGGCCGTCGCGAATCCGGGCGCGCCGATCGCGCCGGACGTGTTCGAGCATCTGTTCGACCGCTTCTATCGCGCCGAAGCCTCGCGCACCAACAGCCGCGAAAACCACGGGCTCGGGCTCGCGATCGTAAAGGCGATCGCGGAGATGCATCGCGGCACCGTGTCCGCGCAGAGCGCGAACGGCGTCAACACGTTTGCGTTTTCGGTGGCGGCGACAGCGGTGCCGGGCGAGATGCCGCCCGAGGCGCCCGCACGCCCGGCCGCGAATGCGGCGGGCGTGCCGACCGATACGGCCGATACGACCTATGGGTCGCTCGCGAAGGGCAAGTCGGCCTGAACCGGCAAACGCGGCTTGAGCGCCGCTTCGCTCGCCGGCATCAACGCGCTGATGCGCACGCCCAGCAAGCGCAGCTTGCGGTTCAACTCCACCCGCCGTAGACATTCGGTGGCCGCGCGGCGAATCTCGGCGGCGTCGGCGGTCGGGTCGTCGAGCGTCAGATCGCGCGTGACCGTGCGGAAATCGTCGTAACGCAGCTTGATGCCGACCGTGCGGCCCACGTAGCCCTTGCGCGCGAGATCGTCGGCGACGCGCACGCACAGCCCCGTAAACGCGCTCGATAGCGCCGGGCGGTCATGACGCGGATGCAGATCGCGCTCGAAGGTGGTCTCGCGGCTGATCGATTTCGGCTCCGATTCGACCACCACCGGACGCTCGTCGTGGCCCTGCGCGACCTGCATGAGCCAGGCCGAATAGCTACGCCCGAAATGGTCCTGCAACAGCCCCGCGTCGGCGGCGGCGAGATCGCCGACCGTCGCGATGCCGAGCGCGGTCAGTTTCTGCGCGGCCTTCGGGCCGATGCCGTTGACCTTGCGCACCGGCAGCGGCCACACGCGCAGCGGGATGTCGGCCGGCGCGAGGAGCGTGAGGCCGTCGGGCTTGTCGAGTTCGGAGCCGATTTTCGCGAGCAGCTTGTTCGGCGCGACGCAGATCGAGCACGTGAGGCCGGTCGCCTGTCTGACGGCCTGCTTGATGCGCATGCCGAGGTCGCGCGGCTCGCCGGGCAGCTCGGTGAGGTCGATATAGATTTCGTCGATGCCGCGATCCTCGATGCGGTCCGTGAACGTCCTGACCGCGGCCTTGAACAGGCGCGAGTAGTGGCGGTACGAGTCGAAGTCGGTCGGCAGCAGGATCGCGTCGGGCGCGAGCGCGGCGGCCTTCATCATCCCCATTGCCGAAAACACGCCGAGCGCGCGTGCTTCGTAGGTGGACGTGGTAACGACGCCGCGGCCCGCGTAATCGCGCAGTTTCGCGAAGCGCTTGCTGCCGTCTTCGAGCACCTGCGGCGCGCTGTTGCGGCCGCCGCCGATCACGACCGCGCGCCCGCGCAGCTCGGGATAGCGCAGCAGCTCGACGGACGCGTAGAACGCGTCCATGTCGAGATGCGCGATGCGGCGGGGCGGAGAATTCATGAAGCGGTGGACGCGCGGGTAATGACGGTTGGACGATCGGACGATCGATGCCGGCGCCGCGCTGTGTCTGTCGCGGTCTGCCAAACCGTCATGGTACCTTGCCGGCGCTCATCGTCCGAGCGCCGCCGCGGCCCACCGAAAACGACATCGCGGGCGCCCGACGGCGCGCCCGCGATGGGTGCTACGTGTCTGCTACATGCCCGTTACGTCGGGCCTGCCTTACTGCTTGATGCCTTCAGCCTGGATATGCAGCGTCGTCTTCATGTTGAAGCCGTACGCCTTGCCGAAGTCGACCCCGAAGTCGTCGCGGTTGAACGTCGCGGTCGATTCCGTGCCGCACACTTCGCGCTTGAGCATCGGGTGCTGAATGCACTTGAACGATTCGATCTTCAGATTGACCGGCTTCGTGACGCCATGCATCGTCAGCGTGCCGATCACTTCGACCGGCTTGTCGCCGTCGAAGCGGATCTGCGTGCCCTTGTAGGTCGCGGTCGGGAACTTCGCGGTGTCGAAGAACTTCTCGCCGACGAGTTCCTCGTTGAGCTTGTCGTTGCCGATGTCGACCGAGGTCATGTCGATCGTCACATCGACGGTGCCGGTTTTCGCCGCGCGATCGAGCACCACGGTGCCGCTGCTCTTCTTGAACTTGCCGCGCCAGATCGAGACGCCGCCCATGTGATCGGCCTCGAAGCTCGGGGACGTGTGGGTCGGATCGAGCACGTAGGTGTCGGCGGCCATCGCGTTGAACGACAGCGCAGCGGCGAGCGCGCCCGCGGCGAGCAGGAAGGATTTTTTCAAGGTGGACTCCAGATTTCAGAAAGTGTCGTGGTACGGCGGTCGTGTGACATGCCGTCGTGCTTCGGTGCTGCGTATCGGGTGCTGCGTATTGCGATGCTTCGCTCCGCGTTACTTCTTCGTGGAAACGAGGTGGAATTTGATGACGACTTCATCGGCGACGACCGAGGTGTCCTTCCACTCGCCGGTGCCGACGTCGAACTGCGTGCGCTTGATCGGCAGCGAGCCGTCGAAGGTTTGCGTCGCGCCCTGGCTCGCGATCACGACCGGCACCACGACGGTTTGCGACTTGCCCTTGATCGTGAGCTTGCCGGTCACCTTGTACTGGTTGCCGCCGGCCGGCGCGATCGCGCTCGATACGAAGGTCGCGTTCGGGAAGGCCGCGCTGTCGAACCATTCCTTGCCTTGCGCCTGCTTGTTGTAGTCGTCGGCGCCGAGGTCGTAGCTCGCGGTGTCGATCGACACGTTGGCGCTGCCCGCCGTCGGTTTGGCCGGATCGAAGTTCAGTTGCACCGAGAACTTTTTGAACTTGCCGTCGACGGGCACGTTCATCTGTTTCGTCGTGGCAACGACGCTGCTTTTGGCGAGATCGACGTCGGCGTGCGCGAGGCCCGCGCCGAACAGGGAAAACGCGGCGAGGCCGGCGAGCGCGGCGCGCTGGGCGGCGTGATGGAAGTGGTGAAGGGTCGCTTTCATGGTGGTACGCATCCTATCCGAGTCGCGCGCGTTCATTGCATACCGCGCGGAATTAGATTGCCAACGGGTCGTAGTCAATCGGGTGCCGGCGGGCTGGCCGAAGCCTGCGCGTCGCTGCTTCGTGTCGCTTCGTGCGGTCATGCGCGCGTCTTCAGAAACGGCACCATGCGGGCGAGCAGGCCGTCTCGATCGATGAACTGATGCTTGAGCGCGGCGAGCACGTGCATGGCGACGAGCGCGAGCAGCGTGTAATTGAGCAGCACGTGGACTGTGCGCAGCGTCGCCTTCAGCGCCTGGTCGGGGCCGATGAAGGTCGGCAGCGGCACGAGGCCGAGATACACGACCGGAATGCCGGCCGCCGAGGTATAGAAGTAGCCGGACAGCGGAATCGCCAGCATCAGCAGATACAGCACGCCGTGCACGAGATGCGCGGCGGCCTTCTGCCAGCCGGGTGTCGCGTCGTCGAGCGCGGGCGCGCGGTGCGTAGCGCGCCAGAGCACGCGGAGCACGGCGAGCGCGAAGACGGTCACGCCGATCCACTTGTGCCACGAGAAGTACTTGAGCTTCGTGGGCGTAAAGCCGGGGATATCGGTCATGATCCAGCCGATATAGAAACCGCAGATGATCAGCGCCGCGATCAGCCAGTGCAGCGCGATGGCCGCGCCGTTGTAGCGGACGGCATCGGAAGGTCGAGTGGGCATCGTGTCGTGTCGGTTGCGCGCGAGGGATCGCGCATCAGTGCGGATAGTAGGGACACCCATGGAAACTGAATAGACGGGTGAGCGAAAACAGATTGTTGTCGCCGTGACGCTAATGGCTTTGAAAGACAGCTTTGAAAGCCTGGCGCGCCGGGCGAGGCGCTGTGGTAATTTGTGACCCCAACAAGCGGGTTGTATCAGGCAAAGCACAATCCGCGCAACCCTTCAGCCGGGCCGACTTCGTGAATTCCGTGTTTCTTTCGTGGGGTATTGCCGCGCTTGCCACCGCCGGTGTCATCGCGCGGCCGTTCAAATGGCCCGAGGCCGTGTGGGCCGTCGCCGGTGCGCTGCTGCTCGTGTCGCTCGGCCTGTTGCCCGTGTCGCTCGCCGTCGAGGCGATCGGCAAGGGCAGCGACGTCTATCTGTTCCTGTTCGGCATGATGCTGCTCTCGGAAGTCGGCCGCCGCGAGGGGCTGTTCGACTGGGTCGCGGTGCTCGCGGTCAACCATGCGCGCGGCTCGCCGCGCAAGCTGTTCGTGCTCGTGTACCTGGTCGGCGTCGTGATTACCGCGTTTCTTTCCAACGATGCGACCGCGGTCGTGCTCACGCCGGCCGTGTTCGCGGCCGCGAAGAAAGCGAAAACGCCGCCGTTGCCGCTGCTGTTCGTCTGCGCGTTCGTCGCCAATGCGGCGAGCTTCGTGCTGCCGATCTCGAATCCGGCCAATATCGTGCTCTACGGCAATCACACGCCGCCGCTCGGGCCGTGGATGCTGCGCTTCACGCTGCCGTCGCTGCTGTCGATCGGCGCGACCTTCGTGATGCTGCGCTGGACCCAGCGCGAGGCGCTGGCCGGCGTCTGCGAGGCGAATCTCGAGGCGGTGATGCTGTCGGCGAGCGGGCGCGTCGCGCTCGCGGGCATCGCGGTAACGGCGGCCGCGTTGCTGACGGTCTCCGCGTACGACATCCCGCTCGGCATGCCGACCGCGATCCTCGGCACGCTGACCGCGCTCGTCGTACTTATCAAGGAGCGCAAATCGCCGCTGCCGATGATCCGCGAAATCTCGTGGAGCGTGCTGCCGCTCGTCGCCGCGCTGTTCGTGCTCGTCGAGATGCTCGATCACACGGGCGTGATTGCGACGCTCGCGGCCGCGTTGCGGCGCGCGACCGAACACAACGAAATGGCCGCGGCGGGCTGGGCCGGCGCAATCGTCGCGTTCGGCAGCAACCTGATGAACAACCTGCCCGCCGGCCTGATCGCGAGTTCGACGGTGTTGCAGGCGCACAGCCCCGAGCGCGTGATCGACGCGCTGCTGATCGGCGTCGACCTCGGGCCGAACCTGTCGATTACCGGTTCGCTCGCCACGATCCTCTGGCTCAACGCGATTCGCCGCGAAGGCGAGGACGTGAGCTTCGCGAAGTTCCTCAAGGCCGGCGTGTTCGTGATGGTGCCGGCACTCGTGCTGGCGCTCGGCGCGCGGATTCTAACGGCTTAAGCGTCGGGGACGAGCGTGTTTGGAGGTTCATAGCCGAGGCCGCGAGGCCGCCGCGTTTTGGCGCCGGCCAGGTTCCGTGTCGCGCCGACCGAGCGCAGCGTCGCTTCGAGTTGCGCGAGACGTTGGCGTTGCGTCGGCAGCATCGTCGACGAACGGGTCAGCGCATGCAGCCGTTGATGCCAGTACGACAGCGGAAAACGGTCGCGCGTGGAAATCAGGCTGAAGACGATTTCGAGGTGAGCGATTTCTTTATCGATATCCTGGTAACTCATCTGAGGGTTCCGGAAGAAATGGGTGGTTAGCCCCGCGCGAACCGGCGTTACGTAGCAAACTTCGTTCCTGCCCGCGCGCAGGGCTTCCCGCCCATTGCGGCAACGGCAAGCGCGCCCGGCAGCAGGTGTCGGCGCGGCAGGCGTGACGGTAGAAAGTGCAAAGCGCTGCAAGCTTTACGTGTAGCGCTGAATACATCGTGCGAACCGTCCTGCTGGCGCTGTCTTCCCTGCGTTCGGACAGCGGGAATTCACGAGGCGTGGGCGCCTGACGCATGTCCTATGCTGGTTCAACGGCGCCGGTTGCGGCCGGGGCGGGGTCGCCGAGGTCGCAGCGGTCGCGCAGGGCGCGAGCCGGCGCCCGCTACGAGGAGCTTGCGCATGGAACGCCCCGCCAGAATCATCGTGCTCGACGACGAAGCCGAACTGCGCAACATGCTGCTGCGCTTTCTGCGCGGCCACGGCTTCGACGTGCGCGCCGCCGAAGACAGCAAGCGGCTGTACCGCTATCTCGAACGCGAGCCGTTCGATCTGCTCGTACTCGATCTGATGATCGGCGAAGAGGACGGCCTCGAAATCTGCGCGAAGCTGCGCGCGCAAGGCGAGACGCTGCCGATCCTGATGCTGACCGCGAAGGGCGATCCGCTCGACCGCGTGACCGGCCTCGAAACCGGCGCCGACGATTACCTCGCGAAACCGTTCTTGCCGCGCGAACTGGTCGCGCGCATCAACGCGCTGCTGCGGCGCCAGAAGATGGCCGCGGGCGATGTTACCGTGACCTCGCAGCGTGTGCGTTTCGGCGACTTCACTCTCGACGTCGGCAAGCAGGAACTGCGGCGCGCGGGCGAACCGCTCGAGATTCATTCGGCGCAGATGCTGCTGCTCGTCGCGCTCGCGTCGTCGCCGAATCGTGCTGTGAGCCGCGACAATCTGCTCGCGCGCGCCCGCGGGCGCGACCATGACGCGCTCGATCGCAGCATCGACGTGCAGGTGCTGCGGCTGCGGCAGATCGTCGAGGACGATCCGGCCAAGCCGCGTTTCATCCGCACCGTGTGGGGCGTCGGCTACATGCTCGCCGCCGACGTCGAACCATGACGCGCGCGCTCTGGCAGCGGGCGCTGCCGAGGACGCTGCTCGCGCGCAACATCGCCTTGCTGATCGCACTCGTGATGCTCAGCCAGGTTTGCTCGATCGGCGTGCTGCTGCATTACGTGCAGCGGCCGCGCGTCGAGCGCGCGGCGGCCGTGTTCGCCACCTACGTGACGACGCTCGACAGCCTGCTCGCGGCCACGCCGCCGGCCGCGCGCGCCGTGCTGAGCGCGCGCCTCGACGCGCGCGAGCAGTTGCCGCCCGAGGCCGACGCCGCGCCGCGGCCGAGTCTCATGCGCGCGTATCGCAACTATCAGCGCGGCGTGTTTCTCGACAGTCTGCGCAAGCATCTGCCCGCCGACATGCCTGCGCGCTGGCAGACCGAGGGCGCGCAGCGCTTGTGGATTCGCATGCATGCACCGGTGGGCGGGGCGGGCGGTTCTTCTTTGGCCGATGCTGCGGGCCATGTTTCGGGCCATACCTCGGGTGATGCTTCGAGCCATGCATCGGACCATGTTTCCGGCAGGATGCCGGCCGCCCCGTACTGGATCGCGTTGCCGATTCCCGAGGACGCGCAGGGCAGCGGGCTCGAAGCGGCGATCCTGCTGTCGCTCGGCCTCGGCGTGCTGGCGGCGCTGGCCGGCTATGCGATCCAGCTGCATCTGAACGAGCCGTTGCGCGAACTGACGCGGGCCGCGCGCCGCGTCAGCGCCGGTGAAACGCCCGCGCCGTTGCCGACCGACGGCCCCAGCGAAATCGCCGCAGTGGGCAGCGCTTTCAATCAGATGACGCGGGCGTTACAGGAAGCCGAGGCGACCCGCGCGCTGATGCTCGCGGGCATCTCGCACGACATTCGCACGCCGCTCACGAAGCTGCGTCTTTCGATGGCCATGGCGATGCCGCAAGGCGGCGACAGCAGCTTCGTGATCGCGGCCGAGTCGTATCTGGACCAGATCGAGACGATCCTGCAGCAGTTCATGGACTACGCGGGCAGCGGCGAGCGCGAGGAAGCGCAAGCCGGCGATCTGAACGCGCTGATCGAGCGGCTCGCCGGCGATTTCGCGGGGCTCGGGCACGCGTTCGAGTTGTCGCTCGGGACGCTGCCGGCCATCGTCTATCGTCCGATCGGCATGATGCGGCTCCTGATGAACCTGATGCAGAACGCCATCGTCTACGGCGGCTCGGGGCTCGCGGTGCGCACGTGGGCGACCCGGGATGCGCTGACGGTCGCGGTCGGCGATCGGGGCAAGGGTTTGTCGGCGGCGGAACTGGAGAAGCTCAAGGCGCCGTTCCAGCGCGGCCGCAATGCGCGTGCGCACAGCGGCGGTACAGGGCTGGGGCTGTCGATTGTCGAGCGGATCGCGCGGCTGCATGGCGGCAGTCTGCAGTTTCATGCGCGCGAAGGCGGCGGGCTCGAAGTATGGGTCGTGTTGCCGGTGGCGCGTGCGTGACGCAGCGGCCGTGCCGTCACGTCACGCTGCTACGCCGCGCCGAGAGGGGCGATGAGAGGGGCGATGAGTTTCGCGCGGCTGGCCGGAGCCGCGCGGCTCACTTGCGGTCGAGCCACGCGTCGATGCCGACGCGAAACGCGACACCGGCGATGACCGGCACGGTCAGCATCAGGATGATGCCGAAGTTCGGAATCTCGTCGCCGTACATGATCGGGTTGTAGAGCACGACACCCGACACGATCGCGAACGTTACCAGGCCGATGGCGACCATCAGGAGATTGCGCGCGGTCAGGGACAGCGGCTTGTGCTTCGCCTCGTTCGGCGGGGTGCTCGAGCCGGAAGCTTTGTCGTGTTGGGCAGACATGATGGTTCTCGCGACGAAAAATGCGGCTTAAGGAGCGGTCACGGCGATCACGGCGATCACGACGCTGGCGCGTCGCCGCTGCGTGGCGTCCTGGGCCGGAGCGGGACGCGTTCGGCATCATACCCGCGCGCGCGTTGCCGATACAGATCGCGCCGTACCGGCAGGGCAAAGCGCGAGTGCTCCTGACATCAATATAAGCCGCATTGCCGCCGGCGGTACGAGGAAAAGCGCGTGAACGCGGTGCGCCGCGCAGCAAGGCTGCGTGCGGATCGATCAGCCGCGCTGCGTTTCGCTTCGTTTTGCAGCCGCGCAGACTTTATGCGTCGGCTGCCGACGCTTCCGGTGCTTCCGACAGGGCGACCTGCCCGGTCAATTCGAGCTCGTCGAGAAGCCGCGCGATGAGGCCCGAGCGCCGCCATTGCAGCCATTTGAGGTAGCAGGTCTGCGACGGCGGAAACGTCGCCGGCAAACGGTGCCATTTTTCGTTGCGCGTCATGATCCACAGGATCGCGTTCACGATTTCGCGCGGCGGGCGCGACGGTCGTCCGGAACGCTTCTTCGGCTCCTGCTGGAACAGGTGGCTGATACGCGCCCACGCGTCATCGGAAAGAGGAAGATCTAGCATGCCGTCCAACGTTCAACTGACAGGTCGTCTCGATCTTACGGTTTGGCGCGTTGCTTCCAGTGCTGGATTTGGCTGCGGTTTTACCCGTTGAACGGCGAATTGCTTTGCCGCCGATGATGGTAGCGTTGCCGCATGCGGGTCATGGCCCTTTGCATGGGGTGATTCACGGCGCTTCAATTGCGTCGCTTCAATGGCGTGTTTGACTGCGCTTAACTGCGCACTTAACCGCACGTCAATTGCACGAATGCATGCCGCTGACCCAGATGCATTGATGCCGGGACCAGTGGCTCTCGTCGCTGAGACCGGCTGCGGAGGGCATGCCGAGTCCCTGCGGGACGGGCTTGAAATGCAGGACCATTCTGCTGACCCGATGACCGGCCGGCGCGGGATGCAGCGCCGGCGTCGCCCCGATCGAGCGATCGACTGCGTGGTCCCATGCGGCGTTGCCGCTGCTGCCGAGCCGCTGGATCGCGCTGATCTCGCCGTTCGGGGCCACCCGCACTTCGACGAGCGCTTCGGGGTTGTCGCGCACCTGATCGCTCGGGGCATGCAGATTGGCGCCGATGGCGCAGCCGACATAGCGCGACCACTGCGACTCGTTGAGACTGTCCGGCGCGGGGGGCGGCATGCCGGCCGGCGCGAGTGTCGCGAGACAATGATCGAGCACCTGCTGCGCGGGGCGGACGGGGAGGTTGTCCGCCGCGCTCGGCGGGTCGTTCGCGCAGCCCGCGAGCAGCGCGCACGCCAGGAAGCAAGCGATCAATCGTCCGTTGTTTTTCATGGTCGAATCCCCGGCGCCAGAACGCCACGATTCTAGCGGGTCCGGGAATTCGCGCAATGCGTGCCGGATGCCCGGGGCGCGCCCCGGGTTGCAACCCGGGCCATGACTCAGGCCGCAACCCAGGCCGCAACCCAAGTCGTGATCCAGGTCGCAAACCCGGCCGGCGCCTGCCGCGGGTCGACGCGTCGTTCGCTCTTCGTTCGTTCTTCGCCCGCTCCTGGCCTATACCCGCAGCCCCCGGGTCTTCAACCGGTAGACGAGCTGCGGACGCGTAATCCCGAGCGTGCGCGCGGCCGCCGACAGATTGCCCTGCGCGCGCTGCACCGCGCTTTTCAGCAGCGCGGTTTCGATATCGTCGAGCGAAGTCGGCTCGATCTCGCCGCTCGCGCCCATCAGCAGGTCATTCACTTTTCTGACGACGCGTTCGACCTCGCCATCGGCGGCCGCTTTCTGATCGAGCAACGAGTCCGAGGGCATTAACGAGCCGTTGATGCCGAGGCCGAACATCTGCGCGTCGATCGTTTCGCCGCTCGTGAACAGATGGCCGATGTCGATCGCGCCGCCGTCGGGCGCGAGAATCACGCCGCGCTCGACGAGGTTCTCCATCTCGCGGATATTGCCGGGCCAGCCGTAGCTCAGCAGCGCGTCGAGCGCGCGGCCCGTGAAGCCGGTCACGTCGCGCGCATGACGTTCGCGATACTTGTGCAGCATGTGATTGAGCAGCACGGGCAAGTCCTCGCGCCGCTCGCGCAGCGACGGCACGCGAATCGGAAACACGTTGAGGCGGAAATACAGGTCTTCCCGGAAGCGGCCCGCGCGAATCTCGTCCTTCAGATCGAGGTTCGTGGCCGCGATCACGCGCACGTTGACGCGGCGCGTCTGCGTATCGCCAACCCGTTCGATCTCGCCTTCCTGCAGCGCGCGCAGCAGCTTGCCCTGCGCGGTCAGGCTCAGAATGCCGATCTCGTCGAGAAACAGCGTGCCGCCGTCGGCGCGCTCGAAGCGGCCGGGCCGGCTTTGCGTCGCATCGGTGAAGCCGCCGCGCTCGACGCCGAACAGTTCCGACTCGACCAGCGCTTCCGGAATCGCCGCGCAGTTGACCGCGACGAACGGGCCGTTGCCGCAGCCGCTGATCCGATGCAGCGTGCGCGCGCACACTTCCTTGCCGACGCCGCTCTCGCCGAGAAACAGCACGGTCGCGCGCGTGTTCGCGACGCGCCGGATCATATGGCAGACCGCGTTGAAGCCGGGCGATGCGCCGACCATGTTGTCGTCGTCGAACGCGGTGGGCGTGGGTGGGCGCGTGTCGCCGAACATGGCGAGGTTCGCATTGCCCTTCGCTTCGCGCCGCGCGTCATGTTGCGTGTCGTGCGGCATGTCGCGTTGTATGTCACGTTTCGCCGCGCCCGCCGACAGCCCCTGCGTGAACGACTGCGCCTGCATGAAACGCAGATCGTCCGCGGCTTCGTCGCCCCATTCCTCGACCGGCTTGCCGACGATCCGGCATTGCGGTTGTCCGAGCGCGCGGCACTCGACCTCGCGATAGACGATCGGACGCCCCATGAACACGCTCGTATAGCCGGACGCATAACCGATCTGCGTCCAGCAGACCGGCTCCGCGCCGATTCCGTAGGTGCGGATATGCTCCTCGTCTTCCGCGCAGTTCTTCCAGACGAATTCGCCGTAGTACTGACCTTTTTCGACATCGAGTTCGAGCCGCACCGGCTCGACCACGGTCACGCCTTCGAGCATATGCAGTTGCGGGCCGACCGCGAACATCTCGGTGATCGAGCTGTCGGGGCGCGCCTTGCGCGCGAGTTCCGCGTCGCGCGCGCCCGAGTTGTAGCCCATGCGCGTGAGCAGGCCGCGCGCCGCGTCGAGGCCGAGACTGTCGATCAGCTCGCGTCGCATCGCGCCGACCGAGCCCGCATGCACGAGCAGCATGCGCTGATCGCCGAGCCAGATACGCCCGTCGCCAGGCGAGAAGTGCAGGCGCGACATGAGATCCGCGATGTCGGGATAGCGCAGGCTGTCCACGCAGGCGCCTTTCGGCGAGACCATCGACATGTGCGGATGCTCCGCGGACTTGATTCGGGTGACCATCGCAATTCTTCTCCAACGACTGCATGAGTTTTTCGCCGGCAGGTGCCGGCCGTCAGTATGCAATGCCGCGCGCATGGCTGCATCGAGAATCGCAGGCCGGCACGCCCCGGGTGTTCCCGTATGCCGATTTGATCGGCTTTATCACGCTCGCAACGGGGCGATTTCGATCATTTGATCTAACGCCACGCGGCGCACGGCGCTTGCCGACTTCGTCCCGGAAATTTTTTTCGCGAGTTTTTCCCTTGATTCATAAGGGATTGTGCGCCTTTCGCCGCGCGCCGGGCGGCTTTCCAGCACGCGTTGGCATGGCCATTGCATGAATAGGCGCGCTGCTATGCATTTTGACGAAAGCGTGCAGTGAAGCACAACGCAGAACCATGAGGAGAGAGCGATGCCCCTGCATCACCCCCCGGCCGAACCCGTGCCGCGAGATTTCGACGTGACGCGGCGCTATGTCCGCGTCCGGGAACGTCGCGACGACGGTTTCGTCGAGTTCGATTTTTCGATCGGCGATCCGGGCCTGAGCGTCGAACTCGTGATGAGCGCACCGGACTACGAGTCCTTTTGCGCGACCCATCGCGTGTTCCATCTGAGCGACGACGAAGCCGAGGCGCTGGACCTCGAACAGCTCAAGTGGCGCTACGGACAGCCGGGTCTTGCCGAATGACGCGCGGGCAAGGGCCCGCGCGTTGCAACAGACAATGAACAAAGGAGATTGCTCCATGCAGATCGACATCAAAACATCCTCGGTCCAGCAGATCCGACAGACCTTCTCGCATGTCGCGAGACGGCTCGGCGCGGACAAGCCGGCTTCGCGCTACCAGGAAGCGACGCTGGAATTGCAGCCCGAAACCAACTTTCACTACCGGCCGCTGTGGGAACCCGGCCTTGCGCTCTACGACAAGGGCCGCACCGCGATCGTGATGAACGACTGGTACGCGTTCAAGGACCCGCGCCAGTACTACTACGGCGCCTATACGATCGCGCGGGCGCGGCAGCAGGACACGATGGAAAAGAACATCGAGTTCGTGACGCGCCGCCGGCTTTTCAGCGATCTGCCCGACGACGCGAAGGCGCGCATCGCGGCCCTGATGGTGCCGTTGCGCCACGTCGAATGGGCCGCCAATACGAATAACTGCTTCGTGACCGGCTACGGCTGGGGCACGGCGATCACGCAGGCGACGATGTTCCATTCGATGGACCGGCTCGGTATCGCGCAGTACCTCTCGCGTATCGGCCTGCTGCTCGACGGCAATGCGGGCACCTCGCTCGTCGAGGGCAAACAGCGGTGGCTCGACGATCCGATGTGGCAAGGCCTGCGCCGCGTGGCCGAGGACACGATGGTCGTGAAGGACTGGTTCGAGACCTATGTCGCGCAGAACGTCGTGCTCGACGGCTTGCTGTATCCGCTCGTGTATCGCCATATCGACGCGCGTCTGTCGCGCGAATACGGCGCGGCGCTCGGCATGCTGAACGAGTTCGCGAGCGCATGGTTCGACGAGACGAGCCGCTGGGTCGATGCGACGTTGAAGACCGCAGCGTCGGAGTCCGCGGAAAACGCCGCGCTGCTCGGCCAGTGGGTCGCGAAGTGGCAAGCGCGTGTGCTCGATGCCTTGCGGCCGCTCGCGCTCGAAGCACTGGGCGGCGAAGCCGCCGATGCCGCCTTGCGCGAGATCGCCGAGGCATTCGATGCGCGCGTGCGCAAGCAGGGCGTGCCGCTCGCGGCGCAACAACCGGCCCAGGAGACTCAGCATGGCTGATTCCGTCTTTATCGCGTTTCAGACCAACGACGATTCGCGTCCGATCATCGAGGCGATCGAAGCGGACAACCCGCATGCGGTGGTCAACGCGTTTCCGGCGATGGTCAAGATCGACGCGGTCGGCCGGCTCGTAATCCGGCGCGAGTCGATCGAGGAGCGCATCGGCCGCGCATTCGATCTGCGCGAGTTGCAACTCAATCTGATCTCGCTCGGCGGCAATATCGACGAGACCGACGACGAATTCATTCTTGAATGGAAGGCCTGAACGGGCCGATGAATCGCATCGGAGTCAGCGCTGAAGCGCTGGCTCCGATCGATAAGGGAGATACACGATGAGCACCACGAACGCAGCACCGAAAAAACTGAGCATCAAGGAAAACTACGCGATGCTGACGCGCGGCCTCGGCTGGGAGACCACCTATCAGCCGATGGATGAAATTTTTCCGTACGACCGCTTCGAAGGCATCAAGGTCCACGACTGGGACAAATGGGAAGACCCGTTCCGTCTGACCATGGACGCCTACTGGAAGTATCAGGGCGAAAAGGAACGCAAGCTCTACGCGATCATCGACGCGTTCCAGCAGAACAACGGCCAGTTCAACGTGACCGACCCGCGCTATATCAATGCGCTGAAGCTGTTTCTGACCGGCGTGAGTCCGCTCGAATATGCCGCGCATCGCGGCTTCGCGCTGGCCGGGCGCAATTTCCGCGGCGCCGGCGCGCGGATTGCCTGCCAGATGCAGGCCATCGACGAATTGCGCCACGCGCAGACGCAGGTCCACACGATCAGCCACTACAACAAGTTCTTCAACGGCTTCCACGACTTCAAGCACATGCACGACCGGGTCTGGTATCTGTCGGTGCCGAAGTCGTATTTCGAAGACGCGATGAGTGCCGGCCCATTCGAGTTCGTCACCGCGATCTCGTTCTCGTTCGAATACGTGCTGACCAATCTGCTGTTCATGCCGTTCATGTCGGGCGCCGCATTCAACGGCGACATGGCGACGGTCACGTTCGGCTTTTCCGCGCAATCGGACGAGTCGCGCCATATGACGCTCGGCCTCGAAGTCGTGAAGTTCCTGCTCGAACAGGACCCGGGCAACGTGCCGATCATCCAGAAGTGGGTCGACAAATGGTTCTGGCGCGGCTACCGCCTGCTCACGCTCGTCGCGATGATGATGGACTACATGCTGCCCAAGCGCATCATGTCGTGGCAGGAAGCGTGGGAAACCTACTTCGAGAAGAACGGCGGCGCGCTGTTCCATGATCTCGAACGCTACGGCATTCGCATGCCGAAGTATCACGAGGTCGCGGCCAAGGAAAAGGACCGCATTTCGCACGAGGCGTGGGGCATTTTCTACAACTACACGCATGCGGCGGCGATGCATACGTGGATTCCGTCCGACGACGAAATGGCGTGGCTCGCCGAAAAATATCCGGCCACCTTCGACAAACTCTACCGGCCGCGTTTCGAGTACTGGCGCGAGCAGCAGAAACAGGGCAAGCGCTTCTACAACAACACGCTGCCGATGCTGTGCCAGATCTGCCAGATTCCGATGGCCTTCACCGAGCCCGACGATCCGACCAAGATCTGCTACCGCGAAAGCGACTATCTCGGCAACAAGTACCACTTCTGCTCGGACGGCTGCAAGGACATCTTCGACAACGAGCCGGAGAAATACGTGCAGGCGTGGTTGCCCGTGCATCAGATCTACCAGGGCAACTGTTTCGAGCCGGACGCGGACCCGAGCGCGGCCGACTTCAATCCGCTTGCCGAAGTACTGCGCTACTACCACATCAACGTCGGCGAGGACGGCCACGAGTTCGAGGATTCGTCCGACCGGAAGAACTGGCTGCGCTGGACCGGCAAGCCGAGTCACGGCGGCGAGGAAACCGCGGAAAGCGCCGCGGCGAATGCGCAGGACACAGCGGCCGCGCAGGCCGCGTGACGCTGGCCCGCGCCGATTGAATCAGAAGGAGATACACCATGTCAGTTATTGCGCTCAATGAAGGCTACCAGGGCGAAGTGAAAGACCGTGAGGAAAACTTTCACGGCAACCGGCTGCTGTTTATCGGCTGGGAAGATCATTTGATGTTCTGTGCACCGCATTGCATTCCGGTGTCGCCGTCGATGACGTTCGCGACGCTCGCGAACGACGTGCTGCCGGGCATCTACTCGGCGCATCCCGACTGGGAGAAGGTCAAGCTCGACGAAATCGAATGGTTCAGCTCGAACCAGCGTTTCACGCCGGCGTTCGATCGCACGCTCGAAGAAAACGGCCTGCGGCACAAGTCGGTGATCCGCTTTCGCACGCCGGGCCTGACCGGTATTCACGGCTCGTGCAGCTAGGCCGAGGATTCCTGTAACGATGAAAGGGAGATGCTGACATGAGTTATCAGCTAACCATCGAGCCAATCGGTCACAGCATCGAGATTCGCGAAGACCAGACCATTCTCGACGCCTGCCTGCGCGCCGGGGTGTGGCTGCCGCATGCGTGCTGCCACGGTTTGTGCGCGACATGCAAGGTGCAGGTTGTCGATGGCGAGATCGAGCACGGCAACGCGTCGCCGTTCGCGCTGATGGATTTCGAGCGCGACGAACGCAAGTGCCTCGCATGCTGCGCGACCGCGCAATCGGATCTGACGATCGAAGCCGATATCGACGAAGACCCGGACGCGCGCCACTATCCGGTGCAGGACTTTGCGGGCCGCGTGAAGGACAGCGTCGATCTGACGCCGACGATCAAAGGCATCTTCGTCGAACTGGACGGCGAGGGCATCGAGTTCCAGGCCGGGCAGTACGTGAACGTGCAGATTCCGGGGGAGGACATGCCGCGTGCGTTTTCGCTGGCCGGCAAGCCGGGATCGTCGACGCTGATCGAGTTGAACGTGCGGCGCGTGCCCGGCGGCAAGGGCACCGGCTATCTGCACGAAGCACTGAAGCCCGGCGACGAGCTGCGTTTTAGCGGACCGTTCGGGCGCTTCTTC
The DNA here is from genome assembly GCF_011752995.1 of Burkholderia sp. Ax-1724. Taxonomy (GTDB): domain Bacteria; phylum Pseudomonadota; class Gammaproteobacteria; order Burkholderiales; family Burkholderiaceae; genus Paraburkholderia. Next base: position 193,238 of record NZ_VWWL01000014.1, read on the forward strand.
GTACGCGCCTCGGACCCGCAACCGGTGATTCTGATTGCCGGCGGCTCGGGCTTATCGAGCCCGCGCTCGATGCTGCTCGATCTGCTGGAGCAGGGCGATACGCGGCCGATCACGCTCGTGTACGGCGCACGCGATCGCTTGGAGTTGTACTACCACGACGAGTTTCTCGATCTCGCCAAGCGCCACGCGAATTTCACTTACGTGCCGGCGCTCTCGAACGAGGCAGCCGACAGCGCATGGGACGGCTATCGCGGCTTTGTCCACGAGGCGGCCAAGGCGCATTTCGCCGGCGATTTTCGCGGTCACAAGGCGTATCTGTGCGGGCCGCCCGTCATGATCGAAGCGTCGATCCGAGCCTTGATGCAAGGGCAACTGTTCGAACGCGACATCTATACGGAGAAGTTCCTCAGCAATGCGGACGGCGCGGAAGCGCTCGCGAAAAGCCCGCTGTTCAGATCGATATAAGCGCGTCGATCCGCGCAGGCTGGCGGCACGGCCATCCAGGATGGCCGTGCCTGTCCGGCAAGACAGAGGATGTTTACGCTCTCGCCGCGTGCGTCGGGCACAAGGAGGCATCAAAAACAAGGAGGCATCAAAAAGATCAGTATGACGTAGCAAAAATAAAAACTTCTGGAAAACCAGATAACTTGGAGACATTGGAGATCGAATGAAAAAGTCCATTCTTATGCTGGCACTGGCATCGGCCGCCACCGGTGCTGCCGCTCAAAGCAGCGTGACCATGTTCGGCCTGATCGACGCAGGCGTCACCTACGTGAGCAACGAAGGAGGCAGCAAGAACTTCAAGTTCGACGACGGGATTTTCACGCCGAACCTGTTCGGCCTGCAGGGTAGCGAAGACCTCGGCGGCGGCAATCACGCGATATTCCGCCTCGTCAATCAGTTCTCGCTCGGCAGCGGGGCGATGATCGGCGGTGGAATTTTTGCCCGCGAAGCCTATGTGGGACTGCAGAACGACAGGTTCGGCAGCATCAAGCTCGGCAATCAGTACGATTTCATGGTGGACTCGCTATTCGGCAGCGTCGATACGGCGATGGACCTGGCCGGTCTCTATGGCGCTCGCAACGGTCCGTTCCAGAAGCTGGCGATTCCGGACAATCCCACCGGTGCATTCGACTGGGACAGGGTCGCGGGCAGCAATCGCGTGGCTAACTCGGTGAAGTATACGAGCGCGAATCTGGGCGGATTCACCGGTGGAGCGATGTATGGATTCGGCAACGTTGCCGGCTCTATCGGCGCCAACAACACGGTCAGCGCGGGACTGAACTATGCCCATGGACCGTTCGCGATCGGCGCCGCGTACACCAACGAGAAGTACGGGCCCGTAGGCGGCGTGGCCGGAACGAGTGTGCGGAACTGGGGCGTCGGGACTCGCTATGTCTTCGGCGCTTTCACGACCAAGGTGCTGTTCACGACCGTGCGTAATTCCATCAACGGCGGCGGCATCTGGATGGGGCAGGCAGGTGGCGTGTACCAGATCACGCCTGCGTTATCGCTCGGCGCAAGCTATGCCTATATGAAGGGTAATGCGGAGCTTGACGACAATCATGCGCATCAGGTGTCCGCGGCGCTGCAATATTCGCTTTCCAAACGCACGCTCGTTTACGTCGCCGGGGTTTATCAGCGCGCCAATAGCGGCGCGAACGCACAGATCAACGGCGTGCTCGATCCGAACGGCGCTTCCAGCGGCGCCACGCAGGCGCTGGCCCGGATCGGCATCAACACCAAGTTCTAAGCCCGTGAGCGTGAGCGGCCGGGTTCAATCCCGACCGCTCACCCTGGCGCACATCCCTCAACGCCATCAATTCGACAGCGACAGATACTGCGACGTGAGCGGCGTCGGCGGGAACGGCTGCAAGCCCGTCTGCTTGCTGAAGCTGTAGCGCACGTAGACGGCCGCAAGCCACTCGCGATATTCATAAGCATTACCGAGCGAAGCGGTGGCTCCGAACGCGAGCTGTGGCGCGAGTTGATATTCGCCCACCGCGCTGATCGAATACGACACGCCGGTCTTGCTCTGGCCCGGGTAGACCGCGTTGCTGTCGAGGTTGCCGAGCGAGTTCGCGAACGCGGCCGCCGTGGCCTGGCGGGTCGGGTCGGTCGGGAAGTAGTTCGACGCGTCCTGGCGATAGTGCTGCACGCCGATCGAGCCCTTCACGTCGTAGGTGAACAATCCTTCGCGGCCGGTCCATTCGACCGGCAGATTCAGGATCACGTACTGCTGCGGACTGAAGTAGCCGCCCTGGCCGTACGTGAAGTACGACAGGTTGCGGTTGTAGCCCATCAGCGTCGTGTTCACGCCGACCGTGAGCGTCTGGTCCGCGTCCTTCAGCAGGCGGGTATATACGCCGCCGCCGCCCTTGATCGCGTTGTTGCTCGGCACGTTGTTGCCGCTGTAGTACTGGTAGCCTGCGTTCACGTAGAGGCCGCTCGTGCCGTCGTCCCAGGCGAGGGCGGCGCGCCCGCCGGTCGAGGTGACGCCGCCCCATTCGAGGCCCGCGCCCGAATCGCGCGCGCCCGCGTAGGACAGCAGGCTGTCGGTCACCGCGCGCCGCGCGACGGCGAGCGAGTACGAGACCTTGTCGGTGATGCCGCCGTTGTACTGCGCGCCGCCGACGATGTTGGTCTCGCGGAAGCCGATCGGCGTCACGCCGATATCGCCGCTGATGCTGCGGCTCTCGTAGCCGACCGAGAGGCCCACGCCGCTCGCGGTCTGACTGCCGTAGGTGTTGTTGCCGGCGACCGCGTTGGTCGCGCCGCCCGGCGTGGACAGCCCCGAGCCGAAGCGCGCGAGCGTCGAGGTGCTGGTCGAGGCGGTGCCCGCGTCGAGCGTGACGGGCGTCGCCGTGACGACGACGTGACCGTTGCCGGCCTTGATGCGCCCCTGGATCGGCGCCTCGATGTCGGTGACCGAAGACAGCCCGTCCTCGCCCGAGCGATTGCGGAACACGAGGCCGCCCGACACGGTGCTGGCCTGCTCGCGGTTGACCTGCGCGAGCTCTTCGGCAACGCCGAGCGTCTGCGCGTTCGCGACGTTCGGCTGCGGGTTGGCGGGTTGCGTGCCGGGCGGATAGTACGGTTGCGCGTAGCCGGTCGGCGGCTGCGGAATATAGGGCTGCTGCGCGTAATAGCCTTGGTTCGGATACTGCTGCGGGTAGGGTTGATACGGCTGCTGTCCGTACGGCTGTTGCGGATAGGGCTGGTACGGCTGATAGGGCTGCGGCGCGTAACCCTGCTGTTGCTGCGCATACACCGGCACATTGCGGCGCGTTTGCGCCGGGCTCTTTTTCGCGCTGCCGCGCGCCGGGTTCGTGGCCGTGCGTGCCGGCGCATAAGGCTGCATCGATCCGGCATTGGCCTGCGCTTCGCGTGCCGCCGGCGACATCGGCCACGGCGTCGCCGCGTAGTAGTCGCCCTGCGCGCCGTAAGGCTGTTGTCCGTAAGGTTGCTGCTGTTGCGGATACGGTTGCTGCGGATAAGGCTGTGGCTGCTGCGCATAGCCCGCGTTGTACGGCTGCTGCGGCAACGGCGGCATCGCACCCTGAGCCTGTCCCTGGCCCGGATAAGGCTGCAACGGCGCGCCCGACTGGCTCGATCCATAAGCTTCCTGCCCATAGCCGCCGAGTTCGGCGTCCGAGCGGGGCGCGCCGTACGGCGCGGGATTCGGATAAGCCTGCGCGGGCGCCGCATAGGGCGCGGCAGGTGCGCTATGCGGCGCGCTATACGGCGCGTTATAAGGCGCGTTATAAGGCGCAACGTACGGTGCAACATACGGCGCGGGCTGAGGAGGCGGCAGATAGTTCGGCACGGTCTGCGTCGGCAAGGAGGACTGCGTGTTGGAGAACGGAGGCGCGGCTTGCGCGGTGTCGGCGGCATCGGTCGAGCCGGCGAGCGCCGTTTTGCCTTCGAACGGATTGGTGCCCGGCAGCGGCGTCGCGCCGATCTGGCGCATCGCCGCTTCCCAGCCGCGCGGCACGTTGCCGGCCGCGCCGTTGCGGGGCGCGCTTGCCGCAAGCGGCGTATTGGCTGCGACGAGCGAGCGTTGCAGATAGGTCGACGCGAGCGACAGCTTGCCCTCGGCGCGATACATGCGGCCGACCGTGGCGAGTACGCCCGGATCGTTGGGCGCGGCGGCGAGCACCTGCTTCGCGAGCCCCTCGGCGTAGCCGAACTGCTTCGCGCCGGAGGCGGCCGAGATCGCCGCCTGCACGAGGTTCAGGTCGTCGGGGCGGCGCTGCAGCGCGACGCGGTAGCTCGCGAGCGCGTTGCGGTCGTCGCCGGCGCTCGCGTACATGCGGCCGAGCGCGGCCTGCAGATCGGGGTTGTCGGGCATCGCGGCGAGCCACGGCGCGATCACCTCGTAGGCGCTTGCGAGGTCGCCGCGCTGGCGCACCGCATCGGCCTGACGCACGACGATGCCGACATTGAGATTGCCGAAGTCGACGCGCTGCTGCGGCGTCAATTGCAGCGTTTGCAGACGGCGCATCACCATGCCGAGTTCGGCCTGCTGCCCGGTCGCCGAGAGAATGCCGGCGTATTGCAGCAGCAGATCGGTGTTCCCGGGCGCCGCGTTCATCGCGCCGCGCACGAGGCCGAGCGCGCGGGCCGGATCGCCGGCCTGCTGGTACGCGCCGGCGATCACGCCGATCAGCTCGGGGCTGTTGCCGGCCAGCGGCTCGGCCGCGCGCAGCGTCGCGATGGCCTGCTGCGTCTGACCGCTGCGCGCCATGCGCGCCGCCAGTTCGGCCTGCTGATGCACCCACAGCCGATGCTGCAAGGCCGTCATCGCGGCGGTGCGCTGCGCGGCCGGCACGCGCTCGAGCTGCGCGAGACCGGTCGACCAGTCCTGCGTTTCGGCGCAGAGCAGCGCGCTCGCGTAGAGCGCGTCGGTCATCTCGGGATGCGCGGCGACGAGGCCGTCCATCATGCTGCGCGCGTTCGCGACCGCCCCCTCGCGCACGTAGATGCGCGCGAGGTCGAGCCGCAGCCACGGGTCGTCGGGCTTGTTGAGCAGCGCGTCCTCGAACAGGCTGCGCGCGCTGCCGAGATCGCCGCGCGCTTCGGCCGCGCGCGCCTGCGCCGCTTGCGCTTCGCCGCGCAGACGGTCGACGCCGCCGACCTTCGACTGCTGTTCCGCGTTCAACTGATTGGCGAACTGCAAGGCTTCGTCGCCACGGCCCTGCGCGGCCAGCGCGCCGACGAGCCCGCGAATCGCATCGGGGTTGTCGGCCTGGCGGCGCAGCGCCATCCGGTAGGCCTGCTCGGCGCCGGCCGGGTCGCCGTTCGCGAGCAGCATTTCGCCGAGCTGCACCTGGGCGGTGACGTCGGCGGGATTCAGGGCGATCGCGCGCTCGAACAGCGACTTCGCCTTCGCGAACTCGCCGTTGCTGCGCGCGCCGATCGCGTCGCTCGTGTAGGTCCAGTAGGTCGCGCTGTCGAGCGCGGTTTTCCAGCGCGCCGGATTGCCGTTGCGCGAGGCGCGTTCGAGATCGGTGCGTGCCTCGGCGAAACGCTCCTGCTTGAGCGCGGCGATGCCCATGCCGCCGAGCGCGTCGGTGTCGTTGGGGTTCGTCGCCAGCACCGACGAAAACTTCGCGCGCGCGGTCGCGACGTCGTTGCGGTCGAGCGCCGCGAAGCCGTCGGCGATCACGCGGCCGCGCGCGTCGACGGCGGCGTTTTCCTGGGCGCGGGCGCGCGCCGCGCTGTCCTGCTGCACCATCGAATCGAAGCGCGCCTTGACGGCGGCGTCGTCGCCGGCGGTTTGCAGATACGACTGATAGAGCGCCGCGTCGGAGGGCCGCGCGTCGAGCCACAGGAGCGCCTGGCGCCAGCTCTTTCTGGCGGCCGCGCCGACCGAGGTGTCGCCCGCGAGCTTCTGCAGGCGCGCGATGCCGTCGCGCCGCGTGACGTCGCGATAGGTCAGATGCTGCGCGAACGCGAGCGCGTAACGCGGGTCGCTGGGGTTGTCGCGCGCGAGCTGTTCCAGCCCGCGGCGCGCTTCGTCCCAGCCCTGCGGCGTGGCCGAGAGAGCCTGGTCGTACTCGAGCTGCAACTCGGGCGTGGCCGGCTTGCCGGCGAGCGCGCGCTGATATTCGCGCACCGCGTTGGCGTTCTGGCCGCTTTGCGCGAGCCGGCGCGCGTCGTTGATGGTCTGGTCGCGCGGGCTGGTTTCGCCGAGCCGGCGGCCCAGTTCGTCGAGATTCGGATAGTTCGGCGCGACCGCCTTCAGGCGCGCCAGATACTGCTGCGCGCCGGCGCCGTCCTTGCGGTCGGCGAGCACGATGCCCATGCCGAAGAGCGCGTCGGGCTGCTTCGGATCGATGCTGAGCACCTTCTGCCACGCCTGCTCGGCGAGGTCGCCGCGCTGATGCGACTGCCAGTACTTGCCCTGATCGATCAGTACGGCGAGAGGATCTTTGGACGCCTGCGCGAGCGCATCCGGCGCGGCGGCGGCCACACAACAGACCGCACCGGCGACGAGCGCGGCGCGCAATGACAGGGCGAGCGCGTTCAGTCGCATGCGTGTCTCCAGGCGGGCACGAGACGGCCGGCTGCGTCGAAGCGATAGCGGCCGTCGATGAATCCCGTGCCGAACAGCCCCAGCACACGATCGTAGTAAACCGGCTCGCGGCCCGGCACGCTCGCGTCGAGCGCGGCCAGCCGCGTGCGCGCGAGGCCGAGGCTGTGCTCGTCGTTAAGCGCCTTGAAGTACGGCGCGAGCGCGCCCCAGTAGCTGAGCGGGCCTTCGCCGCTTGCCGCGCCGGTGGTGGACGAAACCTTCTCGGGCGGGAAGCCGTTCTGCGCGACCTTCGCGCGCATGCCGCCGAGCGCCGCGAGCCACGGCTTCGCGAGCGGATCGGCAGGCGCGGCGAGGCCGGCCCACAGATAGACGCGGATCGCGTCGTAGCTGCCGACGTCGCCGTTTTTCGGATCGACGGCGAACTGACCGCTCTGCCAGGCCGCCCAGTCGGGCGCGAAGCCTTGCGGCGAGACGGTTTTGACGAACCGCCAGGCGTTCTCGGCGAGCTTGCCCCACGGGCCGTCGGGCACGTCGTGCGCGAGCGCGCGCAGCACCGGCAGCGGCAGATAGCTCGGATTCAGGCGCGTGACGTTGCCGTCCCTGAAGCCCTGCGGCCCCGGCAGCAGCATCGGCCCGAGGCCGGGCAGGCTCGCCACTTCGTCATGCGCGATGCGCTCGGCGAGCGCCTCGCCGAGCTGCGTATAGCCGGTGTCGTGCCACAGGCGCCCCGCCTGCAGCAGGTCGTAGGCGATCCACAGGTCGGAGTCCGAGGCCGAATTCGGGTCGAGCACGCCGTACGAGCCGTCCGGCTTTTTGCCCCATTGCCAGGCGGGCAGCCGCACGTTGCGCGCGTCGAACTGGTCGCCGGCGAGATTCGTACGGGTCCACGCGAGCAGCTTGTCGAAGGTTGCGCGGTCGTTCGCGACGAGCGCGAAGAACATTGCATACGACTGGCCTTCCGAGGTGGTCTGCTGGGCCGGCGTCGAGTAGTCGATCACCCGGCCGTCGGCCTGCATGAAGCGTTCGATGAAGCCGCGATACGCGCTCCAGTCGCCGCACGCGCCGGCGCTGGCGCCGGCACCGCTCTGGGCGGCCGCGGCGTTACCCGCCAGCGCCGCGCAGGTTGCCGCCGCCGCGAGGCCGAGCGCCATGGCAAAACAGGTTTTCCGCTTGATCCGAACCCGCATACGAGTCATATCCGTTCCATCAATCCTTCAGCCGGCGCGCGGCGACCGCGCGCAGTGTCCGATAGCACAGGCCCGCGATGATCAGCGCGGCGATCACGCCGCCCAGCAACAGCAGGATCGGATGCGAGGAGAGCGCCCAGCGCAGATACTCCTGCGGCGACAGATGGCCGACGAAGTACTCGGTGCCGTTCGATGTGATCGTCACCTCGGGGCCGTGGATCACGGCCATTGCGCCTTGAATCTTCGGCAGCACGTCGGCGTCGAGCAGCGCCGCCGACAGGTCGGCGTCCGACTGGCCGGCCGCGCTGACCAGAGCGACCGCGCTGCGGCCTTTGCGCAACGGCGATTCGAAGCCGGTCAGCAGCGCCGCGCCGTTCGAGCTGACCATCGTCAGATCGGCGCGCGCCGGCGCGCGTTCGACGCCGCGCTCGCCGTGCCACCAGTCCTGCAGCTTGAACACGAGGTCGGTGAGCTGGAACGTGTGCGCGTCGCCGCTGCTCGAGAACGGCATCGACTTCGCCCAGCGTTGCAGCAGCGGCTGCTTGCCCGGCGCGCCGAACACGAGCAGGTCCTTGTCCGCGTACTGGTCGACGTCCCCGGCTTGGGTGACGGTCACGCCCGCGACCGGATAGCCGGTCGATTCGCCCATCCGGCCCATGGTCAGCAGATAGAGGCTGTAGTCGCTCGAATCGGCGTCGTTCGGCAGCACGACCGCGGCTTCGGAGAGGTCCGCGAGGCGCGTGAACGGAAAGCCGCTATTGGCGAACGCGGCCAGATCGGGCAGCGCCATGTAGTGCGGGAACGACGACAGGTCGATGGTCGAGTTCGGATCGATCGCGCCGACCACGTTCTGCAGCAGGCGGCCCGTGCATTCGCCGGTGTTCGGAATGTCGTAGTAGAAATGCAGGCGCAGTTGCGTGCGCGGCGTCAGCAGCAGCGGCGGAATGCGCACCTGGCGGCGCGCGTCGGCGGTGCCGTCGGGCATCACGAGCGAGAGGTAGCGGCTCAGATCGAATATCGAGGCGGCGCGCGCCGGAATCGGCAGCGCCTGCACGAAGCCGTTGTTCACGCTTACGTTCAGCGAGGAGCGGTCGCGCGCCGGGCGCACCGTGTAGCGGTAGCGCAGGTCGATCGGCGCGCCGCGCGTGTGCCACATGAACAGGTCGGGCGGCACGCGCATGTTGATGCGCACCGCGTCGGCGTCGTAGCCGAACACGGTCAGGTCTTTCGGATCGGCAAGCTCGCCGAAGCGCACCGCGCGGTGGGTCGGCAGCCAGTTCGGCGCGTCGTACGGCACGCGCGGCGCGAGCTCGCTCAGCGACGTGATCGTCGCGCTCGCGCCCGACAGCGTGCTGTGGCCGATGCCGAGCGACTTCGCAGCGGTTTTCAGTTCGGCCTCGTTGCGCCCGAGCACGAGCAGCAGCTTGCCGTGCGCGGACGCGTCGCGGTCGACCACGGCAATGGTCGGGCCGCTGATCTCGGGAATCGTCACGCCGGCCGGGTGCTCGTCGCTGGTGGCGAACACGACGGCGTTGCCCGTCAGCGGCGCGTTGTCGAGTTGCGCCGGGAACAGCGCGCCGCGATAGCCGGCGAGCGAGCCGAACCACGACGCGACGATGCCGGCCGCTTCGAGCGTCGCGTTGCCGGGCTTCTGCGCGAACACGAACGGCAGTTCGAGGCGGCGCACGTCGCGGCGGTCGAAGAACGGCGCCGGCAGCGCGGCCAGTTCCGGCTTGGTGGCGAGCGACGCATAGGTCAGATCGAGCGAACTGGCGTTGCTGACCGTCGCCCAGAGCGCCGAGTTGGCCGGGTCTTCGCAGCGCGTCGTGTAATGGCCGATCAGCTGCAGGTTCAGGTGGTTGAAGTCGGTGATGAAGCGCGGATCGATCGAGATATCGCGCGCGACCAGCATGCCGGCCTGCTCGTGCGGCAGCGGTAGCGTCGCGGCGACTTCGCCGTTCACGAGCACCTTGAGCTGCGACAGATTCGCGAGCAGAGCGGGCGAATAGCTGTAGACCAGATGCAGCGTCGCGCCGGTCACGACCTCGTCGTTGCGCACCGAAAAGGCGATGCCGTTCTGGCCGTCGACGCCGCGCAATTGCAGCGGATCGAGCGCGCCGAAGTCGGCGAACGTGAGCGTCTGGCGGCGGCCGCCCGTCACGAGCGTGCCGGGCTCGGCGGTGGTCGGCGTGCGCATGCCGAGCGCTTTCACCGACGCGGCCGTGAGCGCGGGCGTCGGCGTGGCGAGCGGCGCCTGGGCGAGCGCGTTCGGATCGAACGGCACGGCCGCGCCCGGCGCGGGCACGTTGCCG
>NZ_VWWL01000015.1 GCF_011752995.1 Burkholderia sp. Ax-1724
GCACGACACAGCCAAAGAAGGAGAGAAAGAAGACCCAAATACCCACTGAATAACACGAAAAGCTGGTCCAACGGGTGGGTCAGAATTCAATGCAAATCGTGGGTCAGGATTCCGTGCAAATCAACACATCGTGCGCACACAGCGATTTGAGGACGGGCAGCAAGAGGTCGTGGCGTTCAGTGTGGCCGTGCAACGGCGCTTTGACGAGCTGAGGCTGCGTCCTCGTGGACTGCGCGGCAAGCGTGAGAAGCTGGAAGGCGAGACCGATGACGATGTGACGGTGAAGGCGTCAAAGTCGCTGGAAACCTCGATAGAGCGTTCGCGCCGGATGATCCGTAAGCGCTGCAAGGCGATCCGCGCCGATCGGATGCTGACGCTGTCAACGCGTGCGAACGAGACACGCGCGGAAGTGTGGGCGAAGTGGTGGGACGAGTTTCGCAGGCGAATGAATCGCCTGAAGGATTTTCACTACGTGGCGGTACTTGAGCGGCAGGATCGGGGCGCGTGGCATATCCATGTCGCGGTGCATGGCCGGCAGAACTGGAAGCTGCTGCGCTCGATCTGGATGTCGGTCATCAGCAAGTCGGGTACGGATGGCGCGGTGAACGACAGCGTAGGTAACGGCAAGCGTAAGTGGCTGTTTCAACAGTGGGGTGGCAAGGGACGTGCATCGCGTCATCGGATTGCAACGTACATCGCCAAGTACGTTGGCAAGGGCGGCGACGCGTCGACGTTCAATAAGAAACGCTACTGGACCAGCAAGGGTATCGTGCTGCCAGAAACAATCACATACGCGCATCTCGGCCCGGAGTTGCGCGCAGCAGACGCAATCGCGGCTGCACATGAATGCGTGATCGCGAATGGCGCCGACTGCGGAGCTGCGCAACACTTCTGGAATGGCGGGATTGGCGTTTTCTGGATGGCTACGGGCAACACTGTCTAGTACATCTCTTATAGGGGATGAGTTGTAAGCCAGTCTCGAAGCGCGTTGTTCATGCGCGTTTGCCAGCCTTCGCCACTGTTCTTGAACCGTTCAATGATCTCGGCGTCGTATCGAATCGTGACGGCGATCTTTGGGTTGATGAGCTTTGGACGCCCGCCGCGTCGCTTCATCTGCGCAAACTGTTCGTCGGTCGGCTCGAACGTATCCGGATCGGCGGCGATACCGCGTGCGATCGCATCTTCTTCGGCCGGGGTGTTACGGCGTAGTTTGGATTGCTTGTTCATAACGTTCAATCTCTCGGTTGTTAGCCTTTCGCAAGCTAATGATCCTGAATGTTTCGCCGCGCTGCGTGAACACCACGCAGTAGAGGCGGGAGCTAATCACGGCGTAGCCGATTTCGCGTAGTTCGCCATAGTCCTTACGGTCATCAGGCGCGCACCAGACAGCGGTCCAGTCGATAAATTCGGCCAGCGCCAGTGGAACTCCGTGCTTGTCCTCGTTCGTGACGCTCTTGGGTCGGTCGTAGGTTGTCTTCATCAATTATTGTAGTTACGAAAACTAGGTTAATCAAAGGATTTTTGTAACTACGTTATTCGCGGGTTCCCGCATACATGGCGTCGTTGTTTGCACCCGGCACTGCCGGTGCGGACAGCTCGCTCCGTATGAGTGGACTGGCGTATAGCGATTCGTTCGCAGGCGGTCTTAACAGCCGCGCTGGAATGCTGGCCGGCTGCTGGATTCGGCGTTCGATCTCGGTGTATCCCATCTGGTCGCGCATTAGCTCCAGCTCGAGCGCGTCCAGGCGCAGCACGGCTACGGCCCATGGTGGAATGACGGCACGGCCATTCATCCAGTCCTTGATTGTGCGTTCGTGGCGTCCGAGCTTGCGGCACAGGTAGCGCATTGGCAGGTTGCCTACGTAGTGCAGGAATTCGGCTGACGACGCGGCGTTGTAGCGCGTGAGGATTTTTGGTTTGCGTTTTTTCATGGTGGTCTCGCGTGGGGATTACAGTCTGCGACCATGGATAAAAAAGCCGCTCATGGGAGCGGCTGTTTCGTTGTGTGACGCGAAGTGAGTTCGTATCTTTCATATAAATTACAACCAAAATTTTGGGTGATAATTAAGATTATGTAAAATTAAATAAAACCTCCCAATACCCCCCATCCGACACACCACACCCACCCAAACCACCCGACCCTCGCCAGCACATCAATCAGCTAGAATTCTTCAGAAGAAAGCCGCTAAAAAAGCGGCTCAAATAATAAAACTCAAATAGGCCATGTCTAAAGTCTCCATCGTCGTTCCCTGCTTCAATCAGGAAGCGTTCATTGCCGAAGCCCTCGAATCGGTGCTGGTGCAATCCTACGGCGACTGGGAATGCATCATCGTGAATGACGGCTCTACCGATGGCTCTGACGCCATTATTCGGCAATACGCAAAGAAGGATCGCCGGTTTCTGCCTTTTCTCAAGGATAACGGCGGCGTTGCTGCGGCTCGCAACTTTGGTTTTACTCAGGCGTGCGGCTCACTCTTTGTGCCGCTCGATGGCGACGACAAACTGCACCCGGACTATCTGCGCCGAGTCGTCGAGCGCTTCGAGGTCCAGCCCGATACCGTGCTCGTGTATACCGGCACGCAACGTTTTGGCGAGAGTCGCAAGGTGTGGCGCTTGCCAACATATAGCTACGAAAAGCTGCTCTGGCAAAACATGATCGTCAACACGGCTATTTACCGGCGTGAGGCGTTTCTGGCCGCGGGTGGCTACTCTCCGGAAATGATCTTCGGCTTTGAAGACTGGGAATTCTATGTACGACTTCTGAACCCCGAATCCAAAGTCCAATACATTGACGCGCCGCTGCTTTTCTATCGCATCAAGAAAAGCTCGCGATCGACTGAGCTGGTCGAAAGAGACAAGATCAAGGAGTCGCAGCGACTGATCTATGAGCGCAATCGCGCGAAGTATGCTCAGTATGAGGCCAATCCCATCAACGTCTTCGGCAAGTGCATGAAGGACTTCGCCCCTTCGTATACGGCGCGCTATAAGCGCCAGGCCTGCTACATGCACGCTGCGTACGGCATCGCGATTGCCTTTCTGCTCGCAACGGTGGGCGTACTGCTCACGCGCTAACATGAGCATCACAATCGCGCGCCTCGTTCGGGTAGTACGCCGAGGCCGGGAATATCTTTGTTGCCGGTTATCACCAGAGCGCGTGAGTCACTTTGGATAGTGCGCGCGGAATGAACAGGCACGAGCATGGCGAAGACGACAAAGTGCCGGCCTGCGAGGGACGTGTGTCCACGAGGCTATCCACGCGCGATAACCTTCACTACGCCTCGATTCATTAAACATCAGGTGCATGCATGACGAATGCACGGTGTAAAGATCGAATAGTCGTCAGCGCAATAGCAAATCACTTATGCACATGCAAGTGTACGAGTGTCCCCAATTCGCGCTTCCTGCAAATGCGAATAGTCGTTCATATATACGAAGCTCGATTTGATTTCCTTAGAGGCGCAAGCAAACCTTGGCGGCCGCCATGCTGCCATTGACGCTGGCGTCTACAACGAGAACGGCTGGCTTGCCGGACTCCTGTTTTGCGGCGAATTGCAAGTCAACTTGTATATGGCAGTGTTCTCTATTCACGCTTTCTGAGAATACGAATAGTAGTTCTTATACGAGGAACTCGATTTTAGATAGGCCCCACCGTCAAATTCTTGGCGAGCGCGTAGCGCTCATCCTTGGCACGAGAAACGGATGCCGACATGCACTTCACCGCCACGCTGTAGATGCTCTCGCGCAAATTCGATGCGAGTGATGAGATTCTCTACGTCATCCCGCTCGCAACCCAGGTACGGATTCGTTCGTTGATGTCCTGCAATTGTCGCAGCGACGCACGGCGCATCATGTCAGCGATTTGGCCCGGTGGAATGTTGGTGAGTGCCGATACCGTGGCGTTCAGCCTCGCCTGGAATTCGCGTACGCGTTCGCCGCTGTCCCGGCGATACTCCGGCGACTGGGGATGGGCCGGATTCGCTGACCGTCCGGGATCCGTCGGCGAATAGGGCGTGGCGGGTAGATTGCTGGTACGCATGGCGAAAGACACGGGTTCAAAGTTGAGTCGAATGTACTCGCGTCAGTCGACTACGCGGTTCTTGCGGCGAAGCGCGGTCGCGTATTCCGAAGGGGCGTGAGCCGAATAAGATGTGCGTCCGGTTCCGCCGGCTCTATTGCATTCTCGTCAAATGTACAAGGTTAACTTTGTCCGCTTTTGTGACACGTAAGCTATCGGGGCGCCGTTTCCGCTTGTGCGTGGGTGCCGGCACGCTCATCGCAACAATCACATCGAGAATGAATGGGTTGCGGCGAATGCCAAGCATAAAGATCAGCCAAGTCGCCAACGCAATAGCAAGTCAATTTGCATATACCAGTGCTCGAGTGTTCTCTATTAAAGCATTTCTGAAAAATGCGAATAGTATTTTTTATGCGAGAAGCTCGCGTTGATTTGCCTGGATTCGCAAGCAACTATCGCGTCAATTTCGATTTTCAATTGGACGCCAGTCGGTCCTTTTCGTCTAATTAAGCGGATTTTTAAGTAGCCGAAAATTGACGCCGGAGAACAATCGAAATGTCAGAAAGAACGAAGCGAATCGCGAAGAGTCTCGTGGCCGCAACCTGCGCCGCGATGATGTCGTCTCCCTATGCCGCCGATATGACGCGCGATAACGGATCGCCGGTTGGCGACAACCAGAACTCGCAGACGGCCGGACCGGAAGGTCCGGACACGCTGCAAGACTCGCATCTGATCGAAAAACTGCAGCGCTTCGATCGTGAGCGTATTCCCGAGCGCGTCGTGCACGCGCGCGGCACCGGCGCTTTCGGCGACTTCGAGAGCACTGCCGATATCAACGACCTGTCGATCGCGCAAGTGTTCAAGCCCGGCACGAAAACACCTGTTTTCGTGCGCTTTTCGACGGTCATGGGCTATCGCGGCTCGCCGGAGCAGGCACGTGACCCGCGTGGCTTCGCGATCAAGTTCTACACGACCCAGGGTAATTGGGATCTGGTGGGCATCAACATGCCGATCTTCTTTATTCGCGATGCCATCAAGTTTCCCGACTTCGTGCATGCCAACAAGCCGAGTGCCGTGACGGGCGTTCAGGACGCTAACCTCGCGTTCGACTTCTTCTCGCATGCGCCCGAAGCGACGAACATGCTCACGCACCTGTACACCACGGAAGGCATGCCGGATTCGTATCGCCACATGGACGGCTATGGCGTGCATGCGTTCAAGCTTGTCAACGCGCAGGGCCAGGTGCACTACGTGAAGTTCCACTTCAGGAGCGAGCAAGGCATGCATGGTATCCGCCCGCAGGATATCCCCGGCTCGATCGGCGCGGACTGGAACCTGATGACGAACGATCTGTACCACGCAATCAAAGCGGGAGACGATCCGAAATGGGACCTGTATATCCAGGTGCTGAATCCGCAGGACCTGAACAAGTCCGACTATGACGCGCTCGACGACACGAAGATCTGGAGCAATGTGCCCGAGCGCAAGATCGGCACGCTGACCCTCAATCGCGTACCGGATAACTACTTCGAAAGCACCGAGGAATCGGCGTTCGCGCCGTCGCGGATGGTGCCTGGTATCGAGCCGTCCGAGGACCGCATGCTGCAAGGCCGGATGTTTGCCTATGCGGATACGCAGATGTACCGTCTCGGCGCGAACTTCAATAGCCTGCCGATCAATCGCCCGCGCGTGCCGGTTGTGAACAACAACCAGGACGGCAAGATGAACTTCGGCGACCGCAAGGGCGAAGTGAATTACGAGCCTTCCACGCTCGGCGAGATTCCCCAGGACCCACGCTACAAGTACGTGCAGACGCCGCTTTCCGGCACGACTCAGCAAATGGCGATCCGCAAGACGCTCAACTTCCGGCAGGCGGGTGAGTACTACCGCACCCTTTCCGAGCAGGACAAGCAGGATCTGGTGACGGCGCTGTCCGGCGACCTGAACCACGTGACCAACGACACGAACAAGTACACGATGCTCTCGTACTTCTACAAGGCCGATGCGGATTACGGCAGCCGTCTGGTAGATGCGACGCACGCGGACTTGCCGCGCGTGAAAATGCTTGCCTCGAAGCTTTCGGATAAATAGCCGCTAGAAAACGGCGGAGACGGCTGTATGGTCTCCGCCGGTTCAAGGTGTATTAAGGCTTGAAGTTGTGCCGCCTATTCAAGCGGAGAATCATTGCGATGAACCCCTTCCGATCTATTCTGCCCCCTGTGCTTCGCGTGATGGCCATGGCCTGCGTGGCCGTTGCCATGGCAGGTTGCGCATCGACACCGGTGGCCGCGACTACCGGTGCTCACCCGGAGCTGCGCCGCTACGACGAAGAATGGTTCGACGCGGCGCGTATCGGACGCGTCGATATTCTGCAGACGCTCGTTGCCGCGGGCTACCCGATCGATGCGACGACGCACGAGGGCTATACGGCGGTGATACTCGCGGCCTACCGGCATCAGCCTGAGGCACTCGAGTATCTGCTGCGCACGGGCGCGAATGCATGCACGGGTGACCAGCACGGCAATACCGCGCTGATGGGCGTTCTCTTCAAAGGAGATACGGCTCTGGCCAGGCGCCTGATCCAGACGCACTGTCCGATCGATCAGACCAACAATGCCGGCGAAACGGCGCTCGCCTTCGCCGCGTTGTTTGGACGGGTCGATCTGGTGCCGCAACTCGTCGCGCACGGAGCGAATCTCGAGCATGCCGACGAGCTCGGACGGACCGCGTTGCAGATCGCGGTTCAGCAAGGTAATGCCACGACCATTGCCGCATTGGAAAAGGCCGGCGCGCAGCACGTTCCCGATCCGGCGATGTACAACCATCCTTGAAATCAGAACGCGAATCCGTTCGCTTCGGATCTTGCACCGGCTTTTCGCCTCACCGGATCGTTGCGCTTCGCACGCCGAATACATTGTGTCTCCGGCACAGAGGTTTGCCCGTTCCGCAACGATATAGAGAACACCTATGCCTACCCGTTCTATCCGTGGGAACAGCCAGACCCGCTCCCCTGCCGGCAAACACTTTGAGAACGACTCCCCTGCCCGCCAGAGCGAGACTTCAGCACGATCCGGCGTACGTCGTATGCCGGAACTCCTGACTCGATTGGGCGAGAAAAAAGCTCCGCGTCCTGAATCTACAACGGGTAAGGTCCCGGTCAAGCGGGTACAGACAAACGACACGGTCGAACCGACCAGAGGGTCGGCCGGGATTCGCAAAAAATCCGCCACACCTCGACATAAAATGATGATTCAAATGGGAAATTGACTGCCTGATTGGTCAAGGGAGCCGAGCAGATCGTTCCCAGGCTGCTGATGTGCCCCGTACGGCGAAAGCACCTCGACAACATTATTGAGCAAGTTGAGATTGAAGCGGAAGTATCGGTGTAATGGGCAATTGCCACTCGACGCGGGGGCAACGAAAGCCGTGGAACGGTGATTTGTTCTCCTTTCTCGCTCATAAGTAACCCATCGGTTCGCGAACAGAGTTGGAGGTTCGCCACCAAGAAGCCCATCGGCAATGGATGCCGGCAAACTCGGCGTGCGGCTGGTTTCGTCGTCTTCACGTGTCATTGAGGATAGGCTAGCCATGCCCCTGATGCTGCCGTGTCAATACTGTTCACCGCCATGAAATCCCGAGAAACCTCAGCTTCCAGTTCCCAGTTTCCCAGCACACCCTCGGCCTCGAACGAGGCTTGTGCCCGCGAATCGCTTACGGGGACATCATCTCAAGCGCGGCCGCAGGCATCGGGGGCGCTGTCTCGGCTCATGCAGATGCGGCGACAGCGTGGCAGCGCGTCCGAAGCTCCGCCGCCGAAGGCCCATTCGGCGGCACCTGCTGACTTACGGCTGCATGCCGCAGTAAGGCGCGCCGATGCTACTGCCATACGCGAGCTTGTCGATTCAGGCCTGAAACCCGTTCACCTGAACGATAACCGTCAGACACCGCTCGACGTGCTCGACTCAATGGCTCTCGATGTGGCGTCGAGCCAGCTAATCCGTAGTGCGTTGTTGCACTCCCAGAACGAATCGGCGCCGCTTGGCTACGTCAAGCCGGAAGCGTTCCACGGGAGTCCATGGGGCTTCGAGATTCTGCTGTCGGGTGAATTGAGGGGGGGAGTCAATGATACGAAGGGCGGCACGCAATCCCTCGAAGGCAAGGTGTTCTTCTCCGACCGAACACCGACGTCGCCCAGCGAGCCGACCACACGCACCGACTTGCGCAAAAACGCTCGCATTTATTCGAACGGCTCTGGGTGGAAGGCCACCACCGCAAGTAGCCGCGGATTCCAGTATCGGATGGTGCAAGCCATGCTTGAGGGCATAAAGCAGAAAGCGCCGCTGAATATGCAGGGTGCGCCTGAAACGATCGAGGCGCAAACCGCGGACGATATTTGGCCACAGATTGTCGGTCATTTGGGACAGGTATTTCACAAGACCGGGTCGTTCGAAGGACCCGAGTTCGAGCACGCTACCATGAATAAAATGTTTGAGGCGATACAACTCCCGTCCTCGCTCACGCTTAAAGTCGCGCAAACGCCTAGCCACGTGGTTCAGGGACGAGAACTATATGAACTTTATGGACGGGCAGCCACGCAGTTGAAGCAACAGTTCGAAAACGGCAAGACACCGTTTCTTGCCGTGATCAACGAGGGACGTATGGTGCCGGTGGTGTTTGGCTTCGAGAAAGTGTCTGGCCTGCAATCCCACACTATTGAGTACATGCCTCCCAAGGGTCCCAAAAGCTATTCTTACCAGAGCGCAAATCATCCGCTAACGGGCTCCGACGCGGGCGGCAAGCTGAAAGAGATCGAGGTGCGCGACCTGGAGGACCTTGCAACTCTCAGCCTTGCCTGCCTGGCGCGTGGCGTAGCGATCCCCGAGGACGCAACCATTCGTCTGAAGAAACGGGCACTTCGAGCGCCGAAGGCCCACTATTTGACGTCAACCCAACGGGCGCAGTTCGAGGCGGCAATCATTGGGGCGTTGTCTCACAAGACGGGAAATTCCCCCAAAGAAATGCGTTCCGTCATCGAGAATGCGTCGATTGAGCAGTTGCAAGTATTTAATGCATATCTGAGAAGTCTGCCATTGACGAAGTTCTCTGTTGCTTGACGACACGTTATCGAGTCGGCGTCGCAACGTTTCCTGCAGTGCAGTGGCGAGGAGTATGCGATACGCCGTTGGACTCGGGTAGTGGGCAAGTGCAATGGCGGCAATCGGCATCTATGTCGCTAACTTATATTAGCGATAGGGGTATATTTTCTTGCCAAACTGCCAGTTTACGAAACGCGTCACGTCCGGCCGTCATGCCACTGTCATCCCGGCACCTATAATTTCTGGATGCCCATCTCACACCCGCTGCCCTTTCCCGACTCTGCGTCTCTGGCTGCATTGCGCACCTGGTACGCAGGCGTCGGCTCGCGCGAAGCCGTCGAACACTATTGTCCCGAGCAGCTCGGCGACGGGAAATCGGCCCGCGGCGTGATTGGTTGTATCCGACGCCAACTCATCGATTTTGCCGTCAGTCGTCATCGCGACGATCTGGCGAAACTGTTTCAGTGCGAAGCAGGCGAACGGACTCGTCACTGCAAGGCAGTGGCGAGCGCCATAGACGTGCTGCCATCGCTACTGATACCGCACCCAAAGATCAGCGACCCAATCGATGCGTGGCTGCCGTCCCGGGCCGTCGCCGCGTTGCGTGCGCACGGCATCAGGACGCTGGCAGACCTGACAGTGCGAATTCCCCGTCGCCGTCGCTGGTGGCTCGCCATTCCCAGTCTCGGGGAGCGCAGTGCCCGCCGGGTCGAAGCCTTTTTGCGGCTTATCCCGCGCTGACGGAGCGGGCTCGTGCGCTGATCGTGGCGGCCACCCCGGAATCCGTGACGCCGTGGGAAAACATCCGCGTCCCGCATGACGTCGACGGTTCGCACGGCATCTTCCGTGCGCCGAAGTCGATGTGCGCACTTGAGGCCAATAACGATTATCAGGCTATCAACGCCTGGCTCGACCGGCACGAAGCCACGGAAACGCAGCGCGCCTATCGCAGGGAAGCCGAACGCCTGCTGCTCTGGGCGATCCTCGAGCGCGGCCGCGCCTTGTCGTCGCTGACGAGTGAAGATGCGACCACCTATCGCACTTTCCTGCGTCACCCCACGCCGCGCGCCCGGTGGGTCGCACCAGCGCGGCCGCGGTCGTCGTCCGAATGGCGGCCGTTCACGGGCGCACTGTCGCCGGACTCCATCGCCTACGCACTATCGGTGCTGGGTGCAATGTTTCGCTGGCTTATCGAGCAACGGTATGTGCTGGCCAATCCGTTTGCGGGCCTCAAAGTACGCGGCGCGCCGCACAACGGTGAATTGAACATCGCCCGCGCCTTCACGGCTGGAGAGTGGGAGTTGGTACGAACGATTGCCGATGGGCTGGAATGGTCCCATGACTGGACGACACCGGCCGCGCAGCGTCTGCGCTTCGTACTCGATTTCGGTTACGGAACCGGCCTTCGGGCAGCCGAACTGGTTGGCGTCACGCTCGGCGGTATCGAAATCGGCGCGCGCGGCGAGCGATGGCTGCATCTGACCGGCAAGGGCGCGAAGATCGGCAAGGTTGTGCTGCCGCCACTCGCGCGTTTCGCGCTTGATCAGTACCTGGTGCAACGCGGCCTGACCGTGAACCCGGCGCGATGGCCGCCGAATACGCCACTGCTCGGGCATCTCGATGCACCCGGCGGAATCACCACGCCGCGATTGAGGGAGATTCTGCGCCGGTTCTTTCACGCGGCTGCCGACAGCATCGAAGTCGATCACCCAGCACTCGCCGGCAAGCTGCGGCGCGCAACGCCACATTGGATGCGCCACACGCACGCCACCCATGCGCTGGCGAATGGCGCTACGCTCACGACCGTGCGCGACAACCTGCGTCACGCGTCGATTACCACGACCTCGGTCTACCTGGACGACGACGAGGTCCAGCGCATGCGGCAGATCGAGGGAATCTTCGCGCGGCGCAGAGCAAGGTGACGATCGCTCACGATCCGATCTATCCGGCGCTGCCGGCAGCGCCAAGTGCTGCGGAGCTCGACGCATTCACACCGACTGCAGCCGAAATGCGTTACGTACGCCGCCAGGTCCGCCAGGAGTCGACCACAGTGCTGCTCATGGCGCAGATGAAGCTGCTGCAGCGGCTCGGCTATTTCCCAATGCTAGTCGACGTACCGACCGTGATCATCGACCACCTTCGCGCCGCGCTTCGTGCGGGTCCGCTACCGCGAGCGGTCATCGCGCGCTACGATCAGTCCGGTGCGCGAATTCGGCACCAGAAGCTGCTGCGCGACCATCTGGGCATACACCCGTTCGGCGGCGACGAAATCGGATGGCTGACCGACCTCGCGCGCGAGGCCGCGCAAACGAAAGCCGAGCTGCCTGACATCGTTAATGTCCTGATCGAGGAACTGGTGCGGCGTCGCTACGAGCTGCCGCCGCTCGCGCTGCTGCAACGAATTGCCACACAGGGGCGTCGTGCCGTCAACGAGGCGATCTACCGGGCCATCGGCGGCCAACTCGATGGCGCGTTGCGGACTCGCCTCGACGCGTTGCTGGTCACCAAAGGCGGCAAATCCGGCTGGGAGGAGCTCAAACGTGAACCGAAGAAGCCAACCACGCGCGCCGTTGCGGCCTTCCTGAAACACATCGACGGCATCCGGGCGCTCGCCGACGGATTGCCGCCACTGCCATCGATGCTGTCGGCCAGCAAACGCGAACAGCTCGTGATCGAGGCGCGTGCGCTCGACGTTGCGGAATTGCGCTCGCTGCGGACCAACAAGCGCTATGCGCTTGCCGTCCTGTTTATCCAGGCGCAGCTTCAGAAGGCGCTTGACGACGTTGCCGAGATCTTCATCAAGCTCATGCGCAAGTATGAAGTCTATGCGAAGACGGGGCTGCAAAAATACCGGCTCGACCACGCGGAGGCGGTCGACGGCCTGGTCGGGCAATTCCGGGACGTACTGCAAATCCTGCAAGACGACGAGGTGCCGGAGCGCAAGCGCTTGGCGCAAATTCGTGCGGCACTCGGTGATCCGGCCGCGACGCTCGCGCAGTGTAATGATCACATCGCCTACGCCGGTAATTTCGATCTACCGTTCATGCTCGTGCCGTACAAAACCCAGCGCTCGCTGCTGTTCCAGTGCCTCGATGCGCTGCCATTGCGCTCGAGCTCGCAGGACCGCGCGGTGCTGATCGCGCTCGCGTGGCTGCAGGGCTTCAGGGCGGCCCACCGCGAATACCTGTTGCTGACCGAGACCGACCTCGCTAACCTGCCGCTCGAATGGATGCCGGAGAAATGGACGCGTGCCGTATTTCCACACGGCCGGGACAGCCGCATGCTGCATCGGCGCTTCTTCGAGCTGTGCGTGTTCCACCAGATCATGCGCGAGTTGAATTCGGGTGATCTCTTTGTCGAGGCCAGCGATCGCTACGACGATTATCGGATCCACCTGGTCTCCGACGAAATATTCCAGCGCGAACTACCGCGCTACTGCGAGACCATCGGCTTGCCGACGGACGCCAAGACCTTCGTGAAGGCGTTGCGCGATCAACTGAGCGTGGCACTCGACGACACCGATGCCCGGTTTCCGGAGAACGACAGCGTCGAGTTTGGCAACGACGGGCTAATCATCCACAAGCCCGGCAAGGAGCCCGAGCCGCCGAACATTACCCTAATCGATCAGGCCATCAAGGCGTCGATGCCCGAAGTCAGTATCCTGGATCTCCTCACCGAAACCGAGCAGTGGCTCGACCTGCACAAGCTGTTCGGGCCGCTATCCGGCTTCGACGCCAAGCTCGACGAGCCGCGCAAGCGTTTCATCAGCACGCTGTTCTGCTACGGCTGCAATCTCGGCCCGAGCCAGACCGCTAAGTCGGTAAAGGGGCTGAGCCGCAAGCAGGTCGCATGGCTGAACCTGAAGCACGTCACCGAGGAGCGACTCGACAAGGCAATCGTGAAGGTGATCAACGCGTACAATCAGTTCGCGTTGCCGAAATACTGGGGCAGCGGCAAGCGCGCGTCGGCCGACGGCACCAAGTGGAGTCTATACGAGCAGAATCTGCTGTCCGAATACCACATCCGGTATGGCGGCTACGGCGGGATCGGCTACTATCATGTGTCGGACATGTACATCGCGCTGTTCAGCCACTTCATCCCGTGTGGCGTGCATGAAGCGGTCTATATTCTCGACGGACTGATTGAGAATGGCGCCGACATTAAGCCCGTACGATCCACGGCGATACGCAGGCGCAGAGTGGCGCCGTGTTCGGTCTGTCGTACGTGATGGGCATCGATCTGATGCCGCGCATGCGCAACATCAAGGACCTCGTCCTGTACAAGGCCGACAAGCGCCGCAAGTACGAGAACATCGACAGCCTGTGTCGGCAGACGATCGACTGGAATCTGATCGAGCGGCACTATGCCGACATGATGCGCGTCGCGGTGTCGATCTAGGCGGGCAAGATGACGCCGTCGACGATCCTGCGCCGGCTTGGCTCAGAAAGCACAAAGAATAAACTGTACTTCGCGTTTCGCGAATTCGGGCGCGTAGTACGGACGTTGTTCCTGCTCAAGTACCTGAACGACCCGGAGCTGCACCGCACGATCCACGCACAGACGAACAAGAGCGAGCAGTTCAACGACTTCACGCAATGGTTGATGTTCGGCGGCGAAGGCGTGATCGCCGAGAACCTGCGGCACGAGCAGCGCAAGATCATCAAGTACAACCACCTGGTCGCGAACATGGTGATCCTGTACAACGTGCAGTGGATGTCGCGCAAGCTGAAGGAGTTGCAGGAGAAAGGGCATCCGATCGACGCCGAGGTGCTCCGGAGCCTGTCGCCGTATCGGCACGAGCACATCAACCGGCTCGGCGACTATCTGCTGGACCTGCTGCGGCCCGTTTTACCGCTCGACCCGACCATCGATTTCGCCTTTAAATCAGCAGCTTAGGTCGAGATGTGGCGGATTTTTTACGAATCCCGGCCATACCTCGACCAGGCCCATCACCGAACAGGAAGACTGTATCTCTCGCTTCGAGGAATGGTCTAACTCGCTTCCCAAGGATGAATCGAAGATGGCGCGATTCGTGACGAGAGTCACGACGAAAGCTTCGGAAAAACTTCGACACGCGCCAGCACGCCAGGAAGGGGAGCTCTTCTTTGTCACGCGTCTTTCCGAAGAGGGGCACCAGGGGCATGTCATACGTAACCAGTTTATTCCGTCACGGCGTCAGCTCAATAGCGGACATCTCCTCATCGCTAACGCCAACGATAAGGAAAAGCAGCGCTGGTATTTCTATCCCAACAGCGATCATCCGTTCGCTCCGGAGTCCGCTCAGGACCAACACGCCCGGCCTGGCAAACTGATGGTGATGGACGCCAGCGGGAGCACCGTGGCACAGGAGAACTTCACGCCTTCCAGATCACAACTGGAGAGCGGGAAATATTTTCTCGATCATCACGAAGGCGTCAACAACTGGTACTTGATAGACGACTTCGCGAGCGTCTTCCCGGACGCCGTGACAGATCAGCCTGAGCAACAGGGCTGAAGCGCTTTCAAGCATACGAAGCGTGGCTCACTGCAGCTATCTTCAGGCATGCAAAGCAATGAGTCACAATCGGAGCGTGTCCGTCACGCTCCCTGAACCGCCGAACACCGCTGCTTCCGCGCAAGACCGCGTGCATCGACTTCGTGCACGCGCAGTCGATGCACGACTTCGCTGTCCTCGATGCCGAGCCGCTGCCAGCCGCAGTGTTCGATAAACCTGAGCGCCTTCGGGTTGTCGGCCGGCGTGCGCAGCAGGATCTCGTCCTTGAGGCTGAAGAGCCACGCGAGCGTCGGCCCGAGCAGCAAGCCCCAACGGCCGTGATGCGACGGCAGCACCGCGATGTGTGCCGATTCGCCGTCGAAGATCACGCCGCCGATCGGCTGCCCCGCTTCCTCGAAGCCGACCGACGGGCAGTCCGCATAGAACGCCGCGAACACCTCGCGCGTCACCACGCTCAGCATCGCCTCGGACGCACTGCTTCGCTCCGCGTCGTAGTAGACGTTCAGATCCACCCGTTCGGTCAAGCGCAGGTTCATGACGCGCTCGCGAGCAAGCCGGTCGGCTCCGGCTGTTCCAGCAGATGAGTCATCGCACACCGGATGTGCTCGTGCGGAGAGTTCTCCACCAGGTCAGCCGCGCGGCCCTTCCAGTTCGGGTCCTGCAGGAAGAACAGGCACAGGACCCGCAGATCCGGACGGAAATCCTCGTCGAATTCGTTCAGCAGATGCAGCGCGTTCAACGCCCAGCCGCGCTGGATCGCGATCAGCACGCGGAACACGACGACATCCTCCTGCTCCATCGAAACGCGGTTTTCCTGCGCGAGCGTCTCGAGACAGGCCTGCGCCTTGTCCAGTTCGTCGTCGCCCAGCGCGTGCAGCATGCCCAGCGTCAGCGAGATGCGTCGCTCGCGGGCTTCATCGATTGCTTCGTTCATGGTCTTTCTCCTCGCGGCCTCGCCGTCGCGTCGATACGTATCGATCCGTGCCGACTCGCGAACCCGTTGAACCTCGTGGCCCGACGAACGGCGTCACGGCCTGGCTCATCCTTCGAACTGGGCCTCGGCGCTTTGCATCGTCAGTTCCTTGCCGGCATGCAGCATCACCTGTCCGGTGCCGCCGGCGATCTCGGCCTCGCCCGCGCCAGGCACGAACAGCAGGGCGGCCGGCGCCACGTTGCCCAATCCCTGCGCGATCTCGCCGACGTTGCCGGTCACGATGCCGCCGCCGATCTGCGAGGCGCCGTCGATGCCGTCGTTCACGATGTTGGTAGCGCTATTGAACGTGCCGTCGACGAAGTTCTGCGCAGACGGGCCGGCCACGGCGGACAACGCGATGCCGAGCGGCAGCGTGTTCATCGCCAGGTCAACCGAGCCGTCCGCGGTTTCGGCGACGCCGCTGACCGTCTGCTTAAGGCCCGATTCGAATTCGTTCGCCCCCGATTTCATCAGGTCCGGATTGACGGTCAGCGCACCGCCGACCACCTTGAAGGCGCCGCCGACGTCCTTGCCGATACCTTCGAATGTATGTTTGATGCCGTCGCCGATTTTCTCGAAGGCATGTTTGATTCCGCTCATGACGAATTCCCCTGATAGTGTGAAATGCATGTGGTCCAGATCACACGATGCCCTCCTTCGCGGCGCGACGCCGGACGAACGCGAAGCACGGAGTGCCGATGCGAAGCGTGGAACTCCCGCGCCGCGAAGCAGTTACCGCAGCGTGACGTCCGGCGCCAACAGCAGCGCCTGCGCGATTCGTGTCGCCATCGGCTCGTCGTCCCGGTACGCGGCCGCATACGCGTAGGTGCGCCACGTCGGGTCGCCGAGTGCGTACAGACAGACGGCGGTCAGCGCGATACCGCGCGAAGGCAGCTGGCCCGCGCGCTCGACCTGCCGCAGCTCGCGCAGTGCCTCGCTCCACGCGCGTGCACGCACGTGGAGCGAGGCGAGCACGACCCGGGCGCCATCGTGATCCGGCCGCATCACGGCAACCGCATCGAGCAGATCCCGCACGTCCGCCGGCGTGCCGAGCGTGGTGCCTGCCCACAGCACGCCGACCATGCCCGACAGGACCCTGTCGTGCTCCGTCGTTGCCGTCATCGCCCACCTTCCGTCTCCGCGCGCGTTCGATTCCGGGTCCACGTTCCGCCGCGTCATTTGGCGCCCGCCAATGCTTTTGCTTCGACTCCGACGTTCGCGAGCGTCAACTGGTCGCGCACCTGATCGATGAAGATGCCGGCCAGCAGCGCGAGCATCAGGATCGTCAGCCCGCCCTTCAACGGCTGCGCGAGCGAATGCAGATCGAGCTTCTGCGACACCTTGCCGGTGAAGCCGAAGCCGATGTCGATCAGCAATAGCAGCACCATCATCGGCGTCGCGAGCTTCGCGACCGTCTCCATCAGCGAGTCGGTTTTCATCAGCACGAACGACTCGATAACCTTCGTGCTCGCCGGCGTCAGATCCTGGATCGGCCACCACGTGTATGAGTCGTAGACTGCGCCGAGCAGGAACGTCATTCCGCCGAGAGTCCAGAATGCGGTGATCGCGAACAGGCTCAGCAGCGTCGAGGTCAGCGACGTCTGCTGCCCCTGGCTTGGGTTCTGCATCTGGACCTGGTTGAAACCCGTCAGATCGTCGACGTAGGTGCCGACGGCTTCGGCCGCCCAGAACACGCTCGACGCCGCGAAACCGAGCACGACGCCGATCAGCGCTTCCTTCAGGCCAACGGCGACGAGGATCATCGAATCGCCCTGCTCCAGCAGGCCGCGCTGGCCGTATGCGACGAAGCCGCCCCACAGCAGCGCGAGCGCGGTGCGCACGCGGCCCTGCACGACGCTGTCCGAGGTCGGCGGGAACATCATCAGCAGCACCATCAGCCGTTCGCTGCACAGGCCGAGGATGATCATGTAGCGGACCAGCTGGTGGCTGGACTCGATCGATGCGTAAGTAATATCGCTCATGGCGGATCAGGTTCGGGAAGGCGCCGGGCGCGGCGCGGGGCAAGGCTTGGGGAGCGAATCAGAAATCAGAACAGCAGCTGAGGCCGCCGCGTTTCAGATACTTCGTCATCCTGCGAATCCTCAATCTCCCGTTCCCGCTTCTTGATGAGCGCCTCGCGGCGCTTCGCATAGATTTCGATCCGCGCGCGGTTGCGCAGGATCTGGGTGCGCGCGTCGCCGATCTGCGCCTCTTTCGCGTCGAGCGCCGCGCGTGCCTGACTGGCCTGCGCTTCCAGCGCCGCGTGATGCTCGGCCGCATGCGAACGGAAATCGCGCAGCTTCAGCAGATCGTCGGCGCGAAATCGCGTACCACCAAGCATCGTGTCGATCTTGCCGTCCTGGTTCGCGAGTTCCGCCGCCTGCGCATCGGCCGCACCGCGCCGCTCGTCGAGCGCGCCGGCGAGCGCCTGCGATTCGCCGCGCAGCCCCGTCAGAGCCGAATTCAGCTTGCGGTCCAGCTTGCGCCGCCGCGACAGCACCCGCTCGAATGCCACGACCTGTCTGTCCTTCATCGTCGTCTCCCAATCGTCCGTATCACCGTTTGCCCGCTTACGATTGCACCAGATCGAACAGCATCGCGATCGTGTCGCCCGGATCGACGAGATCGTCCGTCGCCTGGCCGAGGAACGCGCGGATCGCGTCGATCTTCGCGATCGCCTCGTCGGCGAGCGGATCGGTGCCCGCCTGATACTCGCCGACCTGCAGCAATAGTTCGACTTCCTTATGTTTCGCCATCAGCCGGCGGATATGTCCCGCCGCCGCGACGTGGTCGCGCCCGACGATCTGCGTCATCACGCGCGACAGGCTGCCGAGCACGTCGATTGCCGGGTAGCGGTTCTGCGCGGCGATCTCGCGCGACAGGATCATGTGGCCGTCGAGAATCCCGCGTACTTCCTCGGCAATCGGGTCGCCGCCCGATTCGTCCTCGGCGAGCACCGTATAGAGCGCCGTGATCGAGCCGTGCTTCGAGCGGCCGGCGCGTTCGAGCAGGCGCGGCAGCTCGGCGAAGATCGACGGCGGAAAGCCCCGCCGCGTCGGCGGCTCGCCCATCGCGAGGCCGATCTCGCGCTGCGCGCGCGCGAAGCGGGTCAGCGAATCCATCATCAGCAGCACACGCATTCCGCGGTCGCGGAAATACTCGGCGACCGCGGTGGCCGCGTACGCGGCTTTCGCGCGCTCGATCGACGAGCGGTCGGATGTCGCGCAGACCACCACCGAGCGCGCCATGCCCTCCTCGCCGAGAATATCCTCGACGAACTCGCGCACTTCCCGGCCGCGCTCGCCGATCAGCGCGATCACGTTGATGTCGCAGCGCGCGCCGCGTGCGAACATGCCCATCAACGTGCTCTTGCCGACACCGGCCGGCGCGAAAATGCCCATGCGCTGCCCCTCGGCGAGCGTCATCATGCCGTCGACGACGCGCACGCCGGTCGGCATCGGCGTGTCGATCACCGGGCGCGACATCGGATCGGGCGGATCGGCGATCACCGGCTGCCACTCGTCGCAGTCGAGTTCGCCCTTGCCGTCGATCGGCTCGCCGAGGCTGTCGATCACGCGGCCGAGCAGCCCGTTGCCGATCCGCAGCGACAGCGGACGCTTGAGGCCGATCACGCGGGTCGCGCGCGACACGTTGCCGAGCCGCCCGAACGGCGACAGCAGCGCGGTGTCGCGGGAGAAGCCGACCACCTCGGCGCGCTGCAACAGTTCGCCTTCCGGCGAACGCAGCTCGCACAGCTCGCCGAGCGTCACATCGAGGCCCGCCACGCGCACCAGCGTGCCGATCACTTCCTGCACCTTGCCGCACGCGACCGACGCGGGGCTCGCGCGCAGTTCACGCTCGATCGCGTTCATCAGATTCGAAAAGCCGCCGCCGGCGTCGTTCCAGCCATCGGTGCCGTCGGTTGCGTCGCGCAGGTCGTCGGTATCGTCAATCATGTTTCGGATTCCTGTTCAGGGTCTCGCGTCACGCAGCCAGCGTCGCGTCCTCGGTCTGGCCGTCGTCGTCATAGGTGCCGTCCGGCGCGGCGTGATCGTGATACGTGGTCGCTTCGTCGGGCAAGTCGGCGGCGTCGAACCCGGCGTAGTGGTTGTCGTGTGCGTCTTCATGGCCGTACGCGTCGTTGTGGTCTTGCGCGTCTTCGTTGTCGTACGCGCCTTCGTTACCGTATGCGTTGTTGTCGTGCGTGTCGCCAACGCCGGAGTGTTCGTCATCACCACCGTGATCGTCGCCGATACCGTTACCGCCGCCATTGCGCTCGCCGTCACCCCGCCCCGCCATTGGCTGCCCGCCGTTTGCCTCAACCGGTTCGTCTTCGAATTCCGACTCGGGCACACTCCGCACCGCGCGGGCCAGCGCGCCGCGCATCGCGGCGAGTTGCAGCGGCAGGCTCGCGTCGAGCGCGCCGAGATCGGTTTCGATCACGCACGCGCCCCGTTCGAGTGTCGCGTCGCCGCGCGCCAGCAGCCGCACCGCGATGCCGGCCTCGCGCCAGCCACGAGCGGCGGCGTCGAACGCGGCGGTTGCGGCCGCGAGATCGGCCGGATGCACGGCGAACTGAACTGGGCTGCCGTCCGCGACGATCTGCTCGACCGACTTCGCAGCACGCGCGAACAGCTCGGCCGGATCGGCGGAGGCGACGATCTGCTCGACCGCGAGCGAAACCAGCTGCGCGAGCCGGTCGCGGCGGCGGCGGCCAATCGTCTGCGCGGCGGCGTGCGAGCGCAGCGCGCGCTCCTGCCAGTCGGACAGCCCCTGCGCGAAGCCGTCGTCGTAACCGCGCGCGGCGGCACCGTCGTATTCGTGCTGCGCGGCCGCGCGGATCGCGTCCGCCTCGGCCTGCGCCGCGTCGACGATCGCCTGCGCTTCGGCGCGCGCGGCCTCGAGTGCCTCGTCGCGCAGCCGGTTCAGGTCGACGCACTCGGCATCGACCTCGACGAGCGTCGCCAGATCGCCGGCGCGCAGCACGTCGTCATCGGCGCCGACGCCGAACCCGGCGCCCTCGGCGCGCGGATTGCGTAACCAGATCACCATGACCACTCCGGAAACAGGTTGGGCAGTTGCGCGACGATCGAGCGGCTCGGCCTGCCGTCCGGCATCACGGCGAGCGAGCGCGGTGCCGCGTACTCGGCGAGCGCCGGCAGCGCGAGCTGCATCAGCGCGAGCGGGCCGTCGGGCGTCCAGTTGCATTCGCGCTCGAACAGGCGAAAGCCGAGCCAGGCGAGCGCGTCGCCATCGGCCGCCGTCAGCGGTGCCCGGCGCGCCAGCGGCGTAATGCCTGCCGCGAGCGCGCGGTGCGGCCCGAGCAGCAGCTTCACGCCGCGCGCGCCGATCCATTCGCCGAGCAGGTTGCGGCGCGGCCGGTCGATCCATGCGCGCACCTCGTCGATGCGGTCGAGCAGCGCGCGCAGCCGGAACACCGAGAGGCATTCGGCCGGCGGCAGCAGCGCGAGCGCGGCGCCCGG
This sequence comes from Burkholderia sp. Ax-1724, assembly GCF_011752995.1. Classification (GTDB taxonomy): domain Bacteria; phylum Pseudomonadota; class Gammaproteobacteria; order Burkholderiales; family Burkholderiaceae; genus Paraburkholderia. The sequence continues at coordinate 21,062 of NZ_VWWL01000015.1, forward strand.
CGCGCCGAACAATGCGAGCGCCGGCGCCGGCATTCCGGCCGCGGCAAGCCAGGCTTCGGCGAGCGCGCCCGTCTCGCGCGCGCTCCGGCCGCGCAGGCAATCTGCATAAGGCACCGCCGCGAGCCGCTGCGGATGCATCCAGTCGAACAGCGCGCGGCGGCGGCGATGATGCTCGACGAGCCTGGCCGCCAGCACGGCGGGCGTGTCGCTGGCCGCCGCGTCCTCGCTCACCGTGGGACGCGCATCAGCAGCGCCAGCCTCGGTTGCGGCGGCGTCCGGCGGGGCGTCGAGGGCATTCATGTCCGTCACGCTCGCGCGTCCTTCGTCACGCCGGACTCTTGCGCAGGCGCTGCCGCAGCTTCGACAGCAGCTGGTTCGCGTTGCCGCGCACCAGCACGATCGCGCCCGCGATCATCAGCAATACGATGCCGAGCGCCCCGCCCGCGATCATCAGCGAGCCGTCGCGCCGCTGCGCCTTCGCTTCGAGGTCGATCGCATCGGCCGGCACCGACGTGACGCTGACCTGGTCGTAGGTCAGCCCCTCGATGCTGTGCACGACGAGATTCTTGATCGCCGGAATCAGCGTCTCGACGCTCGCATCCGGCCGGTACTTGATGAACACCGCAGCGGACGACGGCTTCACCGACTGCGCGAGCGGGTCGTTGTTCGGCAGCACGATCTGCACGCGGGCGACCACCACGCCGTCGATCTTCGAGAGCGTGTCGTCGAGTTCCTGAGACAGGCCGTAGATGAAGCGCACGCGTTCTTCGGTCGGCGTCGACACCATGCCGTCCTTCTTGAACAGCGCGCCGAGATCGTCGAACTTCTTGCGCGGCAGGCCGCGCGCGCGCAGCACTTCCATCGCGTGGACCATCTCCTTGTCGCCGACCGTCACCGACCAGGTCTTGCCGGAATCGGGTGTCGTCTTCTCCGCGTCGACGCCGTACTGCTGGAGCGCGGCGACCATTTCGTTGCAGTCGGTTTCGGAGAGCTGCCCGTACAGCTCCTGCTTGCAGCCGGCGAGCGCCAGCAGCACGACGGCGGCGGCCAGCGGACGGCGCCAGCGCGCGAACGCGCGGCTCGGGTTGAGGATCGAGGCCATGTTGGTCGCCATCTCACTGGTTCTTCATCAGGGTCTGGACCGCGTCTTTCGACGACTGCACGGTCGCCATCTTGACCTGCAGGTCCATGTTGAGGCTCGCGATCTCGAGCTGGACCGTCATGTCGGCGGACGCGAGATGCTGCATCGACAGCGTGCTCGCGTGCTGGGACATGTACAGCACGTCGTTCGGCACCGCGTGGTAGTAATCGGCCTGCTCCTTGACGGCTTTCGTCACGATGTCCGTGTGCCCGATCTGATGCACCTCGGGCACGGCGTGCGGCGTCGGGTTCGCCATCATGGCCTGAAACTTGTCGACGAGCGCCTGCGGTGCCGCGGCCGGTTGCGGCGCGGTGGCCTCGGTCAGGTGCGAGAGTTCGTGCTGGAATTGCGCGGCGGTGATCATGCTCATGTCGCTTCTCCGGTCGGGGTGCGGTCAGATCCGCATGTAGTGCATCGTCATCAGCATGTCGTTGGCCGACGGCGGCTGGGGCTGCGCCGCGGCGCTGTCCCCCGCCGTCGCCTCGTCATCGAGCGCGCGCGCCGACTCCGGCGCGACGAAGCGCCCGGTCCGCCGCGCATCCGCCGCGGCGTGTTTCAGGTCATCCCCTGCCAGTAACAGCTTCGCGAGCCGCGTCACGTCCGGGTCGCTCTCGTCCTCGATGATCCTGCGCGCCTCGTCCTGCCAGCCGAATTCATCGCGCGCCTTCAGGCACTTGAGCAGCATGCCCCGGCTCTCCGGCAGGCAGGCCGAGCGCTCGACCAGATAGCGGAACAGCTCTTCCGCCTCGCTCCATTCGTCGCGCAGCATGTGCAGCCAGCCGTCGAAGAACGAGAAGTCGACGTTGTCCGGACGCAGCAGATGCAACATCGCGACGAGATGCTCGATGTCCTCGATGTCGACTCCGGTCCGCGTCCCGCTGTTCGCGAATGCGGCGCCCGTCAGATCCACGATCGCGCCGACGACTGCCGGCGGCCATGACGACCGATCCTTCATAACGTCCATCCGTTTTCCCCAAAAGGCAATCTGATCCGATTCAGTGCGCCATCCACGCGCCCTCTGTTGGCGCTACGTTACGCAAGCCCGGGTATGCGACATGGGTGCCGCACGAAGTCGTACCGCGAATTACGAAGCGGCGCCCGTCCGATCCGCACTCGCGACGACCAGGCAGCGGCCCGAACCGCTGCGCCCCGGCGGCGGGGCCGCGCCGTGAAGGGGGCGGCGCTTCGCGCGCGCCGTCGGGACTTCGCATTCGCGCGCATGCTGCCGCCCGCGCGCCGCTAACGTGGCGTGACGGATGCCCGCCTCCCGCGGCGCGCCGTTCAGAAGCGCGAAGGACGCCGTCATGAGTGACGATAAGACCGAAGAGCCCTCAGAGAAAAAACTGAGAGACGCTCGCGAGGAAGGCCAGGTTGCGAAGAGCACCGATCTCGTCGAGGTCGCCCCGCTCGGCGCGCTCCTGCTGACCTTCACCGCCGGCCAGCGCTACCTGACCGATTCGCTGCGCGCCGTCGTGAACGACGCGCTCGACTTCACGCACGGCGACAGAACGCTGCAGGACCTGTCGGTCACGCTCTCGGACATGGGCTTCCACGCCATCGGCCTGCTGTGCGGGATCGCCGCGATCGCTCTCGTGGCGGCGGTCCTCGCGCTCTTCCCGCAGGTGGGCTTCGTGATCTCGCTGAAGGCGGTGAACCCGAAGCTCGACGCGATCAGCCCGGCTTCCGGCCTCAAGAAGATCTTCGGCATGAACGCCCTCATCGATCTCGCGAAGATGACGGTCAAGGCGATCGTGCTGATGGCGGTGATGTGGTCGACCATCAAGTCGTCGATGCCGGTCGTCGCCAGCTCGCTCGACGAAACGCTGGCGCGCCTGATCGAAGTGCTGTGGTCGGTGGTGACGCACCTCGTGACGGTCGCGCTCGGCGTGTTCATCGTGATCGGCGCGGTCGACTACAAGCTCCAGCACTGGCAGTTCATCCGCAAGAACCGCATGTCCAAGGACGAGGTCAAGCGCGAGCACAAGGACAGCGAAGGCAACCAGGAAGTCAAGGGCGAGCGCAAGCGGATAGCGCGCGAAATGAGCCAGGAAGAACCGAAGCGCGGCGTCGGCCGCGCGAGCGTCGTCGTCGTCAACCCGGTGCACTACGCGGTCGCGCTGCGCTACGACCCGGTCGAGTGCCCGCTGCCCATCGTGATCGCGAAGGGGCTCGACGACGAGGCGCTGCTGCTGCGCCGCTACGCGACCGAAAGCGGCGTGCCGATCGTCGCCAATCCGCCCGTCGCGCGAATGCTGCACAAGGTGCCGGAGAAGCAGCCGGTGCCCGAGGAACTATTCGAGGTCGTCGCCGCGATCCTGAAATGGGTCGACGGCATCGGGACTCAACCCGCCAGAACGGAGAAGTGAACATGCCGAAGTCATTGAAACTGCCAGGCATCGGCGAAGCCGGCATCGCGATCCTGCTGGTCGCGATCGTCTCGCTGATGATCCTGCCGCTGCCGCCCGCCGTGATCGACGGACTGCTCGCGATCAACATCACGATCAGCGTCACGCTGCTGATGGTCACGATGTACGTGGGCCACATCGCGTCACTCTCGGCGTTTCCGTCGGTGCTGCTGTTCACGACGCTGTACCGGCTGTCGCTCAACATCGCCTCGACCAAGTCGATCCTGCTGCACGCCGACGCCGGCAACATCATCGAGAGCTTCGGCGAACTCGTGGTGGGTGGCAATCTGGTCGTCGGCCTGGTCGTGTTCGTCATCATCTCGGTCGTGCAGTTCATCGTGATCGCGAAGGGCTCGGAGCGGGTCGCCGAGGTCGGCGCGCGCTTCACGCTCGACGCGATGCCGGGCAAGCAGATGAGCATCGACGCGGACCTGCGCGCGAACATCCTGACTCCCGAGGAAGCGCGCAAGAAGCGCATGCGGCTCGCGATCGAAAGCCAGCTGCACGGCGGCATGGACGGTGCGATGAAGTTCGTCAAGGGCGACGCGATCGCGGGCCTGATGATTACGATGGTCAACATCATCGCCGGGATCGCGGTGGGGGTTGCCTATCACGGCATGTCGGCCGGCGACGCGGCGAACCGCTTCTCGGTGCTGTCGATCGGCGACGCGATGGTGTCGCAGATTCCGTCGCTGCTGATCTCGGTCGCGGCCGGCGTGATGATTACCCGCGTCGACGAGGGCAACGGCGATTCCGGCTCGTCGCTCGGCGAGGACATCAAACGCCAGTTCACGAGCAGCGCGCGTGCGCTGTATTTCGCGGCGCTGCTGCTGCTCGGCTTCGCGGCCGTGCCGGGCTTTCCGGCGCCGCTCTTCGTGCTGCTCTCGGGCACGCTCGCGTTCGTCGGCTACCGGCTGCAGAAGAACCAGGGCGGCCCGGCGAAGGGCGGCGGCAAGCCGGTCGGCGCGCTGCAGCGGGCCGGCGCGAAAGGCGATGCGCCGTCGATCCTGCCCCGCCCGCCCGCGTTCACCTGCCCGCTCGGCGTGCGGCTCGCGCCCGACGTCAGCGGCCGGCTCGCGGCCGATGCGCTCGACAAGGCGTTCGACACGCAGCGTGCGGCGCTGCAGGCCGAGGTCGGGCTGCCGTTCCCCGGCATCATGATGTGGACCGACCCGACGCTGCCGGACGATACCTACGAAGTCCTGATTTTCGACGTGCCGCACGGCCGCTCGACGCTCGCCGAATCGCTCGCGAACGCGAAGAACGCCGCCGCGGCCGGGAGTGACACGAAGAGCGACGCCAAGGCAAAGGACGCGGACGCGCCGACGCCGGAAGCACTGATCGCGGGGCACACGATCGGCCTGCTGCGCACCCATTCGCACCTGTTCCTCGGAATCCAGGAAGCGCAATGGATTCTCGACCAGTTGAACGAGGACTATCCGGGCCTCGTCAGCGAAGTGCAGAAGGCGCTACCGCTGCAGAAGATGGCCGACGTGCTGCGCCGGCTGCTCGAAGAGCAGGTGCCGATCCGCAATATCCGCAGCATCACCGAAAGCCTCATCACCTGGGGGCCGAAGGAGAAGGACATGCTGATGCTGACCGAGTACATCCGGATGGAACTCGGCCGGCTGATCGCCTACCGCGCGACGGGCGGCGGCACGCGCGACATGCCGGTGGTGCTGGTCGACGTGCAGGTCGAACAGCACATCCGCCAGTCGATCAAGCAGACGCCGACCGGCAACTTCCTCGCGCTGCCGCCCGACGAGATCAACCGGCTCGTCGCGAAGATCGCGGAGATCGTCGGCGAAGCGCCGCGCGCGCAGATCGCGCTGGTTGCGTCGATGGACATCCGGCGCTACGTGAAACGGATGATCGAGGCGCGCCTGAACTGGCTGCCGGTCTATTCGTACCAGGAGCTGGGCGCCCACGTCGACCTGCAGCCGGTCGGCCGGCTGACGATGTAACGGAGCCGGCGCCGACATGCATGCCCACTCCCCTCACCGGGTCCGCGTGATCGCGGACCCGTCCGCGCAGCCGGCGCACGACGCCGCGCCGCAGTCGGAACCGCTGCGCCGGCAGGCGGACCGGTTCCGGCAACTGCTGGCGAACGCAGCCGCCGAGGCAGCCGACGCGAACGCGGACGCGCTGTGCGAAACGGCCGACGCGTTCGAAGCTTCCGAGCCATCCAGTCCGGCGGACGACGCGCCGGAAACAACGGATGCCGGGCAGGAGCCGGCGGCCGAACCCGAGGCGTTCGCGTTTCTCCCGCCGCTGTACGACGAACAGCGGCATTCGCAGGAGCAGCAGTCGCGCGACGAATCGGGCGGTGAATCCGGCAGCGAATCGGGTGGCGGCCGGAACGAGCACGAGCGCGACGACGGCAAGCCGTTTTCCGGCGCTGCACGCGAAAGCCGAACCGGCGGCAACACCGGCGGCTTCGGTGCCTGGCCGCACAGTTCCGGCGTTGCCGCCGGCCCGGTCCGCGCGACCGGCAGCGGCAACGCTTCCGGCTCCCGCGCGAATCCAGGCGTCGTCGCGGCCGCGAGTCAGGCCGCAGGCTCCATCCATCACGCAGCGGCGCTCCATCACGCGCAAGCGACATCCCAGGCCGCGCCGCGCGCGACCGCGATCGAGGCACTCACGCCCGTCGGCGATGACGTCCGGCGCCTCGTCGGCTCGATCGTCGAACAGGTCGCCGACTTCTGCTCGAACCCGGCGGTGCGCGAGCGCGGCGACTGGCGCATCACCGTGCCGATCGATTCGGCGCAACTGCCGGGCTGCACGCTCCACGTCGCGCTTTCGCGTTTCGACTTGACGCTTCGCTTCGACACCACGGACGACGCCTCGCGACAGCTAATCTTGCGGCATCAGACAACGCTCGGCGACCAGCTGAAACAGATGATGCAGACGCGCTTCGACGCATCGCACGAGATCGAGATCATCGTCACGTAATCGCACATGGACACCAATCAATCGCACCCGATGCACCGTACGCCCGTCGCGGTCTCGCTCGATCCGGCACGTCTGCCCTCGCTCGCCGCCGCGACCGCGCGCCAGCACCGGCTCGCGGTCGACGAGCGGCTGGGCGCCGTGCTGTCGCATACGTTCGGCGTGACGGGCTGGTCGGTCGGGATGCGCAACGTCGTCGACGCGGCGCGCGCGGTCGTCGTGCGGCTGCGCTGGGGGATGCAGAGCGCGTCGCTACGCCTCGACTTCGCGCAGCACGCGGGGCTCGCGAGCCTGTTCGATGCGGACGGCGGCGCCCAGCCGGACAACCCGGCGCTGCGCCACGCGGTCGGCGCGCTGCTGCTCGCCCCGCTGGCGCGCGCGTTCGAGGCGTTCGGCATCGACGGCGTGGAGATCGCCGCGCTCGACCGCGCGCAGGAGGCGGGCCCCGGCCCGTGCTGTGCGCTCGCGTTCCGGCTCGGCGGCGAGCGTATCGACGCGACGCTCGAACAGATCGACGACGGCTGGCTCGACGCGCTGGAAGCCTTCGTCGCGCGGCAGTTCACGCCTTACGCGACGCACGTCAGCGGGATCGCCGTGCCGGGGCGCCTGACCATCGGCGAGAAGGCGATGAGCGTGACGAAGCTCGACTCGCTGCGCCCCGGCGACGTGCTGCTGCGCGCCGTTTCCGAACCCGTCGCCGCGCTGCTGCGACATGCCGCCGAAGCCGCGCGCGCGCAGGTGGTCTGGGGCCGCTACGGCACCCGCCAACTGCGCGTGCCGGTCGACCTCACCCAACAGACCATGACCCTGACCGAGGACCCCACCATGAGCCACGACACGCGCTTCAGCGCTCCTCTCACCGACTCGATCGACTCGCCGGTCGGCATCAGCGATCTCGATCTGCCGCTGAAGCTCGAGATCGACACGGTGTCGATGCCCGTCGCGCAACTGTCCGCGCTGCGCGCCGGCTACGTGCTGGAACTGCCGACCCAGGTGCCCGACGCGCGCGTGCGCCTCGTCACCTACGGGCAGACCATCGGCTTCGGCGAACTGGTCAGCGTCGGCGACCATCTCGGCGTGCGTCTTCTTCGACTGTCGAGCGGCCATGATTCAGTTTAACGATCTCACCGGGCTGCTGATCACCGTCGTCGCGATCAGCCTGATCCCCTTCGTTGCAATGGTGGCCACGTCGTACGCGAAGATCGTCGTCGTGCTCGGGCTGTTGCGCAACGCGCTCGGCGTGCAGCAGGTGCCGCCGAACATGGTGCTGAACGGCATCGCCGTGCTGGTCTCCGCGTACGTGATGGCGCCGATCGGCATCCAGGCCATGCAGACGATGCAGAACACCCACCGCGCGCCCGGCGCCGATTCGTCGACCATCGTGTTCGACGCGTTCGATGCCGCCAGGGAGCCGTTCCGGGGCTTCCTCAAGAAGCATGCGGGCGAACGCGAGAAACGCTTCTTCGTGCGCTCGGCAATGGTGATCTGGCCGAAGGAGATTGCCTCGAAGCTGCGCGAAGACGACCTGATCGTGCTCGCGCCGGCCTTCACGCTGACCGAGATGACCGACGCGTTCAAGATCGGCTTCCTGCTGTACATCGCGTTCGTCGTCGTCGATCTCGTGATCGCCAATGTGCTGATGGCGATGGGCCTGAGCCAGGTTCAGCCGACCAACGTCGCGATCCCGTTCAAGCTGTTGCTGTTCGTCGTGATGAGCGGCTGGTCGACGCTGATCCACGGACTCATCATGACCTACCGCTGAGGCATCTCATGGAAACCGATACGCTCATTCGCGTCACCACCGAAGGGCTGCTGCTGTGTCTGACCGTCTCGATGCCGGTCATCGTCGTCGCGGCGGTGTCGGGCCTCGCGATCTCGTTCGTGCAGGCGATCACCTCGCTGCAGGACCAGAGCATCTCGTACGCGGTGAAGCTCGTCGCGGTCGTCATCACCGTGCTCGTGACGGGCGCCTGGGGCTCCGCGTCGATCCTGCACTTCGCGAATGAAATCATCACGCTGGCGGTGCCGTCATGAGCTCGCGCATCCACGGCAACAACGGCCATTCGAACCATCAGGCCGATGAGCTTTCGCAGGAAGCGCATACCGAGCAGAAATTCGAAGCGGGCACCTTTACGCGCTTCAAGGTGCAGCGCGTAAAGATGCAGCGCGCGCGGATGCTGCACAACAAGATGGCGGCGGCGTTCTGGAAGGGCAAATCCTTCATGGGCGCGAACCGGCTGCCATCGCCGTCCGCGCAGAAATTTGCCAGGCTCGGCCAGCGGCCGCGCCCCGAATCGTCGGGCAAGTCGCATGCGAAGGACACCGAGATTCGCGAGCAGCCGGACGACGGATCGCAACTGAACCGGTACGAGCACGAGCACCGGCGCGACGACGATCCGCAGAAACAGCATCAGCATTCCCACCCGCACGAGCACGAGCGTGAACATGAACGCGAGCGCGACCGGGATCAGCAGCAGCCGAAGCAGGATCAGGGGCGCGAACACGAACGCGATCAGCAGCGCCAGGACCAGGAGCCGCGCCGCGAGCGGGACGACGGCCAGCCGCAGCAGCAACAGCAGGGGCAGCCCGACGGCCGCCAGCCGCGGCGCGACGGCGACAAGCGGGAACGCTCGACGCGCATCCAGGCGGCGAAAGTAGGCAAGATGCGGCCGGTGCGGTTGCAGGCGCTCGCGAGCCCGATGCAACTGCTCGCAAAGGAGAAGATCGGCTCGCCCGATCTGCCGTCGCGGCTCGCGGCCGACGGTACGCGCGCGGCGCTCGATCTGCTCTCGCAGATTCCGCACGACGGGCCGCTGCTGCTCGTGCCCTACCTGCTCCAGATGATGTCGCCGCTCAGCATGGTCAGGCGCCGTCAGCCGGCGCGGCTGCAGTCGTACCACAACGCATCGCTCGCCTACGCGCCCGCCGTGTCGCCGAAGCCCGCGGTGACGGCGAAGCTGCATGCGCTGTCGCTCGACACGGCGCTCGCGCGGCGCGACGCCGGCGTCGACTACAACGACGACGAGCAGTCGCTCGCCATGATCCGGCAGCGGATTCTCGACGCCGTCGGCGTCGCGCAATCGACGGCGGACGGCACGCCGGCCGCTTCGGATACGACGCTGCAAGTTCGCATGCCGCCCGCTGCGCCGGAGGCGAAAACCTAAACTGGATTCGACGGTTGCGGCCGCTAACAGCGGCGAAAACGACGGCCGCACCCTTCAGGCATTTCAGGTATTTCAGGCATCAGCGGATCAATGGGAACGACGAACATGAAAGCCCTTCGAGTACTGACCGGAACTCACGCCGGAGCCCAGGTCCAGCTCACGAGCGGCAGCTACCGGATCGGCGGCGCCGAGGATGCGGACCTCTGCATCACCGACTGGACCGTCGACGACGTGACGCTGGTCGTCGGCGAGGAGGGCGTGACCCGCCTGCAGTCGTCGAACGGCGACGAGGTGCTGGTTGCCGATTTCGTCGCGGTGCCGTTTGGCGACGTGGTGTTCTGCGTCGGCCCGGAAGACGCGGACTGGCCGCGCGATCTCGATCTGCTTGCCGGATTGTGGAAGACGGCCGAGCCGCCGATCGAGGCGCCGGCGCACGATGCCGCCGTTGCAAGCGCCGCGGACGACGCAAACGTCGCGAACGATGGGCCCGCGCGGAACGACGCGCCGCAAGCCGCCGATAGCGATGCGGCCGGCACCGACGGCGCGCCCCGCCTCAACCCGGTGCTCGCGCTGCTCGCCGCGTCGGGCCGGCTGTCGGGCAAGCTGACCTGGCGCACCACGGTGGCCGCGCTGATGTGCACGGTGGCGGTCGGGGTATTGGGCGCGGTCGGCACCATGTTCGCCGGCACGCAGTCGAGCGAGGCGGCCAACGTGAAGTTCAACCCGGCATCGCTCGCGCGCGAGATCGACGGCGCGCTGCACCGGGCCGGCTTTGCCGACCTGCACGCGATGCCGGGCAAGGACGGCGTGGTCGTCGAGGGCATCGTGCCGCAGTACAAGGACAGCGCCAAGGCACAGCGGATCATGGACGCAATCGCACCGGGCAAGGTGCGGCGCGAATACGACGTCGCGCAGCAGGATGTCTCGAACATCCAGCAGTCGCTGACGGGTACGGGCGCGACGGTCGACTACGTGGGCCACGGGGTGTTCCGCGTGACGGGCAGCGTGCCGTCGATGGCGACCTTCCGCACGCTGATCGCGGGCGTACGCGCCGATCTCGACCGCAACGCCAAACGCATCGACATCGACGTGAAGGAAGCGGAGCTGCCGACGCACGACGCCCAGTTCACGGAAGTCGTCGCGACCGGCGGACTGCGCTACGCCGAAACCCCGGACGGCACCAAGCATCTGTTCGCCAGCAGCGAGGACGAGGCAAACAATTGAACACTCAAGGAACGGACATGTACGACGCACTGATACCCATCGCCCAGGATCTGAGCGCGCTCGACGCGACGCTCGCTGCACCCGACGGCGCCCAGCGGGTCGCCCGCATCGCCGCCGCGTTCGACGAGACGGCGCGCCGCATCAGCCAGGCCACGCAGACGGCGGCCGACGACGGCGAGCGCCTCGATCTGCAGAAGCTGTACCGGGGCATGGTCGCCGCCCGCCGCATCGTGCTGTCGATACAGGAGCGTCACGGCGCATCGGCCTGAACGGGTTGTCCCGGCGTTTTTTCGCAATTCACCGCCCGCGAGGGCAGCAGCAAGCGGCCCGCAGGGCAACCGGCAGTGAGCAGTTTCTTTCTCAATCTTTTTTTGGAGTTATTCATCATGTCTTCTATCGCAGCCAGTGGTGTTCAGCAAAGCGGCGCGCAAAGCGCCGACATGGTCGGCCAGATGCAGCAGATGGCCGATCAGAACAATGCCATGACGATGGCGTCGATGCAGATCAACATCCAGCAGCAGGAAACCTCGGCAACAGCGTCGGTCGGCAACAACGGCGCGAAAAATATCTCGGACGCCGCGAAGGGTCAGTAAGATCCGACGCGCCAATGCAGTCCCGTGCGACGGGCACGGTGCGGAAGGCTCGCCCTTCCGTCTCCGTGCCCGATTTTTTTTGCCGGGCAAACCACGCGCTGCATAGGAAATCGATTCCATGAGCAGGGAACGCTTCGTCGGGCTGATCCACGAAATTTGCGACGTGGTCGGGCTACCCGACGCCGAATACATCGTCGAGACGCAGGCCCTCGAAATCGAAGGCTTCGACGTCCGTCTCGATCATCACGAGAACGACCCGGACTCGATCTACGTCTGCTTCCACTACGGCACGGTGACGGCCGGGCGCACGCTGGTCGTGTTCCGCCTGATGCTCGAGGCGAACCTGCTGATCTACGCGCAGGACCAGGCGCAGCTTTGTCTCGACTCCGACACCGGCAGCATCGTGCTGCTCGTGCGGGTGGTGATGGGCAACGACGTGACAGGCGAATATCTGGCGGACGTGTTCGCGCACTACGCGGAACACGGCCGCTACTGGCAGAACAACATCCTCGCATCGGGCGACGAGATGTTCGAGGGCATCGCAGCCGGCAACTTCATGTGGCTGCGCGCGTAACGTGCATAGCGCGCAGCGCTGGCGCATTCACCGGCGCACTACGCCACGACCCGTGGCACCAGCAGCACGAGCCGTGAACCTGCGTTCGGCTCCGCCGACGCGTCGCGCGGCGCCTCGATCACGAGGCATTCGCCGGCCGCGACGCTACCTTCGACGTGCCGGTATTGCCGGGCATCGTCCGGATGGCCGATCTCGACGCCGAGCCCGATCATCGCGGCCGCGGCATTCCCGTTCACCGTCGGCCGCACCCCGAGCCACAGGTCGCGTCGCGGCTCGTCGGGCCGCCCTTCAGCCTCGCGCGCGAGCCGTTCCTCGTGACGGTCGATCACGGCGGGCGAACGATCCTGCGTCAGCGACGTCTGCGATACCTCGATCCGCGCCCGCCGCTCGGCCGCGAGCGCGTGCAGTTGAGCGAGCAGCGCGTGGCCGCCGTCCGGCGCCACGCCGACACCCGGCACCACGTCGCCCGAGGCCGTCGCAAGCGCGGGAGGCAAAGCGGCCTGCAAGGCGTCGAGCGCGTCCGCATCGACATCGACCACCCAGGTCTGAATCGACACGAGCTGCGGCATCACGTCGAGGTCCATCACGAGCGCTTCGTCGGCCTCGATCCGCTGCGGCTTGTCGCGCACCAGGATCGAGTTGGTCGCGGCGTCTGCCTCGATCGCCGGCAGCGGCATGCCGAGATCGACGAGCTGCGGCGCGGGCGTGCCGCTTGCCACGGGCGGCAGCGGCGGCTGGAAGCGGCGGCGCAGCAGCGTCGCCGCGCCCGGCACGATGAACGTGCGGCCGTCGACGACGCGCACGTCGTCCGCGGCATTCGCGCGCGTCAGCCGGAATACCCGCACCGAGGTCGGCGTGCGCGTATTCGCGGCGCGCTCGAAGCGGTCGGCCGCCGCGCCGAGGCGCTCGACGTAGCTCGCGGGCCCCGTCACGTTGACGGTGTGCGCGGCGGCGTCGATCGACAGCGGAAAATGCGCGTCGGTGAGCCCCCCGCGCGTGAGCGCGGTAACGAGCGCGTCGGGCGCCAGCGCGTGCGGCCGCAGCGCGACCGACTGCTGCGCATTCGCCGGCGAGATGCGCAGCGCGACGCCGTTGTAGTACCAGACGAAACCGTAAGTATGGCCAAGCGTATCGAGAAACCTTGCCGGCGCCATCGAGAAACGTCCGTCGACCGCGCCCGGCACCTCGCCGTCGACGACGACGCGCAGATGCTGAAGCGATGCGAACGCGTCGAGCACGCTGGCGACGCTGCCGCCGGTCGCGACGTAGTCGAAGTTATCGCTGGCCCAGACGACGGGCGCGGCGTGTGCGCGCGGCATCGGCAGCGCGGCGATCAGTACCGCTGCGGCGCACGCGATGAGCGGCCGGCGCGGCACCGGCCGGAACGGCAAGGGCAGCCTCATCGGGCCTCCGCATCGGTTGAGTCATTGGAGGAATTCTCGGCGCGCGGCGCCTCGGCCTCGGGTTTCAGCGTCAGCCGGTAGCCGGTCGCGTAGACCGACTGCACGCTCCAGCCGACGCCGGCCGCCTTCAGGCTCGCGCGCAGGCGGCTCACGTACATGTCGACCGAGCGGCTCTGCACCGCCGCGTCCCAGCCCCAGACCACGCTCATCAGATCCTGCCGCAGCACGACGGCGCCCATGTGCCGCGCCAGATGCCAGAGGATGTCGAACTCCTTGGTGCCGAGTTTGTGCGCGACGCCGCCGACCACGAGCGAGCGTGCCGGCTGGTCGAGCGCCGCGTCCTCGACGAACATCCGGCGGCTGTCGACGTTCATCGGCGCGAAGCGGCGCAGCAGCGCGCGCATGCGGGCGAGCAGCACCTGCCGGTCGTACGGCTTGACGAGATAGTCGTCCGCGCCGGCGTCGAGAATCTCGACGATGTCCGACTCGGCCGAATGCACGGTCTGGAAGATCACCGGCATCGTCGATTGCGAGCGGCTGCGGATCTTGTGCAGCAGCCGGTCGCCATTGACGCCCGGCAGATCCCAGTCGAGGATCGCCAGATCGGCCCAGTTGTCGGCGAGGAACTGCTGGGCCTCGAGTCCGTTGTGGAAGGCGTCGATGTGATAGCCCTCGCTTTTCAGCCAGGCATTGACAAGCGCGTGATGCGCGACGTCGTCCTCGACGAACAGAATGCGAATTGGTTTTCCTGCAAGCGATTTCATGATCCAGCCTTAGATTGACCGCGCTTCCGTCAGACGGCACGGTTCGCGCGTAATGCCCGGTCCGCGTCGACGAGCGACGTCGACAACGACGGCGCCGCGGCGGGATTCAGGCACGGCAGGCGCAGCACGAACAGCGTGCCGCCCCGGCCGTTCAGTTCGGCGTACAGCGCGCCGCCATGCACCGCGACGATCTGCACCGCGAGCTTCAGCCCGAGGCCGAAACCCGTGGCCGATTTCTTGCCGAACTTCTCGAAATCGGTCAGCCGCTCGTCTTCGGGCAACCCGGGCAGCCCGCCCGCGTGATCGTCGACGAGCACTTCGACGAATCCACCGTCGTGGCGCAGCGACACCGTCACGGCCTCGCCGCGCGGCGAAGCGCGCACCGCGTTGTCGATCACGTTCTGGATCGCGCGGGCCACGAAGTTGCGCATCCCGTTGACCCAGACGGGCGCATTGTCGGGCAGCCACAGATGCAGCGCCACGCCGCAATACACTGCCGTCACTTCGAGCTGCGAAATCATCTGGCGCAGCGTCGCGCGCAGGTCGAAGCGGCGGAAGTCGCGCGCCTGCAAATGCTCGGTGACCGAGGAAAAGATGAACTGCTCGCCGAGCGACAGCACGTAGCGCGCGAGCTGCGTGATCCGCTGCATGCCGCCGCAGCGCTCGAACGCTTCCGGATCGCTCGCGTCGAGCTGTGTCAGCGCGCTGATCGAATTGAGCGGCGAGCGCAGGTCGTGCAGCAGGAAGCGCAGCGACGTCGCGCGTTCGTCGAGCGAGAGCGCGAACGGCGTCACGTCGGTCACCGCGATCACGGCGCCCGCGCCAGGCAGCGGTGCCCCCGCCTGCAGCCACAGCGTCGCCTCGCCGGCGCGCACTTCGCGGCCCGCTTCCAGATCGCGCGGCAGCGGCACGTCGTCGAAGCCGAAATGCTCGGCCAGCGCGACCGCAAAATCGACGCCCGGCGGCAGCGCCATCTCGAGCATCGCGAGCGCGCGCGCGTTGGCATCGAGCACCGCGCCCGCGGCGTCGAGCGCGACGACGCCGCACGGCAGCGCATCGAGCATCGCGCGCAGGCGCGCGGCGTCCTCGTCCTCGTGCGCGCGCCCGGGGCTCGTCACGCGGGCCCCTGCTCGTCGCCCGCGTCTGGCGCGCCCGGAGAAATCACGCGCGGCGTCAGCAGGAACAGCCGCTCCATATGGCTGTTCTGCCGCGTGTGAGTGCGGAACAGCGCGCCGATCAGCGGGATCTTCGAGAGCCCCGGCACGCCGGTGACGCCGGTCGAGTCGTCGTAGGCGCGATAGCCCGCGATCAGGAGCGCCTGCCCTTCGTCGATGAACGCCTGCGTGTCGATCGTGCTGTTCGTGACGGTCGGCAGGTTGCCGACGAGCTGCTGCGTATTCACCTGGCCGTCCTGGATCGCGACGTCGAGCTTGATGCGCGTGCGCCCGTCCTCGTCGACGACCATCGGCAGCACGCGCAGCGACACGCCCGCCGAGATGCTGTACAGGTCGCCCGAGGTGTAGCCCGTGACCGGCACGAAGAACTGCGTCTGGTTGTCCATCACCGCTTCGATGTTGTTCAGCGTGACGACCTTCGGGCTCGCGTCGATCTTCGCGGCGCTGGTCTGCTGCAGCGCCGAGATGCGCGCCATCAGATAGCGGCCCGCGTCGCCGAGCACCGCCGCGACCGAGGCGCCGGCCGGCGACGCCAGCGCGGCGACGTTGCCCGGCAGCGTCGTGGTGCCGAAGTTCTGCGTGATCGTGCCGCCGTTGTAGGTGTTCTGCGCCAGCGTGCCGGAGCCGGTCTGGATGTCGACATGGCTGTTGTGCAGCGTCCAGTCGACGCCGAGCTGCTGCAGCGCGTTGTCGTCGATCTCGATGATGTGCGCCTCGATCTCGATCAGCTGCGGCTTCACGTCGAGGCGGTCGATCAGCGTGCCGTACTGCGACATGCGATCGGGCGTGTCGCGGACCACGACGGAGTTGGTGCGCTGGTCGGCGACGATCACCGGCAGCTGGCCGTCGCTGTCGCCGCGGGCGCCGGCAACGCTGCCGCTGCTTTCCTGCGGCGGCTCGCCGATCGCTGCCGTGAGCGCCGGCGACGGCTGCCCGGTCAGGCCGGCGAACATGCCCCGGCCGGCCTCGCCCGGCGGCACCGGCGGCGGCACGTACGGGCCGTTGCTCGCGTTGCCGTTCACGTCGTTGAGCGGCGTGGCGCGCGTCACGCTGCCCGCCCCCGCGTGGCTGCCGCGGTTGCCGTTGCCGCCTTTACCCTGGCCCTGGCCTTGGCCCTTCTCGCTGTGCGGATGGTAGATGTTGTTCAGCACCGCCGCGACGCCCTCGAGCGTCACCTTCTGGCCGTCGAGCGGCACCGTGCGGTCCTCGGCCCACGCGTGGCGCAGCGGGAACACCCGCACCTCGGTGCCGCTCACGCGCGCGGCGTTGCTGTCGAGCCGGTTCGCGACCGCGGTCACCATCTGCACGTAGCGCGGCGGTCCGCTGACGAGCGCCGTGCCCTGCGCGGTGTCGTAGACGATCGGGAAGCGGTCGTCCGAGATGTGCAGCCGGTCGAGCGCGTCGCTCAGCGACGCGGTGTCCGCCGTGTCGAGCTTCACGAGCGTGCTCTGCAGATCCGACGCGGCCGTGATATCGAGGATCTCGCCGTCGAAGTACCAGACGAAGCCGAACGACGCGGCGAGCGTGTCGATAAAGCGGCGCGGCGGCAGATGGAACTTGCCGCTGACCGTGCCGGTGACGTCCGGCGCGATTCGCGTCGGAATGCCCTGACTCGAACCGAGGTCGCGCAGCACGTCCTTGATGTCCTTGCCCTCGGCTTCGTAGTCGACGATCGCCTTTTTCCAGTGCACCGGCGCCGCGCTGGCCTGCGGCGCCACGCCGCAGGCCGCCAATGCCGCGCAGACGGCGAGCGCCCTCAATCTACCGGCGAACTTCATTGCAGCCCCCGCTGGGACAACGAATTCGCGCCGGCTTCCCCGACACCTCTGAGATTTTTCATGTAAGTTCCGTCTATCTTCGAATTACCAGGACACCCTCGGCCATGAACGCCCCGCTGCCGGAGCGCCGCGACCTCACGCGCGAAATTCTCGAACTGATCGACCTGCGTCAGACCTTCACCGACATCCACATCGAGCAGGACCGCCCGATCATGATCAAGGCGCCGCGCGGCTGGCTCGCCGTCGGCGAGGAGCCGGTGCTGTTCGACGAAATGGTGCCGACGCTCGCGGCGATCGAGCCGGACTGGGAAGCGCATCTGCAACGCGGCGCGATCGATCGCCCGTTCGTGCTGACGCGCTGCCGGCTGCGCTGCAACATCTACCGCACCAACGGCGGCCGCAAGCTGGTGATCTCGATTCGCCGCCTGCCGCTCGAACCGCTGCCGCTCGACAAGCTCGGCCTGCCCGCCTACGTGCGCTCGATGATCGACAGCGCGAAGGGGCTCGTGCTCGTGACGGGGCCGACCGGCTCCGGCAAGACCACGACGATCGCGTCGCTGCTCGAACACATCAACCGGACGCGCAACGCCCACATCATCACGATCGAGGAGCCGATCGAGTACGAACTCGAAGGCCGCTCGTCGATCGTCTCGCAGCGCCAGGTGCCGACCGATACGCCGAGCTTCCCGGCCGGGCTGCGCGAGGCGCTGCGCCAGAAGCCCGACGTCATCATGGTCGGCGAGGTGCGCGACCCCGAGACGGCCGAAACGGCCCTGCAGGCCGGCGAATCGGGCCACCTGGTGCTCGCGACGATGCACACGGCGAGCGCCGTCGGCACCATCACGCGGCTGCTGTCGTTCTTCCCGGCGGAGCAGCGCGAGCGCTACGCGGCCGCGCTCGCGAACTGCCTGATCGGCGTGATCTGCCAGTGCCTCGTGCCGACCCAGGACGGCGAGAACTTCGTGCTGGCGAGCGAACTGCTGTTCAACAACAACCAGCAGATCGCCGGCATGCTGACCGACCCGGCCAAGCTGCCGTACCTCGCCGAGTTCATGAAGCGCAAGGAGGACAACATGTCGCGCCTGCTGAACGACCATCTGTTCAGCCTCGCGTCGAAGCAGCAGTGCCTGCCGCGCGACGTGCTGCGCGCCGCCTACAGCCGGCTGGAACTGCACGAGATGCTGCAGACGCTCGCGCCGCACTGACGCGGCGCGCCCCGTCGCCGCCCGGTTTCGGGCAGCGGCGGGCGCGGCAGCGCCGGGCCGGCGGCGGATCAGTAGGTCGGCGTGATATTCCACGAGGTCACCACTCCGGTTGCCGGGAAAATGTTGTTGCCCGTGCCGCAGTAACTCGGCTGAAACGACGCCGGGTTCGCGCTGCCATACAAAATCCAGAACGTCGTCAGGCGTACCTGGTAGCCGTTCTTGTTCAGCGGCAGCGCGTTCGTCATGTTCACCGGCACGTTCGCGAGATCGCCCCTCACCCGCGACGACTGGTTCACGACCTTCGCGACGACGTTGCTGCCGTCGGGCAGGTCCAGGTTCAGCAGTTCGACGAGCAGCGTCACATACCCGCCACTACCGCCCGTCAGGTCCTGCGGCGCGCTCGGACAGGACGTCACGAACGCGTCGTTCAGGTGCGACCACGCGTAGACGGAAAGGGCGCCGTTCGCGGGCAGTTGCGGCACGTTGCGCGTGACGACCGACTGGTAATAGCCCATCGTGTCGTCGTACGTGATCGCCCCGGCCTGCGTGCCGCACGGGAAATCGCTCGTGCCCGACTGGCCGACCTGCACCGCGCAATCGGTGTCGGTTGGGAACGGCTGCGGGTTGATCTCCGCCTGCGCCTGCCAGGTGCCGTTGCGGCACGACAGAACGCGCCCCGTCGCGTCGGTGGACACGAGCGTCGTGCCCGACGCCTGCGCCGGACAGGCCGCGCCGAGCGTCTGCGCGTTGCCGAGCGCGAGGTTGCCTGCCTCGTCGACCGCGAGGGCCTGCCAGTCGGTGCCGTTAAACGTGTATGCGCGGTTCGTCGCGAGCGTCATTCGCACGTCGCCCTGGCTCGACGAAGCCGACGACGGCAGCGCCGCCGCGTTAGCGACCGGTTCGCGCCAGTGAAGCGACGCCTGCGGGGTCCACTTGCTGCCCGTGCAGCTCAGCACGTTGCCGGTCGAATCGGCCGCGATGGCGCCGGTCTGTGAGCAGTCCGCGTAGTCGGTCTGCTGCGCGAGCACGATCGGCACCTGCATCGTGTTCGCGGCCGGATTGCCGGGCACCGCGACGCGGTACAGGAAATCGGCGTTCTGCGTCTGCGTGCCGTTGTAGAAAATCAGGCTCGCGACGTGGCCAACGCCCGTCTTCGTGCCCGAGCACGTCGCGCCGGCCGGGTTCGGCGTCGTGACCTTCCAGCTGCCGAATGCGCCGTTCGCCGCGCCGGAAGGATTGTTGGCCGCCTGGATCGAGCCGCCGCCCGCCCCCGCATTCCCGGCGATGTAGCCGAGTTCCGGATCGGGAATCGTCGTGCCGCCTTCGGTCACGAGCAGCGCCTGCAGCGCGCCCGGCTGGTCCGTGCCGTAGATCAGCAGGCACGGCGTCTGCCCATACGCGTTCGTCGCGCTGAGCGCGGACGGCAGGTAGGTCGACATCTGCAGCGGCGTGCCGGTCAGCTTCGCGACAACGGGCGTCGAGGCGTTCGCCTGCGTCGACAGCGCCGTGAAATTCTGTTCGATCAGTTGCGTCGCCGCTGCCACCAGTTGCGACTGGTACAGCGCGGCCTGCTGCCCGCGCGTGTCTTCGAGCGCCGAGTTCGCCATCACGGCGATGCCCGTCACGAGGATCGCCGCGAGCGCGAGCACCGCGAGCATCTCGATCATCGTGAAGCCGCGCGCGCGCAGGCGGCCGGCGAAGGAAGGCGTGGTTCGGAGCGGCCTAGTCATACGCCTGGGCCATCCATACCGGCATGCCGTTCGGAATCGTGTTCGCGAGCGCGGCCGGCAGCGGCACCGCCGGATTGCCGGGCGACACGATGCTCGGGCCGAGCGCGACGCCCGCGAGCGCGGAGCCCTGCGCAAGCTGCTCCATGCCGGTGATCGCGGCCGTCGCCGGGGCCTGCGTTCCGTAGACGACGACGAGACTGCCGGCCGCGTCCTGGTTCGGCTGCACGTAGTTCTGCCAGAGCGGCGTCGGCTGGTTCGCGCCGAGAAACGGCGCGAGCGCCGCCGCCGACACGCTGCCGGTAAACGTCGGGTTTTGCCGTGCGAACGCGATCACCGCCTGCCGGTACTCGCTCATGCCCGTCGCGAGCGCGACCGACGACGGCCCCGGCGCGAGCGGCGCC
Source organism: Burkholderia sp. Ax-1724 (assembly GCF_011752995.1). GTDB lineage: Bacteria > Pseudomonadota > Gammaproteobacteria > Burkholderiales > Burkholderiaceae > Paraburkholderia. Next base: position 41,568 of record NZ_VWWL01000015.1, read on the forward strand.
GTGCCGTGGTCGAGCAGCGCGTACGCGCCGAAAATCGCGCCGAGCGCGGCGACGGCCCACATCAGGTACATGAGCGGGTTCCGGAGAGCGAGCGGAGGAAGGCATGAAGCGGCGGGATCATCGTGGTCAGAGAGAGGTCCAGACGATTGTTACCGGCGCAGAGCCGCAGTCGGTCGCGGCCTGAGACGGCGCAATCGGCAGCGTCCCTTCCGTCGTGCTACCAATCTTGATCGACGTCCAGCCGCCACCGCCCGTCACCGCGTTGACGCAGACAGACGCCGGCACCTCCGCGTATTGGATCGTAAAATTAGTGGCCGTACCGGCTACCGTGACAGCACCGCCCCAGCTGTTGGTCACGGCGCCGGCGCTGCTCACCGTGACCGTGGCCGGCAACACGCCGGCCGACACCAGCACCGTGTTGCTGAGGTCGGCGTACCCGCCCGACTGCCCCATATACAGCTTCTTCACACCGGTCTGGATCGCGGTGACCTGCTCGGACAACTCGTTGGTGCTTGCGCTGCTGAACGCGCCGTTCAGCAGCGCAACCGCGCCGATCACGACGATCGCCGCGATCCCGAGATAGGCGATCGCCTCGAGCAGCGACGCGCCGCGTTGCCGGCGGCGCGCGCGTTGATTCAGGATGGCGAAACGATTCGATTCATTCGTAGGGGTCTTCATGTGCTGCATGTTGTGCTCCTTCAGTTCGACAATCGGCGCGACGGGACAAGGGGTTGTGCGCGCCTGGCCATTCAATCCGATACCGCCCTCACTACCCGGTCCCTCCCGCGGAATAAGTTCGTCAATGCAGGCTCCGTGCGAGCCCGGCGATTTCCTGCTGGATTCCGAAGAATCCGCTGATGAGCCACGACAGCACGAGCGCGAGCCCGACGATCGCGGCGCCGTTGATGACCCGCATCTGCGCCTCGATCGTCTCGACGCCCTCGGTGATCCATTCGTTCGCGATCGACTGCAGCGCTTCGGCGAAACCCTTGTAGTCGGCGTACACGCACAGATCGTCGACGATCTCCGCCGACGGGAAGCGATAGCCGGTGATCTTCATCGCCTCGCCGACGTTGAGCCCGGACTTCACGCCGAACAGCACGTCGTCAATGCGCTGGCGCAGCCATGGCCGCGCATCGATCGCGAGCCGCGCGAGCGACTTCTCGACGGTGAAGCCTGCCGACTGCAACGACGAGAACGCGACGAGAAAGCCGCAACCGACGATCAGCCGGTAAACCGAATACGGCGGATAGCGGTCGAGCACGTTGCGCGTCTTGCCGGACCAGCGCGGCATCGAATACACGAGCAGCACGAACAGCAGCAGCGCGACGACGATGCAGTACAGCATCCCGCCCTGCACGAAGCGGGACAGCTCGTACAGCGAGCGCGCGACGCCATGCCAGTGCTCCGGGCTCACGATGCTCGCGAAGCGCGGGATCACGAGCTTGCCGAACAGGTAGACGTAGCCGACCGTCATCGCGAGAATCACGACCGGATACGTGAGCCCGCCGATCACCGCGGCCCGGATTCGCCTGCTGTACTGAACGAGCGCGCAAACGTTGACCAGCGACGCTTCCAGGCGGCCCGACTGCTCGCCCGCCATCACGATCATCTGTTCGGCGTGCGGCACCCACCACGCCAGCGCTTCCGCCAGCATCCCGCCGTTCTGCACGACGCTGCGCCAGTCGGCGAGCGTCAGCGCGAGCGGCTCGTTCGGCTTGCGGCCCTCGTGCGACGCGCGCAGTTCCAGCTCCTCGAGAATCTTCAGCAGCGGCAGCCCGGCCGACAGCATCTTCGCGATCTTGCGGTAAAGCCGCATACGCGCCGGCGCGGTCAACTGGACGCGCGCCCAGCGGCGATTCAGTTCAAGTGCCATAGACGCTTTCCAGCGCGAGCGCACGCGCGCCGCCGTGTTGCGTCAGCGGCCCGACCACGCGCTCCGCCATGCGCGGATCGACGAGTCCGGCGGCCACTTTTTCGATCGCGTGCTGCGCGACCGTCTGCCCGCCGAGCTGCTGCAGCCAGTACTGCTGGGCATCGGCCTTGCGCCCGGCGCGCAGCAGTTCGAAGAACGTCGTGTCGGTGTGGATCACCTCGGCGAGCACCGTGCGCCCGATCGTGCCGTGCTTGCAGCACGGGCAGCCCGGCCCCGCGATGCGCACCTGGTCGAAGCGCGGGCCGACCGCCCGCTTGACGCGCGCGACGAGCCCCATGTCGAGCTCGTCCGCCGCCTCGGCGAGCGGCCGCGAGCAATGCGGGCACAGCAGCTTGACGAGGCGCTGGCTGATGAGGCCGGTGACGAGCGATTCGTCGGTGACCATCGCGAGCGGCAAGCCGAGATCGACGAGCCGGTCGACGATCGCGAGCGCGCCGTTCGCGTGCACGGTCGTCCAGACCTGGTGGCCGGTCATCGCCGCGCGCAGCGCGCTCTGCGCGGAAGCGCGGTCGCGCACCTCGCCGATCATGATCGTGTCCGGGTCGAGCCGCATCGCGTTCGAGATCGCGGCGGCGAACGCGAGCGAGCGCGCTTCCTCGGTCGGCGCGTTGACGACCGGCGTCTGTACCGCGCCCTCGATCGGATATTCGACCGGGTCTTCGACGGTGATGACATGAATCGAGCCGGCCATGTCGCGCAACTGCCTCGTCAGCACGCGTTGCAGCGTGGTCGATTTGCCGGAGCCGGTCGGCCCGCTGATGATGTTCATGCCATGCGGCTGCTGCGCGAGCAGGTCGAACGCAAACGCGTGCTCGCTCGTGAAGCCGAGGTCGGTCAGCTCGGTCGATTCGCCAGCGTCGTTGTAGAGCAGTCGCAGCACCATCAGATTGCCGACGCTGGTCGGCGCGGTTGCGATCCGCACCCCGAACAGGCGGTCCGGCAGCTTGTCGCGGTCGCCGATCGCCGCGTCCTGGCGCTCGTTCGGCTTATAGGTGTTGTCGGACACGCTCGACATCGCCGAGTACAGCGTCGCGAGCAGCCGCTCGCCGTACTCGCGCGTCTGCTCCGACACGCGCACCAGCTCGTTGTGGACGCGAAACAGGATTTCCGTCGTGAAGCGGTTCACGCGGATATGGATGTCCGAGGCGCGCTCGTCGCACGCGCGCGCGATCAGATTCTTCGCGACCACCTGCATCTGCGTGTGGTCGATGCGCTCGGCACTGCCGTCGCGGCGCTGCCCCTGATAGGCGCGCCGGATCGCGTCGAGGCTCACGAGCCGTGTCGCGTAGCGGCAGTTGAGCCGTTCGAGCCGGGCGCAGTACGACAGCACGAACGGATTCATCTCGTGGCCGTCCGCGACCAGCAGCGTGCCGTCATCGAGCAGACAGAGGAACTTGCGCTCCTCGCCGCTTGCCGCGAATTCGCCGTCGTCCGACAGCGGCCGCGCGCTCACGGGCGCGGCCTGCACGACCTGCAGCGGCACGTCGGCCGGGATGGCCGGCGTGACAGCCAACGCGGCGGCCTGGGCCTGAGCCTGAGCGTTACGCGACAACACCAGCGGCGTGACGGCTTTGGGCGGGTTTGCGGGCGGTACGGTCGGAGCGGCCATCACGATCACCTCAACGGAAGCGGCGGGAGCGGCGGAACGCCGGCGGGCCCGAGCGGGTTCGCGGCGACGTTGCGGAGGCCGCCGCGCGACGGCGCCGACACCGTCAGCATCGTGCGGTGCCCGTCCGGATCGGCGAGCACCAGCATGCCCGGGCGGATCTGCGCGACACGCGAGCCATCCGGCAGCCGGTCGCCGGCGCGCACGTCGAATTCGGCGCCGTCCGCGGACAGCGTCGCGATCGTGGCCTGGCCGAGGCTCTGCGTCACGATCAGCGAGACCTGGCCCATGCTGACGCTGGTGCCGCCCATCTGGTGCAGCGCCTGTTCGCGCTGGGCCACCTGCGCCTGGGTCTCGAGCTTTTTCAGCTGGGCCTTCAGCAGCAGCGTGTCTTCATTCAGCCGCATCAATTCGTTGGCGGCCTGGGCGGCAGCCGGCGTCGGCACGACGGCCGCGCGCGGCTGCGCGCTGGCGGCCGAGCTTGCGGCCGATGCCGATACCGGCGCCGGCGCGGCGGCCTGCGCGAGCGCGACCGTGGGGCCCATGAGCCCGCAGACCAGTGCGCCTACGATCCACCCGTTGTCATTTCTCATACAGCACTCCGTCCAGGGTCCATTGCCCCGCCTTGTACGACAGGGTCTCGACGCGCACGCCCGGTTCGTCGAGATACTTGATCAGGCTGTCCGGCGGCATCTCGCCGAGCGCTGCCGTCATGCGCCACGTCTGCCATGTCGGCGCCGCGGGCCCCGAGCCCGGATGCAGCTGGTTCAGCGTCTGCGCCGCGAGGCTCTTCGGCGGCGGGCCCTGCTGCGGCATGAACGTCAGATCGACGCCGAGCAGCTGGAACACCGACAGCATCCGCAAGCGCACGCCGTCGAAGCCGTCGATCGGATCGTCGCCGCCCGGCCGCAACGACAGCGGCTCGACGTAGCTGGCGTGATCGCCGCTCGTGTCGATCTGCGCGAGCGGCGCGGCGGCCATCAGCATCGCGACGTTCGAGTCGCCGCGCGACCAGCGATAGCTGACGTTCGACGACCTGCACGCATACTCGTCGAGTTGCCAGCCGCCCGGCGCGAGACTCGCGAAGTGATCGACGCAGGCGCGAATGAAATCGCCTGGCGTCGGCTGCACCGCCCACGGATGCGGCGGCTCCGTCGGCGCCGCCGGCTTTGGCGGATGCAGCCGCAATTGCGTGCGCATCCGCTCGAATGCCGCCTCGCGCTCCTGCTCGATCTGGTGGCGCCGGTACGCGATCCAGCCAGCCGCCACGCCACCGACCACGACGAGCGCGGCGGCAGCGATGGCGATCACGCGCCACGGCGGACGCCGCCCGACCCGCGTCAGGTTCAGCCAGCGCGGCAACAGCAGCCGGCCGCCGCGACGCGGCAGCAGTTCCTCGATGCTGCGGGCGTAGAAGTTGTGGAAGCCCTGCACCTCGATCTGCGGATCGCCGATCACGACGTTCCAGCCGCCGAGGCCGTAGTCTCCATGCAGCCGCTCGAACACTTCCTCGCTCGAACCGACCCAGTCGCCGTTCGGCAGAAACGCGCCGTCGCGCACCGCGAAATACACCCAGCGCCCGTCCGCCAGCCTGAACGCGCCGAGCCAGTTCGGCGCGGGCTGCTGGCGGCCATCGTAGAACGCGCCTTCGGTCGCGATCACCTTCGACACCAGCGCGCCGAGCGACGGCAGCCCGAGCTGCGCGCCTTCCCGCGTGCTCGCGAACCCCGCGCCCGCGAAGTTGCGGTCGATCCGCAGCACCATCGCGTCGAAGTTCAGGCGGCCCGCGAGCTCGACCGCCTCGGCGCGCAGCGCGTGCCGGCGGGACAACGATTGCCAGAACAGCCCGCAGACGAAGCGCTGACGGCCGATCTGAATGACTTGCGTCGCCATGAACGATCCCCGGCTGCGCGCGTCAGGCGCCGTTCGTCGTGACGGGCGACAGCAGGATCACGATGACCTGGCGCGAATGATCGGCGTTGAAGCCGCCGCCGAGCGCGTAGTTCGACGGCGTGCCGATGCCCTGCCGGTTGTTCTGGTCGTTGAGATCCTCGTAGCCGCTGAGGACGAGCGTCTGGCCCGACTTCACCGCGATCCGCTGCAGGAAGTTGCGCGTATCGACGGTCGGCAGCTGGATTGTCTGGCCACCGCTCGTGAACGAATCGAGCGTCACGAGCGACGAAATGTTCGAGTAGAACTGCATCATCACCGTACCGTCGTCGAGTACGTGCGGCAGCACCGTCAGATTGAAGCCGGTCGTGATCGTGCCCGGCGTCAGCGACACCTGGGTGCCGACGTTCAGCGTGGCGATCGACGACACCGACGCGAGGTAGCCCTTCTGCTCGGCCACTTGCACGGGCACCGGCTGGTCGTTCAGCGTGGTGATCGACGCCGAGGTCCTGCGATGCACCGTGCCCTGCGACGACAGCGCGCTGATCATCGCGTTCGTCGCGCTCGCGCGGCTCGACGGGCTGATCACCGTTGCGCTCAGCGAACTGGTCTGCACGAGACTGGAGAATCCGCTCACCATGTTGAACTTCGTGCCGAGCGTCTGGTACACCGCGTTCCAGTCGATCCCGTAGCTGTCGTTGGCCGACAGCGTGACCGACAGCACCGTCACGTTCAGCAGCACCTGCCGCGCGAGCACGCGGTTCTGCTGCTCCATGAACTCGCCGACGCGATCGAGCACCTCGGGCGTGTCGGTAACGGCGATCGAGCCCGTTGCCGGCGACGTGACGACGGAACCCGCCGGCGACAGCATCGACTTGATCGCGGTCTGCAGGCTCGTATAGACCGACAGTTGCGTGTTCATCTTGATGTTCGCGGTATTGTCGGACGACACTTCCGGCGACGACGTCGAAGCCGCCCCGCCGACACCACCGCCCGCGACTCCACCACCGCCCGCGCTGCCGCCGGCGACACCGCCATTGACGCCGCCGGTGTTGCTCGCGCCGCTGACGACGTTCGTGTCGAGCTTCGAGTCGCCGGGAATCGATACCACCTGGTAGACTCGCGTCGCCGTGTAGAAGAACACGATCGCGCCGTCTTCATACTTCCACGACACGCCGAAGCGCGCCGATGCCGCGTCGAGCAGCCCGCGCAGCGTGCCGGTGGGATAGACGATGTGGATGGGCTCGGGCAACGCGGCGAGCATCGCCTGCTGCGCGCCGGCGGGCGCCGGCGACGAGCCTTGCAGCATGCCGGGCGGTAGCGGCGGCACGCCCGGCGGCAGCGTGCTGCCGGCCGCGGCGCCCACCGACGACGCGCGCGCGGCGGCATCGTCGGCGCCGTGCGCGACCTTTGCCGGCACCCGCGCGAGACGCGACACGCGATCCGCGAAAGCGCGCAGCGAATCGACCGTGCCGTCGAAGCTGGCGGGCTCGTCGAACAGCTTCGGCAGCGTCGATTGAGCGGCGATCTTCATCGTCTTGCCGGACAGCCACAGCTGGTCCTTGACGATCACGTCGTCACCCGCGACCGCGCGGTTGTTGCCCGACGCGGTCTGGCCGAGCAGCTTGTCGGCCTGTCCGAGGTCGCTCCGCGTGCTGCGGTCGAGCTGCCCCATGAGCCCCGTGCATCCGCTTGCGAGTGCCACGCACGCGACAGCGGCTGCGACATGGAAATACAGCCTGCTCATGAATTCGCTCCCTTGGCGACGACACGCAATACCCGGTTGCGCGTATAGAGAACCACCTGTATCGGTACCTGCGACGACGACAGCGCATCGGTAACCTGACTCAGCGCCTCTTGCAGCGTGCCGTGGATCGTGGCCGTCGCATCGACGGCGAAATCGGTCGGCACGTCCCAGATGAACTGCCAGCCCGCCTCGTTCGCCCAGCGCGCGAGCGCGTTGCGGACCGAGCCGTCCGAGGTGCGCATCTGCCACTCCATCTGGCCGGCCGGCGGCGCGGCGGCGGCTTCGTCCGACGGTGTTGCGGCAAGCGGTGCGGATGCTGGTGTGGATGAGACGGCTACGGGCACGAGCGGCATTGCGGCGGGTTCCATCGGGATGGAGGTCGCCGCAACAGGTGTTGTCGTTACTATGTGTTTAGCATCATTTGTATTATACGTCGCGATCGATGATGCTGGACGCGACGGCACCGCAGCGGGTGCCTCGGCGACGACGGACTCCTGCACGCGCGGAATCGGCACGCCCGCATCGGCATCCGGTTTGCCGTTCGCATTCGCATCGGCACGGACCAGCGTCATCGGCCGTGCCGGCACAAGCGGCGCGACCGGCGGTGCCGATACCGGCGGCGTGGCCGATGCGGCAACGTTTGCCGCGAAATGAACAGGCGCGTTTTGCGGCGACCATTCGGCGGCGTCCGCATGCATCTCCGCCGCGCCGTGCGGCTTGCCGGCGTGGCGCGGGTCCTGCGCGACGGTCACGACGTGCAGATCGGTGTTCACCCGCGCCTGCAGCGACGGGTCCACCGAGAGGATGTCGCCGAGCGCGCGCACCACCGAGCCGGCACGCCAGCTGACGGGCTTATCGGCCCACTCGCCTGCGTTCGGCACCATCACGCTATAAGTACGCGGCACGATCTGTTCGAGCGCGCGCAGCATCGACACGTCATGGCCGCCCTGATGCACGACGTCGCCCATCCGTTCGCCGCCGTCGACGATTACCTGCGAGCCGGACGCATGGGCGATGCCGCACAGGAGCAATACGCCGCATGCCGATATTGCAATCCGCACGCCGAGTGCTCCATTCCACCGCTTCGATGCGACACGCAGACGCGCCGCATCGCGCGGGTGTCGATGGCATTCCGCTTTGATTGATGACACTGTGATTTCCACTCTAAGAGCATCGCGCCGATGACCGGCACGTGTCCTGTAATTCCGCTTGCCCCGATTTTCGCAATCCAGCCGAAAAAAATTGCGCGATGAAATAAAATTGAAATAAAAAGGGAAATCCAAAAATTCCTTGGGCGACGGGATCGGCTAGAGTCAGCAGTCTTGCATATCTTGCCGAATTCATATTGATTATTTTTTTATATCACAATGATTGGCATTCTTTATATCTCCTGAGAGAAAAGACCGTTGCCGTTTTCGGCATCATAGTATTACCAATACTATGAAAATCGCCATAAAATAAGGCATTAACAAATCGTATATCAATCATGCGAATATCGAATAGCCAGGGCTAATAAAAAAACAACCGTCCGATTCGGCGCCGGCCGAATTCCGGCCCGCGGGGCGGAACGTAACAGACCATCACAAACTCGCGTCGAAACCGGCTCGCGATGAAAAGATGCACTCACTGCTTCACGTCGCATCTCTTCTCCAATCATTGAGTCAGGAGCCCGCCATGTTCTCGACGGTCTACTTCGCAGCATCCTCCGCCCTCGCCTCGGACGACACGCCCTCGAACGTCGTCTCGAAGATTCTCGACGGCCATCTCATCGAGGCATCGCACGCCGCCGCTCAACTCGTGGACACCGATGCCGGCCACGCGCAACCCTCGCATGCGAACCTGCAGATCCACGGCGATCTCGAACTGGCGCTCGGCCGCCACGAGGAAGCCGAGGAAACCCATCGCCGCGCGCAGAAGGCGATTCGCCACGATCGCGACGGCCTGCGCATTGCCTCGTGCCGCAACACCGGCTGGCTGGCGTTCTTCCGCAACCAGTTCAACGTGGCGCTGAGCTGCTTCAAGCGCATCGGCGAGGAAAAGGCCGCGACGCCGCGCCAGCGTCTCGACGCGCTCGTCGGTGCGACGCTCGTGTCGTTTCATCTGGGCTGCGTGCGCTCCGCATGCGGCCGTCTCGCGAAGCTCGCCGAACTCGCCGCCGCGCACGACGATCGCCGCTGGATCTACGTGGTCGAGGCGATCCGCCGCGATCTGTTCGCGCAGCACGAGCTGCATGGCGCCGAGCGGCTCGCCGACCACATCTACTGGCGCTCGGTGCTGACCGAGTTCGATATCGCCGAAGCGCCGGTGCGCGGCAGCGCGCCGGAAGGCACGGCGCTGCCGCTGCTCGCCGGACGCCTCGCGCATCTGCGCCATCTGCTCTCGCTCGCCGAAGGCGGCGCGATCGGCGGCGACGAGTTGCACGAGCACCTGAACTGGAGCCGCAAGTCCGGGCTCGCCGACTACCACCGCAGCCTGTGCCTCGAAATCACGCTCGCGGCGATCGCCGGCCAGGTCCGGCCGCTCGCCGAATCGATGCTCGACGCCTCGGGCGCGGCCGCATCGCAAGGCACGCAGCACGCGCGCTGGTATCTCGACTATCTGTACTGCCGCGCGAAGGTGATGCAGCAGCAGATGCGCACGCAGGAGTTCTCGCACTACTACGGCCGCTACGCGCTCGCATCGATCCAGCACGTGCGCACCGATAACCAGTCCATGTCGGGCGCGCCGGCCGACGCGGCGAAGGCCGACCGCGCCGCCCCGCGTTCCGACGACGTCAGCGCGCGGCTGCCGGCGAAGTACCGCCGCGCGTACCGCTACCTGATGGACAACCTCGACCAGAAGGATCTGTCGGTCCGCGAAGTCGCGTCGCACATCGGCGTGACCGAGCGCGCGATCCAGGCCGCGTTCAAGAACCATCTCGGACTGTCGCCGAGCGAACTGATCCGCCGCCAGCGGATGGAGCGAATCCGCGACGACCTGCTCGACGACGACACGCCGGTCACGCGCGTGCTCGACGTCGCGCACAAGTGGGGCGTGCGTCATCGCTCGACGCTGATCAACGGCTACCGCCGCGTGTTCGAGGAAGCGCCGTCGCAAACGATGGGCCGCTGATTTCCGTCCGCACGTCCGCGTGCGGCGACGACGACAACGCCGACCGGCCCAGCGCGACACGCGCATGAGCGGTCGGCGTTTCGTTTCGGCGGGCTGGGCGCGATGCCCGCGCCGTGTCATTCCCATGGCGATATTTCCGTCGTCCTGCTCGCCGTGCCCCGCCTCTTTCCTGTCATCCCCGATCCGGAATCCCACCATGTTCAAACCACCTCGTGCGCTGCAACTGGCGCTCCTTTCTGTCCTCGCCTCGAGCCCCGAAGCGCGGGCCGCGCCCGACTGCTTCGCGTCCGCCGCGTCGTACCAGCACGTCAGCCCGCTCGTGCTGCGCGCAATCGCGTGGCAGGAATCGCACGGCAAGGCCACGGCGATCCATCGCAACACGAACGGCTCGACCGACTATGGAATGATGCAGATCAATTCCGTCCATCTGCCGACGCTCGCGCACTACGGCGTCTCGCAGCAGGACCTGATGAACCCGTGTTCGAGCGTCTACGTCGCCGCGTGGCGGCTGCACAAGATGATGGTCAAGTACGGCAACACCTGGGCGGCGGTCGGCGCCTATCACTCGGAAACACCGGCCGAGCGCGATCGCTACGCGCACTCGATCAAATCGCTCGTCTTGCGCCTGTCGAACGTGCCGCCGGCGCTGGACGAATGAGGCCGAGCGAGGCGCGTGCCGCGGCGTTCGTGCCGTGGCCGTACGACGCGAATCGGACCGAATGCTTCGTATCGCGAAGCATTCGTCTTTGTGGAAGCCGATAGGTATCGATGCGGCGATCGATGACGGCGTAGCAAAGCGGATTGGCAAATACAACGATGCGCGGCGCGATGCACGACGTACAGGGAATTCGACGGCGCGATCCGGCGACGTAAACCAGAAAACCCGCAGGCGCTGCCTGCGGGCCATGATTTCGCGAATCGGGTGTTCGGCAACGGCGATGGTGGTGAATTCGGGCCATGCGGCCCGAGCACCACCTTCGCTTATTGCCCCTTCGCCGCGTCCTTGATGTTGTTGACGCCGGCATTCGCGACCGATGCAAGCGCGCCCGTCAGCGCCTGGCTCTGCTGGATCAGCGCCGCGTTGAGCGTATTTTCGTTGTTGATACGGGCCATCTCCGTCTGCTGCTTCAGCATTTCATGCTGCTGCTGTTTCATCTGGTTGAGCTGGCCGCCGGCTATGCCCGTGCTGAAGGGCGTAGGCGAGATCATGTTCGCCGCGAAGTCGAGTGCCGGAGCGAACGGCAGCGGCGCATGCTGGGCGAACGTATGAAACGCGTCGCTCGCCATTTCCGTGCCCATATCGCGTGCCCGCTGGCCCATGTCGTGCATGACCTGCGGCTCTTTGGACATATTGAGGAACGGGTTGTTGAGCGGCCGACGCCCCGTCGGTGCGCTACCCATGCCACCCTGACCATCGTCGATCCCCCCCTGCCGCGGACGCGGGCCGAGACCGCTGAGCCCATCCATCTGCGCATTGCTTCCCCGCCGGGGCGGCACTGGAGGCGGTGTGCGTTTTTGTCCCGGAACTTCCCGGGTGGTAGGGAGATGGCTAAATGAATCGCCAGCGCCTTTAACTGTAGCTACCATGATTCGGCTCCTTCTGTGAAATTACGAGATCCGTCACCGTCGATCAGGAAGCGATGACCAGGCTATACGGCTTCCGCACCCCACCTACGCGGAGCGCATCGGGAAATGCCTCTGAAGAGTAGGCGTTTCGTCGCGAACGCCACTCTCCCGACGCGACGTCGCGAACAAAATTGCGAAGCCGGTATGCACCGCGCTTCGCATCCGCCGGTTTCCTCGCGCGCCGCAATCGCCTGCTTCGCCTATTCGCAGCCAACTTCGTGTCGCCCAGGTCCGGTCAGCCGATCGGCCCTACAGTCGTCGATACCGGAGGCCGATGAGGTTCGGTCACGCAACCGGCACATTGCGATACGGAGATGAGCATGTCCACGACGGCAATTCAGGGGAGCGTGTCCCCCTTCATGACCGACCTCGGCGGGGTCGGCGGCACGGATAACAGTCAGCTCGAACAGTTCCTCGAAGCACTGATCCAGGAACTGCAGCAGATCCTCATGCAGATGAACGGCGGTTCGGACGACTCGGGCAGCGGCCCGAGCGGCATCGGATCGACGCCGCCTGCGTCGATGCCCCAGCCGCAGTCCTTCGCGCCACCGCCGACGGGTGGCGGCGGCAGTGGCGGTGGCGGCGGTGGCCCATCGGGCAGCGGCGCCACGCCGGCGGTCGGAGCACCTTCGAGCGGTGGCGGTGGTGGCGGCAGTAGCAGCGGCGGCAGCGTGCCGAACGTGTCGGGCGGCAGCGCCGCACAGGCGATCACGCAAAACCTCGAACAGACCTTCGGCCTGACGGCAACGCAGGCCGCCGGCGTGCTCGGCAATCTGCAACAGGAAAGCGGCCTGCAAGGCAACGTCAACCAGGGCGGCGCGACGGGCGCCCCGTCGAGCAACTTCGCGGACGACAACAACAACGGCTGGGGTCTCGCCCAGTGGGGCGGTCCGCGCAAGCAGGGCGAAATCGACTACGCGCAGCAGCACGGTCTCGATCCGGGCAGCCTGCAAGCCAACCTCGGCTTCATGGACCAGGAACTGAAGACCGACTACAGCAAGACGATCACGGACATCAAGGGCACGTCCACGGCCGAACAGGCGGCGCTCGTCTGGGACAAGGACTACGAACAGGCAACCGATCCGGAAATGTCGAACCGCAACAAGTACGCCGAGGAGTTCCTGAGCCAGGGGCTCTAAAGCCGGTCACGTACTCCGGGTTGTCCAGCCCGGATTCACCCCGCCCGATTCGTCGAGGCGGGATTTTTTCGTGCTCCGAATAATATGAGCCGGATGGCCGGGGCGGTTGCCGCATTCCTCAACCGCCCCACGCTCGTTCAACGATTTATCTGCGTGAACCGGTAAGTCCTGTTTTTCTCCGCTCCGCTTCCGCTCACACCGTCAAAACGGAACTTCGCACCGGGGAGCGTCAGCCACTGCAGTTTTTTGTCGTTATCGCCCCTGTGACCATACAGGTCTCGCGCATCGACGGGAATGCCCTTCTTCAGCGTGATTTCCATTCGATAACCGTCATCGCCACGACGCTCGCCACCGACGAAGACAACGCCCGGCTCCGTGTATTCGCGCCCCTTGACCAGTTGATCCGGATGCTTTGCACCGCCAGGAAAGACCGTGGCATAGCGCTCGCGACTCGTCTCAGACTCAGCGTGGGCTCGCGCAAGACTCTCGACGATCTGCGCACATTCGATCAGCGTTTTTTTGGTCTCGATCCCATCCTTCGGGGCTCGCATCGCGTCCTGATAGCGGGAATATCCAGGCTCAATCAGTTTCGCGACGACCTTTTCGTCATCGGTCATGTTTCGCTCGTCGGCCCGGATCACATGGCGTTTCCTCATCTGGGTATCGAACATCTGCTTGATACGGGCATAGTTGCTCCTCCCTCTCTATGCGCCGCGCGGTGGTCTGTTCCGGTCGGCGTCGAGGGCTGCGTGTCCTGATGCCGAGCGTATGCAGGGGAGCCGGATTGGATTCGCATGGATACCTTGAATTCGATGTTGACGACAACCTAGTCTGCAGACCCAATCCGCATCGATCGCCGGAACTTACGAATATCGATGCCATGGCGCGAAGCAATCGCACGAGCGTCGCCGCCAGATTCGCGGCCGACGACAACAGTTCGGATGACGGACGCGGCGCGACGCGCCGGACGGCTACGCTGAGAGGTCATGCCGTATTCGTCCATCGCTGCCTTCGAGGAGCATCCACCATGCGATTCGCATTTGCCGGCTTCGACCGCTGGCGCGTCGTCTTCGATACCTTCGTCGCGGCCGGCTGGGAGCCGGTCGCGCTCTACACGATTCCCGTCGACAACCAGACCGAATTCAACAGCGAGATGGTCGAGCGCGCGGCCAAACTGCGCATTCCCGCGCGGCTGTCGCGAATCGACGACGACGATCTGCGCTGGCTTGCATCGCAAGGTTGCGATGCGCTCGTCGTCTCCGGCTACGACTGGCGCATCCCCGACTGGCGCGGGCACCTGCGCTACGCAATGAACTTCCATCCGTCGCCGCTGCCCGAAGGCCGCGGGCCGTACCCGGTGATGCGCGCGATCCTCGACGACCGGCGCGCATGGGGCATCAGCTGCCATCGCCTCGACGCCGAGTTCGACGCCGGCAACGTGCTCGCGGCCGAGACCTTCCCGCTCGATGCCGACGAATGGCACGAGGCGCTGCAGCTGAAGCTGCAGATGGCGGCCGGCCGCCTCGCGTCGCGGGTCGCGCGCGACTTCGAGCGGCTCTGGCACGACAGCCGGCCGCAGCAGCACAGCAGCTACTGGCCGAAGCTCGAGGAAAGCGAGCGCACGCTCGACTTCACACGGCCCGTCGCGGATGCGATGCGTATCGTGCGCGCGCTCGGCCAGGTCGAATGCCTCGCGCCGCTGTTCGGCACGAAGGTCCACGTACGGCGCGCGATGGCGTGGCAAGCGGCGCACGACTACCCGCCGGGACAGATCGTCCATCAGTACCATCGCTGGATCGTGGTCGCCGTGGCCGACGGCTTCGTCGCATTGCTCGAATGGAGCCCGTTCAGCGCGGCGGCGCGGCTTCAGATGCGCGGCTAGGTCCGCTTCTTTGCCGCTGGCCATTGGCCGCGGCGCATGAACGCAAAAACGCTCGGGATGCCGGTGACGGCCCCGAGCGTTTCCGTTTTCATTTCCATGATGCTGTTCCCGTTGCCGCTTCCGTCTTTGCGCGCGGCGCGGCGGTGCCGCGTCATGCGATGCCCTGCCCGATCGTGCCGGATGCCGAGAGTGCCGCAAATGCCGCGAATGCCAGATACCGGCACACGGCGCCGAAGCGGAAAAGCAATACGGCCGCACCGCCCGTTCGGGCGATGCGGCCGTATCTCGTGATCCGGGTTGGGCGACCGGTCGCCGGCCGCCGGTCGGCGTCGCTTACTGCGTGCTCACACCGAGGATGCTGCTGGTGTTGATGCCGGTCAGGTGCTCGAACGCGATCGTGCCGCGCGTCTTGCCCGGGGTCAGCACATCGTCGCCGCCGAGCGCGTTCTTCAGCGCGTTGCGTGCGTCGCTGTTGATCTTGCCACCGCCGTGCTGGTTCGCGGTCTGCTGCAGCTGCGAGCCGAGCGCCGAGCCCGTTCCCGTGCTGATCTTGCCCGAGCTGATCGAGTTCGCGAGTACGTGCGTCGCGGTGTTGCCGTCGCCGTGGGACAGCGCGCTCTCGAACGCCTGGAAGCCGGCCGGGTCCTGCTGGCTGAACGCCGACAGCGCCTGGCTTTCGCCCGCCTGCTGCAGCGGCTTGCCGTCGGCGGTGAGGTCGCCCGAGGTGCCCGCTTGCGGCGGCATCGAATACGCAGGCGGCTGTGCCATCATTCCGCCCATCTGCGGCTGCACCGGGTACCCCATACCGCCCGAGGCCATCGGGACACCACCTGCCTGCGGCGACACCGGATACCCCATCCCGCCCGAAGCCATCGGGACGCCGCCCATCTGCGGCTGCACCGGGTACCCCATACCGCCCGAGGCCATCGGGACACCACCTGCCTGCGGCGACACCGGATACCCCATCCCGCCCGAAGCCATCGGGACGCCGCCCGTCTGCGGCGGCATCGCATACGCGGGAGCCGCCGCGCCCGTGCCGCCGGCCGGCACGTTACCGGCCTGGCCGAGGCCGCCCTGGGCCGCCCACCGGAAGTTGCTGGCGGCCGACTTGCCGTCGGTGCCCGCCACGTCGTGCGTTTCGATCTGCTGGTAGACGCTCGGGTTCGCCATCATGTACTGCGCCGCCTGCTGGACCATCGGCGGCGTGCTGCCGTTCGCGTTCGTCGCGAGCTGGTACATCGCGTCCGGATCGGTCGCGCCGATGTTGTTCTGGTCCATGTACGACGCGAGCACGCCCGATGCGTTCTGCGCCGTCATCCCACCCGTGGCCGGCTGGGCGCCACCCATCGTCGACGGCATCGCGCCGCCCGTTTGCGCCGGCATCGCACCGCCGGTCGTCGGCGCCGCACCGTTCGGCGTCATGGCCGACGGCATGGCCGGCATCGACGGCGCCGCGCCGGAACCGGCGTTCTGCATCTGCTGCAGCATCTGGCTCAGTTCCTGGATCAGGTCCTGAATCAACGTTTGCTGGTCGCCACCGCCGTTCGCCGCCTGCTGCTTCAGGGCGTTCAGATAGAGAGTCGGATCGGTCGGGTAATTCTGAAACGTGGTGTTCGAAATCATGATGTTTTCTGCCTGTGAGGTGAGGTCAAGAAGGTTTTACGATTACTTCCCAGCGAATCCAGTCTATGAGCGCGATTTCGGTTTCTCGCTCTCCGGTGCGAACATCGCGCTGGAAATGCGAACTGACTCGCGGCACGCGACGACGCGGGTTTACGCACGAACCCACGACATCCCGGCCGAGAACCCGGCGGTATCCTGTCCTGCTGAAGCCGTCTGACTGACGGCAGGCTCGGGTGTCGGTTCGGGTGCGGCGCGCAGGTCGGATTTCGCCGCGCGTTCGAGCAGCCGGAAGCCGATGCGCGCCGCGTCCGGGCTCTCGCGCTGCTCCGCGGCCATGCGCGCGTAGCTGTGCCACAGCGGGTCTTCGAGGCCGAACAGGCAGAGCGCCATCAGCGCCGCGTGCAGCCCGGAGCGCTTGATCTGCTCGTCCTCGTCTTCCAGCACGCGGCGCGCGTCCATCCATTTCTGCCGCCGCACGTAGCGCCACGCGGCCACCGTGCCGACGCCCGACCACTTCGGCCGCAACACGCGAATGGCATCGAGCAGATCCTCGAAGTCCGATTCATTGTCGAGTTGCGACGCCGTCCACAATACTTTCGTGAGGCCGCTGGCTACGTCGTCCCTGCATCCTGTGTCAGTCACGATTTCCTCGTTTGCTTGGAGTGCTGTAATCAAAAAGTGCGCGTCGACGACGCGCGGCCGTCGAGTGCATTGCGGCCGGATTCACGCTCGTACCGCAGGGACATCCCCTTGACGCCGAGTTTCCGGCATCCGCCGCGCCATCGTGCTTCCGATGCGAACGAATCGATCGCGGGGCGAAGATGGCGGCGCGGGTTGCCGGGTGGACGGCCGGCCACGGCGATGCCGGCAAGTTCGCGTTGTCGGCCGATACTTCGCGCGGGTTATCCGGTCGTCGAAAAGGACTGCATAACGTTGTGCCATATGCCTTGTATCGGACAAGGCCATCAATCAAATACGGAGACACCATGGACAACGGCATCGGCTCGCCGCGGCGGCACAGCACTCCCTACCCCGGCAGTTCGGCGACCGGCGGCGAGAAGCCGTCCCAAACGAATGCATCCCGAGCAGCGGCCGCGACCCGCTCCCGGCCGTCGTCGATGCCGGCTGCCCTCGATACGCTGTCGACGCTCACGGCCCGGCCTCGCCCGGGCGCCGCGCCCCTCGACGCCGCGCCGGCGATCCCGCGCAGCACGCCTGTCGCGGCGGCCCGCGAAGCAGCGCCGGTGGACGCAGCCACGCCCGGCTCGCGACAACTGCACACGCTCCTCGCCGGCTATTTCGCGCCGCACCGGAAGAACGGCAACGACGCCATGATCGACAGGCTGGTCGAGAACCGCGCACGGCAACTGGACGAGATGGGCGAGACGGCCGAATCGGTCGCGGCGGTCTTCACGAAGGCGAGCCGCATGGACGCGCTCGCGCGAACCGCGTCGGGCTTCCTCGGCTCGGTGCCGTTCGGCGCCGCGACGCTGGTCGAGGACGCCGCGCCGGTACTGACCGCGTTCGCGAAGACGCCGTTCGAGAACGGCGCGATGGGCGGCGTCGTGTCCCAGGCGTTCGACTCCGCCGGCGAACGGCTGCTGCGCAACGCGCTCTCGGATACGCAGTGGCTGTCCGCGCCGTCCGACCCGCCCGCCGGCCACCCTGCCGCCGCTGACGATGCCAACGCCAACGCCGATGCCGAACGCGCCGCGGTGATGCGGGACATGAAGACGAACAGCGCGCCGAGCCCGCTGCGGGCGCACGTCGAAGCAGGCGTCGCGATCCAGACGTTCAGCCTGCGCAACCTCGCGCGCACGGCGACCGATGTGGCGCTCACGCATTTCAGGGGGGCGCCGCTCGCGGCCCGCGTCGATCTGTGGATGTCGGCGGTCGGCTCTCCGATGGCGGGCGGCGCCAACGCGCTGGCGAAACACTGGCTGGACCAACAGCACCACCGCGTCGGCCCCGAATACCTGCTCGCGCGCGCGGACTGGCGCGATCAGTACCAGAGCCTGAAGCAGGCGACGTGGTCCGGCGCGGCAGCGAACGGGCTCGGCCGGCTCGCGCGGATTCCGCTCGACGTCGCGACGAGTGCGACGAGCGCCGCGCAATCGCTGCTGGACCCCGCCAATCTTGCGAAAGGCGCGGTGCTCGGCGGCGGCTTCGGCGCGGTCAGCGCCGCCGTCACCGCGGCGGCGAAGCTCGCCGCGCAACACGGCCTGTCGCCAACCGCCACGGCCGCGATCAGGCAGGGTGTGCAGACGGCGACGTCCGCCGCCGTGTTTCCGGCGTTGACCTCGGCGGCTATCTCGGCGGACGGACTCGCGAAGCAGGCGGGTGCGGCCATCGACGCGGTCGGCGGGGCGCTCGGCGGCGGCGTGTCGAGCGTCGCGAACGCGGTGCTGACGGGCATCGGCCACGCCGGCGGCACTGCCGCGCAAACGTTACACAGCGTGCCGGGCACGCTCGACACCATGGTGAACGGCGCAAGCGATGCCGTCACGAGCCTGCGCCGGCGCGCTGCGCCGCAACGCGGCACCTCGCTGTCGGCGGCCGAGGACGCAGTCTGACGGGACACGCATTCGTCAGTACGCGAGGCGGGGCGCGGCTCGCGAGGCCCAATGGCGACCGTGACGGTTCGGGCCTCGCACAAGTACCGCGACAAGCCGCATTCGCAAATCGCAACGTTGTTTCGTGCCGTATTCCGACGCCGCCGGCAACCCGCATAGAGTGTCGGCGACGTATCGTCCATTCGGCCATTGAGCGACGATCGCACACGCGTGGAGCGGCACCGCGAGCAACGAGGCGGCCGACCATCTCAACCGAAGTCGTCATGGCAAGGGGCGATTCGCATGCCACGGAACATAGCGCCGTTTTCCTCGGCAACGCTCAACCACGCCGTCCACGCGAACACGCCGCCCGCCACCGCGACGCCGCCTGTCGCGCATCCGACCGACAGGCCGGTCGTGGTCCCCGCCAACGCGATCGTCGGTCCGCTGGAAGGTTTGCTGCGCGTCCCGGAGCGGTGCAACAAGGTCAGCAATTTCGTGTCGCGAGGCCGCTCCGCACCCGGCTCGACGACGACGTTACGGCATTTCAGGACCCAGGAGGAACTCGCGCTCGCCGCACGGTTCGAGAGTCAGTTGCACTCCACGGACGGAGTCGATTTTGCGAACCTGATCGCGCAATATTTCGGCGTACAGGTCAACCCGGAAACGAAACGCGCGATTCGCGACGCGATCCCGCTTTATTCGGTGCAACTCGTTCCCGCCAACGGCGTGAAGGAGGTGTTTCGCGGCGTTGGACTGACGCCGGCGCTGGTCGGCGAAATTCTCGCCCAGCCGACCGGCATCGCGAGCCGCCGGTTCGCGCACAGCCTGCTCCACGGGTTCCAGAACGCGGACGGCACCTATCGCCTCGGCCACGGCATCGCCAGCGTGTCGACGTTGACGGGCGTCGCGAAAAACTTCGCAGCGAAGGAGTCGAAGCCGGAACGCGGCCTGCAACCGGTGCTCATGCATCTGAGTCTTTTCGGAGATCGAGGCGAGCTGGCTGGCGCGCGCGGTGTCGCTTTTGCTATCAGCACGCTGCCGCAAGAGACGCACAGCGAGCACGAAATCGTGCTCGACGTGACCAATCGCTACGAAATCACCGGGACGTCGACCGATGCCAAGAACCGTCTCGTCGTGCATATCAGTGCGTTCGGCAAGGCCGCCGCCGACCGCTCCCGGCTCGTCGCGACCGACAACTGGCCGCAGGTCGGCAAACAGGCCGGCAGCAACAAGGGTGGCCGCTTCGTCGACGGCATCGGCACCGAGTGGTACGTGAAGTCGTCCCAGTCGGAAGATTTCTCGCGCAACGAATGGCTCGCGGCCGAGCTTTATCGCGCCGCGAACGTCCTGGTGCCGCAGCTCGCGATGGTCACTCGCGGGAACCAGCCCGCGATCGCGTCGCGCATCATGGGCAAGCTGCGCACGAATCCGGCGGCGCTCCAGAGCGGCAAGGTGCCCGGCGCGCACAGCGGCTTCGCAGCCGACGTCTGGCTCGCGAACTGGGACGTCGTCGGGCTCGAATACGACAACCTGCTGCTCGATGCGGCCGGACGAGCGGTACGCGTCGACGTCGGCGGCTCGCTGATCTTCCGCGCGATGGGCGGACTCAAGGGCGATCGTTTCGACGACGAGGCGTCCGAACTGCTGTCGATGCTCGACCAGCAGATCAATCCGCAAGCAGCCAGCGTCTTCGACTCGCTCAACCTGGAGCAACTGAAGCAAGGGATTCGCGCGATCGAGCGGATTCCGGACCAGCAAATCGCCAACCTTTGCGCCAGGGGCCCCGGCGATCCGGCCCAGCGGCTGGCGCTCACGAGGCGGCTCATCATGCGCAAGCGCCGGCTCGTGCAGGAACTCGAACGCGGGCTGCCGCACTTCCATCCGCGCAAGAACGACGACGGCAAGCTCGTCATCATCAGGAATCCGGGCGTGCCCAGCGCGGCACAGGCGTGGCGCGCGCCCGCGCCCGTGCTGACCTGCACGCCCGGCGCGGCGCTGCCGGAAAGCCTGAACGGGATCGCGCTCAAGCCGTCGTTCGCGCCAAATTCGGCGAACGCGTGGACGCTCCTGCATGCCATCGCCGAACGGATCGACGAGCCGGCGTTTCAACCGCATCCGGAAAAATCGAGCGCGGTCGGCACAATCGTTATCGAGCACGACGGCCGTATCTGGCTCATCGAGCCGACCAATCACATCGGCGACTATCAGCAGACATTTCCGAAGGGCGTGGCCGATTCGACACTCTCGATGCAAACCAACGCGGTGAAAAAAACACGCGAGAAAACCGGCCTGAGAGTCGAGTTGACGGCGTTCCTCGGCGACTTCGATCGGAGCAGCAGCCGGACTCGCTACTATCTCGCAATGCGTAAGAGCGGCACGCCCTGCGACATGGGATGGGAGACGCAGAGCGTCAAGCTCGCCACGCCCGACGCGGCGCCGGCCCTGCTGAACCAGTCGATCGACCGGAAGATCCTGGGCGCCGTCGGCAAGCACGTTCACCCCGCGCGCAATGACGAAGGGCACGTCGTCATCATCAAGAAACCGTCGGTGCCGAGCAAGCCGGCGGACTGGGCGAAGCCCGGCGCGATGCTGGCCTTCACGCCGAGCGGCGCGACGCCGGCGATACTGAACAAGACGCCGTTCAGGCCCGTGCAGGCGCCCAGCGGCGACGCCTGGCGCAACTTCGGCAACACCGGCCATTTCGACGAGCCGGCATTCGATGCCCGCGGCATGAAGCCGGCGGCCGGTGTCGTGATTCTCGAAGCGGACGGCCGCATCTGGCTGACGGAGCCGACCAATCATCACGGCCGATACGAACATTCGTTCCCGAAGGGCAGGCTCGACGCCAATCTCTCGATGCGCCAGAGCGCGATCAAGGAAGCCTACGAGGAGACGGGCCTCGTCGTGGAGCTGACCGGATTCCTCGACGACGTGAACCGCACCACCTCGCGTACGCGCTTCTATGTCGGCAAGCGCATCGGCGGCACGCCGGCCGCGACGGGATGGGAATCGCAGAGCCTCAAGCTCGCCCTGCTCGCCGACGCGGAACGTCTGCTCAACATGCCGATCGACAAGTACCTGCTCGGCAAGCTCACGAACCGCATCCATCCGAGCCCGAAATCGGCCGGCATCTACGCGGTGATCGACCACCCGAGCGAGCCGACTTCCGGCGCGCAGTGGTGGCGCCCGGATGCCACGGTCGTCGTGGTGCCGGGCAGCCGTCAGACGATGCCGGCGGAACTGCACGGAATCGGCTTCGGAGCGGTTCAGGCGCCGCGCGACGCGCATGGCTGGAAACGCTTCGCGACCCGGCTGACCGGGAAATTCAACGAGCCGGCCTTCGCGCAGTCGGCCGGCAGGAAATCCGGCGCCGGCGCGATCGTGATCGAAAAGGACGGGCGCGTGTGGGTCGTCGAACCGACCAATCATTTCGGCGATTACCACCAGACCTTTCCGAAGGGACAGTGCGAGCCGACCCTCGATTTCCGCGAAACCGCGATCAAGGAAGTATTCGAGGAAACCGGCCTGCACGTCGAGCTGACCGGCTATCTGGGCGATTACCAGCGCGACACGAGCAAGACGCGCTACTACATCGCGAAGCGGGTCGGCGGCACGCCGGTGCAAATGAGCTGGGAATCGCAGAGCGTGCGCCTCGCGCCGCTGACGGCCCTGGCGGATCTGCTGAACCGCGACGTCGACCGCTCGATCCTCGCGGATCTCACGCGACTGTTCCATCCGCGCAAGGACGAGCGCGGCAACAGGGTGCTGATCAATACGCCGACACTGCCGAGCGCCGCAACGAGCTGGGCGGACCCGCAACGAACGGCGACCTTCGTGCCCGACGGCAAGGTGCCCGCGACGCTCAACGGCATCGCGCTGCAGCGCTGGAGCGCACCCGCCACCGCGAGCGGCTGGGCGGCGCTCAACGTCGCGTCCAGCCAACTCCGGGAACCGTCATTCACGCCGAAACCCGGCTTGAGGAGCGGCGCCGGCGTCGTGATCTGCGAGCCGGACGGACGGATCTGGTTCACCGAGCCGACCAACCACTTCGGCAACTACACGCTGCTGTTTCCGAAGGGTGAAGCCGATCGCGAGTCCGGCTCGTTCGCCCAGAATGCCGCACGCGAAGCCTTCGAGGAAACCGGGCTGCGCGTGCAGATCATCGGCTTCGTCGGCGACTTCGACCGCGATACGAGCCGCGCCCGCTACTACCTCGCGCGCCGCACGGGCGGCACCCCGGCCGACATGGGATGGGAGTCGCAAAGCGTGAAGCTGATGCCGCCCGAAGCCGCGTCGACGGCATTGGACCAGCCGGACCGGCCGGTCGACAAGGCGATCCTGAAGCGCGCCCTCACGCATTTCCACACTGACGGCCGCGAGGTCGCATTCATCAGCAATCCGGTTCGACCCAGCGCGCCCGATACGTGGAGCAACGCGTCGGCGTCGGCCGTATTCGTGCCGCGCGGAGCGCTGCCGCCATCGCTGAACGGCACGCCGTTGTCGAGCTGGACGGCGCCCACCGACGCAACCGGATGGCGGCACGCCGCACGCTCCTCCGTGACATTCGCCGAGCCGCGCTTCCAGTCGGTCCCCAACAAGGACGATGCGTCCGGCGCCATCGTGGTCGAGCCGGACGGACGCATCTGGACCGTCGAACCGCTCGATCACGCGGGCGGCTACGACCATACGCTGCCGAAAGGCAAGCGCGCGCCCGAGCTGTCTCCCGCCGAGAATGCCGTGCGGCGAACCTACGAAAAGACCGGCCTGCACATTGAACTGACCGACCTGCTGGGCGACTTCGAACGCAGCACGAGCAAGGCGCGTTTCTATCTGGCACGCCGCATCGGCGGCACGCCACGCGATATGGGCATCCAGTCCCAAAGCGTGCGCCTCATGCCGCTGAGCGCGGCACGAGTGTCGTTATCGGCTTCGATCGACAAAAAGATTCTCGAACGGCTGATCCGCGTGCTCGGTCCACAGCACGGCATAACGGGCGGCTGGCCGCTCGCGCCCTCGCTGCCGGCCGACGCGAAGCGGCGCGTCGTCTCGCTGCAGGCTTCGATACGTGGCGCGTTGCAGCGGCGCAAGGTCCGCGTGCGGCAGAAGGACGACGTGGTCAGCGTCGACATTCACGGCGACAAGAAACTGTTCGCCAGCCTCGGCTTCGCGCATCTGCATACGACGTTCCCGAAGACGATGCACTACATGGCCGTCGATCCGAACGCCTTCGAGGCGAATCTCGTCGGCGGCGACAGCCGGCGGTATCCGGTCCAGAAGCCGGATGGCGTCAACACGCAGGCGCTGTTCGGCGGCACGCATCTCGAGACGTCGCCGCTTCACGCGCTAACCAACGGCACGTTCTACAACCACAACGACGACGCCGATCGGGGCCAGCGCCAGAGCGCGGCCATCGGCGAGGCGAAGTACCTCAAGGTGTCGCGCCCGTCGGTGACGATCGACCCGCAATATGCCGACGAGTACGCGAAGGTCGATTTCGGCAGCACGTCGTTCCACAGCGGCCCGATATTGTCGGAAAACGGCATGCGGAAATTCCGCGAGGACAAGCTCGCCGAGATGCGATTCCAGTATGGCGAGAGCGTCAGCAGGCCCGGCGGCCTGCATCACGCGAACCACCCGAATCCGCGCACCGCGCTCTCGATGCCGTACGGCATCGGCCGCGGCATGAACACCTACGAGGCACCACCCGCGGTGGGTCATCCTAAGCCGGACGACAGCGCGCACTGGGATGCCGTGCGCATGGTATCGGTCACCGCGAAGGTCCGCGGCGCACAGGGAGACGGCGCGACCCTGCCGGAGCTCTCCGCGATCATGGCGCGCATCGAGCGCTTCAACAAAACCTGGCATTCCAGGGCATTGCCGTGGTCCATCAATCTCGACGGCGGCCGGTCGGTCTACAGCGCGGTGATCTATCGCGACGGCCGCAAGGACGAAATGCCGTTGCCCTCAGGCAATCAGGGCGTTCCGAACTTCGTCGCCCTGTCGCGCAAAAGCGGATAGGAAAGATTCGGCGGCCGGTACGGCCCATGCGATGTCGGCTCGGCGCGCGAGGCGCGCCGAGCCGACGCGTCCTGACTATCAGGATTCCGATGCAGTATCGTCGCCGGACACCTTCCTGTCGCCGTTCAGATCCACGCCCGCCGCCGCGAAAGCCGCGTCCCGGTGTGCTCGCAGCGCATCCGGATCGATATGAGGCCCGTCGTTCAGGCGATTCTCGCTCGCGCGCAGCCCGTTCTGCATAAATTCGTCGGTGAGGGCGTAGGTCTCGAATGCCCGAACCTTCGGACGCGCGGCCGTAATCAGGCGGTCGTAGTTGCCCGTCGACAGCGCATCCATCGTCGGCTGATCGAGTTTAGCGAACAGCGGCTTGTAGAGTTCGGCGGTCTGCGTCCAGGTGCCCGTTTCCCGAGGATTCAGCGCATCCGAACCGAAAACGAAGCGGGTCGGAAAATCGCGGATCAATCCAGCGAACGCCTCGATCGACTCCTTGTCGGGAATCTGCTTGCCCTTGGCATCGAGCAGGAAATTGCCGTCCTCGCCCTGCTGGTTGACGATCTGCCCGGCCACGCGCGACCACGATATGTCGATGTTCACGTGCTTCATGTCCGGGTCTTCGAGAACGCGGCGAAGATTGTTCGCATGATCCTTCGGTTTGGCCACGAAACGGCCGATGCCGCCGAAGTGTGCCCAGATCAGCGTCGTGTCCTTTACTTCCGGAGATTTGAACAGCTTCCTGAGATTCTCGAAGTGTGCCGGCGCATCGAGAGCCTGGCCCTGCTCGCTGCGAGTCCGCTGATTGTCGAGCGAATCGACGTCGCAATGCAGCACCACCGGCAGGCCGGCCACCCCCGCCGTGGCGACGATGTTCTTGAACGACTGGATGTTGTCGGTCAGGTTCGCCTGGCGCGCGCCCTCGTATTGATTCTCCACCAGCTCCTTGTGGATCGTGACCTCGCCCACGCCGGTAAACATGCCCTTGTGGTGCGCCAGCTTGAACAGCAATGCCTGGGCGCTGAGCGGCGAACCGAGATGCAGCCCCGTAATCATCGGATCGAGACGATCGCGCTGGGCATCGCTCAGTTTTGCCATGTTCATGAACAACGCGGTGTCCGCATCGACCTGCTGGTTCAGGATCAGATGAGCCTTCTTCGAGAGTCGCGCGAGGCCACCGTCCATCATCTCGGGGCGCGTGATGTTCGTATCGCTCGACGGCACGTAATACGATTCAGGCGGAATATGATTGTGATCGGGGTTCCCGCAGGGTGCCGCGTCGGTGGGAATCGGCATCAGCACGCTGCGATGCACGCCAGCCTCGTCCATCATCTTCAGCATCTGCTCCGGGCTCATGCCCTGCTGAACATAGTTGGTCGGATGGAAATGGGAATCCGACCAGCTCGGCTTGCCGTTCCTGCCGATCAATTCGGGAAACTGATAGCTGTTGGTCTCCACATTGGACGGCGATTCAAGCGCGGACTGCTGCAAAGGCGCACGAAACCGCAATGTCCGCGTGCTGCCGTCGGGGAACCGCTTCGTCGCCGCCATCTCGACCGCGCCGTCCCTGGCCTCGCTACGTTGCGGCATGCTCAGACCTTCGTTGCGCGCCCCCTTCGACTCGCGAGAGAACGCGCTTTTTATGCTGCCAAGCGCGCCCATGATGGCATTCCCTCCGGAACGCCGGGGCGGAATATTCTCGACGGGCTTCCTGTTCTGTTCGGGAATGCTAGATTGCTGTTCAATCGACCGCGCCGTTGTCGACGGCGAGTTTCCAATTCTCTGGCTGGACATTGTGTCTCCTTGTTTAATGCTTTCGTACGAAAATGCGAGGAATCGCGCCTCGCCGCGTGGAAATCAATTTGCAACAAAATGTTGCCTGCCACACAACCGCAATAATTAAAGAATCCGAAGCATTCGATCGAAACACGAAGACCGCGTTGCACCGGCAACGGGACCGGCTGTTGCAGCAAACAATCCCCTTTCATTGACCAGCAATCCGAAACAAAATAGAAAGAAAAAAAGTCGCCCGTTCGAGCCATGCCGAACAGGCGACTTTTGAATAAGCGACTTTTCCGAGGATGCCGGCCACGTCGCTGCACGTCGCCGACACGCGGTCAATTTTCGGCCGGCAACGCGTGCAGTTGATGCGGCGTCAGCACTTCGTTGACCGTCTGCGCCGTCAACACCGTGTCGGGGCCGACCACGTCGCGAATGACCGTGTTTTCGAGCAGGTACAGGAAGCGGTTCTTCCAGCTGTCGTTCGCTTGCAGGATCGCGCTGATCGCCCGGCTGCATTCGTCGTATCGGGCCCGATCTTCCGGTGTCGTCGCCGCGCCGGCGACATGGATCTCCCGCAGCGACAGCAGCGTATTGATCTTCTCCACGGCGACCGGCGTGATGATCTGGCGATCGGCAATCAGCAGATTGCCCTTGTCGGCCTCGCCTTCGCAAAGGTTCAGGAACGCATTGAGCTTTCTCTCGCCCTCGGCGCCGCCGCCCAGCGAAGCGATCCACGAGCGCCGGCGCTCCGGCCTTTCGGTCCGCACGGTCAGATCCTGCACTCTGACGCTTTCGTCGTCCCACACGGTCGTGGGCGCGATCTTGCCGTCCTCGGTGGAAATGCGCGCCGTTCCGCCGCGCGCCACCGGCACGGTCACGACACTCGCGCCGACGACGGGAATCGACGGAAACGAGATCGTCGCGACTGGTCCCTGCGCCTTGCTGACCGTCGGCACGCCGACGGCGATCGATGCGCTGGTCGTCGCGGAAGCCGCGAACGTATTGTTGGCGATGCTCGTCCTGATGGTGCCGGCGCCCACGTCGCCGCGTCCCGACGCGGTATAGGACGCCGCGCCGCCGAGGCTCAGCGACACGCCCGGTTTCCAGTTGTTCGCGTCGCCGCGCAAGCCGACGGTGACGGTGAAACTCGGACCGCCGCTGTAGCGCGTCACTTCGAGCGGGCTGATCGACAGCTCGGGATTGGCGGCATGCTGTTCGCACAAACGGTCGAACAGATCTTCCGGGGTCGCGGGGCGGTCGCCGCGTCGGCCGAACATCGCGTCATAGCCAGCCAGCAGTTGCGTGCGCCATGCTTCGGGCTGACCCGACACCATGCGGGAGCGCAGCGTCCACCCCTTCGAGACGGTGGCGTCGCCGTTCATCCACAACTGCCCTGTGACCGTGCCTTGCGCCTTGACGACCTGCGGCGCCCCGATATTGGCGGTAGCGACGGTCGCCCAGCCCGCGTGCCCGCCGACGCCGTAGCCGCGCGTCACGTCGAGCGACCCCGCGATGGCGGTGGAACCCGCCACGACCGATCGTACCCGGCTTCCGGCCACCGCCACGTCGGGCCCCATCAGTAGCGACATGTCGGCGCTCTCGCCCGGCATCTTCGGCAAGGCGGGCTTGATATCCTCCATCGCCTTTCTGATCGCCAGCGGGACATTCATATTGAAACCCATGCGCTCGGTGCGCTGCATGATGACCGGATACGTGGTGCGGGCTCCCATGATCGCGGCGCGAACACCGTCGACGAAATCGTCCGCGTCCGGCTCGATGCCCGACGTCAGCGCCGCCAACTGGTCGTGCACCGGCCCGTTCGTGATGCCGCCGTGGCGGGCCCAGGCACGCAAGGTGTCGACGCCCATCGGACCGATCTGCGCGAATTCGGCGGAATGCTTCACGTCGTCGACGGTACGGCCGAGCTTGCCGGCCACGGTTCGGACGAGTTCCTCGCGCTCGTGCTCCGACAGTGGCGTGCCTCTCGTCCATCCCTGGGCATGACCGGCAGCCGTCGGCTGACTGCTCGATGCGGTCCAGTATTCCAGCGCGCTGGCACGCAGTTCGTTCTCCAGCGCATTTCCCGGGGCCGCCCGCAAATGGGCGGCCACCGCCGTTACCGCATCGTTCAGTTTTACGGTGTCCAACTGGCCGCCGGCGAAGGTGTTGCCGTGTCGCTCGAAACGATTCAGCGAGGCCAGGCGATCGCCGTGTTCAGTGCCCGGCGATACGTCGATGCCGACGTCACCGAGCCACGCGCCCAGCGTCTTGAGGTCCACCGATTCCAACGCGCCGACCTGCCGCCCAAGTTCGCGAAGTTGCTGCGCATCGTGAGTGATGCCGAGCCCCTGCTGAGCCGTGCGCGCGATTTCCGTCCGATCGTCGGCGCTGAATCGATGCGTATCCGCCCATCCCTGGGTTCCCACCTGCTTGCACCATGCAGCGACGGCAAAGGCACGCACCATGTTGCGGATCGTATCCGGCGACAAGGTCGCGCCAGCGGCGGCCGGATCAAAACCTCCGACGAGGGCACCGATCGAGCGCACGGCGGCCTGCTGGAATTCCAGGAAATCGGCTTTGGGCTCGCGCATCATCTGTCCGCCCGTGCCCTGTTTCAGCGAAGTCAGCGGCGTGCTGTTGACGACTGTGCCCAGCCCCAGCATGGAGCCGGCGGCGGCCGCGTTCAGTCCATCGCGCAGCATGCCGAACATCTCGGCGCTAAAGTCGCGGACCTGTGCCTCGTCGAAAATATTGTTGCGGGCAGGCAGGTATGCCTTGCCGAGATTTTTCTCCAGCTTCGCGCCCGGATTCTTGAGGAGTACGGCCGATGCGACCAAGGCACGGCCCTCGATCGAAGTCGCGAGCGCCTGCAACGACGGCTTCATGTAGGCGTCGGTCGGGATGTCGGCCTGGCGCTGCCCGGCGGGCAACGCGGTGTTGATCATCCGGATCAGTTCCTCGACCGTATCGGGAGCGGGCCCCGCCACCGGCGGCCAGCGCTGCAGCAGTCTTTCCGCACAGTTCATCTGCGTATTCAGCGCTTGCGATTGGGCCGCGTGACCGACGCGGTCCTGATCCCGGATGTCGGGCAAGTGGCGCAGCATGCGCACCGCGTCGAGACCGTTGCCGCCGTTGACCAGCGCACGCTGCATCGCAAACGCGTCGCGGTTCGCATCGGGCGTCGCGGCCGCCGGGTTGCGCATCGCATCGCATGCGGCACTCGCACGCATGGCGTCGCCGTTGCATACGCGAGCCAGCGCCAGCCCTGCCAGCGCCACATGCTCGTGATTGACGAGCTGCCCGGCCAGGGTGTCGAGCATCCGGCGCAGCGGCGCGTCGGCCGCGACAGTCGAGATGTCGCCGATGCCGAACTCGGCCGCTACCACGCGCTGCATTCCCGCGCGGGTCTTGATCTGCTCATGCGAGGTATAAGCGGAGTCCTTGCCCGATACACCGGTAAAACGGCTCAGCGCATGCTGGGCGACCCCGAACAACCCGTAGCCGTGGGTGCCGGTTCCTTCCGTCCGCGGCTTGTCGGCGTTTACCGGCGCTCTCGGACCGGTCGGCCGCGCGGTGGTTCTCGAACCGAACAATCCGAAATTCAGGGTAGTGGATGCAGGCCGGGCGAATCGAGCCAGTGAGCCGAGCACGCCGCCGGAACTTCGCTGGGTCGTTTTCGCCGCGACATCCTGGGGCATCTCGACCGGCTCAGGGGGGGCCGCCTGCTCAGGATTGCTGACCGAACCGCCCATCGGTCGCATGGCATAACTTTCCACTCTGGATGATGACATGATCTCCACTCGTTGTTATGTCATTAATGCGTTATTGATGGATCAAGGTCTCATATCCCGAGGCCGGATCGGGCACCCCCCGCGCAGTTTCATTGCGATATGCGAAGACAGCGGTGCGGGGCGGCCGGCATGCGGCCGCCCCGCACTCAGAACACCGTGCGCAAACTCAGGCTCGCGCCGAAGTTGTTGGCCTCGCCGCCGAACGCGAGCGGGCCGTTCGGATCGTTGACGGACGCGCCGCTCAGGTGGCTACGGTCCACCTCGAGATAAACGTCCGTGCGCGGGCTCAGCAGATAGTCGACGATCCCATAGACCGTCTGGATCGTGCCGTTCTGACCTAGCGCGACGTTGTTCGCGTGGTCGTACGCGTAGGACGCGATGAAACGCCATTGCGGCGCCGCCTTCCATGTTGCACCGACGCGCACGAACACGTCGTCGCGTGCCGACGTCTGCGGACCCGACAGCGTCGTCGCATTGCTGATGATGTTGGTGTTCGCGAGCGGGCCGCCGCTGTTCGATGCAGCGACCGAGAAGCCGGCGTCGCGGCGCGCATCGATGCCGTACAGATACAGGCCGACGGAGCCCCAGGCGTAGGTGCCGCCGGCCGAGCCGACCGTCAGCTTGTGGCCTGCGCCGTCCTTCGACTCGGCGCCGCTGATGCCGACTTTGCCGCCCGCGAAGTTGTAGATCAGAAAGGCGCTGGTGGTGCTGCCCGACGACGCGCTGCCCGGCTGGCCGCCGAACGAGCGCTGCAGTTGCACCGTCACCGGGCCGAGATTGTTGTCGTACTCGGCAGTGTTGTCGAAGCGGATGCCGGTGAGGAACAACGACCAGTCGGTCACGTTGATATTGCCGCCGCCGAGCGGATCAAAATTGAACGCGTAGAAATTGTAGATGCCGCCATACTGCCGGCCCAGCTTCAGCGTGCCCCACGTGTCGTCCTGCAGTCCCATCCATGCCTGGCGGCCGAACAGCTGTCCCTGCTGATCGCTCTTGCCGTTCGCGATATTGAAGCCGGATTCGAGCTGGAAGATCGCCCGCAGGCCGCCGCCCAGATCCTCGCTCCCCTTCAGCCCCCAGCGGTTGCCGTTGATCGCGCCTTCGTTGAGGCTGACGACATGCCCTGTCGCCGAAGTCTGAAAGCGCACCGCCTGGTCGATGAGGCCGTACAGCGTGACGCTCGATTGCGCCCACGCGCCACCGCATGCGCCTGCCAGCGCTACCCCGCAGATGAGATTCTTCATTTTATTGTCATTCCTAAACGATTTATCTGTTTTGCCGATCCATTGCCGGCTCTACCCATCGCAACGTAACGCGAGGCAACGCGACGCGGCAGGCCGGCGGCCACATCTTTACGCATGCGCCGCCGGTCGGTCGAGCAAGAAAATTAAATCGTCCGCACAAGAAAATCGGATAGGCCGCGCGCGGCTCAGACCGTGACGCGCGCGGCGCCCTCGCCGAGCCGCTGCGCGTAGCGCCGCACGGTGCCGATCGCGATCTCGACGAGCCGATCGGTCCAGTCTGTGCCGTCGCGCCACGCCATCACGAACGGCAGCGGCGGCGGCACTTCCAGCCCTTCGATTCGATGCAGCACGCCGTTCTGCAGCGCGTCTTCGACGAGCGCCGCCGGCATCGCCACGACGCCGAAGCCGGCCTGCGTCAGCTTCACCATCGCCGCCACGGAATTCATGCAGTTCACGCGCGACTCGCCGAGCCCGTACGACTGCATCAGCCGCAGCAGATCCTGGTGCGGACGCGAATGGCGCGAATACGTGATCAGGCGTTCGCCGCCGAGCCAGCGCAGCGCCGCCGTCGGCGATTCGGGCCTGGGCCCCGTCACGATCGGCGAATCCGCCGCCGCGATCCAGCTGATCGGCAGTTCGAGCACCTCGATGCTGCGGATCGTCTCGTCGCGCAGCATGTCGGTCTGGATCACCATGTCGAGCATGCCGCGCCGCAACTGCTCGTTGAGCGTCAGCGCGGTCTCGACGGTGACCTCGATGTCGAGATTCGGATAGTGCTCCATTACGTCCGCGACGAAATCGACGAACCACGAATGGATCGCACTGTCCATCGCGCCGATCCGGATCGTGCCGAACGCGAGCTTCTCGCCATGCAGCGACGCGCGCAGCCGTGCCATCGATTCGTTGACCTGCTCGGCATACGCCAGCACGCGCTCGCCCGCGGGCGTGAGGCTCGTGCCCCGCGGGCCGCGCGCGAACAGTCTGACGCCCAGTTGCTGCTCCAGCGCGAGAATCCGGCTGGAGACGGCGGCTTGCGTCGAATGGAGCTTGTCGGCCGCGAGGCTGAAGCTGTGCAGCTTCGCGACCCAGATAAAGGTTTCCAGAAACTTCAGGTTCACGTGATCTCTCTGTCGATACGAGGCGAAAAAATCGGCGCGCAGCGATTCGCTGCCGCCGAGCCGCTGCGGGTATCAGAGGAACATCAGCGAATTGAGCAGCACGATATTGACGACCAGCATGATGAGCGCGGTCGGCACCTGCGCGCGAATCACGCCGTATTTGTCCGGCAATTCGAGCAGCGCGGCCGGGACGATATTGTAGTTCGCCGCCATCGGCGTTAATAGCGTGCCGCAGTAGCCGGAGAACATGCCGATCGCGGCCATCGTCGCCGGGTTGCCGTGGAACACGCCGACCAGGATCGGCACGCCGATGCCGCCCGTCATCACCGGAAACGCCGCGAAGCCGTTGCCCATGATGACCGTGAAGAGCGCCATCCCGACGCAATAGACGACGACGGCGACAAAGCGATGGTCGAGGTCGATGTAGGTCGTGCTGACATGAGCGACCGCCTTGCCGACGCCGGCATCGGCGAACACCAGCCCGAGCATCCCGAGCAGTTGCGGCAGCACCACCGCCCACGACAGCGCGTCGATCAGCCGGCGCGATTCGCGGACCGACTGCGCAACCGAGTCGCGCGTCAGCCTGCATGCGAGCGCGAGCGCGGCGACGCAGCCGATGCCGAACGAGACGAGCGTGACGTTCTTCGGATCGATCAGCGGCATGCCGCCGAACACGAGATGCGACGACAGCAGCGTGCCGATCACGGTGACGAGCGGGATCGTCAGCGCCGGCGCGAACAGCCGGTTGCCGAGCTGCTTCGCGCGCTCGAACCGCTCGCTCTCGGTGCGGACCTTCGGCTTGCCGCCCGTCACGCCGCCGAAGCCCGCCACCAGCGCCATCGCGACGACGAGCCCGCCGACCACAGCGGCGGGCAACCGGTCGCCGACCACGAACACGACGCCGTAGAGTATCCAGAAACCGCCGGCGAGAAACCGTTTGGGATGCTCACGATCGCAAACGATGATGCCGCCGACGACGAACAGCAGTACGCCGAGCAGCCAGAAGAAATAGTTGAGCAGGATCGTCATGCGTGTTCTCCGTTGGCCGGCGTGGCGGCGTGAGAGGGACTGTCGGGCGTCTCGGACGAAGCCTGCGCCCGGCGTTCGAGCCAGCGGTCGAGCCGCCGCAGCCGCAAGCTATGCACGACGAACGCGGCGACGGCGACCGGGATGCCCCACACGGCGACGTGCAGCGGCTCCACCGTGATGCCGGCCTCTTTGAGGAACGTGACCATCAGCACGATCGCGCCGAACGCGACGAAAATATCCTCGCCGAAGAACAGGCCGACGTTGTCGGACGCCGCCGCGAACGCGCGAATCCGGTAGCGCTCGGTGTCGCCGAGCTTGCCGAAGCGCGCGGCGGCGCCCTCGGCCATCGGCGCGATCAGCGGGCGAACCATCTGCGGATGGCCGCCGAGCCCGGTCAGGCCGAGCCCAGCCGTGATCTCGCGCACGAACAGATAGGCGATCAGAAGCCGCCCCGGCGTGGCCGCGCGAATGCCGCTGATCCAGATCTGTGCGCGCTCGCGCAACCCGTGCCGTTCGAGCAGGCCGATCACCGGCAGCGGCAGCAGGATGATGAGCGGGATCACGCGGGTCTTGACGAAGCCGCTGCCGATCGCCTCGAGAATGCGTTCGACCGGGAAGTGCGCGGCGAAGCCGGTAACGATCGCCGCCACCGTGACGATCAGCATCGGATTGAAACGCAGGACGAATCCCGCGACGATGACGAGAACGCCAAGCAACGGATAGAGATTGACTGCCGTGGGGTGCATCGTTGGTCTCCTGATTGGTCCAGCGGCGGGTGGTGTTCCCAACCGCCGGTAAGGTGAAGTTCACTGCCGCGCGGGCGGCGCGCCCCCATCACGCTGCGCGCCGCCCGCCGGGCTCAGGCCGTGCGGCCGTAGCCGCCGCCGCCCGGCGTTTCGATCACGAACACGTCGCCCGGATTGACCTGGGCCGTATGGGTCGCGCCGAAACGTTCGACCTCGCCGCCGGCCCGCTCGATCCAGTTCCGCCCGGGGCGGCCGTTCTCGCCGCCCGCGAGCCCGAACGGCGGCACCCGGCGGCGGTTCGCGAGGATGTTCGCGATCATCGCGCGCGTGAAGCGGATGCGCCGCACCGCGCCGTCGCCGCCTGCCTGCTGGCCACCGCCGCCGCTGCCGGCACGGATCGCGTGCTGCTCGACGATCACCGGGAAGCGCCATTCGATCACCTCGGGGTCGGTCATCCGCGAGTTCGTCATGTGCGTCTGCACCGCCGACGTGCCCGGATGGCCCAGGCCCGCGCCAGAGCCGCCGGCGATCGTTTCGTAGTACTGCTGGGTGTCGTCGCCGAACGTGAAGTTGTTCATCGTACCCTGCGAACCGGCCATCACGTTCAGCGCGCCGTACAGCGCGTCGGTGATCGACTGGGACACCTCGACGTTACCCGCGACGACCGCCGCCGGATAGACCGGATTGAGCATCGAGCCCTGCGGAATCAGGATCTCGATCGGCCGCAGCACGCCTTCGTTCATCGGAATGCTGCCCGCCAGCAGCGTGCGGAATACGTACAGTACCGCAGCCTTGCAGACCGAGCGCGGCGCGTTGAAGTTGCTGCCGCGCTGCTCGCTGGTACCGTCGAAATCGACTCGCGCGCTGCGCCTGGCATGATCGATCGATACCTTCACGCGAATCACCGCGCCATCGTCCATCTCGTACGCGAACTCGCCGTCGGCGAGCGCATCGATCGCGGCGCGCACGGCCTCCTCGGCATTGTCCTGCACGTGGTTCATATACGCGAGCACGACGTCGGCGCCGTAGCGCCCGACCGCACGCAGCAGTTCGGTCGCGCCGCATTCGCACGCGGCGATCTGCGCGGTCAGGTCGGCGATGTTCTGGTCGACGTTGCGACTCGGCCACGGACCGGCCCCGAACATTTCACGCACCGCCGGTTCGAGAAAGCGACCCGCCGCGACGATCTTCACGTTGTCGAGCAGCACGCCCTCTTCCTCGATCGTCGTGCTGTTCGGCGGCATCGAGCCCGGCGTGATACCGCCGACGTCGCCGTGGTGGCCGCGCGCGGCCACGTAGAACAGCAGCGCGTCGTCGGGACCGTAGACCGGCATCACGACCGTGATGTCGGGCAGATGGGTGCCGCCGTTGTACGGCACGTTCAGCATGTAGACGTCGCCGCGCTGCATGTCGTCGGCGTGCTGCCGGATCACGCTCTGCACGCTGTCGCTCATCGAGCCGAGATGCACAGGAATGTGCGGCGCGTTCGCGATCAGGCCACCCGCGCGGTCGAAGATCGCGCACGAGAAATCGAGCCGCTCCTTCATGTTGACCGAATACGAGGTCTTTTCGAGCGTCACGCCCATCTGCTGCGCGATCGACATGAAGATGTTGTTGAAGATCTCCAGATGCACCGGATGGCGCTCGGTCGTGATCGTCTGACGGGCCGCCGCGCCGGTGACGGCGTCGTCGGCCTGTTCGAGGCGCAGCGTCCCGTCGTCGAGCACGCTCGCGCGCCAGCCCGACTGCAGCACGATCGTCGAGATGTCCTCGGCGATCAGCGCCGGCCCGTCGATCCGCGTGCCGGCCGCGAGAGTCTTGCGCACCCACAGCGGCACCGCCGTGTCGCGTCCGTCGAGGAACATCCGCACTTCGCCCGGCGTGGCGCCGGCCACGCCAGCCGGCGCGCCGATGCCTGGCTGCGTGCCGGTACTGCCGACCGCCTCGACGACGATCGATTCGATCACGAGCGGCTTGTCGCTCATCACGAAGCCGTAGCGCTTCTCGTGCAGCGCCTCGAACGCGGCGACCATCGTCTGCGCGTCGCCGCACGGCACTTCGAGCGTCGAGTCGGTGTTCTGGTACTTGAGACGAACCGTGCGCGCCGTCGCGATCTGCTCGCGCGGCACTCGCTGCGCGACCACCTGCCGGACCGCCTCGGTTTCGAGTGCTTCGTATTCCTTCAGGATCGCCTCGACCGCGCCGGCGTCGAGCGCCGTTTCGACGGCCTTCTCGCGCAGCACGCGCAGATCCGCGAGCCCCATGCCGAACGCGGACAGCACACCCGCGAACGGATGCAGCACGATGCGGCGCATCCCGAGCGCCTCGGCAACCGCGCATGCATGCTGGCCGCCGGCACCGCCGAATGCGCACAGCGCATAGCTGGACACGTCATGGCCGCGTTCGACCGAGATCGTCTTGATCGCCTGCGCCATGCTGTCGACCGCGACCGTCAGGAATCCTTCGGCAACCGCCTCGGGGCTCATCGTCTGGCCAGTCTCGCGCTCGACCTGTTGCGCCAGCTCGGTGAAGCGCCGGCGGACCGTCCCGGCGTCGAGCGGCAGGTTGCCGTCCGGGCCGAATACGTGCGGGAAATGATCGGGCTGCACGCGGCCCAGCATCACGTTGCAGTCGGTCACCGTCAACGGGCCGCCGTTGCGGTAGCTCGCCGGACCGGGCCATGCGCCGGCCGATTCCGGGCCGACCTTGAAGCGGCCGTTTTCGAAGCTGCAGATCGAGCCACCGCCGGCCGCGACCGTATGGATGTCCATCATCGGTGCACGCACCCGCACGCCGGCGACCTGCGTCTCGAACACGCGCTCGAATGCGCCGTCGTAGTGCGCGACGTCGGTCGACGTGCCGCCCATGTCGAAGCCGATCACCCTGCTTTCGCCGACCGCCTCGCAGGTCCTCACCGCACCGACGATGCCGCCCGCCGGCCCCGACAAAATCGCGTCCTTGCCGCGGAAATGCTTCGCGTCGGCGAGACCGCCGCTCGACTGCATGAACATCAGGCGCACCGAACCGGTCTGCCGCGACACGCGCTCGACGTAGTCCTGCAGCACCGGCGACAGGTACGCGTCGACCACCGTCGTGTCGCCCCGGCCGACGAGTTTCATCAGCGGGCTGACCTGGTGGCTGACGGAGATCTGCCGGAAACCGCATTCACGCGCAATCGCGGCGACGCGCAGTTCGTGTTCGGGGAAACGATAGCCGTGCATCAGCACGATCGCGATCGACGTGATGCCGCTCGCGCGCGCCGCTTCGAGCGCGGCGCGCGTGCCGGCCTCGTCGAGCGGTTGCAGTTGCTCGCCATGCGCGCCGACGCGCTCGTCGATCTCGACCACGCGCTCGTACATCTGCGACGGCAGTTCGATATGACGCGCGAAGATGTCGGGACGCTCCTGATAGCCGATGCGCAACTGGTCTGCGAAACCGCGCGTGATCGCGAGCAGCGTGCGGGCACCCTTGCGTTCGAGCAGCGCATTGGTCGCCACCGTCGTGCCCATCTTCACGACCTCGATGAGCTGCTCCGGCAGCGGCTCGTCGGCCGCGAGGGCGAGCAGGTCGCGCATGCCCTGCACGACTGCATCCTCGTAGCGCTCGGGATTCTCCGACAGCAGCTTGTGCGTGACGAGCGCGCCATCGGGCCGGCGCGCGACGATGTCCGTGAACGTGCCGCCGCGATCGACCCAGAACTGCCAGCGTCCGTCATCGGCACCTGGCGTCTCGTCGCTCGGCGCATTCGTGTGTTTCTGATTCATCTTCTGCTTATCCTTCGTCGTTCGGAATTCAATTGAACCGGGTCATGCGTACCGGTTCATACATCGGCATGGGCGCGATTGTCGAAGCTCGCGCCGACGAAGTCGAGGCAGAAAAATAAATCGACCTCATAAGAAAATCATATGTCTTCCGAAGCCCCGTCCGGCGGGGCTTACAGCGGGTTTGACGGGGGGCGCGCGAAGGCGCTGGAGAGGGCTGTCGGGATGCGTTCGAGCGCGCGCACGATCGTATTGACGATCGTGCGCGACGGAGAGACGGTGACGGCCGGCAGAAACGACGACGGATGCGGCATTGCTCCGCCGCTGCGCATTCGCAGATACTTGCAGCCCATCGGCCAACGGTGCGAGCTACGCGCCGTTCATTTCGTATGCGAGATGCCGAGCCCGTAGAGCGTCACGGCGCTGCCGCCCGCCGGGTCCTGGCAGTAGTTGCCCGACTTGAAGTACATATTGGCGTTGTTGAAGCTCGGGTCCAGCTGGATCGACTGGCTGTGCCCCGCGGCCGTGATATCGAGCTGACCGTTCGGCTTCATCTGCATGTCGTACGAGAACTTCTCGCCGGGTTTGACGCCGGTTGCGATCGTCACGTTATGGCGGCCCGCATTCGGCGAGTTCGAGTCCATCACGCTCGCGACGATGTTGCCCTTGTCCCAATGCAGTTCGACGGGCGGACGCGGCTTGCCGCTCGACACCTGCTGGTGGATCTGGCCGAACACGACGTCGCCGTCGGGCGGCAGCTTGTCGACCGAGACCGTTCCGCTGAGCGTCGACGTACCGCTCGACATCTTCCAGGTGCCATTTTCCGAGAGTTCGGAACGCGGGAAATTCGAATTCGCGGTATGGGCGCCACCGCCCGGCGGCACCGTCAGCGTGATCGAACCGTTGCCGTTGTGCTGGAAATACTGGCTGTTGTAATTGCCGAGCTGGCCGCCGCTGATCGTATCCACGTGGCCGTTGCTGCCGCTCGGCAATTGCAGGCTGCCGAAGCCCGACAGGTCGACCGAGGACGGTCCACCGCCGGCTCCGTTCACGCCGCTCGGCGACGTCGTGCCTACCGACGGGGCACTGGCCGGAGGTGTACCTCCGGGGCCTGCGCTCGCGGGCGCGGGTGCGGGCGGCGAGAAACCGCCGCTGGAAGGTGTGGGAACCGACGGCGCGCCGGCACCGCCGCCGCTGCCGTTCTGGTTCTGGTACGTCTGGTTCAGGATCTGCAGGATTTCCTGCAGCAATTCCAACATCAGCTGCTCCTGGCCGGCATTGCCGGCGCCGAAGCTGCCTGCATCCAGACCATTCAGCGAACCGGCCTGGTACGGGTTCTGAATCGCCAGATTGGACATGGTCGACACTCCAAGAATTGAGTCCGTTTGAGAAGCACCGTTCGCGTGATCGCCCGTGAGGGCTTATAACGGTCTGTAAACCACGATCACTGTATGCGGAGCGCCGGAGCATTCCGGCTCGCATCCGAAGTTTCGTCGCGTGGGGCGAAATGAATGGTTGGGGGGGCGGGAGGGGGGTGGCCGCTTTTGGTAAGGGCGAACTTGAAAGCGTCCGTCACGCAATCCTGCGATTTGTGTTGCGATGTCCCCTAACCAGCGCTCCGGTCATCAAAACAAGGCACTGTTCAACGGACTGCCAGATCGCCTGGCTGAAACTTGCTCTGTGAACAGGTTGCGTTCTGATCGCATTATCCGTACGTGGCCGCCCGGTGGGTTGGTAAAAGCGTGTTTAATCGAACCCGCTTAATACAACCGGATTTGATCATGCCAGCCTGTCAATGGCATGGGTTCCGCTACCCGCTCCCATTCGTTCATGGACGATAGCGGCAATGCGATTAGCGGTTCTTCTTCGAAACCATCGCGCCGCCGGCTCCGACTAACGACTTCTCTACGCAATGGGTCCGGCTGGTGCGCGCGAGTTGATTCTCCGAGGAGCCGGCAGTTGCGTAGGATACGTGCCTGTCATTCACTGTCGATTGACCACCCATGCGCCTTCAATTTGCCCAGGGCGCGTCTTGCGACCTCGCGGGGATCACCCGAATAGCATGATTCATCGATCGCGCCTTTGTTTGTCATTGCGACTTTCGTGCAAAGGGCTTCCATTCTTTCATTCGAAACGGCGTCAACTGTTACCCGCTGGGCACCGAGTCGCGTTGCCGCGCTCGCTGCCGCATACTGTACGAAATAGCCAATGCCCTTTCCCTGCATGGCTTCCGGTAGCTCGACAACGTCATAGCCAAACGTTGATCTGTTCGTGTACGTAGGATTTTCGTTGTCGGCGGTCATCTCCTGAGTTACCGAGACAGCTTGCCCGTCAGGGGCCTGTAGATGCAACCGGAAGTTTGCCTTCGACTCGCCTGCCGGCTTGCGATCTTGTCCGATCCTTAATTTTCCGAACCGGGCATGGGACGCAGCGTAATTGACCTCGTTCATTTCGCGTTGCTCTGGTCGAACGCGCGAAACGCTGATACTCGGCATCGAGCCTGCGTCACGGGAAGGGCGCGGTGCACGAGATAAGCCCTGCAGCGGAAAGCTCGGCGACTGTTGACGTTCCCGGTTAGACCCGGGCCTGACGGCTTGCGAACCAGGCTGGTTGTCGTACGGAGCGACAACGTCGGTACTAACAGTAATAGCTCTCGATGCACAGATTCCCATTGAACCTCATCCTTAGGTCGTCAACACAAATGCCATGATATAGGCCTTATCGAATTCGCGTTGATAGTCCGACAATACTTCGAGCTGATCGCTTGCCATGCAATAGGTGCAAGGACGGAATGAATGTATGTGACCTTCCTGCTGGATTCCCAACCCCCAAACCGAGCCAGGAGCAAGGCGCGCCGATCTCTCCAACGATGTCGAACTTCTGAAGCTCCTCCGGTCGCTTCGGTGCGAATATCACGCCCGCCCTCGTTCACTCATGCCACCGCATTCACCTCTCGCGGACGCCCCGGCAAACCGCGCCCATAGCGCGGCTTTTCCGGGGCGTGTCTGGTACTACTGTGCTTCCGGCAAACCGAACAGGAATGGCGGAACACCCTGGCCAAGCAGATACCCGCCAAGCACACCCGCCGTATCGTCTTCGTTCTGGGTAATATGGTTGGCAGCGACCAGCATGGCGCGCATCCACAATTGCGCCGGGTTGCTCAGCGCAACCGCGCGCGCACTGAGCTTCTTCCACAGCATGAGCGAAGCATCGAGGCAATCCTTGCCGCAGCGCTGAATTTCAAGGGCGTGATAGACGCGATCGTTCAGAGGCACCAACTCGCCTTGGCTAACGTGAGCCGATGCTTCCGCATAGACCTGCGCGAGGCGTGCCTGTGCCGAGCGGACCAGCAATGCGGCGTTGCCGAGCTTGTCCTTCACGTACGGGTTCTGTGCCGCGCCCCCCGGCCCCATGACATTCTGGCGCGACGTCATCTGTTCGATGTACAGATCGATCATGCCGCGTGCGTAGCCGATGATGACCGACGACACCGCCCCATAGAAAACCTGGCTGAACGGGTACAGATACGGCTCCGGCCGGTTGGATTTCCGATAGTCGACGATGCTGTGCGAACGATAATCCGGCACGAATGCCTCGCCCTTGATACGCACGCTCTTACTCCCGGTACCGCCGAGTCCGACGACATGCCAGTCGTCGATAATCTCGTAGTCGTCGCGCGACACGAGGAAGGCGCGGTGATCGCGAGGATTGCCTTTTTCGTCGAGCGCAAACGCACCCAGCATGGCACCGCCTTCGGCGTGATCGCACCCACTGGAGGTTCGCCATTCGCCGCTCACGAGCCATCCGCCTTCCACCCGGCGACATTTCCCGAACGGAGCATAAGACGAAGCGACCAGGATATTCGGGTCCGTTGCCCACAATGCTTCCCCCGCGCGCGGGTCCATCGTACCGAACTCCCACTGGTGGACACCCA
This sequence comes from Burkholderia sp. Ax-1724, assembly GCF_011752995.1. GTDB lineage: Bacteria > Pseudomonadota > Gammaproteobacteria > Burkholderiales > Burkholderiaceae > Paraburkholderia. The sequence continues at coordinate 84,097 of NZ_VWWL01000015.1, forward strand.
GAATCATCATGTTCCACGCGCTGGATGGGCACCCTCTGCCAAGTTCCATCAGTACCCTGGAGAATACGCCCGGGTCCATTTCCCATCCCCCCCAGCGCCTCGGTTGCAGTATCTTGAAGAAACCGGCCTGCCTGAAGGCCTCGATCGTCTCTGCTGGCACACTGCGCGCCTGTTCTACTTCAGCGGCGCTGGCACGTAGTGCAGGAATCATTGCGTTGGCGCGCGCAACCAGTTCCTTCACCGACGGCGCGTAAATCATTTCGTTAGCGACATTCATTTCCTTCCTTCTCCTTAACACTCGAATCGTCGACAAGCGCGCTGAACTGCCCGTGCGCGTACACGAGCGGCGCTGTGTCGACTTCTCCTACAACGACACTCTCCACGTCGCAAATCAAAATGGAATGCGTGCCTGCCTGGACCATCTCGGCTATGTGGCACTGGAAGCTCGCCAGTGCGCCGGACAATGCCGGCACCTTGCCTTTCCACATACTCGTCGCGAATCGATCCGGCCCGCTGACATCCGGCACCATCCCTGCAAAACGTCGAGCGATATCCACGTCGCTCGCGGACAGCACGTTCACGCATAGAGCACGCGCCTTTTCGAAGGCCGTATACGCGGACACCTTGCGGTTCACGCAAGCCAGCAGGCGCGGCGGCTCCGCGGACAACGAGGTCACGGCCGTCGCCGTCAACCCGACCGGCATCCCGTCCAGATCGGACGTCAGCACACAAACGCCGGCTGCCAGGCGGCGCATTCCCTGTCGGAAGCAATCCGGCAACGTATCGATGCGCCGCACCGGCGTTTTCGCTAGCGCAGTTTCAGCCATATTCTGTATTCCTGAATTGAAGAACCGATCCGTTATTCGTGATGCACGGACCGCACCGTGTCACTCGCACGGTGCGCTGCACGGAATACCTTTGGTGGAATCGGGGCGTCGTGACAGCCTGCCCGAACGCGAACCGCTTACACGGACATGGCCGGAGGCCGATGGCCCCAGTCGCTCAGCTGACTGTAGTTTTTCACTTCCCACGCAAGGTCGTCGATGACGACACCGCCATAGCCATACTCGAGTCCGAAACCCGACGGCGTCTGGACGTAAAAGGAGAACATCTGGTCATTGGGATGATGTCCCAATCCCGCGTGGATCGTCAGACCGGCATTCAGGCAGCGGTCATAGGCCATACCCACATCGTCGATGCTCTGCACCTCAAGCAGCACGTGGTGCAGCCGCTTCGGGAAAGGCATGGATGCTGTGGCCAGCGAATGATGGCGCCCCGTTCGCGTGTGAAAAAAAGTCGCATCGATCATCACACCGGGCATGGTATGCGAATCGCGAATCGTGTCGCTGATACGAAGGCCGAGCACGTTCTTATAGAAGTCGAGCGACCTAACGTAGTCTTTCGAAACGGGCAGGATATGTCCCATGCCGAGGCGTCCCGTCTCGAATCCCGCTCCCTTTAGTCGCGCCGAGTGAAACGGCGCAGAACCCGGGGCATAGGTCGGGCCGCAATAAAATTCATGGACGAAGCCATTCGGGTCGTCGCAACAGAAGACACGCTCCACCTGCCGGCTCGCGGCAAGGTCCTTGCCGCCATCGCGGACCGGAAGACCCGTGCTCTTCAGTCGCGTGATGTAGGCATGCAACTCGTCCTCCGTATCGAACTGCCAGCCTGCCGCGGCAATGTCGTCGTCGCGCCCCTCCTCCAGCAGGATGCGCTGCGCGTACTCGTCCATACGCAAGCCAAGTGAACCGGAATTTCGCTGGCCCGCCATCAGGCCAAGCACGTCAACTGCAAAATCCTCCCATTTCCTCAAATTGCTCACCTGGAACACGGTGTATCCCAGGCTTGAAAGCTCCGACATGATTACTGCTCCTTCAAGGGGTTTCTTGCGCAGCCACTATCGCGCCACCGGATCTATCAAGCAATCATCATGCCATCACAGAAATGATGCATCGCATCATTTCTCATTTTCCGTTAAAACTATGAAAAATATAAAACTTAGAACATCGACAATGTTGCATTGCAATATAAAACCACAAATCGGTCGCGGTTGATTTTTCGCGGTACCTGAAAAAAAATGATGCCCCACTGCAAAATTTTTAACCTCCTTTGGCAGGCCGCCCGGCAAGCCAAGGGAGACATCGATGCCGAAAGCACTCAGCCGCATGGACTTCCCCGATATCGCACTACTCAAAGACAAGCTCCATTTCAATCCCGAGCGGGCGCAGATCTATCTGGGCAAGCAGCGCATGATCATGATGCATCTCGCCGCGCTCAACGATTTGCGCGGCGAACTGATTGCCTCACTCGGCAGTTATTCCGCCAGAGCGATCCTGACTCGCATCGGGTTTTCTTCAGGCACACGCGACGCGGAGACAGCACTACAACTTCATGCACCGGGCGCCGCTATATTCGATTTGCTGGCGCGAGGCCCGCAGCTTCATGCGCTACAGGGGGTCGCCCTCTCCAAGCTGATCAGCGCGGACCTGGACGTGACGCAAGGGCGCTGCCGTCTGGAATTCCTGTGGGAACATTCATTCGAAGACGAAGACCACCGACTGTCGCATAGCTTCAGTTCGACGCCCGCATGCTGGCTACAGACCGGATACGCAAGCGGCTTCCTGAGCGCCTGCATGGGGAAGCTGATCCTCGTGCGGGAAATCGGCTGTCGGGCAATGGGGCACGACGTGTGCCATGTCATCGCCCAGCCGGCAAGCGAATGGGCCGATCCGGAGACGGAGCTGCAGTTCCTGAACGCGCCAGTCATGGATCATGTGCCTGATTTCAAGGCAAAGGAAAGAAGAGAAAAGCGACGCGTGGCGGCACTCCCGCATGAACAGTCCAAGGGTAAGTCGGAGATAGTTGGCATGTCGCCGGCTTTCCAGGCTGTTGTCCAGAAGATCAACCGTGTGGCACCAACCGGGGCGACCGCACTGTTGCTGGGGGAAAGCGGCGTCGGCAAGAGCGCTTTGGCCCGCCTGCTGCACGAGCGGAGTCACCGGGCGGCGCAGCAGTTCGTGGCCATAAACTGCGCGGCCATTCCCGAGAGCTTGATGGAAGCCGAACTGTTTGGTGTGGAGCGCGGCGCTTTCACCGGTGCCGAGGCCGCCCGTGCAGGGCGTTTCGAACTCGCCGAGAATGGCACTCTGTTTCTGGATGAGATCGCGACCCTGCCGCTTACCGCGCAAGGCAAATTGCTGCGCGTACTGGAAACGGGAGAGTTCGAACGCCTCGGCAGCGGCACGGCCCGGCACGCTGACGTTCGCATCATTGCCGCAACCAACGAGGATCTTTGGGGCGCCGTGCGGGCAGGCCATTTCCGGGAAGACCTGTTCTTCCGCCTATATGTTTTCCCGATTCAGATTCCGCCGCTGCGGCAACGCAAGGAAGATATCCCGGTGCTTATTGCGCACTTCGTCGAGCGCTATTCGAAGGCCTACGACCGCCAGGTCCACGGACTCGCGCCGGAAGCCATGGCCACGCTGCTCTCGTACCCCTGGCCCGGCAATATCCGTGAGCTTTCGAATGTCCTCGAGCGTGCAATCATTCTCAGCGACAACGACCGGCCGCTCGACCTTTCACATGTCATTACGATGAAGGAGCTTTCGCGCGAGCGTACGCAAACGGATCACATCGTGTCGATTCCTTCGGAAAAGAGCACCGCAGAAGCGGCTCCCGCTTTGCATCGGGACGAGGCGGAACCGGATCACTCGGCAATCGTGAGCGAACTCATGCGCCGCCATGGCGTCACTCTCGCTCAGATGGAAAGGACGATGGTCAGCGCCGCGGTCGATCAGGCCGGAGGTAATGCCTCACGGGCAGCCGCGATTCTCGGCATCACACGCGGTCAGTTGGCGTACCGAAGAAAACAGCTCGCACCTTCGTAATACGCCCCTGCCCACTGCCTACCCTACCGGACCTACCCGTTTTCGAAAAAATTCGTAGACCCCATTTGCAAACTGGACGAGCGCCGGTTTTGCATGACGACGAGACGCTCCATGAAGGCGAGGTCTTTCTCCTTGATATCGAAGGCGGCTTCGACCCAGTCTTCAGTAGTCGCCAGCAATTCCGCACGACACAACGGCAACACGCGTTGGCGCGCGCGTATCATGGCGCGAATGCCGTTCAGTTTCGGGCGCAGTTTGTCGATGAAGGTATGCATCGCGGCTTGGGCATCGCCCGGCTTGAATACCTGATCGACGAGCCCCTTCTCCGCATGCCATTGCGCCGTATGCGACTCGCCCGCGCCGATCAGCTCTTCGGCGAGCAGCATGCCTGCCTTGCGAGCGACGAGCGAATACCCGCCCATACCGGGAAAGAGATTGAACGCGATTTCCGGGAACCCCATTTGTACGTCGCGCTGAGCGAGCAGGAAATGATGTGCAAGCGCTGCCTCGAACCCTCCGCCAAGTGCGGTTCCTTCGACCATCGCAAGCGAAATGGCCCCGGTATCGAACCCTCGCGCTGCTGCATACACGCAGTCGACGCAGGCCTGTGCGTAGGCCATCAGCTCCTGGCGTTTTCCCATGCGAATCGCTTTCGCCAAGAAATCGAGGTCCCCGCCGACATTGAACATCGTCGGAACCTTTGAGCCGGTGACCCAGAAGTCGATCGGCACATCGGATTCCCGGGCGGCCTGGGCGAGTTCGAGAATTTCACGCACGAGTTCGACATTGAAGCAGGGGCGCGGCCGCGGGTGCAACATCACCCACAGGATGTTGCGCCCCTCCTCGTAGCAAGCGGAGATTTGCGATAGATTGCCTGTTTTTTTGAATTGCCGATACGCGTTCTTCTGAGGCATATTCATTTTGAATTTCTCTTTCAAAATAGAAATATGGATTAAGCAACGCACACTCAAAAACTGCAATCCTGCTTAGCACCTCCAACCATTCGGGAATCTATTTTCTACCTATAGCGTAGCCATGCCCCCCGCGATGATCGCGGATGCCCCATGCAAAACGGCGGTCCAGCCGTGCCGGGACCAGCGCACATCCAACGTGCGTCCCGTCTCCGCCATCGGCACGAAACGGCCGATGAGTTCGGTCAACGCTTCCCGCGGATAGCCGGCCATATCCATGATTCCGCCACCGAGAAGAATCACAGACGGCGACATCATCGCAATGGCCGCGCCCACCGCCATCGCCTGATATCTGACGAAGCGCGACAGCTCTTTCTCCAACGAAGAATCGAACCCCGATGCCTGGAATACACCGTCAATGGACACGCCGTTACGCTCGGCAATGGCTTGCAGCGCACGCCCGGATGCATAGGCTTCGAGGCAGTCCGGTCGCACGCCCTCGGGCACAGGACCTTGCGCGCAAAACGGCATCAGACCGATTTCCAGCGCCCAGCCGCCGCCGCGAAACGGCTTGCCGTCATTCACGTAAGCCGCACCGATCCCGGTGCCGAAGAAGATGCCGAGAACATCATTTGCATCCCCAACAATGCCCGCTCGCGTCTCGCCCAGCAGGGCCAATACCGCGTCACGCTCAAGGAGAACGGTGCAGCCGACGAGCCGCGCAAGCTCGGTACCCAGCCGCCGGCCATCGAGACTCCCGATGTTCGCGGCATGCAGAACGCGATCGCCATCCCGGTCGATAAATCCCGGCACGGCGGCGACTATCGTCTGTGGCGCGATGCCTGTCTCCGCGATCACATTCCCGACCATTCGTGCCAGTGCTTGCACAGGATCCCCCGCTCTGAGCGCATCGCTCGAAAAGAGCTTGCGATAAGCCAGCGGTTGGCCGCCACATGCGTAGCCAAACTTGACGTTCGTACCACCGATATCGATCACGAGAATGGATGCGCCGTCTGGTGTCTGCAAGCTCTTTGTGGCCTGTGTCATGACGCGCTCCGCATCGGCATCAGAAACTCGCGCAACGCCCGTTCCATCCCGGCGAGGTACTCGTTGCGACTTACAGATTTCGACGTCACGATCCTCAACGTCGAACCCGGAATCAGGTCGGCCAGCGTCTGCGCCATTTCCACTGGATGCACATAATCCTGGCCGTTGGCAACGACGAGCGTCGGCAAATCGAGCCCGCCGATATCGCTGCGTTGAACGTCCGGCCCCTGTGCGGGAATGCGACTCAACAGCGCAATGGTCGACTCCGGATCGCTCCGCGTGAAAAAGCCGCGCATCGATGCCGCGTTATCGGTCGAGACTACTTCGATCTCTTGCAAACGCTCGCCGGCTTCGAGTCGCATCAAACCCTCGCGGGCCCCATGTTTCGCGAGAAGATCGGCCACGTCGCGATAGATCCGCAGTTGCGCGGGACCCGCCGTGTCCACCCACGCGGGCCGCGCAAGAATCAGCGCGGCCGCGCGCTCGGGGCGCGACACCGCGATGCGCAACGCCACGGCCGCGCCGAGCGATATGCCGCCGACGACCGCGCGCCCGATGCCAAGATGATCCAGAAGGGCCACGGTATCATCGGCAAACTGTGCGATCGACAATGCCGTGACGCTCCCTAACGCGGAAAGACCGTGGCCGCGACATTCGAGCGTGATGCGGCGAATGCTGTCGATCGCGGGAAAAACCTCCGCCGGTTGCCTGCGGTCCGCGCCCAACCCGTGCTGCCACAACACCGGCAGACCCTCGCCCTCATCCACGAATGCCAGCCTGCATCCATCCGCCGTTTCAAAGTAGCGGCCAGTCATCACGCGCAGTCCTGAATGATTGACGACAGATACGATGCCACGCCAGGCGCCTCGGACTCTTCGAAGTTGTGGCCGACCAGCGGACCATCGTAGCCAACCGCTTTCATCCGGGCGACGAATGCCGGAAGATCGACGGCGCCCTGGCCTGCGGGAACGACGGTGCCATGACGGTCTATATCCTTCGCATGCACGAGAAACAGGCTGCCCCCGAGCAGTTCCGCGGCCTCCGCAACGATCTCGTTCTGCCGGGGCTGCGCCTCGGGCGGAAGAAGATTGGCGGCGTCGAGCACAATGCCAAGACGCGTCGAACCCATCTCATCGAGTATCCTGCGCGCGAGCCTCGCATCTGCAATCACGTTGCCCGGTTCCGGCTCGATACCGAGCACGAGATCGAATGCCTCGGCAAGTGCCAGCGCAAAATCGAGTTCACCGCGAAGGGTATGCCATGCCTCGTCAGAGCGGTTGTCGGGATGAGCGCGCCACATATTCGAGGTATCGCGCGATCCGGTGCACAAGGTCACCAGCGAGACGCCCATCTCGCGCGCTGCCCGCATCACGTTTTCGAACCCGGCTCTGTCGCGTTGTCGTTGTGCCGGGTCTGGATGCGCCATGTTGTAGGTACCCGATAACGCGCACAACGTCAGGCCCGCTTCCCTGGCGCTTTGGGCAATACGTTCCCCCATGCCGGACGGAAACACGTCGGGCAATGCCGCAAGTCCCGCACATGAAAGGTTGAACTGCACGGCGGAGAACCCGTCGGCGCGTATCCGCACGAACAGATCGCCAGGGTATTTCGCGGCGTACGTCCGGGCAAAAACGCCTGGCGTCATCACAACGCACCCCCGACTTCATCGAGGGCGACCGGCGCGCCGCTACGCACCGATTGCGCAATCGCGACCATTGCCCGGATCGACGCAACACCATCGTCGATATCGGCGCCTCGTGCCGCGACGCCATTCAGCACCGTATCCGCGAACCCTTCGATCTGGCGTCGATAGAAATGCCCATCGGCTCCCAGCACGCGCGTCGTCGTCTCATTACGCTCGTGAAAAATCTCGACGTCGCTCGCCTTGTAGTACCAGGGGTTATAGATTTTCGCGGTCGCGCTACCGTGCTCGCCGTAGATCTGAAACCCTTCGTGCCAGTCCATGCGAACCGCGATGGTCAAATCCAGATGCCCCAGCGTGCCGTTTTCGAAATCGACGTCCACGAACCAGCAATAAGCGCCGAATTTCTCTCGCAGCCTCGCATCGACCGCGCGAATCGGGCCGCCGAGATAGCGCGCGAGATCGACGAGATGGCTACCGTGCGCCAGCATGAAATACCGTTGCCTGTCGGCTTTGGGGTCGCCTTGCGGACGCAGCACGCGCGTGCCTTGGCGTGGCATGGGTTGAATCGCGTCCGTGTTGGTATAGCGATGCGTCGAATCGCAGTACCAGGCCTTGAGCGCCAGCATCTCGCCCATTTCATCCTGCACGAATGCCTTCGCCGATTCGATGCCGGGATCGAAGCGTAGCATGTGGCCGATTTGCAGAACCTTGCCCGAACGTCGAACTTCCAGAGCGAGCTGCTCGACCTCCTCGACCGAAACGCCGATGGGTTTCTCGCACAGCACGTGCTTGCCCGCAGCAAGTGCCTTCAGTGACGCGGGTACGTGGAACGCATCGGACGTACCGATCACGACGGCGTCCACCTCCGGGTCCGCGAGCATCTCGTCATAGTCGAGATAGATCTTCTGCGCGTCGTAGAACTGGCCGAAATGTCGCGCGAGACCTTCGTCGACATCGCACACCGCAAACAACGTGGCGTTGCGCGCTTTCTGCACGGACTCGAAGTGTGCAAACTGCGAAATCGGTCCACAGCCCAATATGCCGATACGCAATTGCCTTTCATCCTTTCTCACAGCGTTCTCCATCGGTGTCCCGCACCGAATAAACAGTAATCCTGAACTTAATGAATCAGGCACATCGATGCAGGCGGACGCCGTTCTCACGGCCTCCGTGGGCCCCACATCACACGGCGGTCCAGCCGCCGTCGATCTTTAGCGTGGCGCCGGTCATCATCGCAGCCGCATTCGAGGCGAGAAACACGACCGGTTCCGCCACGTTCTCCGGTTCGCCGATCTGGCGCAGCGGAATTCGCGCAAGCAGTGAATTGCGCGTGGCTTCGTTCTCGAGCCAGCCTTTGGTGCTGTCCGTCCGGATGAACGTGGGAGCAACGGCGTTGACGCGGATGTGATGCTGCGCCCATTCGACGGCGAGACATTGCGTCATATGAATCATCGCGGCTTTCGTCATGCAGTAGATCGACTCGCCATCGAGAGCGACGAACCCGGCCTGCGATGCAATGTTGATGATCGACCCGCGACCGCGCGTTGCCATCTTGCGCGCGGCGGCCTGAGAGGCGAAAAAAGCCCCCTTGACGTTCAGATCGAACATCGCGTCATAGTCGCCGGTCTTGACCTCCATGGCGGGCGCCGGGCGGCTGTGACCTGCGTTATTGACCAGCACGGACAGCGGACCCAGTTCCGTCTCTACCATCGACACGGCCTGCTCGATCGACTCGATCGACATCATGTCCATCTGCACTGCGACCGCGTTGATGCCGGCATCGCGCAATGCTTGCGCCTCGTCGGCGCCGGCCCGCATGTCGCGGCAGCCGAGCGCCACGGCTGCGCCCGCTTCGCCAAGGGCCTTCGCGCACGCGCGGCCGATTCCTCGTGTCGCGCCCGTGACAAGAGCAATTTCCCCCTTCAATGCAAAGGGGTTCACCGAATTCTCCTGCACTGTTCCTCTCCTTGATAAAACGACCGGATGCATTCCACGCTTTGGCTATACGCTCAGCACGGTTTCGAGCCAGCCACGCAGTCCCGGCGTGCAGGCAACGACCTGATTGCCCCGCGTGAGACATTCTTTCGTGAGGAAGTCATTGACCCATCCGCCCGCTTCTTCGACGAGCAGGACGGCCGCCGCCGCATCCCATGAGTTGATATGCAGTTCGCAGTAGGCATCCTGCCGCCCCATGGCCACATAGGCGATACCGAGCGCGCCGGAGCCGCGCCGCTTTACGCCCGCGCCCAATGAATGCAGCGTCTCCAGAACTTTGGCATAAGGCTCGAACGGAACGCGCGACGACCACCCGAGTTCGACGACGGACTGACGTATGTCCGCAATCGCGCTGACCTTGATGGGCTGCCCATTCATGGTGGCGCCGTGCCCTTTGCGCGCGGCAAACAACTCGTCGAGCATCGGGTCGTACAGCACGCCGATCTCCGTCTTGCCATGCTGGACAAATGCAATCGACACGCAGAAATAAGGCACGCCGCGCGCGAAATCGGCCGTTCCGTCGATCGGGTCGACGATCCACACGCGATCGCCGACTTCGCCGCCACTCTCTTCGCCGAAAAAGCCGTCGTCGGGAAACGAGGCGGCCAGTCGCGCAGCAATCAGTCGCTCGACTTCTCCATCCGTTTCAGTCAGATAGTCCTGAGGACCTTTGAACTTGAAACTCAATGCATCGTCGCGCGCAAGGAAACGCCTGCGGATCAGCTGCCCCGCCTCTCTGGCAATCGCACACGCGGCCAGAAACCGCAAATTCATCAACGCATCAGTCATGAAGTCCTCCGTTTAACCGGCATGCTGCCCCCTGTTTGCCGCTCACAGCGGCAAGGTGCCTTTGCGCAACAGCATATTCCCGTACACGCGCGCCTCGCCAGTCACGACGATGGCTACCGCTTTCGCGGCCCGCACCTTGAACTCGGCCGCCGGCAACGAATCGACCCCGAGATGCGGCGCGTGGGTGTTCGCAATCGAAATGAAATCGCTCATGACCGGCAGGATTTCGGCCGGCTGGTTGCGTACCTCCATGCGGGTGATCGTCTGTGCGCCTTTGTCGAGCGGCAAAACCGAAAGAATGGCGTCGAGTACACGCGGACCGTCGGCGCCGTCCTGCCGAATGATTTGCGGACCGGCGCTCAACACCGGGTAGTTGCGATCGACGATCGCAATATCCTCGCCGTGCCCCATGGCACGCAGCACCGCAAGCAGTTCCGGGCCGAGAAGCGGGTCGATATTCCTGAGCATGTTGTTTCCTGTCAAACGTTGAGATGGACGAAATACGTCGGCGGCAGCCACGCATCGGCAGCGAGATTGCACTCTATTTGTTTGTATTTTAAACAAATATAAAAATCGATGTATTCGGGGTTAACGCGCTTATTTTTGTCATATACATACATTTGAAATGCGATAAGGATGCGTTTAGAATGCAAAAAATAGCTAGGATCGCACGATGCAGCCTCCCCAATCACTCCGCTTAGCCATTACCGGGATCGAAGCCGGCAACAAGGCCGCCAGGCTGCGCAGCGTCCTGCCCGACATCGAGCAGCGCCTGAGCGCCGGCGCGCGCATTTCAGACGTCGTGAAGGTGCTGAACGAAAATGGGCTCGCCATCACCACCGCGACGTTGAAGAGCTACCTGTACAGGTTTCGCAAAGCCGCGCGGGAGAAGCAGTTCGATCCCCACTCGGCACGGCCGGCGGCCGTGCCCGGAGACTGGACCACCCCTGCCCCGCCTTCGCGCGTGGACAGCCCAACGCCCGAGGCGGCGCCACAGGAAACCGCCTCGACAACCCCCATGCTGCTGCGCCATATCAATACGGCGCGATGTCTGCGGCAGCTTGAGCGCGGTGTCACGCTGAGTCGTGCGGATCTTTCGCGAGAGTTGGGGCTGACGCGTGCAACGATTGGACACGCCGTCAAGGAGTTGATCGACTCGGGGCTGGTTGTCGAAACGTCCGACCGCGTGGAGGGCGGCCGGCCTGGCCGGCCAGGATCAGGGATACGTCTGAATCCGCAGGGCGCCTACGCCATCGGAATCGATATATCCAGCCTCAACCTGACGGCGGTGATGGTCGATCTGGAAATGCGCATCGCGCATCGGCTCAGCGATTCCATCGAGGCTCATGCGGACAACGTCGAACGCGTGGTCGAGCAGATCGCGAACCTGTCCGCACGTCTTCTGCAGGAGAGCGGCGTCGAGCCGAGCCGCGTTCAGGGCCTGTGCGTTTCGGTGCCGGGACTCGTCGATCGCGGCGGTCGCGTGGTCATCGCACCGTTCCTGCGCTGGCGCGATGTGCCGTTGAAACAGATACTGTCCGCACGCAACGATCTGGCGTGGCCCATCACGGTTTGCAACGACGCCGTCGCCTTTGCGAACGCCGAACGCACGATGGCTCGCGAGCAGGATGCGCAAAACATGCTGCTGATTCTGCTGACCGAAGGTCTCGGTGGCGCGATCGTTCAGCAGGGACGCATCCTCGAAGGTGCGCGCGGCTACGCGGGCGAACTGGGGCATATGGTGATGGGGGCGACTCCGGGCGCGATCGCGTCGCACACGTTCGAACTGCTCGCGGGCTATGAACGTTTCCGCGCGTTCCTGCCGAAAGATCAGAGTTTCGAGCGCGGTCTCGAATGGCTGGCACGCACGGACCATACCGGCCGCACACCTGCACTCGAAGAAACATTCGATGAATGGGCGAACGTCCTGACAACGGGCATCCTGAATCTTGTCTATGTGCTGGACCCCGGAAAGATCGTCCTTGGTGGACCGTTGAGCATATTGTTCCCTCGCGTCGAACAGAGGGTGAAACGGGCGCTGGCGAGCAACCTCATGCACGGCTTCACGGCGCCGCCGATCTACATCACACGGCTCGGCGTGGACGGAGCCGCTATCGGCGCCGCTTCCGTCGTCAGGAACCAGCTATTTGCGTTGCCGAGCCTGAATGGTTCCGGTGCGGGTAGTGATCTTCGAGCCTTTTAGCTTTGTCCTTGATCTTTGGGCCGCTTCGAAGACGTCCACCGCCGCACACACCGTACGCATTGCCGCTGCCCCGTCTTTCCCCTTGACTGCCGCTGTGGTTGATCGCTGACGCAGCTTCGCATCACAGCTATTTGCTTCGTCATTGCGCCCCCCTGCTCTCCGTTGAACTGGTAAGAATGGGGCACGCTGCCAGTCACCCATGCCGTCTCCAGAGCAGACATTCAACCATCCTGAGTAAAATCACGAAACCCGGTTATCGGCAACCACGCAAGCGCCCCGCCGTACACTTCTTTTGATTATCTGATCGCATCCATGAACACTGCTCAACACCCACTCCCCGCCGTCATGCAAAGCACTCCTCCCGAATATATTTTTATGGGGGTTCGCATGAGAGTGCTTCTCTCGTCGGCACAAACCGGCGGCCAGTTTTCGATGATCGAAGGCATCATGCCGCCGGGTGGCGACGGCGGCTTGCATATTCATCATCGCGAAGACGAGTCGATGTTCATCATCGAAGGTGAAATGGAAGTCACGATCGGAGACAAAGTCGAAATACTGAGCGCCGGCTCCTCCTACTTCGCGCCGCGCGGCGTGCCGCAACGGCTGCGCAACCTCGGCGAAAAGCCCGTGCGCTGCATCGTGACCACCACGCCCGGCGGTTTCGACGAATTCATTGCTCAAGCGGGTATCCCTCTGGACGGCGCGGCCGGCGCCGGCGCCGCGGAAATCCCGGCGCAACCGCCCACGCCGGAACAGATGGCGGGCTTGCTGCGTCTCGCCGAATCGTTTGGGATCGAGATTCTGCTGCCGCCCGGCGCCTGATTTCCACAGGCTCGAACGGCCCTCAAAAGGCCGTTCGAAGACGATGCGGCACAGGGCACATCGCGCCGGGTGCCGCCGTCATAGCAACGCGACCGCGGTTGCCTCGTCGGTAATCAGCACATGGACGAGCCCGGCCCGGATCGCCCCGCGAATGATCGACACCTTCTGCAATCCGCCCGCAGCCAGGATCAGCTCGGGAATCGCTCGCAGGTCCTCCAGAGCAGGGTTGATCGTGCGCGCGGCCAGCGGATGATCGACCAGTCGTCCGTCGGCGTCGAGATAATGCCCGCAGATGTCGCCGGCCGCGCCGGCATCGCGTAGCGACTGGCAGGCCGCTTCCGAAATCACGCCATATTCGAGCATCTTCGACTGCGGCGAGAGATCGGTCGCGCTCAGCAACGCCATGTCGACGTGCCTCGCCATCTCCAGCACGCTGCGAACGGGCTCGCTGCGAACGAGCGCGTCGCGCAGTTCGGCCGTCTCCGCATGCAGCGGCGCCGTCATGTAGTAGCAGGTTGCGTCCAGCATCCGCGCGAACAAAGCCGCGTTGTCGTAGGGATTGATGCGCGTGCTGCGCGCAAGGCCGCCGCACATCAACACCACGGTATTGTCCATCTGCTGCCGCCGTATGACGTTCTGCGCGGCGGCGTTGATCGTGCCGCCCCAACTGATGCCTAGCGTGGCGCCCTGCCCGAGTTGGCTGGAGACGTACTGGCCCGCCGCCGCGCCGACCACCGGACGCAAGTCGTCGGCATCTTCGGGCGTCGGCACCACGATCGCGCGGCGCAGATCGTAAGCCTCGGTCAGCCGCACTTCCAGCTCGACATAAGCACCCACCGGGCTATTGATCGTGATCTGCACGAAGCCGCTGGCGCGCGCCTCGTTGAGCACGCGATTCACGCGCTTGCGCGTGAGACCCATGCGCAACGCAATCGCCTCCTGGGTTTGCCCCTCCTTGAAATACGCCCAGCAAATGCGCGCCATCACCTGCGCGTCGATCGATTGCCCCTCGTCTGCGGAAGGGGCGTTCCTGTGGCGTTCCATGCGCGATTTTCTCCGTTGTCCTTGCAGGCTCGCCGTGACGCGGCAAGCCGGCGGTGTGCAACGGTATCACCTTCCGGCGCATGAGCACAAATGGGTTTTCGCAGTCACAAAAGGGTAACGTTACAAATGTACCTTAGCGAACTCAAATGAGCTTCGGGTATTCGGATGAACAAGATCCCTGACACGATGGGCGCCGCCGGCACGCGGCGCGCGCGAGGCGGCATCGAGCTTGCGGGCGTGTCGCGCCGTTACGGCACGTACGTCGCCGCCGACCAGATCGACCTGACAATCGGCGAAGGCGAGTTCGTCGCCCTGGTCGGGCCGAGCGGATGCGGCAAGTCCACCCTGCTGCGCATGGTCGCCGGACTCGACTGGCCCGATAGCGGCACCATTCACATCGGCGGCCGCGACACGGCTACGCTCGGCCCGTCCGCGCGCGACGTGGCGATGGTGTTCCAGAACTACGCGCTCTATCCGCACCTGACGATCCGCGAGAACATCGCGACGCCGCTCGCCCTACGCGAGCTACGTGTGTGGGAGCGTGTGCCGCTCGCCTGGCGGCTCTCGGCCGCGAGCCGCCGGCGCCGCGCCGCGATCGACACGAAAGTGCGCGAAGCGGCCGAGTCGCTCGGCATCGGCGCGCTGCTCGAACGCAAGCCCGCCGCGCTATCCGGCGGCCAGCGCCAGCGCGTGGCGCTCGGGCGCGCGATCGTCCGGCAGCCGGCCGTTTTTCTCTACGACGAGCCGCTGTCGAACCTCGACGCCGAATTGCGCGCCAGCATGCGCGGCGAGATCGTCGAGTTGCACCGGCGGCTCGGCGTGGCCACGCTCTACGTCACGCACGACCAGGTGGAAGCGATGACCATGGCGGATCGCATCGCGGTCATGCGCGCCGGCCGCATCCTGCAACTGGGCACGCCGGCGGAGCTGTACGCACAGCCCTGCTCGATCGAAGTGGCGCGCACCATCGGCACACCGGTCATCGGCCTGCTGCCGGCCAGCGTTCGCACGGCCAGACAAACCCTGAGCGCGGCGGACGGCTGCATCCTGCCGCTCGCCGTCGATCTGCCCGAAGGCACGGCGCTCACGCTCGGCCTGCGCGCCGAGCACCTCACGCTGGTCGAGGCGAGCTGCCCCGGCGCCCTGCCGGCACGCGTGCTCAACCTCGAATATCTCGGCGCCGACACGCTGATTCACGTCGCCGTGGACGGCGCGGCCGGCGCGCCGCCCGCGCGCCTCGCGGTGCGTGTGTCCGGCATGCCGAACGCCCATGCACGTATCGGCGAAACCTGCGGATTGCAGGCCGATCTCGCGCGTGCGGTCGTGTTCGACGCGGACGGCCAGCGCGTCGCGCAAACCGGTCGGCCTGCGGCTCACGGCATGCGGGTGGTGCATGGCTAAGCCGCTGCGCGCAAGCTCCCCCGCCCTCGCTTTGCCGACCGCGAGACCCTCGCGCACGCCCGTGATCGTCCTGTTCGCGGGCCCGGCCGTGCTGCTCGGCCTCGCCACGCTGATCCTGCCGCTCGTCGCCGTGATCGTGCTGGCCTTCACCGACTACCGGCTCGGCGCATCGCACGTCGATTTCATCGGACTGCAGAACTTCGCGTCGCTGGCACACGACCCGGTGCTGCAACGCTCGTTCGCCAACACGCTGCTCTACACGGCACTGGTGGTGCCGGCCTCGACCGTGCTCGGCCTCGGCCTTGCCCTGCTGATCGACGCACGCACGAGCCTGCGCTCCCTGTATCGCACCCTGCACTTTCTGCCCGTGATGGCCGCCACGATCGCGATTGCGGTGGTGTGGGAGTTCATGCTGCATCCGAGCTTCGGGCTCGTGAACCTGCTGCTCGCGCGCGTCGGCATTGCCGGCCCGCACTGGCTCGAAGACCCGCGCACGGCGCTGCTCTCGCTCGCGCTGATCGGCATCTGGCAGGCCACCGGCTTCAACATGGTGCTGTTCCTCACCGGCCTGACCGGCATTCCCGCGCAGTACCGCGAAGCGGCCGCCGTGGACGGCGCGGCGAGCGGCTGGACCCGCTTCTGGCTCGTCACCTGGCCGTTGCTGCGGCCCATCACGGGCTTCGTGGTGGTGATCTCGACGATTCGCTCGTTCCAGTTGTTCGAAACCGTCTACGTCATCACCGGCGGCGGGCCGCAGAAGTCCACCGAGGTGCTGCTCTTCACGATGTTCAGCGAAGCATTCGAATTTTTCCGCACGGGCCGGGGCGCCGCCATCGCCGTGCTCTTTCTTCTGCTGGTGGGCGTGCTCACGCTCGTCAAATTCCGCTTTTCGAGCGACCGGAGCGCTTCATGAACCCTTCGCGCAAGCCTCGTCTCGCCGGGCTGGGCGGTTCGCTGCTGCGTCATGCCCTGCTCGGCATCAGCAGTCTCGTGTCGCTCGCGCCGTTCGCCTGGATGCTCTCGACGGCCTTCAAGCCGGCCAACGAAATCTTCTCGCGCCAGTTGCATCTGCTGCCGCAGCACTTCGCCGGATGGCAGAACTTCGCCACCGTGTTCGCAAGCGTGCCGATGCTGCGCTACCTCGCCAACGGCATACTCGTCGTTGTCCTGATCTTTTCCTTGCAGCTGGCGATCGCTTTGCCGTGCGCCTACGTGCTCGCCAAGCTGCCGTTTCGCGGCCGCCGCCTGCTGTTCGGCGCGGTGCTGTTCTGCCTGATGCTGCCGCCCCAGGCAGTGGCGATCCCGCAGTTCCTGCTCGCGCAGCAGCTCGGCCTCGTCGACAGTTACTGGGCGCTCGCGCTGCCCTACGGCGTTTCCGCGTTCGGCATCTTCCTGCTGCGCCAGTATTTCCGCACCGTGCCCGACGAGTTGCTCGACGCGGCCCGCCTCGACGGCTTCAGCGAGTTCGCCATCGTGTTCCGGTTGATGCTGCCCGTCGCGCTGCCCGCCGTGACGGCCTTCGGCATCTTTTCGGTGAGCGCGCACTGGAACGAGTTCTTCTGGCCGCAGATCGTGCTGTCGTCGCCCGACAAGCTCACGCCGCCGCTCGGCATCGCGTTCTTCCGCAACGAGGAAGCGGGCACCGACTACGGCGCGCTGATGGCCGCCGCCGCGATCGTGGTGGCGCCGCTAGTGCTGGCGTTCCTGCTGGCGCAGCGCCGCTTCATCGAAGGCATCGCGCTCTCCGGCATGAAAGGCTGAGGCGCGCCGCGCCCGCGCGTTTCCGCCGGGCGGTCCTTTTCCGTATCGACCCATATCGGCCTCGACCGTATCGACCACCGGCCGCGCACCGCGCCGCGGCCTCATCACAGGAGTCACGCAGTGAAAACACGCAGAACCCGCCTCAGGCAGATGTTCGCCGTGATCGCCATGGCAGTGGGCTCGTTCGCCGGCCTCGGCGTGCAGCCGGCCGCAGCCGCCCAAACCGAGCTGACGGTGCTGTACGCCTTCCCCGACCTGTTCCGCCCGGCCATGGACGATCTCGCCAAACGCTTCATGGCGGCTAACCCGGACGTGCGCATCGTGTACCGCGCGCCCGCGCCGGAGTACGAGCAGGTGCTGCAAACCGTGCTGCGCGAATCGGTGGCAGGCACGCAACCCGATGTGGTGATGCAGGGGCTCAACAACATCCGCGCCCTGTCCGATCAGGGCAGCGCGGTGCCGCTCGATCCGCTCATCGCCGCGGACAAGGATTTTGCCTCGCAGGGCGACAGCCCCGCGATGCTGGCGGCCGGCAAGGTGAAGGGCCGCAGCTACGCGCTGCCGTTCGCGATCTCGCTGCCGGTGCTCTACTACAACGCCGATCTCGTGCGCCGCGCGGGCGGCGACCCGTCCCATCTGCCGACCACCTGGGACGGCGTGACGGCGTTGGCGAAGAAGATCAATGCGCTGGGCTCCGGCACCAACGGCATCTTCTACGCGTGGGACGAGACCGGCAACTGGATGTGGCAGTCGCTGGTCCTGAGCCGCGGCGGCAGCATGCTCGACGCCAGCGAACGCAAGGTGGCCTTCGACGGCAAGGAGGGCCAGTGGGCCATCGGCCGGCTTGCGCGGCTGGTCACACAAGCCGGCATGCCGTACCTGACCCACACGGCGGCGCGCCAGCAGTTCGCGGCGGGCAGCCTCGGCATCTTCGCCACCTCGACCTCCCAGCTCGCGACGATCCAGAAGATCACCGCCGGTCATTTCCAGCTGGCGGTCGGCACGTATCCCGATCTCAAGCCGGGCCTTTCGCATCTGCCCGCCGGCGGCAACGGCCTGATGATCACCGCACGCGATCCGGCCAAGCAGCAGGCCGCCTGGCGCTTCATCCGCTTTGCCACCGAGCCGGCGCAGGCCGCCGAGGTCGCACGCCGCACCGGCTATTTTCCGCCGAACGAAAAAGCGGGCGCCCTGCTGAAGGACTTCTACAAGGCCAACCCGAACTTCGCGGTGGCGGTGCAGGAACAACCCTATGCGACGGCCTGGTACGCATTCCCCGGTCCGAACGGGCTGAAGGCGATCGACGTGATCAAGGACAGGCTGGAGAGCGTGGCGAGCGGCCAGCGCGCCGGCGACGCCGACAAGGTGCTCACCGAGATGGCGACCGACGTCCAGGCTTTGCTGCCGCAACGATAAACAGGAGAACATCATGACCAACGCAGTTCGCACACTCGAAGTCAACGGCCGGCGCTACGCGCTGCCCAGGCAGCCGACCGTGGTCGCCTGCGTGGATGGCCTCGACCGGACCTATCTCGACGCCGCCTTCGAACGCGGCATCGCGCCGTTCCTGCAATCGCTGCATGCGCGTGGCTGGTGCCGCGCCGCGCGGTGTGCGATGCCGAGCTACACCAATCCCAACAATCTTTCGATCGTCACCGGCGTGGCGCCGTCGGTGCACGGCATCGCCGGCAACTACTTCTACGACGAGGCGGCCGGCGCCGAGGTCATGATGAACGACCCGGCCTTCCTGCGTGCACCGACCATCCTCGCCGAGCTGGCCGGGGCCGGCGCGCGCGTGGCCGTGGTCACCGCGAAGGACAAGCTGCGCCGCATGCTCGGCCATGGTCTTCCCGAGAGCCCGGGCGCGCTGTGCTTTTCGGTCGAAACGGCGGGCCCGGCGGCAGCCGGCTTCCTGCCGTCCCCGCTGCCGCCGATCTACAGCGCCGCTGCCAGCGAGGCGGTTTTCAGCGCCGGCGTGCTCCTGCTCCAGCGGTGGAAGCCCGACTTCCTCTATCTGTCGACCACCGACTATATCCAGCACAAGTACGCGCCCGGCGAAACCGAGGCCAATCAGTTTCTCGCCATGCTCGACCGCCATCTGGCCGCCATGCACGAGCTCGGCGCGCGCCTCGTGCTCACCGCCGACCACGGCATGGGCGCGAAGAGCGACGCGGCGGGACAGCCCAACGTGCTGTTCCTCGCCGACCGGCTCGACGCGGCCCTGCCCGCGCTGAAAGCCCGCGTGGTGCTGCCGATTACCGATCCCTACGTGCGCCATCACGGCGCCCTCGGCGGTTTCGCGACGGTCTATCTGCATCATGACGGCGACGGCGCCAATGCCGCCGATATCGCTGCCGCGCGCACGCTGCTCGCCGGCCTGCCCGGCATCGACGCGGTGCTCGACCGCGAGGAAGCAGCGGCCTCGCTGGAACTGCCGGCGGACCGCATCGGCGACCTCGTCGTGCTGGCCGGCCCCGCGCACGTGCTGGGCACGCGCGTCGCGGAACACGATCTGTCCGGTCTCGACCGGCCGCTGCGCTCGCACGGCAGCCTCCATGAGCAGCCGGTACCGCTCATTTCCAGCTTCGAGCCGGCGGACGAATTCACCGGCCGCGCGCTGCGCAACTTCGACGCCTTCGCGGTCGCTCTCGCCGGGGAGCACGGCAACTGATGGCGAATCTGCAACGACGAGTCGTCATGGTCTGCTGCGACGCGCTGGGACGCGACTGGATCAACCCGGACCTCACGCCGGCCCTGCATGCGCTACAGCGGACGGCGCTGCATTGCTCGGCGTACCGGGCAGTCTTTCCCTCCGTCACGCGGGTGTCGGCGGCCTCGATCGCCACGGGCTGCCGGCCGAGCCGGCATGGACTGCACGGCAACCGTATGGGCTTGCTGGAAGCGGGCCGGGTGAGTATCTACGACGTCGGCAAACCCGATTTCCGCGCCCACATGAGGCGCGCCACCGGACAGACCTTGCGCGTGCCCACACTCGCCGAGCGCGTAGCCAAACACGGCGGCTTCGTCGCGTTCTCCAACGTGTCGCCCGGCGCCGCCTATTTTCTGGACCCCGAACATTTCGGCCACGTCTATCATCGAGCCGGCTCGTACGCGCCGGGCGGCCACGCTCTGACCGGCGAAGCGGCATTGCGGATCGAGCAGGATTTCGCCGGCGACTGGAGCATGACGCAACGCTTCTGCTCCGAGGCATTGGCCGGCTCGCGTCCCGCCGTGGCGCTGCTCTGGCTCGCGCATCCCGACGCGACGCTGCACGGCGCGCCGCTCGGCTCGCCGCAGCATCTCGAAGCGCTGCGCCATGCCGACCGTTGCGTGGCCGAAGTGGTGCGCACCGTGCGCGAACTGCGCGCGAGCGGCGACGACATCCTGCTGCTGGCGGGCTCCGATCACGGGCAGGAAAGCATCGGCGGCAGCATCGACATCGAAGCCTGGCTGGCGGCACAGGGGCTCGCGCCGGCGCTCGAAAGCGGCGCCGTCGCGGTGGCGGGTCAAGGCACCGCCGCCGTGCTCTATGCGACTCCGGCGGGACGGCCAGCGCTCGAAGCGGTGCTCGATGCGCTCAGCGAGGAACCGTGGGCCGATTCGGTCGAAACCGGCGACACGCTATGCGCGCGCGGACTCGCGCCGCAAGACGGTATCGTCGCGGCGGTGAACATGGCGCGCCTCGATGCCGTTAATCCATACGGCGTGCGCGGCATGCGCTGGACCGTGGCCGAGCCCGGCAAGACACGCGTCGACGGACACGGCGAACACGGTGGCTGGGGCGCGGACGAGACACGGCCGTTCCTGATGATCGAGCATGCGCAGCAGACTGCGGGCGCCGTGGCCCGCGACACCAGTCTTGTGGATATCGCGCCGACCATACTGGATTTTCTGGGTCTGCCGGCTGACGGTATGGATGGCGTGTCGTTGTGGCGTGAGAGCGCGATGGCTGGCTGAGGCTGCTGGCTGGCAGCCTATGCTGACTCGAAGTTGGCGGTAAGGTCAGTCATGTGTTCAATGTCCCATTCAAAACTACGAACCTTCACGGCGTGATGATGCATAAGACGGATTCAGGTAACGGAGTTCATTGAGGGATAAGACACGCTGAAGAACCCACAGTAGTACGGCAATTTTGAGATGCACTGTACGGCGCTCGTGCTAAAAGGGCCACTCCATAGACCCTTTCCGAAACCTGCATGAGCGCACAAAAACTATCCCTCTATACGCCGAGCAATGGGGAATGGCGAGAACAACCTGGAGACATCACGTATGTAAATTCCAAAGGTGGAAATTTTCCGGGTGTAGTACAAGATGCGCAGCATCTCGTGACTAACGAAAGTTTTCAGGTCACGGAGATTCCCGGCGCAATGTCGAAGATGGGGTGGCACAGGTCAGCGGCATTGCTGCGAAAATGGTTTGCCTACTCGCCGAAGAATCAGGCGATGAACCTTAGTCAAAAGCGATATGGCATCAACAGCGACGGGTCAAAAGCCTACCGCGATGATCGCTTCGATACCCGGTCGATTATGCTTGATTGGGTTCTCTCGTATCCACGCACGCAAGCAGGCTTTAAAAACCTGCAAAAGACAAGCTACCTGACAAAAGGTACATCGGAAAAGCTTGTCAGGACGCTTTACCCCTATCGCGATCATGATCGAATCGACACGCTTGAACTGATGCGCGGTAATGTGCGTGCGCTGCATGATAATTTCCAGTTTCAATATGCGCCCGTGGACACGACCGCACTCGAAAAGGCCGAGCAGTTCTTCGGTGCAATGCTCCACCACGGCAAACCCGACGATCTGGCAGGGGCACTAGGCGGGTTTGCAATGTATGCGGCTGTTGCTGAAGCCCGTTTCAGACCACTGCGCATCAGCGGTATTGAAATCGAAGTCACGAAGGTCGCGATATACGTCAAGAACCCCTATTCATTCTTTGACGATGGCAAAGGCGGCTCGCAATATCTTGGACACTGGAACAGGGACGGCATCTGCCTGGTTCCGGAAGGGTATGTCGCACAGCATGCGAATTGGGGAAATTGGAGCAATTACATTATCCAGCCCGAAGGCCCTTATGGGCGAACGTTCTGGCCTGTCCACAACAGTGACTTCCGACGTTGGCAAGATGCTCATAACGCAGGCGGCGACATGATTCTGTTTTCCGATTGCCGGGTCGTGAAGATCGACCCGATCAGGTTCAGGGTGAGGAAATGACGTGGCTCTCGCGAATGTACCGCATTGGGCTAATCGTCTTCGTGATGGGTGTTGGGTTCAGCATCGTTCAATACGTGTTTGATGCACGAGCACGCGCAACGGCGCATGAGTGCTATAGCTCAATCTCTCACAATGGACTATACCGTGCGGAATCGTGCGTGACGGATAGCAATGGGGCCGTTGATTTCTTTGTTGGGAAACTCTACGACGCACGCAGCGGCAAACTGCTCGCACGGGTTGACTTTGAATCGATGGACGGGGGGATGCCGTGGTTTATGCCCGACGATAGCGCGGTGGGTTTCCAGGGAGCGCGGATCGGCGATACCGGAGCATTGAGTATTCCGCCCAACTGGCGTGACCGATTACGCGCCATCTTCCCCTGACCCCCATCAGGCCTATTGCCGCATGGCTTCGCAAACGCCATGCGGCACAAAGCGACCACCGCCGCTGTAATTCACCGGACGAAGCGCCGAATCAGCCATGCCACGCAAAGTGAAAAACAGGTGGCGACATCAGCGCAATCGCGCATGAACTGATCGCGGGAAGCACGACATCGAGCACCTGATACGCGCTCCACTGCCAGGGGAACCAGCCCGACGACCAGGCCGGCACGTGATCGGACGGGCTGACCGCGTATTCGATTTCGAGCTTCTTACGCGACCAGTACCACACCACGACGCACAGCGCCCCTACCCACCACGACTGTGCAAGGAGCGCGCACGGTACGTGGATCAGCAGCCCCTCGAAACAATGCGATGCCGACGCACGCCAACGCGCGCCTTCGATCCACGTCATGAGCGGCTTCATGCTGTCGCCTTCATGACGACGCAGCCTATTGCGACTTCGCGGCTCGCGTCTTCGGCTTGACCGCCTGCACGCGAGTTTGATCGGCACCGGCCACGGTACTCTGCTTGAAATATCGCGAAGTCAGCGTGGCCGCGCCCATATCCGTTGCCGCTTCCAGCAAATGCGGCGCGAGCTCTTTCAGACGCGACTCCGGCAAGCGAGTGCTCGGACCCGCGAGGCTCACGATGCCCACGACCTCATGAGTAACGGGATTGCGCACCGCCGCCGCAATCGACGTCATACCGGCCTCGTAGGTCTCGATAGCGACACCGTAGCCGCGCTGACGCGCGCCGTTCAGGTCCTTCAGGAATTGCTGGATCGTCTTCGGCGCACGCGGCGCGTTCCGCGCTTTCGCACCGAGCCCCCCCTGCCTCGACACCAGTTCGATCGCGCGCTCGTCCGGCAGCGTGGCAAGCCACGCCTGGCCGCTGGCCGTGCAATGCAGCGGCGGGTTGCTGCCCATGTCCGGGTCGTAGCGCAAGCCCGACTTCGCGCCCTGCGCCTTGCCGACGAAGGTAAGGTGATCGCCCTCCACCACGCCAAGCCGCGCCAGTTCGCCCGATGCCTCGGCCAGCCGGTCCAGCACCGGCTGCGAAATGTCGAACACCCCGCTCGTCGAGAGATAGATCAGCGCCAGCGAAACGAGCTTCATGGCCAGCAGATACTCGCCATGCTCTTCGTCCTGGCGCACGAAGCCCTCGTCGATCAGCATCGAGAGGAGCCGGTGCGTGCCGCTGCGCGGAATGTTCAGCGTGTCCGCAATCGTGGCCAGCGGCATGCGGCCGCCATTCTTCGCCAACAGTTCGAGCACGGCCAGCGCACGCTCAAGATTCCCTGCCATTTAGCTTTCTCATCGTTATCGTAATAGCCAAATGAGAACACAATTCCACACTGGAATTCAAGCAGATTCGCATGGGCGTGCTCGCGGTCAATGCCCTAGATTTACGGTCACAAACCGCCCCCTCGTGACGTGCGCTCCCGAGCAGCACCATCGCGCAGATTTGTGGAATTAATTTTCTATATGGAATAGTATTCAACAAATATGGCTCAGCAAAAATTTGTGACATGATGAACAACATGGAGACAGGACAATGCGGGTACTGATTACGGGCGGCAGCGGTTTTCTGGGGGCGTGGATCATGAAGCGGCTGCTGGCGCGCGGCATGGACTGCGTCGCGTTCGACCTGCGCGCGAACGCGCGGCTCATCGAGACGCTGTCGCCCGAGCGCGCGGCCTCGGTGCAGTGGCGCACCGGCGATATCGCCAGCGCGGAAGACACCGCCCGTGCGCTCGAAGGCTGCGACGCGGTCATTCATCTCGCGGGCATCCTCACGCCCGATTGCGCGGCGAATCCCGTGCGCGGCGCACAGATCAACCTGCTCGGCACGCTGAACGTGTTCGATGCCGCACGCGCGGCGGGTATACGCCGCGTGCTCTACGCGAGCAGCGCGGGCGTGTTCGGCCCCGACGACGGCGCGACGCCGCTGCCGCAAACGCACTACGGCGCCTTCAAGCTCGCCTGCGAAGGCTCCGCCCGCGCGTACTGGCACGACCACGGCATCGCGAGCATCGGTTTCCGGCCGCTCGTGGTCTACGGTGCGGGGCGCGAATCGGGCTCGAGCGCGGGACCGAGCCTCGCCTGCCGCGCGGCCGCGCGCGGCGAACGCTATACGATTCCGTTCAGCGGTTCGACGGGTCTCATCTTCGCCGACGACGTCGCCGCGGCCTACGAAACAGCGCTGCTGCACGACTTCGAGGGCGCGCACGCGTTCACGCTGGCGGGCGAGATAACGCCGATCAGCACGCTGATCGACAGGATCACGGCGATCGTTCCGGGTGCGCAAATCGATGCGAGCGGGCCGCCGCTGCCGATCGCCAGTGCGTTTCCCCATGATCCCGCGCTCGCGCGCCTGCTGCCCGGCCTGCCGCAAACCTCGCTCGAAGACGGCCTGCGCGAGACCGTGGCGTTCTATCGCCACGGTCATCAGCCATCCTGAGTATTTATCGCCGCACGGCTTCAGCGAGATCGAGCGCAATGGGCGCGCGTGCCGCAGCCGCCTGGTGCACCGCCAGTGTCGCCGCGAGCGTGCGCGCGCCGTCGTCCACGGCACACACCGGCGCCTCCTCGCCTGCGATCACCGCGGCGAAGTGGCGCAATTGCTCGTGATACGGATCACCCGCATGCGGCGTGCTGCGCTCCACCGTCAACGGCTCGTGCCAGCCCTTGCCGCTGCGGTATTCCCACACGTCGAGCTGCGGCAGCGTGAGCGACGCGTCCGTGCCGATCAGGAAGTGCGTGTTCTCCTGCTGACGCGGGTAATGCGCGGCCTCACCCGCCACGAGGTCCCAGTTCCACGGCGCGGCCGCCGTGTCGGACACGACGAGCGTGCCAAGCGCGCCGCTCGCGAAACGCAGCAGCACGGCAGCCGTATCTTCCACCGCGAAACCGCGCACGCCGCTCGACGTCTGCGCCTGCACCTCGACGATCTCGCCGAACAGAAACCGCATGATGTCGATGTCATGAATCAGGTTGATGAGTACGGGACCGCCGCCGGTCTCGCGGCGCCACTGCACGTCGAAGTAGCCATCGGGCTTGTAGAAGGTGGCAAGCGCGTTGGCCGCCACCGGCTTGCCGAGCCGCCCCGACTGCACGATCTCGCGCGCGCGGCGCAGGATCGGATTGTGGCGGCGATGGTGGCCCACCAGCAACGGCACGTTCGCCTCGCGCGCGGCGCGGTCCAGCCGCAGTGCGTCCTCCACGCGATCGGCGACGGGCTTTTCGAGCAACGCCGGCACGCCGCGCGCGACGCACGCGAGACCGACATCCACATGCGTCGCGTTCGGCGTGGCGACGATAGCGCCTTCGGGGCGCACTTCGTCGAGCAGCGCCGCGTAGTCGGCAAACCAGCGCAGCCCTTCGGCACGCGCGAACTGCTCCGCGGCCGGCGATGGGTCCGCGATCGCCACCACTTGCGCATGCGGATGCAGCCGCGCGCGCTCTACATGCATCCGGCCGATCGCACCCGCGCCGATCACCGCCATACGTCTCCTTGCCATTGCGCATCTCTCCTTGCTTCGGTTGAACAGATCGGCACCGGAGCGCCGCTACGGGTGATTACCCCGATACCTTGAAATTCTCTTTAATTGTTGAATACTATTCCACTTTGAATCAAGATTCACTTTTGCTTTTTTCGGGCACAACCGTTTTGCGCGATGTGCCGACCACAACGAAGCAGGCCCTTCAAACGGGGCAGGAGCGGAGACACATGACGGACAAGCACTCACAGGACACCCACCTTTCGGCCCCCGAAACGTCGACGGCAGAAACGCCGCCCGCCTCGGCGATCTCGCGGCGCGTGTGGCTCGCCACGGCCGGCAAGGCACTCGCGGGCGGTGCCGCGGTGCTCGCGGCGCCCGCCTTCGTGCGCGCGCAGGGCGAGCAGCCGCTCAAGCTCGGCCTGCTGATGGCCAAGCAGGGCGTGTGGACAGAACAGGGCGAAGTGATCGCCAACGGCGTAAAGCTCGCGCTCGACCAGGCCGGCAACCAGGCGCGCGGCCGCCGCGTCGACCTCGTCTGGTACGACGAACCGAATCCGCAGTCGGCGCAGCAGAACATGCAGAAGCTCGTCGAAGAGAACAAGGCGGTTGCCGTGATCGGCGGCACGAACAGCGGTACGTCGCTGGCGATGTCGTCGGTCGCGATGCGCACCAAAACGCCCTATATCGCGCCCAATGCCGCCGCGCGCGAGCTGACCGGCAGCAGTTGCAATCCGTACACCTTCCGCGTGCTGAGTCCGACGCCCGTGACCTGCCGCGCGCTCGCGCCGTCGCTGCTCGCGATCGGCAAGAAATGGCACTTCCTCGTGGCGAACTACGCGTATGGGCAGGACATCCAGCGCTCGATGTCGGACCTGCTCAAGCAGTCGGGCGGCACGATCGTGGGTGCGGACGTCACGCCGCTGAACACCACCGACTTCAGCGCGTTCATCCTCAAGATCCGCCAGTCGAAGCCCGATGTCGTGCTGCTCGGCCTGCCCGGCGGCGACCTCTCCACGTTCCTCAAGCAGTACGCCGAAATGGGCATGAAGAACCAGATTCCGGTGGCCTGTCCGATCATCGGCGACTCCGACCTCTGGTCGATCAGCGTCGACGCCGCAACCGGCTACTACGGCAAGCCGTGGCACTTCAGCTCGCCCGACCACTCGCCCGAGGAAATCGCCTTCATCAAGCAGTACACCGCGAAGTACGGCAAGCCGCCCGCCGACAAGGCATGGATCGGCTGGTTCACCATGCGCTCGCTGCTCAAGGCCGTGAACGAGGCGAAGAGCACTTCGGGCCCGGACATCGTGCAGAGCCTCGAAACGGTGCAACTGGGCGACAGCATGGGCCCCGCGTATTTCCGTCCGTGGGATCATCAGCTTCTGCGGCGCTGGACCGTGTTCAAGGTGAAGGACCACATCACCGACAAGTGGGACTGGCTCAACCAGGTCTCGGTGGTGCCGAAGAACCCGACCGACCTCGACCGGCTCTACGGCACCCGCCAGGAAATCGGCTGCACGATGGCTGCCCGCTGACGCCGCCCGCCAACGCCATTGCGCCGCAACGGCGGCGCTTCGGGGGCACGACCCATGCAAGCCGCGCGAGCGCCCTGAAGCAGCACGCGCTCGCGCACGCAAGACCGCCCGGCATCGTGCACGATGATGCCGGCACAACCCAGGAGATGAAATCAGCATGACTTCCCCCTCTTCCACGCCCGCCGAGGCCGTCGCGGCCACGCCGGTTTCGCTCGACGAAGGCCTGAGCGGCGCCACGCGCGTCTACTACATCGTCGGCGATCCGATCGCGCAGGTGCGTTCGCCCAAAGGCGTGACGGCAGCAATGCGCGAAGCGGGCCGCGACGCGCTCGTGGTGCCCGCGCACGTCGCGCCGGCCGATCTCGCCGCGTTCTTCGCGGGCGTTGCGTGCATGCGCAATGTCGACGGCGTCATCATCACCGTGCCGCACAAGTTCAGCGCGACGGAATTCTGCGCGAGCCTTTCTGAACAGGCGGCGTTCCTCGGCGCGGTGAACACCTTGCGCCGCACGCCCGACGGCGGCTGGCACGGCGACATGTTCGACGGCGCCGGCTTTGTCGCCGCACTCGCCGACGAAGGCTGCGACCTGCGCGGCAAGCACGCGCTGCTCGTGGGCGCGGGCGGCGCCGGCTCGGCCATCGCCCAGGCGCTCGTGAACGCGGGCGTCGGCTCGCTCGACGTGTGGGACAACGACAGCGTGCGCGCCGGCTCGCTCGTCGAGCGCCTCGCCACGCTCGGGCGCGGCGCGGTGCGCGTGGCCGCGAGCGAGGTCGCCGCCGAATCGTTCGACGTGGTCGTGAACGCATCGCCGATGGGCATGCGCCCCGACGACCCGCTGCCCATCGACGTCTCGCGCCTGCCGGCCAGCGCCTTCGTGGGCGACGTCGTCACGAAGCCGCCGCTCACGCCCTTCATCGCCGCGGCACGCGCGCGCGGCTGCAAGACCGTAACGGGCACGCAGATGTTCACGCGCGTGTGCGATCGCATGGTGGAATTTCTTCTGGATTCCCAGGCATGAATACGCACTCGCGAATCGCGGTCGTGACCGGGGGCGCGGGCGGCATCGGCCGGGCCATCGCGGCGCGTCTGCAACACGACGGCCACCGCGTCGCGCTCTGGGATCTCGACGGCGACGCGGCAAACGAGGCCGCCCGCGCGCTGCCGGAAAGCTCGGCGCTCGGCGTGCGCGTGGACGTGACCGACGAAGCATCCGTCGCGGCCGCCATGCATGCAACGCTCGCGCGCTTCGGCACCTTGCACGTGCTCGTGAACAGCGCGGGCGCGACCGGTCCGGTCGCGAACGTAACCGACTGCGACCTCGCGGCCTGGCAACGCTGCATCGACGTGAATCTGCGCAGCGTGTTCCTCTGCTCGCGCGCCGCCGTGCAGCCGATGCGCGAGGCCGGGTTCGGGCGCATCGTGAACCTCGCTTCGATTGCGGGCAAGGAGGGCAATCCACAGATGTCCGCCTACTCTGCCGCGAAAGCGGGCGTGATCGCCTTCACGAAATCGATGGGCAAGGAACTCGCGCTCACGCCTATCCGCGTGAACTGCGTCGCGCCCGCCCTGATCGAGACGCCGCTGCTTGCGCAGCTGACGCCCGAGGCCCTCGGCGCAAGCCTCGCGAAAATCCCCATGCAGCGTGCGGGCACCGCGCAGGAAGCGGCCAACCTCGTGGCCTGGCTCGCTTCCGATCAATGCTCGTTTTCGAGCGGCGCGACCTTCGACCTCTCCGGAGGCCGTGCCACGTACTGATTCGCTGCGCTGTCCTCTGCCGCCGCTTAATTTTGAATCTTGTTCCACTTTTTTATTTATTGGAATATGATTCCAAAATCAAGAACACCGTTTGCCACGCGCATTCAGCCATGCGCGCGCGGCGAACCGGAATGGAGGAGGCACGGAGATGGGTGCGGTCAGGCAACAGGGGCGGCAGGAGTGGCAAGGGTGGGATGAGGAAGTCGATCTGCTGGTATTCGGCGCGGGCGCGGCCGGCATGACGGCCGCGCTCGTGGCCGACCACGAGAAGCTGAAGGTTCTGCTGTGCGAGAAGACCGGCATGGTGGGCGGCATTACGTCCACCTCGGGCGGCACCACGTGGGTGCCCGGCACGAAGCTGAGCGTGGACGCGGGCGTGCCCGATAGTGTCGACGACGCGCGGCGCTTCCTGCAGTCGGTGGTCGGCGAACGCGGTGGCGACGAAGCACGCGAGGCCTTCCTGCAAAGCGGCCCGCAGGCCATCGAGGAGCTGACCCGGATCAGCGAGGTCAGGTTCGTCGCCGCCGCGGCTCACCCCGACTACGTGAACGGACCCGGCGCGGCCTATGGCGGCCGCGCGCTGGCCCCCGTGGCGTTCGACGCGCGCGTGCTCGGCAAAGCCTTCGCGCGCGTGCGGCCGCCGCGCAAGGAGTTCATGGGACTCGGCGGCATGATGGTCGCGCGCAACGATCTGAATGCGCTGCTCGCGCCGTTCGCCACGCTTGCCAACTTCAGGCGCACGCTCGCCGTCGTGGGGCGCTATGCGATGGACCGGCTGCGCTATCCGCGCGGCACGCAACTCGTCATGGGCAATGCGCTGGCCGCACGGCTCTATTACAGCCTGCTCAAGCGCCATGTCGAGGTCCGCTTCGACACGCCGCTCGTCGAACTCGTGCGCGAAGACGGCCGCGTAACCGGCGCAATCGTCGCGACGCCTGGTGGCGGCCGCCGGCGCATCGGCGCGCGCCGCGGCGTCGTGCTCGCAACGGGCGGCATCACGCGCCACCCGACGCTGCGCAATCAGCTTTTTCCGGCCGGCGCGCGCGGCCTTTCGCTGGCACCGCAAACCCATACCGGCGACGGTGTGGACCGCGCCCACCAGGTCGGCGCAAAGGTCGAGAACGGCGGCGACAGCCCCGGCCTCTGGATGCCCTGCTCGATCCAGCGCGCACGCAACGGCAGTGCGGGCGAAGACAGCGTCTGGCCGCATATCATCCTCGATCGCGCGAAGCCCGGACTCATTGCGGTGAATAGCCGGGGCGAGCGCTTCGTCAACGAATCGAACTCGTATCACGACTTCGTGATGGGCATGCTGCGCGACGCTCAAAACAGCAACGGCAACGGCGCGAGCGTGCCCGCGCATCTGATCGTCGATGCGGCATTTCTCCACGAGTATGGCCTCGGCCTGCTGATGCCCGGCCGCGGTGCGGGACGCATCGCCGAATTCGAACGCTCGGGATATCTGGTGAAAGGCAACACGCTCGACGAACTGGCCGCGAAGCTCCAGATCGATGCGGCGGGCCTCGCCTGCACGGTCGAAAGTTATAATCGCGACGCCGCCAATGGCAACGACCCCGCATTCGAGCGAGGCAGCAGTCCGATGAGCCGCTTCAACGGCGACGCACGCCAGCAGCCCAACCCGTGCATCCGGCCGATCGGTGCGGGACCGTATTACGCCGTAACCGTATGGCCCGCCGATCTCGCGTGCAGCGCGGGACTGAGCGGCAACGCGAACGGCGAAGTGATCGACGAGGCAGGCCACGTGATTCCAGGCCTTTTTGCCTGCGGCAACGACCTCTCGTCGATCTTTCGCGGTACGTACCCGGGCCCCGGCACGACGCTCGGCCCGGCCATCGTGTTCGGCTGGCGCATCGCAAAGTTCGTCGCGCACGGCGGTGCGGCGAACGAAACACCCGGCGCGCGCGAGGCTAAAGCGCGCGTCTGACACGGAGAAAACACTCATGCAACGCATCGTCAATCGCCATCAACTGAACATGCCCAAGCTGGGCCTCGGCACATGGCCCATGCTCGGCGACGAATGCACGCGCGCTGTCGTGCAGGCCCTGGAACTCGGCTATCGTCATATCGACACCGCCGCCGCGTACAACAACGAAGCGGCGGTTGGCGACGCCCTCGTGCAATCGACGGTGCCGCGCGAGCAGATTCACGTGACCAGCAAGGTATGGTGGGACCAGTTGAGCCCCGAACGCATGCGGGCCTCGTTCGACAATACGCTGCGCGCGCTGCGTTCCGATTACGTCGACCTGTTCCTGATTCATTGGCCGACGCAGGACTGGGACCTCGCGCGAACCCTCGAAACGCTCGTGTCGTTCAAGGAAGAGGGACGCGCGCGGGCGATCGGGGTGGCGAATTTTCCGCTCGCTCTGGTGCGCGAAGTCGTGGAAGTGATGCAGGTGCCGCTGGCGGCGATGCAGGTCGAGTATCACGTCGCGTTGAGCCAAGCCAAGCTGCTCGACTTTGCCCGCCAGCACGATATGGCGCTGATTGCCTATAGCCCGCTGGCCCGCAACAAGGTCTCCGAGATGCCGGAAATCCAGCAAATCGCCGCCAGGCACGGCGTGCAGCCCACTCAGGTCGCGCTGAAATGGCTCGTCGAGCAGGAGCAGGTCGCCGCCGTGCCGAAGGCGAGCGGCAAAGCTAATCAGCTCGCCAATCTGGCATCGCTCGATGTGCCGCTCGATGACGAAGATCGCGCGCTCATCGCGCAATTGCCGAAGAATATCCGCATTGTCAGCCCGGCCTTCGCGCCGGCTTGGGACGCAGAGTGAGAGCGTAGCGCGGGCACGATAACGGGAGCATGTAGAATCAGGCGCTCACCTCTGCCCCGCTCGTCGTGCGAAACGTGCGAAACGTGCGAAACCCAATCGGACCTTCATCGTGCCAACCGTGAAAACACAGAAAGCCCAGCAAACTCAGGCAACGCCAAGCGGGCAACGAAGTGTCAACGCGGTCGGATCGACGAGAAGCAAGCTCAGCCGCAAGGATGAGGCCGATGAGATGACTCGCCAGATCGATTTGTCGCGCTGCGTGCCGGCCGTGCTGACTGCCGCAGCCAACCGGGTATCGCACGGCGCATCGACTGCGTACAGAAAGCACGCCGGCATTGGCTTCGTCGACTGGCGGATCGTTTGCTTTCTCGCCGCGGAAGGCTGGTCGAGCGGAGCCGAACTGGCGCAGGGACTCGGCCTCGACAAAGCGGCAATCAGCCGTAGCCTGAGCGCGCTGGTGAAACAGGGGGTCGTCGAAACGCGTGCTTCCTATGGAAGACGTAGTGAATCGAATCTCACGCGCGCGGGCACATCGCTCAGAACCAGGGTACTGCGGCTCGCACTTGACCGGGAAGAAGCCATGCTGCGCGGATTGACCACGGACGATAAAGAAAGATTGATTTCCATGCTCAATCTTATCTCACGCAATCTGATTGAAATCGACGGTTCTCAATAGGATTCGTGGTTCCACCGATACCGGACAACCTGGATTTCACCAGGCCTTAGGCACCCTCGACAGCAATAAAATCGGCGATCGCATAACCTTCACGCAGCGCCCGAGCCTGAGCGTACTCCGCTGATTTGTAATACGCCTTTGCCTGCTCGAACGACTCGAACTCGATCACGACATTGCGCGATCGACCGCTGCCTTCAAGCACCTCGCATGGGCCGCCACGCACCAGCACGCGACCGCCATAGGCTTTGATAACGGGAGTCGCGAACGCGGCATACTTTGCGTATTCCTCTTCGTTCTGAACATCCACTCGCGCAATGATGTAACCCTTCGGCATATGACCTCTGCTCATCCCAATCTCTTCAGGTTCCCGGCACCGCTCTCACCCTCGGCGGCCTTTTCTTCACAGATCAAATAATATTCTCGTCTTTCCATCCAGCAGGCGTGCAAACGCGAGGTTTCTCTTCGCACGTCTCCGCGCCTGCTGCATAACCCAAGCAATCAATCCACCGGACCGCCATGTGCCGCCCAACCGCCGTCCACGCTTAACGTCACGCCCGTAATATAGGTGGCGGACGACGACGCCAGATAGGCGACCGCATCGGCAATCTCGGACGACTCGGCAAATCGTCCCATCGGCGTACGCTTTTCGATTCCTGCCGTATTCAGGCGACCGTCCGCCACCAGGGTACGCACGATCTCGGTCATCACGTAGCCGGGAGCCACGGCATTGACGCGAATGCCGCTGCGCCCCCACTCCACCGCCATCGAGCGCGTCATGGACGAAATCCCCGCCTTCGCCGCACCGTAAGCGTTGCGCCCAGGAATGCCGCCCAACCCGGCAATAGAACTGAGGTTGACGATGGCCCCGCCCCCTGCGCCGAGCATCACCCTGGCCACCTCGCGAGACATCATGA
Organism: Burkholderia sp. Ax-1724; assembly: GCF_011752995.1. GTDB lineage: Bacteria > Pseudomonadota > Gammaproteobacteria > Burkholderiales > Burkholderiaceae > Paraburkholderia. The sequence continues at coordinate 118,372 of NZ_VWWL01000015.1, forward strand.
ACGTACCGCGAAGGTGAATGGAAAGGACCCGGTCGAATCCGTCGACGGTCTGCTCAACGGTCGAACCGGGCTGCTCTCCGATGCCCGCATTGTTCACGAGCACGTCGATCCGGCCATATTTCCGCGCCACCTCGCGCACCAGGGAAACGACGTCGTCTTCACTCGCCACGTTGACCCTGGCCGCCGTGTGTGAATCTCCGCTTAACTCCCCGATCCGCGCAGCGGCAGCGGCTTCGTCCAGATCCGCGATAACGACGCTATACCCGAGTTGCGCGAACTTCTGGCTGATCCCCCAGCCGATCCCACTTGCGCCACCCGTGACGATCGCCACCATCCTGTTCTCGGGATTCGACAATCCGGTTTCCGTGCTCTGACTCATCACTACCATTTCTCCGCACAAGACTGTCCTTCAAACCACGAGGTCAGTCGATGATCGAAGTGTATTGAGTCTTATGTTGATATGTCAACATGACGAAAACCCTGAGGCGATACCAGCCGTGTCCGAGATCACGCGCCGCCATCGCGCGAGACCTCGCACCGCACACCTGAGACGCCAATCAAGCGCGTGCGTCGATCACGCGTCGCGCCGCTTCCAGCGCCTGCGTCGCCCAGCCCAACGGCCCGAGCAGCGGTGCGCGCTGATCGTTCGGAATTTCGATGCTGACAGGCAGATCCCTCGGCAACGCATTCCAGAGCGCCACGAGATCGATGCCGCCTTCGCCGGGCAGCAGGCGTTCGCAACGCGCAGTGTGGATCAGCTCCGCATCCGTGCTCGGCGTCCCTCCCGGCGCGTCGCACATCTGCGCGTAGTGCAGCCATTTGCGCGGCAACGCGCGCACTTCGTCGAGCGTCGAATCGGAACGTGCGAAATGCAGCGCATCGACGAGCACGCCGGCGTTCGACGGCGTCCCCGCCTCCTCGACGAGCGCGACCGCATCACGCAGTCTCTTGACCGCGGTCCACGGCATGAACTCGATGTTGGCCGTCAGACCGAACGGCGCGGAAAGCTCGCACAAGGCGGCAAACGCCTGCGCGCGCCGCACGGGATCGCTGTCGTCGCATCCGACGAGCACAGCGCGCGCGCCGAGCTTTGCGCCGGTTTCGAAGAAGTGAAGATAATCGCGCGCATCGAAGCGCTCGCCGAGGCGGATAATTTCGAGATCGAACACGCGCACGCCGGTATCGGCCATGCGTGCGAGCGTGTCCTTCAGCATGGCCGCATCGGTCATCAACGAGTAGGCGGGCCCGCCGGGCGTGGCAGGCAGCAGGCGAAAGCTCACCTCGTCGTAACCCGCTTGCGCGGCAACCGATACGAGCTCGGGCGGCGTCAGCGACAACGCCGTCAGATGCGCGAGCGAAAACGCCGGCTTTTGAGCAACGGCCTCAGTCATGAACAATCTCCATCCGGTTAGGCGCGTGCGGCGAACTCCGCGCGCACGCGCGTGCATGAGGAATACGCGCTGGCCGCCTTACTTCAGCGGAGACACCGCGGTCGGCACGAACACCTGCGAACGCATCGACGTCGTCAACCAGTCGGGTCCGCCCTTCGGCGGCCAGATGCCCTGGCTGACCGAGTCGGCGCGCGCGGCGGCACGCTCGTCGAGGCTCGCATACGGCCAGATCTGCGTGAAGCGCGGCGTGCCATCGTAGGCAAACATCGCGGCCACGCAGGGCGAAACCTTCTGCCGCGCGGGCAGGTCGCGCTCCCAGGCGCTCAACGTCGGGCCGAGACCGCCCGTTTTGAACTCGTAGGTGCGGATTTCGTAGACCTTGCCGTGCTCGCCGGGCGTCGGCGCGGGCATCCATGCGAAGCCTTCATAGCTATGCATTTCGATCTTGACGAGCCATTCGCCGCAACCGAACGGATCGGCGCTGAGCAGCGTGCGCTTGCGCTCCGCGAGCATCTCCTCGGCCGTCTCGAAGCCGCGCAGCACGGCCATCTGATTGAGATCGCCGATATCCGAAAACCAGATGCCGTACAGCGTGCCGCGCGCCTGCGCATCGCGTGCGTAGGCATCGGCGGCGACGGACGCCTTGGCAACGGTGCCGAAGCGCAGTGTCATCGTGGTGAGTTCATAAAACATCTTTTTCTCCTGTCATTGCAGTACGGTTGGCGGATGCGGCCAGCGTCTTGCCGGCCGCGTCGTGTGCGGCGATATAGCCGAACGTCATCGCGGGACCGAGCGTGATCCCACCGCTCGGGTAACGCCCGCCCATCACGCTCGCCATATCGTTGCCGCACGCATAGAGGCCGCGCACGGGCTCGCCGTGCGCGTCGAGTACGTGCGCGTTCGCGTCCGTGCACAGGCCCGCAAACGTGCCGAGGCTGCCCGGCACGATTTGCACGGCATAGAACGGACCGTTTTCGAGCGGCGCCACGCAGGGATTCGGCGCGTGGTCGACATCGCCCTGCATGAGGTTGTACGGCGTCTCGCCACGCGCGAATTCGGGGTCCTGACCTTCGCGCGCGCTCGCGTTATACGTCGCGACGGTATGGTCGAGCGTCGCGGCATCGATGCCGCACGCTTCGGCGAGCGCCGCGATCGTTCTGCCACGCCGGAGGTATCCCGAACGCAGCCAGCGTCCGAGTGGAAACGGTGCGGGCTTGACGGCACCGAGTCCATACCGGCGGATAAAGCGGTGGTCGCACAACAGCCACGCGAACACGGGCTGCCCGGCAGGCACGGCGTCGAACAGCGCCTGCATGAAGTCGTAGTACGAATCGGCTTCGTCGACGAAACGCCTGCCCGCGCCCGTCACGGCGATCAGCCCGGGCTTGCCGCGCTCGATCAGATGAGGAAACGTGCCCGTGCTGCCGTCGGCGCGCTTGACGAGCGACACCGGCGCCCATGCGCCGGCCTCGGCAAACGAATCGTCGAGCATCCCACCGGCCGCTTCGGCAAGCCGCAGACCGTCGCCGGTATTGCCCGGCGACGCGGCCGACCAGTGCTCGCGCCCCGTCGGCGCATGCGCAAACAGCGCGCGCTTGCGTTGGACATCGTGCGGAAAGCCGCCGCACGCGAGCACGACGCCGCGGCGCGCCGTAATGTCGACTGCGCCTTGCGGCGTGTCGACATGCGCACCGCACACCACCCCATCGCGGACTATCAGGTGTTGGACCGAATGCGAAACATCGATCGATACGTTGTGATCGAAGGCCGATTTCGCGAGCCGCGCGACGAGCGCGTTGCCGTTCACGAGCTGCATGCTGCGCCCATGAAACAGCAGGTCCTTCAGATGAATCGCCACGCGCCGCGCCGCATAACGGAACGACGACCACGAGCGCGTCGCCTTCAGGAAGTGCCGCAGGTCCGCGCCCGCCGAGATGCCCATGCCCCACAACGACACGAGATCGAGCGGCGGCCTCAGGTCGCGAATCCGTGTGCCAAGCTCGCGGCCGTCGAACGGCGCGGCGCACACCGAGCGGCCGCCGGGCAACGCACCCGGCGAGCGGCCATGAAAGTCGGGAATGAGATTGCCGTCGATGAACTGCACGGCCGAATGGGCGCGATAAAACTCGATCATGCGCGGACCGTGTTCGAGGAACGCGTCGATGCGCGACTCGTCGTAGTACTCACCGAGTTCATGACGCAGATACGTGCGCGGCCCTTCTTCGTCTTCGCGAATGCCGGCGGCCAGCGCGAGCGGATTGCGCGGTATCCACATCCAGCCGCCCGACCATGCGGCCGTGCCGCCGAACACCGCTTCCTTTTCGAGCACGATCACGTCGAGCCCGAGAATGGCGGCCGTGACCGCGGCCGACAGCCCTCCGGCGCCGGCGCCGATCACGAGCAAATCACACGATCTCGCGGATTGCACCGGTCCCGCGTGGCCGTCCATGATCAGCCCTCCCCGACGAGAAAGTCGATCATCAGGCTCATCTCCGCGGTGAACATATCGACGCCGACGCTCGTCTTGCACCCGCGCGCGCGGGCCGCTTCGATCCACGGCGACACGAGCGGCGCCGTAATCACGCAGGCGGCAAACGCCTCGGGCGCGAGCTTCTCGACTTCGACGGGAAACGGGTCGCCGGGCCGCATGCCCATCGGCGTTGCGTTGACGACCATCCCGAAGCCCGTGGGGTCGGCGCTGCCAACGCTCACGCGCGCGTCGAAACGCGCCTTGAGCCGCGCGATCAACGTATCGCGGCGCGTCGCATCGGCATCGTGAATCGCGAGATGCGATGCACCGGCTTCGAGCAAGGCCAGCGCGATCGCACTGCCCGCGCCGCCGGCGCCGATCAGCAAGGTACGCTTGCCGTTCGGATCGCCGCCTTGCGACTTGATGCCGCCCAGCATGCCCAGGCCGTCGAGCATTTCGCCATGCCAGCCGCCATCGGCATTGCGGCGCAGAATGCTGACCGAGCCGAGAAAGTCCGCGCGATCGCTGGCCGTCGCGCAATGCGCGTACGTCGCGAACTTGTGCGGAATCGTGACGAGAATGCTGTCGCAGTTCTTCGCGAGCGACAGCCCGCGAATGAAGCCGTCGACATCGCGCGGGGGCACTTCGATCGGGATCACGACCGTGTCGTGCCCGCGTTCGTTGAGCATGCGCGTCACGTTGGCCGGCGATTTGACCTGCGCGATCGGATCGCCAATGATCGCGATCACGCGCGTGGCGCCGCTCAGGGTGGAATAGCTCATAGGGGTCCTAAAATCGGAAAGAATGAAAGTGGCTGCGGGTGCGCCTGCGTGGTTTACCCGACGGCTTCGGGCTCGCCCGTGACGCCGAGCAGACGCGCCTGCAGCGCGGCGTCGTTCGCCAGCGTGTGCGCGGGGCCCGCGAAGGCCATCTGTCCGTTGACCATCACGTACGCGCGATCGGCCATCGGCAGCACGCTCTCCGCGTGGTGCTCGACGATCACGAGGCTCGCGCGGCCGCGCAGCTTGACGACCGCGTCCATGATGTCCTTGACGACGGCCGGTGCGAGGCCTTCGAAGGGTTCGTCGAGCAGAATGATCCGGCTCGGCACCATCAGCGCGCGCGCAATCGCAACCATCTGACGCTCGCCGCCCGACAGCGCCTCGGCTTTCGACTTCTGCAGAACCCGCAGCTTCGGAAACAGTTCGTAGACTTCATCGAGGCTCGCGCCGCCCGCGCGTTGCGCGAGCACGAGGTTTTCGAGCACCGTGAGGTTCGGAAACAGCCGCCGCCCCTCGGGCACCATCGACAAGCCGAGCCGGTTGATTTCGTGCGGTCGCGCATGTGTGATGTCGCGGCCGTCGAACACGACGCGTCCCGCGCCGACCTGCGCGACGCCCATCATCGCGCGCAGCGTGGTGCTCTTGCCGACACCGTTGCGGCCGAGCAGCGCGACAACCTCGCCTTCGCGAATCTCCATGTCGAGGCGATCGAGCACCTGGCTGCCGTCATACCCGGCGCACAGCTTCTCGATCTTCAGGATCACACGGCCGTCGTGCTCGCGCGCCGCGAGCGCGGGAACCCCGGCCGGTGCAAGCGTTTCGGCGGCGTCCTCGTCCTTCGACTTGCCGAGATACGCGCTGATTACGTCGGGATGGCTCGCCACCTCGTGCGGCTTGCCGTCCGCGATCAGGCGCCCCTGGTGCAGCACCGTGAGCCGGTCGGACAACGCGATCACGCGATCGATATCGTGTTCGATCAGCAGGACCGCATGCGTCGACGCCAGACGCCGGATCAGCTTGCCGACGATCTCGCGATCGGCCTCGGCCAGCCCCGCGAGCGGCTCGTCGAGCAACAGCAGCTTGGCGTCGGTCGCCAGCGACACCGCGATTTCGAGCAGACGCTGTTCGCCATGCGAGAGATTCGCGCATTTCTGCTCGGCCCGGTCTTCGAGTCCCACGGCCTGCAACAGTGTCCAGGTCCGCGCGTTGATCGCGTCGATCCGGTATGCGTCGAGCCAGATCGAATGACGCAGCGGACTGCGCGCCTGCACCGCGACGCGCACGTTCTCGAACGCGGTCAGCTCGCGGAACACGCTGAGAATCTGGAACGAACGCGCAAGGCCGAGCCGCACGCGCTCGAACATCGGCAAGCGGCTCACGTCGCGCCCTTCGAACACGATCTCGCCCGTGTCGGGCCGCAACAACCCGCTAAGCATGTTGAAGAACGTCGTCTTGCCCGCCCCGTTCGGCCCGATGAAGCTGTGCAGCTGATACGGCATCACGTCGAGATCGATGCCCTTGGCCGTGACGATCGAGCCGAAGCGCTTGCCGAGGTTGCGCACCGAAAGAATCGGCTGGCCCGGATCGAGTTCGGCCTTCGCGCTCCTGAACGGCTCGATGACCGCGGGCCGCGCCGGGATCTGCGCACGCATGAGCGTCCAGCGCGGACGGCGCAGCAGCCGTTGCGCGATACCCTGGATGCCTTCGGGCGACGCCAGCGCCAGCACCACGATGATCGGCGCGAACAGCAGCCACCAGTTCTCGGTGATCGCACTGAGCTTGTCCTGCAGCAGCACGAAGCCGATCGCGCCCCAGAGCGGCCCGAGGAACTGGTGCACGCCGCCGAGCACGACCATCAGCAGCGCATCGCCGGCATGCTGCCAGCTCAGGTTATTCGCATAGACGCCCTGCATCAGCAACGCGAGCAAACCGCCCGCATAGCCGACCACCGCCGCCGACATCGCGAAGGCCGCGAGCTTCACGCGATACGCGTTGTAGCCGAGGCTCGACACGCGCTGCTCGTTTTCGCGCAGCGCCTGCAAGACGCGGCCGAACGGCGAGTGCGCGAGACGCCAGAGAAAGCCCATCGCGAGCACGATCGTGACCACGCTGAACGCATGGAAGGTGGGCATCGAACCGAGCCACGGACGCGCAACGTCCTGAATGCCGTTTTCGCCGCCGGTGAAATCGGTCCATTTGAAGGCGATTTCGTAGGCGATCTGCGAGCACGCGAGCGTGAGCAGCGAGAAGTACAAACCGCGCCGCCGCAGAATCACGAGCCCGACGAGCGAGCCGAGCACGAGCGAAAACACAATCGCAAACGCAAGCGCCTCGATTTCGTTCGAGAACAGGCGGCCCATACCGATACCGACGGCGTAACTCGCGCAGCCGAAAAACACCGAGGCGCCGAACGGCACGAGACCCGTGTAGCCGACCAGCAGGCCGACGCCCGCCGCGTACAAGGTGTAGATCGCGATCTCGGTGATGCGCCCTAGCGGAATGCCGAGGCCGACCGCGCCGAACGACAGGGCCGCGAGCACCAGCGCGAGCCAGAGGATCGGATGGCGAAGCATGGAAGAAGATTGAGACTTCATTCGAAACGCTCCCAACGTTCGCCGAACAGCCCGCGCGGCCGCACCAGCAGGATCAGCGCCATGAGCACGTACATCGCCGCGCCGGAAGCTTCGGGCTTGAACTGCACCGTCAGCGACGTGACGATGCCGACCAGCAGCCCGGCGACGATCGCGCCCGCATACGAACCGAGTCCGCCGATCGTGACGATCACGAACGCGGGCATGATCGCGTCGGAAGCCATCGACGGCGTGACCGTCCAGAGCGGCGCCGCGAGCAGACCGGCGACTCCCGCGATGCAGCAGCCGAGTCCGAACACGCCGGTCAGCACGCGTGGCAGATTGATGCCGAGCATCCCGACCATTTCGGGGTCGCGGCTGCCCGCGCGCAGAATGCGGCCGAACGGTGTATAGACGAGCCCCGCCCACAGCAGCACGAGCAGCACCAGCGTTGCGGCCAGCACCGCGAGCCGATAGGTCGTGAGCAGCACCGGACCGAGCACGACGAAGCCGGACAGCAGCGGCGGTGCGCTGAACGGCTGGCCGCCGGCGCCCCAGAACTGACGGATTACGGCCTCGACGAACAGCGCGAGGCCGAACGTCACGATCAGGCCGATCAGCGGCTCCTTGCCATACAACCGGCGAATCAGCGTGAACTCGACCACGACGCCGACGAGCCCGGCCAGCAGCGGCGCGAACACGACGGCGGGCCAGCCGAACTGCTGCTGCAACGTCACGGCGAAGTAGGCGCCGAGCGCGAAGAACGCGCCATGCGCGAAGTTCACGATGCCGAGCATGCCGAAGATGACCGACAGGCCGATCGCGATCAGCACGTAGAGGAAGCCGAGCACGAGCCCGTTCGCGACCTGGGACAGCAGGAGTTCAAGCATGCCGTGCTCCTTGAACGTGAATCGTGGCGTGGACCGTGGCGCGCATCAGAGCGCACCCATCTGGCAGCCGACGTCGGCCTTGTCGCCGTACAGCGCGTCGAGGCCCGCCGCGTTGTCGGGCAGCGTCTTGACGACGTCGAGGAAGTCGTAGTTGTCGGGGATCTTCGACTTGACCTTGGCGACGAGGATCGGCACCAGCATCTGGTGATCCCATGCACGGTAATACGCGGGCATCGGACGGTTGGGGTCGCGCCAAGCTTCGAGCGCCTTGACGATCGCGGCCGGCTCGACCGACTTCGCCTGATCGATCGATTGCAGCAGCGAACGCATGACGAACCAGCCGGTCCACGCGCGATCGGGCGCGGGATGCTTGTATTTCTTCTGATACGCGGCCGCGAAGGTCTTGTCTTCGGCGACGTTCGCGGAGTTGTTGAAGTACCAGTCCTTCGAGTAGTAGCCCGCTACCGCATTCGGACCGACGCCCCAGATATCGCTGTCGGCCGAGCCGATCTGCGCGATCGGAATCTGCCCTTTCATGCCCATCTCGTTCCACTGCTTGAGGAACGTCGAGACGTCGCTGCCCGCGAGGCCGCTGACGACGACATCGGGCTTGGCCTGGCGAATCTTCAGGATGTACGAGGTGTAGTCGGGCGTGTTCAGCGGCGCGGCATCGGCGCCGGCCACCGTGCCGCCCGAGGCGAGGAGCTGCTTCTGGAATTGCTCGCTGACGCCCTGGCCGAACGCATACGACGCGGTCAGGAAGTACCAGCGCTTGCCGAGCGTCAGCAGTTGCTGCGACATCGCGCGAACCTGCGGCTTGACCGGCAGATGCGCGCGGAACGTATAGCGGTTGCAGGCCTTGCCCGTGAGTTCGTCGGCCGCCGCGTTCGGCGCGATGAACGGAATCTTCGCGCGATTCGCGAGCGCGCTGAGTGCGAGCGCATTGGCGCTCGTGCCGCCGCCGACGATGGCGACCACCTTGTCTTCGTCGATGAGCTTCTGCATGTTCTGCTGCGCCGCCTGCGGGCTCGGCTCGTCGAGCCAGATCAGCTGCACCGGACGGCCGAGCACCTTGCCGCCGTCTTCCTCGAGCGCCATGTTCGCGCCCTGCATCAGGTACTCCGAGTGGATCGCGACGGCGCCCTGCTTGGCGAGCACCATACCGATCCTGATCGGCTCGTCGGCCCGCGCCGGCGCGGGCACGGCCGCGCCCGCGAGCAGGCACGCGAGCGCCGCGAGGGAGGTCGTTTTTTCAGTCCAGCGCAAAACCGCTGCCGACGCGGCCGGGCTCTTCGAATGACGCATGCGTTATCTCCATGATTTGATTTGTATTGGGGCGGCATGAGGGCAAGGGTCTCGCCGTTTTTTGAACTATATTCCATATTTACGTATTTTGGAAATTATTTCCAATAGACGACACTGGACGCGCCAGGTACCATCCAGGCTGGCAACCAGGTTGCAATGACTGACAGGAAGAGTGAGCTACTGATGGCTGGACCGACTACCCGAACCCTGAGCGTGCTCGAACATCTCGCGCATCATTTCGAAGGACTGCCGCTCGTGGCGATCGCCGACGATCTCGGGATGCCGCGCAGCGCAGCGCATCGGCTGCTGACCGAACTCTGCGACGCGGGTTATGTGCGCCAGGTGCGCAACCACGGCGACTACGTGCTGACGACGAAGCTCGCCTCGCTCGGCCTCAGCTATCTGTCGAATACGGGCGTGCAGGACATCGCCCAGCCGATCCTCGACCGGCTCGCGCAGGATTCGGGCGAATTCGTGCGCCTCGGCGTGATCGACGTCGATCACATCGCGTGGCTGGCGCGCTCGCAAGGCGCGCGCTCGGGCCTGCGCTACGACCCGGAAATGGGGATGGTCGCGCAGCTGTCGTGCACCTCGGCCGGCCTTGCATGGATGCTGACGCTCGCCGACGAAAAGGCGATCGAGCTCGTGTCGAAACAGGGTTTCGGCTCGCGCGACGAGTTCGGACCGAACGCGCCGCAAACCGTGCGCGAGCTGCTCGCGCATATCGAGGCGTCGCGCAAGCGCGGCTACAGCATGACCGTCGACATGTTCATGCCCGGCATGGCCGCGATGGCGGCGCCGATTCGCCGCCGGGGGCAGGAAGCGGTCGGCACGGTGAGCATCGCGGGACCTTCGTCGCGGCTGACGGAACAGCGCATGATCGAGCTGGCGCCGCGGCTGCTCGACGCCGCCAACGAACTCGCGGCGTCAGGCGGCGGCACGTTGTTGCTGAGGGGCTCGTCGCTCGCGGGCGGACATCCGGTGCTGTCGTCGGGGGATTGAAGCGATTGCAGCGCGGCATGGCGCATGCGGCTCCTCATGTGGCTCATAAGGCGCATGCGCCGGCTGACCCGAGGCGCAGGTGCACAGACCGGACACGACTCCTCTTTCCCACATCCAGGCATGTCGACAAACGCATCTGCTCATCCGGAACACTCGTGGTCAGGCGTGCTCGCGCTGACGCTGACCGCGTTCATCTTCAACACCACGGAATTCGTTCCCGTCGCGCTGCTGAGCGCCATCGGCGAGAGCCTGCACATGCGGCCGACCGACGTCGGGCTGATGATGACGATCTATGCGTGGACGGTCGCAGCGGTGTCGCTGCCGTTGACCGCGCTCACCCGCCACGTCGAACGCCGCAAGCTGTTGAGCGGAGTACTCGTTCTGTTTGTCGTCAGCCATCTCGTGACGAGCGTGGCGTGGAACTTCCCGGTGCTCGTCATCGGGCGCATCGGCATCGCCTGTGCACACGCGACCTTCTGGTCGATCTCCGTTGCGCTGGTCGTGCGGCTCGCGCCGCCGGAGCGGAAAAGCCGCGCCCTCAGCCTGCTGGCGATGGGCACGTCGATCGCGATGGTGGCCGGCATTCCGATCGGGCGCGTGATCGGCCAGGCGCTGGGCTGGCGGATCACCTTCCTGACACTCGCGTGCGCGTCGGCCATTACGCTGCCGATACTGCGCGCCACGCTGCCCGAGTTGCCCAGCCATCAAACGGGCTCGCTCGCGCACCTGCCCGCGCTGCTGCGCAAGCCGATGCTGGTGGCGCTCTACGCGATTACGGTTCTCGTCGTGTCCGCGCACTTCACGTCGTATACCTACATCGAGCCGTTCGTGCGCAGCGTCAGCCATGCGAGCGAAGGCCAGATCACCTACCTGCTGATCCTGTTCGGCAGCGCCGGCATTCCGGCGGCCCTCTGCTTCAACCACCTCTACTCTCGACGGCCGGCGCAATTCCTGCTGACATCGATTGTCGCGCTGTCCGTGTGCCTGCTGATCCTGTTCCCGTGCTCGCTCGATATCGTCACGCTCTCCGTACATATCGTGGTCTGGGGCGGCGCGATCGTCTGCTTCGGGCTCGCGATGCAGGCATGGATGCTCAAGCTGGCGCCGGAAGCGACGGACCTTGCCGTATCGATCTATTCCGGTCTGTACAACGTCGGGATCGGCGCCGGCGCGCTGTTCGGCAATCACATCGCAGACCGCTTCGGCATGCCATGGATCGGCACGTTTGGCGGCCTTGCGGGCGGACTCGGCGCCGGCATGGCATGGCTGGCATCGCGCGCGCATGGCAAGAACACCGCGGCGCCACCGGCCGTCTAGCGTGCGATGAGATGCCGCCTGGGGTGACGCCTGAATGGCCGCTACAACGCGTAGCGGCCCTCGCGCGGTTCATCAGAACCGGTGCCGCAATCCCGCCAGCACGGCGATCTGACTGGTGCGTCCCGCCCCCGCGGGCCCGAAGAAGTTGATCGCGACCGTGCTCGCATCGCCGGCGAGGTGCTGATAAACCAGCGACATATGCACGTCCGTGCGCTTGGACAGCAGATAGCTGATGCCCGCGTTGACCTGGTGCCACTTCGGCCGGTCGCCGGTCGCGAAGGACGTTGCGCCGGTGCCGGTATAGCCGTGGCCGTCGGTGAAGATATAGCCGATGCCGGCCATCAACGCCGGCGTGAACTGGTAGCGTCCGTTGATTTCGTAGTTGTCCACCCGCATGGTCTGACCGCCTCGATAGTCGAGCCGCGTATCGGTCACCACGGCGTTGACCGTCGCGGCACCGAACGTGTAGCCGGCCCCGAGCGCCGAAATCCGCTGCCGTTCGACAAAACCCGCGTTGTAGAAGATGCTGGTCGAGCCGCTATATTCATCGCCGACCGCCCCGTTCGGATTGCTGCCCGAGGCGAGCCCCGCCGACGGATTGTTCAGTTGCAGATAGCTCGCGACCGCATGCAGCGCGCCGCGCTGGTAGTCGAGGCCGAACCCGTAGGCGCGATTGTTGGCGAAGCCCTGGCCATCCGCGCCGGCTGCCTGGTTGCTGAACGCGTAGATCGCGCCCATCTTCAGGCCCGTGAGCGGGCTGACTTCGTACTTGACGGTGTTGTCGAGCCGGAACGTCTGGAACGTATCGTCGACGTCGCCGATATGGGCGCCGTAGATGCTGCCGAACTGTAGCCACGACAGCAGCGGCGCGACGTAGTCGAACGTATAGTCATACTGACGGCCGAAAGTGAGCTGGCCGTAGCGCTCGCTGGCCAGCCCCACATAGGCCTGCCGGCCGAACAGCCGGCCACCCTGCGACGACGTGCCGTTCAGTCCGCTGAACCCCGCTTCGAGCCGGAATATGGCGGCGAGGCCACCGCCGAGGTCCTCTCGCCCGACGAAGCCGAAGCGGTCACCGCTGCCCCACCCTGTCGCCATCGACCAGCGCGAAGCGCCCTGCGTCGTGATCGACGATGCGACCGAATTCGTCCACGCGATGCCCGTATCGATGATGCCGTACAGCGTGACCGAGCTCTGCGCGTGAGCCGCCAGCGGCGCTGCGCAGGCGCAAACGACCGCAGCAGTGCAAACTGCTGTTTTCATTGTCTCTCTCCAGTTTGAATGTGATGTGGACTGCAAATGAAAGCCGATGAGCAGGAGCCTTGCGCGCTAAAGTGCCGGCTCCCGCCACGATGCGCGGCCGCGCATCCCGCCTGTCTGTCCTACCGTTTCGCCGCGGCGCCGGCAGCCGGCAACGGTGCATCGGTGGACATGACGTCGTCCTCGATACCGCCGGGCCGGTACATGCGGCCGAGCACGAACATCAGCACCGCGACACTTACGACCGGCAGCGCTGCGACATGAAACAGATCGCGCACCGGCAGATGTCCGGCCAGCAGCATGCCGCCGATCATCGGACCGGAGATCGAGCCGATCTTCGCCACGCCGATCGCGGTGCCGGTGCCTTTCGAGCGGAAGCTGGTCGGGTAGACGATCGACGCGACCGCGTTGAGCCCGGCCTGGGTTCCAGCCACGCAGAAGCCCACGCCGAACACGGCGGCGGTCAGCAAACCCATCTTCAGATCCATGCCGAGCGCCGCGACGAGCGGAAAGCCGATCAACGGCAGGCAGGTGACGAGCCGCACGCCATGCCGGTCGATGAAGCGCATCAGCACGAGACCGCCGAGTGTGCCGCCGACCGAGAACAATGTCGTCATCAGCGCGGCGCGATGCGCATCGACGCCGGTCGCCTCGATCAGCACCGGCAACCAGTTTTGCAGGAAGAACAGCGCCATCGAGTTGGCGATGTACGCGAGCCACAGTGCCGTCGTCACGTAGCGCAAGCGGCCCGCGAACAGCATGCGCGGCGAGAATTTCTCGACGCGGCGCTCGTCGGTCACGACGAAATGCGCGTCGGACGGCAGTGCGAGTTCCGGCCTGAGGCGCGCGGCGGTCGCCGCGATGCCGTCGCGAGACCAGCCCTTCAGCACCTGGTAGCGCAGCGACTCGGGCATCACGAACCACAGCAGGGCCGCGACGACGAGCGGCGCGACGCCACCGACCACGAATACCGCCGGCCAGCCGTAATGCGGCACGAGCCACACCGCGACGCCACCGCCGAAGCCCGCGCCGAGCGTGTAGCCGGTGAACATCAGCGTGACCCAGGTTGCGCGCAGCCGCTTCGGTGCGAACTCAGAGACGAGCACGAACGCGTTCGGCACCGCGCCGCCGATGCCGATGCCCGCCACGAAGCGCAGCCACAGCAACGGGTCGACGCTGGACGCCCACACGGTCGCGAGCGTGGCGACGCCGTACCAGCATGCGCCGAACAGGATCGCGCGCTTGCGGCCGATGCGATCCCCGACGTAGCCGAACACGATCGAGCCGATCATGATGCCGAAAATATTGGCACCGAACACGGGCCCGAGCACGCTGCGCTCGATGTGCCACGCGCGGATCAGCGACGGCGCGGCGAACGCCAGCGCGCTCAGTTCGTAGCCGTCGGTCAGCATCACGAGCCATGTCGATGCAATTAGCAGGACTGCGAACCAGCCGACCTTCTGTTCGTCGATCAGACGCGACACGTCAAGTGTGCGCGCCTCGGGCAAGGTTTGAATCATTGTCTCCTCCAGGAAGTTCCGCATTGACCGCCGGGCAGTGCCCGACGCGTCATGGGGTTCCGGTCATGCAGTGAGTGGACTCGCGGGAACGGGGGCTTGTCGCGCACCTCTGTCGGATTCCCGCGATACGGGCAAGCCGTGCGTCAGTCCTTCAGATGCGGCGGATCGATACGGTCGACGTTGTCGGAGAGCCGCTCGCGCAGCGCGCCGCGATCGATCTGCTGAACGCTGCCGCCGTCCGCGAGATCGAACGCATGCGCGGCCGCCGCGCCCATCGCGATACACGGCCCCATCACGCGCACGCTCGACAGCGCGCTCGCGTCGGCGTCGATACAGCGGCCGACCGCGATCAGATTGTCCGCGCCCTTCACGACGAGACTGCCGAACGGTACGGTATGCAGATGGTCGTCGCCGAACGGCTTCCATTCGTAGCCTTCGGCGCGGTCGTGCAATTCGATCGGCCACGACGTGCGCGCGACGGCGTCGGGAAACTGCTTCGCGGTAATCACGTCTTCCGAGGTCAACTGCTGCTCGCCGACGATCCAGCGCGTCTGCCGGATACCCGGCAAACCGTAGCTGCGGATGTGCGCATTGCGATAGATGTGCGGATACTCGCTGCGCAGGAACTCGAACGCGCGGTCCGCCTGGTCGCGCCCGACGAGCGCGGTGTGCGACGCCGCCATCGGTTCGAGCGGCGTCTCGATGTGCGTCATGTTGGCAATGCCGATGTTGCGGCCGCGGAAATAGAACACGAGACCGTCCTTGCGCTCCAGCCCGTACTCGTTCGCCTTCGCCTCGACGCGTTCGCGGAAAGCGGTCGGGGTCGGCAGATCGGTTTCGTCGAGGTTTTCCAGCACGATCATCTGCGTGCCGCGAATCGGCGTGTCCGGCTCCTGGCAGTCGAAGCCGGCGAGCCACGTGAGCGCCGCGTCGCCGCTCGCGTCAACGAAGCCTTTCGCCGCGATGCGCACGTCGCCGTAGCGCGTCGCCACATCGAGCTCGCTCACCCGCCGGCCGTCGCGCGTCACGTCGCGCAGTACCGCGCCGAGCACGACGGTGATGCCGGCGTCGAGTATCTTCTGTTCGATCCAGCGCGCGAGCGCGACTTCGTCGTACAGCACGACGGTCGTCAGAGGTCCTTCCTTATAGTGCAGCGCGCCCTTCTCGCCGAGATCGCGCAGGATGCCGTCCGCGATGCCGTGCGTGACCTGAAAGCGCTTCGGTCCGTTCGAGAACAGTCCGCAGAACGTGCCGATGATCGAGTTGACCGCCTGGCCGCCGAGCGCGGGCAGGCTGTCCACCAGCACGACCTTGCGGCCGAGTGCCGCCGCTTCGAGTGCGGCCGAGGTGCCGGCAATACCCGCGCCGACGATGCACACGTCCGCGTCGAGTTTCCAGCTCGTCGATTGCCCGCTGCGGCGGACGATACGAGTACCAGTCTTCACAACATTTTCTCCATTAAAACAATGTCAGGTGCGCGCGGATGTCCCGCGCGACAAGCTCAGGCGCGACCGCGCTTCAGCACTTCGACGACACCACGGTCGGCATCGACGCGGACCCAGTCGCCCGTTTCGATCACGTCGAGCGGATCGACGTCGAAGTCGGTCAGCGAGGGCGCATGGCTGACCACCGCGCCGAGCGCGATCTTCGTGGTCATTTCGTTGAACAGCATCGCCGCCGGCGCGGTGCCGGCGATCCGTGCGATATGGAACTGGCTCGACCAGCCCGACGAGCCCTTCGCGCCCGGAAACACGAGCACCTTGTTCGCGAAGCTCTGTCCGCGCAGTTCGTGGCGCGTCTCGATGATCGTGCCGGTGCGCGGGTCGATGCCGCCCCAGCCGGAGATGCGATCGCGCGTCACCAGCGCTTCGCCCTCGATACAGCCGCCGACCACCTTGCGGCCATGCAGCACGATGGCCGCGTCCGCTGCGCCCGCCGTCGTGTCGTCGTTCTTCGCGTTCATGCGGTAAGCCCTCCTTGCCAGCGGCCCGTCACTGCGGCCTCGATGCAGTCGGCCGTGGTGCCGAACCATGCCTGTACGCCCATGATCGCGGGCAGATAATGCGCCTGCTTCGCCGAGTCGAGCGCGACGACGCGCGTGCCCTTGGGCATCACGCGGCCGATCGCCGAGCACGTATCGGTCATCAGCACGCCGCCCGCGTCCTCGATCAGCTTCGTGTAGCCGGCCTGGTCGGCGAGTTGCCGTGTCGCGCGCGCGGTGAAGATCCATAGCTCGGTGTTCGCGCCGATGCGCCGGCCTTCCAGCAGTTGGCACACTTCCCAGATCTGCTCGATCGAATAGTGCGGACAGCCAAGCATCACGAAATCGACCTGCGCATCCTTCGCGGTGGTGTTCACGCGTTCGTACGCGAGACGCCGCTCGGCCGCGCCATAGCGGATCGTCTCGACCGGCCGGCGGCCACGGAACGCTTCGTCGCGCGTGCGCGCCTCCGGCGTCTGACCGACGATGTGATACATCTCGACACCGCCGGACGATGCCGCCGCCGCGCCGAAGTGCTTGAGCTTCGGCAGGTTCGGCACGTCGCGCAGCCCGTCGATTACCGGAATGCGGTCCTGCACGACTTCGCCGACGTAGTAGCCGAGCAGCCCCCAGTCCTGCACCGTCTTCACCTCGATATCGAGCTCGATCAGATGCGTGCCGCCGCGGTTCTCGTCGAGGTGCAGACCCCAGTAAGGAATCTTGCCGGTCAGCATCGCGGCGCCCGTGCTCTCGCGGCCTTCCGCGTTCGTGCGCGCGCCGAGCACCGCGTTGATGTAGATCACCGCCGACGACTCCATCCACGCGCAATGCTCGCCGCGCACCGGCACGTTGCCGGCCAGATACGGCGCGCAGGTATTGAGCGGCTGGATGCCGAGGCGCCCCGTGTAGGCTTCGCCCTGGCGATAGAGCTTGACGATCTGGCTATCTATCCCCTGGCGCTGCGCATGCTCCGGGTCGAGCCCCTGCTGCAAATGGCTGCTGAACACCTTCGCCTTCGGCACCTCGACGACATCCGGGCTGTCGAGATTGAATTCGGAAAACACCGCGTCGAGGCCGCCGTGCTGCGCCGCGTAATCGCGCAGGAACGGCATCGTCGCGCCGACCGTGCCGCATACGTTGTTGGTGTCCACCAGCCGTGGCGCACCGAGCGCTTCGCCATAGCGCACGAGCAGATCCATCGCGCGCTGCACGGCCGGGCCGTCGCGGCCGTCGAGCATCGCCTGTTCGTCGTCGTTCAGCTTCATTTACCGCGCTCCGTGTGCAGGTTCGGGTTGAGCCGTGTTCGGCCCGGCGTGGCGATCCACGTCGATCGTCGTCGCGCGCCGCAGTTCGCGGCGCACCGACAGGTCGTAGCGGCGGCCTCGATGCAGCGTGCAGCGGTTGTCCCAGATCACGAGGTCGCCGGGCTGCCACTGATGCGCGTACACGAAGCGGCGCGCGGTCGCATGTTCGAGCAGGTCCGCCAGCAACATGCGTCCTTCGGCGATCGTGCGATCGACGACATGCGTCGTATGCGCGCCGATAAACAGATGCCGGCGGCCCGACCCCGCGTGCTCGCGAACGATCGGCCAGCGCACCGGCGGCAACGCGTTGCGCTGTTCTTCGGTGTACTCGGTATCGCCGAGCAGGAAGCGCGAGTACAGCGCGTAGTGCTCCGCTTCGAGCCCGTCGAGGTCCCGCTGGTCGCGCGGATCGAGCGCGTCCCACGCGGCACGCATGTCCGCGTACTCGGTCTCGCCGCCCCACTCGGGCACCACGACCGCATACAGCATCGAATAGCGCGCAGCCGGCTGCTGGAACGAACTGTCGCTGTGCCATAGCTGGTTCGCCAGGTTGCCGACGATGCGCCGATGCGCGCGGTCCGCAACCTGTCCGGACTCGTCGATGTTCGAGATGTCGGCCAGCTCCTGGTAGGCGAGCCGCGCATGCGGACGGGCCACGCGCTTGAAGCCGAGATCGAGCGGCCCGAGCGCGCCCGCGAACGCAAGCTGCTGTTCCTGCGTGAGCGGCTGCCCGCGGAACACGAGCACCGCGTAGTGGTTCATGGCCGCGTCGATCGCGCAGGCGACGTCTTCGGCGACCGGCCCGGCGAGATCGACGCCTCGCGCGAGACCGGCGAAATCCGGACGCGCGGCGTCAATGGGAACGACTTCAAGCGACATGGGCTGCTCCTGATTGAGTGTTGTCCGGCGCGGCGTCGTCGCGACGACGATGCAGGCGGCCGAGGACGAAGGCGAGTGCCGCGACGAGCGCGACCGGCGCCGCGCCGAAGAAGAACAGTTGCTCGACGGGCAGATGCGCGGCCATCAACATGCCGCCGATCACCGGCCCCGCGATGGCACCGATCTTCTGGATGCCGACCGCCGAACCGGTGCCTTTCGCGCGCAGCGCGGTCGGATAGACGAGCGCGGCAACGGCGTTCAGGCCGAACTGCGTGCCGACCACCGTGAAGCCCGTGAGAAACACGGCCGCGACGAGCATCGGCCCCGGCAAGCCGGTGCCGAGCAGCGCGACGAGCGGCGTACCGACCAGCGGCAGCACGGTGATGATGATCGCGCCGCGCGTGTCGACGAAGCGCATCAGCGCGAGACCACCCAGCGTGCCGCCGAGCTGGAACATCGCCGATACGAGAGCCGCCTGTTGCGGCGCTAGACCGACGCTTTCGATCAGCACCGGCAGCCAGCTGCTAAGGAAAAACAGCGCCATCGAGTTGGCGATGTACACGGCCCACAACACCGGCGTCAGCGCACGCAGCCGGCCCGCGAACAGGAGCCGCAGCGAGCCGTCGCGGGCATCGCCATGCGCGTCACCCTGCGAACCGCCGCCGGTCGCGAAGCGCGCTTGCGGCTCGACGACGAAACCCGGCGAGATCCGCGCAACGATTCGCGCGACTTCGGCATGCCGGCCCTTCAGCGTCAGGAAGCGGATCGACTCCGGCACCGCAAACCACAGCATCGCGCTCGTCACGAGCGGCGCGATGCCGCCGATCACGAACACCACCTGCCAGCCGAACTTCGGCACGAGCCACGCGGATACGAGACCACCGACGCTACTGCCGATCGTGTAGCCGGTGTACATCAGCGTGACCCACGTCGCGCGCCAGCGCTTCGGCGCGAACTCGGTGGTGTACGCGATCGCGTTCGGCACGACGCCGCCGATGCCGATGCCTGCGAGAAAGCGCAGCACGAGCAACTGTTCGAGCCCCGTCGCGCGCGACGCCGCAAGCGTGAACACTGCGAGCACGACGCTGCCGATGATGATCGTGCGCTTGCGGCCGATCACGTCGCCGAGATAGCCGAGTGCGAACGCGCCAATCATCGTGCCGAACACGAACGCGCCGAACACCGGGCCGAGCACGCCGTGCCCGAGATGCCACGCGCGGCTGAGCGCCGGCGCCGCGAACGCCATCGCGGCGAGGTCGTAGCCCTCGGTCATCATCATCACGCCCATCGCGACGATCAGCAGTACCCCGAAGCGATGGGTCTGCTGCCGCTCGATGACCGTACCGATGTCGATTACGGTTTCGGCGCCCATCTCAACGCTCCCGCGCCGGCCGGTCCGCGCCGAGCACCGCGCCTTGCGGCATCGTGCCGACCGTCGCGCGATAGATCTTCAGCCAGCCGGTGTCGTTGACGGGCGCGGGGCGCTGCCACGCGGCGCGGCGGCGCGCCACTTCGGCTTCGTCCACCTGCAGATTGCAAACGCGCCGCTCGAGGTCGATCTCGACCGTGTCGCCGTCCTCCACGAGCGCGAGCGGCCCGCCGGTCGCCGCTTCCGGCGAGACCTCGGCCACCACCAGCCCCTTGCAGACGAGACCGGACAGGTGTCCGTCGGTCAGCATGGCAACCTGTTCGGACAGGCCCGCGCCATCGATCGCGAAGACGACGCGCGAGGCGCCGCCGCCCATCGCCGGGCCGCCGCACACGCCCGCGCCGCGCATCACGACGACGTTGCCCGGCTGGATGCGGCCGTCCTTGATCGCCGCAATCGCGTCGTCGGAAGTCGAGTAGCACAGTGCCTTGCCGGTGAACGTACGCTGCTTGTCCGGCGAAATGCCGAATTTGACGATGCCGGCCTGCGGTGCGAGATTGCCGCGCACGAGCACGATGGCCGGATGATTGGCGAACGCGCGCTCAGGCGTGCGAATCACTTCGTCGTCGGCAATCCAGACATCCTGCAGGTTGTCCTTGACCGTGCGCCCCGTCACGGTCAAGGCGCCGGTGTCGAGCCATGCTTCGAGCCGCTTCATCACGCCGCGACCGCCGCCGGCCGCTTCCAGTTGCTCGATCGTGTGCGAGCCGACCGGACGCACGCCGGTCAGCACCGGAATCTGGGCGGCAAATTCCTCGAACAGCGCATACACGTCGACGTCGATCCCGCCTTCGGCCGCGACCGCCTGCATATGTTTCACCGTGTTGATCGAACCGCCGACGGCCAACACCGTCTTCACCGCGTTCGCGAACGCGCCGCGCGTGAGGATATCGCGCGGCTTCAGGTCGTCGCGCACCATCTCGACGATGCGCGCGCCGGCTTCGCGCACGAAGGCGAACATCTTTTCGCTGTTGGCGGCCACCG
Source organism: Burkholderia sp. Ax-1724 (assembly GCF_011752995.1). GTDB lineage: Bacteria > Pseudomonadota > Gammaproteobacteria > Burkholderiales > Burkholderiaceae > Paraburkholderia. Next base: position 139,456 of record NZ_VWWL01000015.1, read on the forward strand.
GCGTGCTGCCCGGCAGCGACATACCGAGCGCCTCGCTCACCATATGCATCGAATTCGCGGTGCCGAGTCCCGAGCACACGCCGGGGCCGCGAATCGCGTTCTGGCTCATGCCGATGAGGTCCTCGACCGGAAGCTTGCCGGTCAGCGTGTGCATCGCGCCGACGAACACGTCTTCGATATCGACGTGCTCGCCCCGATATTCGCCGCTCGGCTGATAGCCGCACGCAACGACGATGGTCGGTATGTTCAGCCGCGCGGCGGCCATCAACTGACCCGGCACTGTTTTGTCGCACGAGGCGAGGCACACCATGCCGTCGAGTTGCGCGCCTTCTACGGCCACTTCGATGTCGTTCGTGACGAGGTCGCGGGCAGCCAGCATGTATGCGCCGCGCGCGCCGGCACCGGTAATGAAGTCGCTCGGCGCGGCCGTGCGGATTTCGAACGGCAAGGCCCCCGCCGCGCGAATCGCCTCTTTCAGCTGCGCGGCAATGCCGTCGAGGTGGCTGAAGCACGTCGCGAGTTCCGACGACGAATTGACGATGGCGATCTTCGGCTTGTCGAGGTCCTCTTCGCTGATGCCGAGATTGCGCCACTGGGCGGCGCGTACCGCGCCGAGATAGGAACCACGGGGGAAATTGCTGCGCAACGGGCGTTGCGGCTTCTGTTCTTCAGACATGGTGTCTCACTCCTTTAGTTTGGAAACGATGTTAAAAACGGCGATAAAATCCGTCAATTATGTAACGTCGATAGGGATCATCCAAACTATGGATATTCGTCAGGTCGATCTGAATCTGCTGAAGGTGTTCGATGCGCTGCTGAAGAAGCGCCATGTGACGCAGGCCGGTGTGAGCATCGGCTTGAGCCAGCCGGCAATGAGCTATGCGTTGTCGAAACTGCGCGAACTGTTCGGGGACCCGCTCTTCGTGCGTACCGGGCGCGGCATGGAACCCACGCCCCGCGCGCAGGCGCTCGGCGATCCGGTGGCGCGGCTGCTCGATCTCGTGCAGACCGAGATTCTTCCGGCCCCTGAATTCCGGCCCGCGGAGTCGTCGCGCAATTTCGTGCTGTGCATGTCCGATATCGGCGAGATGGTGTTTCTGCCGCGTCTGCAAAGCTTTCTCGCCAGAACCGCGCCGCACGTGAGCATCAAGACCGTCGCGCTCAGCATGCCGGAGCTCGAGGAAGGCCTCGCGAGCGGCGAAGTCGATCTCGCGATCGGCTACTTCCCGGGGCTCAAGAGCGAGGCGCTCAAGCGCAAGGCGCTGTACCGGCACTCCTACGTGTGCATCGCCCGCGACGATCACCCCGAGATTGGCGACACGCTATCGCTCGATCAATACCGCAACGCCGCGCACGTGATCGTCCATCCCGAGGGCCGCGAGCAGGACGTGCTCGAACGCGCTCACGAACGCCTCGGCATTCGCATCAACGTGCGCTTCAGCGTGCCGCGCTTCATCGGCGTGCCGTTCATCGTGGCCGGGTCGGACATGATCGCGGCCGTCCCTCAGGCGGTCGGTCGGCGTTTCGCGGAGTTCGTGAACGTCAAGCTGTTGCCGCTGCCGTTCCCCGCGCCCAAGTACGACCTCTATCTGTACTGGCATCCGCGCTTTCATCACGAGCCGGCCAACCGCTGGGCCCGCAACGCGATGAGCGAACTCATCAAGGGACCGATGCAGCACGAACCGCTGCCGAATACGAAACGGATGCACCTGAGCGCGGGGCTATAGCGCGCGCCGGCTGGCGCAGCGCGGCTCGCGCGATCGTCTTTCGAGCCGCGTGGAAATACGATGCGCGATCTTTAATCGTCTTACGTTGTACACAATTTATGTTTTGTCGCTCACAAAATCTCGTGGTTTACCCGTAATTCCCCCTGCTATGTTTTGAAAATAGCGCCTCGATGTATACACTCTGTATCCATCGAGCGAGGCAGCCGAGCCATTTCCTGAATCGGCCCGCCCGCGCAACCCTTCCGGACATGCCATGCCCGACATCGAAAATTCCACCGTCGACAGCAAATCCGCCGCCTCGGCATCGCAAACCGTGCGCGCCCTTCTCGGCTTGAGAGAACTGATTCTCGGCGGCGACCTGAGCCCGGGAGAACGCATCTCCGAACTCTGGGTCGTCGAGCGCCTCGGCGTGTCGCGCACGCCCGTGAGGGCCGGGCTGATCCGGTTGCAGGAAGAAGGTCTGGTCGAGCCGATCCCGTCCGGCGGCTTTGCGGTACGCTCGTTCAGCGAATACGAAATCCGCGATTCGATCGAACTGCGCGGCACGCTCGAAGGACTCGCGGCCAGGCTCGCGGCCGAGCGCGGCATCTCGCATACGATGTTTCGCGACCTCAACGATTGCGTCGACGAAATCGACGCCTTGCTGGTCGGCGAACTTTCCGAAGAAACCTTTTCGCGCTACGTGGAAGCGAACGCGAACTTCCATCGGCTCCTCGCCAGCGCGTCGGGCAGTCAGGTCGTGCAGCGCCAGATCGAAAAAGCGTCGACCTTGCCGTTCGCGTCGGCGAGCGCCTTCGTCGTCGTGCAGTCGCTGGACCCGCGCGCGCGCGAAACGCTGGTCGTCGCCCAGGCCCAGCATCGCGCGGTGCTCTCGGCAATCGAGAATCGCGAAGGTGCGCGCGCCGAAGCGTTGATGCGCGAGCACGCGCGAATCGCGCACGAGAACCTGAACCGCGTGCTCGAAAACCAGCGCGCGTTATCGCGCCTGATCGGCGGGAATCTGATCCGCCGCGGCACACGCTAGATCCCGGACCGCGCACGCGGTCACCCCACCGCCTGACCTATCCCATAGACACAGGGCGCCGCGATGCGCCATGGAGGAGAGAACATGTTTCCCAAAAACGCGTGGTACGTTGCCTGCACGCCCGATGAAATCGACGGCAAGCCGCTCGGCCGGCAGATTTGCGGCGAGCGCATGGTGTTCTATCGCTCGGCGGACGGCTCCGTGGCCGCGCTCGAAGACTTCTGCCCGCACCGCGGCGCGCCGCTGTCGCTCGGCAGCGTGCGCGACGGCCTGCTCGTGTGCGGCTACCACGGTCTCACCATGGGCGCGAACGGCAAGTGCGTGAGCATGCCGTGTCAGCGTGTCGGCGGCATTCCGTCGGTGCGCGTGTTCCCGACCGTCGAACGATACGGCTTTATCTGGGTCTGGCCCGGCGACGCCGGCAAGGCGGACCCCGCGACGATCCATCATCTCGACTGGGCGGAGAATCCCGCGTGGGCTTATGGCGGCGGGCTCTATCACATCGACTGCGATTACCGCCTGATGATCGACAACCTGATGGACCTGACGCACGAAACCTACGTGCACGCGACGAGCATCGGCCAGCCTGAGATCGAGGAAGCCCCGCCCGCCACGAAGGTCGACGGCGACACCGTCACGACGAGCCGCTTCATGGAGAACATCGCGCCGCCGCCGTTCTGGGCCGCCGCGCTGCGCGGCAACGGCCTCGCCGACGACGTGCCGTGCGATCGCTGGCAGATCTGCCACTTCACGCCGCCGAGCCACGTGATGATCGAAGTCGGCGTTGCGCATGCCGGCCACGGCGGTTATGACGCGAACTCCGAGCACAAGGTGTCGAGCATCGTGGTCGACTTCATCACGCCGGAAACCGAAACGTCGATCTGGTATTTCTGGGGCATGGCGCGCAATTTCGCCGTCAACGACACGGCACTGACCGAGACGATCCGCACGGGCCAGGGCCGCATCTTCTCGGAAGACCTCGAAATTCTCGAGGCGCAGCAGCGCAACCTGTCGCGCTGGCCGGAGCGGCCGATCATGAAGCTCAACATCGATGCAGGCGGCGTGCAGTCGCGCCGTGTGCTGGATCGAATCCTGCAGCAGGAATGCTAACTCGAGGTTGCGAGCGAGGCGGCCGCACGGCCGCCGTGAACGCCTCACCGTTATTCGAAGCGCCATGAAAGCCATCATTACACGCAAGCTGCCCCTCGCCACCGACATCTGCCTGTTCGAACTGTCGTCCGCCGATAGCGAGCCGCTGCCGCCGTTCTCGGCCGGCGCGCATATCGACGTGCACGTCGACGGTTTTACGCGCCAGTATTCGCTGTGCAACAGCCCCGCCGAACGCGGGGTGTATCAGATCGGCGTGCTGCGCGATCCCGCCTCGCGCGGCGGGTCCATCGCGATGCATGCCTACGCCGCCGGCGCCACGCTCGAGATCAGCGAGCCGCGCAATCACTTTCCGCTCGACGCGCATGCAAAGCACACCATTCTGCTGGCCGGCGGCATCGGCATCACGCCGATTCTGTGCATGGCGATGGAGCTTCTCGACACCGGCCGCTCGTTCGAACTGCACTACTGCACACGCGAGCCCGCGCGCGCGGCATTCCTCGATCGCCTCGCGCAAGCCGGACTGAAAGAGCATTCGCACCTGTACTTCGATAGCGACACGGCCGAGCAACGGATCGACCTTCAAGCCGTGCTTGCCCAGCCGGACCAGGACACGCATGTGTACGTATGCGGCCCGGCCGGATTCATCGACGCAGTGCTCGGCGCGGCGACGAACGCAGGCTGGCCCGCCGCGAACCTGCATCGCGAATACTTCGGCGCGAGGCAGGAGGTCGAGGGTAGCAGCGACAGCAATGTGGCGTTCCAGGTGTCGCTCGCGAGTTCCGGCAAGCTGGTGGAGGTTCCCGCGGGCACGACCGTCGTCGAGGCTTTGCGCACGTGCGGCATCGAGGTGCCCGTATCGTGCGAGCAAGGTGTGTGCGGGACGTGTCTGACTCGCGTGCTGGCCGGAGAGCCGGATCATCGCGATGTCTATCTGACCGATGAGGAGCGCGCGGCAAACGATCAGTTTTTGCCGTGTTGTTCGCGCTCGAAAACGCCGGTGCTGGTTATCGATCTCTGAGTTCGGCGCGGCAGAGGAAATTTCTGCCGTTAGTGTTAATAAGGAGTTCGTTGCGATCTTACGTGTTAGCACCGACACTTCGGGCGAATCCTGCCGATCCGCCCGTCACCGTCTTCGCCCTACGTGGAACCGTGCTTACATCAGGCTTGCCACATCCTGAACCGCACCGTCCATGGCCGCGACGATTTCGGCAACGTCACTGTCCGTCATCGGCGTGGACAGCGCCATCAGGCCATAACTCGCGGCCATGACACCCCGGTTCAACAGCGAGAGATTGAAAGCATTCAACCGCTGAGCCTCGGTCGTGTCGGGAAGCGCGCTGCGATAGTCGGAGACTTCCCGCGCGGTCAAATGCACCTTCAGCAGCGAACCGCACCCGACGACACTCCCCGGTACGCCATGCCGGCGCAACGAAGCCCGCATCCCATCCCGCACCGCATCGCCGATCGCGTCGAGACGGGCGAACGCTTCCCGATCGAGCAGCTTCATCGCCGCAAGGCCCGCGCGCATCGTCATCGGATTCGCCGAGAACGTGCCCCCGTGCGGTAACGCCGGCTTGCCGCGCAGCGGGCTGAACACGTCCATGACGTCGCGCCTTCCGCCCACCGCGCCGACCGGAAACCCGCCGCCGATGACCTTGCCCATCGCCGTCAGATCCGCCTCGACGTTCCAGAACGGTTGCGCGCCGTGATAGCCGATGCGCAACGTAATCACTTCGTCGAAAACCAGTAGCGCGCCGACCTTGGTGCTCGCCTCGCGCAGCGCGCGAATATAATCGCTCGTTGCGGGAACGAGACCCGCGCGATTAGGCATCGGGTCGACCAGCACGCACGCGAGTTCGTCGCCATGCTGTTCGATCAGACGTCGCGCCCCTTCGGGATCGTTGAACGGCAGGACGATCACGTCATTGGTCACACCGCGCGGCGTTCCCGCGGCGTACGCGACCGAAGCGGGCTGCACGCCGCCCCAGTTTTCCGGCGTCGGATCGAGGCTGACTTCCGAGTAATCGTAAGAGCCATGGTAAGCACCTTCCACCTTGGCGATCTTTGCGCGGCCCGTGTAGGCGCGCGCCGCCTTGAGCGCATTCATCACCGCTTCCGTGCCCGAATTCATGAACCGCACGGTTTCGACTGATGCAATGCGCTCGCAGAGCAACTCGGCCAGTTCGATCTCCGATTCGGTCGGCATGCCGAATGCAGTGCCGAGTTCGAGCTGCTCCTGTATCGCCGCCTTGATCGCGGGATGTCCATAGCCGTGAATCTGCGACGTGAAATTGTTGATGCAGTCGATGCGGACAACACCGTCTGCATCCCACACGCGACACCCCTCGCCGCGCACGGCATACACGGGATGCGGCTTCATGAAAACCGTCGTGCGGGTATTGCCGCCCGGCAGAGAACGTTGTGCCCGTTCGAACAGGGCGCGTGATGCGGACGAATCGGCTGGATATGTCATGATTTGATGGATCTGATTGCGTGACGTAAGAAGAAAATGCGACGCGCGCGACCTGCTGTGCGCCGCGCTCCGGGTTACGAAAACAGCGCTTCGGCCAGTTCGCGCGTGTAATAGCCGAGTTCGATATCGGCCTCGAGCGCATCGTGCGCGCGCTCGCCGGGATTGCCGAAGCCGCCGCCGCCCGGCGTGAACACCTCGACGATATCGCCCGCCTTCAGCACGATGCCCTGATCCTTGCTGACGTGAGGCGGCTCATACGGCTCGCCGTCGCGATAGATGACGATGCGCGTCTTGCCGCCGTCCTTGCCGCCGCGCGCGCCCGGCGGCCCGAACCGGCCGTGGTCCATCACCATCGACGCCTTCGCCGTGCCGCGCAGCAGACGCAGGCGGAAATGAATCCCCATGCCGCCGCGATACGTGCCCGCGCCGCCCGATCCTTCATGAATCGCATATTGCTCGAACAGTATCGGATAATTCTGCTCCAGAATTTCCACGGGCTGCGACTTCGAAATGCCGATGGTCGAGCAGCCGTTCGTCAATCCGTCGCCGCCTGAATAGCCGCCATAGCCGCCGCCCGAAATCGCATACATCACGTACGAGCGGTTGCGTTCGGGATCGTGGCCGCCAATCGCGAGATTCGCCGTCGTGCCGGCCGGCGCCGCGAACAGCAGATCGGGCAGCGCATCGACCAGCGCATGAAACACGGCCTCGGCGATGCGCTGGCTCACTTCGGCCGCGCAGCCGGATACCGGGCGTGGATATTGCGCGTCGAGAAACGTGCCGACCGGATCGAGCACCTCGATCGGCGCGAACGTTCCCGCGTTGATCGGCACGTCCGGAAAGATGTGCTTCATCGCGAGGTACACCGATGCCTTGGTGGTCGCCAGCACGCTGTTCATCGGCCCCTGGCACGGCGGACTCGATTGCGACAGATCGAACGTCAGCGAGTCGCCCCGTTTGGTGACCGTGAGATCGATGACGAGCGGCTCGTCGACCACGCCGTCCGAATCGAGATACGAGCGGCCGCGATATTCGCCGTCCGGAATCTGCCGGATGCAATCGCGCATCTGTGCCTCGGAGCGATCGTTGAGCGCCGCGATTGCCGCTTCTATCGTGTCCTTGCCGTAACGATCGAGCATTTGCGTCAGACGTTCCGCGCCGATCGTCAGCGCCGCGGCCTGGGCCTTGATGTCGCCGATCCGCTGCTCGGCAATGCGGATGTTCGACATGATGATCGACAGCAGCTCCTCATCGAGCTGACCTTCCTTGAAGAGCTTGACGGGCGGCAAGCGCAGGCCTTCCTGCTCGATCTCCGTCGCGTGCGCGGAAAAGCCGCCCGGCACCATGCCGCCGATGTCGGGCCAGTGGCCGGTATTCGCGAGCCACGCGAACAGTTCGCCACGATAGAAGAACGGCATTGTGAAACGCACGTCCATCAGGTGCGTGCCGCCCATATACGGATCGTTGATGACGAAGATGTCGCCTTCGCGAATCTCCTTCGCACGCCGGATGACTTCCTGCGTCGAGAACTGCATCGTGCCGACGAAAATCGGCAGACCGTAATCGCCTTGTGCAATCAGGCGCCCCGTCTCGCGATCGTAAATGCCGTTCGAGCGGTCCTGCGATTCCGAAATCACCGGCGAAAACGCGGCGCGGCAGAACGCCAGATCCATTTCGTTGCAGACCTGCTGCAACCCGCTTTGAATAACGCTGAGGGTGACCGAATCGATGGTCTTCATAAGAGCCTCTTTTATCCAGCAACTTTCACGATGAGATTGCCCGCGCTATCGAGTTTCGCGGTATTGCCCGGTTCGAGCACGGTGGTCGAATCGAGCTGCTCGACGATTGCGGGGCCCGCGAATTCGCATTCGGGCAGGCGTTCGCGGCGAAAGACCGGTGTGTCGTGCCAGCCGCCCTGCTCGAACCACACCGGCCGGATGCCGACTCGCGCATCGGCAAGCGACGCTACGGGCTCGGCTTTCGCGAGCGTGCCGAGGTCCGGCACGTAGCGCTTCGCGACGATGCTGGTGTTTAGCGATACCAGTACCGGCCGCAGTTCGGACAGCTTGACCTTGAAGCGCTGCCAGTACGCTTTTTCGAACGCTGCGGCCAGCGCGGCGCGCGTCGCCTGCTCGCGGAGAATGTCGACGACCAGCAGATGGCTTTGCCCCTGGAACTGCATTTCCGCCGTGTAGCGCAACTCGATGTCGAACACGGCGATGCCGCTTTTCTCGATACGCTGGCGCCCTTCCGCGGTCTGGTGCGCGAGGCTGGCTTCGAGATCGGCGTCGTCGATGAGACCCAGCGGTTTGTTGAACGACTGCACCAGATCGTGACGCACATCGGCGACGAGGCAGCCGAGCGCATTGGTCAAACCCGGTCGCACCGGAATCAGCACGGTCGGGATACCGAGCTCGCGCGCAAGCGCCGTCGAATGCAGCGGCCCCGCGCCGCCGAAACCGAACAGCGCGAAATCGCGCGGATCGTAACCGCGCGCGAGACTGACGAGCCGGATCGCATTCGCCATATTCTGATTGCCGACGCGCAGAATCGCCGCCGCCGCGTCATGCACGCTCAGACCGAGCGGCTCCGCGACTTCCTTGCGAATACAGTCGGCGACGAAATCCATCGACACCTTGTTGTCGACGCTCAGGAGCTTGTCGGGATTCAGACGGCCGAGAACGAGATTGGCGTCGGTGATGGTCGGCAACGTGCCGCCCCGTCCATAGCAGATCGGGCCCGGCATCGAGCCCGCGCTTTCCGGCCCGACCTTGAGGATGCCGCCCGCGTTCACGCGCGCAATCGAGCCGCCGCCCGCGCCGACCGTATGCACGTCGACCATCGGCACATGGATCGGCATCGCATATTCGAGTTCGAGTTCGCTCGAGACTTTCGGCACGCCCCCTTCGATCAACGCCACGTCGGACGAAGTGCCGCCCATGTCGTAAGTAATCAGGTTCGGAAAGCCGCACACGCGCGACACGTGCGCGGCGGCCATCACGCCGGATGCGGGTCCGGACATCACCGTGTTGACGGCCGTGCGGCTTACCGCGCGGGCCGGCACCGTGCCGCCGTTGCCTTGCATCACGAGCAGATCGGTGCCGAAGCCCGCGTTCTGCAATTCGTCCTGAAGCCGCCGCACATAGCGGTCGAGAATCGGCTGAACCGAGGCGTTGACCGCGCCCGCCGTACCTCGCTCGTACTCGCGAAACTCCGCCGTGATCTGATGGGCCGCCGTTACATATTCGTTGGGCCAATGCTCGGCGGCCAGTTCGAGCGCGCGCTGTTCATGCCCGGGATTCGAATAGGCATGCAGAAAGTGGATCAGCAGCGACTCGGCGCCCTGCTCGACGAGTCGATTCATGGCCTCGATAAACTGCCGCTCGTCGAGCGGCGTCACCACGTTGCCCGATGCATCGCAGCGTTCGTCGACTTCGACACGCAGGTTACGCGCGACGAGCGGCACGAAGTTGCCGCGCAGACCGTATGCGGTCGGGCGCGTGCGGCGCCCGAGTTCGAGCACGTCGCGAAAGCCGCGCGTCGTAATCAGGCCGACTTTCGCCAGCTTGCGCTCCAGTACCGCATTGGTCGTCGTGGTCGTGCCGTGCACGATGCTGCCGATGGTGTCGAGCGCGACACCGGTCTGTTCGAGCGCCTGCAATACGCCACGCGCCTGATTGTCCAGCGTGCTCGGCACCTTGGCGAGCCGCACGTCGCCCGTGCTGTCGTCGATGAGCACGAGATCGGTGAACGTACCCCCCACATCGATTCCGACCGTAGTCGTCATTACGTTTACTCCAGGATGAATGACTTGATGAATGTCCGTTACGGCATGCCCGAGCTCGCGGACCCCGCTTCGCCGATATTTATTAGCCATCCGTAATATTTACCGGATGGTTCGCCCTTTTCTCATCGGGCGAACCGGCGCTATCGCCGGTTCGCCGCGCCGTTGCTATTTGCCGAGGTAGGCCTCGCGAATGCGCGGATTGTTCGCCAGCTCCTTCGACGAACCGGCAATCGCAATGCTGCCGTTCTCCAGCGCATAGGCGCGCGCCGCCACCTTGAGCGCGAGCACCGTGTTCTGTTCGACGATCACCATGCTCAGGCCTTTGCGGTTGATCGCGCCGATCCGCGCGTAGACGTCTTCCGCGAGACGCGGGGCGAGGCCGAGCGACGGCTCGTCGAGCATCAGCAGACGCGGGCGCGACATCAGTGCCCGGCCGATCGCGAGCATCTGCTGCTCGCCGCCCGACAGCGACCAGCCGAGTTGCGTGCGCCGTTCGGCAAGGCGCGGGAACAGGTCGTGGACCCATTCGAGATCCTCGGCAATTTCCGCCTTCGTCGAGCGATGCGCGGTCGCGCCGACCAGCAGGTTCTCGATCACCGTGAGACCGGGGAAAATACGGCGCCCTTCAGGCACATGCGCGATGCCGAGCCGCACGCGCGCTTCCGGCGTGCGTGCGCCGAGTTCGCCGCCCTGATACTGGACGCTGCCCGATTTCAGCGGCACCAGCCCGGAGATCGCGCGCAGCAGCGTCGTTTTGCCCGCGCCGTTCGCACCGATCAGCGCAATCGCCTCGCCTTCGCGCACTTCGATATCCACGCCGCGCAGCGCGCTGATGTCGCCGTACGCGACCTTAATCTGGTTGCACTTCAACATGTTCGTAACCGGTTCCCAAGTACGCTTCGAGCACGCGAGGATCGCGCTGGATTTCGGCGGGCGTGCCCTCGGCGAGTTTTTGCCCGAAATTCAGCACGACGATCCGCTCGGCCAGGCGCATGACCATGCTCATGTTGTGCTCGATCAGCAGGATCGTCAGGTCGTGATCGGCTCGCAATTGCCTGAGCCGCGTCATCAGCGCCTCGACCTCGCCGAGATTGAGACCTGCGGCGGGCTCGTCGAGCAGCAGCAAACGCGGACGGCCCGCCAGCACCTTGGCCATTTCGACGAGACGGCGATTGCCGTAGGACAGCGAATCGATGCTGCGCGTGGCGAGCGACGCGAGTCCGAAGCGTTCGAGCATCTGCAGCGCGGCGTCGCGCCACGCCGCTTCCGCGTGACGGCGCGACGCGAACGAACCGGCCGGCGCCGGCGCGATAGCCGCGCCGAGCATCACGTTCTCGACCACGCTCAGGCGCCGGAACAGCTTGCCGTTCTGGAAGATGCGTCCCACCCCGCCACGCACGATGATGTCGGGCCGCATCCCCGTGATGTCCTTGCCGTCGAACGCGACGCGTCCCGCACTCGGCTTGTAGAGACCGGTGAGCGCGTTGAGCAGCGTGCTCTTGCCCGCGCCGTTCGGCCCGATCACCGCGAGCAGTTCCCCCGTGTCGATCCGCAGATCGACGTCGGCGAGCGCCTTCAGGCCGCCGAACGTCACGCCCAAACCATTGGCTTCGAGTAGCGGCATTATTTTTCCTCCGCGATCGGATCGAGCCGTGGCGAGCGCTGACGGCGTCGGAACACGGGCAGCCGCGCGAGACTGACGAGGCCGTCGGGCAAAACGATCAGGACGACCAGCACCAGCACGCCGAAGATCAGCAGATACGCGTTGCCGGCGCCGCGCAGCAACTCGGGCAGCAACGTGACGCCCACCGCGCCGATCACCGCGCCGACGATCGAGCCCGCGCCGCCGACCACCAGCATCGACAGATAGAGAATCGATTGCACATACGAGAAGTCGTCCGGCGAAACGAAGCGGTTGTGGACCGCGAAGAGGCATCCGGATACGCCGGCAAACGCACCGCCTATCGCAAACGCCGCGGCCTTCGCGCGCGTGACGGCGATGCCGCTCATGCCGGCCGCCATCTCGTCGTCGTTCACAGCGATCATGCTGCGGCCCAGGTGACTCGTGCGGACGGCTTGCGTCAGCGCACACAGCGCAACCAGCACGACGGTGGCAAACAGGTACAGTCTCGCGTCGGTGTCGAGCGCGAACGATCCGAGCGTTAGCGAGGGAATGCTGGCGATGCCGTCCGTGCCGCCCGTCAGGCTGGTCCAGTTCGACACGACGATGCCGAAGCTGACGTTCAGCCCCAGCGTCGCGAGCGCGAGATAGTGACCTTTCAGACGCAGCAGTACGATGCCCACGACATAGGCGAACGCGCCGCACAGCGCCACACCGGCCATGCTCGCGAGCCATGGACTCCAGCCCGTCTGGGTGGTCAGCACAGCCACCGTGTACGCGCCAATGCCGATGAACGCCGCCTGCCCGAGCGAAATCAGACCTGCATAACCGAACACCAGATTCAGGCCGAGCACGGCGATCGATGCGATGGCGGCCGTGGACAACAGCCGCACCATATAGTCGGAACAGAACGCCGGCAGCGCGAGCGCCACGGCCAGCGCGACGCCAACCGGTACAGCCGACAGAAAGCGTGAGCGGTTCATCCGCGATCTCCAATTCTTTCGCCGAAGATGCCCTGAGGACGCACCAGCAGGAAGGCGATCATCACGCCGAAGGCCAACAGGTCCTTGTAGGTCGACGTGAGATACGAGGCGCCGAGAATCTCCACGAGACCGACGAAGAGTCCGCCGAGAATCGCGCCCTGCACGCTGCCGAAGCCGCCGATCACCGTCGCCGCGAACGCTTTGAGCGCCACCGGTTCTCCCATGTTGACGTCGGCAAACCACATGGGGCCGACCAGCAGGCCCGCAAACGCCGAACACGCAGCCGCTAGCACCCAGGTGACGATCAGCGTCAGCGTGACCGGCAAGCCGATCAGACGCGCCGCTTCGCTATCCTGAGCGATTGCGCGCATCGAGCGACCGATACCGGTGCGATACAGCAGCGCGTACAGCGCCGCGATCAGGAGCGCGGTGATCACGATGGTGGCGAGCGCGTGCATGCTGATCGCCGCGCCCGCAATCGATATCACGGTGTCGCCGAACGGGGACGGCAGGCGCGCGGGCCACGGTCCCCAGATCAGCAGCGCCGCGTTCTGCATGACGATGCCGATTGCCACCGTGCCGATGATGACCGAGACGACGGGCCTCTTGCGCAACGGCAGATGCACGCCGAGAAAGAACAGCACGCCGAACAGCGCCATGCCGATCACCGCGGCGAGATAGCCGAGCGCGATCGGAAAATGCGCCTGCACAATGGCCGCGACGCCGAAGAACGTGCCGAGCATGACGAACTGGCCCGCAGCGAAATTCACGACGCCCGTCGCCGAATAGACGATGACGAAGCCGAGCGCGGCAAGCGCATAGACGCTGCCGAGCGCGACGCCGTTCACCAGGAGTTGAAGAAGCTGTTGCATGATCCGGGTCCGCGGGACAGGGAAACGCGCGTGAACGCGGCGAATGGAAATGGCGCCTCGCTCGGCATCACTTGCTCGTGATCTGCTGGATCAGTTGCATGTCCTTGGTGCCGGGTGCGAACTTCACGATCGACACGTCATGCACGCCGTTGCCCGCGGCATCGAACGTATAGATGTGCGCCACGCCCTTGAAGTCCTTCAACGTGCGCAGATAGTCGCGCACCTTGACCGGATCGGTGCCGACTGTGCGCATCGCCTGCGCCATCATCATCGCGCCGTCGTAATAGGCGGCGGCATACGGATCGGCGTCCACGCCGTAGGCGGCCTTGAACCGCTTGAGGAACGATTGCGCCGCGGGCTGCGAGGTCAGCATCGCATCGACGACGCCGTAGACGCCTTGCAGATCGTCAGGCGAAATCAGTTGCATCGCGGCCGGCACGAACGCGGCCGACGACGAAACGACCGGCGTCTTGAGGCCGAGCAGCTTGATCTGATGCAGCAGCAACGCGCCGTCCTGCGGATAGACGAACAGGAGGATCGAATCGGCACCCTTGTTCTTCAGGGACAGGATCTGCGCGGACATGTCCTTGTCGTTCTGGCCATAGGCTTCGGCGCCCACCACCGTAATCCCCGCTGCCGCAAATGCCTTCTGCGCGGCCTTCGCGCCGCCCTGGCCGAAGTCGTTCTGGATGTAGAGGATGCCGGGTTTCGTCGAGTGCAACTGTTCGTGCGCGTAACGCGCCATCGCCTCGGCCGTCAGGCCGTCGCTCGGACGGATGCGGAACATCCACGGGTTCTTCTGCTCCGCGACGATGTCGGCACCGCCCGCGTACATGGCCGGACGCTGCGCCTTCAGCACTTCCGGGCCGACCGCGACGTTCTGCGTGCTGTAACTCGTCAGGAATACGAAATCGGGCTTCTGCTCCTGCACGACCTTGATGAACGCGTTGATCGCAGTGCCGTTCGACGCCTGCGCATCCTGGAACGACAGGCCGACCTTGCGACCATTGATACCGCCGCCCGCGTTGATGTCCTGCTCCGCCAGCTTGAGCGCATCGACATAGCCCTTGCCCGTCAGGGACAATGCTCCCGTCATCGGCGCTGTCACGCCGACGGGTATCTGCTGGGCCCATGCCGCGCAAGGTGAAACGGCTGCGCCAGCGGTGAGCCATGCACAGGCGATACGAAGTGACATTGCGCGCTTCAGGTACGTGATCATCGTTGGATCTCCAAGGGCTAGCGATTTATTGCAGTGTCTCGATTTTCGAAATATAGTTTCGATTTACGATTCATGGTGCGTGGCCAAATAAGCGTTGTCAAGCCAGGCAACGCCCTTTAATCCATCAAAAATCAGGAAGAACGACATGCCGGGTCTGGACGACGCCCCCCCGCTCGAGCGCTACATGCGCATCCTTGAATTGCTGGCCGGCTTTCCGGACGGTCTATCGCTGTCGGAAATCACGGCCATGCTGGGCTTGCCGAAACCGAGCGGTCACCGGCTGCTCAAGTCGATGCTGGAATGCCGGCTGGTGGAGACGAGAAAAGGGGGGGCGACGAGCTATCTGGTCGGCGCGCGGATGCGCCGCCTCATCTACGCCACGACGAAGAATGCGTGGCTGGACTCCGTGGTGCGAGGCTATCTGCGCGAACTCGTGCAGGAGACGGGCGAAACGGCCTACATCACGAAACTGGAGCACGGTGTGGTCCGCTCCATCCTCACGGAAGCACCGGACACGCCATGGCGCGGTTATGTGCTGCCCGGCAGCGAGATGCACGTCTTCAATGCCGCGACGGCTAAAGCCATCGCCGCCTATCAGGATGCCGAAACGGTTGAGCACCTTCTCGCCCAGCCGCTCACGCAAAGGACGAGCAAGACCAAGAGCGAAAAATCGGAAGTGATGGCGGATCTGGAGAACGTGCGTGCACGGGGATACGCAACGTGCCTGGGCGAGGTCGACGAGGGACTGGCGGCCATCGGCGTCCCCCTGATGCTCGGACGCGGCGAGGTCATTTTCAGCCTCGGCATTACGGGGCCCTATCGCCGGGTGGTGGACCAGGGAATCGAAAAGCTGGCTGAAACAATGAAGCGATACGCGGCGGAGATGTCGGCGGCGATTACCGTGGGGTTTGAAAAGCAGCGGGAGAGTTGAGGCAGGGCCCGGAGAACGACTCTCATCGCTTCGGATCATGGCGCACAACAGCTGCACCACGCGGATGCGCAGACGCTACTCGGTGTCTTCCAGCATCCGCTGCGCTGCCTTCTCGGCATTCGCTACGTGCAGCCGCGCAAGCTCCTGGGCCGCATCGGCGTCGCGTGCCTTCAGCGCCTTATAAAGCTTGTCGATTTCGCGCAGACTATTGGGCAGCCGGTCCGGATTCATCAACGACGTCGTACGCAGCAGATTGATGCGCGAATAAAGACTGTTAAGGACTTCCCTGACGAGCGTGTTGCCGCAGTTATCGAGCAGCACGCCATAGAGTGCCGTCTTCGCGCGCAGCACGCCGTCCTGGTTCTGCGCGACAGCTTCCGCGCGCAGCTCCTTCGCGACCTCGCCAAAGCGCGCGATTGCATCGTCGCTGGCAAGGCGGGCGAACTCATGCGCGGCGAAACCTTCGAGCAGACCACGCAGCGCGTACAGCTCGCTGGCTTCGTGTTTCGACATGACGGCGACGATCGGCCCCTTGTGCGGCACGTTGCGCACGAGCTTTTCGGCTTCGAGCCTGCGCAGCGCCTCACGCACCGACGTACGGCTCACGCCGAGCGTCTCGCACAATTCCCGTTCGATAAGGCGCGCACCAGGTGCGAAACGCCCGCTTACAATCGCTTGCCGAAGCACATTTTCCACCTGATGACGCAGCGTCTCAGGCCTCACCAGGTCCATGTCTGTTAGCATTATTGTATTCCCGTCCGACAAAATTCAGCCTCCATGATACTTCACCGGTATCGTGACGGACAGCATCCATAGCCCATCACGGCGAGAAACGGCATGCCTTTCAGCGGGTCGGGAGCAGCGCGCCGAGCGGCATGCGCGAACAGATCTCAAGCGCGGCGTCGAACCTCATCACGAGCGGTTCGGCATGCGCGACCTCGACCTGCGCGATCGCGTCATCGCCAATCTGGTCGAGCTGCTTGAACAGTGCGCGCAACGAGTTGCCGTGACCGACCATCAGCACCGACTGCCCACGCACGAGTGCCGGCGCGACGCAGTCGTCCCACAGCGGCAGCACGCGATGCAGCGTATCGCGCAGGCTCTCGGTGCGCGGCAGCGCAGCGGGCGCGGGCATCGCGTCATCGCACAGCGCGCCCACCAGCTTCGCATGCGCGACGGCATCGAGCGGCGGCGGCGCAAGGTCGAAACCGCGCCGCCATTGCCGCACGCATTGCGCGCCATACGCGAGCGCTGCCTCATCTTTTTCCATGCCGGTCAGCGCCCCGTAGTGCCGATCGTTCAGCCGCCACGAGCGAATCGTTTTCGACACCGGCCGGTCGAACGTGTGCAACGCGTGCGTGAGCGTATCGGTGGCTCGTGATAATGCCGACGTAACCGCAAGGTCGAAGTGCAGACCCGCAGCGCGCAACTGCTCACCGACGCGCTGGGCATCCGTCACGCCCTGCGCGGAGAGTCCGACGTCACTCCAGCCGGTGAAGCGGTTCGCGCGATTCCATACCGATTGGCCGTGTCGCAATACGACAAGCGTGGCGGATTGACTGCTCATGGGGAGCATCGCACGTCAGTTGTAGCCGAGAATCGCGACGGCCCGCACACTCGTGTGCTCGTTGCCGTTCGACGCAAGTGCCGACAGGGGCGGCGATTGCATTGCGCGCCACGCGGAATGGCACGGCCCAGCTGTCTTGCCGGCTACCGATGAAAATGCGGACGAAAACGCGGACGCAATCGCAGAGGTGAATATCGTGCGCGGCGCATCGACATTGTGCGAGTCGGACAGGTCGCCCGGCGCGGCACGCAACGAAAACATCGGCTCGGGTTTTGTGGCATCACGCATGCGGTTTCTCCGGCGCGCCAGCGGCATTCGCCAGCGCGGCTTCGAGCAGCGGCGCGCCCAGTTCCGCGCCGTGGATGCCCGTCACGCTGACGATCTCCAGCAATTCCATCAGTTCTTCAGCCGTCGCTCCATAATGCAGCGCATTGCGCATGTGCAGCTTGAGGCCGGGTACGTACAGATGCGTGGCCGACGCATCGAACGCACAATACATGAATTCCTTGAGCTTCGGGCTCAGCACACCGCTACGCCACGGCACCGAAGAGAATTCGACGTATGCGTCGAACAGGTCCGGATCGAGTTCGAGCAGCCCTTCCCAGCTCGGATGCCAGTAGCCGCGGTTCTTCTCGAACGCGGCTTTCAGCGCCTGCCGCCGCTCGTCGAGTGGGGCCGGGCCGTCGCGCAAGCCCTCTTCTTCCAGAACTTCCAGCAGCACCGGCACGCCGACGTTGCTGGTATGAATACCGATCGTGCTGATCAATTCGAGTACTTCGACCAGTTCATCGCGCGTCGCGCCGAACGATAGTGCCCGCTCGATGTGACGCGCCACACCGGGCGCATAGAGCTGCGTCGCGCAGGCGTCGGCAGCCAGCGCGATGAACGCGCGGGTCTTGTCGTCGAGATGGTTGCGCCGCCGCGGTACGCCGGCGAACTTCAGATACGCGGCGACGAAAACCGGGGCGAGCCTCATGAGGCTGTCCCACTCGGGACTCGCCTGACCGTGCAGGCTCGCGAGTTCGTCGCGCAGGCGTGACAGATCGGGTTGCGGCGGAGTCTGGGTCATGATGTCAATTCCATCGAAGGCTTAACAATATCGGCAACCTCACATCGGTGGCGCGCGCCGGACAGCTTCAGCTTCGCGGCGAACCGGACGCGAAAGTCGGCCCGAACGCAGGCTGGAACATCGACGCGCGCGACGGCACGAACCTCAGCCCCCCACACCCTTCGGATAATCGGCTTGCGCGACCTCTTCCTGCCACGTCCCCTTGCCGATCGACGTCGCGATATGAACCATGTAGCTGCCTTCGCTCGCGCCGTGCCAGTGACGCTCGTTCGGGCCGATGAACACGATGTCGCCCTGGCGGATCGGCCGCGGCTCCTCGCCGTCGAGGCAAATCCAGCCCTGGCCGGCCGTCACCTGCAGCACCTGGCCGTACTCGTGCGTGTGCCAGTAGGTACGTCCGCCCGGTTCGAAACACACCGTGTTGATCGTCACGCCGTTGGTCGCGGGCATCACCGGATCGGCCCAGACCGTCCCCGTGAACGTATCGCCGCGACGCTCGGACATTGCGCCTGCCGCTCTGCCGTGAAAGACTTTCATGCTTTTTTCTCCTTTGCTCCGTCGAACAGCCGGACGCCGCCCGACACGTCGCCGATCGCATCGACGACCCGATTGCTGATCACATCTCCATAGCCGAGCGCGGTGCCGAGCCCGAAGCTCGCGAGCGGCCCCGCCGCGTTCAGCGACATCACACCGAGTTCGCGCACGCGATCGACGTACAGCACGACGTCCTTCGTCATGAGCTTGCCGGTCAGGCCACCTTCGAGATAATCGCCGTCGACGATTTTCGGAAAACGGTTGAGCGTCGCGAAGTTGACACCACTGCTACTGTTCAGCACATCGAGCAGCAGGTGCAGGTCGAGCCCGGCCTTCTTGCCCGCCACCATCACCTCGGCACTCGCAGCCAGGCTCACTGCGTTCAGGAAGTTGTTGAGCAGCTTGGTCGTGTGACCGGCGCCGCTCCCGCCCATGTATGCGACCTTCGAGCTGATCGGCCCGAACGCCCATTGCAGTTCGGCAACCGCTTCGGCCTCGCCGCCCACCATCAGCGTCAGCGTGCCCTTCTCGGCTGCGGCCGCGCCACCCGAAATACCCGCGTCGACGTAACGCACGCCGCGCTCGGCGAAGCGCTTCGCGAGGCGGATCGTCGAACTCGCGGCGGCCGTGCTCAGATCGACGACGATCTGTCCGGCGCGGCAATGCGCGAGCACACCGTCCTCGCCTTCGACGACCGCTTCGACCACCTTGCTGTCAGGCAGCGACAGCATCACGACGTCCGCGTAGCCGACCACTTCGCGCAGCGTGCCGGCAGCCTGCGCGCCGGCTGCTTCGACGCGCTCCCGCGCCGTGTCGTAACCGAGCACCGCGATGCCCGCGCCAACGAGGCGCTGCGCCATGCGTCCGCCCATGTTGCCGAGGCCGATAAAACCTACCCTTTCCTTGTTCATGACTTCCGTTCCTCTGCTTCGCAATTAGAAATCGACATCTTTCGTTTCCGGACCCATCATCGCGCCGATCATGCCGAGCAGCCCGCCCACGCACAGCAGCACGACCGACGTGAGCCGCAGCGGCATGAACGCGCCGAGCCAGTTCATATAGAACGCGTAGAACGACGGGATGATGACCGAGAGGCTGAAGCCGACGCCGAAGCCGGTCGCGCGCACGTCCGTCACGAACCGCTCGTTGATGTACGTGACGATCACGCCCCACGGCGACGTGACGAGCACCGCGAGTACGCAGGTCAGCAGCATGATGGCCGGCAACGACAGTCCGTCCACGTTCGCGAGCACGTACAGCAGCACGGCGCCGAGCGTGGCGATCAGCGGACCGACGATCACGAAGAAGCGACGTCGTCCGATACGCTGCGCGACCAGACCCGAGGCGATGTAGCTGAAAAACAGCACGAAGTACGTGAGCATCAGCGTGGCGGTCATCTGGAAGCCGGTCAGGTGCAGCGTCTTCACGAGCAGCCCCGTGGGCAGGAAGATCGTAATGATGTTCTGCGTGAGCCAGAAGCCCGTCATCATCACCAGCACCTGCAGCAGGTTGCGCCCGCTCTTGCCGCGCAGCAGATCGGAAAGCGGCAGTTTTTCGGTGACCGTCGGCTTGTCGGCGGCCTCGCTCTTCCAGACTTCCGATTCGGCGACCTTGCGCACGTAGTACATCGCGAGCAGGCCCGCGAGCGCCGCACCGAGCACAAACGGAATGCGCCAGCCCCATTGCGCGTACGGCGAATTCATGCCGCTCAGCGGAAAGAGCGCGAACATCAGCATCGCAACGAGGTTGATCGTCACGTACGCGGCCGGAAATCCGGCAATGATGAAGCCGCCGACGAAACCACGCTGCTCCTTCTTCGCATACTCGATCGCGAGCGGCATCGCACCGGTGTAGCCGCCGCCGAGAAAGATCCCGTCGACGAACCGCAGCAGCACCAGCAGCCAGTACGACGCGATGCCGATGTGCTGATAGCCAGGCAGAAGCGCGATCAGCAACGTCACCACGCCGAAGCCCGACACCGACCAGATCGAGGCCTTGCGACGCCCGATGCGGTCCGCGATCATGCCGAACAGCAGCGAGCCGACCGGCCGTCCGAGCAGCGTCGTGATGAACACCAGCGATGCGAGAATCGCCTCCATGCCCGCCGACAGATGCGGCGGCTGAAAATAGCCGAGTACGGGCGAAAGCACCACCACCGGCAAATAGATATCGAACATGTCGATGAATTCGGAAAAGAACGCGCCCTTGATCGCGTTGCGTCTCTTCGTTTCGATCGACTGTTCGCCCTCCGACTCTACGACGTCATGCGCAGTCAGCGCTTTCATGGCTGTCTCCATTCGTTATGCGCACCGCGCGCGGTGCGGGTTCTCCCTGCGTTACCCCGTGGCTTTCGTGTGCTTTTTTGCCGGATCAGGAAGCCGCCGCTTCGGCTTCGTATGCCTTGATCGCCTCGCTCGCGACGCGAAACGCCGCCAGCGCGAGCGGCGCGCCGCAATACGCAGCCGCCTGCATCAGCACCGCGCGGATCTCTTCCTTCGTCACGCCATTGCGCAGCGCGCCCTTTACATGCACCGCCAGCTCGTGGTGCTGGCTCATCGCGGTGAGCATGCCGAGGTTCAGCATGCTGCGCGTCTTGAACGACAGCGTCGGGTCGCCCCAGATGTCGCCCCAGCAGCTTTCGGTGACGAACTTCTGCATCGGCCGGTTGAAGTCGTCGGCATTCGCCCACGATTTCTCGACGTGCGCGGCGCCGAGCACTTCCTTGCGGTTGTTGAAGCCTTTGTTGAAACGGTCGTTGGTATCCATCGCGATTCCTCAGTAATTCAGACTGTTTTTAAAACGGTGCGCCAGGCAGGCATGATGCGAACCGGTCTGCGCGCGGAAATTTTCACTCTGCGCCGTAACCGACCATCGCCTTGGTTTCCAGGTATTCGCGCAAGCCGGCTTCGCCCCACTCGCGCCCGTTGCCCGAGCGCTTATAGCCGCCGAAAGGCGCCTGGAAATCGGCGGGCGGGTAATTCAGATGTACGCCGCCCGCGCGCAACGCGCGGCCCACCTTGCGCGCACGCGCGAGATCGGCGGATTGCACGTAGGCCGCGAGACCGTAGTCGGTGCCGTTCGCGATCGCGATCGCCTCTTCTTCCGAGTCGTAGGGAATCATCGACAGCACCGGCCCGAAGATCTCCTCGCGCGCGATCGTCATGTGCGGCGCGACATCGGCGAACACTGTCGGGCGCGCATAGTAGCCCGCGTCGATGCCGTCCGGCCGTCCGATGCCGCCCGTGACGAGGCGCGCGCCTTCGTCGATACCGGTCTGGATCAGCGCCTGCACACGCTTGAACTGACTCGCGTTGACAAGCGGGCCGAGCTGCGTCGCCGGATCGTCGGTCGGGCCGGTGCGATACGCCTGCGCCGCGTGCTTCGCGATCTGCGCCGCGTCGTTCATCAGATGACGCGGCACCAGCATGCGCGTCGGGATCGAACACGACTGGCCCGAATTCGTAAAGCACGCTGCCACGCCGCGTGTAACCGCCTGTTCGAGATCGACGTCGTCGAGCAGGAGGTTGGCGGACTTGCCGCCGAGTTCCTGCGCGACGCGCTTCACGGTCTCGGCCGCCGATTGTGCGACCAGCACGCCCGCGCGCGTCGAGCCGGTAAACGACACCATGTCGATGTCCGGATGACTCGCAATCGCCGCGCCGACACCCGGACCATCGCCATTGACGAGATTGAACACGCCGGCGGGCACGCCCGCGTCATGCAGCACTTCCGCGAACGCCAGCGCGCTGAGCGGCGAATACTCGCTCGGCTTGAGCACCATCGTGCAGCCCGCGGCCAGCGCCGGGGCGATCTTCACGACGATCTGATTGATCGGCCAGTTCCACGGCGTGATGAGTCCGCAGACGCCGATCGGTTCCAGCACGACACGCGTATTGCCGCGCTGTTCCTCGAATTCGAAACGCTCGAGCACCTCGATCAATGCGTTCAGATGCGCCGGTCCGCGCGCGGCCTGACCGTTGCGCGCAAACGTGATCGGCGCACCCATTTCGCGGCGCATCAATTCGGCGAATTCGTCGTAACGACGTTCGTAGACGGCGACGACGCGCTTGAGCAACGCCACCCGCTCGGCCACGCTGGTCGCGGACCACGCCGGAAATGCGCGGCGCGCGGCGGCGACCGCGCGATCGACATCGGCCGCGTTGCCGAGCGCAAGCTTGTCGAAGACCTTTTCCGTCGATGGATCGACGAGGTCGAACCAGACGGCGGACGCGGGTTCGACCCACTGTCCGTCGATATAGAACTGTGCAGCATGTGACATGACAGGCTCCAGAATCGGTGAATCGGAAGGCGGCCTCAGGAAGCCGCGCCTGGCAACAGCCGGTACATTTCGGTGTGATCGGTCACGGGCGTCGACTGCTGTGCCGCTTCGTTCCACACCTCGATGCAGGCCGTGCCAAATGTCATCGGATGGCCGACCGCCTGCGCGAGCGCATACGCGATCTTCAGATCCTTGTTCATCAACTGCAGCGCGAAGCCCCACGCAAACGTGCCGCTCAGCATGAACTGCTTGACCTTGTTTTCCGACGTATTGCTGCGCCCCGACGACGCGTTGAGCACGTCTGTCATCACGGCCGGCTCGATGCCGAAACGGCTCGCGATCTGCAGCGCCTCGACCGTCGCGGTCAGTCCCGCCGCCGACACATAATTGTTGAGCGCCTTGGCCGCATGACCGGCGCCCGCGCCGCCGATATGCAGCACGCTCGCGCCCATCGCATCGAGCAACGCCTTGCAGCGCGCAAGCACCTGCGCGTCGCCGCCGACGAGAATCGCGAGCGAGCCCTCCTTCGCGCGCTTGACGCCGCCCGACACCGGCGCATCGAGATACGCAAGGCCGCGCGCTTCGAGCGTCCTGCCGAGTTCGCGCGAGCGCTCCGGTTCCGACGAACTCATGTCGATGACGACAGCGCCCCGCGCGAGTTTCGCGGCCCAACCGTCGCCGAGCACCACGGCCTCGACAATCGCCGAGTTCGGCAGCATCGTGATCAATGCATCGAGCGATGCCGCGTTGTCGTCATTCAGACGCTGCGCACCGGTTTGCTCGGCGAGCGCGGCGGCGCGTGCGGCGTCAGCGTCGGCGATGAACAGTTCGAAGCCGGCTCTGCACAGGCACTGCACCATCGGCGCGCCCATCATGCCGAGACCGACGAAACCGATCCGCTTGAGTTGTGTCATTGCGAGACCTCGTCTAGCGCAGCGCCGAGAATGCGGTCGGCGTCAGAAAATGATTTTCGATACGCTCGACGATCGGCTTCTCGGCTTCCGTCGCCGCGCGTTTGACGATCCAGTCGGGGTCGGACTGGAACGCGTTCCACTTCTGCTCGCGCTCGGCGAGACTTTCCCACTTGAGCATGTAGGTCAGCGCGTGGTTGCTCGGTCCGATCAACGTGGTCCAGAAACCGAGCTGCTCGATGCCGTATTTTTCGAAAAAGCCGAGCGTGGTCGACGTGAAGCGATCGAGCAGTGCCGGCAAGCGCGTCGGCGCGCAGTGGTAAATACGCATTTCAACGATCATGAATAACCCCTGTTTGATCCGGTACGATGGGCCGGAAGTCCGGCCAGATGCCTGTTTGCGGAAGTGATTGCGAGGCGCTCAGTCGGCGAGCCCCTCCGACGACGACCAGCGCTCGACGTATTTGACGAGTTCGGTCATGTCACGCTTCGCGCCGTCCTGCATCGCCGCGTAGTTCCACACCTGACGCGCGACGCTGCCGACCCACATCGGCACGCCGAGCGCCTGGCATTCGTCCACCGCGAGGCCGATGTCCTTGCACACGCTGCCGACCGGAAAACCGAAATCGAAGCCGTGTGTCAGCACGTGTTTCGGGAATTTGTCCATCGTCGCGCCGTTCTTGCCGCTGCCCGAATTGATCACGGACATCATCACTTCGGGATCGAGGCCGCCGCGCATGCCGGCAACGAACGCTTCCGACGTGATCGCAAAAGCAGTCGACGACAACATGTTGTTGAGCAGCTTCAGCAACTGTCCCTGCCCTGGCTGATCGCCGACGACGAACACCTTGCCGAACACGTCGAACAGCGCGCGAACCTCGTCGAGCGCGGCCGGCTTGCCCGCCGTCATGATCGCCAGCGTGCCTTTCTTCGCGCCCGCAGCGCCGCCGCTTACCGGCGCGTCGACGGTTTCGATGCCCTTCGCGAGCAGAGCGTCGGCCACTTCCCTTTCGATGCGCGAACCGACCGTCGACAGATCGACGAGAATCTTCACCGCGCTACCTTCGATCAGGCCGCCGTCGCCGAGCGCCACCGCCTTGAAAATCGCCGGCGTCGGCAAGCTCGTGAAAACGACGCGCGCGGTGTCGGCCACTTCGCGCACCGACTTCGCCGCGCGCGCGCCGATCGCCGCGAGTTCCGCGACCGCCTGTTCATCGCGATCGAACACGACGAGCGTATGCCCCGCTTCGATCAAACGGCGCGCCATCGGCCGCCCCATCACACCTACGCCGATAAAACCGATCTGCTTGCTGCTTTGTTCGCTGCCTGACATGACTATCCTCATCCGTTGAAAATCGATCGATCGCGCTACTCAGTTCGCGCACGCTAGTTTCATCAGCACCGCCGCATCCGCTTCGCCGTCGAAACGCCACAGCGTATCGATCAGCGGTTGCGGTGCGACCCCCGAGCCGCCGTATGCGGCAAGTTCATGCAGCTTCGCCGCGAGTTCGACGTCGGCGAGTGGCGCGGCGAGACTGCCGCGCGCCGCCTGAATACGCCGCGATATCGTGTCGCCCGAGCGCAGCACGACAGCGACCTGAGCCGACTCGACCGGCCACGACGGATCGTCGATGAAACGCAAGCGCGCGCCGAATGCGCGCAGCGACGGATCGCCCACTGCGCTATCGCTAAACTGCGCGAGGCCGGCCTTGCCCGTCGCGAGCGCGACGGCCACCGCGTGCTGCGCGCTGACCTGCGATTCGCGACCGCTGCGCACAGCGGGCCGGTCGGTACGTTCGCGCAGCAGCGGATGGCCCGTCAGCTCGACCCGTTCGACATCGTCAAGGCTCCAATGCGCATCGCGACGCAGATCGAGACACGCGTCGATCACCGGGTTCAACACCACGCCGCACGGATACGGCTTGTAGGTATTCGACAGCAGCGACCATTCGAGCCCGAGACCGTCGGTCAGTGCCTCGATCTTCGGCTGCGCGGCCGTGACGCGCAGAAAACCGCGCGTGCCTTCGAGCGGCGCATCGGGACCGGAAAAATCGTCGGCGGCGAGCAGCGCCGACAGCAGGCCGTTACGTGCCGCATTGCCTACGCTGATGCTCTTCGACATCGTGCCCAGCGTCTCGACGAGACCGCCCGCCTGCGCGGATGCATTGCCGAGCGCCCACGCGATCTGCCGCGCGTTCAGGCCCAGTACCTTGGCCACGGCGGCGGCCGCGCCGAACACGCCGCACGTCGACGTGATGTGCCAGCCGCGTTGATAGTGCTCCGGCGAAACCGCGTTACCGATGCGGCACTCCACCTCGACGCCGAGCACGAACGCGAGCAGCAGTGCTTCGCCCGTCATCGGCCGTGTTTGAGCGAGCGCTAACAGCGCAGCGGCGACCGGCGCGCTCGGATGAATGATGGTCGGGATATGCGTGTCGTCAAAATCGAACACGTTTGCGCTCATCGCGTTGAGCGCGGCGGCGTTCAGCATGTCGAAGCGTTCGCACCGGCCGATCATGCCCGCACTGCGATCTGCGCCGAAGCGCTGGTAGACGCGCACCGCCTTGTCGAGCGTCGGATCGGTGCAGCCCGCCAGCGCGACCGCCATATAGTTGACGAGCGCGCGCTTCGCTTCGTGCCGCACTGCGGCGGGCACGTCGCGCCAGGTCGCCGCAGCACCCCATTGCGCGATGCGTTGCGTCGCATGGCCGGCGTGGCGGTTGGTGCTGCTCTGGCTGGAACTGCTCTCTGACTGTGCTGCCATGGGCGGATTTGTCCTCTACAGTGTGGCGCTTTCGCCGGATCTTTCGCGGAGCATGCGGATGAGCCCGCACAATGCGATCCGGTCTGCTCTGATGGATAACACCGCTGTCCTCTACGGCCTCGTAGCCGATGCCGCACGATCGTCGTTCGGCTGGCCACCTGCTGCAAACGTATTGCCGACTTCGGCCGCGATCGATTCGAGCGAACGCCGCCGCGTTTCCGTGCCGAGTACGCCGACGATCGCGGCCTGCACGAGCAGCGTGCCGACGATCAGCGCCAACACGCCGGCGATGCCGAAATCCGTGAACGCCGACGCCACCACATACGGCACCACGATGCTCACCGCGCGGCCCACCGTATTCGACACGCCCGAGCCACGCAAACGCAGCTCGGTCGGGAACAGTTCCGGCACATACGTTGCGACGCTGAACGACGACAGCACGTAGATGCAGCAGGTGATCGCGAAACCGAGCGCGGCAATCGCCACTTCCGACTGCGCGAACGGATAAGCGGCGCCAAACCCCGCGCAGATCAGCGAAAACAGCACGATGCCCCACTTGCGGCCGACACGCTCCGCCAGTGCAAAGGCGATCAGCGAACCCACCGGGCCGCCCGCGAACATCACTGCCGTCAGTCCCAGCGAATTCGAGACGCTATGGCCTTGCTTGACAAGAAAAGTCGGAATCCAGCTGACGAACGCGTAGTTGACGACGAACAGCGCGACTAGCACCGTGATGCCGGTAATCGTGCGCGTGAGCAGTCGGCGCGCGAACAGATCGCCGAGACGTCCGTTGTCCCGCGTGTCGGGATGGCGCAGCTGCTGAGCCGCAGCCGCGATCGCCGCGGTTGAATCGACGCCGCATGCGGTCTCGATGTTCGACACGATCCGGTCCGCCTCGGCGACGCGATTGCGCGATGCGAGCCAGCGCGGCGACTCCGGCATCGACTTGCGCAGGAACCACACGACAAGCGCGCCGCAGCCCGCGATCGCGAACATCCAGCGCCAGCCGTAGTGCGGCACGATCAGCCAGCCGAGGAAGGTTGACAGGAACAGCGACGTATTGATGATGAGATTGAGGATCGTGCCGAACCGGCCGCGCCACGCAGCCGGAATGAATTCACTCAGCGTGCCGTAGCCAACGACGATCTCCGCCCCCATGCCGATGCCCATCACGAGGCGGAAGAAAATCAGCCAGTACATCGAAGGCGCAAGCGCCGCGGCAATCGATGCGAAGCCGTAGATGCCGAGATTGAACTGATAGCAGAAACGCCGCCCGAAGCGGTCGCCGAGCAGACCGGACAGCCATGCGCCCGCCATCATGCCGAGGAACGTGACGGACACGAACATCGCGTTGAGCTTCAGCGTGGATTCGCCGCTGTGGATCATTGCGGCAAGCACCGTGCCGGCGATGTAGATGTCGAACGAGTCGAAATACATACCCGCCGCGATCAAGCCAAGCAGCCGCCAGTGATAACCGGACAGCGGCACGCTGTCCAGTCGGTATCCAATACTCGCTTCGTTCTGCATAGGTACTGTCTCCGTCAAAGGCACTTTTCTTGTTGTCGGGTTGCGGCTTCACGCTGCGTCGCTCATCGAATGTGAGCGTTACCATAAAGATCGATTATATTCGCGTAATACAATCGGTCAAGAAGACATTTACCCTGGCAAGATTTTTTCTGCCGATGCACGGAGAAAACACGTACGTATGTTGCAATGCGATTGGAGCGCATACCGGTACAGTACGGCGTGCGTGGCGCCCGCCAGCCGGTATCAGACGCGGCCGTCCACCCCCGCCGTATTCCACTGTCCCGCGCCACCGCTTGGCCTCACGGTGCTCACGATCGCCGAGCCGCCGTCCACCGACAGCACGTCGCCGTTGATATAACTGGACTCGTCGCTGAGCAGGAATGCGACCGCATTGGCGACTTCGTCCGGCGTGCCGACTCGCCGCATCGGCACAGTCGTGCCGCGCTGCACCACATCGCCGCCGGCGCCGGAGCCAGCGGCATTGGCAGCGAACAGCGCGGTCGGCACCAGTCCCGGCGCAACCGCGTTGACGCGAATACCACGCGGCCCCCCGTACATCGCCCCTCCATGCACGATCCCGAGCACACCGTGCTTCGAGGTCTGGTACGGCAACAGGTCGTCACTGCCGAGCAGCGCGCCGATCGATGCGGTAATCACGATCGAGCCCGTACCCTGCTGCACCGCGTATTGACGAAAGGCCGCGCGCGCACCGAGAAACGGGCCGCGCAGATTCACGCGCATGACCGCATCGAATTCGTCGACGCCGATGTCCGGAAAGAGCGCCAGCGTTCCGACGATGCCCGCGTTCAGGTGATGCAGATCGACGCGTCCGAATCTATCGAGCGTCTCGCGCATATAGCGCTCGACATCTTCTTCGCGTGACACGTCTGCCTGAACAGCCAGTGCGTTGCCGGGTTCCGGCAATGAAGCCGCGACCTCCTGCGCCAGTGCGCGCTCGACATCGACCACGACGACGCGCGCGCCGTCCTCGGCGAGCCGCCGTGCGGTTGCCGCGCCGATGCCGCTGCCGGCCCCCGTTACGATGACAACTTTTCCTTGAAGCGATGCAAAGCTCACGCTGTTATTCCTCCATGCAAAAGAAGCGTCCGGCGCAACCGACGCGCCGGGCGCAGAACCTGGCGCCCGTCAGAAGTGATGCCGGATGCCGGCACGCACGACCACCTGTGAATTCGACGCCGATGAGCCGCCGCCATTCGACGCATCGCCCACAGAAGCGGTTGCGTCGACCACGTTGCCGAACGCGTCGAGCGTGCGGCCCGACGCATGCTGATAGCCGCCGACGAGGAACAGGATGGTCCGTTTCGACAGATTCTTGAACGCAGCGACGCTGATCTGGTTGTACTGCGGAGGCGATGACGAACCGTCCACCGAACTGCCGCGCGAATACGCGTACGCCGTGGCAAGCGCGAGCGTCGAGGTGACTTGCCACGACGCAACGGCGCCGCCCGTGTTGAATTTCTGATTGCGATGGAACAGCGAGAACGGCCCCGGCCTGTACTGCACGTTGCTGTAGTTCAAGCCGAGCGTGACCGGGCCGATCACGTAATTCCACGCGGTGCCGATGATCTGCAAGGTTTCCGCCGACGCGAAACCCGCGTTGATCGACGAATTGAAAATGCTGTCCGACGAGCCGACCCACGTGCCGTTCGTCACGTCGTCGGGACCCGTCTTGCTATTGTCCGCACGGTAGTACGCGACGCTGCCCGCGAGCGGACCGCGAGCATAAGCCGCCCCGATACCGTAGGTGCTTTTGTCGTGCATCGATCCCGGCTGTCCGCCGAAACCGTACAACGCCTCGATGGTAAAGCCGCCCATCACGGGGCTCGTGTATTTGACCGAGTTGCTGATGCGCAGGCTATTGTCGAAATCGTCGAGGTCGCCCGGATGCGCTGCAATACCGTTCAGAAAGCGCGTCGGCCCGAGCGGCTCGACGAGGTCGACCAGCGGATCGTACTGACGCCCAAAGGTCAACGTGCCATAGCGCGTATTGCCCAGACCGACGAACGCCTGACGATTGAACATCGTACCGGCCGACGCGAACGCGCCGGTGCCGATATTGAAACCGTTCTCCAACGTAAATACCGCACGATAGCCGCCGCCCAGATCCTCGACGCCCTTCAGACCCCAGCGATCCGCAAAGGTCGAACCGCTGACGAAGCCGAGCTTCGAATGGTTCACCAGCATCGCGGGCCGACCCGCCGCGCCCGGTGTCACGGTAACCGCCTGGTTGTTCGAATACCCGATGCCGGCATCGAGAATACCGTACAGCGTCACGCTGCTTTGCGCGCAGGCCGCGCCGGCGCCCGTGCCGAGCACGAGCGAAGCCAGAATCAGTTTCTTCTTCATCGTTGTTCTCCTGACCGGGAGGTGCAAGTCCACCCCGGTGTCTCCATTGAATGTGATTTTGAGATTTTTATATGTGATCCTAAACACTTAACTGGCGATGCAACCTGATGCCACCCGGCATCGCGCGCATCGCAAGCCGATGTGTTTGCGGGCGGACCGTGGCCTGCCTCTTACCGCTGCTACCTGCCCTTTTCCGAACCGCGATCGCATGAACCGCGGCGCGATAACCGCCTGCTACAACTCGACGTAGACGGTGCCGTCTTCGATCCTGATCGGATACGCGCGCACGTCTTCACGCGCGGGAGGACCGATCACCTTGCCGGTGCGGATCGAGAAGCACGACTGGTGCATCGGGCATTCGATCACGTCGCCGTCGATAAAACCATCCGACAGCCGCACCTCGGGCTCGTGCGTGCAGCGGTCGCTGATCGCATAGACTTCGCGGCCCAGCCGGTACAGCGCGATTGGCGTATCGCCGATCAGCAGCGGGCACGGCGTGCCCTCCGCCACGGCGTCGGCCTGGATTGCGGGGTGCCATTCGCTCATCGTGTCTGTCTCCCAGTCGGGCAGCTCAGAGGCCCATTTTTTCGCGGTAGTAGTGATAGAAGCTGCGGATCAGCGTCTCCGTCAGCATGGTTTCCTGCGGCGCGTAATCGCGCCCGCCCATCTCGACGGCCTGCACCGAATCCGGCGCGCTTTGCGCAACTGGCTGCATCAGCGCGAGCACTTCGCTGTCGTCGACCGCGACATAGCCGGCCGGCCCCATCAGATTCGCCTGCTTGATGCGGCGGTTCTGCATCGTCTCGTCGTCGTCCTCGAAGCCGTAGTGCGTCCACGACAGCTCTGTCTGCGATTCCGACTTCGGAATCACATGGCGGATCGCCAGCGAATTTCCATGCTGCTGAAAGAACACCGACGGCAATACCGAGAAATTGATCATCGAACTGTCGCCGAATTCGTCAACGGGCCGCACCATGTCCATGTCCTGCAGCGAGAAATCGCTTTTCAGCGACGCAAGCTGCTGCGTGACTTCGTTCTTCTCGCTCGCGGTAGCGGCCGAATAGGTCGACGCCATGATCGCGTGGCGGCCGCCGAGCGTCGGCACCGCCTTGAACGCGGTATCCGCACGCAGCAGGCCGAAGGTCAGGAAAAAGCTGTGCAGCAGCGTCGCGTGATACGGATCGCGACTGTTCTCGACATACAGTTTCCAGTTGCATGGCAATAGCTGGCGGTTGTAGCCGAGCAGTTTGAGACGGCCGTTGCCGGTTGCGCGATCGATCAGCGCGGCGATTTCGTCACCCAGATAGGCCTCGAGATCCGGTGCCGATTCGTCGAAGGTCGCCCACACGAGACCTTTGCGTTCCTCTACGCGCAGCTTGCGCAGGCCGTGCTCGCCCTTGGCGAAATCCCGCGGCATGCCGCCCTTGCCCATTGCGCCGCGTAAAAACGGCAGGCCGAGCAGGTTGCCCTTCAGATCGTAGCTCCAGTGGTGATAGGGACAAGTGAAGTCCTTCACGACACCATTGTTTTTCCAGCACAGCATCGATCCGCGATGCGCGCAGCGGTTCTCGACCACATTGATGGTGCCGTCTTCATCGCGCACCATCAGTACCGGGCGCGTGCCGATCCAACTGCGTTTGAACGCGCCCGGCTCGGCGATTTCACAGGCGAGACCAACGAAATTCCAGGTGGAGCCTTCGTAGAAGACTTCCATTTCGCGCTTGAACAGATCCGGATCGGAATAGATCCAGGCAGGAATGCGCGCGTCGCGCTGTTCTGGCCAGCGGCGCAACTGCGCGGTGGAAACCGTGCTCGTATTCATTCGGCGTGCCTCGTTAGACGGGATAAATCAACGACGTGCGGATGCGGTAATTGTCGAACACGCAGATCCGCTGACGGAATTTCAGCGCGCCGCCCTCGCGCACGACGCGGTCGATATAGCGGCCAACCAGCAGCAGATGCGCTTCGCGGTCCGACATGCTTTCGAAAATCGCGAAGTTCGCCTGCGACGACCAGCCCTGCGCGTCGATCGCGTTG
This sequence comes from Burkholderia sp. Ax-1724, assembly GCF_011752995.1. Classification (GTDB taxonomy): domain Bacteria; phylum Pseudomonadota; class Gammaproteobacteria; order Burkholderiales; family Burkholderiaceae; genus Paraburkholderia. The sequence goes on from NZ_VWWL01000015.1 coordinate 172,258, forward strand.
ACCTGCACGCCGTTCACCATATGGCGCAGCACGCGAGGCTCGAACACGGCCGTCTCGCGGATGCCGGCAATGCGGTCGCGGATCATGCCGATGCCCTCGCACTGCATCGTCGACAGCGGCAGTTGCGCGGTATGGTTCTCGAGCGACACCACCCGATACAGGCAATCGTCGGTGAAAAATGTCGACCAGCGATCGAGGTCGAATTCGTCGAGCGCGAATGCATAGTCGTCGTAGAAATCGCGCAGTTCGGCGCGTATCTGCGCACGGCCGGCAGCGTCGAGGTCCTGCATGCTCCCAGGTTGCTGAGTCATCGTTGCGGCTCTCCTTCAGTGGTCCTGATATCTACTGCGTCGCGCCACGCGGCGTTCAGCCGCGCAGCGAGCGGATCTGCGCGTGATACGGCTCCGGATCGATCACGACGTCGACCACGCTCGGACCGTCGGCCGCGAGCGCCGCACTCAGCGCATCGGCCAGTTGCGCCGGATCCTCGACGCGCCAGCCCCTGGCGCCGAAACCACGCGCGACCTGCGCGAAGTCGGTGTGCGAATAATCGACCCCGGCATGCGGCAGATCGCGGCGACGCTGCTTGACGCCGATCAGCGTCATGCTCGAGTCGTTGAAAACCACTACCGTCAGCTTGCAGCCTGCCTGCACGGCGGTGGCGAATTCGGCCGCGCACATCATCAGCCCGCCGTCGCCGGTGAAGGCGACCACTGGCCGGTTCGGCTCGGCGAGCGCCGCGCCGATCGCGGCCGGCAACGCGAAGGCCATTGTCGCGAGACCGCGCGAGATCAGCACGTCGCGCGGCGCGTTCGCCTGGAAGTGCGCCATCACGGGCAGCATGTGCGCGCCTGCATCGACAGTGATACGTGCGTTCGCCGGCAGCGCCGCGCAGGCGGCCTCGGTTAGCGACTGCGGCGTAATCGGGCCGCCGCCGTGCGTCAGCGCGCGCGCACGCATGCCTTCCTTCAGCGTGCCGAGCTGCGTGCTGTGCCAGTCGCTGCGTGCAAGACCGACCTCAAGTTGCGCGGCGGCAACGGCCAGATCGCCGATCACGGATGCGACCGGGTTAAAGTAGTGACGCGGGAATGAATGCAGCGCGATATCGAGCACCGGTGTCGTATAGCGCCACGGCTGCGGCGCGAATTCGACCGGGTCCGCGCCGAACAGCACGAACAGATCCGCACTGCGCAGCGTCTCGTCTTCCGCGGCACCACCGATGTACGAGCCGAGCATGAGCGGATCGGCGTCGTGCAATACGCCCTTCGCCTTGTACGTCGCCAACACCGCGCATTGCAGCTTTGCGGCGAGCCGGCGCAAGGCTTCGCTGGCACGCGCCTCGGCCGCCTGCAAACCAGCGATGATCACAGGCCGCCTCGCCGCTGCCAGCACCTTGCGCGCATGCTCGAAGACGGCGGGCCCGGGAGCGGCGGGCACTGGCCTCGCGACCTGCACGGGCACCGCATCGGCCGGCACCGTACCGCGCATGCCCGCGCCGGTGACTTCCAGATAGACCGGTCCGTACGGTGCGCTCAACGCGGTGTCGAGCAACGCGCCGACGGCCGGCAGCGCAACCGGCGTGTCGAGCCGCGCGGCGCCCTTGATCAGCGGCTCCAGCACGCGCGTCTGATCGAAACGCTGATGGCTGATAAAAGCCTGCTCGTGCTCGTAACCGTCGCCTATCAGCACGATCGGCGCGCGGTCCAGCGCTGCATACGCGACACCGTTCACGCCGTTCGCGAGACCGGGGCCGCGCGTCGTCAGCACGACGCCGAGACTGCCGGTCAGTTCGGCCGTGACTGCCGCCATCATCGCAGCCGAGTTTTCCGTGCGCGTCACGACGAATTCGATCCCTGCCTCGTTTGCCGCCTCGATCACATCGAGACTGCAATCGCCGCCCGGCACGCCGAAAATCCGCGTCACGCCGCGAGCCGCCAGTTGTTCGATCAATACCTGCGCACCGGTCCGACTAGACATTCACGTTCTCCCAAATGGAGCGTTGCCGCTCTCGTTGTCGTCCTTCACTCACCGCGCCCGGGCCGCGAGCGTCTGAGTCCGGGCGATCCGCCTGAATACGGAAAAAACTTCGTGTTAGCGCCATCCATCCAAACCCAACCCAGCGCGTAACATTTCACGATCAAACCGGCGACTGCGCGCCGTGCCCGTGCGCCCATGCGCTAGACGCCGAGCAACGCGCCAAGGCGCGCCATCTTCGACGGCAGCTCGGGCGCCGCGAAATATTCGGCGACCTCGCCGTGCTCCATCACATAGAAACGGTCCGCGAGCGGCGCGGCGAAGCGGAAATTCTGCTCGACCATCAGGATCGTGTAGCCGCGCTCCTTGAGCATGCGGATCATCCGGCCGAGCGCCTGCACGATCACCGGCGCGAGCCCCTCCGAAATCTCGTCGAGCAACAGAATCCGCGCACCGGCTCTCAGGATGCGCGCGAGCGCGAGCATTTGCTGCTCACCGCCCGACAGCCGCGTACCCTGGCTCGTGCGGCGCTCGTGCAGATTCGGAAACACCTCGTAGATCTCCTGCATCGACATCCCTTCGCCATGCTTCGACAACGCGGGCGGCAACAGCAGGTTTTCCTCAACGTTCAGCGACGCGAAAATGCCACGCTCTTCCGGGCAATACCCGACGCCCATATGCGCGATACGATGCGTGGGCCGGCCGATCGCCTCGACCCCGCCGATCCGGATCGACCCCTTACGGGCACCTGTCAGGCCGAACACCGCGCGCAGCAGCGTCGTACGGCCGGAACCATTGCGACCGAGCAAGCTGACCACTTCGCCGTGTCCGACCGTCAGGTCGACGCCATGCAGCACGTGCGACTCCCCATACCAGGCATGCAGGTTGCTGACTTGCAATGCGGCCTCGCTCATGCAACCTCCCTGCGCTGCGGTTCCTGCGGCGCGCCGATATACGCTTCGACAACCAGTGGATCGGTCGACACGGTCTGGTAATCGCCCTCGGCGAGAATCGCGCCGCGCTGCAGCACCGTAATGCGGTCGCTGATACCCGCGACCATTGCCATGTTGTGTTCGACCATCAACACCGTGCGTCCCGCCGACACTTTCCTGATCAGTTCGGTCACGCGTTCGACGTCTTCGTGTCCCATGCCGGAGGTCGGCTCGTCGAGCAGCATCAGTTCCGGGTCCATCGCAAGCGTGGTCGCGATTTCGAGTGCGCGTTTGCGGCCGTACGGCAGATCCGTGACGACGCGATCCGCGAAGCTGCTGAGATCGACTTCCTCCAGCAACTGCATGGCGCGCTCATTAAGCACGTTCAGCGCCCGTTCGCTACGCCAGAACTGGTACGACGTGCCCGTCGCGCGCTGCAAGCCGACACGCACGTTCTGCAACACCGTCATATGCGGAAACACCGCCGAAATCTGGAACGAACGCACAATGCCGCGTCGCGCGACCTGCGACGGCCGTTGCGAGGTAATGTCGATTCCGTTGAACAGGATGCGGCCGGAAGTGGGCGCCAGCGTCTTCGTCAGCAGGTTGAAGCAGGTCGTCTTGCCCGCGCCGTTCGGCCCGAGCAGCGCATGGATATGCCCGCGCCGCACTTTCAGGTTCACGCGATTGACCGCGGTGAAGCCCTTGAAGTCCTTGCTCAGATCGCGCGTTTCGAGAATCAGGTCATCCATGTTGACGCGCTCCCTGCCCACCCGCCTTGCGCGACAACGCCAGCATCGAACCGACGATGCCACGCCTGAACGTCAGCACGCACACCACGAAGATCAGCCCCGTCACCATCGTCACCGAGACGCCGATCTGCCTGAACCAGTCGACATGCGTGGTCTCCGCGAGCAGATTGCCGAAGTCGCCGAGCTTGCTCTCGAGTGCGACGATGACCAACGCGCCGATCACCGGACCGAAATAGGTGCCCATACCGCCGATCAGCACCATCAGGATGACGAGGCCGGACATCGCCCAGTGCGCATCGGTGAGCGTCTGCGTGCCGACCGAGACTGCCTTCGTCGCTCCCGCGAGCCCGGCGAGCGAGGTCGACAGCACGAACGCAAGCAGCTTGTGACGCGTAACGTCATACCCGAGCGACACGGCCCTCGCTTCGTTTTCGCGGATCGCGAGCAGTACCTGGCCGAACGGTGAATGCACGACCCGCAGCATGAGCACGTAGCCGAGGGAGGTGATTGCAAGCACGACGTAATAGAACGTCATATCGTCGGTCAGATCGAGACCCGCGAGCGTGCCGCGCGGAATCCCCTGCAAGCCGTCCTCGCCGCCGGTAAACGGTGCCTGCAGGAATACGAAGTAAATCATCTGCGCGAGCGCGAGAGTAATCATCGAGAAATAGATACCGTTGCGACGTGCGGCCAGCAGGCCGAAGCCCAGCCCCATCAATGCGCCCGTCACGATGCCGGCGACGATGCCGAGCGCAAACGGCCAGTGCAGCGTCGCGAGCACATAGCCGGCGATATAACCCGCGCCACCGAAGAACGCGGCATGCCCGAACGACACCAGCCCGGCGAAGCCGATCAGAAGATTGAACGAACACGCGAACAGTGCGAAGCACAGCACGTTCATCAGAAACAGCGGATAAACGAAATGCGGAGCCAGCAGGAATACGACGACTGCGAAGCCATAAGCGACTTTTCTGTCGATCATCGCGCGAATCTCCCGTGAAGCACATAACGGTCGGATGCATGCATGTTCAACGCTCCTTGCCGAACAGGCCCGCTGGGCGCAGCACCAGTACGATCGCCATAATGACGAATACGACCGTAGCCGACGCCTGCGGATAGAACAGGCTGACCAGCGCTTCCGCCACCCCGAGCACGAGCCCCGTGACGATCGCGCCGACGATCGAACTCAACCCGCCGATCACCACCACCGCGAACACCACGACGATCAGGTTCGAACCCATCTGTGGCGACACCTGCACCGTGGGTGCGGCCAGCACGCCGGCCAGTCCGGCGAGGCCCACGCCGAAAGCGTAGGTCAGCGTGATCAGGCGCGGCACGTTGATGCCGAAAGCCTCGACGAGGCGCGGGTTCTCGGTGCCCGCCCGTAGATACGAGCCCAGACGTGTGCGCTCGATCGCATACCAGGTCGCGAAACATACGACGAGGCTTACCGCGACGACCCACGCCTGATACACCGGCAGCACCATGAAGCCGAGATCGGCGGCACCGTTCAGCGCGTCGGGCGCCGAATACGACACGCCCGAGGCGCCATAGAACGACTGCAGCAGGCCTTCGAGAAAGCTCGCGAGGCCGATCATCAGCAGCAGCCCGTACAGGTGATCCAGCTTGTAGAGCCAGCGCAGCATCGTCTTCTCGATCACGACGCCGATCAACCCGACGATCAGCGGTGCAAGAATCAGCATTGCCCAGTAGCTGAGGCCGAGATAGTCGAGCCCCATCCACGTCGCGAACGCGCCGAGCATGTACAGCGCGCCGTGCGACAGGTTGATTACATTGAGCAAACCGAAAATGATCGCGAGACCGAGCGACAACATCGCGTAAAACGAGCCGTTGACGAGACCGATCACCAGTTGGGACAGGACAGCCTGTACCGGATAGCCGAAAATTTCCATATCTGATTCCGCAAGCCCGCCGCGTCACTTCCACAACTTGCATTGCGATTCGGCTTTCGTGTTGAATGCCTGATCGCCTGGAATCGTGCGAATCGTCTTGTAGTAATCCCACGGATATTTCGACTCGGCCGGCGTCTTCACCTGGCGTAGATACATGTCGTGCACCATGCGTCCGTCGGGACGGATCGTGCCATGCTTCGTGAACAGGTCGTCGATCGGATGCGTCTTCATGTAGGCCATCACCTTGTCGCCGTCATCGCTATTGAGCGCCTTGACCGCTTTCAGATAAGTGAGTGTGGCCGAGTAGTCGGCCGCCTGCATCGCGGTCGGCATGCGATGCACGATCGCGAAGAAGCGTTTGGACCACGCACGCGATTCGTCATCCTGATCCCAGTACCAGCTGTCCGTGAGATACATGCCCTGGGTCAGATTGAGGCCGAGAGAATTTATCTCGGTGATGTGCGTAAGAATCGCGGCGAGGTGCATCGTCTTGTTGACGCCGAACTGGTTCGCCGTTTTCACCGCATTGATCAGATCGCCGCCGCTGGTGGCCAAGCCGAGAATCTGCGCTTTCGACGCCTGTGCCTGCAACACCAGCGAGGAGAAGTTAGGCGACGCACCCACCGGGTGCCTGACCGAACCCAATACCTTGCCGCCCTTCGCCTGCACGACCTTCGCCGTTTCGTCCTGCAGCGATGTACCGAACGCGTAGTCCGCGGTGATGAAGAACCAGGTCTTGCCGCCCTGATCGACGATCGCGCCCCCCGTGCCGCGCGACACCGAGATCGTGTCGTATGCGTAGGCAACCGTGTACGGCGTGCAGTCTTCGTTGGTGAGCCGCGCGGTTGCCGCGGTGACCGCCATGAACGGCTTTTTCTTCTCGGCCGACAGTTTCGCCAGCGCGAGGCCGACACTCGAGTTAGCGCCGCCGATCATCATGTCGAGGCCGTCCTGATCGAACCACTCGTGCGCCTTGTTGTTCGCGACGTCCACCTTGTTCAGATGATCCGCATACAGCAGCTCGATCTTCTTGCCGTTGACCGTGCCGCCGAAATCGGCGACTGCCATCCTGATCGCCTCCACGCCGCCCTGCCCGTCGTTGTCGGCGTAGGTTCCCGAAATATCGGTGAGAAAGCCTATTTTCACGGCGTCGCCTGAAATCTGCGCCGATGCCTGGATTGACCAGCCGGCGGAAAGTACCGTGATGGCCGCACAGCAGAATGCCCCGAATCTCATGCGTCGTGTCTCCCTGGTATTGGACCCTTTCGACTTCACCGTATCGATTTCGCGTGGCGCTATGATAGCGCTAACCTAAATGCATGGAATGAGTAGATACCCGACATTCGCGAAAACGGATTGCATGCAATCCTTGCGCTCCTGTCCCGTCCTTTTCATTTGCGTGAATCCATGAACCAACAGTTCGACATTCTGATAATCGGTGGCGGTCAGGCAGGACGATGCGCCGCGCAAGCCGCACGCGCGGTACGGCCGGACGCGCGCATCGCGATTCTCGGCGATGAGATGCATTTGCCCTACGATCGCCCGCCGCTCTCGAAAGACGTCTTGCATGATCTGGCCAATAGCGCCGCGTGCGAAAAGCTCAGCGCCGCACAGTTCGCCGACGAACGTATCGAGGTGCGACCAGGCGAGCGCGCGACAGCGGTCGACAAAACGGCCCGCGTGGTCGATACCGCCGCGGGTCATCGCTATCGCTACGGGCAACTGATTCTCGCCACCGGCTCGCGCGTGCGACGTCTGCCGCTGCCGCGCGAACTGGACGACGATGTTTTCTATCTGCGCACGCGCGACGACGCGCATCGTTTGCAGCCGCGCCTGCGGGCCGGCGCGAATGTGGCCGTGATCGGCGGCGGCTTCATCGGCCTCGAGGTGGCCGCGGCAGCGCGGCACCACGGCTGCACCGTCACCGTGATCGATCTGGCTGACCGGCTACTCGCACGTGTGTTTCCCGACGCCGCGAGCCGTCGCGTACTGGCCATGCATCGAGCGGCGGGCGTCGATGTGCGGCTCGGTGCACGGATCGCACGTATCGAACAGGGACCGCAAGGCGGCGTGCGCATCGCGCTGCAAGACGCCGCGCATCCGGTTCATGCGGACCTGATCGTGATCGGCATCGGCGTCATACCGAACACCGAGCTGGCGCAGCAGGCGGGCCTCGCTGTCGACGACGGCATTCTCGTCGACGCATACGGACGTACCGACGACCCGTACATCTTCGCGGCGGGAGAGGTAACGCGCCATCCGGTCGAGGGCCGCAGCGGCCTGCACCGCATCGAGTCGTGGCAAGTCGCCGAACTGCAGGCGCGGGCGGCCGGCGCAACGGCGGCGGGTGAGCCGCGACGCTACGACGACGTACCGTGGTTCTGGTCCGATCAACTGGGCGTGAACATCCAGATGCTCGGCCACATTCCGGATGCGCCGGTGTGGGTCATGCGCGGTACGGCGGACGGTGCGCACAGCCTGTTCGCCTTCGATGCGGACGGCCGCGTAACGGGCGCCATCGCCTTCGATGCCGGCCGCGATATTTCCGCATTGCGCCGCGTGCTGGCGAAAAACGGACGACTCGACCCGATAGCGCTCGCCGACCCCAAAGTTAGCTGGCGCGAACTGATGGGCTGAAGCCGGCTTTCCGGGCAGGAGACGGACCCGGCATTCGCCGCGGAATGTCTGCCGCCATGACTTCGGTGCCACGTCGTACGAAACGCGAAACCACTTCGCGGCTCAATGCCGTGCCGCTGCCCGTCACGACCTCGCGCGGGCCGATAAAGTCAGGATAGTTCATATCATCCGAGGTTATCGGTCATACCGCCTCACTGCTTGCCGCCTCGAATGGATAGCGCTACCATCGTAAGTCCTGGCAGCGCGGCCGGCCGTGCAATCGGTGTGCCGCGATCCCTTCAACCACGAGGAGACGTCACGATGGCCGTTGCCGGCAAGGCAGTGCTCGCGATCTGGAATACGATCGCGCCCGAACTTCACGAAAGTGAATACGACGCGTGGATCACGCGCGAACACTTGCGCGAGCGAGTCGATATTCCCGGCTTCGTGCGGGCACGGCGCTATACGTCGTTAGATACCGGGCACCCGGCCTATTTCGCCTGCTATGAGCTGGCCAATGACCAGGTGCTGACCGAAGCCCCCTATCAGGCGCGCGTCGCGTCACCAACGCCATGGACGCAGCAAATGAAGCCGCATCTGCGCACCTCGGCGCGCGGCACTTTCGGCGTGCTGGCTACGACGGGAGACGGCATCGGCGGCGCACTGGCAACACTGCGTCTGCGCATACCGAGGGAAATTGATGCGCGACAGGGCGTGTCGCTATGCGACACAATCATGCGCGAACCGCGCATGATGGGTGTGCATTGCGCGGTCGAACGTCATGCGGAGCCGGATCACGACGATACCGTCGGACATCTGCTGATGCTCGAAAGCGCGCGAGCAACCACACTCGAAGCTTGTGTGGCGGCTGCGTGCCGCGCAATTGAAAGCGTGGCGAGCCGCGTGCGCGAACCACAGGTGGATCTGTTCGCGCTGAGTTGCGTGATCGGGTAGCGAAGCACGGCAAGCGCAGCATGCCCGAGCTTGCCATGACGGCCCGTTCGCAGCGCCACGGCTCAGATCGCGAGCCAGCCTCCCTCCACCGGTAGCATCGCGCCTGTCATCTGCGCCGCCGCATCGCCGCACAGGAACACGACGAGATCGGCGACATGCGCCGCTTCGACGAAGCGGCCGGTCGGCTGCTTGCCGGTCAGAAAACGCTCGACCGCCGTCTCGCGGTCGAGTCCCGTGTCTTCCATCAATGCCTGAATCCGGTTTTCGCTAGTCGGCGTATGCACCGCACCCGGGCAGATCGCGTTGCAGGTAATCCCCTGCCCCATCGTTTCGGCGGCGACCGCGCGCGTAAGGCCAAGCAGCGCGGACTTGGTCGTCACGTAATCGACGCGGTTGACCGTGCCGCGCATACCGTACACCGACGTCATATTAAAGATGCGGCCCCAGCCGCGTTCGCGCATCCCCGGCAAGGCGAGGCGAATCGAGTGAAAGGCCGCACTGAGGTTGACCGCCAGCGCCTGCTCCCACCTGTCGACCGGAAACGCATCGATCGGCGCGAAATGGCGTACTACCGCGTTATTGACCAGCACGTCGATCGAGCCGAGCCGCTCGATCACTTCGAACATCATCCGCTCGACGGCGCACGCATCGCCGAGATCCACCTGCAGGTAATCGGCGCGGCGGCCATGCTTTGCCTCGAAGGCCGCGCGTGCCTCCTCGACGTGCGCGGGCGGCTCGACGCCATGCAGCACGACCTGACAGCCGGCTGTCGCTAGTGCATCGGCCATCGCAAAGCCCAAACCATGAGACGATCCCGTTACGAGTGCAGTTTTCCCCTTCATTCTGCGATTTTCCTTGTCGACTGGCGCGCCCGTCGCCGGGCTTCGGCGAAGTATAGACTACCCGCCGCGTTAAATGGTAGCGCTAACTTATATGAAAAGACAAAGTGCTGCAACATAGGGAGTTGCCCGGAGCATTGCCAGGCAGCAGGCCGGAAAAAAACGCAAAATGGAATACGCGCGGCGCCACGCGAAACTCATGCGTGGAACGCCGTGGCTGGAACCATCGAAAAAGTAAGCGGCATATCGCACGCTGATGCTGACAAACCGGCGGCGGAACGGGGCCGCTTCGGACACATGACGGGCAGAGTGCCCGCCGGGTCAGGTGCTTTCGCGCTGAATGATCTCGAAGCCGAGATCGAGCCGCGTCGGCACGGCTGGCTCGTTGCTGCGCAAGCGTTGCAGCAACGCTTCGGCACTGCGGCGGCCGATTTCGAGCCGTGGCAGATTCAGGCAGGTGAGACGCGGCACCGTATGGCGCAGGATGTCGAGGTCGTCGAAGCCGGCAATCGCGATGCGCTCCGGCACTTTCCAGTTGCGCCGCTGCGCTTCGAATAGCGCACCGATAGCCAGCACATCGCCGGCAAAGAAGATCGCGTCGACGTCCTGCACGCGCTGCATCATGTCCACGAGCGCGTGCGCGCCCGAGGTCAGGCCGCCCTCCACTTCACGCACCAGCGCCGGATTGCGCTCACGGCCGAGCGCGGCGAGCGCCGCGTGATAGCCCTTCAGACGCTCGCGAGCGCGCATGTTGTTACGGGTAGTCAGGCAGACGAAACCGATCGACCGGTAGCCGCGGCCGGCCAGATACAGCGTCATCTCCCTGGCGGCGGCGTAGTTCGAGTAGCTGATCGCCATGTCGAGCGGCGTGCGCGCGAGGTCGCCCGTCTCGACGATCGGGATGCCGGCCGCGCGGATCACCTGCGCGGCGCGCGGCGTATGGACCGTATTGTGCAGTACCAGTCCGCACACGCGCTGTGCAATAAACGCATCGATCAGCGCCTCTTCCTCTTCGAGCGAATAGCCGCTGTCGGCCAACAGCAACTGCATGCCGGCGGCACGCAGTACGTCCGCGCAGCCCTTGATGCTGTGCGAATACAGCGAATTCTGAATACTCGGCACGATCTGGCCGACCACATTCGAGCGTGCCGACGCGAGATTCGATGCGATGTGATTCGGCACGTAGCCAATGCGGCGCACCGTATCGAGCACGAGCTTACGGGTTTCCTCGGAGAGCCGCTCGGGTTCGTTGAGCGCCCGCGATACAGTCATCAGTGACACGTTCGCCGCGTTCGCCACGTCGATCATGCGCACCGCCTGTCCGCCCGTGCGTGTCTTGCCCGTACCGACAGCTGGTTTCAGCGCGGCTTTCGTTCCGCTTTTCAACCCGGTCTTTCCGTCGTCGACGGCCGCCACACGCTTTTTCACTCGTCCATCCGACTCTTCAGTTCGATGATGGATTGTAGCGCATGCGGCACGGCGCTCCACGCCGCCTTGAACGCCCCCCGCCCTTGGGCCAGACGAGGCTCGCCCATGACAACGGACAACAGCGGCACGCCATTCGCGCCTGCAGCAACCCGCGCGACGACTCAACACAACGAGCCGCGAGAGAGTTATGATAGCGCTCTCATACATTGAGGATAGGAGACACTCGTCATGACAACCGCACTCGAAAATTACAAGATTTACGCGATCAAGTACGCGCATCACGACCGCCCCGCGCGAGACAACTTTCTCGGCGGCGATCCGCATGACGTGAACATGCCGCTCGACTATTTCGTGTGGGCCGTCGTCGGCGAGAGTCGCAGCTTTCTGGTCGATACGGGCTTCGATGCCGAAGTGGGCGCGAAGCGCCGCCGTATCATCACGCGTCCGGTCGAAGAGGGCCTCGCCGCGATCGGCATTCACTCCAGCGCGGTGGAGGACGTGATCGTCACGCACATGCACTACGACCACGCCGGCAACCGCTCGCTGTTTCCGAAAGCGCGCTATCACGTGCAGGATCGCGAGATGGCTTATTGCACCGGCCGCTGCATGTGCCATGGCGCGCTGAATCATCCGTTCGATCCCGAAGACGTGAAGTCGATGGTGGGCCGCATTTTCGACGGTCGCGTGGTGTTTCATGACGGGACGTCGCACATTACGCCGGGACTCAGCGTACATCGTGTCGGCGGCCATACGGACGGCCTGCAGGTCGTACGGGTGCATACCGAGCGCGGCTGGGTCGTGCTCGCGTCGGATGCGTCGCACCTGTACGCGAACATGGAGCAGAACCGTCCGTTTCCGGCCGTCTACAACGTCGGCGACATGATCGAAGGCTACCGCCTCGTGCATGAACTGGCCGGCTCCGCACAACATGTGATACCCGGCCACGATCCCGCCGTGCTGACGCGCTATCCGGCGCACAGCAAGGAAACCGAGGACTGGATCGTGCGGCTCGACGCTGCGCCGCGCTAATGGATTGCATGGGGGATCGTAGATGAATCTGACCGTTACAGCAGCGCGCGAACTCGCACATGCATCGCTGATGCAACTCGGCTATAGCGACGCCGAAACGCGGATCATCGTGGCGCACCTGATGGATTGCGAATTGCGCGGACTCGGCTTCAGTGGACTCGCGCGTATTCTGAGCATTGCGGAACGTCTCGCGGACACGCCACGTCCGACGCACCCGATTGCCGTCGTCAAGGAGTCCGCGGTATCGGCGCGGCTCGACGGCGGCGATCAGCTCGGCTATCTGGTCGCAGAACGCGCCACGCGGCTGGCGATCGACAAAGCGTCGAGCGCAGGCATCGCGATCGTCGGCGCGAGCAACACCTGGTACACGGGCATGCTGTCCTACTACGCGGAAATGGCCGTTGCGCAGGATCTCATCGTCATGCTCGCGTCGAACGCCTCACCGTGGGTTGCCCCGCATGGCGGTACCGAGGGCCGCTTCGGCACCAATCCGATCTGCTTCGGCTTTCCGTCGAACCGCCAGCCGGTGATCTGGGATATCGGCACCTCATCGATCATCCATGCACAGGTGAAACTCGCGCAACGCATTGGTGAAGCATTGCCGGCCGGTGTCGCATTCGATGCGGCCGGCCGCGAAACGCGCGATCCTACCGCCGCGCTCGGCGGCGCGCTGGCGCCATGGGGCGGCCACAAAGGCAGCGGCCTCGCGATCATCGTGCATCTGCTCGGCATGCTGGCCGGCTCGCCCATCATGCCGGGCGAGTTGCGCGACTTCGGCTTTCTGGCGATCGCCGTGCGGCCCGATCTGCTCACCTCGCTCGATGACTACAAGGCCGCCGTCGACGGCTATACGGATGCAATCCACTCCACCCGCCCGGTCGAAAACGGTGCGCCCGTACGTATGCCGTTCGAGCGATCGATGGCAGAGCGTGCGGCGCGCGTCGAGACCGACCGGCTCGAAATCCCCGATGAAGTGGTGCAGGCACTTCGCGCGATGTGTGGGCAGTAGATTTGCCGCCGGGTGAAATCGCCCGGCAATACAGGCTTCGCCCTACGGTCGAAGACTCATGAAAAACCGGACACCACAGCTCCAACGTGCCCGGGAAACTCAAGTGTTGCACGACGGCCCCACGACTACGGCTTCTCCTAAACCTCACCTCGCACCCACGCAGACGATTTCGCCCTGGCCACATAGGGATACAGCGCAAGAAAGCTCAAAGCGGAGCAAACCAGCGCGAACACCATGAACGCGAAGCCGCCCGCGAACGAATGCGTAATGCGCACGACAAAACCGACCATCAGCGGCGCGACGAAACCGCCCGCCTGACCGAAGGTATTCGCGATACCAACGAACGTGCCGCGGCCTTTCTGCGGACCGACATCGAGCAGCACGGCCGCCGTGGGCGGAAAATTGCCGTAGATGAAGAACGCCGCGACGCATAGATACGCAAGGCAGCCCGACAGGCTTTGCGCGTTGAACGTCATATACAGCGCGACGGCTGCCGCGAGATAGCCCGCCGCAATCAGTTGCGGACGATAGCGATGCAGCACCGTGCTGCTCAGCCACGCAGACAGGATCAGCCCGACGAGCCCCGCGAGATACGGAATCGACGCGCCGTAGCCGAGCGCGTGCAGATCCAGATGACGCTCGAGCGCCAGATAGCCGGGCATCCAGCCGAGAAACCCCCAATAGCCCATGTTGAACGTCATGTAGCCGAGCATCACGAGCCACGTGCCCGGACGGCGGAACAGCCCGGACCAGCCGGATGACAGGTCTTTAGCGATAGGTTCGGCATCGCGCACGATCTCGCCACGCGACGGTACACCGAAATACAGCACCACCGAGATCAGCAAACCTGGAATCGTGAACCAGAAGAACATCTGCCGCCATCCCGCTTCGAGCAGCAGCCATGCGGAAAGCGGCGCGACCGCCGCCGGTCCGATCGCGAGCGCGCTTTGCCACACGCCGTTGCCCGCGGCGCGTTCGCGCGATGCAAAGTTGTCGCCGACCAGCTTGTACAGCGACGCGTTCGCCGAACCTTCCGCGAGACCGAAACACAGCCGTACCGCGATCAGCGCGGTCAGCGTCTGCACGAACCCGGTGAGCCCTGTAAACAGCGACCATGCGATCGGCGCACACACCAGCAATCTTTTCGCGCCATAGCGGTCCGCCAGCATGCCGCCGGGAATCTGCATCAGCGCGTAACCGAGCGTGAACGCGGCGAGCACCATGCCGAACGCGCCCGCATCGATCGATAGCGACCGCATCATCGTCGGCGCAGCGACCGAGATATTGATGCGATCGAGGTAGTTGACGAACTGCATAGCCCACAACAGCAAGACCAGCCGGTATCGGGATGCCATCGCTACTCTCCGGTCGCGCCCGGCCGCGCGCAGATCGGTGCGCCGGGCCACGACGTTACTTGCCTTCGAATGCCCGCCGCTCCATGCCGACATCGCGGCTGCGCCGTCGGCCAATCAGCCGGCGCAGCCAGAAGCCCAACTGCACGACGATCAGTAACGCGCACAACGATACGAACGCGCAGCTGATCGGCCGCTCGACGAAGATCGCCGGATCGCCTTGCGACAGCACCATCGCGCGACGGAAATTCTCTTCGACCATCGGACCGAGCACGTAACCGAGCAGGATCGGCGCGACCGGAAACTCAAGCAGCACGAACACCGCGCCCACCAGTCCGAAGACCAGCACTTCGAGCACTTCGAACAGGCTGTTGTTGGTCGAGTACACACCAACCGCGATGAAGAACAGCGCCGCAGGAAACAGCAGCCGGTACGGCACGCGCAGCATGCGTACCCACAGGCCGATCAGCGGCACGTTCAGCACGATCAGCAGGACGTTGCCGATCCAGAAACTCGCGATCAAGCCCCAGAACAGATCGGCATGCTGCACGATCAGTTGCGGGCCGGGCTGGATGCCCTGGATCAGCAGCGCGCCGAGGATGAGCGCCATCACCGCATCGCCGGGAATGCCGAGCGACATCGTCGGAATGAAGTCGACCTGGGTCTTCGAATGCGACGCCGCCTCGGGACTCGCAACGCCTTCGATCGCCCCCTGCCCGAAGCGTCCTGGCTGACGCGCGATACGCTTTTCAAGCGCGTACGCGATGAACGTCGTGATCGTCGGCCCCGTACCGGGCATCGCGCCAAACAGCGTACCGATCAGCGTACCGCGCGCGATAGGCCCCGCCGCCTGCCTCAACTCCGCACCGCTCGGTCGCATGTCGCGCAGGCTCACCTTCGTGCCGCTGCCGACCGCGTCCATGCAGTTGACGTTGCGCAGAAATTCGGTAACGCCGAACAGGCCCAGCGCGAGCGCGACCAGTTGCACGCCGTCGGCCAGATCGATGAAACCAAACGTGAAGCGCATCGTGCCGGTATTGACGTCGGTACCGACCATGCCGACGAGCAGGCCGACCAGCACCATCGCGATGCCCTTGAGCGGCGCACCGCGCGACATCGTGCCGCCGACGATCAGCCCGAGCAGCATGATCGAAAACAGTTCCGCAGGACCGAACTTGAAGGCGATACGCACCAGCGCCGGCGAAGCAAATACCATCACGACGATACCGAACGACGCCGCGACAAACGACGCGATCATCGTGATGCCGAGCGCCGCGCCACCGCGCCCTTGCCGCGTCATCGGATAGCCGTCCAGACAGGTGACCGCGTGCGGCGGATGACACGGCAGATTAAGCAGGATCGCGCCGATCGCGCCGCCGTACTGCGAGCCGTAGAAAATGCCCGCGAGCATCAGCACGGCCGGCACCGCGTGCATTGCATACGTCAGCGGCAACAGGATCGACATCGCCGAGAGCGCTCCCATGCCGGGCAGTACGCCGATCAGATTGCCTACCAGTACGCCGAAAAACACCCACATCAGGTTGTGCGGTTCGAGCGCGATGGCGAAGCCGTGCCACAGATCGAAGAGGGATTGAGCGAGCATCGGCTTAACCCCAGGTAAACAGCGGGAACTGCATGCGCAATGCCCACCAGAACACGACCGTCGCGACGACGCACAGCGCGAGCGCGAGCAGCAACGCATCGCGCAGGCGGTTGTCGGGGTCTCCCAGCGCCGCGATCAGACCGACGGCGAACGACGCCAGCAGCAGGCCGCCGTATCTGCCGAGCACGACGAACGCGATGATGCTCGCGATGATGCAAAGCCAGCCGCGCATGCGCAGACCCAGCGATACGTCGGATTTGCGCGGCATCTCGGTCGAGACCTGACTTTCGACGGCGGTATCGGTGTGCTTGCGGCTCATCGCGATACCGATACCCACCAGCACGAGCAGTCCGCCGAGGGCGACCGGAAAGAAGCCGGCGCCCATCCGCGAGAACGAACCGACGCCGTAGCTTCTGCCCGTATAGGCCGCCGACAACCCGATGATCATCATCAGCGTGCCGGCGTAGTAATCCTGATTGCGACGGTTAAAGAGCCGCCCAATCCGGCTAGTA
Organism: Burkholderia sp. Ax-1724; assembly: GCF_011752995.1. Classification (GTDB taxonomy): domain Bacteria; phylum Pseudomonadota; class Gammaproteobacteria; order Burkholderiales; family Burkholderiaceae; genus Paraburkholderia. The sequence continues at coordinate 189,171 of NZ_VWWL01000015.1, forward strand.
CTTTGCATCTTATGTCTCCTACGTCTTTCGACTTCGCGTGGACTCTGCGGTCCATCACGTCATAGCGCGATTCATGCATCGCACGCGTGACTACAGCGCATCGACCAGTGCGGGTACGGCTTCGAACAGATCCTCGTTGAGCCAATAATCGGCAACCGCGCAGATCGGCGCTTCGGGATCGCGGTTGATCGCGAAGATGTATTTGCTGTCGCGCATGCCCGCGAGGTGCTGGATCGCGCCGGAAATGCCGACCGCAACGTAGACCTCCGGCGCGACGACTTTACCCGTTTGCCCGACCTGATAGTCGTTCGGCACAAAACCGAGATCGACCGCCGCGCGCGACGCGCCGATCGCCGCACCGAGCTTGTCGGCGAGCGGCGTGAGCACCTCGAAGTTCTTCGCGCTGCCCATCCCGCGCCCACCCGACACGACCACGCGCGCACTCGACAGATCGGGACGATCCGAGTGCGCGATGTCGATCGACACCACGCGCGACAGTTGCAGATCCGCGGTGGCGCCGCACGCTTCGACGGGTGCGTCACCATCCAGCGGTGCGGCCGCGAACGCGGTGACGCGCACCGTCATCAGCTTGATGCGGTCGCTCGAGCGAACCGTCGCGATCACGTTGCCGGCGTACGTCGGCCGCTTGAACGTGTCGGCGGAAAGTACCTGCATCACATCGGAAACTGGCTGTACGTCGGCGAGCGCGGCGAGGCGCGGCACCAGATTCTTTCCATAGCCGCTCGCGGCGGCCAGCACGTGCGTATAGCCGTCGATCATCGCGGCGAGCGCATGCCCGACGTTCTCCGCCGCGCTGCCGCGATAGCAGGTCGCCTCGAGTGTCTTCACAACGCGCACGCCCGCGATACGCCGCGCGCTTTCGGCCAGCGCACCGACCGTCTCGCCCGCGACGATGACGTCGACCTCATTGCTCAGTTCGCGCGCGCAGGTCACCACGTTGCGTACGCTCTCGCTCATTTTTTCGCCGTCGTGATCGGCGATCACCAGTACTGCCATGTCAATCGGCTCCCAGAACGGAGTGGAGTTTGCTAGCCATCTCGGCTGCGCTGGCGACACGCACGCCCGGCGCGCGCATCGCGGGTTCCTCGACGCCAAGCTGCGTCAGGCGCGGCGTAAGATCGATGCCGAGCTCATCGGCTTTCTTCACCGCGAGCGGCAGGCGCTTGGCTTTCATCACGCTGGGCAAGGTCGCATAGCGCGGCTCGTTCAGCCGCAGATCGGTAGTCACGACGGCAGGCAGTGGCAATTCGAGCGTCTCGCTGCCGCTGTCGATCTCGCGCGTCAGCAGGAGATGCCCGTCGCGCAATTCCAGCTTCGAAATGAACGTCGCCTGCGGCCAGCCAAGCAACGCGGCAAGCATCTGGCCAGTCTGATTGCAATCGTCGTCGATCGCCTGTTTGCCTACGATAACCAGATCGGCCGCTTCAGCCTTGACGACTTCGCGCACCAGCTTGGCGACAGCGAGCGGCTCCAGCCCTGCCGCACTCTCGACAAGAATGCCTCGATCCGCGCCCATTGCCATCGCGGTGCGCAGTGTCTCCTGACACTGCGACGGCCCGACCGACACCGCCACGACCTCGCTCGCGACGCCCTGCTCCTTCAGTCGCACCGCCTCCTCGACGGCGATTTCGTCGAACGGATTCATCGTCATCTTCAGGTTGGCCAGATCGACCCCCGAACCGTCGCCGCGGATACGCACCTTGACGTTCGGATCGACGACGCGCTTCACGGTTACCAGAACCTTCATGCGTTATACCCTCTTGCGATTACATTACTTGACCGACGCACGCGCCATCTCCACGAGCTTTTTGAACTTGTCCATCTCGCCGGCGAGAAAGCTCTGGAATTCCTGCCGCGTGCTGCCGACCGGCTCGGCACCGTCCAGGCTCAACGTGTCACGCACGACCTTCGCATGCACGGCTTTAGCGGCCGCGTCCTGCAGCTTGTCGAGCACGGCAGGCGGCGCATTCTTCGGCGCGAGCAGTGCGTACCAGCTACCTGAGCGATATCCGGGCACGCCGGATTCAGCGACCGTCGGCAGTTGCGGATTCGACGCCGAACGCTTGTCGCTCGACACGGCGATCGCGCGCAACTGGCCTTGCTTGACGAGCGGCGTCGCCGACAACACGCTCGCAAACATGAAGTCGACCTGCCCGGCAATCACGTCGACGAGAGCCGGCCCCGCGCCGCGATACGGAACGTGGGTCATCGGGATCTTCGACAGGTTCATGAGCTGCACGCCCGCGAGATGCCCCGAGCTGTCCGGGCCGCCCGACGCGAACGTGAGGCTGCCCTGCTTTTGCTTCGCGAGCGCCAGCAGATCGCCGACGTTCTTCACCGGCAGTTTCGGATTCACGACGAGCAGGAACGGCACCTGTGCAAGCAGACTCACCGGCACGAGATCCTTCATCGGATCGAACGGCAGTTTCATCAGGTTCGGATCGATCGCGTAGCTGCTCGATACCAGCAACACGGTGTAGCCGTCCGGCGCGCTGTTCGACACCACGCTCGCGGCGATCGAGCCCGCGGCGCCGGTACGGTTTTCGACCACGACCGACTGACCGAGCGTTTGCGTCATTTCTTTCGCCACCAGACGCGCGACCACGTCAGTGCCGCCGCCCGGCGCCTGACCGACAAGCATGCGGATGGGCTTGTCGGGATACGCGTCGGCGGCATGTGCCGTCGATATCGCGCCAAGCAGCGCCAGCAAAGACAATCCTGCTCTCACGCAGTGATTGAACCGGTTACGCACCTCGCCTCCTTTTACTTAGTCAACCAAAATAATTTGAGAACATCGCGGCGCAGTGACACGCCTCGCCGCGTCAAACGATCTGCTGCTCGCGCATGTAGCGCTCGTATGCGTATTCGGGCAAACCGCCTGCGCCGAAAATCGCTTCGATCAGTGGCGGGAAGCGGCGCATCGCAATCTCGTTGCCGTTGTCGACGTTAATCACCTTACCGCCTGGATAATCGATGCGCAGTGTCTGACCGTCGTCGACCAGACTCGTGATACCGGGCGCGAGAAAGATCGGAATCGCGCGCGCGATGCTGTTGCGCAGAAAGAGCCGCGACACCGATTCGACGACGATCGCCGCGATGCCGACTTCGCGCAGCACGAGGCCCGGCCGGCTCGAACCGCAACCGAAGTTGTGCCCCGCGACCAGAATGTCGCCGGGCTTGACCTCTTTCGCGAACTCCGGACGATACGCTTCCATCGTGTGAAGCTTCATCTCGTCCATCGTCGGATAGTGGTAGTACGGATTGATAGCGTCCGTTTCAATCGAATCGCCGAATTTCCATACGCGGCCCTGGATCGGGCGGTTCATATCAAAGCGCATTGACGAGCTCCTTCGGATTGACGATTTCGCCAGCCAGCGCCGCCGCCGCGACGGAAAGCGGACCCGCCAGATAAATCTCGGCGTCGAGGCTGCCCTTGCGTCCCTTGAAGTTGCGCGTCGTCGACGTGATGCACACTTCCTTGTTCGACAGAAAACCCACTTTCGGCTGGCAAATGCCGCAGCCAGGCGTGATGACCTGCGCGCCCGCTTCCAGCAGCGTTTCGATCAGGCCTGCCTTCATGCACTCGAGATAAACTTTCTGCGACGCTGGCGAAATCAGGAAGCGCACGCCTTTTGCGACCTTACGGCCCTTTAGCACGCGCGCGGCGATCTCGATGTCCTCGAACCGGCCATTCGCGCACGAACCGATCTGCGCCTGATGGATGCGCTGGCCGCGCACCTCGTCGATCGGACTGACATTGCCGAACTGATGCGGCTTCGCGACCACGAACGGCATCGAATCGACATCGACGGTGATCTCGCGCACATACTTCGCGTCAGCGTCCGCAACGATCGGCTCGTATCCGCGATCGGTGCGCTTCTGTACATAGTCGCGCGTACGCTCGTCGTAGGGAAACATTGCAAGCTTCGCGCCCACTTCGACGCCATGTGCCGACAGGCACATGCGGCTGTCGATCGACATCTGCGGCACCAGCGAACCGGTGTATTCGATCGACTTGCCGCTTGCGAAATCGTCACCGTACTGGCCGGCGAGATACAGGATGATATCTTTCGCGATCGGATAGTTCGGCTGCGTGCCGTTCAGCGTGATGCGGATCGACTCCGGCACCTGGAACCACAATTCGCCAAACAACAGCACGTAGAACATGTCGGCACGCGTGATGCCCGTGCCGCCGACGTTGAGCGCGCCGTACGAGATCGTGTGCGAATCGTTGCCGACGACGAGTTCGCCCGGACGCATCAGGCCGTAGTCGGCCATCATCTGATGCGCGATACCGGGCTCGGAATCGTGAAAGCAGCGAATGCCGAGACGCTCGACTTCGCTGCGCACCAGCGCGTTCTCGTCGGCCTGCTTCTGGGAGAGAGTCGGCTGATGATGATCGAGCAGCACGAAGATGCGCTCCGGATCCCACACACGCGGCAAGCCATTCTTGAAGCCGGCTTGCTGCGCCATGTCATGCATCGGCTCGGACGCGTGATAGTGCATCATCGCGCCATCGATGCGCGCTTCGATCACGTCGCCCGCATAGGCGGGCTGTCCGTGAATATTGTTCTTGCTGAAAAGCTTCTCAGCGATCGTCTGACCCATCTGGGCCTCCTTGTCCCTATTCCTGGCTATCGAAAAGAGCGCGCAATCTGACCTTCTTCGCGGCTGCGATATGTTCGCGCGCAAGCTTTTCGGCCGTCACGCTGTCACGCGCGAGAATCGTTTCGAGCAGTTCGCGATGCTGCAGGTACGCGGTTTCCGCACGCTCGGGCTTATACATCAGGCTGCGGCCAAGCAGCCACATCGAATCGTTCACCGCGTTCAGGCTCTTCTCGAGATAGCGGTTGTGCGCACCGTGATAGATCGCTTCGTGGAAGCGCCGGTTGTGGCGCGCCAGCGCTTCGTAGTCGCCTTGCAACGACTTCTCCTTGCGCACCAGCTCTTCGAGCTCCATCAGCTCGAGTTCCGTCGCATGCGTCGCGCACAGTCCCGCCGCGGTGCCTTCGAGCAGTTCGCGCATCAAATACAACTCGAGAATCGAGCCGCGGCTAAGCGATGCGATCCGCAAGCCGACGCGCGGCTCGATGACCACCATGCCGTCGCTTTCGAGCCGCCGCAACGCATCCCGCACCGGCGTGCGGCTGACCTCGAGCTGCTCCGCGATCTCGACTTCCATGACGCGGTCGCCCGGCTTCAGTTCACCGCTTTCAATGTGCTTGCGCAGCATCTGGTACACGTAGTCGCTACGCGAGCCGTGCTGTTTTTCGTCCCGTACTTCCAGCTCGGCGGCCTCGACGGTTGCCTTCTTGCGTGAGCGCGTGGATGTGGTTGCCATGTCAGCGTATTTCCTTAAATGACGTTTCGATCAGTGTATGCAGCGGCGTTGTTCGTCGACGCAGCGCGAACCGGACCGTATCCGTCGATAGCGCTGCTACGCAGTGGCGGCTGCCTGCACGCTAGCCGCATGCGTGGCGGCTTCGCGGCCCGCGATGCGTCCGAACACCGAACCGGCCATCAGACCGGTGCTGCCCGGATAGTTGAAATAGTACAGGCCGCCGACCAGTTCGCCTGCCGCGTAGAGACCCGCGATCGGCTGGTCTTCGATGTCCTGCACGTTTGCCGACGTGTCGATCTTCAGGCCGCCAAACGTGAACGTAATGCCGCAGCCCACCGAATACGCTTCAAACGGACCGTCTTCGATCGTGTTGGCCCAGTTGGTCTTGTTGACGTCGAGCCCTTCGGTGCAGCGTCCGTCGCGCACGTTCGGATCGAACGGCACGTCCTTGCGGATCGACGCGTTGTACTGCTGGATCGTTTCGAGCAGTTGGCGGCCGTTGACGTCCTGCAGACGATCGGCGAGTTCTTCGAGCGTGTTGGCAAGCACCTTGGTCGCGCCGCGCAGCTTGTATTCGTCGCGCAGCAGCGGCTTCACTTTCTGGTCGAAGATCTGCCATGCGAAACTGCCCGGCTGCTGCAGCACAACGCGACCGTATTTTGCGTACGTGTAGTTGCGGAAATCGGCGCCTTCGTCGACGAAACGCTTGCCGTCGGCATTGACCATGATACCCATCGGATAGCTGTGCCGATAACCCGCATGCGGATGATCGACATCGCCGAAGTCCGTCGCATAGCGCTCCCACGCGACCGAGTGACAACCGGACCACTGCCCGTACGATTGGGCACCGATGTCGAGCGCCATCTGGATGCCGTCTCCGGTGTTGTAGCGGGTGCCGCGCACTTTCGCCATATCCCAGCCGGGGCCGAGATAGCGTGTGCGCATCTCCCGATTCGCCTCGAAGCCGCCGCACGCGAGCACCACCGCTTTCGCGTCGATGACGCTCTCGCGGCCATTCGCCACGACGCGCACACCGCACACACCGCGCTCGTCGACGACGAGTCCCTTGGCCTGCACGCCGTAACGCACATCGATGCCCTGCGCTTCGGCCGCCTTGTACAGCTGATCGACGAGGCCGCGTCCGCCGCCGTTCGCGTAGATCACCACGCCGCCAAAGAACTTGAATCGACCGTTGACGTTGTACGCCTGGCGGCCATAGTTCGGGACGAACTTGACGCCGCGCCCGCGCATCCAGTGAACCGTGTCGGTGCTGCTGTCGACGATGACTTCGGCGAGATCAGGATCGATGTAGTACTGCGTGATGCGGCCGAGATCGTCGAGGTAATCCTCGCGCGTGTACTGGCCGAAATCCGTGCGGCCGATCTCATCTTCCGTCAGGTCAGGGACAATCGCCTTGATGTCGTCGGCGCCGTGATGAACCATGCGGAAGCCACCCCCGGTGTACGCACTGTTGCCGCCCCGCTTATCCTCGGGTGCGCGTTCCAGCACGAGCACGCTTGCGCCCTTCTCACGCGCCGATAGCGCCGCGCACAGCGCTGCATTGCCGCCCCCCACCACCACGACGTCGTACTTGGCCTGCGTCATCAAACTTCTCCTGTCCTGGTTAGCGTGCTTCGAAAAACACGCGTATACATGAAAATACTAAAAAATTCATGAAGCGTCAACGATGTTCGAGTCATGCTCGAAGTCGCTTTCGCCGCTTGGTTACATATTCGGGTAGTTCGGCCCGCCACCACCTTCCGGTGTGACCCACACGATGTTTTGCGTCGGGTCCTTGATGTCGCAGGTCTTGCAGTGCACGCAGTTCTGCGCATTGATCACAAGCCGCTCGTTGCCTTCATCGTTCTTGACGAATTCATACACGCCAGCGG
>NZ_VWWL01000016.1 GCF_011752995.1 Burkholderia sp. Ax-1724
CCGGCACTGCGGCAACGGCGGCATCAACGGCAACAACTGCGCCCACGGCGCCGCGCACGCCGGCGCGCGGCACGGCATCCGCGCAGACTACCGCGGTGGAGCTCGGCCGCAAGCTGCTCGAGACCGAGGCGCACGCCACCCGCATGGCCGCCGGCGCGCTCGTCGAAGCCCACCGCCAGGCCAAGGCCGCCGATCGCTACGTCCGGCGCAACCCGTGGACCTCCGTGCTACTCGCCGCGGCGGCCGGCCTCACGGCAGCGGCGGTCACGCGCCGCGGCACGGACACAGGCAAACGCTGAACCGGCCCGCGATGCCGCCGGGCCAACGGATGCCGAACTGAAGCGTCATCGCCTGGAACGCGCCGGCCCGCACCGAACCGGTCATTCTGCTCCGCCTCCACCCGCCCACGCGAAATCGCCCCCGGCCCCGCATCGCGAAACGCGCATCACTCGCCCGAGGTTGCACCCCTCGCTTCGCGAAAGGTTGCGCCTGCGCACAACCGGCCATTTCTGTCCAGATCATCGGGTCGCCGCCCTCACGGCCGTTTTTACGCTTTCGCTACAAAATCGACTGGACGTGTAGACGACTAGATTACATTTCACCTGCAATTCAGTTCAATATATGGATTTATTCACATTGTCACTATCGGCAAATCAACAATAATGCTTATTTATCCAATAAATATTTCGCAAATAGAAATAATCGTTGACAGGCTTTAAATACAAGGATTTAGGTCGTTTGTCAGCTTTTTACGACATTCTTTTTTTTCCTGTTCTTACCGATTGGACCCGTGAGCTATTCTGCTTTCCGCAACAACGAACAATCATCTGCGTGGAGAATTTGGATGAAACGAATCGCACTGTCGACTCTCTCGCTGACGCTGCTCGGCGTCACCGGAATGGCTCACGCTCAAAGCAGCGTGACTCTTTATGGCCTGATCGATGAATCGGTCCAATACGTGAACAACGCAACGCCGCACGGCGGCAGCGTGGTCAAGCTGTTCCAGGGCAATCTGCAAGGTAGCCGTTTTGGCCTGAAAGGCTCGGAAGACCTCGGCGGCGGCCTGAAGGCAATCTTCCAGTTGGAAAACGGCTTTGATGTGAACACCGGCGCACTGTCGTCGAGCGGCACGATTTTCAATCGCCAGTCTTTCGTCGGTCTGTCGGGCGACAACTGGGGCACGCTGACGGCCGGCCGTCAGTACGACCCGCTGGTCGACATGATCCAGCCGCTCACGGGCGACGGCTACTTCGGCAGCACGTTCGCGACGCCGGGTGACGTCGACAACAACGACAACAGCTTCCGCGTGAACAATTCGGTCAAGTACGTCTCGCCGGTATGGAGCGGCTTCCAGATCGAAGGCATGTACGCACTGGGCGGCGTCGCGGGTTCGACGGGTTCGGGCCAGACGTGGTCGGGCGCGGCAACCTATGCAACGGGTCCGTTCAGCGTCGCGGCCGGCTACCTGCATGCCAGCAACGCCAACTCGCTCGCTTCGCGTACCGCGGCAGGCGGCTGGGCAGGCACGGCAGGCGGCACGTTCGACTCCGCTTTCCCGGATAACGCCGGCATCAACAGCGCCTACGCGTTCTCGAAGGCAATCGGCATCGCTTCGGCAGCCGTGCAGTACGTGACGGGTCCGTTCACGGCCAACCTGAGCTACAGCAACGCGCAATACAAGCCGGACGCGAACTCGGGCTTCCAGACGACGCAGAAGTTCAACGTCGGCCGCGCTTACCTCGGCTACCAGGTCACGCCGGCAGCGCTGCTCGGTATCGGCTACGCGTACACGCGCGGCACCGGCGACGCAACCGCGACGTACAACCAGGTTTCGCTCGGCGGCAGCTACGCGCTGTCGAAGCGCACCGACCTGTACACGGTCGCCGCATGGCAACATGCGAGCGGCGACCAGCGCGATCCGGCCACCGGCGGCCTCGTGGCGGCAACGGCGTCGATCGGCTCGTACGGCAACCAGTCGAGCACCGACAACCAGGTCATGGTCAGCGTCGGTATCCGTCACAAGTTCTGATTGGACTTCTAACGGATTCGGTACGCGGCGCGCGAGCCGCGTACCCGAAAACGAAAGCCAGCCAAAGGCGATGCCGATGGCTGGCTTTTTTTCGTCCCGAGATCAGGCGGACCTAGCGCCGCTGCGACTTGCCTCGCTCGGCCTGCGCGAGCGTCTGCGCGGGCGTCGCCTCGCTTTCGTGCCCGATGCCGTCCGCACCGACGGGCGCGCGACACCGCACGAGCGCCTGCTCCGATTGCGCCGCCGGCGCGCCGAGCGAGTCCTGCCAGTCCGGGTCGGGAATCTCGGCGAACACCTGACGCAGCCGCTCGCCCCACGTGCGGTGAATCATGTCGAAGTACGCGTTGTCGCGGTCGATCGACACGAAGCGCGTCACACGCAGCGCGTCCTTTTCGTAGACGAGCAGATCGAGCGGCAGACCGACCGACAGGTTCGAGCGCAGCGTCGAGTCCATCGAGATCAGCGCGGACTTCGCGGCTTCGCCGAGCGGCGTGGACGGCGTCAGCACACGGTCGATGATCGGCTTGCCGTACTTCGCCTCGCCGATCTGGAAATACGGATTCACAGCCGATGCTTCGATGAAATTGCCGGCCGCGTAGATCATGAAAAGACGCATGCGGCTACCCGAGATCTGCCCGCCGAGAATGAAGCTGCAATTGAAGTCCACACCGAACTTCTGCAACGCGTCGGCCTCGCGCTGATGCACGCGGCGCACCGCATGGCCGACCACGCGCGCCGCATCGGCCATCGTCGGCGCGTTCCAGAGCGTGGGTTGCGCGGCATCGCCGGCATCGGCGGGCTCGGACAGTTCGTGCAGCACCGCCTGCGTGAGCGACAGATTGCCGGCGCCGAGCAGCACGAGCAAACGTTCGCCGGGTTGCTCGAACACCGACATCTTGCGGGCGGTGCTGATGTGATCGACACCCGCATTGGTGCGCGTGTCCGACAGAAACACGAGGCCGTCGTTGACGGCCATCGCTACGCAATAGGTCATGAGGAATCCGCAAGAGGCAACTGAACGGCGCTATTGTAATGCGGCGCCGATGTACCTCTTATCGGTGTTGACAGCCTTTTTGCATCTCGCTGACGAAAAACTGTCAGCGACGTGCAGGCACGATGAACGAACAACCGGCGTGCACGCGAACCCCGTCTTCACGCGTGCAGCGATACGCCGGTTCGTCACCGAAACTCCACGAGATTGCAATCACTGCGCCATCTGCGCGCTGACCGTCACCGACACATCGAGCTTCTCTTCGAGTCCGCCGATACGCCGGCCGCGCACCGGGGCCGCCGCTTCGTAATCGCGCGCGACCGCGAGCCGGCAGTAGCGCTCGCTCGCAAACGCGGCATGCGTGACGTCGATGGAAACCCAGCCCGTGCCGTCGAGCCACACGTCGACCCATGCATGACTCGCCGAATGCGGCACGTCGCCGGGCTCGATATAGCCGCTCACGTAACGCGCCGGCACGCCGCGCGCGCGGCAGCATGCGAGCATCAGATGCGCGTGGTCCTGGCATACGCCGTTGCCGAGCGCCAGCGCTTCGGCGGCCGTGCTGCTGACCTCGGTAATGCCGGCGCGGTATTTCACGCGCTCGACGATCTGCCCGGACAGCGCGATCAGCCCCGCCGGACTCGCGAGACCCGGCACCGTCGCCGCGAGTTCGCGGATCGCCGCATCGGCTTCGGTCAGGCGCGTCGCGCAGGTGAAATGTTCGAGCGGAATCGGGCCGGGCGGATCGCGCAGCACGCCGTCGGCGAGCGGCACCGTTTCCACCTCGCCCGTCACGCGCAAATGAATCTCGCTGTGCGGCTTGTTGATGACCAGCGTATGCAGCACGTTGCCGTACGCGTCGAGCGCGGCGTCGAGCTTGCCGGGCGCGTCGATGCTCCAGCGCCGCACGGTCTGCGAGGCGCCGCTCGCGGGCGTGAGGCGCAACTGCTGGATCGAATAATGAACCGTCGCTTCGTAGCGATAGGACGTGTCGTGGCGGATCGTCAGGTACATGGGAAAACTCCGTCAGGCGACCGGCAGCATCAGATAGGTACGTGCCACCAGATTGCCGAGCTCGAATACGCGCGCGAGGAACTGCGTCAGATAGGCGTGCAGGCCGGTTTCGAAAATCTGCCGGATGTCGGCATACAGCAACTCGGCACGCAGCTTGCCGGCAAAACGTTCGCACAGGTTCGAGCCCGGGGTGCGCAGCATCGCGAGATTCGAACAGACGCCGTCGAGCGAGGCGAGCAGCGAGCGCGGCATCTGCTGGTTCAGGATCATCAGTTCGACCACGCGCGCGGGCGTCACGACGTCGCGATACACCTTGCGATAGATTTCGAGCGCCGATACCGAACTGAGGATCGAAGTCCAGTAATAGAAGTCTTCGAGCTGGCGCGCGGCGTCGCGCGAATTCGGCTCGACGTTGGCAAAACGCACGTCGAGAATCCGCGCGGTGTTGTCGGCACGCTCCAGATACGTGCCGAGCTGCGTGAAGAAGAACGCGTCGTCCTGCAGCGCGGTGCCAATCGTCACGCCGCGCGACAGATGCGAGCGGAACTTGACCCATTCGAACAGCGCGCCCGGATTGCTCGCGGCCTGGCCGCTCGAAAGCCGCTCGCTGAATTCGAGCCACGTATCGTTGATGGTCTCCCACCATTCGGTCGTGAGCGTGCCGCGCACGGCTCGCGCGTTTTCGCGCGCGGCCTGCAGGCACGAATGAATACTCGACAGATTGCCCGCATCGGCAATCATGAAGTCGAGCACGTGCTCGCGCGTCGCTTCCTCGTGGCGTTGCGCGAAGACGCTTTCGAGTTCGGAGATGCGCAGCACCGAACGCTGCGCGCGGGCCTCCTGTTCGGGCGTTTGCGGCAAAAGCTGCGCCTTCAGGTTGATATCGAGCATGCGGGCGGTGTTCTCCGCGCGCTCCATATAGCGGGCCATCCAGAAAAGGTGATCGGCGGTTCGGCTAAGCATGACGGCGTTCCATATCTGAGAGCTGATTACGCGGGGCCTTCGTCAGCAGCGAAGGTCCGCGCTGGTTATCCGTAAGCGCCGGCGGCGCGCTGCGTACCGCTACCGGTGCGTCGGGCTGCATGCGCGGCGCCGTTTCAGGCCTTGATACAAGGCATAAACGGGCACGACGGCAGCCGCGTCAGTCGACCATCCACGTATCTTTGGTCCCGCCTCCCTGCGAAGAATTGACGACGAGCGAGCCCTCCTGCAACGCGACGCGCGTGAGACCGCCCGCCACCATCGTGGTGGTCTTGCCGGACAGCACGAAGGGCCGCAGGTCGATATGGCGCGGCGCGATGCCCGCTTCGACGAAGGTCGGACAGGCGGACAGCGCAAGCGTGGGCTGTGCGATATAGCCGGCCGGCCGCGCGATCAGACGCTCGCGGAACGCCTCGACTTCGGCATGCGTCGAGGCGGGGCCGACCAGCATCCCGTAGCCGCCCGCGCCGTGCACTTCCTTCACCACGAGTTCGGGCAGATGCGCGAGCGTGTAGGCCAGATCGTCGGGCTTGCGGCACTGGAACGTCGGCACGTTGTTGAGGATCGGCTTCTCGCCGAGGTAGAACCCGATCATCTCGGGCACGTAGGGGTAGATCGATTTGTCGTCGGCGATGCCGGTGCCCATCGCGTTCGCGAGCGCGACGCGGCCCGCGCGATACGCGGTCAGGAGACCCGGCACGCCGAGCACCGAATCGGGGCGAAACGCAAGCGGATCGAGAAAATCGTCGTCGACGCGCCGGTAGATCACGTCGACGCGCTTCGGCCCCTGCGTCGTGCGCATGAACACGTAGTTGTCGTCGACGAAGAGATCCTTGCCCTCGACGAGTTCGACGCCCATCTGCTGCGCGAGAAACGTATGTTCGAAATAGGCGGAGTTGTACATGCCCGGCGTGAGCACGACGACGACCGGCTCGTCGACACCTTCGGGCGCCACCGAGCGCAACGTGTCGAGCAGCAGATCGGGATAGTGCGCGACCGGCGCGATGCGGTTCTGCACGAACAGCTCGGGAAACAGCCGCATCATCATCTTGCGGTTTTCGAGCATATAGGAAACGCCCGACGGCACCCGCAGATTGTCTTCGAGCACGTAGAACTCGCCTTCGTCGCCGGCACGCACCACATCGACGCCGGCGATATGCGCGTAAACACCGAGCGGCACGTCGACGCCCTGCATCTCCGGACGATACTGCGCATTGGTATAGACCTGCTCGGCCGGCACGATGCCCGCGCGCACGATGTTGCGATCGTGATAGACGTCGTGGATGAACAGGTTGAGCGCCTGCACGCGCTGACGCAAGCCGGCTTCGAGCGTCTGCCATTCGCCGCGCGGAATGATGCGCGGGATCAGATCGAACGGAATCAGCCGCTCCGTACCGGACAGATCGCCGTTCACCGCGAAGGTGATGCCGACGCGCCGGAACAGCAGGTCGGCTTCGGCACGCTTGCGCGCGATCGCCTCGTCGCCCTGCCGCGCCAGCCAGCGCTCGAAGCGCGCGTAATGCGGCCGTACGCCATCGTCCTGATGGCGCATCTCGTCATAGCATCGCATCTCAGCCCCACTCTTGTTGTCGGATAGAAGGCGAATGCGCTGCGCATTCGGTACTCGATACTCGATACTCGATCAAGCAAGCGTTATGCCATTGGATTTACCGCGCCGAAGCATGCCTGCATGCACGCTAACGGCGCATCGCGATGGCATCGCGTCGCTGCTATCGTACTGCCGTGGATCATGATGCGCCACCACAGTGCGAGCACGCTATCAGGGTGCGCACTATGGCGCGCACGATAGTGTCTTGCGTGTTCACTACGTAGCGTGCGCATAAAAAAATCCCCGTGGATTCGCATCCACGGGGATTCGGACTACCTGCCTGCAAGTACTCGAAGCGCGCTCGAACGTCGGGCCTGACTGCTTAAACCTCGACGCCGGAAAGCGCCCGCAGCACTTAAGCTTCAGGCTGCCGCTGCGTCCTTCAGCTTCTTCAGCGCGCGTGCCTTGATGCGCACGCTAGCCGGCTTGGCCGGGAACCAGCGCTCTTCGCCCGTGAACGGGTCTTTGCCGAAGCGCTTCTTCTTCGCCGGCACAGCCTGCACGACGATCTTCAACAGACCCGACAGCGTGAATTCGCCAGCGCCCTTCTTGTGCACCGAGCCGAGGATCGTGTCTTCGAGCGCGGCCAGCACGGCCTTGGCGGTCTTCGGTTCAACGGCTGCGCGTTCAGCAACGTGCGCTGCCAACGAGGCCTTCGTGAAGGTGTCCTTGATCGGCGACGGTGCGCCAGACGCCTTCACGGCGACCTTCTTGGCTGCGACGGCTTTCTTCGCAGGGGCTTTCTTTGCAGCAACCTTCTTGGTCGGTACCGGGGCAGCAGCCTTCTTGGCCACCTTTTTTGCGGAAGTCGGCATGTTTCTCCTACCTGTTGTGGTCAATTTGAATTGCACGAAGCGCACACGGTATGTGCACGCTTCAACGCCGGATTCTACAAGCGCTCAAGCGATTTGCGCGACACTTTTATGTATTGCGATGAAGGTTTGTTGCGCGGCGCTGACTGCGCGACGCGTTTTAGTGCCTGTTTTAGCGGCTAAAACGCGTTCGGCGGAGTCGTCGGGACGCGTACGTAACGCTCGTTACAGTTCGTTTCGAGCGCGGTTTTGACGGGTTGCCGGAAGCCGTCGCGGACTTTTCACCCCTTGAATCAGGGCACTTTCGTCATTTTTTGTTAAGAGCAGCGGTGTTTTCCCGATGCTTTGGCGAGGTTTTCACCGGGCTTGCGGCGCAATGCGGACCCGCGTCGCCAGCACCACGAGCGCCGCGCCGCTATGCGCGGCGGCGAGGTTCGCTTCAGAAGATCACGGAAACCGCGACCGCGAGCCAGATCGCGCTCACGCCCGCGAGAAACAGATGCCGCGCGATCCGCACGCGCGCGTCGCTGGTTTCGGGCTCGACGGGACTCGTCGCCATCCACGGAACGAGGCCGAGACACGCGAAGCCGAGCAGCGCGAACACGACGACCACGACGTCGGCCGCGCGCCAGGGGATCGGCTCATACATGCCCCAGTAGCCGAGAAAGACGATACCGATCGAGAACACGGTTGCTGAAGCGGCACTGAGCGCGGGCACCGATCCGGTGGGAGTCGGCATGCTTCACCTCCGAACGTCTGGTTGCGACGGCGCGGCCGCGCCGCACTTGCGTGCCGCGCGGGTCCCGTCAGGAAGTGCGGGCCTGGCGCGTCTCGTACGTCTTCAGATGACTATAGGCGATACGCAGCAGCGACAAACCGTGCTCGCCCTTCTGCGCGTCGCCGCCGCGCGAGATCAGGTCGCCGAGAATGTGATCCGCCTCGGTGTGCGAGTGGTTTTCGACGTCGCGCAGCATCGACGCGGTCAGCGGCGAGGGCGTCAACAGCGTTTGCGTCGCGCGCGCGTCGAAGTCCGCGGCCATCGTGAAGCCGTTGTGCTCGGCCACCGCGCGGCATTCGCCGAGCAGGTTCTCGATCAGCCGCTTGCCGTCGGGCGCAGCCAGAATATCGCCGACGGAACCGCGCATCAAGCAGGTGCTGCCCGCGAGCGTGGCCAGGAACACCCACTTTTCCCACATGCGCAGCAGGATGTTGTCGCTGACCGAGACGTCGAAGCTCGTGCGGCTCATCGCGTCGGCAATCGCCTGCACGCGCTCGGACGTGCCGCCCGGCACTTCGCCGAACGTGACCGCCTGCATGTCGTTCAGATGCACGATGTGCTGCGCGGCGTCGAGCGTCGCGGCAATCACGCATTGGCCGCCGAGCACGCGCTTCTTGCCGAAGCGGGCGGTCAGCACGTCGATATGGCGCATGCCGTTGAGCATCGGCAGGATCACCGTCGATTCGCCGACGAGCGGGGCGAACGAGTCGATTGCGTCATCGAGGCTATAGGCTTTGCAACTAAGCAGCACGAGATCGAACGGTTCGGCCGCGACGCCGGCGAGAATCGTCTGCACGTCGCGCAGCACGAGGTCGCCGCGCGAACTCCTGATGACGAGCCCTTCGCTGCGCAGCTTGTCGGCACGGCCCGCGCGCACGAGAAAAGTCACGTCCTGCCCCGCCGCCGCGAGACGGCCGCCGAAGTATCCACCGACCGCGCCTGCCCCAACTACCAGAATTCGCATCTTTAGCCTCTTGAAAGATTTCGCTCATGCTGCCCGATCGTGCGGATTACATCGCTCGTGGTGCTTAGGTGCCGCTCATGTGCCGCGGCTTTGGCGCGCACTGCGATGCCGCACGGACGGCGCGTGTGCAGGAATGTAGCAAAGATTGTGAATCGCTTCTCGCCGCGCGGGCATGGGTGTTTGTGCTGCGATGCAGCGTCGGCATCGCTTCGATGATTTTATGGGTGGGCGGGTTGATTCATGGGCGGGGCGAGGATGTTTGCTTAGGCGGCATTCTTGCTCGCACGGCATGCTTCATGTTTGAGACGGCGCACAAACATCCGGCGCACTGCCTTTTATGATCACAACCCTGAGCGGGATGTACGCCAGCGAAAACACACCGTATGAATAATTCACCCGTACCGGGTCACACGTCGACAGACATTGCCTGCTGAGAGGCAACGAGCTTCGGTGGCGGATCGCATTTACAGATGCATAGATCATCGCTCAGTGCTGTGCAGCGTCCAGCCGGACCCGGCATCGTGAGACGAGGACCATCGCATTTGATCCTGCCCGTTGAATTGCAGGCGGGACAGGCAATGTCATCGCCTTCGTGTGCGACACGCCGACTACCGAATGACAAGGAAGTCGGGGACGCATGAACCGTTCCGGATGCCGTCGTGTAATCACCGTCCAGGATTAGATATCGCTTCACAATCTGCTTGCCTGTTATTGGAACATCACGCCTGATCGATGTATGCGACCAGTTCCCATGCTACTTTTGCGACTTGCTGACGCGCGCCCATCATGCGGTCGAGGAACGCAAGCGCGCGCGGTTCGCGTACGACAAGCGACGGTAGCGTATCGCCCTTCAGGAAACGCCGCTGCGCATCTCCCGCCTGACCTGTTTCGAGTTTTGCATGCCACACACCATCTTCGGGGCAGATATCGCCCGTGCTAGCGAGAGTACCGATAGGCGTACGGGTCATTGCGAAGTTCGAAGATTCGTCTGCCTGTGATGTCTTTTCCGATAAACCTGATAGCGGCAGGCCCGTTGCCGGATCGAGATGCTTTGCTTTTGCCAGTTGGTCAATAAGTTCGCCGGATGGCTTCTGTGGCGGTACTGCTGCGTCCTGTTCCTTTTGCCACTGGAAAGTACCGTCCCACGGCGGGAGCTTCGCGGGCGGCAACGGAACGATCCTGTCGATGTCCGGCACCTTAGGATTACGACCATCGTTGCTGTCGAGGAATTTGCCGATCAAGCCATAGCGGCGAGTACGTTCTGCGTCAGGCTCAACGCCGATAGCATAGAGCTCATTCTTTCCGGACTTCGCATCAAAGGCATACTGAAGCAGAAACGCCGACTGACTACTACCCGCCTTCGCACTACTTTGGAAAGCCTTAGCTGCTTCGGCAAATTTTCGATCGAGCTGAAATGCCACACCGAGATCGTTACCTGCAGCAGCATATCCTTGATCTGATGCACATCGAAACATTTGAAGTGCGATATCCGGCGCCATGTCAGCGGGATTAAGTAAATTCGCGACGTAATATTGGGCATCTGGATTTCCCAAGTCTGCAGCTTTACGCATGTAGCGTCTTGCTGCGTCTTCGTCTCGTTGGAGACCATAGCCATTTAGCAGATAGTGCGCGATGTCGTAGTAGCCACTTGGCACGCCTGCCTTGACAAGCTGCTCAGCCAGATCGACGCTTTCCTTTTCAGGGTCGGGCGACGACGCCGATCCTGACGAAATCAGGATTTGCAGATTGTGGTTCGCTTTGTAGTGTCCATACGCGGCTGCAATTCGGTAGTAGCGTGCCACATCGTTGAAATCCTTCGGCCCATCCTTCTTCTCAAGATATCGCCCGTACTGGAAAAGTTTCTCCGATTCGGGATCGAGCAGCGGCAGATGATCGGCTTCGTGCGTACACGTAAAGGCAAGTTTGAGGCGTACTGCGCTAACGTCAGGCAACTGGGTCATGTGATTCTCGTTCTTCGAACAGGCAGATAGCAGACATACAATAGACAAGGCAATGAGTGATCTACGCATGATCAATCCAACGTGCTCCGTTTTGTCGTATCGGTTCGAAACTTGATCAAAGATGCCAAAGGCGCCTGTTTCTTGCTGTCCATCCGTTTTTTGTTGCTTGTGACGATCCCACTCCACGCCTTGAACGCCTCCTCAATATTGTCACCGACAGCCTGAGCATTGTTTGCGGCCGAGTCCGGCAGCCCGCCTTGAGAACTGGCAGCGCCGTTCCTTGTGTGAATAGCCCACAACCGCTTCCGGAGCGTCTTCGTTACATCGCCATGCTCATGGCAAATGTTCAATTCACTGTCGACTTCCATACTGCGTGTGTTGACGTTTGCCGAGCCATGCGTGAGGAACACATCGTCGATAATCATGATCTTGCTATGTACATAAGTATTCATCCAGTTTCCCGCCTGGGAGTCCGGTGCGACCAGAGTGCAGATCAACGTTTTCAACCCCGGAATATCACTGGGAATGATCTGCCCTTTGTTATTGTCGGTAATCTTGCTGTTCACGGCATCCAGTTTCTTCTGCAGGTCTTTCTTACGTGCCTCGCTCTGGGCAAAAAACGGCGCGTTCTGTGCGCTTGTTCCGGTGCCATATACTCTCACCGTCTGCTCGCTATCGTCGATACCGTCAATTTTGGACTGGAGAGTGCTTCGCTGGTTTTGCAGTGCGTCGCCGCGCTCCGCCCTCGTCACATTTGGCATCGTATCCGCATGTCCAAGTGACTCCATCATGCGATAAGTCGAAACCTGCCCGTTCTCCAGCGCGTCATCGCTGGAGTTGGTCACGACAAACAAATAAACCGTTCCATCCTTGCCGGTGTCACGCCCCCAAGCCAGTTGTTTATTGACGGCAGCCTTGATGTGATCGACCAGCGGCGGCCAACGGAAATACTGGTTCTCGATGTATATGAAGCGGGATACGTTGTTCGTCACCTGCTTATACATCGACCGGATGTCCCGGCGATTCTCAGCTTTTTGCGACTGCGTGCGTAGAATTTGCGCCATGAGAGGTGTCCCCCTCTCATGGCGCACGGCAAGTCGCGTCGCCAGCGCCTTGCGCGGTGTGGTCAAGTCGACCTTCGTAGTGTGCTGCCACGCACGGCAGAAGTTCACATTCAGATGTTCGAGAATCGGGCCAGTAACGCACGCGGACATGTCCTGTCTCGGCGTCGCGCCATTGCGCCCGAAGCGCGGATGCATCCGGGCAAATGAATGCCTGTCATCGTCCCAATAAGCGTCGAGCGTGTTGTGCCCCATCACGAAGCCCACGGCGTGTTCCGGTGCTTCGTAGTCCACCATTACCATTTTCTGGTGATGTGACGGTTCGCCACCGAAGCCGACCGTGACCGCTTCCTCGTTGAGGCTTTTGTCATCGCGGAACCGAGATTCCCGCCACATGATCTCCCATCGATCTTTCAAGGAGAAATCCCGCGTCTGCATCTCGATGCCTAGGAGCCCCTGCAATGCTACCAGCTGGCTTGGCTCAGGAGGCGGCAATCCTGCCGTGTGCCGTGCCCGCAATTCCGCGGCCTGCCGGTTTCTGACGTTTTCCCATTGAGGCCCAACACCCGGAGCGGTCGCATGTCGATACCACTCCCGATCGTATTCCCGCTCCGTATTGTTCTCGTTCTGCGTGAAAAGGTGCCTCCACCAGGTCAAACCTGGAGTCGAATTCTCGGACATCTGCGCAATGCCGAGGGAATCCGCCCAGCACAGAATTCGGACCCGCACGCCTTGCAGCCCCTTCGTGATAAGCAGATCACCGATATTCATCGATGCACCGCGGTCACCACGCCTGAAATACATCGAAGGCTGAAAGCCCCAGCAGATGATATCGACACTGAATCTCGCTGCATTAATAGCATCGTAAACGGCACCGAATGCCTCCTCACCGTTTACTAGCGGCTTGTAGGAGCACGGTAGCGGGTGAAACTCGACGGGCCGGTTCTCGTCAGTAAAGTCCACGAACCAGGGTGAACATACATCTGCGGTTGATGTCCGGTTCTGTGCAAGCGGTGTTGTGATCGGCGCGCCGGTCATGCATCTTCTCCCGATGGCGGATTGAGCAAGTCGCTGTAACGTTGTCGATGCTGGGCGCGATCGCCGGGTGAGGTCACATCCGGCGCACTGCCATTCGCGTGAAACTGGAATCCCTGATTCGCAAGTGCCCCATTGACAGCATCCCGATACTCGCCCGGCACCGGTATCTCATGCTTGACACCACTCGCCAGTTCTAGCGTGTACTTCTGCGTCGTTACATGGTGATCGATCGGCAACTGGCCTGTATTGTCGAACACGCCCTGCTTGACCAATGCGCCATCTGCAAACAGCTTGTACGGCATGCCTGCGGGAGCGACATTTGTCGCAGATGGCGAAGCGAAGGTATTCAACGTCAGTTGCCGCGTCGGCATATCCTTGAACGCCGGGTTCGTCACATCCATGCGCGTCGGCCCGCTGAACGGGAAGTTTGCCCCCTTGAAGTCGATCGTCCCCGGCGCGTGAATCTCGATGTTGCCGTCCTTGAGGCGAATATATGCGCCCCCGGACGTCAGCAGAATTTCCTGCTGCGCAGCGGCCTGAACCCTCTCCGTCACCGAGGCCAGCAACAGCGACTTCTGCGCGGTCAGTTCGACATTGTCTGCATGTGCCTGCACCTCGACCTTCCCCTTCGCCGCGAACAGCTTTATCCCCGCGTTCTGCACGAATAGGCTCAGTTTGTTGGTGATGCTTGCGACGAGCGATTTGCCCGTCGCAATATGCATGCTCTGGCCGCTCACCAGATTGATGTGCTGATCCGTTGCAACATGTGCCGACTTCTGCGTCGACAGCGCAATGCCTGCAGGGGCGGCGAACAGCATGACGGGCTGTGAGAACGCATTCGCATTACCAGTGCCGCCCCCTGCCGTACTGCCCCCACCGCCTGTCGAGCCCGTCGCGCTATGCTGGGTGGCCTCCGTAAAGGTCTTCAGCGTATCGTGTCCGTCCTTCAGGCTTTCCGCTCGTGACATTTCGCTCGCTCGCGAGGCTGCTTCGAGCACCCCTTGCGAACCGGTGAGCTGATTGCCGGCCATGCGCGCATCGAGCGGCTGGCTCGTCGTCGAATGTGTCGATACATACAGACCTCGGCCCGCACGCAATGCGCCGTATGCCTCCGAACTCAGATCGAACCCGCTGCCGAGAAAGTTGCCGCGCGTGTTACCGGTATGATCGATCAGATAGCCGAGGTGCAACTGCGCGTTGGTGCTGGAACTGTAGAGCTGGACACGGTTCTGGCCGGTTGAGTCGTCCATCACTATCTGGTTGAACCCGTTGCCCGAGAACTCCTTTGAGCGGAATCCCGAGAGCAATCCGTTCGAGTGCCACTGCGGTTTGGCCGCGCCGTTGTACACACGGTGCAGCGCGATCGGCCGGTCGATGTCGTTGCCGATATGGCCGATCAGCAGTTCCTCACCCGCGCGCGGCATGTGCACGCCGCCATAACCATTGCCTGTATCGGACTGCGCAACGCGCACCCAGCAGGATGCTCGCTCATCTCCCTCGTTAAGCCGGTCCCACACGAACAACACCTTGATCCGATTAAGCCCGTCGGTATACGCCTCCTGCCCCTGCGGACCGGCAACGATCGCCGATTCCAGCTTGGCTTCAGGCTTGCGGTGTTCGAACGGGCTGCGGTACGGCACGCTCGTACGCTGTGCTTCGATATAAATCCGGTAGAACCCTGTCGAGCCGTCTGCGTGTGCGACGTTGAACAGCTTGCCGGTATCATCGGCTCGCGCCTGCGCCAGCTGGTTACTCAGACTATGCGGATAATTCGCTTCGTGTCCGGAGATCGGGAGATTGTTCTCGATGGTCCACTCGACCTCAATGGCCGCAAACTCGCGTTGATCGCCAGCATCCTGGTCGTGCAAGGGATGGCCCGCGATCGTGAAGCGCCGCCCCGCATCGATCGCGCGCAGGCCGCCAACGCCGTGGAACCGCTTGGCCTGCGACTCCCATTCCTCCATCCGGATTTTCGACAGATGGTCGCCGCGCTCCTGTTTCGAGTAGGTGTAGCCGCCCGTGTATTCATAGACTTCGGCTTGCCCAGGCAGCGCGCCCTGGTTGGCTATCGTCGGAGTTGTCGTGGCCTTCGGATTGAACGGCGTCGGCGGATTCTTGTAGTCGAACGTGCGCGTCGACAGCAGTGCGGACTGCAACGTCCGCGTTCCCGACCACTGCATCAACGCATTGGCCTCGCTGTTTACGCCCGCACGATAGAAACCAACCCTCTCCGGCGAGAGTGATGCAAGCGTCTGGAGGTTATCGGTAATTACCAGCGTGTGCGATTTGCCGTCGTCCGCCTGCTGCCATATGCCATACAGCCCCTCCGACTCCAGGAGCCGGTGCACGAAGTTCCAGTCAGTGTCGTCCTGCCGGCAGTACGAGCGCTCGGGCAGCGGCTTCGACAGCACGAAGCGGTACATGCCGTGCGCCTGCGGGTGCTGGTTGAACACGTCTGAGACGATCGCATCGACGCTTTTGTCCTGCCAGTGCTTCTGATCGCGGCGAAACCGCAGGAAGTGCATCCATGAGGAAAACGCCAGTTGATAGCTGGTAAGACTGCCTTCGCTCCCCAGTCGGCGCGCCATGTGCACGTAGCCGTGGTGCGGGAGGTACGAACCGTCTGTCTGCTGGATCCACAGCGTGATGCCCTGCGCAATCAGCGTCTTGAGCTGAACATCGGCCAACGTGGAAACGCAGTCGAGCATAAACAGGTAATCGCGGCCAATCCGCGAACGCCCCGTTACCCGATGTGGCAGCAGTACGTCATTGCCTGCCGGCGTATCCAGTTTCAGAAGACGGTCCTGCTGCGACAGGCCGCCTGTTATCACCCCGGTTAAATCCTGTGCATTCATGACGCTCTTTATCTGATTATCCGTTCACCTCGCGCGATTTTACGTATGACGATTATGTGAATGCAATCGAATAATCTTCGGGAATTGTAAAATTGGGCAGCCAATTGCCCCAGACTGCTGCCGGTCAGATTCATGCTGACCACTGCCGATAAAACACTATGCCCATCAGTATATTCATTTTGCATACGTCGTGATTCACATACACTGGGATGGAAACAGCGTAGAAACCTGCGATACGCGCAACGTAAGCTCGCGTCTATCTCCTGATACAACAGGCCTTCGACGAACGAATATAGCCGGGACTGCAATGCAGTAAGCGCCGCACCATCTACCCGCGATCAAACCCCATCACCGATCCACCGCCGCCACCGCCTCCCCCTCACCCCAACCGCCCCCAAGCGACCGATACAACGCGATCGCCGCAAGCGCATGCTCGCGCCTTGCCTGGTTCAGCGATTCCGCGTCGCGCAGATACGCTTCCTGCGCGGCCAGAACATCGAGAAAGCTCGACGCACCGCCCTTGTACAACTCCGTCGACAAACGCAGCGCGTGATTCGACGCATCGAGCGCAGCGCCGAGACGCTGCACTTGTACCGCGCCGCTCACGAGATCGCTGCGGTTATCCTCGACTTCCTTCAACGCCTGCAGCATCGTCTGCTGCAAGCCGAGTTGCGATTCGCGCATGCGGCTTTCGCTCGCGTCGATGTTCGCGGTAATGCGGCCAGCGTTGAAAATCGGGCTCGTCGCATTGAGGGCGGCGCTAAACAGATTGTCGGTTAGCGTCGGCAATCCCAGGTATGACGAAGCAAGCAGCCCATCCGCGAGATTGATCCTGAACTGCGGATAGCGCTGCGCCTTCGACACGCCCACTTCCGCTGCGCGCTGTTCGACGAGCGCATACGCAGTGCGCACGTCGGGCCGATGCAGCAGCGCCTCGGACGGCAACACCTGCGGCGCGCTTTGCGCGGGCACCGGAATCTCGCGCGCGTCGCCGAGCAGCAGCGTGTCGACGCTTTCCGGCGTGCGGCCCGAATACACGGCGATCAGACTCCGCTGATGCTGCACCGCCGATTGCATACGCGGAATCTGCGCCTGCAAATCCTCCAGCTGGTTTTGCGCGCGCGCGACGTCGAGTTGCGTCGACAGACCGTAATGCAGGCGCTCCTGCGTGAGCTTCAGCGCGCGGCTGCGAATCGCTTCGTTGTCGCCGAGAATCTGCAATTGCGCCTGAGCCCAGCGCAGATCGATATAGGCCGCCGCCGTATTCGCCGCAAGCGCGAGCCGCAACTCGTTCAAGGCGGCTTCGCGTCCCGACACCTGCGCCTGCGAGGCCAGCACCGCGAGACGTTCGCCGCCGAACACATCGGGCGTCCAGCTCGCGGCCACGCCGAAGCCGGCCTGCCGCACATAGCCGAGCGGCGGCGGCGTGTTCTGGCGCGTGCTCGACGCGCCCGCGTTCGCATTCAGTTGCGGCACGAGCGCCGCACGATCCTGCGTGACGAGATCCTGCGCCTGCTTCACGCGTTCCATTGCAGCCTGCACGTCGAGGTTGCCGGTCAACACCGTTTCGACCAGTTGATGCATGACCGGATCGCCAAACTGCGTCCACCAGGCATCGGCACTCACGCTGTCCTGCGGCGCATCGACGCTCCACGCAGCTGGCGCGATCGTCGCTACCGTCTGCGGCAAATCCGCATGCGTGGCCGGTTGCACCGCGCATCCCGCAAGCGCGAGCCATGCCGCGCTCGCTGCCCACGTCATTATCATCCGCTTCATGTTCGACTCCTTAATGGGCTTCGGGCGGCGGCGCGGTATTGCCGAACGGGCGCGAAAACAGCACGCTCAGCAAGCCGACCACAAAGCAAAGCGACACGGCGAGAAACGCGTCGGAGAAAGTAAGAACGAGCGCTTCGCGCATCAGTACCGCGTGCAATTCACCGAGCCCCGCATTCGCTGCATTCAATACGCCGCCGCCGACGGCCGACAGATATTCAGCCTGTTTTTGCAGGATCGATTCGACCACCGGACGGCCCGCGGTCAAATGCTCATCGAGACGTTCGTAATGGAAATTCAAACGGTCATTCAGCATCGTGCTGCTGACCGCAATGCCGATTGCACCGCCGAGATTACGCATCAGATTGAAAAGCCCGCTCGCGGAACGCAACCGCGACGGCGGCAATGCGCCGAGCGCCATCGTGACGATCGGCGGAATGCAGAACTGCTGACCAATGCCGCGCAACGCCTGCGGAATCAGTAGTTGCTGCCAGCCCCATTGACTCGTCAACGGCACATACAGATAGCAGCCGATGCCGAACAGTACGAGCCCGAACACCATCAGCATGCGCATATCGACGAAGCGCGCGAGCATCGAATAGGCGACCAGCGCGAGCAGTTGAAAGCAGCCGACCGACAGCAGCGCAAGGCCGATCTGCAACGAATCGAAACCGCGTACGCGCCCGAGAAAGACCGGCGTCAGAAATACCATGCAGAAAATCCCGATGCCGGTAATGAACGACAGCAGACTGCCGATGCCGAAATTGCGCAGCGCGAGCGCGCGCAGATCGACAATCGGGTCTTTCGCCGTGAAGGCGTGCACGACGAACAGAAAGCCGCAGATTGCCGCGACCCACGCGCACAATACGATGACGTCGTCGCCGAACCAGTTCTTGCGCGGGCCTTCTTCGAGCACGTATTCGAGGCAGCCGAGAAAGCCCGACATCAGCAGAATGCCGACGTAATCCCCCTTCTTCAGCAACGACAGATCGGCTTTGTCGATATGCACATACTTCGGCACCATCAGCGTAACGATCACACCGGGCACGAGATTCAGATAGAACAGCCAGTGCCACGACCATTGCGACGTGATCCAGCCGCCGATCACGGGGCCGATGGTCGGCGCGAGCGAGGCAAGCGCGCTGATCGTCGTGGACGCAATCAGGCGCTGCTTGCCCGGAAACAGCACGAATGCCGTGGTAAACACAGTCGGAATCATCGCGGCGCCGAGTGCGCCTTGCAGACCGCGAAACAGGATCATCGAGTGGATGTCCCATGCGAGCCCGCACAGCATGCTCGTTACCGTGAAGCCGAACGAGGAGAACGTGAAAAGCCAGCGTGTCGAGAACACACGTGTGAGCCAGCCCGACATCGGAATCACGATGATCTCCGCGATCAGATACGAAGTCTGCACCCACGGCAATTCGTCCTGACTCGCGGACAATCCACCGCCGATGTCGCGCAACGAGGATGCGACGATCTGGATATCGAGTGTCGCCATGAAGAAGCCAATGCACATCAGCGTGAACGCGAAAACCTTGGTGCGGGTCGGCTGATCGGCGGGATTGTCGGGAACGTGAGTCATGATCGGCTTATCCCCGAGTTGCCGCGTTGCCGGCGTCGACGTGTACCTTGACCGTCGCCGAAAGACCAGGACGCAGCACGTTTTGCATGTCCTTCGGCACATCGAGGCGCACGCGCACCGGCACACGCTGAACGATCTTCGTGAAGTTGCCGGTCGCGTTTTCGGCGGGTAGCAGGCTGAAGGTTGCGCCGGTAGCCGGCGCGAGACTTTCGACCACGCCATGCAGTTGCCGGCTCGATGCGTCGAGATCGACGTCGACGCTGTCTCCGGCATGCATCTTCTTCAGTTGATCTTCCTTGAAGTTCGCGTCGATCCACAAACCGCTCGCCGGCACGACCGTCAGCAGCGATACGCCGGTGTTCGCAAGCAGCCCCACGCGTGCGGTGCGATTGCCGACATAGCCGTCGATCGGCGAACGGATCGTCGTGTACCCGACGTTCAGCGCCGCGACGCGCTGTGCGGCCTGCGCGGTCGCGATACGTGCCTTCGCGTCGCCAATCTGCGCGTCGAGCACCGCGATCTGGCGTTGCGCGGCAAGCAGCGCCGCGCCGCTGCGATCGACCGCGGCACGCGCTTTCGTCAGATCGGCGTCGGCCTTCTCGACGACCTGGTTCGATACCGCATCGTCTTTCACGAGTTCGCGATAGCGTGTCTGGTCGGCGGCGCTGCGCGTCAGCTCGGCGCCGGAGGCGCGAACCTCGGCGGCCTGCTCGCCGATCGAGGCGAGTTGCAGCGATTTCTTCGCTTCCAGTTCGATGACGGCCGCCTGCGCGCTCTCCACTTCGGCGTTCGCCTGCGCGAGACGGGCCTCGTAATCGCGCGCATCGAGCCGCACGAGCACCTGGTTCGCGTGGACGAACTCGTTGTCGCGCACGAGCACGTCGGTGACGAAGCCGTTCACCTTCGGCGCCATCACGGTCACGTCACCGCCGACGTAGGCGTCGTCGGTCGTCTCGACGAAACGGCCGACGAAGAACCAGTACGAAGCAGCAAGCGCCAGAACGACAATGACCGTGAGAACCGCGAGCAGCATCCACGGAATGCGCCGTACTTGCCGGGCGGGTTGCAGCGCGCTCGGCGGCGCGACAGTCGAAGGTGTAGTGGACATGGTTCGTATATGTGCGTATGCACTTATCAGGTTAAAAAAACGGCGCCATGCGCCGGCCTCCGCGACTTCTAGCGTTGATGTCAAAGCGAATCCCGGGTGATCGCAAACAGTTCGGTGCGCAGCGCAGCCGCGCGCTGCTCGCCGAACCGGTGTTCGAATTCGGCTTGCGCGGCGTGCCAATGCGCGCGGCCCGCGCTCAGCCGCTCCGCACCGGTCGCGGTCAGCGAAATCAACAGCGTGCGTGCATCCGCGCCCCTCGTCGCGCTCGACACGAGGCCATCGCGGCGCAGTGGCTGGATCGTGCGGACCAGCGTGGTGCGCTGCATGTGCATTGCCTCGGCGATCTGCTTCATCGTCATCGGACCTGTGCGCCTGAGCCGCCCTAGCAGCGAAAACTGCGTAATGGTCAACCCGACATTCGACAGATGCCGGTCGTAGATTTGCGATACGTGGCGCGCCGCCTGGCGGATCGCAAAGCAGTCGTCGTCGAAAAGTGCTTCCATTGCGGTACTTTCCTGCTCGTTGCACGTTAGTGCATATGCACACAAAAAGGTATAAGAAAACCCGCCGAAGCGGGTTGATCCGCGCAATCTAACCGGTAATGCTGAACAACTCGGCGCGCAGCATTTTGGCGCGCGCGCGGCCAAACTTCTTTTCGAATTCGTCCTGCGCTTCGCGCCATGCAATGGATGCCTGATCGAACGTCCCTTCGCCCTTTTCCGTCAGGCTGAACAAAAATGTACGGCCATCGTGCTCCGCCGCATCGGCCACCACGAGGCCATCGCGCTGCAACGGCTTCATCGCACGAACCAGCGTGGTGCGCTCCATGACCATTGCGTCCGCAAGATCCGCCATCGGCAGATTCGGCATGCGCGCGAGCTTGGCGAGAATCGTGAACTGCGCAGCCGTCAGCCCGACACCACTGAGATGGCGTTCGTAGATTTGCGTGACGTGCCGCGCCGCCTGGCGCAGCGCGAAGCAGTTGCATTCGTCGTAGGAGATCGGTCGGGTCATGCTGGGCAGTCTATATGTGCATACGCACATAGTCAAGATTTTTGTGAATTGAAGAGCCTTACTCGATAGCGGACATCGCCGTTCCTGTCGTTAGCCCTGTCTCTTCCGTCGTGCTGAATCGTGACCTATATGGCAAGCGCGTTTGCCATCGGGAGAAGAAATGATGCTCTAGCGGATATTTTCCGGCCTTAAAACTCAAGGATTTTTCACAATTTCAGTCATGAATAGATCATCGCCTTGAGCACAGATGTGCCACGCGCAGTTAGTGCAAAAGTCATAGGACACGGCACTTCGGTGGGCTTCCGGGACGGCTGAGTCCGTTCTTGCCGAGGGTATCTCCGACTCATTGACAAAATCGTGTCGTTGCTTTTCTGCGGGAAGTTGGGAACGATCGCAGGCCATATGTCGGTTTGCCCCCTATTCGCGATTGAGGAGAACCCATCCGCAAACTTTCCTTCGCGGATGGCGGGACGGAGATTGTTCGCCAACCGCATCACCGAATAACTCAACTGGAGAGGAGAGCATGTATTGATGGCAGCACAGATGATTCCCGTTGACACAACCGTGACCATCCGGGAGGACATACCCAAATACGTCCGTCTTCCGCATCAGGCAATGGGTTACCTCGAAGAAAAAATCCGCTCGGCGATGTGGTGGCCCGAGGTACTCCGGGTGCAGAGACCGGATGGCCTGGTGGGAACGAGCCTGCTCAAGCAGATTGCGATGAGCGCGGCGATTCGCGCGGATGAGAGGAAACATGAGTTCTGCTGGCGGTATAAGGCTGAAGTGTCGTTTGATATGCGGCCATGGATAACAAGCAGACATGCAAAAGCGCCAATTCCTTTTCTCAGCAAGAGCGATGGCGACACCCCCGGGCGCCGCCACAGCCAGAACCCGTTTCCCCTGCCTGGCAGCCTTGCGGGCGAGGTGCGCCGCCCGGATGTGGTGATCGTCGAGAACGAGGGCAACCGGTGGCCGGGTCGTGGGACCGTCGATCACGACGGCATGGCTCAGTGGCCGAACCTGCTGAGGCTCGTCGAGGTCAAGTTTCCGGGAGACACCTGGGGCGAAAACCAGGAGCGCGACTATCTCGGCATTGCCGGCGATAACCGCCACATGACCGTGCTGAAAGTCTCGGGTGGCGAGGAACGTGCAAAGGCAATGGTCGAGGCGGCCATTGCCGCCGGGTTCCTCGGCAAGGTCGCCGGCAGGCTGCTGCTGCGCGCCCGGCTCCGCTCGAAGATCCCCGTCCCGCAAGCCGCATGGTTCGAGCCGTGGAGCGCGCTGGAGGGCGCAGCCGGTTCGGCCGCGAGCGGTGTGGCGGCGCTGTGGGATACGGCGGCACAAGGGGTCCGCGAGCTTTCTGCCGACACCCAGGTCTGGCTGCGTCAGAGCGCGCAGTGGCTGTTCGAGCAGGGCCGGTGGATAACGGAAGCGAGTGCCGCTGGCCATGACCATGAATGGCACTACCTCGACGACACAAACCAGGCCGTGTCGCGCTACACCGCTGCTGAACTCAAGGCCGCATGGCAGCAGATCAGACAGCAGACCGACCTGACCGTCCAGCAACTGCGGCAGATCGACTGGGGACAGGTGTGCATCACCATGTCCGGGGGGATGGCCGTGGTTGTCCTCGTCATCGATGGGGTTCTCGTTCCCGTCGTGCTGACGCAGGCTCTGGTCGGCGCGCTGGCCGCGCTGGTGGCGATCACCGCGACAGCGGGCGACGCGGCGCTGATGGCGGCACTGACCAGTCCACCCAATTTCTCTTTTACTTCAAATGGATCACATGATGAATTCTTCCCGTAAAAAGCCGGTGCTGACACCGGCGGAAGCCTTCAGCCGCTATGGCGAGGAACTATGTCAGCACGACAACCGGGGCGGGCTGGTGATCTTCCCGGGCGTAATCGGCACGGTGCTCTTCGAGCGCGGTTCGAAGCCCGATGTACGCCGCGGACTGCTCGCCTGCTTCGACCGTTTCGAACAACTGTTTGGTCACTACCTGAAAGGCGGTAGGAATGGCGATGACGGCCGCTTCAGCCGGAAGACACCACGCGGGGTCGAGGCGATCCGCCGGGCAATTCTGGAAGTCCCGCCAGAGGTCAAGCTGGAAGTCGTACGCTCCAGCGCGATCGACGAGGATAGCGCCGCAGCCTATCAGATCAAGACGCTGACCGATGTGGCGGTAGCCGAGGACTATACCGATCCGTCAGGATTTTTCGTGAAGAAAGGGCAGGACTGTGGCTTGTCCTACCTCAAATTCTGGATGCCGATGGATTTCGTGAACACGCCCGAAGGTGTCCGGAGCTACGAAGCGTTCCTGCGCTTCGTCTGCGAACAGCTTCCGGTGCGGGGCGGCTACGGCGGATTCTCATCCATCCTGCCGTACAGTTTCCACGAGTACATGCCGCAGGAGTGGGCGCTTGCGCAGCGGTTCAGCGGACTGGAAATCGACAGCTACGCGTTCATACAAGATATGGAATACGACACCATGTCGTACGAGGGTCAATCGACCGACCACATGACGGCGCTTTATGAAGACCTTCGTCCCGGCGCCAAAGTCGGGCATTACGGCTTCATCAAGGGCGTGAACTGGTACACCCTCATCGGCGACCTGTTCGTCGACCGCCTCGGCGGGGAAGCCGCCGTGCGAGCCGAACTGGCACGGCCTGACATTGGCATCGAGAGGATCGGCCACTGCCTGCTGATCCGCGCGGGCGACTTCCCCCGCCTCGGCGCGCCTGAAGAGGGACTTCCCGAACCCTACGTGTTCGTCAATCGCGTGCTACGCGTGCTGCGCAATCCCGCGCCTCCCTCGCTGCACACCAATGTGCCAGGCGCCGACCATGCCGACCTCGACGGCACCCGGCGATGGGAAGCCCGCTTTGATCTACCCGGTGCGCCACCGTTGCCGCGCACGCCTGAAATCGTCCCCGCGAAGAAAAACTGACCCAAGGCAGCGGCCTGGATTTTTTCGGCTCGGCGACCTCACTGACCACGGCGGCGAGGTCGTCACTGCCTCGAAGGCAGACTATCAAATCAATCGATGAAACCGGGTTATCGAACGGAGTACCCCGTCCATCGCTTTTACAGAGCGAGCAGAGCGAAAACCACCGTCATACCGTTTCTCAAAGCATGCAAGACAACCAAACCAACCCCCACCCACATTTCACTCCACACTGAAACATCCACATCAGGACACACGCATAATTCGATTCCACAGGCGGACCACGACGCGCATCGCTCATACCCACACCGTCAAGGCGAAATCGAATTGCCCCGTACCGAACCAGCCACGGGAAACGGCCCAAACACCGCTCTCGAACTCGCCCTGCTTCTGGCGCTCTCGACGCTATGGGGCGCGTCCTATACGTTCATCCGGATCGGCGTCGCCACGATTCCCCCGCTAACGCTCATCGCGGCGAGAACCTTGATCGCCGGATCGGTGCTCCTGTTCTGGATGAAAGTCCAACGCATCCCGATGCCGCGCGGCCTCGCGACATGGCGCCGCTTCCTGGTACAGGCGCTATTGAACAGCGTGGTTCCCTTCACGCTGATCGCGTGGGCGGAACGTTCGGTCGAAGCGGGTTTGGCGACCATTCTCAATTCCGCGTCACCGCTACTCGCATTTCTCGGCACCTGGACGATGACGCGCCATGAACCGCTGACACCCCGCAAATTGTTCGGCGTCGTCGCGGGACTCGCCGGCATATGCCTCGTTGTCGGCGTAAGCGCATTCGAAGGACTCGGGCATCAACTGATTCCGCAACTGGCGATCGTCGCGGCGACGGTTTGCTATGCAGGCGCGGCAATTTACGGTCGCTCGTTCAAAGGACTCTCACCGGCCGCGCCCGCGGCGGGCTCGCTGATTGCCGGCGCAATACTGCTCACGCCCGTCAGTCTGGCCGTCGATCGTCCCTGGACGCTTCACCCTTCATGGCAATCGCTCATGGCGCTAGCCGCGCTCGCGGTCTTTTCGACGGCCATGGCGTTCGTCATCTACTTTCGGCTCGTGCAAACGCTCGGCTCGGTCGGCACGACCGCGCAAGCCTATCTGCGCGTTCCGATTGGCGTGGGAATCGGCATGGCGCTGCTCGGCGAATCGCTGTCCACGTCGGCGTGGCTCGGACTGGCGTGTGTCGTTGCCGGCGTCGCCGCCATGACGATTCCATCGCGCGAGACGCACAAGCAGAGCGCGTAACGGGACTTGCCGCGAGTCCTCGCGCGCGCAGCAAATACGCGCTATTCGCCACCTAGCAACGTGTCGAGCATGCGCTGCGGGTTCATCAGAAAAGCGCGCATGACCTGGTAGTGCTCCGTGTCCTCATACGCCATTTGCGACACGCCGTTTGCATCGAAGTGATAGATCGTTGCATCGGGATAAGCCATCAGGATCGGCGAGTGCGTCGCGATAATAAATTGCGAGTCGTCGCTGACGAGATCGTGAATTCGGGCAAGCGCCGCGAGTTGCCGTTGCGGCGACAACGCGGCCTCGGGTTCGTCGAGCAGATACAGCCCCTTGCCGCCGAAGCGGTTCATCAACAGCGTCAGGAACGATTCGCCGTGAGACTGCTCGTGCAGCGAGCGGCCACCGTACGAGTGGATGATGCGCGCGCCCGGTCCGGGCTCCGAGTCGAGGTTTTCGATCTCGGTGGCAACGTTGAAAAAACTCTCCGCGCGCAGAAAGAACCCGTCCCTGGGGCGCTTGATACCCTTCGCGATGCGCAGATAGTCCGCGAGATTCGAGTGCGAGTTGCGCGTGCCGAAGTTGAAGTTCTTCGTCCCACCCTCGGGATTGAAGCCCATCGAAACCGCCACCGCTTCCAGAAACGTCGATTTTCCCGAGCCATTTTCGCCGATCAGGAACGTCACCTTCGGATGCGGTTCGAGCGACTCGAACGAGTGAATCGCGGGCAAGGAAAACGGATAGCACTCGAAAGACTCGACCTTCTCGCGCAGCAGTGAAATATGGCTGATGTACTGGGTGGAAATCATCGCAGGTACGGTGGAAACGGCTGCATCATTCTAGCCCTAGCACCGTCACCCCCACTTCCATCCGATGCGCGCCGCCGCCGAGAATCGTCCCGCGCAACAGCGACACGTCGCTGTAATCGCGGCCGATCGCGAGCGTCACATGATCGAGATCGGCGAGCACGTCGTTGGTCGGATCGAGATCGATCCAGCCGCTGCCGGGGCAATGCACCGAAACCCATGCATGCGACGCGTCGGCGCCGATAAGCTTCGGCTGTCCCGGTGGCGGATCATTGCGCAGATAGCCGCTCACATAGCGCGCGGGCAAGCCGAGCGAGCGCAGGCAGCCGATCATGACCTGCGCGAAATCCTGGCATACGCCGCTTTTCAGTTCGAAGGCGCGCTCGGCCGGCGTATCGAACAACGTTGCCGAGGGCTTATAGGCGAAGTCCGCGTGAATCCGCTGCATCAGATCGATCGCGCCGGCCACGAGCGGCCGGCCGCTCGTAAAGCTCGGCAACGCATAGTCGCGCAGCGACGGCCGCAAGGCGATATTCGGCGACGCGAAACAGAACTCGACCTCGGGCCGAAACTCGCCGCCGACGCGAAACCGCAGCGCATCGGCCACCGTTTCCCACGCGGGCGTGGCCTCGGCATCGAGATCGGTCCAGCGCGGCGTCAGCGACACCGTCGTTTCGCTGACCAGTTGCAAGCATTCGTGCGGCGTATCGAGCGCGAAGTACAGCACGTCATTGCCGAACGCGTCGATACGGCTATGCAGATACGACGGCTGCGGCTCGATCCGCTCGCTGCGCGAGATCACGCGCTGCCACGGGCACGCGAGCGGCCGGATCGTCGCGAGATGCTGCGCAGTCTCAACATAGGTCGAGTAGTGATAAGTCGTGCGATGCGAAACGGACAGCACGGTCGGCGCGTTCTTCATACCCACACCTGCGAGGCGACCGTGGTCGCGTGACTGAAATAACGCGCGCTGATTTCATGCGCGGCCGCATTCGCGAAGCCGCCGATCTGATCGCACAGCGCAATCAGGTTGGCGTAGGCGCCTTGCTCGTCGACTTCGCACAGCGATTCGAGCGAGGGCAGCAATTCGACGGGCGGCAATAGCTCCGCGAACGGCCGGTGCCGCGCGCTGTCCGTCGTCGCCGTGATTTCATCGAGCTTCTTGCGCAGCCGTTCGTACACGCCGTAAATGCCGCGCGGATTGTGCGGTTCGATCACGAGCAGATCGAGCAGGGCCGGCACTTCGAAACGGCCCGGATACAGCGAGCGATACGTGAGCGTGCTGTCGAACAGTTGCAGCAGCAGATCGAAACCGGCCGGCGTCGCAAGCTGACCATGCGCGGCGACGCCGCGAACGAATGCGGTCATCGTCGCGACGCGTTCGATATGGCGGCCGACGAACAGCAGGCGCCACGCGCCGTCGCGCGTCATGCGATCGCCCTGCGCGCCGCTGATCGCCGACAACTGTACCGACAGATGTTCGAGCGCGTTCGCGAGCGTCACGCGGTCGTAGCGATCGGCGGCATTGGCGCTTGCGCTATTCGTCGTGCCGTCTGCCGTACCACCCGCCGCACCGCTCGCGCCGCCTTTGCCGCTGCTATTGCCATTAGCGGCCACCGGCAACAACGCCTGCAATGCATCCTCGAAGTCATTACGCGCCGCGAGAATCACGCGCCAGTGATCGTTCGACAATCTTCCGCGCACCTCGCCGTTCGCGCGCGCCTGACTGCTCAGGTTCTGGCTGATGCTGACGCTGCCCGCACTGCCGGCGAGATTCGCGACGAGCACGCGCTCGAAGGTCTGCGGCGAAGGCGGCGTATGCGGCGACGCCATATCGCCCGGCTGCACGAGACCGCAGTACGTTGCGAGTTCGACCAGCACCGGAAACATCGCATCGGCATCGTTGCCTTCGAGCGAGCCGAGAATCAGCCGCAACAGCCGCACGTTGTTTTCCGCGCGCTCGCCGTAACGGCCGGCCCAGAACAGGTTTTCCGCGGCGCGGCTCGACACGGTGCGATGCCGGCGCGAAAGGTCGGCGGGCTGCATCGGCGAAGGCAATAGCGTAAACGTCGAGCTCGGTTGGCTCGACAGCACCCACGTATCGACGCTGCTGCCGCCGTGCTGCATCGACACGGTCGTCTGACGCTCGGCGGCCATGCGCGTGAAGCCGCCCGGCATTACGTGCCAGCCGCCGTTGACGTCGGCGATCGCATAGACGCGCAGCACCGACGGCCGGCCGCCGATCGTGCCGGCCTCGTAGCGCGGCGTACACGAGAAGCGCTGCTCCTGCTGAATCGTGAACGTATCGGGCATCGCCTCGATGCGCTCGCGCCAGGCCGCGAGCGGCTGCGCGCCCTGCTCGATGCCCGGCGGCGCGGCGCGTCTCGCGAGCGGCCATGTCGGCACGATAAAGGCGGTGTCGAGATGCTCGAACGCATGCTCGCGCGCGGCCGCCTCGCCGCACCACCAGGTCGGCACGCCGGGTAGCACGAGTTCCTCGCCGAGCAGCGCCTCGGCAATACCCGGCAGAAAGCCGTGCAGCGCCGGCGATTCGACGAAGCCCGCGCCCGGCACGTTCGACACGATCACATTGCCCGCGCGCATCACCTGCAACAGGCCCGGCACGCCGATCGTCGAATCGGCGCGCAGCTCGACCGGATCGCAGAACGCGTCGTCGAGACGGCGCAGCACGACGTGCACGCGTTCGAGCCCGGTCAGTGTCTTCAGATAGAGCCGGTCGCCGCGCACGGTCAGGTCCTTGCCCTCGACCAGCGTGACGCCGAGATAGCGCGCGAGAAACACGTGCTCGAAATAGGTCTCGCTGTAAGGCCCCGGCGTGAGCAGCGCGATATGCGGCGATATATCAGAAGATGATGCATCGGCATCGCCGGCGTTCGCTGCGTTGCCCAGGGTCGCCTGCGCGGATCGCACGAGCGTCGCGATCAGTTGCGAATAGATCGGCGCGAGGCGGCTCACGCGCATTGCACGGAACGGCCCGGCGAACAGCGTCGAGACGATCAGGCGGT
The DNA here is from genome assembly GCF_011752995.1 of Burkholderia sp. Ax-1724. Lineage (GTDB taxonomy): Bacteria > Pseudomonadota > Gammaproteobacteria > Burkholderiales > Burkholderiaceae > Paraburkholderia. The sequence continues at coordinate 29,592 of NZ_VWWL01000016.1, forward strand.
TTTCGAGCGCATAGCCGAGGCCGGACGGCGCCTCGGTGCGATGCGCGAGCACGCTCCACTCGCCGTTCGGCGTGCGCGTCAGATCGAGCGCGACGACCTGCAAGTACTGCCCGCCCGGCGGCCTGAAGCCCGTCACCGAACGCAGATAGCCGGGATGCCCGAAGACCAGCGCGGGCGGCAATTGCCCGCGTTCGAGCAGCGTGCGCGCGCCGTAGATGTCGGCGACGATAGCATTGAGCAGATGCGCGCGCTGCTTCACGCCGCGCTCGATCTGCGCCCACTCGGCCTCGCTGATCAGAAACGGCAGCAGACCGAGCGCCCACGGCCGCGACTTGCCGTTGTCCGCATAGACGTTGTAGCTGATGTCGTTGTCGCGAATCTGCTGCGCGATCGACGCGTTATGGTCCGCGAGCCGCGCGATGCCGTCTTCGCCGAGCAGCGCGAAGAACTGCCGCCACGGTTCGCGCAGCGCGCCGGACGCGTCGCGCAGTTCGTCCCAATGTCCGTCATGACCCGGCAGCAACCGCAACAGGGACAAAGCGTCCGCGTGCGGCGCGGACGCTTCGAAGGGCAAGGTCGATTGAAAGGCCAAGGTCGTGTGAGGTCAGGAGTCCATCGTTGTCAACGGCGGCGCAGATCGAGCGTGAACGGAAACTCGAGACTGCGCCGCGGCGTGCCCACCGCGAGCGGCCCCGGCGTGTGACCCGACGCGAAGAAGCGCGCGCGCCGCCGGCTTTCCGCCTCGTAGGCGTTGACCGGGAAGGTCTGGTAGTTGCGCCCGCCCGGATGAGCGACATGATACTGGCATCCGCCGAGCGAGCGGCCGGTCCATGTATCGACGAGATCGAACGTGAGCGGCGCATGCACGCCGATCGTCGGATGCAGCGCCGACGCCTGCGACCACGCGCGAAAGCGCACGCCGGCCACGTACTCGCTGACGCGGCCGGTCGGCTGCAACGGCACCGGCACGCCGTTGACGGTCAGCACATGGCGGTTGCCGTTCAAGCCGAGCGCGCGCACTTCGAGCCGTTCCACCGACGAATCGACATAGCGCACCGTGCCGCCGGCGGCACCTTCCTCGCCCATCACGTGCCACGGTTCGAGCGCGTTGCGGATCGTCAGATCGACGCCACTCACGACCATCTCGCCGACCAGCGGGAAGCGGAATTCGAAATGCGGCGCGAACCACGCACTATGGAATGCGAAGCCGGCTTCGCCGAGATCGGCGAGCACGTCGTCGAAATCCATCCTGACGAAGGTGCCGAGCAGGAAGCGGTCATGCAGCTCGGTGCCCCAGCGCGTCAGGCGCTGCGTGTACAGCGTGCGCCAGAAACGCGCGACGAGCGCACGCAGCAGCAGTTGCTGCACGAGACTCATGCGCGCATGCGGTGGCATTTCGAAGCCGCGCAGTTCGAGCAGGCCGAGGCGGCCGGTCGGGCCGTCGGGCGAATAGAGCTTGTCGATGCAGAACTCGGCGCGGTGCGTGTTGCCGGCCACGTCGATCAGGATGTTGCGCAGCGCGCGGTCGATCATCCACGGCGGCAGGCTTGCGCTGTCGCGACCGCCGAGCAGATCGATCTGCCGCTGCAATTCGGCGAACGCGACTTCGAGTTCGTAGACCTGATCGTTGCGCGCCTCGTCGATACGCGGCGCCTGGCTCGTCGGCCCGATAAACATCCCCGAGAACAGATACGACAGCGAAGGATGGTTATGCCAGTACGCGACCAGGCTCGCGAGCAGATCGGGACGGCGCAGAAACGGACTGTCGGCCGGCGTCGCGCCGCCGAGCACGAAGTGATTGCCGCCGCCGGTGCCGGTGTGGCGGCCGTCGAGCATGAACTTCTCGCTGCTCAGATAGCAGTGCTCGGCCGACCGGTACAGGTACTCGGTGTGATCGACGAGTTGCTCCCAGCTCGCGGCCGGATGGATGTTGACTTCGATCACGCCGGGGTCGGGCGTCACCTGCAACACCTTCAGGCGCGCGTCGCGCGGCGGTTGATAGCCTTCGAGCACGACCTGCATCTTCAGTTCTTCGGCCGTCGCTTCGACTGCGGCGAGCAGGTCGAGATAATCGTCGAGATCGGTCAGCGGCGGCATGAATACATGCAGCAGCGTATGGCCGCTGCCGAACGAATCCGTTTCGGCCTTCGGGCCGGCCGCGCGTTTCGGGTCGCGCGCCTCGACGCAGAGCGCGGTGCGCAGCGTATCCGCCGACGACTGCCCGCGCGCCGGCGCCTGCCCGTCTTGCTGTGCCTCGTCGGCGCGTGGCGCATAGGCCAGCACGGTGCCGCCCGGCACGCCGCTCAGCACATCCGCCGCGGATAGCGACAACGCCGCGGCCTGGCGTGCCTCGGCCGTTGCCTCGGCGGACCCCGCCTGCTCGCGCACGCCTTCGTATTGCAGGCGCAACTGCGCGGCCGTGCGCAACGGCTGCGGCGGCGCGAACGGATCGTGCGCGTGCTGATACGGATAGTCGGTCTCCGATACCCAAGGCAGCGAGTCGAGCGGCAAGCGGTAGCCCATCGGCGAATCGCCCGGAATCAGGTACATGCGCTCGTCGCGGAAGAACCAGCGGCCGCTGACCCACTTCGGCGTCGAGCCGGACAGGCCGCGTGCGCGGCCGAGCGGCAGCACGTAGCCGGTCGGGTGGCTCAGCCCCGCATCGAACACGCGCCGCAGACGCGCGCGTTCGAGTTCGTCGTCGAGGCGCGCATCGAACGGATCGACGTTGACGGGCAGGCGGCGCTCGCGCCATAGGTAGTACCAGGTATCCTCGTAGCCGGTCTCGATGCAGTTCTTGTCGACCGAGAGCTTGTCCGCCAGATGCGCGATGAAGCGCTGCGCGTCGCTGGCGGTATAGCGGCCCGGCTCGCGTTCGTCGGCGAAGAGCGCGGGGTTATGCCAGCACGGCTCGCCGTCGGCGCGCCAGTAGAGCGACATCGCCCAGCGCGGCAACTGCTCGCCCGGATACCATTTGCCCTGGCCGAGATGCAGGAAGCCGCCCGCGCCGTAGCGCTCGCGCAGCCGGTCCATCAGCGCGACCGCGTAGCCGCGTTTGGTGGGCCCGAGCGCATCGGTGTTCCATTCGGCGGCGTCGCGGTCGCGCACCGACACGAAGGTCGGCTCGCCGCCCATCGTGAGGCGCACGTCCATCCCGGCGAGTTCGCGGTCGACCCGCGCGCCCATCGCCTGCACGTCGCTCCAGACTTCCTCGCTGTACGGCTTCGTCACGCGCGGCGTTTCGAGCACGCGTTCGATCGACATCGCGTGGCCGAACTCGACCTCGCATTCGTCGACCGCGCCCGAGATCGGCGCCGCGCTGCCCGGCTCCGGCGTGCACGCAACCGGAATATGCCCCTCGCCCGCGAGCAGCCCCGAGGTCGGATCGAGCCCGATCCAGCCCGCGCCGGGTAGATAGACTTCGCACCACGCATGCAGGTCGGTGAAGTCGACTTCGGTGCCGCTCGGGCCGTCGATCGCTTTGATGTCGGGCGCGAGTTGCAGCAGATAGCCCGACACGAAGCGCGCCGCGAAGCCGAGTTGCCGCAGCGTCTCGACAAGCAGCCAGCCCGAATCGCGGCACGAACCCGACGCGTTCACGAGCGTTTGCTCGGGGGTCTGCACGCCGGGCTCCATCCGGATCAGATAGCGGATCTCGTGTTGCAGCCGCTGATTGAGCGCGACGAGAAAGTTCGCGGTGCCGGCCGGCGTGCGGTCGATGCTCGCGACGAATTCGGCGAAGCGCGGCGTCATCGGCCGCTGGATGCGATACGGCGCGAGTTCGGCGGCAAGCTCCGGCGCATAGTCGAACGGAAACTGCTCGGCCGACGGTTCGAGAAAGAAATCGAACGGGTTATAGACGGCCATTTCGGCGACCAGATCGACGGTCACCTTGAATTCGCGCGTCGGCTCGGGAAACACGAGCCGCGCCTGATAGTTGGCGAAGGCGTCCTGCTGCCAGTTGATGAAGTGCCGCTCCGGCTCGACCCGCATCGAATACGAGAGGATCGGCGTACGGCAGTGCGGCGCGGGCCGCAGCCGCACGACCTGGGGCGACAGCGAGACGAGCCTGTCGTAGCGGTAATGAGTAACGTGATGCAACGCGACGCGAATGGACACTCCGGACTCCTCGACGAAGATGGGCAGCCCGCCAGAAAGCAAGCTCTATGCCGTTGAGCGACAACCGCTACCTGAACCGCCTGGTGCTTCATGAATTGCGTTGTGCTGACGTGTGCTGCTGTTGCATCTGCTGCGGTTGCATCTGCTGCCGTTGCATTCGCTGCTGCCTGATCTCGCCGCCCGGTCTCGCGACCCAGTCTCGCTGCCCCGAGGCGACTTTCATCATGTTGCGCTGGACTTCGATCTAACCTCTATCCGGTTAACCGCGATCTCTCGCGAAACACTCCCGCCACGCACAGCGCGTTGCCGCGGTGCGCCATCGAACCGTGCACCAAAGCGGCGCGCCGCCGATGCACGATCATGTACGTACTGTGCGTTAAAGCAGTGAGTTCTGGCAATCGCGGCATGAAGATTGCGGCGGGCTTTCGCTCATGAACCGCTCATGAACGTGACTCATGCCTCTTCACGCCGCCTTCACCACCGGGTCCGACCGATGAAAACCTTCCACTGCAATCGCTGCTCGCAACTCGTGTTCTATGAGAACGTCCGCTGCGAACGCTGCGAGTCCCTGCTCGGCTACCTTCCTGATCTCAAGGAAATCAGCGCGTTCGAGACCGCCGGCGAAGACCGCTGGCGCAGCCTGCATCCGCGCGCGGACGGCACGCTGTTCCGCCAATGCCACAACTATGCGGTCGAAAATGTCTGCAACTGGATGATTCCCGACGCCTCGCCCGACACGCTGTGCCGTGCCTGTCATCTGACGCACACGATCCCGAACCTGGCCGAACCGGAGAACCGCCTCTACTGGTATCGGCTCGAAGTCGCGAAGCGGCGTCTGTTGTACACGCTTGCTGAACTCGGGCTCGACGTGACGTCGCGCGACGCGGACCCCGAGCACGGCCTCGCCTTCGAATTCCTCGCCGACGGCGACGACGGCGCGCGCGTGATGACGGGCCATGACAACGGGCTGATTACGCTGAACATCGCCGAAGCCGACGACGCCCATCGCGAGAAAGTACGCACCGCGATGGGCGAACCGTATCGCACGCTGCTCGGACACTTCCGCCACGAGACCGGGCATTACTACTTCAGCCAGTTGATCGAAAACGAGCCGAGCCGGCTCGAACCGTATCGCCAACTGTTCGGCGACGAACGCGCCGATTACGGCGAAGCGCTCGAAGCCTACTATCGCGACGGCGCACCGGCCGACTGGCAGGCCTCGTATATCAGCGCGTACGCGACGATGCATCCGTGGGAAGACTGGGCCGAGACGTGGGCGCACTATCTGCTGATCGTCGACGTGCTCGATACCGCGAGCACGTACGGCCTCGCGCTGCTGCCCGACGATCCGCGCGAACCGACGCTGACCGACCGCACGCCGGTCGAGGACGCGAGCTTCGACAATCTGCTCAAGCGCTGGTTTCCGCTCACGTATGCGCTGAACAGCCTGAACCGCAGCCTCGGTATCGCCGATGGCTACCCGTTCACGCTCGCCGCGCCGGTGGTGGAAAAGCTGCGCTTCGTGCATCACGTAATCGCGGCGGCGGGAGAAAAGAAGATGCGGGCCACCGATCCGCCGGCAACGCCTGCGAGCGAGGACGAAGCCGCCGTGAACGAAGCCGCCGCGGCGGGTCCCTCGCACGAACCGCATCGACTCGACGCCGACAACGCCTGAGTTCGCGCACGACGACGGCATAAAAAAACCCGCTGCCGGATCGACCGGCAGCGGGTTTTTTTATGCAGCGATGCGCGGCCTTCGCTCACAGGCTCGCGCATGCCCTCCGCGCCATCGCTCAATACGCGACATAAGGCCCGGTCCCGCCCGGCGTCCCCTGCTGCTCGATCGCCGCATACACGTTGCGGCCATAGAAGAACGGCAGCCCCCAGTCGAATACCGCCGAGGTCACGAACGCCGGTCCCGCGAGCAGCGGCAGCGCCGCATCGCCGTTATAGGTCTGCGCAACCGAGGTCGCATTGGCGACGCCGAACGTCACCGCGCTCGTCACGCCGTTCACGCCCTCGATCATCGCGCTCAACTGCTGCGTCGAACCCGGGCAGTAGTACGCGCTATTCGGGCTCGCGCAGGCCTGCATCGACGAGGTCTGGAAGAAGAGTCCGGTCGAGCCGCTATCGAGAATGCTGTGCGAGTACGTCGTGCCGTTCTGCACCGTCGTGAAGGTGCCGTTCGACGGACTCACGCCGATCACCTGCGCATTGCCGAGCGCGTTGTTGCTCTGCGTGCCGATGCCGAACACGAGCTGCCCCGATACCGACGGCGCGCCGCCGTTCACGGTCGGCAGACTCAGGACCGAGCCGTTGTTGTCGGTCGTGAAGTACGGCACCGGATTGGCGACCTGATAGTTCTCGGCAAGCGGAATCGAGGTGCAGCCCGAAGCGCCGCAACCGTAGTATGTCGCGGGAATCGCCTGCTGCACGCAGTTGCCGCCGCAATCGTGCTTGAACACGCCGATGCCGAGAATGCCGTTGGCCTGCAACGCCGCCGGCGTATTGCGCGACGCGCCGACGGCCGCGCAATCGGCGGGCAGCGAGGCGTAGTTCGGATCGATCACCTGGACCGGCAGCGACGCCGCCGTTTCGCCGGCGATCCGCAGATCGGCGAGCTTCACCGCGCCCCACGTATAGCCATCGAAGAACTGCATGCATTCGGCGACGAGGTTGCCCGCGCCGTCCTTCTGTGGCGGCAGGTTCATCGACGCGGGCAATTGCGAGGCGAATACGCGCACGCCCCACGAGCCCGTATCGACGAGCACGTGATCGATCGTCTGACAGTCGCTCGTGCCGGGCGCGCAGATCGTGATGCTGACGAACGGCATGTTCGGCACGTTGCTCACGCCCGAGTCGACCGTCACGCGCACCGCGTTGGCGGCAAGCACCTGCGGCGCCGGCGAGGTGTTGGTCACGGTCGGGCTGCTCGACGAAGCCGTCGAGTTGCCCGAATTGGCCGAGTTGGCTGTGCTGCTCGCGCCGCCGGAGCCACCGCCCCCGCCACCGCATGCGCTCACGATCAGTGCGGCGAGTGCCGCGCCCAGCAGGGTCATCCACGAAGACCTGTATCGCATGATTCGCTCCGTTATTGAATGACGCCGACATCGACACCCGCGGGCAGCGCCTGCGGCAGATACGCGTAACCGGTGAACGCACGCAGATGGCCGCTCGAAAACACCACGAGGTCGCTGTTCGACACGGCGAGCGGCGTGCCGCGCCGGTTCGCGACGGCGGCCACGTACACGTCGAAGGAGGCGCCGAGCATCGCCTTGAGATCGGGCAAGGTCGGGCCGTCCCACGCGACGCCGAACACGATACCGTTTTGCGCGACGTACTCGCGCACCTGCGTGCCGGACGGCAACGTCAGTCGATGCACCGAGTACGCGCCCTGCGTGGTGGCCGCGTGCGCGACGGCGTGCAGGTGCGACTGATCGCCATCGACGGTGCTGACGTTCTGGCCGAGTGTCGCGTGCGCGGCGAACGGCAATGCGCAGCTCGCCCCGAGCATTGCGCAGGCAATGCGGGTAAGAAACATCGGTTTCAAGAGATTTCCTTCGAGATGAAACGCCCGTGACCACATGAAGCCGCCACAAACGCGAAACCAGGGGCGCACACCTGACCGGCGGAACCGGCTTGCCTTCACGCCGATCGGTTGCGTGAATGCGTCTACGGAAGGATGGGGCGAAACTTTAGCGAGGCGGACGGCACGCGGCAATCGTTTGCGCCGCGATTCAAACCGCGACGCGCGATCAGTACGTTCGACTTCGTTTGACTGACGATAGCGAAACCTTTTACGAACAGTACTTTGCCGTCTTTTTCTGTTTTATATGACGTTTAAAGCAAACGGCCACGGAAAATCCGGGAAGGGCTGCATAAAAAATAGAGACCGCTCGAAGCTTGTCCGGATCATGTAGGCGCTCGCTTAACAAACTGGGTCCGACGCGTGTATTCCTCTGACTACGGGCGCTTTCTGCGGCTTGCTGTCGGACTTTTTTCGGGCCTTTTATCAGACCTTATATCGGCCAAAATATCAGGCCAAAAAAATGCCGCGGATGGCACGATCGCCATCCGCGGCATGGGTGTTCGAAGCGTGCTTTGAAGCGCACGTCGAAGCGCGCAACGCCGCTTGCTTCGCGGTTATTTCTTTTGCTGCTGCAAAAGCGACTTCAGCTCCTGCACGTTTTCTTCCACGCGTTTTGCGATGACCGCATACGACTCCGCGTGCGTCTGATACGCGGCCTGCGCGAGTTGCTGCATATCGGCGAGCGATTTGTGCAGGCTCTGCTGGACCAGCTCCGCGGTTTTCGCCGACGGCGACGCGCCCGCTGTCGACAGTTGCGCCGTCAGCGCTTGCAGTTCGTTCAGCGTTGCGCGCAGCATGTCGGCCTGTTTCTGCGCGAGCGACTGCATGCCCTGGAAAGCCGTCTGATTCGCCTGAACCAGTGCTTCCATGTCCTTGCGCCGTGCTTCCATGATGGCGGGTACGTCGAAGCCGGGGAGCTTGAACTGCTCGAGCATTTTCGTGAGATCGCCAAACGGATTGGCGGCTTCGGGTCGGTCCATGCGAAATCCTCCTTGCGGTTGAACGGACGCCGCCGGTGCGCGGCCACCTCGCATAAGCATGGCATCGGGACCTGGCGACGGCGTGTGCCGCACGAGCCACCACGGCAAGCTGGGTTTGGGGGGTGCACGGCACATCGCGCTCAATCATGCTCTATCCGGCCGCATTGCGCCAGCGGACTCACCCTGACGCGCCGCCCCCGATGCAAGGCCCGGTAAGTTACCGCAGCGCTTTCAGTAACCCGACGAATCATCGAGTCGACTATCGTTGCGGCTGGACCGGCCCATCGTGGCGCCGGCACCGTTCTCGACGGGAGCGACATGATGAAAAAAGCCCTATTCTGCGCGGCGCTCGCCGCGGTTTCCGGCCTGATCGCAACGGCCGCCTGCGCCGACGATCCGCCGCCCCCGCCGCCCGGCGCGATGCATGGCGACGGGCCGCCGCCGTTTCGCGGCCATGGTCCGATGAGGGGTCCGGGCGGCGCCAACTTCGCGGTGATCCACGATCTCGAACAGTTGCGCCGTCTCTATGCGCTGAGCGGTCATGAAAGCGAAATCGTCGCGGTGTACCGCGACGTGCTGGGCAAGACGCAGGACCCGATGCTGCGGCACTACGTCTACGACTCGCTGGCTCGCGAACAATTGAAGCCCGCGAATCCCGAACAGGCAATCGCCACGCTGCGCACGAGTCTCGCGGAAGACCTCGCCGTGGCAAACAAGGTATCGCATGGTATGCCGGATGGCATGCCGTCGGGGCAGTCTTCCGGTCAGTCGCATTGAGTCGCCGCACTGCACCGACGCACTGAGCCGATGCGTCGAGTGGAGGTGCCGGGTTTGCGCGGCCGTTCGTGGCTGCGTGTTTGGATGGAATAAAGCGTCGCGTGGTATGCGGCGCTTACTCGCTTCATGCTCGGCGCAAGATCGGCCATTACGATCGGCCGTCCTCGCGTGGAAGCGCTCCCTCCACCGCATCGCGCAGCCCTTCGGCACGCTACGTTGGCTGTCCCACATTGGCGCTTCACTGGCGCTTTTCATCTTCCCCCAGGTGACTAGGATAGGAGCACCGAAACGTCCGGGCAGGGTGAAGAATGCGCTATCCGTTGAACCTGGCCATTGCCGCCGCCCTGCTCGTGTTCGTCCTGTGCTGCATCATCAAGCTGGCCTTGAATTGATCGTGGCGCATCCGTGCGGACGCTCATTGCGTTGCGCATGCCGACGACTTCGACGCGTACGCCGTATTGATCCGTGCCGGTCCGCATGGACCGCTGCGCCTACGGCTCACGCTGCTCGCGCGTAGGCGCTTTCATCTCACGCCCGTTCTTTTTTACGTCGCGGGCTGCTGCGACCGTGCCCTCGACACACCTTCACTCGCGCGCATTTCGCCGCGACATCGCGCGAAATAATTGTCGAATGGCGTCCGGCGCACCACGCGCCCATACTTCGTTCGCTGCCGGTGCGTACGAATCAACGACGCATGCGATCGAAGTGCTCCACGTGCGAATCCCTTCGCCGATGATCGACGATCCCACGGCTGCCCGATCATCGGCGCATGGCTTCGAACCGACCGGCACCCGGTGCCGACGACAGGATCATCATGTTGAACCCAATAAACTTCATCAAACAGAATGCGGCCCGTTTCACCTGCATGACACTCGTCTGTGGCAGCGCGCTATTGAGCGGTTGCGCCGGCGCGCAGATCACGAACGCGAGCGCGATGAATCCGCCCGTTGCCGCGCAGCGCGATGCGCAAACCGGCACATCAGCCGGCGTACCGGCGATGGCGCACCCGGACACGATTTACGTCTCGACGTTCGACGCCGATCCGCGCCAGGTCAAACTCGATAGCGGCATGCTGCAGAAGCTGAAGACGCAGTTGTCGGGTTCGTCGGCGCAACAGCAGCAGGTCGCCGATGCAGCCCAGGTTCGCGAGCAGACCGCCGATGAAATCGTGCGCCAGTTGCAGGCGATGGGTCTGCACGCGGCGCGCTCGGACGGCCCCGTGCCCGCCGATCAGAACGTGCTGCTCGTGCAAGGCAGCTTCGACACGATCGACTCCGGCAATCGCCGCCGTCGCACGCTGATCGGCCTCGGCGCGGGCAAGAGCGAAGTGACGGGCTCGGTGCGGATCATCTACCAGCCGGCGGGCGGCGCGGCGCGTCTCGTGCAGAGCTTCACCGCCAATGCGGACAGCGGCAGGATGCCGGGCATCGCCGAAACCGCCGGGGTGGGCGCGGCAGCCGGCAGCATCGCGACCACGGCCGCGGCGGGCGCGGGCCTGCACGGCATAAGCGAAACGAAACGCGCCGGCGTGTCGGACGATGCGAAGCGCCTCGCCGGCGCGGTCGCGAAACAGATCGCGCAGATCGGCGTCGCTAACGGCTGGATATCGGCGGAGCAGGTGAAGGGCTGAGAGCTGAGAGCTGAGAGCTTAAAGACGAAAGTCGGTGCCGTTCGTGCGGGACCGGGATAACGGAACGGTTAAATCCCCTCGCGATTCGCACGGTTCCGATTGAAGCGACGGAATATCAGAATTATTCAAGCTTACAGCCGCGTTATTTCTACCGATTTCTAATTACCCATCTTTTGATCGGCATTTTTTTCTCATTTCTCGCCTTTCTCCCCTTGATTTTCAAAGCATTAATTGCAAGGCATTGATTTCGTCACACAAATTTTTTATAAAATGCTCGCGCGATGCAAATATGACTTTGAAAGGCAGGGTGGAATGGGAACGCAAGATTTGGCCAGCACGATTTCGAGCGATCTGACACAAAGCGACCGCTTGCTCAAACTCGATACTCCGTTGGGCTCGAATATCCTGGTGCCGCAGCGTGTCGTTGGGCGCTCGCGCCTCGGGCGCCACTTCGAATTCACGGTGGACGTCGTTTCGACGACCGGCAGCATCGAACTCAAGTCGCTGATCGCGCAGCCCGTGACGCTCTGGGTCCAGCAGGCCGACAAATCGTATCAGCCGCACAACGGCTACGTGCATACCGCACGCCGGCTCGGCTCGAACAGCGGGCTGACCAGCTATCAGCTCGGTTTCGCCTCGTGGATGCACTTCCTGAAATTCCGTCGCGATCAACGCATCTGGCAGGACCGGAGCGCCGACGACATCGTCGCCGACGTATTCAACGCCCATCCGCAATCGCAGGGCCTGTTCCAGTTCGCGTTGTCCAGTCCGCTTCCCGCGCGCTCCTACTGCCGCCAGGACGAAAGCGACTGGAACTTCGTGCACCGGCTGCTCGAAACCGAGGGGCTCTTCGGCTTCTGGCGCCAGGCGCAGGACGGGCGCTCGCACACGCTCGTCATCACCGACCGGCTCGCCACGCTCGATGCGCTCTCGCCCGAAACAGTGTCGTTCTATCGCGGCGGCACCGGCAGCGAAACCGACGCGCTCGTGCAATGGTCGGGCACACGCACCCTGCAAAGCACGGTACTCACCACGCGCACGTTCGACTACAAAACGCCGTCGTCAATCCACAACCCGAAGGGTACGGCCGTGCCGACCATGCCCGATCAGGGCGCCCTCCCGGATCAGGCGGAAGTCTACGAATACACGGGCGCCTACACCTATAACAAGCAGGATCGCGGCGATCAGCTTTCGCGCATCCGTATGGAAGAATGGGAGTCGCGCGCCAAGCGTTTCGTGGGCGTGGGCGGCGTGCGCGCGATGGATGCGGGCAAGCGCTTCGTGCTCGACGGCCACCCCGATCACGACGCCGATCCCGCCAGCCAGAAAGAATTCGCGGCAATCGAAACGAACTGGGTGATCGCCAACAATCTTCCGTCCGGTAGCCAGGGATCGGCTTTTCCGCACAGCCTCCAGGAAACCGTGGACGCGGCGCGCGCGCGTCACGCGAGCGACGCCGCGTTCACGGTCGCGCACGACGACGGTTCGGTGGGCTTCTATCTCGTGGAGATCGAGGCACAGCGCACGAGCGTGCCGTACCGCAGCCCGTTCGAGCACCGCAAACCCGAGATGCACCTGGAAACGGCGATCGTCGTCGGTCCGCAAGGCGAAGAGGTCTATACGGACGAGCTGAACCGTATCAAGGTGCAGTTCATCTGGGACCGCCTGAACGGCGGCGACGAACGCGCCTCCTGCTGGGTGCGCGTGGCGCAAGCGGATACGGGCGGCGGCTACGGCGCCGTGCATATGCCGCGCGTGGGCGAAGAGGTTCTGATCGATCACATCGGCGGCGACTGCGACCGGCCCGTGGCAACGTCGCGGCTCTATAACGGCGCCGCGAAACCGCAGTGGCATTCGAACGGACTGCTCTCGGGCTATCGCTCCAGGGAATATGGCGGCGGCAGCGGCTACAACCAGCTCGTAATGGACGACTCGACGGCGCAGAACCGCGTCCATCTATATTCGAGCAGCTATCAGTCCCACCTGCATCTGGGCTATCTCGTCGATCAGTCGGCCAATACGCGCGGCGCGTTTCTCGGCAGCGGCTTCGACCTCAAATCGGAAGCCTACGGCGCGGTCCGCGCGAGCCAGGGCCTGTTCGTCACGACGCATCCGGCTTCCGTCACGCAACCGCTCAACGTCACGGCCGCAGCCGAGCAACTCGCCAGCGCGGAAAGCGTGGTCGAACTGGCTTCGCAGGCGAGCGCCGCGAACCAGGCCGAAAGTCTCGACGAGGGGCACGACGCGCTGAAGAAGTTCACCGACGCGACGCAATACAGCGTGCCGGGCGGCGCGGGTTCGAGCGGACGCACGGGCGGCGGCGGCACCGGCAACGCGAACGGTTTCTCCACGCCGATCATGCTGCTCGCGAGCCCGTCCGGCGTGGGCGTTTCCACCCAGGATTCGGCGCAGCTGACCGCGAACCAGCAAGTCAACATCGTCAGCGGCAAGAACACGCACGTGGCCGCCGGCAAATCGCTGATCGCGAGCGTGACCGAGAAGATCAGCCTGTTCGTGCAGAACGCCGGCATGAAGCTGTTCGCCGCCAAGGGCAAGGTCGAGATTCAGGCGCAGAGCGACGCGCTGGCGCTCACGGCGCTCAACGACGTAACGGTGACGAGCACCAGCGGCAAGCTCGTGCTGTCCGCCGACAAGGAAATCTGGATCGGCGCGGGTGGCTCGTATATTCGCATCACGGCCGACACGATCGAAAACGGCACCTCCGGCCAGATCCTCGAAAAATGCGCGTCGTGGGACAAGCCCGGCCCGGCTTCGATGCGGTTGCCCGCGCAGGTGACGAGCGTGACGAAGGGCTGTTCGTGGAAATCCGCCGCGGCGTCGGCGGACAGTGCCTCGAGCGTGGTGCTGGAGTAAGACAATGGACTATCGACACCATCACGACGAAGCCGCGAACCGCGCATCCGAAGCGTCCAGGACGACCGAAGCCGCGCGGGTCGACGCGTCGACCGCGACGATCAGACAATGGTTCGGCCGCCATGCGAATCAGCGCTGCTTTCTCTCCGTCGACCCGAGCCAGCGCGACCTGAACGCCGACTTTCCCGAACACGACAACCCGTTCGCGGATCTGCCGCGCGCCGACGTCGTCATCGATCACGAGGCGTTCGCCGAAGCGCATCGCCCCTATCTGCTCGAACTGGATCTTGCGACCGACACGGGCTTGGCCGCGCTCGCGCACAGCGTGCAGGCCGCGTTCGACGACCGCCTCCCGGCCTCGATGGCGTCGGGCCTGGGACAACGGATCGGCGGCTGGCTCGCAAGCCCGGCTTCGCTCGAGGATGTCGCCGCGCACTGGTCGCGTCTCGCGCTGCAACGCGACGCGGCGGGACGCGCCTGCGTGCTGCGCTTCTACGACACGCGCGCGCTCGACCTGCTGTGGACGGCGCTCTCCCCGGCACAACAGCAGGCATTGCTCGGCCCGGTAAAGGCATGGCACGCGCTCGACGCGTGCGCGCGGCTCGTGGTTCGCCAAAGCGCGCAGACGTCGCCGGCCCGCTTCGCGCTGCTGCCGCAGCAATGGGACGCCATCCATCGGCACGGTCTCGTCAATCGCGCGCTGGCGCTGCACGCGTATGCGAGCGAGCGTCAGCCGCAAGCGCACGAAGTCGAGGCGGCGCTCGCCGCCGCCGTGCGCGCCGAACGCTACGGGCTGCTCGACCGCGACGACCAGATCGCGTTCATCGGGCACGCGATTGCTTGGCATCCGCAATTCGATCTGCATCCCAAAGTGTTGCAGTTGCTCGGCCGCCGGGCCGACGACGATTTCTACTCGGCCGCAATCAGCCGGCTCTCCGCGGACGAGATCGCCGAAATCCGCCAGGGTGCCTGGTACGACCGTCTCACGGCGTCGGCTTCCCGCTAATCCATTCGCCTCCGCACGCAATCGAAACAACGACACAGCATGACGACGAATAACCAGAAATGCGCGAACTGTGAGAAGTCCGGGCTGCCGATCTTGCCGGTTCGCTATACCGCACTGCCGAAATACGTGAAGGCCGGCTTGCCCGCGGGCATCGGCGGCGCACGCGTGACGGACGTCGCGCTCGAAGCGCACCACTACGGCGTGCGTACGCTGCGCGAAGGCTGGGTCTATCTCTTCTATGAAGCTGGCCCGCGCGGCAGCCGCTACTGGGAAGCGTACAAGGTCACTTCCGACGGACGCCTCTGGAAACAGACGCTGCCCTTATCGCTGGTGCCCGTGACCGATCCCGCCTGCGCGCAATGCGCGATCGCGGTGCCGATGGACCTCATCGCCATCGAGCACCCCGAGAAATGCACGGGCCGCGTGTTCATCGCGTTCTCCCAGCATACGTGGCATCAGCAGATTTTCGACCTGTACGCGTCCGACGACACGCTGCGCGAAGCACGCATGCAGTACATCGAGCCGTCAAAGTGGATCGGCGGTAGCGCGGACGCGCACCAGCATGCGGTCGCCGCGACCGCGCAGACGATCGACGCCGTGATCGAATACATGCCCGGCTTCGATCCGAAGTCGATGGCGCTTCCCGACGACAAGCAGGCCTTCAGCGATGCAACCGGCGCCTACAAGGACGACCTGCTGCAGCATGAAGTGACGCGCTATGCGCCGTTCATCCGCCAGGCGTCACCGGCTTCCGCCAGCCAGGCGCTCGTGAAGCTGATGCAGCAGATCGGCGCGAAAAACGAGGATGGCGGCAGCGCCGATGCGCATCATCCGCCGATGTTGCTTGCGTTGTGGGACAGCATCGGCACGGTGCACGAGCTGAACGGTTTCCGCTGCGATCCCGCGTCATGGCTCGATCGCTATGCGACCGGAGAGCGCCAGCTTCAGGTCGGCGCGCTCAAGGATATCGACACCGCGCACGCGATCGTCCAGTCGCGTACCGAGCAGGCGCTGAACAACCAGGAAGCGCTGGCAAAGCAGGCGCATTCGATGACGCCGCTCGGCCAGCCGGGCGCGCAAGGCGCGCTCGCCACGCAACGCGCCAAGGCGCTGGCGGGCGCCGACCCGACGCGCGCGTCGCAGATCAACGCGTATTACGACGACATGGACTGGATGGCCGCCAACAACATTCCCGGCAGCTACCAGACCCGGCTCGTGCAGATGGGCCGCTCCACAGCGGCGGGCAGCCCGGGCTCCAGCGTGCCCTATACGGGCACCTATCGCGACCAGATCATGAACGAGGCGCATGCGTACGCGCAGGCGCAGCCCGGTGCTCACGACCGCAATCTCAAGAGCATGACGACATACAACTGGTCCGATTACGAGGCGCGGCTCAAGCGGACGGATATCGAAAATTTCCGCAAGAAGTACAACGCACTGCAGGCGAAGGTGCACGACATCCAGGAAGCGCGTACCGCCGACGTCGGCAAATGGCTGCAGTCGAAGCTGTTCCTCGACACGCTGGAAGACTACGCCTCAACCGATCTGCGCGACGCGGTGGCCTTCGAGATCGTGATCACCGATGCGCTCGCGGGCATCGGCTCGACGCCCAAGGGCAAGACCGTGCTCGATACGCTGGTCACGCACTGGGACCCCGTGCAGCCGGCGAGTCTCATCTGGCGGGTGTTCGCGATGAACCAGAAGGACGCGCGCCAGGAAATGGCTCAGTTGCTGAAAACGGCGCTCGCCAAAAAGGATACGCCGCTCGAAGCGCCGCCCGGGCAGCCCGCCGCGGGACAGAGCGCGGGAGTGAACGCCGTGATTTCGGCGGCCGGGTCGCTCAAGACGCTCAACGGCTACTACAAGAATCTCGGCAAACTGGCGCTCGAAACGGACCCGAAAAAGATCACGCCGCTAGGCGGGCTGCTCAAACGTCTCGAAGTGGACGTGTTCGGGTTGACCGTGGGCGATGCGGTTTTTTCGAAATTCCGCATCAACCAGATGGGCGACTTCGTCGGCGAAAAGATCATTCAGTCATTGCTGCTGCAACGTGCCGGCATCTCCTATTCCGACGCGATGGCGCTCGTGCGCAAGCAGGCCGAGGTGGAAAAGATCAGCCGTGCCGAAACGATCGAGCGCCTGTTGAAGACGCGCTCGCTGCTGCGCTCGGCGGCGCCCGCGAATACGCCGAAAGCAACCCAGGCGCTGTATGACGTGTGGAACGGCATGAAGTCCACCGACGAGGGCATCAAGGCGCTGAGGTCGAGCCGGATTGCCGTGGTGGCGGCGTTGCTGGAGGCGGTCAACTTCTACAAGATCATGTCGGGGACGCACGACAAGGATACGACGCTCAAGCTCGTGCAGTCGGGTGCGTCGATGCTGTCGTCGGTCATCACGATTACGATGACGCCGTTTTATGGGGCGCTGAAGAACTCCATCAAGTCGCAGAGCTGGAAGCTGGTGGGTGGGGGGTTGAGTAGTTTTGGGACGTTTATTTCGGCGTGGATGAGCTTTGAGCAAACCGGCGATAGCCTCAAAAAGGAACAGTACGACATTGCGGTCCTCAATTTTGGGCAGGCGCTGCTAGGTAGCGCAATGGGTGTAGCAACAGTGATCGACACCATAAGCACCGCAGCTCCCCTGCTCAAAAGGCTCGCAATCCAGTATGGAACTGACGCGGTGATAGAGGCGGTGGAAACCGTCACCGCGCGCATGGTAGCTTGGGCTGCATTGAGATCGGTAGGTATGCTGATAGGCTGGGAAGCGACGGTGGGACTGATCGTGCTGCAGACGCTCGCCAGCTGGCTGACGCCCGATGCGCTCGAATCCTGGTGTTCCCGGTGCGCATTCGGCACTGGACAGGAAACGATACTTCGCGTCGCGGACCATAGCGTCACGCGCTACACGGACCCTTCTCAGCAAGAGAAGGACTATGTCGACGCCATGACCAAACTCTCATGAAAAAAGACAACTCGACAAAACCCGCTGTACTGTTGAAAGGCGTGATTTCCAATCTCGAACGCTCGAAGCGAAACCACGACTTCGTGCTGAGCGAAGTTCAGCACCAACAGGTCGGCGCGACGGCGGTTGCCGCCTCGGCCCTAGGCTTGAGCGCTGCGGGCATCGGCCTGATCGGCATGGCGGGAAATTCCGCCGAAGAAGCCGATTGGGTCGAGTTCGAGCTCGACGGCAAGCGTATCAAGGGTTGGCTCTGGATGATGCCGATGCGCAATGGCGATCAGGTCGAGGTCGCCGCCGAGCAGGTCGGGAGCGGGCAGTACATTGCATACGCGGTCAAACGGGACGGCGACGATCTGCTTGCCGTCTACCCACACGCTACGGCAGGCAGAAAAGTGCATTATCGAAAGTCCCTCAAGATATGGCTCTGGAGCGCAGCGTTGCTTTATGCGGCAGGGATGATCGTCATGCTGATCCAGCAAGGCGCGAGTTTTTTCCTGCGCGCGGATATGGTCAAGTTCTTTATTCTGCCCGGGATCGTTTTCTGGCTGCTGATATCGGGCCTCATGGCATTCCGCATTTCGCGCAAATTCATGGGCTTCGTCAGAATCGCAGAAACGATCTTCGCTACCTTCGGCTGGCCCGACGTCGAAAACATCGATTTGCGGAAAACATCACGCGAATCTCGCCGTGAAAACAAACTGCCCAACTTCGGCAACCTGTACTTCCGCTACAAATAAACCTCTATCGCACTCGAAAGTCAGACAAAAAATGATCGATCTCATTCGTGTCGGCGACGACACCGACCACGGCGGCAAGGTCATCACGGGTTCGTCGACCCTGTGTTTCGACGGTCGTTACGTCGCGCGCAAGGGCGACGAGGTTTCGTGTCCGCGCCACCCGGACGTGCAGCCGAACACGATAGTGGAAGGCGACGAAACAATGACCGACAACGGCGTTCCGATTGCCCGGCATGGACATCGGGCCAGTTGTGGCTGTCGTTTGATTTCGAGCCTGCTGTAGCGGCAAAAGTCGGCACGAGTCGAATTTCGTGCCACCGTCTGCCAGGCCCAAGAGCACGCGCCGCACACACGAACGAGAGCACAACGCAGCCCCCGACGCAACGATCGGATCATTCCCCGCAATGCGGCAAAACATATGGCGGAAAAGCGCGAACTTCGTGCCACCCATATCTACGCGCCCGACGCCCCGGCCACCGCCTCGGACGCTTCGGCTTGCGCGCCCATCGTCACGAGCACGCTGCACGTAACCCGGTCGAGCAGCAGACCGTCGTTGCGGCTGCCGCCCCACCAGCGCGCGAGTCCGTGGCTACGACGGTGCCCCACCACCACGAGATCGACGTTCAGATCTTTCGCAAAGAAGGGAATCTGTTCGAGCGGTTCGCCAATCGCGAGATGTCCCGTCGCGTGAATGCCACGTGCGGCGAGTTTCTTCAATCCCTCGTCGAGCAGGCTCCGCGCCGATTCGTTGATGAAGTCGACCGGCACCGCGGAGGTGATATCCGCGCCCTGCATCCAGGCCGAGTTATTGAGCACGGAAAGCAGATGAACCTGGGAGTTCAGTTCCTGCGCCAGCGCGGCACCGTCTTTCAGCGCGTGCTGCCCTTCGCGGGTTCCGTCGTAACAGAGAAGAATGCGGTTAAAGCATGCCATAGCGTTTCCCCTGCACTGCTTTCGCGGCATATGATTAATTCATTATATGTCAGTTTGTGATACATACGGCACGGCGAGCGGCACGACGCAGACCATCGCGAGAACGATCGCGAAACGCCGCCGCGACAACAGCGGCGACAACAGCCGCAACAACCGCCGCCTCATCATCAGGCCTTCGCCAGGCCCGCGTAAAACGGAATGACCCATCAGGAAGCCGAATAAAATGCGTTCACAGTCCCCAGATAATGTCTGCCTCGCTCTTGCGCGCCTCACGCATCATGTCGAGAAACGGCCATGCGCGTTGCGAGAGCCGGTTGCGCGAGTCGCGCTGATTGCCGGCCGAGCAGTGCAACGCTTCGAGCGTCGCCTCCGCAGTCGCATCGTCGGAAATCGCGGCTTCGAGCCGGTCGATCGCGTGGGGCAGTTCGTCGTGCATGATGACGCCGCGCTCGCCGAGCCGCTTGCCGATCAGGCCGAGCAGATATTGCGCGAGGTCCCTGAGCATCACGACATCCGGTGACGCCGTCGATTGAAATGTAATCATCATGATGGCTCCTTTCCCGATAGACGCGCTGTACCGGCCAGCGGCCCGCACCCGCCCTGTCGCCATCATTTTATATCACAACATGATGCAAATGCGCGAGGTGCCGTGCGCGGGCATGCACGGTCCGTATCGTCGTTGCGACACTGCGCCGCTGTCAGCGCCACGCCACAGTTTTGCCGCACTGCGACAAGCCGGCGCCGCGTTTTATATCATATTGAAATATAATCATGACCACAGTGTATTCGCGTTGCCAGGGTTTCCCCGGTAATGTCGGGCCCGGCATTCTCGACTACTTTCTGATCCTTATCTTGTCCCGCTCCCCCGTCCTTAGCTGGCTGTCCAGTTTCTTCCCCGCACCGGTCACCGTGAAATGGCACGAGCGTGCGCGATCGTGTCTCGGCGCATTGCTCGGCATCGCCTTCACAGGCGGACTCATGTACCTGCTGCTCGGGCCTGCCGCGAGCATCCCGCTGCTCGTCGCGCCGATGGGCGCCTCGGCGGTCCTGCTGTTCGCGGTGCCCGCGAGTCCGCTCGCGCAGCCGTGGTCGATTATCGGCGGCAATCTCGTCTCCGCGACGATCGGCGTGACCTGCGCGAACCTGATCGGCGATCCGACGCTCGCGGCCGCGCTGGCCGTCTCGCTGTCGATCTGCGGCATGTTCGCGCTGCGCTGCGTACACCCGCCGTCGGGCGCGGTCGCGTTGACGGCCGTGCTCGGCGGCCCCGTCATTCATGTACTCGGCTACCGTTTCGTGCTCGAACCGATCGCGATCCAGTCAGCCGCGCTGCTGCTCGCGGCACTCGTCTATCACGCCGCCACCGATCACCGCTATCCGCATGCGGGCCGCCAGGATCGCGCGACGGCCAGCCAGGCCGCCGACGAAGCCTCGCGCGTCGGCTTCGCGCGCGCGGACGTCGAAGCGGTTCTCGCGCGCCGCGGCGAAATGCTCGACATCGATCCCGACGATCTCTATTCGCTGCTGCGCGAAACGCAGCTTCAGGCGTTCTCGCGCAGCTTCGACGAACTGCGCTGCGAAGACGTCATGTCGCGCCACGTCGTATCGGTCTCCGCGGAAACTCGCGCGGCCACCGCCTGGGATCTGTTCAAACGCAACAAGGTGAAAGCGCTGCCGGTCGTCGATGCGGAACAGAAACTGGTCGGCATCGTCACGCGCGCCGATTTCGTCGACCATCAAAGCTCCGGCGCACTGGCGCCGATCCTCGACTACTTCGACGGCTGGCTGCGCGGCGACGCGTCTCGCACGCCCAACGTCGGCAGCGTGATGACCACCGAGGTCTGCACCGTCGACGCAAGCGCGCCGATCACCGAACTCGTGCCGATGTTCGCGAACTTCGGCCATCACCACGTACCGGTGCTCGATGCGAGCGGGCGCGTGGCCGGCATGATTACGCAAGTCGACCTGATCTCCGGCCTTTACCGGCAAACCATCGCCAAAGCACGCCACGCAGCCTAGACATACGCGCAACCGGGGTCGCGAATCAAGGCCTTCATTCGACCAAATACATCACCATGTGATATATTTGAGGTTTTCTCCTCTCGGCTGATCGCCCATGAAAGTACGAACTCGCAAGCTGAACAAAAGCGACTTCGAGCAACTGTCGGAGTTTCGCTATCAGATGCGGCGCTTCGAGCGGTTCTCCGAACAGGCCGCGCAAAGCGAAGGCATCACGCCCTTGCAATACCTGCTGCTGCTGCATATCAAGGGCTATCCGGAGCGCGACTGGGCCACCGTCGGCGAACTCGCGGAGCGCCTGCAGGCGCAGCATCACGGCGTGGTCGCGCTGGTGTCGCGCTGCGAGGCGCTGAATCTCGTGCGCCGTCAGGTCAGCGAAACCGATCGGCGCCAGGTTGAAGTACACATCGAAAAAGCCGGCGAGCGGGTACTCGAGCGACTCGCGGAATTGCATCGCGCCGAATTGAAATCGCTCGAAGGCTCTTTCCAGATTCCACAGATCGACTTCGACTAACTATGAGCATGGATTCCCATAAGCGCGACTTTTCGACCAACGCGAGGTTGCCCGGCATTTTTGCGCTGGCGGCCGCGATCGGCATGGTCAGCACGCTCGCCGCTTTCGTATTGCTGAACCTGATTCATCTGTTCACCAATCTGTTCTTCTTCGGCACGCTGTCGTTCGCCGACCGTTCGCCGGCCACCAATACGCTCGGCCTCTGGGTCATCGGCGTGCCGGTGATCGGCGGGCTGATCGTCGGGATGATGGCGCGCTTCGGCTCCGAAAAAATCCGCGGCCACGGCATTCCCGAGGCGATCGAAGCGATCCTGTTCGGCAAGAGCAAGATGTCGCCGAAAGTCGCGATACTCAAGCCGCTGTCGTCGGGCATCGTGATCGGCAGCGGCGGACCGTTCGGCGCGGAAGGCCCGATCATCATGACGGGCGGTGCGCTCGGCTCGCTGATCGCGCAGTGCATCAAGGTCACGTCGGCGGAGCGCAAGACGCTGCTGGTCGCCGGCGCCGCCGCCGGCATGACCGCGGTATTCGGCACGCCGGTGGCGGCCGTGCTGCTGGCGGTCGAACTGCTGCTGTTCGAATGGCGGCCGCGCAGTTTCCTGCCGGTCGCGGTGGCCTGCGCGGTCGCCGGTTTCGCGCGCGCGATCTTCTTCGGCACGGGTCCGCTGTTTCCGCTTCAAACCACCACGCCCGACGGCTGGTCGCTGATTTCGTGCCTCGTCGCGGGCGTGCTGTCGGGCGCGCTGGCCTCGGGACTGTCCGCCGCGCTCTACAAGGTGGAAGACCTGTTCGGCAAGCTGCCGATCCACTGGATGTGGTGGCCGGCGCTCGGCGGCATCGTGGTCGGGATCGGCGGGTGGCTCGAACCGCGCGCGCTCGGCGTCGGCTACGACGTGATCGGCGATCTGCTGCATCAGCATATCGCGGTGCAGGTCGCGCTTCTGCTGCTCGCCGTGAAGGCGGTGATGTGGGTCGTCGCGCTCGGCTCGGGCACCTCGGGCGGCGTGCTCGCGCCGCTCCTGATGCTCGGCGCCGGACTCGGCACGGTGCTCTCGCACTGGCTGCCCGGCAGCGAGCCGGCCTTGTGGCCGCTCGTCTGCATGGCCGCGACGCTCGGCGCCACGCTCGGCGCACCGCTTACGGCCATCGTGTTCGCGTTCGGCCTCACGCACGACAGCAACGCGTTGCTGCCGCTTCTGACCGCCACGCTGGTCGCGCACGGCTTTTCGACCATGGTGATGCGCCGCTCGATCATGACCGAGAAAATCGCGCGCCGCGGTTATCACATCTTTCGCGAGTACGGCGTCGATCCGCTCGAACGCCACTATGTCGACGAGGTGATGACGGCCTCGGTCGAATCGGCCGAGGCGAGCGCGACGGTCGGCGCCACGCTGCAAACGCTGTTCGGCGCGAACCAGGTGCGCCGCGCCTATCCGGTGGTGCGCGACGGCGCGGTGATCGGCGTGGCCGACCGCATGCTGCTCGAACGCTTCTGCGCCGACGACGCGGAGCGCAAACGCGCGCTGCCGCTCGCCGAGGTATTCGCGCAGCACAACACCGCCTTTGCCTTGCCATCCGAAACATGCCGGCTCGTCGCAACGCGCCTCGCCGTGCTCGGTCTCGAACGCCTTCCGGTGGTCGCCGACCGCAAGAGCATGCGGCTGATCGGCATCGTCTCGCGCAGCGATCTGGTCAAGCCGTCGCTCGCGCACTTCGAAGAGGAACACAAGCGGGAACGCTTCAGACGCATCGGGCCGGCGCCCACCAAGCGGCGTTTCGCGCCGGTTCGCAAAACCGGCTGAAAAAAGCCGGGATTGGCGATAGCAGAAAGGCCGAGGCCAGTGATGGCCTCGGCCTTTCCATTTGCAGGTCCCTGACGCGTTGCGCGGCAAGAAATGGCACCACCGCCCGCACTGCTGTCCGCCGTCCCCTGCTCCGTGAGAGGCATGGATCACGCTTCCCATGAGGCCCCGATCCGTACCGGACATCATTCCCAAAACCGTATAGGTACTGTACCGGATCACCCCGATAGAATGAGCTTCATCGGTCATTCACCTTTCCGCCGCCACGGAGCCATTCATGTCTTACGTCAGTCTCAGCGCGCTGCCCGCCGGCATTCTGTTCGCGCTCGTCACGTCGATCACGCCCGGTCCGAACAACACCATGCTGCTGGCCTCGGGCGTCAATTTCGGCTTTCGCCGCACGCTGCCGCACCTGTCCGGCATCAGCGCCGGCATGGTGCTGTTGATGCTGTCGGTCGGCATCGGTCTCGGCGAGGCGTTCGTGCATTTCCCCGTGCTGTACACGGTGCTCGAAGCCGTCAGCGTCGTGTATCTGCTGTATCTGGCGTGGAAAATCGGCACCTCGGGCGAACTGAAGCTCAAGAAGGGCGAGCGCCGGCCCATGCGCTTTCACGAAGCGATCGCGTTCCAGTGGGTCAATCCGAAGGCGTGGATGATGGTGCTGACCGCGGCCACGACGATCCACCTCAGCGAGAGCTTCGGCATGAACGTCGTCGCGATGGCGGTGGTGTTCTACGTGATCGGCTTTCCGTGCATCTGCCTATGGGCGGGTTTCGGCACGGCCATGCGACAGGTGCTGTCGAATCCGAAGCGGCTGCGCATCTTCAACGTGGCGATGGCGCTGCTGCTGGTGGCCTCGCTGTATCCGATCGCGCTGAAGCTGTTCGGCCACGGCGGCTGAGCACGGCCGGCCTTCGCGGCCTAACACCGCACAACACAGCGCCGCGGTGCCGCACGTTACGGCTTTCGTAGCACGCCTCGCACTGCCACATCCGCCCGCCGCGCTCAGAACGCGCCCTGCCCGACCCGCTCGATGAAGCGCCACAACGCATCGTCGGTCGAATACGGCGCGTTGAAGCGGAACCACGTGCTCGGCGCGTCGTCGGGACGGAAGTAGGAACCGGGCGCGAGCCAGATGCCATGCGCGAGCGCGGCCGTCGCGACCTCGCCCGCGCGCTCGGGCTCGATCGGCAGGCGCGCCATCATGAAAAGCCCCGCGCGCGGCCGGTGAAAAATCTCGAGCCCGAGCGCATCGAGCCGTTCTTCGAGCGCGGCCTGCGCGAGCTTGAGCCGTTCGTTGACGGTTTCGACATGGCGCGCATAGCGCCCCTCGACCAGCACCTTGTCGACAATCCGCTCGATCGTTTCCGACGACGTCAGCCCCACCGCCATCTTCGTGCGCGCGAGTTCGCGCAGCACCGCCGTCTCGGCCACCACATAGCCGCAGCGCAGCGCGGGCGTCACCGTCTTCGAAAAGCCGCTCACGTACACCACGCGCTGCAGCCCTTCCATCGCGGCAAAAAGCGGCGCGCCCGACGGCGCGAGTTCGCGGCTCACGTCGTCCTCGATCACCCACATGCGCTCGCGCTCGGCGATCTGCAGCACACGGAACGCGGCCGACATGCCGAAGGTCGCACCGGTCGGATTCTGCAGCGTCGTATTGACGAAGATCGCCTTCGGCTTGTGCCGCGCGACCAGCGTGTCGAGCACGTCGGTATCGATGCCGGCCGGCGTGCGCGGCACGCCATGCACGACGAGGCCGGCGAGCTTGAGGATCTGCAGCAGATTGCAATAGCCGGGATCTTCGACGATCACCGTATCGCCCGCGCGCAGCAGCGTGCGCACGATCAGATCGAGCCCCTGCGTCGCGCCCTGGGTGAGCAGCACGTTCGTCACGTCGACGGGCAGGCCGCGCCGGTCCAGTTGTTCGGCGACGCGCTCGCGCAACGGCGCGAAACCGTACGGATGACCGTAGTCGCCGAGGCGCACGGCCGGCACCCGGCTTATCGCCCGCAACGCATGCTGCAAACCGCTTTCGTTGATCCACTCGGCCGGCAGCCAGCCGCAGCCGGCCTTGATCGGCACCGAATGGTCGGCGAACACGTCGGACAGCAGCCAGGTCGCGGTCAGGCTCGGCGGCTGCCAGTCGTCGGCGGCCGCGCGCGTGGCCGGTCCGCGCGCCGCCACGCGATAGCCGGAGCCGCGCCGCGCGACCACGAGCCCCATCGAGACGAGCCGGCCGTAGGCCTCGGTCACCGTGAAGGTGCTCAGTGCATGGCTGTGCGCGAGCTGCCGCACCGACGGCAGCAGCGCGCCCGCGCGCAGCGATTGCGCCTCGATCGCCTGCGCGAAGCCTTGCACGACCTGCTCGACGAGCGTCGGCGCGGCGCGCCGGTCGCGCTGAAGTTCCAGTTCGATCATGATGCGGGCGATGAATCCAGGCAAAAAAACGGGCCGCGACGGCCGGCCGGGGTGAATGGACGCTGTGGATGCGGTGCCTGAGCATTCGCGCCGTGAATCGATCGCCCACCGGAACAGTTCACGCGAATCCGCCAGCACAGTTAGCACCACACTTCGTCAACTGTTTATGCCGTCATTAAACCGCGAGCGCTACAGTTTGGCTACGCAGAAAACCCGCACCCCCACCTACTCCAAGGAAATGCCATGAACTCGCGCCCCGTCATCGACGATCTGTCGTCGTTCTGGATGCCCTTCACCGCCAACCGCCAGTTCAAGGCCGCGCCGCGCCTGCTGGAATCGGCGAAGGGCATGTACTACCGCAGCACCGACGGGCGCGAAGTGCTCGACTGCTGCGCGGGTCTATGGTGCGTGAATGCGGGTCATAGCCGTGACGAGATCGTCGCGGCGATCACCGCGCAGCTCTCGACGCTCGATTACGCGCCGACCTTCCAGATGGGTCACCCGCTCGCGTTCGAAGCGGCCGCCAAGGTCGCCGAATTGATGCCGGCCGGTCTCGACCGCATCTTCTTTACGAACTCGGGCTCCGAATCGGTCGATACCGCGCTGAAAATCGCGCTGGCCTATCACCGCGCGCGCGGCGAAGGCCAGCGCACGCGTCTGATCGGCCGCGAGCGCGGCTATCACGGCGTCGGCTTCGGCGGCATTTCGGTCGGCGGCATCTCGCCGAACCGCAAGGCCTTCTCGGGCGCGCTGCTGCCCGCGATCGACCATCTGCCGCACACGCACAACCTCGAACACAATGCGTTCTCGAAGGGCCAGCCCGCGTGGGGCGCGCATCTGGCCGAGGAACTGGAGCGCCTCGTCGCGCTGCACGATGCGTCGACGATCGCCGCGGTCATCGTCGAGCCGGTGGCCGGTTCGACCGGCGTGCTGATTCCGCCGCAAGGCTATCTGCAGAAGCTGCGCGAAATCTGTACGAAGCACGGCATCCTGCTGATTTTCGACGAGGTCATCACGGGCTTTGGCCGCCTCGGCAAGGCGACCGCGAGCGAGCGCTTCGGCGTGACGCCGGACATCATCACGCTGGCGAAGGCGATCAACAACGCGGCGATTCCGATGGGCGCGGTCGCGGCGAGCCGTGCGATCCACGATACGGTCGTGAATAGCGGCGCGCCGAGCGCGATCGAGCTGTTCCACGGCTACACGTATTCGGCGCATCCGGCCGCGGCCGCCGCCGCGATCGCGACGATCGACCTGTATCGCCGCGACAAACTGTTCGAACGCGCGGCCGACCTCGCGCCAACGTTCGAAGCGGCCGCGCATGCGCTGCGCGGCGCGAAGCACGTGAAGGACGTGCGCAACCTCGGCCTCGTCGCGGGCATCGAGCTCGAATCGCGCGACGGCGCGCCGGGCGCGCGGGCCTACGAGGCGTTCGTCAAATGCTTCGAGGCGGGCGTGCTGATCCGCTTTACCGGCGATATCCTCGCGTTTTCGCCGCCGCTCATCATCGACGAGGAGCAGATCGCGCATCTCTTCAGGACGGTTGGCGAGGTGCTCGCGACCGTGCAGTAAGCGCGGCTCGAAACACCCTCGGCGCAAGCAGAAGCGGCGGCACGCGTTGGCGTGCCGCCGCTTTTTTTATCGCGCCTCGCGTGGATGCGCCTGTAGATGCGCATGCGATACGCGCGTTCAAACACACGTGCTCAAACACGCGGCTTCAAACGCACAGGTTCAAACAGTCTTCACGATCTTGGGCCGAAAGGCGGGATTGCCCGGCAAGTCTCCCGCCGCCTCGTTGCGCGCGGCACTCGTCGATAAATACCGCAGGCAGCATACGCGCAGAAAAGACGCGAAATTCAGCGGCTCTTCGCCGCGCAAGGCCAGCAGTTCGTCGTAGAGCTTGACGGCGAATTGGGTCGTGGTCATGTTCTCGCGGTTGGCGATTTCTTGGAGTACATCCCAGAAGAGATTTTCGAGCCGGACCGTCGTAACGACGCCATGAATACGCAGCGCGCGCGTGCGCGATTCATAGAGGATCGGATCGGCGTTGACATAGACATTGCACATACTGTCCCTCGCAAATGATGACGTAGCGGCCCTCGCCCCACCTCGCGCCGCTACGCCAGCCCGTCAGATTTCGCGTTTGCTCATCTGCCCGGCGATATAGTCGGCCTGGCGGATCGCGAGCGTCACGATGGTCAAGGTGGGATTCTCGCCCGCGCCGGTCGTGAACTGGCTGCCATCCGAAATAAACAGATTCGCAATGTCGTGCGTCTGCCCGAAGCGGTTGCATACGCCGTCTTCCGCTCGCGCGCTCATGCGGGCCGTGCCGAGATTATGCGTCGACGGATAAGGCGGCACGCGATACACCGTCTTCGCACCCGCCGCTTCGTACACGGCCGTGCCCTGCTTGAAGCCATGTTCGCGCATCGCCTCGTCATTGGGATGATCGTCGAAATTGACGTTGGCCACCGGCAGTCCGAACTGATCCTTCACGTCGTGATTGAGCGTAATGCGGTTGTTCGCGCGCGGCATGTCCTCGCCGACGATCCACATGCCCGCCGTATACGGATACGCGTCCATCGCGTGCGCAAAGTCGGCGCCCCACGCACCGGGATTCAGGAACGCCGCGTAAAACGGCAAGCCGAGCGAGATGGTCTCCATATGATAGCCGCCGGCGAAGCCGCGCTTCGGATCGAAGCGCGCTTCGTCCTCGATGATGCCGGCCATCGTCGTGCCCTTGAACATCTCGACCTTGTTTTCGAACGTGGCGTAGACGGAGCCCGTCGTATGGCGCATGTAATTGCGTCCCACCTGGTCCGACGAATTGGCGAGTCCGTTCGGATAGCGGCTCGATGCCGAGGCAAGCAGCAAACGCGGCGTTTCGATCGAATTGCCCGCGACCGCCACCACGCGCGCCTTCTGGCGTTGCAGCTTGCCTTTGCCGTCGTAGTAGAGCACGGCATTCACCTTGCCGTGCGCATCGTGTTCGATGCGCGCAACGTGCGAATGCGGCCGCAATTCCATATGGCCCGTCGCCTGCGCCTTCGGAAGCTCGGTATAGAGCGTGGACCACTTCGCGCTGAAGCGGCAGCCCTGAAAGCAGAAGCCGCGTTGATAGCAGTGGCTGCGATCGTCGCGATTCACGCTGTTGATCGCCATATGCCCGGTGTTGCATTGGCGATAGCCGACCTTGGTCGCGCCCGCGAACATCACCTTGAAATTATTGTTGCCCGGCAGGCCCGGCCAGCCGTTCGTGCGCGTCACGCCCATCTTCTTCTCGGCGCGGTCGTAGTACGGATCGAGATCCTCGCGCGTCACGGGCCAGTCGAGCAGCGTCGCGCCGTCGATGACGCCATAGGTCGTGCGCGCCTTGAATTCGTGCGGCTGGATGCGCAGGCTCGCGCCGGCCCAGTGCGTGGTCGTGCCGCCGACCGTCTTGCAGATCCACGCGGGCAGATGGGGGAAATCGCGCGCCACGCGCCAGCTGCCCGAGGCCGTGCGCGGATCGAGCCAGGAGAGCAGATGGAACGCATCCCACTCTTCCGTTTTGAAATCGGCCGGCGTGTTGTGCGCGCCCGCTTCGAGCACGACCACATCGATGCCCTTCTGCGCGAGTTCGTTCGCGAGCGTGCCGCCGCCCGCGCCGGAGCCGATGATGACGACCACGTTATGGTCGTCGAGCGAAAAGCGTGTGCTGCCTTGTGTCGTTGCCATGTTGGGTCTCCCGATGTCACGCCGCCGGAACCGGGCCGCTGTCCTCGGCGGGCGGCTCGGGCAGCCACGCGAGATTGTTGAAGCCCTTGAACAGATAGCCGCCGTCGCCCTCGCTCGCGCCATAGCCGAAATGTTGATACGCGAGCGTGCTGCTGTAGATCGACACCACGGCCGTGCCGCGCACCGTTTCGAAGAACGGCGTGCCCGCGAGGGCGGCAACGTCGCTGGCCTGCGCCTCGGCCGCCTGCTTTGTCCAGTCTCCGCCGGGGGCTTTTTTATCGAGCGCTGTCACGCCGTCGGCCAGTTGCTTGCGCACGGCCGCGTCCTGCTGCGCCTTGGCGTCGAGGTCCTTGACCGCGAGCGCATAGACGGCATCGTCGAGCGTCTTGTGCGGATAGAGCTGCTTCGTCAGCGCCAGCAGCACGGCGCCCTGATGCGTATCGAGATGCTTGAGTTCGAGCGCCCAGACGCGGCTCGGCGCGAACATCGCCAGCGAGGAAGATACCGCGAGCGTGCCGATCAGAATGCCCGTGCCCTTGAGCCATTCGCGGCGCGTAAGCGCGATGCGCGCACGCGTCCCGCTCGCCGCTTGCGCGTCGAGGGCAATATCGATGGTCTTGCCTGTCATCGTCGTCTCCTTCCATGTTGGCGCGCGGACTGTGGGCATCCTTGCGCGCGGGCGGGTGCCGGACTAGCGATAGTGTCCGTGCTTCTCCAGCACCTCGATCTTGTAGCCGTCCGGGTCTTCGATAAAGAAGTAGCGCGCAAGCAATTCGCCCGCGTCGTTTTTAAACTCGCGCAGGTCCTTGGGCGCGAAGCCGAGACCGAGCAGGCGTTCGCGCTCCGCGTGCGTGTCGTCGACCACGACGGCGACGTGGCCGTAGCCGTCGCCATGCGTGTACGGCGTCTCGCGGCCTTTGTTCCAGGTGAGTTCGATTTCGGCATCGGCTTCGCCGTTGCGCAGATAGACGAGCGAGAAGTCGTCGAAATCGAGCCGATGGCTCGGCGTCATGCCGAGCACGGTCTCATAGAAAGCGAGCGAGCGCTCCAGATCGCGCACGCGAATCATCGTGTGGATAAGCTTGGCCATATCCCTCTCCGTCAGTGTGCGATGCGCGAGCCGGGCCGCGTGAGGCACTGCGCGAGCCGATTCGCGCCGGTCACGGAATCAAATGTAGCGACCCCAACTGCCGCTGAGGTAATACGCGGCTAAATCCATGCCAGGGATTACACGGAGTCGTGTCCACATTTGCGAGGCGCGCGCGATGCGGTTTGCGCAGAACCGTGTGTAAAGTGAGACCTGAGGTGATACCTGATCTGGCCGACCGCCGGGTATGGGATCAGAATAGGCGATGAAGAGTTAACTCAGGTCGATCGCTTTGCATGGTGCATGGAATCGGAGTCGGCGCTGAAGCGCCAACTCAGGTCGACCGCTTTGAGGAGACGTTCATGAAGAGTCCCACCGTTCGCGCGGGTACGCATATCGAGGGCGTGCACTGGGTCGCCGAATATGCCGAAGACGTCCACGAAATTCGCGTGTTTCGCGAAGGGCAGGAAGTGGACGTGCACGACGCGCCGGCCACGCTATTCGGCGACGAGGCCAGCGCGGGCTCGAAAAGCACCGCCGATCATCGTGCGATGGAAGCGGCCGTGCTCGCCTATCTGAAGCACTTCGTCATGGAGCACGACGCGGAAGAGTAGCTGGCGGCGGCCTTCGGTGTCGTGAAGCGTGAAGGCCGCCGGTATTTTTAGGCCGCCGGCCCCCTACTCCGCTACTCCGCCGGCCGCAGTTTCTTCACCTCGGCATCCGACGGCTGCACGCTCGCGCCGTCGATATACCGGTACGACGTCATCACGCCCTTGCCGTCCTTCAGCGCCGTCACGCCGACATACGCGCCCATGGTCGACTGGTTGTCCTGCGGACGGAACATGATCGGCCCGAACGGCGTCTGCACATTAAGCCCCTTGAACGCGGCGGCCAGCTTGTCGGAATCGACCGAGCCGGCCTTTCGAATCCCGTCCGCGATCGACATCATCGCCGTATAGCCGACCACCGAACCGAGCCGCGGATAATCGTGGAAGCGCGCCTGATACGCCTCGACGAATTTTTTGTTCGCCGCCGTATCGATCGAATACCACGGATAACCGGTCACGATCCAGCCGCTCGGCGCTTCGGCCCCGAGCGGATCGAGATAGTCGGGCTCGCCGGTCAGCAGCGAAACGACCGCGCGATCCTTGAAGAGCCCTCGCGTATTGCCCTCGCGCACGAACTTGCCGAGGTCCGCGCTGAACAGCACGTTGAAGATCGCGTCGGGCTTCGCATCGGCGATCGCCTGGGTCACGGCGCCCGCGTCGATATTGCCAAGCGGCGTGGCCTGTTCGACGACGAACTGCACGTCGGGCTGCGCGGCCGTCAGCAGTTTCTTGAAGGTCGCCACCGCCGACTGCCCGTACTCGTAGTTCGGGTAGACGAGCGCCCAGCGCTTCTTCTTGAGCTTCGCCGCTTCCGGCACGAGCATCGCAACCTGCATATAGGTCGACGGACGCAGACGGTACGTGTATTGATTGCCGTCGGCCCAGACGATCTTGTCGGTCAGCGGTTCGGCGGCGAGGAAGAACATCTTCTTCTGCTTCGCAAAGTCGGTGAGCGCGAGGCCCGTATTCGACAGATAACCGCCGAACAGCAGTTGCACCTGCTCGCGCGCGATCAGCTCCTGCGCGACGCGAATCGTATCGCCGGGGTTGCCGTTGTCGTCGCGCGAAATCACTTCGAGCGGCTTGCCGAGTACGCCGCCCGCCGCGTTCACCTGTTCGAGCGCGAGAGTCCAGCCGTTGCGGTAAGGTCCGAGAAAGGCGGGTTGCGCCTTGTAGCTATTGATCTCGCCGATTTTGATGGTCTGCTGTGCGCCCGCGCCGAATGCGGCAAACGAGCACGCGGCCGACACCATGAGGCGAGAGATCCATCCTGCGCGCGTGGTCATGCGTTTCTCCGTGGTCTGAAGGATTGCGGGGTTTTTCCGGTATTCGAGTGGCGGGCGGCGCGGCAACCGAGGCGATACTCGCCGCAACAAGCGGGCATCGTACCGTATCGCTTCATACGCTCATTCATACGCCGACTCATACGCTTAGACATGCACGCCTGACCGTATCGTTTTGCGCAAGCTCGCCGAGTGTGCCGCCGAAACGAATCTGCCCTTTTTCAAGCACGTACGCGCGATCGCTGACCAGTTCGGCGAAATGAAGATTCTGTTCGGATAACAGAATAGAGAGTCCCTCGCGCTTCAGTTCGAGAATCATGTTCGCCATCTGCTCGACGATCACGGGCGCGACGCCTTCGGACGGTTCGTCGAGCAACACCAGGTAAGGATTGCCCATCAGCGTGCGCGACACCGTGAGCATCTGCTGCTCGCCGCCGCTCATCTGTCCGCCTGGGCGCTTCGGCATTTCGCCGAGATTCGGAAAGAGGCGAAACAGCTTGTCCGGCGTCCATTGCGGCGCGCCTTCGCGCGGTGGCTGGCGGCCCGTATCGAGATTTTCCATCACGCTCAGATCGGCGAATAGGCGGCGGTCCTCGGGCACGAAGCCGACGCCCATGCGCGCGATCCTGTGCGGCGGCAGCGCGCCGATATTCTGGCCGCGAAACGTCACTTCGCCGCGACGGCGCGGCAGCAACCCCATGATCGCTTTCATCGTCGTCGATTTACCCGCGCCGTTGCGGCCGAGCAGCGCGACGACTTCGCCGCGGCCGACTTCGAGATCGACGTCGAACAGGATATGCGCGCGGCCATAGAACGCGTTGAGGCCGGCTACCTTCAGCATCGGTTCGCTCATTGCCGCACCCCTTCGTCTCGACCGTGGCCGTTCGCGCCACCTGCTGCGTGAAGCAACGGCGCCTGCGGCCGGAACGTCTTGCCGGTGCCGAAATAGACTTCCTGCACGCGTGCGTCGTTGCGGATCGTCTGCGCATCGCCCTCGGCGATCAGCTTGCCGCGCGCGAGCACGATCATGCGATCGGCGTAGGCAAACACCACGTCCATGCTGTGCTCGGTAAACAGCACGCCGATCCCGTTCTCGATAACGAGCCGTTTGGTCAGCGCCATCAATTCATGACGCTCCTGCGGCGCCATGCCGGCCGTCGGTTCGTCCATCAGCAACAGCTTTGGACGATTCGCGAGCGCGATCGCGAGCTCGACGC
This sequence comes from Burkholderia sp. Ax-1724, assembly GCF_011752995.1. GTDB lineage: Bacteria > Pseudomonadota > Gammaproteobacteria > Burkholderiales > Burkholderiaceae > Paraburkholderia. Next base: position 63,866 of record NZ_VWWL01000016.1, read on the forward strand.
GCTTCACGTCGCCATACGCGAGCACGCCGCATGCGCGGCTCGCGTGCCCGGCCATGCCGACCTGTTCGAGCAGCGCGAACGCTTCGTCGGCATAACGCAAGCGCGCCGGCTTCCATATGCCGAAGGTCTTTTTCTCGCGCGACACGAGCGCCATCTGCACGTTTTCGAGCACGGTCATCGAATTGAACGTAGCGGCAATCTGGAACGTGCGGCCCACGCCAAGCCGCCAGATATCGCGCGGACGCATGCCGACCAGTTCGTGACCGTCGAGAAGAATCGAGCCCGACGATGGCGGCAACTGTCCGTTGACCATATTGAAGCAGGTCGATTTGCCCGCGCCGTTGGGCCCGAGCAGCGCCAGCAGTTGACCGGCTTCGAGAGCGAAGGAAACGTCGTCGACGGCCTTGACGCCGCCGAACGATTTCGACAGGCCGCTCACGCGCAGCAGACTCATAGGCCCTCCTTGAGCGCTTCGGTGCGCTGCGCGGGTGACGTGCCGCCGCTGTTTTCATCGGTATGATCGAGGCTCGCATCGCCGAAACGCTCGCGAACGAAGCCGACCATGCCCTGCGGAAACGCGATCACGAGCAGCAGGATCGCGAGGCCGAGCAGCGCCTGCCAATAGTCGGTCTGCCGCGCGACCGTATCCTGCAACCAGGTGAATACGGCCGCGCCGACGAGCGGCCCGCTCAGCGTTTGCAGGCCGCCGAGCAGCACCATCACGAGACCGTCGACCGAACGGCTCACGCTGATGACGTCCGGCGAAATAGTGCCCTTCGAGAACGCATACAGCGAACCGGCGAGCCCGCAGAACAGCGCCGCGATCACGAACGCGGCCCACTGCACGCGCCTGGCATCGATGCCGATCGCCTCGGCGCGCAGCACGGAATCGCGCGACGCGCGCATCGCATAGCCGAGCGGCGAAAACAGCATGCGGCGCAACAGCCACACACCGAGTCCGGCACAAACGAGCGTCAGGTAATAGTAGGCAAGCGGCGACGCCAGCCAGTTCGACGGCCATAAGCCGAGCACGCCGTTGCTGCCGCCCGTCACGTCGTCCCACTGGAATACGACGGACCAGACGATCTGCGCGAACGCGAGCGTGAGCATCGCGAGATAGACGCCCGAGAGGCGCACGCAGAACCAGCCGAATACGAGCGCGCCAAGCACGGCAAGCAGCGGGCCGAGCAGCAGCGCGGCTTCCATCGGCAGATCGAGCACCTTGAGAAACAGCGCGGCGCCGTATGCGCCGAGCCCGAAATACGCAGCATGGCCGAATGAATGCATGCCGCCCGGCCCCATGATGAAATGCAGGCTCGCCGCGAACAGCACCGCGATCAGGATTTCGACGAGCAGCACCGGCATATACGGAAACGCCCCGGCCGCGAGCGGCGCGAGCGCGAGAACCAGCAGCACGAGCGCGGCGAGCCACTTCACGCGCCTGCTCGCGGGACGCAGAGGCGCTTCCGGCGCGCCCATGCCGCGCACCGCGACGCTCGCGCGGCCGAGCAGTCCCCACGGCCGCACGACAAGCACGACCGCCATCACGACGAACTCCGCGACGAGCGTAAAACGGCTCAGCGACAGGCCCACGCCGAACAGCGTCACATGGCCGATGCCGATGCATAGCGCCTTGATCTCGGCGATCAGCAGCGCCGCGATAAACGCCCCCGGAATCGAACCCATGCCGCCGACCACGACGACCACGAACGCATTGCCGATCGTCTCGAGATCGAGCGACAGGTTCGCCGACATGCGCGGCCCTTGCAGCGCGCCGCCGAGCCCAGCGAGAAACGCGCCGACGAAAAACACGCCGGTAAACAGCCACGCCTGGTTGATGCCGAGCGCGCCGAGCATCTCGCGGTCCTGCGTCGCGGCGCGCACGAGCGTGCCCCAGCGCGTGCGCGTCAACGCATACCAGAGCAGCAGCAGCACCAGCGGACCGATGACGATCAGCGCGATATCGTAGGTCGGCAGCGGATGGCCGAGAAAATCGACCGCGCCCGCGAGATGCGGCGCGCGCGGGCCGAACAGATCGTCGGGGCCCCACAGCCAGAGCGCGGCATCGCGAAAGATCAGCACGAGCGCAAATGTCGCGAGCAGATGGAATAACTCGGGTGCCTGATAGATACGCCGCAGCACCACGATTTCGACGAGCGCGCCGAGCACCGCGACCGCCAGCGCGGCAGCCAGCACCGACAGCCAGAAGCCCGCTACCGTATGGCCGAAGCGGCTCGCGATGCTGTACGCGACGTAAATCCCGATCATATAGAACGAGCCATGCGCAAAGTTGACGATGCGCGTTACGCCGAAGATCAGCGACAGGCCGGCGGCAACGAGAAACAGCGTCGAGGCATCGGCAAGTCCGTTGACCAGTTGTACCAGCAGATTCGAAAGCATTGCGACCCTCGGCGGCCAGCCGAAAGGCGTGCGAGCGGCGGGCGCGTCGACACGATCGGCGGGCGTTGCAGCGCGTGCGGCACCATGCGCCCGCGTCAAAGGCAGGACACTACCAGTGAATCATCCCGCATCACAACCCACACAAAATCTACGCCGAAGCGAACGGGCGTGCAGTGTGTGGCGGCGGGCCAATACTCGTTGCGTGGGGTCGCGGAACCTGCTGGATGCGGCAACGCCAGGTAGGCGCGCCGCAGTGGCGCCGCCGTGCATAAAAAAACGCGCGCCGGACAACATCCCGGCGCGCGTTCTTCATCTTCAATCAGCAGAAGATGCGATGCGGCTTGCGATACGCTTAAGGCTTTGCCGCCGCCGCGGCATCGTCTTCGCGGAACAGCTTGTCGGCGAGATGGAACGCCGAATTGGCTGCCGGCACGCCGCAATAGATCGCGCTCTGCATCAGCACTTCCTTGATCTGCTCGCGCGTCACGCCGTTGTTCTTCGCGGCGCGCAGATGCAGCGCGAGTTCTTCGTTGCGGTTCAGCGCGACCATCATCGCAATGGTCAGCAGGCTGCGCGTATGACGCGGCAGGCCATCGCGCGTCCAGATCTCGCCCCATGCATAGCGCGAGATAAAGTTCTGGAATTCTTCGGTCAGCTCGGTGCGATTCGCAAGCGAGCGGTCGACGTGCGCATTGCCGAGCACTGCGCGGCGCACGCCTATTCCGGCTTCGTAGCGGTCTTCGTCGTTCATTTCGTCTCCGTCAGGAAGTCGAGTACGGTCTTCGTGAAAGCGTCGGCCTTCTCGATGTTGGAAATATGCGAGGCGTCGAGTTCGACATAGCGCGCGCCCGGAATCGCCTGGGCCAGTTCGCGGCCTTGCGCGGGCGTCGCGGCAACGTCGTGCGTGCCGCTGATGACGAGCGCCGGCAGCCTGATGCCGGGCGCTTCGGGGCGCAGGTCGGTCGCGTCGATCGCGTCGCAGTTCGATGCATAGCCTTCCTTGTCGGTATGCACGAACACGTCGCGGATCATCGCCAGCACGATCGGCTCACGCTCGATAAAGTCAGCCGTAAACCAGCGCGGCAGCACCGCGTCGGCCAGCGCGAGCATGCCTTCGTTGCGGGCCTTCGCGGCGCGCGGCACCCACACTTCCGGCGAGCCGATGCGCGCGGCCGTATTGCACAGCACGACGCGCTCGAAGCGGTCGCCATAACGCGCGGCAAGACCGACGCCGGTCAGGCCGCCCATCGACACGCCGCAAAAATGCGCGCGCGCGATCTTCAGCGTATCCATCAGGCCGATCACGTCACCGGTCAGTTGCTCGATCGTGTACGGCCCCTTCGGCGCTTCCGAATGGCCGTGGCCGCGCGTGTCGTAGCGCAGCACGCGGAAATGTTTCGACAACGCCGCGACCTGCGGCGTCCACATGGACAGATCGCTGCCGAGCGAATTCGACAGCACGATCCACGGCGCGTGGCCGTGACGGTCGCCGTCGATGCGGTAGTGAAGCTCGGTGCCGTTGACTGCGGCGTAGGGCATGCCGGTTACTCCTTGGAATGGGCGCGCTGCGCGCGCGTGGAATGAAGCGCCAGCGCCGCGTCCACATATGCGTGCGCCTGGCCGACGTATTGAGCGGGGTCGAGCAGCGCTTGCAGGCGCTCGGCCGAAAGATGGGCGGTGACGTCCGCGTCGGCGGACAGCACCTCGTACAGCGTCTTGCCGTCGCGGATCGCCGCCTTCGAGGCGCGCTCGACCAGATGGTGCGCGTCGAGCCGGCCAATCGAATCGCCGAGCGCGAGCATGACCGCTTCGCCGAGAATCAGGCCGTGCGTGACGTCGAGATTCGCGGCGAGACGCGTCACGTTCACATTCAGGCCGGCGGCGATCTGCTCGATATTCGCGAGCGCGCCGCCCGCGAGGCGCGCGAGGTCCGGCAGCGCGTCCCATTCGGCCTGCCAGCCGCCGAGCGCGCGTTCGTGCTCCTGCACCATGCCCGCGAACACGGTCGAGACGAGTCCCGGCGCGCGCGTCGCGGCGGTCAGCACGGCCGCACAGCCGACCGGGTTGCGCTTGTGCGGCATGGTCGACGAACCGCCCTTGCCGGCCGCGGCCGGTTCTGCAAGCTCGTCGATTTCGGTCTGCATCTGTAGCGAGATATCGCGTGCGATCTTGCCGAGCGTGCCAATCAGCATGCCGAACAGCGCTGCCGTTTCGGCGATGCGATCGCGCTGCGTATGCCACGGCAAGGTCGGTACGGCAAGGCCGAGTTCCTTCGCGAGCGCTTGCGTAACCTGCGGCGCCGCCTCGCGCAGACTCGCGAGCGTGCCGGCCGCGCCGCCGAATTGCAGCACGAGCACGCGCTCGCGCAATGCATCGAGCCGCTCGCGATGACGCAGCAGCGCGTCGAGCCATTGCGCGAACTTGAGGCCGAGCGTGATCGGCAGCGCCTGTTGCAGCCATGTGCGGCCGATCATCGGCGTCGCGCGATGGGTGGCCGCGAGTGTCGCGACCGCGTCGCAGGTGGCTTGCAAACCGCTGTCGAGCAGATCGAACGTGTCGCGCAGTTGCAGCACCGTCGCCGTATCGATAATGTCCTGGCTCGTCGCGCCCCAGTGCACGTATTTGCCGGCTTCGGCATCGGCGGCCTTGACGCGCGCGGTCAGTTGCTTGACGAGCGGAATCGCGAGATTGCCGCCGAGCGCGGCATCGCGCGCGAGCGCGTCGGCGTCGAGCTGGTCGGCCTGGCAGGCCGCCTCGATCGCAGGCACGGCGGTGTGGGGAATGACATGATGGGCGGCCGAAGCGCGCGCGAGCGCGGCTTCGACGTCGAGCATCCGTTGCAGCGTGGCACGCGGCGCCCAGATGTCGTTCATCGGCTGCGTGCCGCAAAGAAGGCCAGTCAGACGGGCGCTGGAGTCGAGCATGGTGACGTCGGGTTCGAGGGAATCGGGGATGAAGAATGAGCGTGGCGCGCAACGGCTCAACGTTGACGCGAGCCGGCGCGCTTGCCGCGCTTGCCGCGGTCGCAATCTCCGGCTGCACACGTCATGTCGTGCTTCGCGCTCACGCTCGCCCGGCGCAGGGCCGCATCAGGTGGCCTGACACGCCGGTTCGCACGATTGCGCGTCGCCGTGTATTTTGCGCCAAACGCGGCGGGCATGGCGCCGAAATTGCCGGGCCGGCGCCAACGAAGCGTTTGCTCCATCGGCGCCGGCCCTGTCGCACCACTCAGCCAGCCATCAGGCCGCGCGCGCGGACTGCGTGCCGTCGGTCATCGGCACGCCGGTCAGCTTCACCAGCTCGTCGAAGCCGATATCCGAGAAGATCTCGCGCACCACGAGGCCTTCCTTCGCCACGTCGATCATCGCGAGGTCCGTATAGATACGGGTCACGCAGCCGACACCGGTAACCGGGTACGAGCACTCGGCGGCAATCTTGCTTTCGCCCTGCTTGGTCAGGTGCTCCATCATCACGTAGACCTGCTTCGCGCCGATCGCGAGGTCCATCGCGCCGCCGACAGCCGGAATCGCGTCGGGTGCGCCGGTGTGCCAGTTCGCGAGGTCGCCCTTCGCCGACACCTGGAACGCGCCGAGCACGCAGAAGTCGAGATGGCCGCCGCGCATCATCGCGAACGAATCGGCGTGGTGGAAATAGGCGCCGCCCGTCAGCAGCGTAACGTGCTGCTTGCCGGCGTTGATCAGTTCGTCGTCTTCCTCGCCCTTCGCCGGTGCCGGGCCCATGCCGAGCAGACCGTTTTCGCTGTGCAGGAAGATTTCCTTGTCGGTGGCGAGGTGGTTCGCCACCAGCGTCGGCACGCCGATGCCGAGGTTCACGTAAGCGCCTTCAGGAATATCCTGGGCAACGCGCTTGGCCATTTCATCGCGGGTCAGTTTCTTCATGTCGGTCTCCGAATCAGGCAGCAGCGTCGTGAGGATTGGGCGTCGGGGCATGCACCGCTTGCGGCACTTCGATCACGCGTTGCACGAAAATGCCCGGCGTGACGATTTCTTCCGGGTCGAGGCCGCCGAGCGGCACGACTTGCGAGACCTGCACGATCGCGGTTTTCGCCGCGCTCGCCATGATCGGGCCGAAGTTGCGCGCGGTCTTGCGATAGATCAGGTTGCCCCAGCGGTCGCCCTTGTACGCCTTGATCAGCGCGAAGTCCGCATGCAGCGGCGCTTCGAGCACATAGTGGCGGCCGTCGATCAGGCGCGTTTCCTTGCCTTCGGCGAGCTTGGTGCCGTACGCGGTCGGCGTGAAAAAGCCGCCGATGCCGGCGCCCGCCGCGCGGATGCGCTCGGCGAGATTGCCTTGCGGCACGAGTTCGAGTTCGATTTCGCCGGAGCGATAGAGCGCATCGAACACATACGAATCGCTCTGGCGCGGGAACGAGCAGACGATCTTGCGCACGCGCTTGGTCTTCAGCAGCGCGGCGAGGCCGATGTCGCCGTTACCGGCGTTGTTGTTGACGATGGTCAGGTCGCGCGCGCCTTGCTCGATAAGCGCGTCGATCAGCTCCGACGGCATCCCTGCCGTGCCGAAGCCGCCGATCATGACGGTCGCGCCGTCGTGGACATCGGCGACCGCCGACTGCAGTGACTCGAAAATCTTGTTGATCATGTCGAATTTCCTTTGGGGGCGCTACGTGCCGCCGAGCGTACCGCCGTAACCGGCAAGGCTCGCGCGGAACAGTCTCCGGGCATGCTGGCGACGGCTCGCGACGTTGGGAGCGGGCTGGCGCCTTCGGTTCGTTCACCGTCGATTTGTTCGTTGTATGAACAGTGATTCGTTTAGCGAACGATTCGGCGATTATGGTTGCCCTTGGGCCGCATTGTCAAGGCAGGGAAATCCCCTTCATCATAGGTCGCGGCACATGACAACGCGCGCTTCGCGGCGCGCGAAAAAACCGCCGACGGCTATTCCCAGTATGCTTACGGGCGATTTTTCAACTACCCTTTATAGCGATACGGAATAGGCACAAACGGGCCACACCCGGGCCGCACCCGTGCCCGCCCGACCGCCCGCCCCGCAAGCCGATAACGAGCCGAGCATGTCCGAGACACCGCTGGATCTGAACCTGATCCCCTACCTCGTCGCGATGGAAGACACGCGCAACGTGAGCCGCGCCGCCGAGCAGCTCGGCGTGAGCCAGCCGCGCGTCAGCACCGCGCTCGGCCGGCTGCGCGAATACTTCGACGATCCGCTCTTCGTGCGCACCTCCAAAGGCATGGAGCCGACGCCGCGCGCGCTCGCGATCCTGCCCGCCGCGCGCGACGCGCTCCTGCGCATCGAGAAAGGCATGCTCGACGTGCAGGACTTCGAGCCGGCCACCAGCACCCATACGTTTTCGATCGCGCTGTCCGACGTCGGTGAGATCGTGTTTCTGCCGCGGCTTTTGCAACTGTTCGCCGAGCGCGCGCCGTGCGCGAATCTGCGCTCGGTCACGCTGTCGCCGTCGCAGGTAGAACGCGGGCTCGAATCGGGCGACGTCGATCTGGCGGTCGGCTATTTCCCGGACCTCGCGGGCAATAACTTTTTCCAGCAGCGGCTTTTCACGCACCGCTTCATCTGCCTGATGCGCAGCGGCCATCCGCTCGCGAAGGCGCCGCTCACGCTCCAGCAGTACATCGCCTCGGGCCACGCGGTCGTGCGCTCCGAGGGACGCAGCCAGGAAGTGCTCGAACAGTATCTGGCGAAAAAGCGCATCAACCGCCGCGCGGTGCTCGAAACGCCGCACTTCATGAGCCTGCCGTTTATCCTCGCGCGCACCGACCTGCTCGCGACGGTGCCGCACGCGATCGGCTTCGCCTATGTCTCCGAGCATGCGTCGATCATGCTGGTCGAACCGCCGCTGCCGTTGCCGCGCTTCGATCTGCGGCAGCACTGGCATCGCAAGTTTCATAACGATCCGCGCGGCACGTGGCTGCGCGGCGTGGTCTCCGAGCTCTTCAACGACGCGATGGACGAATGGCCAAAGTAAGCGTGCCGCTTCGCACGCGGGCGCGCGGCAATCGACGCGGTTCCCTCGCGCGCTCTGACCGCCGCCGGGAACTTCGACACCTTTGCGCGCAAACATGGAACAATGGCCGCAGTGACTGACCCCGCGCGCCACGCGCAGCGTCGCCGCGCGATCCAGGAGGAACGACGCATGACCAGCAGCAAGGCAAAAAAGACCAAAACCGCAGCGGCCGAGCCCCGCCCGAGCCGCGAAGAAGCTGAAGCCGCCGTGCGCGTGCTGTTGCGCTGGGCCGGCGACGATCCGCGCCGCGAAGGGCTGCTCGACACGCCCGCGCGCGTGGTCCGCTCGTACGAGGAGTTCTTCGCGGGCTACCAGACCGATCCGCGCGAAATCCTCGCCCGCACCTTCTCCGAAGTGGACGGCTACGACGAAATGATCGTGCTGAAGGACATCCGCTTCGAAAGCTATTGCGAGCACCATATGGTGCCGATCATCGGCCGCGCGCACGTCGCCTATCTGCCGCAGCATCGCGTGGTGGGCATCTCGAAGCTCGCGCGGCTCGTCGATGCATTCGCGAAGCGTCTGCAGATCCAGGAAAAGATGACCGTGCAGATCGCCGATACGCTGAACGACGTGCTGCAACCGGCCGGCGTCGGCGTGATTCTCGAAGCCGCGCACCAGTGCATGTCGACGCGCGGCGTGCATAAGGCCGGCGTCACGATGGTCACCTCGCGCATGCTCGGCACGTTCCGCACCGATCCGTCGACGCGCCGCGAGTTTCTGTCGATCGTCGGCAGCCCCGGCGGAATGGCGGTGCCGAATACGTGAGCGGGATCAGGGCTCGAGACTTCTTCCGAATGCCCGAGCCTTGCCTTGCAGGCCGTCGCGGCCCCTGACGCTGACCACTGAAGCTGGCCGCTGAAGCCGGTCAAGTGAAGCCGGTCAAGTGAAGCCGGCCAGGGCCAGCCGCCCCGGCAGCATCAGCCCAACCGCAGGAACAGGAGCGCCTCAATTGGTAGAGCTTCCGTCGTCGGCGATTTCCACCTGGGGCGGCGCAATCGTATTCGCCAATGTCTTGCTGACGCGCCTCGGCATGCCGATTCCCGCGGTCCCGGTGCTGCTGTTCGCGGGCTCGGCGATCGCCGCCGGCACGTTGTCGTTCTGGCCGGTGCTCGGCGCGGCCGTGCTCGGCGCAGTGCTCGGCGACGGCGCCTGGTTCGCCGCGGGCCGTCTCTATGGCCGCAAGCTGCTGGCAGCGCTCGGCCGTCTGTCGCCGGCCGTCGATACGCGGCTCGACATGGCGCGCTCGCTCTTCGAGCACTATGGCGTGCCGCTCGTGTCGATCTCGAAGTTCGTACCGGGGCTCGGCCTCATCACCCCGCCGCTGATGGGCACGACCGCCGTCGATGCCCGCATCTACGCGCTCTGGGATGTCATGAGCGCGCTCGGCTGGGCGACGTTCTGGCTGCTGGGCGGCGCGGCGGTCCAAAGAGAGCTGCATATGCTGCGCGCGTTCGTCGAATCGCGCGGCGGCACGCTCGCCGATCTCCTGCTCGCCGCGGCGCTCGCGTATCTGCTGTATCGCCTGTATGCGCGCGACCGGGGGCGGCGGCTCGCGCGCGCAGCCTCGCTGCAAGCCTCGCTGCAGTCATCCATGCAACCCGCGCGGCCCGCGCCGAAAATCGCGCGCGGCTGGCGCCGCATGGCGCCGTCGCAAGTCTTCGATGCCCGGCCCGGCGCGCCGCTGCTCGACTCGACGCACGGCATCCCCGGCGCGCTCGCGCTCGATCCGCATTCGCCCGAGCAGCTCGACGGTGCGCTGCGTGCGCACGACATGGTGATCTACTGCATCTGCCCGGACAGCGCGACCGCGCTCGACGTCTCGCAACGGATGCGCAGCAACGGCTATACGCGGATTCGAGCGCTACGCGGCGGGCTCGACGCATGGCAGCGGCGCGGCTTTCCGGTCGGCTTGCCGGCGCATAAGGATGGACAGATTGCGGCGGCCACGAAGATGCCGCGCTCGCGCGGCGACACGCAGGATGCGATCACGCTGCGCGGTTTCGCGCCACGCAGCGCGCCGCGTGTAAGCCGCGTCAGGGCAAGTTGAAGCGGAGTCAGGCGGGGGTAAAGCAAGGCCAGGCGGGCTCAAGCAGGCTCAAGCGGATTGAAGCGGCTTCAAGCGCATCGAGGCGCACCGTGCCGCACGGCGGCAATCGCGAAGCCACGCGGCACGGCCACAACGACACAAGGGCCGCACCAGCGCCGCTTCAGCCCCGCATGCGCTTTGCTTTGCGCCACATGCCTTGCCGCACAAAGCACCGATACCTACGCCCCCTGCGTCGCCGCGCACTCGTCCCATTGCGCCGATCTCGTGCGATTGCGTCCCTGCTCCTTGGCGATATACAACTGCTGATCGGCGGTAGCCAGCAATTCGAGCGCGCTGCCGCCATGCGCGGGCATCGCGCTCGCGCAACCGACGCTCACCGTCACTGCAAGCGGCGTATCGTGCCCGCGCTCGATCGCCAGGCTTGCCACCTTGCGGCGAATCTGCTCGGCAACCTCGAAGGCGCCCTGCGCCGTCGTGTCCGGCAGCAGCACCACGAACTCCTCGCCGCCATAGCGTGCGACCAGATCGGCCGGGCGCCGCGCAACCGACGAGATGCAACGGGCCACCGCGATCAGCGTTTCGTCGCCGCTCGCATGACCATAGGTATCGTTGAAGCGCTTGAAGTGATCGATATCGACAAACAGCACCGACAACGGCTGCTGCTCGCGCCGCGCGCGTCCCCATTCTTCGTCGAGCCGTTTGTCGAGCACGCGGCGATTGCTGAGCCGCGTCAGCGGATCGGTCGCGGCAAGCCGCACCAGCGCGGCCTGCGCGCGCTGCTTGTCGCGCAATGCAAACGCCAGCAGCCACGACACGAAAACGAAGACGCCGCCGAATACGAACGTCAGCGCAACGGCAATCTCGGTGCGGTGCCGCCACGGTTCGAGCACGTCGTCGACGGCAGGCGCCACCACCGCGATCAGCGGCGTGCCCGGTACATGCGCGTAGCTATAGATGCGGCGCACGCCGTCGACGGCCGCGACCGACAGATAGGTCCCGGCATCGTGCGTGGCCATCGTCTGAAAGGAGAGCGACTTCGCGATACTCGCACCGATATCGCGCGCGACAAACGGCTTGCGCGCAAGCAGCGTGCCGTCGCTCATCGCGATAAACACCGAGCCCTGTTTGCCGGGATCGACGCGATCGATCAGATGCTGGAAATACTCGATGCGAATCGCGATCAGCGCGATACCGGCAAAGCCGCCCTGCTCGTCGTTGATGCGCCGCGTCAGCGCAATCGACAGTTTGTTGTCGCGCAGCCGCGAGCGGTAAGGATGCGAGAAAAACAGGCCGGCCGCCGGATTGCGCTGCTGCGCCTGAAAATAATCGCGGTCGTCGAGACGAACCGCGGGGTGGGCGTCGTCGTATTGCGCGACCATGACTGCGCCATTGGCGCCGATCAGATAGGCGCCGCCGAGATAGGGCGCGGTGGTCGCGCGCTCGAACAGCAGCGAGCGCCGCACCTTGACGGGCAATGCCGAGATAACCGGATTGCGCGCGCCGTCCACCATCGATTGCAGCGACAGGTCGTAGATTTCGACGTTGCGCGCGAGATCCGCGGAAATGATCGAGACGAGATTGCGCGAGGTCTGCCGCGCATGATCGAGCGTTTCGGTGCGGCCCGCGTCGAGCGTCAATAGCGTCAGCACCGCCATGAGCGTGGCGACCAGCGTGCCCGCCACGCCGGCGAGCCATGGCCGGTTGCCGAGGTAGCGCGTCATGGCGGCCCTGCCGAGATGAAACATCGTATGCAACCGCCACAGCAGCGTCCGCCATGCCACGCTCATCAACTCTCCTTTCGCGGACGATTCCGCCGCGGCGTCGTTGCGCCGCGGCCTACACCCCGGTCATGCTTCGAATCTGGCAGGCCCGCGCGGCGTCGGCGAGCCGAACTGCGTCGCACTGCATCGCACTGCGTAAGCGCGTGCGATCAGCGCAGCAATCCGGCCACCACGCGCAAATGGCGCTTGCGCTCCTTATCGAGCCACTGCAGCGCGCCGTCGAAATCGCCGGCGCCGGCCAGCAATGCGGCATTGTCGCGCAACAGCGCCTCGCTTGCGACCGTGTCGTTCAGCTCGCCGAAGCATTTCTGGATGCGCTTTAAACGCTTGAGCGTGCGCTTCTGGCCGCCCTTCAGAACCGGCCCGAAAAACTCGAACAGATAGCGCAGTTTCTTGCCCGCTTTCCTGACGTCGTGAAAAGCCGCGTAATCGGAGCGCTTTGCGCGGCTTGCGCGTTTGACGCGCTTTTTCATCGACCGCTTCGATGCGCTGACGCGCTTGAACGCAAATTGACGCAGCGCAATACGCGGTGCGTGCGCGGTATTCAGTTCCGCCGTCGTGCGCGTGAATGCATCGCGCAGCAGATGCTTGACATCCGCATTCAGAAGCGTTTGGCGGCTAACCGCAAGCGTTTCGCCGCGTGCTTCCTCGAGCCTGGGTATCAGTTCCCGCACGCCGCTGTGCCGCGCGAGCAATTCGATCAGGATGTCCCAGTCGCGCGTCTTGCCGGCCGCGCTCGCGAGAAACTGATAGACCGCGCGCTGGCGTGCATTCTCGCCCTCGTCGAGCAACGGCGCGAAGGCCCACCACAATGAGCGCAAGCGCCGCAACGATACGCGCAGCTCGTGCAGCGCTTCGGGCGACGGGTCCTGATGCACCGCCTCGGCAAGTTCGATCGCCTCGCCGATCAGCGGCCTGGCATAGGATGCAAATGCCTGCTGCGCCGAAGCGTCCTGCGCCAGTTGGCTGGTTGTCCCGCTGTCTTGCTTCATCGACACTCCCCCGCAACACGACGTTACTTTGAGGGTAGCAAAAAGGGGACTCATCGGGTATGCAACCCATTCGATACCCTCGATACGCATAAAAACGCCCGCAAATATTTCCCACGCGCATCCATACCCGTACACTCTTCCTTGCAGCACGATGGCGCCGCGTGTCGCGAGCGTCTATCTTGATCTATACGCGGGCGGCGCAATCGTCGAGCCGCGCAGCACGCCATCATCACCGCGCACCACGAGGGTTTCGCTCCACACGCGGGCTTCTCCGGTCAACGCAGCACCAGCACGTCGTAACGGGCCGCCGGCCCGGTTCGCTTCGGACATCCGTGCGCTTGCGTCCGCCATGCGGGAAAACCCCTTTTCCGGCGCGGCGCACCGCCACGTAGCGACTGCCACGCCTTCGTTAAGCAGACCCTGTAGTGCCGTCACGCAATTGTCATTATTACGACATGTAAAGAAAGCAGCATCGGAAACTCTGCGACTCACTTTTTGGGGCTCATGTCATGCCGGAACTCTCGTATCCGCAACCAGGCGCTGCTAGCGGCAAAGGGCGCAATTTCGGCCTGTTTATCTTTCTCGCCCTGCTCGGCGCCGGCGTCATCTATTGCGCCGTCAATCTGCTCGACGATCTGCAACCCGTTCGCGAAAGCTCGTTCCTGCCGTATCTGCTGCTCGCTATCGCACTGCTGATCGCGCTCGGCTTCGAGTTCGTCAACGGCTTTCACGATACGGCCAACGCGGTCGCCACCGTGATCTATACCCACTCGCTGACACCGAACCTCGCGGTCGTCTGGTCCGGCGCGTGGAATTTTCTCGGCGTGCTGACGTCGAGCGGTGCGGTCGCATTCGGCATCCTGCAACTGCTGCCGGTCGAATTGATCCTGCAGGTCGGCAGCAGCGCGGGCTTTGCGATGGTGTTCGCACTGCTGATCGCCGCGATCATCTGGAATCTCGGCACCTGGTATTTCGGGTTGCCGTCGTCGAGCTCGCATACGCTGATCGGCTCGATCATCGGCGTGGGCCTGATGAATCAGATGATGCACGGTGCGAGCGGCACGAGCGGCGTCGACTGGAACCAGGCGCTCGGCGTCGGCAAGTCGCTGCTGTTTTCGCCGATCGTGGGCTTTCTGCTCGCCGGCCTGCTGCTGCTGATCCTGAAAGCGGTCGTGCGCGTGCCGGCGCTCTATGCCGAGCCGAAGGGCAAGGAGCCGCCGCCGTTCTGGATTCGCTGTCTGCTGATTCTGACCTGCACGGGCGTGTCGTTCGCACACGGCTCGAACGACGGCCAGAAAGGCATGGGCCTCATCATGCTGATCCTGATCGGCACGGTGCCGACCGCCTATGCGCTAAACAAGGCGGTCACCGCCGAGCAAACGCAGAATTTCGTCGCCGTCGCGCAGCAAACCGCGACGACGCTCGCGAACTATACGCAGGGCGCGGCGCCTTCGGCCAATCCGCGCGCCGATGTCGAAGAGTTCGTACGCACACGCCATCTGACGCCGGCCACGCTGCCCGCGCTGCAACAGCTGACCGCGCAGATCGGCAGCCAGGTCGGCTCATCGGGCTCGATGGCCGCGGTGCCGCAAGGTATCGTCGATAACGTGCGCAACAATATGTATGTCACGTCCGAAGCGATCCGCCTGATGCAGAAGGCCAACCAGCCGCAGTTCGCGCCGGAGCATGCGAAGGTGATCGGCAACTTCAGAACGCAGATCGATCACGCCACCAAGTTCATTCCGACATGGGTCAAGGTGGCGGTCGCGATCGCGCTGGGGCTCGGCACGATGGTCGGCTGGAAGCGCATCGTCGTGACGGTCGGCGAAAAGATCGGCAAGCAGCATCTGACCTATGGCCAGGGCGCGGCGGCCGAAGTCGTGGCAATGGTGACGATCGGCGCCGCCGACGTATACGGCCTGCCGGTTTCGACGACCCATGTGCTCTCGTCCGGCGTGGCCGGCGCGATGGCGGCCAATGGCTCGGGTCTGCAATGGAGCACGGTGCGCAGCCTGATCCTTGCGTGGGTGCTGACGCTGCCCGCTTCGATCGCGCTCGCCGCGGGTCTGTACTGGCTGTTCCGGACGGTGTTCTAAGCTTGAGTGTCCAGGCCGGCGGTTGATGTAACCGCCGGCCTCGCCAATAAAAAAACGCGGTACGTAGAAAACGTACCGCGCTTTTTTTTGCCCTGCTATTTGATACCGCCAATCTGATACCGCCAATCGCTCCTCAATACACCTCGGGCACGATCATCGTCTGCGGCACCGGCTGACGGCTATAGTCTTCGTGATAGACGCGCGACGGCAAATCGATCTGCGCATGCTCGATCTCGTGATACGGCACCTGGCTCAGCAGATGCTGAATACAGTTCAGGCGCGCGCGCTTCTTGTCGACGGCCTGCACGACCCACCACGGCGCCTCGGGAATATGCGAGCGCTGCAGCATCACTTCCTTGGCCTGCGTATACGCTTCCCAACGGCGCCGGCTTTCCAGGTCCATCGGACTCAGCTTCCATTGCTTGAGCGGATCGTGAATGCGGTTCTGGAAGCGGATTTCCTGCTCTTCGTCGGTAATCGAAAACCAGTATTTGATAATCTGCACGCCGCTGCGCACGAGCATCTTTTCGAACTCCGGCACCGAGCGGAAAAACTCTTCGTACTCTTCATCGGTGCAGAAATTCATCACGCGCTCGACACCCGCGCGGTTGTACCAGCTACGGTCGAACAGCACCATCTCGCCGCCCGCGGGCAGATGCGAGACATAGCGCTGGAAATACCATTGCGTGCGCTCGCGGTTATTCGGCGCGGGCAGCGCAGCGACGCGGCAGACGCGCGGATTAAGCCGCTGCGTAATGCGCTTGATCGCACCGCCCTTGCCGGCCGCGTCGCGCCCCTCGAAGATCACGACGACCCGATGGCCGGTCTGCACGATCCAGTCCTGTAGCTTGACCAGTTCGCCCTGCAAGCGGAATAGCTCGCGGAAGTACTGCTTGCGCGCCTCGCGATGCTCGGGCGTAAAGCTGTCCGGGCCGTCGATAATGCGGTCATCGACTTCCATTTCGAGCTCTTCGTCATAGGCATCGATGAGGTCCTCTTCGAAACGGCGTTGCCGCTCCGCCATGACTTCGGCTTCGGATCTCGGGTCAAGCTCTTTCATTGCAGCTCTCCTCGCAACAGAAATGGATTGGCGCGCAGCGGCAAGCGCGGCGCGGACGCAGTTGCTCGATTATCGGAGTAGAAGGTGTCATCCTTGTTACCGCATCGTAAGATTGCCGATGCATCGGTGCGACTCATGATAGCGAGGATAGCGAGTTTTGCGCGGTTCCCGGCGGCAAATTCGGCCGCCGATCCGATAGCCGGATCAGCGGCTGGATGGAGTCGCCAGCCTAATCGCAAACGCCGCCACTAGCCTAGCGGCCGGGCAAAACTCAGTTCGTGGCCATCCGGATCGGTGAGATGAAAATAGCGCTCGCCCCAAGGCGCGTCGGATGGCGCGAACGATGGCTGCAATCCCGCCGCGAGTACTTTGCGATAGAGCGCGTCGACATCCGATACATAGATAATCACGCGCCCCCACCAGTTGACCGGCGCGCGAGCATCGGCAATCAGATTCAGATAGGTTCCGCCGAATGCGAACGATGTAAACGTCTCCTGCGGGCCGCCGAATTTAAGCGGAAAACCGAGCGCTTCGTAGAACGGCACGGCGCGCCGCATATCGCCGGTAGCCAGCGTAATCGCACTCAGCGATTCGATCCGCGGTTCGGAAGAAGCGGTTTGCGACGATGACGAGGAAGTAGTTGCGGGCATAAAGCGTCTCCTTTTTATCGATAAAGCGCAGCGGCATAGGCATGGAGACCACACTATCGATATCGGTCCAGCACGCCCCACTTAACCTCGAATCAACCTCGAATTCGCGAGCCCGCACCCAACCGCCGGCATGCGGCAAGTGTCTCACACGCCGCCGTCCCATCCCCATGCGCGCGCCCTTGAAAAATCCTCGGCGCGCCCCGCATCTTTGTGCCCGCCTATCCGGAGCATCGCCATGGGAAGCCGCCCCCGCTTTATCGATGACCTGTCGAGCGCCGTATCCGACGCCCCCGGGCCCCAATCCACCGAACCGCTTAGCGACGACACTGCCCTGCTCGACGCCTATTCGCGCACCGTGATCGGCGCGCTCGAGCGCGTCCAGCAGGCGGTCGCCTTTATCGCCGTCGAACGCCGCCTGCCGGGCGAGCCGTCCGGGCACGGCCGCGGCGCGCGCGGCGGCACAGGCTCGGGTTTTTTATTTACGCCGGACGGCTATCTGCTGACCAATAGCCATGTCGTGCATGGCGCGACGCATATTCAGGTGACGCTTGCCGACGGCGCGAAATTCGACGCCGACCTGGTCGGCGACGACCCCGGCAGCGATCTCGCCGTGCTGCGCATCGGTTCGCCGGAGCCGCTGCCGCATGTCGAGCTTGGCGAATCGTCGAAGCTGCGCGTCGGGCAGATTGCGATTGCGGTCGGCAATCCGCTCGGCCTTCAGCAGACCGTCACGACCGGCGTGGTCTCGGCACTGGGCCGTTCGCTGCGCTCGAATTCCGGCCGCATGATCTACGACGTGATCCAGACCGACGCCGCGCTCAATCCCGGCAATTCGGGCGGCCCGCTTATCAATTCGGCGGGCCAGGTTATCGGCGTCAATACGGCGATCATCCCCGGCGCGCAGGCAATCTGCTTTGCGACAGCAATCGATACCGCCAAATGGGTCATCATGCAGATCTTTGCTTATGGCCGCGTACGGCGCGCGTATATCGGCGTGGCCGGCACGACCATGCCGCTGTCGCGACGTATGCAGCGCTATTTCGGGCTTAGCGCGCAAAGCGGCGTGCATGTAATGGAAATCGTCAAGGGCAGCCCGGCCGCGCTCGGCGGCTTGCGCACCGACGATACGATTGTCGCGATCGACTCACAGCCGGTGCAGGATGTGGATAGCCTGCAACGTACGCTCGACGCTTCGCGTATCGACAGGCCAGTCAGCGTGACCGTGCTGCGCGGCGCGCAGCGGGTGGAACTGACGTTGACGCCGGTGGAGCAGGCGGGGTGAGGAAAGGGGTTGGCCGCGCCGCGGCCGGCCCCTAGGTAGGGCTGGGGCACTCTACATCGAACCCTACATTCAACCCTACATAAAAATAAATTAACCCTTATAAACCAATTAGTTGCGATATATAATCGAGGACATTAAACCCTACATAGAACCGTATTGTCTGTTATGACAACCGTCGTTTCGTTCGAACCATTGTTTCCCGAGGAGCGCGTACTCGATCCGCTGCTCGAACGCACCGCCGAACTCGTCGATTCGTCACAAAAGCTGCTTGCCGTAAGCGGAACGCCACTTGCCGCTGCGCTCGTGCCGCAATTGCGGGCAATGAATTCGTACTACACAAACAAGATCGAAGGCCAGCACACCACGCCTGCCCGAATCGAGGCCGCGCTCAAGCGGAACTATTCCGCCGATATGGCCGAACGCAAAAAACAGCGCCTTGCGCTGGCGCATATCGCAACGGAAACCGCGCTTGAAGAAGAGTGGTTTTCGCTCGGGGTATCCGCCCTGTTCGAACCCGCACGGCTTGCCGCCATTCACAACCGGTTCTTTTCCTATCTGCCGGTCGACGAGCGCTTTACCAGCGAGGGCGAGCCGATTGAACCCGGCAAGCTTCGCCAGGCGGATGTCACGGTAGGCCGGCATCTGGCGCCGGAGCCCGAAATGATCGAGCCGCTACTCGATGCCTGGTCCACTCGATATGCGCGCATACGAATCAAGGATTACCAGCTGATCGGCATTGCCTGCTCGCATCATCGGTTGGCATGGATTCACCCGTTTGCGGACGGCAACGGCCGGGTCGCGCGCCTGCATTCGCATCTCGCCCTGCGTGCAGCCGATTTGACGCACGGTTTATGGTCCCCGCTTCGCGGCCTTGCGCGAGAACATGAGCAGTACTATGTCAGACTAAGCGAGGCCGATCAGCGGCGCCGTAATGATCTCGATGGCCGGGGCACTCTCTCTCAGGAAGGCCTGGTGCAGTTCGCCCAGTTCTTTCTGGACTGTTGCCTGGACCAGGTCAGCTTTATGGTCCGCATGACCGGATTCGACGGCATTGCGGATCGCCTGCACGATCTATTGCGATATTTCGATTCCAATCCATGGATGATCGGTTCGGAAAAATCGGTTATCAAACCGGAAGCATCAGCACTGGCTATGGAATTCGTGGCGACGCGCCGCGCAGTCACGCGCGCGGAATTCAATCAGATGCTCGGCGTAAGCGATGTTCTGGCGCGCCGGATTACGCGCTCCCTACTCGATATCGGTCTGCTCGATTCGCCTTCGCATCGCGGTGATCTTTCCTTTGGACTCCCACTAAAAAGCCTTCGCTTTCTATTCCCACGCTTGTGGCCCGAAGTCGACCAGGAATAGGCAAACCGCAACCCCCAACACCCTCTACTGAACCACCCGCGCCACCCCTCGCCCGCGCGGATCAGTCGCCGCTTCCGGCCTATTGCCATTGACCTGGATCACCTGAATATCGCCGACAAAATCCTGTCCTTCCAGCGTATAGCCCTTCGCTTCGATCTGCTTCGCGAGTTCGCCCTCGATCGGCTTATACGGCTCCCAGAAAATCGTATTCGCCGGCAAGAGCTGATGATGGAAACGCATCGCGGCAACCGCATCGGGCAGCGGCATATCGTAGTCGTAGATATTGTTGATGACCTGGAAGATCGACGTAAAGATACGCGAGCCGCCCGGCGTGCCGATGACGAGCGCGACCTTGCCGTCTTTCGTCAGGATCGTCGGGTCCATCGACGATAGCGGCCGCTTTTTCGGCTCGATCGCATTCGCATCGGCGCCCACCACGCCAAATGCATTCGCGACGCCGGGCTTCGAGGAAAAGTCGTCCATCTCGTCGTTGAGCGCGATACCGGCGCGATCCACCACGACACCCGAGCCAAACGCGCCGTTGAGCGTATACGTATTCGAAACCGCATTGCCCCATTTGTCGACCACCGAATAGTGCGTGGTCTCGGACTTCTCCGGCATCGACGTGCCGAGGCCCGGCTGAATGCTCGCCGTATCCGAAGGCGTAACGGGATTGACCTCGGCCGCACGCTTCGCGAGATACGCATCGTCGATCAACTGCGCGACCGGCACCTGATAGAAGTCGGGATCGCCGAGATACTGCGCGCGATCCGCAAACACGCGCTTCTCGATCTCCGCGATCAGATGCACATACTGCGCGGAATTGAGCGGCACGCCCTTGAAGTCGGGCGCGAGATCGGCCTTCATCTTCAACAGCTGCACGAGACCGACGCCGCCCGAACTCGGCGGCGGCGCGGTAATCACACGATAGCCGTTCCAATCGGCCTGCACCGGCTCACGCCATACGGCCTTGTATTGTTCGAGATCGGCCTTCGTAATCAGACCGTGACCGCGCATCGAGGCCGCGATCAGATCGGCGGTCTTGCCCGAATAAAAATCCTTCGCGCCCTGATCGGCAATACGCTGCAATACCGTGGCCAGATCGGGCTGCCTGAAGTGGGCGCCCTGTTTCAAACCGCCGAAATATGTATCGAAATTGGTCTTGCCCGCGAAGTTTTTCTCCGCTTCGTCGCGCCGCTGCTGTAGTGGCTGGCTGACTTCGAAGCCGTCGCGCGCATAGTGAATGGCCGGCGCAAGCACCTGCTTCCACTGGAGCTTGCCGAAGCGGCGCTGCGCTTCCCACATGCCTTCCACTGTGCCGGGCACGCCCACCGCGCGATAGCCGATAAGGCTCATATCCTTGATGACCTCGCCCTTGTCGTCGAGATACATGTTTGTGGTCGCGGCAAGCGGCGCGCGCTCGCGATAGTCGAGAAAGTAAGGCTTGCCGTCCATATACAACGTCATAAAACCGCCGCCGCCGATATTGCCCGCATCCGGAAACGTGACCGCAAGCGTAAAGGCGATCGCAACGGCCGCGTCGACCGCATTACCGCCTTGCCTGAAAATCTGCTCGGCGGCATCGGCGCTGTAGTTATCGGGCACGGCAATCGCCGAGCCGCTCAGCACGGCGGGCTGCGTTGTCGCGGGCGCCTTGGCAAGCGCGGGCGTCGCTTCGAGAAAACCAGTGGCAACAGACAGAAGCGTAACCAGCGCAAAACCGCTGGCCGAAACGCTAAGCGAAGCTTTGGCGCTGCGAAACGACTTCATTGCGATCTCCGTAAACGACGGTTTTATCCGTATGACGAATCGGGCTACCTTGGGCTTATAACATGCGCAGCAAGGTTTTGCTAAACCGCTATATGCCGTATGCCTCGGCGTACTGCCGCATAAAAAGCCTTGAAAAAGGCACTCAAGCGCAATGGGATGAACGTGGCTTGATACGTGCCGCCGCAATCGCACTGGCACTGGCGGAGTGCGAATCGGCTGGGTAGAAGCAAAGCAATCGAAGCTGGGGAACGGTAAAACGGCGCAGCCGATGCCGCGAACGCGAGGCGTAAAACGATCGGCACAAATAGAGCAAGCGCGCACTACAAGCGCCGCGAATTGTGCTCACACGCTCACGTGCTCCCGCGAGCAATTTCGTCGCCCGCATCGTGCGGAAGACGCGCCGTAATCGGAATCGACAGGAACGAGAACAGGCCGACAACCACAAACGCCGGCCAGAAATCGGAGAACACGATCTTGGGATGGCCCTGCACGTAATGCGAAATCTGCAGCACGATACCCGAGATCGTCACGCCGAGCCCGAGCGACATCTGCTGGATCACGCTCGCCACGCTCGTGGCGCGGCCGATATCGCTGCCTGGAATATCCGCATAGGCGAGCGTATTGAGCGACGTAAATTGCAGCGACGGAAAAAAGCCGCCCACCAGCACGATGCACCAGATCAGCCAGTGCGGCGTACCTGGAAAAAACAGCCCATATACGGCGATCGCAACACCCGCGCAGGCGGCATTGACCATCAGCACGGTACGAAAGCCGTAGTGCCCGAGAATGCGCGTCGCTAGCGTCTTCATAAAGATCGAGCCGAACGCGGACGCGCACGTGATCGCGCCGGCTCTGAACGCGGTCATGCCAAGCCCTTCCTGCAACGCGAGCGGCAATAGAAACGGCACGGCGCCCAAGCCGATACGAAACAGCGAACCGCCGATCACGCTCGCATGAAAGCTCGGAATGCGCAGCAGGCGCAGATCGAGCACCGGCAACTCGACACGGCCCGCGTACAGCACATAGGCCAGCAGCAGCGCGATACCGGTCATGCACATGCCGAACGATGCGCTACCCGAGACGAGTTCGCCGCCCACGAGCGAAAGCCCGAGCATAAACAGCGACGCGCCACTCGCCGACAGCACGAAACCGATCCAGTCGAGCCGTCCGGGATGCGGCTCGTGCGTATTCTCGATGTATTTATTGGTCAGCCAGATGCCGAGCAGACCGATCGGCACGTTGATGACGAAGATCAGCCGCCAATGCAGATACGTCGTGATAAAGCCGCCGAGCGGCGGCCCGACCACCGGCCCGAGCAGCGCCGGCACCGCCAGATAGTTCATCGCGCGAATAAACTCGGACTTCGGCAGCGAACGGAAAATAATGATGCGCCCCACCGGGACCATCAGCGCGCCGCCAATGCCCTGCACGAAGCGCGCGGCAACGAAGGTATCGAGCGAGGTGGAGACCGCGCACAGCAGCGAGCCGGTGATAAAGATACCGATGGCCGTGCGGAACACGGTACGCGAACCGAAGCGGTCGGCCACCCAGCCGCAGATCGGAATAAAGACGCCCAGCCCGATTACATACGAGGTGACCGCAAGCTTCAGGGTGATGGGATCGTGGCCGAGGTCGCGCGCCAGAACCGGCAGTGACGTCACAATGACCGTGCCGTCCACGTTTTCCATGAACATCGCGCACGCAACGATCAGCGGAACGATGAAAGGGCCTAAGGCGAGCAGCATGGGCGTGGCGGCAGGCAGCTAGGCCGACGATTTAAAGCAGCGATTATGGCATCGCGGCGGCAACCCATGTTGTTGTGCGAAGGAATTTTCGCCACGCACAGCGGTGCGCACGGCGCCGTGCCGGTATTGCGCCGGGCTCGGTGTCTCCGTGTCGAGATTAAGACAGCCAAGGGCTGCCGCGTGGGATGCGGAGCGGCGGCGGAACGCGCCGCGTGTCCCGCCCAATGCCCCGCTCCCCGTTTCCCGTTCCCCGCCGCGGCTTAGCGCGACGCGCTAACGAGCGGCTGCAACTGCGGGAGGATCTCGTTGGCCGCGCGCGCGACGTCGTTCGGGAAGTCGATTTCGATCCACGGCGCGCCGGTCACGTCGGCGGTATCGAACACCTGGCTGCGTTCGAGCAGCAGGTCACGCACCGCTTCTTCGTGAGGCATGTTGGCGCGGCCGCTGTCGATATAACCCGCCACAATCTGCGTAAAGCGGCGCGCGGTTTCTTCGCGGAAGCGGAAGAAGCCGACCGATTCGCCGATCGTGTCGTACTCGAGATTGACCGCCAGCTGCTTGCGCAATTCGACCGGCACGCCGTCTTTCAGACACAGCTTGACGGGCTCGTCGCCCGCCTCGAAATCGCGGTCGATCAACAGACGGTTGACCGATTCACCGGCCACCAGCGCGCTCAGGATGCGTTCGTCGTAGAGCACGTCGGCGTCCATCAGCAGCACGTCGCCACCGCGCGTCAGCGCATCGGCCACGGTATGCACGGTCAGCACGCTGCCGAGATCGAAGCGCGGGTTCAGCACGGTCTCGACCCGATGCGGCCAGCCGATGCGCGCGAGTTCCGCCTGCACCGATTCCGGCTGAAAGCCGAGCGCCAGCACGACGTCGGTCACCCCGGCGGTTTCGAGCATTTGCAGATGCCGTTCGAGCAGGCTCATGCCGTCGAACTGCAGCAGGCACTTCGGAAACTGGGCCTGTGGCGGCTGCTGAAGACGCAGGCCGAGGCCCGCGGCGAGAATGATGGCGCGCATGCGCGGTCCTTTGAAAAAATACGGAGATCAATCGGCAACCGGCACGCGCCGCGTGGCGCGCCGCCGTTGCCAGCTTCTTTCGCTGAAGTGCAAAACCAGCAGACCCGGCAAGCCGAGCAGGATTTCACGCGCGCGCTTGGCGAGCGAAAGCGCCAGCGCCGCGTCGGGCGGCAGGCCAACGAGCGGCGCGAGCAGCAGATACCCCCCCTCCTGCACGCCGAGCGAGCCCGGAATCATAAAGGCCGCGCCGCGAATCGCCTGACCGATGCTTTCGAGCAACAGCGCATCGATCCAGCCGACCGGATGGCCGAGAAAACGCAGCGCGAGCCATACCTCGACCGTACCGACGACCCAGCCGACCAGGCTCAGCGCAAAGCTCGCCGCCACCCGGCCGCGCTCGCGATAGAGCGACTGCACGGCGGCGTCGACGGCTTCGGCGCGCGTCATCAGCGAGGACCAGTCGCGCTTGCCGAACACCTTCGACACCATGCCGAGCAGCCGGCCGAACAGGCCGCGCCGCTGCGCATAGTAGAAACCGGCGATCAGCGCGCCGAGCACGGCCGTGGCGATCAGCGTGGCCATGCGCAGGTCGTGCAGCGCGCCGTGCGCCGCATATGCGCCGAACAACGCTAGGCCGCCGAGCGCGAAAACGATTTGTGCGAGCGCCTGCCAGGTCGTGCTGACGGTGATCGCGGCGGCCGCGTCGCGCAGCAGCATGCCGCGCTGCGACAGTTGCCGCACCATCACGACCGGACCGCCGATCTGCCCGGCCGGCAGCAGGCTATTGACCGATTCGCCGATCCAGCGTGCGAACAGCGCATCGCGCAGCGAGAGATCGTAAGCGGTGTTCTCGCGCGCGGCGCCGCGGCGCCGAAGCAGCACCGAGATCGCGCCGGCATCGAGCACGAGCGGCACGAGATGGAACGCCGCGACGACCACGAGCCCCCAGCCGGCCGCCAGCAAGGTCGAAGCCACCGAGCCGAAGCCCTGCCACGCGAGCAGGCCGACGAACAGCGCCGTGCCGATCGACAGCAGAAGCAGCGCCACGCGACTCATGCAGCGCCCTTGCCCCGCGAGACCATCTGACGGAACACCTGGCGGAAACCGAAGTACGCAATCGCGTCTTTCATGTTCGAGACGAAACGGCGCCACGGCCGCATGTTGGGGTCCGTGACATATTCGAACGTAAGCGACACGCGCATTTCTTCGGCGCCGGCCGGCGTGATGCGATGGCGCAGCTTGTCGCCGTCGAAAAACACGAGGCCGCCCGGCGGAATCTGCACCGCGCCAGGCACGTCGGGCACGTCGGGATTGCGCGTGTGCAGCTCGTATTCGAGCCGGCACGACGATTCGTCGATCACGCCGAGCAGCAGCGTGTAACGGCGTCCGTCGTAGTACGAAGTATCGTAATGCCAGCCGATATGGTCGCCCGGCCGCGTGTAGTAATAGAGCGCGTAGGCGTGCGGATCGTCGGCGGGAGAAACCTGCAGCTTGTCGCCGCTCACCTGCTCGAGCCAGCCGATCAGCTCTTTCGAGCGATACAGTTCGGCGATAAACGGCGCAAGACGGTCGATCATATGGCGGCTCACGCTGCCGCCCTGCTTGTGACCCGGCAGATAGCTGCGGTTCACGTTATCGAGCAGGGCACGCGCGCTGTGAACCAGCTGCGCGGTGGCTTCCGGCGCGAGAAAGTCGTCCAGATAAAGAAACGCACCCT
The DNA here is from genome assembly GCF_011752995.1 of Burkholderia sp. Ax-1724. Taxonomy (GTDB): domain Bacteria; phylum Pseudomonadota; class Gammaproteobacteria; order Burkholderiales; family Burkholderiaceae; genus Paraburkholderia. The sequence goes on from NZ_VWWL01000016.1 coordinate 89,821, forward strand.
GTGCCGCGAAGTCTTTGCGCAGACGCGGATTGTCGAACGTGCGGGTGCGGCTTGCGACCGCGCGGTCCGCGTCCGGTGCGGGCGCGGCAGATGCTGCGACAGAGGCGGTTGCCACGGGGGATGCGATCACGTCGTCTTCGGCGTGGATACTCATTTGCTGGCCCAAAGTTGACTGGTTTCGGAGGCTTTGGCGGCGCCGGCTGCCAGCCGGGCGCTGCGGCGCGACACGCGCACATAATCGATCACGACCCAGACGGCGAACAGCGGCGCGCCGATCGACGCCACCACGACGAACGGCGTCACGACGTTCGTCAGCGTGACGATAGGTAGCAGGTACAGCACGTCTTCGGTTTCAAAGCCGCCCACCGACGCCTGCTTCGTGCCGGCCTTGCCGGCCATTTCCTCGATGCGCATGCGCAGGAAGAAGATCAGCGCGACCGCAATGCCGGCTACCGCGCCCAGCACGCCGGGCGCGAGTTTCAGGCCGCCGATCTGCGTGCCGCCGACACCGATGCCCATGCCGACGAACAGCATCACGGTGACAAGCGCGTCGCAGGCAAGATCGTAAAAATGACCGATACGGCTCGACTTGCCGCCAATACGCGCAAGCTCGCCATCCGTATGATCGACAAAATTGGAGAGCACAATCAGCAATGCGCCCGCATTGGCCGACGAAAAACCGCCGCGGGCGAGACACAGCGCGCCCGCCACGCCGATCAGAAGGCGCAGCGTGGTCAGGTGATTAGGAGTGACCCAGGTATCGACTAGCGGTGTCACGAGCCGGCGTGCAAGCCGGGCGTCCCATGTGCGGGGCGCTGGAACGTTTAATGGAGGCGGAGCTTTCGAAGTCATAACCTGCAAATATATACGGGTTCACAAAAGATTGCTTTCTTCCCGTACGTTTCTCTTCGATCCGACGATGACAGGGGTGTGTCGGTCACGCAGCGGGATTCACCGAATCGCGATAAAGTGCGAATCCTGTTGCGCCTGTCACGCCCGATCACCTTGATACACAAGGCCTAAGGCCTCGCGGGCCTGCGCGCGAGGCCATCGGCCGTTGCAAAACCACGACAGCGAACCCGGATTGCCGCTCAAGCTCATGACCCTCATGAACCGTTTTCTTGCCACCCTGCTGTTCAGCGCGGCCGCCGCGCTGCCGCTGCCCGCGCTGGCCGTTGCGCTCGACGCGCCGCTCGCCTGCAACGAAAGCGGCCATCAGTTCATTGCCGATCTGATCGGGCCGCAACTGATCAACCCGAAGCCGACGCATGTCGAAAGCAATTCGATCAACGCGTTTTCGCCGGTACCCCATGCCGATCTGACCGCGTTCGGCTTTCGCGTCTTCGCGGTGGTGGGATTCGAAAAGGACGATCCGATATTCCGTACCGGCGACGGCGAACCGCTTGCGCAGTCGGCGTATGGCGCGGTCGTGTTCGCCAGCGAAGACAAGGTGAAAAGCGCACTGGCGGATGCCGGCAGCACGGCGATCGTGCACCACGTCGCGCCGTTCATCACCGCGATTTTCTGCAAGCGGAACTGACAGGTGGTCTAGTTCGGCCGGCGAAAGCCGTTTTCGACCCACGCCGCGGCGCTCGCCTTGTTGAGCTTGAAGTTGGGCGCGACCTGCACTTGCGCGAGCTGCTCGCCGAAGGGATCGAGCGCGCTCAGCAAGGCATACGGCTCGTCTTCGTCGGGAACGATGTCGAGCGTGATGTCGAGTTCGTCGTTGCCGTCCGCGCTCGGCACGCGCACCGCCTTATGCAGTTGCGCGCGCAATTGCTGTTCATGACGGCGCAGCACTTCCGAGGCGGTTTTCACGAGCGTGTTGAACGCCGAAACGTCGAGCGGCTTCGGGTCCTTCTTGTTGCGGCCCATCGTCCAGGGTCCGACGAGCGCGGGCTCCGCTTCGCCGTCCTTGATCATTTCGACGGCCCAGCCTTCGTCGTCTTCATTCTTGATGATGCGCGCGGTCCAGCCGTTATCGCGCCACAGACGCTCTTCGTGCACGCTGTCGTCGAGCCCGGACGAATCTTCCGCGCGGGCATCGGCATTCGGATCGGCATCCGCATCGGACGAGGAAAGGGGCGTGTCGGTCATTACAGGTTCACTCACGTTCGCGAGGGGCGAAAAACATATCGAACCCGCGATTCTACCCGCCCCGCCCACGCCGCCCCGCCGACTCTGACGAACAGACAAGCCCTGCCGCGCCACGCGCCGACCGGAATAACGCATTCCGCCAGTTTGCGGCAATGTATAACCCGGATTTAAAAGCCCATAAAAAAACGCGACCCGAAGGCCGCGTGTAAAAATGAAAAAGACACCCTTGGTCATAGGGGTCTTTCACGATTATAAGTGGCCGGCTCTGACGATTTAACGTCACCACCGGAAGACTGCATTGCAAAAAACAGTGCGAATCTCCCGTCATGAAGTCGGTGCGCGGCGCGCTCCAGTCTGCCTGACAGGCCGTAAGCCGTCGCTGCCGGACAACGTCAAGTGGCTTGACAAGCCCTCTGCCCATTAATTGCAAAGATTATTTTTCTTTTGCCAGCCTGTACTTAGGCGATCAATTCTCACTATCTCTAATTTGAGAATTAATTGTTGTAGTACGCGGAATTAAATATCCGCATAACGGCAATTACACTTCGTCACGAATCGCCAGTCAGCGCACTGGAATCCGATTGTCCATGCCCTATCCCGGAGTGATCCCTAGATGAAAAGAACCCTCATTGCCGCAGGTCTGGTCGGCACCTTCGCCGTCACCGCACACGCACAAAGCAGCGTCACGATATATGGCTCGCTCGACGCGGGCCTCGTCTACTCGAACAACCAGGGCGGCCACACCAACTGGCAGCAAGGCAGCAGCTCGCTGTCGAACACGTACTTCGGCCTGCGCGGCAGCGAAGACCTCGGCGGCGGTCTGCACGCGATCTTCACGTTGGAAAATGGCTTCAACCTGAACAACGGGCGGAACGCAGAGAACGGCACGATGTTCAATCGCCAGGCGTTCGTCGGCCTGAAAAGCGACCAGTTCGGCACGTTGACGCTCGGCCGTCAGTACGATTCGGTGAGCGACTATCTGGCGCCGCTGTCCGAAGCGGGCGCGGGCTTCGGCAACAATCTCGCGGCCCACCCGTTCGACAACGACAATCTCGCCAGCTCGTTCTCGATCAAGAATGCCGTGAAGTACACGAGCGCGAACTATGCGGGCCTGAAGTTCGGCGGCCTGTACGGCTTCAGCAACGCAGCCGGCGAATTCGCGAACAATCGCGCATGGAGCGCGGGCGCTTCGTACGATAACGGCCCGCTCAGCTTCGCGGCCGCCTATCTGCAACTGAACAACTCGGGCAGCGCGAACCTGAACGGCGCCGTGTCGCAAGGCGACGGCACCGCGGCAGTCGCGGCCGAACTGCAACGCACGTTCGGCGCGGGCATCAACTATACGTACGGCCCGGCCACCGCGGGCTTTGTCTATACGCATACGCAACTCGACGGCATCACCGGCGTGAACGTCGGCGGCGCGACGCTGCCGGGCATCGCGGGCACCAACCTGCATCTGGACAACTACGAAGTGAACGGCCGTTACTCGCTGACGCCGGCACTGAGCCTCGCGGCTTCGTACACGTTCACCGACGGCAAGATGACGGGCTCGAACGGCTCGGGCGATCCGAAGTGGCACACGGTCTCGCTGCAAGGCGACTACTCGCTGAGCCGCCGCACCGACGTGTATGTCGAAGGCGTGTATCAGCATGCGTCGGGCGAACTCGGCAACTTCGGCACGAACGTCGCGTCGATCAACACGCTCGCGCCGTCGTCGACGGGCAATCAGGTTGCGGCGGCCGTCGGTCTGCGTCACCGCTTCTAATCAACGCCTCCAGGCAGCACAGCTTGCAGGTACCGCTTCCGGGCCGTGCGCCTCGCGGTGACTGCGGCTTCGCTTGCCATCTTCCACGCAGTACGCGCGGCGCGGGTTCATCCACCCGAGCCGCGCTTCGGCCCGCGCGCGATACGATCGCGCCGCGGGTTTTTTCATGGGCCTTACGATCCGCCGTCGTTGCGCTGAACACGCTCATGCGCGCATCGACAAACGAACGCGCATAGTGACGCTGCCCGCGTGCGGTGGGTATACTGCCCCGGCCGAGATACACCACCGCACCGCCGTGACGGTGTATCGCGGCTTCGTCGCGAAGCATTGCATTGCGCGTCGCCGCAGCGCGCTTCGCCCGTGCCTCATCTTCCCATGCACGACCGGGAACGCCGACGATCGGATCATGAAAAGACTTCTTCTGCTTGCCCCCGCTGTTGCCATCACCGCCACTCTCGCCGCCTGCGGCTCGTCGAGCGGTCCCGCGCGCGATGCGTCCGCGCCGCTCGTCTATGTGTCGTCGCCACGCACGGCTACATCCATCGCCACCTGCCTGCAGGATCGTCTGTCACGCGTGCGCACCTCGCAGGCGGGCGACTCCACCGAACTCGCGGTCGGCGCGGATTCGAACAACTCCTACTTCATTACGCTGACGCCGCTCAACGGCAATACTGTCATCAAGGTGATGCGTCCCGCGAATGCGCCGAACGATCCGCCCGAAGAGGAACTGCGCTTCGACATCGCGCGCTGCGCGACCTGAGGTTTGCATCGATCGCTCATGCCGTCAGCGTTATAAGCGGCGTGAACGCGAGGCCGATGCGCGAATTTTTATCTCGCGCATCGGCTATTTTTTTATGCGCTCATCTGCGAACATAGCCGCCCTGTGTTTTTTAGCGCGGCGCTCGTGTCGCGAGTTTCGATGGCATCCAGCAAGGCACATCATGCAACCGGTTTTGCGGCGGGCGTCATCGCGGCGGCGATCGTCGCGCGCGGCAGCGGCGGCCTGCTTCATCCGGGCGTGCTGCTGAGTTTTATCGCCGGCGTGGCCGGCGGCACCGCGCCGGACTGGCTCGAAGTCGCCTGGTGGTCGCGCGCGCGGCGTCTGTGGATTACGCATCGCACGCTCACGCATTGGGGCCTCGCATGGCTCGCCTTGCTCGTGCTGTCGTACCGCTCGCTCGGGCATTCGCTCTATGCCGCGCCGGCGTTCGGTTTCGCGTGTGGCGGGCTCATGCATCTGCTCGCCGACTGGCCGAATCCGCTCGGCGTACCGTGGATCGCCGGACGGCATTCGTTGAATCTATGGAATAGCGGGCACTGCGATCTGATCGTGGTGGCGGCGTCGTGGGCCGCGGCGTGGTTGATCGGCGATCATGTGCTGCTGCATGGCGCGCATGGGCTGCCGTGGCTGCGGCATTGGCGGGTGGGGTGAGCGGGTCGCTACAGGCCGCTCACGCGGGGCTCATGCGGAAGTCATGCCCCGTGTTGCACATGCGCACGCGCGCGATCGTGCATCGGCACTCGCCATTCTTCGCACTCTGCACGGCACGCGCGCCGCGAGTCGCGCAAACTTCGCGCCCCACCGCGCGCACCCCACCTCGCACGCGTCACTGCCGCCCTTCGTCAGCGCGCTCGCCTTCGCGCACCTTGCCTTGCGACACGCTGCTGCCCGGCGGCACGCTATGCGTCAGCCACACGTTGCCGCCGATCACCGAGCCGCGCCCGATCGTCACGCGTCCGAGGATCGTCGCGCCCGCGTAGATCACGACGTCGTCCTCGACGATCGGATGCCGCGCGTTGCCCTTGACCAGCGCGCCGCTCTCATCGGCGGCGAAGCTCTTCGCGCCGAGCGTCACCGCCTGATACACGCGCACGCGCTCGCCGATGATCGCGGTCTCGCCGATCACGACGCCCGTGCCGTGGTCGATAAAGAAGCTCGGCCCGATCGTCGCGCCCGGATGAATATCGATGCCGGTGGCCGAGTGCGCGATCTCGTTGATAAAGCGCGCGAGCAGCGGCACACCGAGCCGATGCAGCGCATGCGCGAGGCGGTGATGCGTCATCGCCCATACGCCCGGATAGCAGAGCAGGATCTCGGTGATGTGCTGTGCGGCGGGGTCACCGGTAAAAGCTGCCTGAATGTCGCTGACGAGCAGTGCACGAATGCCCGGTAATTGCGTTGCGAATTCGCGCGCCACGGCGAATGCGCGCTCCTGCAACTCGGCGTCCGACGTCTCGCCGAACTCGGGCAGAAAGCGCAGCGCGCGGCGAATCTGCGCGGCAAGCAAACGCAAGGTGCTTTCGAGCGTATGGCCGACGTAGTAGTCGACGGTTTCGTCGGTCAGATCGGGCGCGCCGTAATGCGTGGGAAACAGCGCCGCGCGCAGGCCGGCCACGATATTGACGATCGCGTCGCGCGACGGCAGTTCGCGAATGCCGAGCGGATGCCGCGTGCGATGCAATTGTTCGCGCGAGGCGCGCAGGTCGGCGACGATCTGTTCGAGACCCCAGTTCTGGGTGGGCACGTTGGACATAAAGACAGCGCCGTGCGGCAAGCACGGTTCGAAGTGGTTATCCGCAAAGATTACCGCGTTTTAACGCGGCCCGCGCGATACGGCTTGCACAGCGCGGTCGCGCCATTCAGATCGTCATGCTGCTCGCGTCGATCCAGCGCACCGCCCAGTCGCGGGCATGCGCGATGGCGCCGGCTTCGTCGGGGAAGCGGAGTTCGATGGGAAAGAAACGGTTGGCGACCAGTTCGCCGTCGCTCGAGCGCGAGATCACCACATACGGTTGCCAGCTTCCGTCGCCCGTGCGTGCCGGTTCGCAATTCAACAGATAGCCGCGATGTGTAAATGCAGCATCGAAGTGCATGTGTCACCCGCCCATGACAGCCCCGTAACATGTATGTATTCAGTCGCGCGGCCATTTTGTTGTTAGTTATTTCCGGCCATGCTGGAACAGCCGGAACGCGGCGTCAGTGCCACCGTACACGGCACGCCGGAGTACGATCATACTCTGTAGAAAATAGGCGTTCATTAAAAAAATCGAAAAGAATCACGGACGCCATCGCCATTCGATCGCGCGAGACAACCTCCGTCGCATGAAAGTACGGGGCATGCGCATCGCGAGTTCAGCGCCGAGGCGCCGTGTCACCCGGAACGGCTTTTGCTGCTTTCCACCCTATCCTCTGCAGGAGAATGCACGATGAACAGCGCGATCACCAGGCCGGAAAACGCCGGCACGAAACCCGCTATGAAGGACCCGAAATCGACGGATCTGCACAACGAGCGCACGCACGACAGCACCGTCGACACCGACGGCAAGAACCTCGAAGCCGCGCGCATCGCGGGCCACAGTCCGATCTCGCCGGACGAGATCATCACGAGCAATGCGACGCTCGCGAACAGCGTGCCCGAGGCGCTCGACGGCATGGCCGGCTTCGACAGCCGGCCCGGCGGCAATCATCTGCTGCTTGCGCTCGAACCGGGCTATGCGGTCATCGACAAGGGCATGACCGCACCGCAGGGCGCCTATTCGGCGGACCATCAATACGATGATCCACGCCCCGTCGGGCAACGTCAGGAGCGTGGCCGCATTCATTACGCGCTCAATCATTTGCGGCCCACGCGCGTGATCGAATTACACCGGCTGAAATAAGCGACGAGCCCGTATTGCAACACGGGCTCGCGTTTGAATTGCCGCGTTTATTCCGCTTAATCAATCAACAGGCAAGCACGCGGCGTTTCAATATCTCGCGCCCTGGCGTTTCGCGTGCGGAGGCGGCGCAGGTATCGCGTGGCCTATCCGTGGCATATCGACACGCGCCTCAGTGAATCTCCGGCTCGCCCGCGCGGCCCTCGCCGGTGGCACCGGCCGCGGGGTCCTGCGCGCCGCCGCGTTGCAGAAAATCGAAGTCGCAGCCGCGGTCGGCCTGCAACACATGGGTCTGATGCAGCGCGCCGTAGCCACGCGCGAAACGCGGCTCGGGCTTGACCCACGCGGCCTTGCGGCGCGCGAGTTCGTCGTCGGACACGAGCACGTCGAGCTTGCGCCGCGGCACGTCGAGTTCGATCAGATCGCCGCTCTGCACGAGCGCGAGCGGCCCGCCGACGAACGACTCCGGCGCCACGTGCAGCACGCACGCGCCATAGCTCGTGCCGCTCATGCGCGCGTCCGAAATACGCACCATGTCGCGCACGCCCTTTTGCAACAGCTTGCGCGGAATCGGCAACTGGCCCCACTCGGGCATGCCCGCGCCGACCGGTCCCGCATGCTGCAACACGATCACGCAGGTCTCGTCGATATCGAGCGCATCGTCGTCGATGCGCGCGGCCATGTCGTTGTAGTCGCTGAACACGACCGCGCGCCCGGTATGCGCGAGCAGATGCGGCTCGGCCGCGCCCGGCTTGATGACGGCGCCGTCGGGCGCGAGATTGCCGCGCAGCACCGCGAGACTGCTGTCCCGCAGCAGCGGATTGGCGCGGCGGCGAATCACGTCGTCGTTGAAAATGCGTGCGTCGGCGAGGTTCTCGCCGAGCGTGCGGCCGTTCACCGTTTTCTGCGAGCCATCGATCAGTTCGCCGAGTTCCGCAAGCAACGCGCGCAAACCGCCCGCATAGAAAAAGTCTTCCATCAGATAGGCGCCGGTCGGCCGGATATTCGCGAGCACCGGCGTGCGGCGCGCGATCTCGTCGAAGCGATCGAGCGTCAACCCGATACCCGCGCGCCGCGCCACCGCGATCATATGGACCACCGCATTGGTCGAGCCGGACAGCGCGACGCAGGTGGTCACCGCGTTATCGATCGAGCCGGCCGTGAGCAGGTCCGAGGGCTTCAGGTCCTCCCACACCATCTCGACGATGCGCATGCCGGTGTGCGCGGCCATTTGCGCGTGACGCGAATCGGGCGCCGGAATCGAGGCGAAGCCGGGCAGCGTGAAGCCGAGCGCTTCGGCCGCGCTCGTCATCGTCGATGCAGTGCCCATCGTCATGCAGTGGCCCGGCGAGCGCGCAATGCCGCCTTCGACGCCCTGCCAGTCCTCCGGCGTGATCGTGCCCGCGCGCAGCTCGGCCCAGTACTTCCAGGAGTCGGAGCCCGAGCCGAGCGTCACGCCGTTCCAGCTGCCGCGCAGCATCGGGCCGGCGGGAAGAAAGATCGCGGGCAGGTCCATCGAGATCGCGCCCATCAGCAGCGCGGGCGTGGTCTTGTCGCAGCCGCCCATCAGCACGACGCCGTCGACGGGATATGAGCGCAGCGTCTCCTCGGCTTCCATCGCGAGGAAGTTGCGGTACAGCATCGTGGTGGGCTTCTGGAACGGCTCGGAGAGCGTCTGCACCGGCAGCTCCATCGGAAAGCCGCCGGCCTGCCAGATGCCGCGCTTCACTTCCTCGACGCGCTGCCTGAAATGCGTATGGCACGCGTTGATCTCGCTCCACGTATTGAGAATCGCGATGACCGGCTTGCCCGCGTATTCGTCGCGGTTGTAGCCCATCTGCGCGGTGCGCGAGCGATGTCCGAACGAGCGCAGATCGTTCACGCCATACCAGCGATGGCTGCGCAACTCCTCGGGGGATTTTCTTTTCGTCAACGTCTGCTCCAGGATTTCGTCATGCCTCGGTGTCTCCGCCTTGGCGCCGCGCTTTCCGCGCTTTCCGCGCTTCCCTCTTTTGCCGCTCGTCCGCTACGCGCGAAACGCCTGCATCGGGCTCGCGAATTGCCGCGCGCTCAACCGCCGCGAACGCCCTGCGTATTCACATACAGCGAGTACAAGCCGTGGCTCGCCGCCATGAAGAGGCGATTGCGATGCCGCCCGCCGAAGCATACGTTCGCGCAGCGCTCCGGCAACGCGATATGGCCGAGCGGCTCGCCTTGCGCGGTGAACACACGCACGCCGTCGAGTTCGTCGTTACCCATGCCCCAACCGCACCACAGGTTGCCGTGCACGTCGACGCGAAAACCATCGGGCGTACCCGGACCCGCGTCGATCAGCACGCGATTGTTCGACAGCGCCGCGCCCTTGCCGCTCGCGTCGACGTCGAACGCGCGGATCTTGCGCGGCTCGCCGCGCGATTCGACCACGTACAGCAGCGACTCGTCCGGCGAAAACGCGAGGCCGTTCGGGCCGAGCACGTCGTCGGCGACGACCGACACTTCGCCCGACTGGCCGTCGATCCGATACACGCACGCGGGCAACTCCGAGGCCTGCTTTTCGCCTTCGTAGAAGCTGTCGATGCCGAAGGTCGGATCGGTGAACCAGATCGAGCCGTCGGACTTCACGACCACGTCGTTCGGCGAATTGAGACGCTTGCCCTGATAGCGGTCGGCGAGCACGGTGATCGAGCCGTCGTATTCGGTACGCGTGACGCGCCGCGTCAGATGCTCGCAACTGACGAGACGCCCCTCGCGGTCGCGCGTATGGCCGTTCGCGTTATTCGACGATTGCCGGAACGTGCTGACGGCGCCGGTCGTTTCGTCCCAGCGCAGGATGCGGTCGTTGGGGATGTCGCTCCACAGCAGATAGCGGCCGTCGCCGAACCATACGGGCCCTTCCGACCAGCGCGCGCCCTGATACAGACACTCGACCGACGCCGCCGTGACAATCAGCGACTTGAAGCGCGGGTCGAACACGCGGATGGAAGCATCGGGATAGCGGCGGCTGTTGTCGGTCATGCGGATACCTGAGTGTGAGAAAGATTCGGGTGGGTGTGCGCGAATTCGCGCTCGCGCGCAAGCAGCATGTGCGCGGCCTGCGCGATCTTCGCATGATGCCCGGGCGGCGTCGAACTGAGCAGCGGCAGAAGCGGCCCCATGTTCGCGATGCCCGACAACGTGACCGCGTCGTGCAGCACGCGGATCAACGAGATTTCATCGCGCAGCGTTTCGAGCGGCAGAAACGCGTCGTACAGAGGTTGCACGGGGTCGCCGCCGTTGCTGCGTTCATTGCTTCGCTCGTTGCCTCGCTCGTTGCTTCGTTCGTTATTCCGCTCGCTGCTTCGCTCATGACGTCGCTCGTTGCTCCGTTCGTTGCCACACTCATGACGCGCCGCCTGTAGCAGTGCCATCACCATGCGCGGCGCGATGCAGCCGGAACCGGTGGTCCATGCGGCAAGGCCGAACTCGCGCAGATGCACGAGCGCCGGCCGCTCGCCCATGCCCGAGATGATCTTCGCGGCCGGCACGCTGCGCAGCAGCCTTTGCAGATAAGGATCGTGCGCGGGATCGTCGCGCACGATCGCGTATTTGATGGCGCACAGCGTACCGCGCTCGACGAGCCGCGCGAGCGCGTCGACGTCCACGTAGTTTTCGCTCTTGATGTAGACCGTGAGCGGCATGGCCGCCGTGTCCGCGATCCGCGCGAGTCCCGTCTCGACGCCCTCGGCGGTCGTGAAGCCGCCAGGCGGCAGCACCATTGCGGTCCGGTAGCGCGTTTGCGCGAGAATGCGCGCCTGATCGAGCATCTTGCCGTAGTCGGGGCCGATCGCCGGGATCACGCGCGTAGCGGGGCTCGCGGCATCGGCGAGCAGGTCCAGCAGCTCACGGTATTCGCTGACGGCGGTGTGATAGAGATTCGCGTTGCCGCCGTACAGCAGCGTACGCACACCGCCGGCCTCGATATGGCGGATCAGCGCGAGATTCTGTTCGGGGTCGAGCGTGTAGTCGGCCCGGCGCGCGAGCGGCGGCACGGCCATCACCGACGCGGCGAACTCGCTGTCATGGAGCGGAGCTTCGTTCATGATCGTTCACGCAGGCAGGCGGGACGGGGGATTCGACGGTAGCACCGGCATCGCGACGATGTCAAACAACCTGGTCCGCCGGAAGCAAGGCCGGTCTCCCGTCCGAGCCATGTCAACGGCAAGGTGCGAATTGTCCATTTCGTATGACAATAGCGCCTGCGCGACGCTTCGCGCGTCATCGCGGCTCTTTTTCGGGACAGCAGCAACCCTGCCGAATTAAGCCGCCTCCCGAATAAGCTGGATAATTGCGATTAATCAAAAGGAAGCCGCAATAATTTTGTCAATAACACGCATTAAATTTCTTTATTTTTCGTAATGAGCATTTTCAATAGACTATGAACCCGGCATGGTCTAAAAATTTAATACGCATGTTTTTTCGCGACACTACGGGCACTGTCCGTCTCATGGCTGTGGTTCCGTCGCGTCGAGAATTCACCTTTTAGTGTTAGATTATGTGGATAAAACAGGTGGACTCGGAATACCGGCCCGCCGTTAACCGCAAATAGGTTGTTTGCGAGCCTGAGAGAGTCAAAATTGACGCTACATTTTATCGAGCAAATGGCTCCGCTACTGGACGCCGCCGACGAGGCGGAATGGTTCGGCGCGATCGCGGGCCTTGCCGAGACGTGGGGCTTCGACAGGATTCTGATCGCCATGCTGCCGCGCCCCACCATGCGTCTGGAAGATGCCTACCTGCGCAGCACCTACGCGCCCGCGTGGCGGCAGACGTATGACGATACGGGAATGGTTCATATCGACCCGACGGTCGCGCACTGCCTGTCGCGCGTCGCGCCGCTGATCTGGACGCCGGACCTTTTCTCGACCACGGCGCAGCAGGCGCTTTACGAGGAAGCTCGCTCGTACGGCCTGCGCTCCGGTGTGTCGCTGCCGATTCATGGGCCGAACCAGGAAGCCGGCATGATGTGCTTCGTCAACGACAGCAATCCATCCGAGGAATTCCGGCGCGATCTCAACGCCGTGCTGCCGAACCTGGTGTTATTGCGCGATCTCGTGATCGACACGAGTCAGCGGCATCTGAATACGCATGCCCAGACGTTGCTGCCCAAGCTCACGCCGCGCGAGCGCGAATGCCTGAAATGGACCGCGCGCGGCAAATCCACCTGGGAGATATCCCACATCCTGAACTGTTCGGAAGCCGTGGTGAACTTCCACATGAAGAACATCAGGACGAAATTCGGTGTGAATTCGCGGCGCGCGGCGGCCGTGATTGCGGCGCAGCTCGGGCTTATTGACCCGGGTTGAGCAACGCGGCGGCGTCGCGGCTGTACATCACGCGTTCGGCGCGGCCGAGGTCGGCGTCGGACACCGTCTTCATGAAATACAGGCCCAGCAGAATCGACACCGGTGCCGGAATCTCCGCGCCCGACTCGAAGCGGCTGCCGCGCGACTGCGTGACGCCGAAACGAGCCCAGAAACGGCGCTGGCTTTCCTTTTTCTTCTTGCGATAGGCAATGATCAGCACGCGATCCACTGCCGAGGAAACGTCCGCCGAGCGCGGCTGGAGATGGGTTTGCGGTTGCCAGTGACTATCGAGGAGTTCCATTTTTGAGCCTTGTAGGTTGAGTGTGGATACGTGTCCGAATTCTGCGTGACCCGATAAGCATCCACACCTATCCAGGTAGGTAGGTGGCAGAACGACCCAAAATGCATAAGTTTTCCTGCGTACTGGTAACCCCCAACACGTTCAGGAGAACGTCATGCAGACAACGATCCGGATTGGAATGCGGCAGGAATTCGACAACGAGGTCATCAACGAGATGTACCGCCTGCGGGCCCGGGTATTTCACGGCCGGCTAGGCTGGGAAATCCCGACCATCGCCGGCATGGAGATCGACGGCTACGATGCGCTCGGGCCGCACTATATGCTGATTCAGGGAGAAAACGAACAGTTGCGCGGCTGTTGGCGCCTGATGCCGACGGAAGGGCCCAATATGCTGAAGGACACCTTCCCGCAGCTGCTGCACGGCGCGGCCGCGCCGGTCGGCCGGCATATATGGGAATTGAGCCGCTGGGCGATCGAAACCGGCGGCGAGGAACAGTCGTTCGGCTTCACGGACATGACGATCCGCGCGATCCAGGAAGTCATGCGCTTCGCGCAGCGCATGGGCATCTCACGTTACGTCACTGTGACAACCACACCGATCGAACGGATGTTGCGCCGCGCCGGCCTCGACATCAGCCGGCTCGGCGAGCCGATGCAGATCGGCGTCGAGCGCGCCGTGGCACTCAACGTTGCAGTGAGCGAAAAGACCCTTACCGCATTGTTCGGACCGGTCGCGGCGGCAGCCTGATCGCCGGCTGAAGCGAATTCGAGCGCGGCCCGGTTTATGGACACCGTTTGACGGTCACGGTTTGCAGCCCTGATCGCCGTCTGATCGACGGCTCCGACTCTCCGCCCGATTCCAAGCCCGACTCTCGATCCGACTCCAAGCCCGGTTTGTGGCACCGATTCGCAGCCTGACAACAACCCGGCTGTGGCTTGACCACCGCGACACCCAATCCGGCGGCATGCGCGCCGACTCAGGAACCGAACATCCGTTCGAGAGCGTTCTCGAGATGCGCGCGCATCGCCGCCTCGGCGGCAGCCGCGTCCCTGCGGCGAATCGCATCGAGCACGGCCATATGCTCGGCCTGCACGAGCCGCTGCCGCTCCACCGTTTTCACGAGCGACAGATTGCGCGACAGGTTCATGCTGAACACGATCTGCTCCTCGATAAACGACATGACCGTGATGAAAAACGGGTTCTTCGAGGCGCGCGCGACCGCCACATGAAACATGAAGTCGTCCTTCGCGCCGATCCCCTGGGCTTCGATGATGCGCTCCAGTTCGTCCCACGCCTGCTCGATCGCCGCGATGTCCCCGGCATCGGCCTTCAGCGCGGCCTGCGCGGCCGCGCCCGCCTCGGTCACGATGCGGAATTCGTAGCAGCGGCGGATATCGGACAGCGTTTCGAGCGGCGCGAAGCGGCGCACGTCCGGATCGGGCCGCCGCGCGACGGTCGTGCCCGAGCCATGCCGCGTCGTAATGATGCCGTCCGCCCGCAGCCGCGCCAGCGCCTCGCGCACCGTCGGCCGCGAGGTCGCGAAACGCTCGGCGAGCGCATGCTCGGTCGGCAATCTCTCGCCTTCCTTGTACTCGCCTTCGAGAATGCGATTGAGAATGTCGCCGTAAATCTGGTCGGGCAAGCCCCTGGTTTTACGATCGTTCATCAGCGGACTGGGCTACTTGTCTGAATATGGTCTGATTGTAAGGCCAACCCTGTGACGACTTGAGAAAACTTATGCGCCCTGTATTTTCCCGGGGATCGCCCGCGCTTGCCGCCGCAACGCTCGTCGCACAGCGACTGAGCCGCGAAATTTGGCAAATGTTTGATTTACATCCTGGTCGAGTGCATCTTTTCCGGCAATCATCTAAGCTTCGTTGGTATAAAAGACCGAGGAGCCCGGCCGCTGCAACGTTTGTTGCACAGCGGTTGCGGCAAATGCATTTCTCAGAAGCGGAGTCGATATGTACACACGCATTCTCGTCGCGGTCGACGGCAGCAATACCTCGCGCCGTGCGTTCGAAGCAGCGCTCGATCTGGCCAAATCCAATGGCGCGGTTTTGCGGCCGTTCTATGTCGTCGAAAACACGCCGATGTATTTCGAGGCGCCCGGCTACGATCCGTCCATTCTGCGCAACCGGCTGATCGAGGAAGGCCAGGAGCTTCGCGCGGAATTCTCGAAGGCCATGGCCGACCAGGGCGTGCGAGGCGAGCCGGCGGTTTCCGAGGCGTCATCGCTCGGCGATGTGTCGGATATCGTGCTGAAGGCCGCGGAAGAATTCGGCGCCGATCTGCTCGTGATGGGCACGCATGGCCGGCGCGGCTTCCAGCGGCTGATTCTCGGCAGCGTCGCCGAGCGCTGCGTGCGTCAGGCTACGCTGCCGGTGCTGCTGATTCCGTCCGCCGCGGGCACCGGGAAGGAATCCGCCTGAGTTGTTGCAGCATGCGCCGGGCACCGCATACAACGCGATGCCTGGCGGCAACCGGGCCGCCGTGTCTGCCGGCAGAGAACCCACCGGCGCAATCCCCGGCGGCTCATCGTCCCGCTCCGGCGTGAACGCGCAGGCTTCGCAGAATGCCTACCCAGCCCACGCGTCACTTTGCCACCCGGCCCGTGCAAAGACGGATGGGACAATCGATTCACCCTTACGCTTACCGCGCGCAGACCATGCCGACCTCTTCCGCTGCTAGCCGTTCCCTACCCCGCGCCACCGGCACGGCCGATCGCACCACCGGCGCGCCGCCCGCGCGCGGCAGCCGCCGAACCCCGGCCGCACGCACCGCCGCGCGCTGCTCGAGTTGCTCGATGCGGCAGCTCTGCATGCCGCAGGGCTTGTCGCCGGAAGAGCTGTCGAAGCTCGAAACGCTGATCTGCTCGGCGCGTTCCGTGCAGCGCGGCGAAGCGCTCTATCGCAGCGGCGACCACTTCGACAGCATCTACGCGGTGCGCTCGGGTTCGATGAAAACGGTGATGGTCCATCGCGACGGCCGCGAACAGGTCACGGGCTTGCGCCTTGCCGGCGAAGCGCTCGGGCTCGACGGCATCAGCGCGGACGTGCATGCGTGCAGTGCCGTCGCGCTCGAAGACAGCAGCGTCTGCATCGTGCCGTACAGCGCGCTGAAGCTGCTGTGCCGCGAGATCAGTTCGATGCAGGAACGCATGCACAAGCTGCTCGGCGCGCAGATCGTCAGCGAGGCGGCGCAGATGATGGTGCTCGGCTCGCTGTCCGCCGACGAACGCGTCGCCGCGTTCCTGCTCGACGTATCGCAACGCAATGCGCAGCGCGGCTATTCGTGGGCCGAATTCAATCTGCGCATGACGCGCGAGGACATGGGAAGCTATCTCGGCATGACGCTCGAAACCGTCAGCCGCACCCTGTCAAGATTTCAAAAGCAAGGTCTCATCGACACGCAGGGCAAGCACATTCGCATCGTCGATATCGAAGGACTGCGACAGGTTTGAGCCGTCTGTCGGCCCGCTCGTGAAAGGGCTTACGGCCCGTATGCCGTCTTTTTCCAGCGGTATTCCTCGCAGCTTTTCGTGCGCTTTTCGCGCACTTTTCACCTTGGCACGGGCCCTGCGAGCGGATAGAGTTTTTGGACCGTCCCCCGTGGCAAGCCGCTCGCGTGGGACAGGAGTGAGCGCCTCGCGCTAACTCCGCTCGACCGCCTTAGGAGACCCGGCGAATGAATCGCGACCCTGCTCCGCATCACCCGCTCGTGCAACGCCTGATCGACGCGCGTCGAATCACCGACGCCCTCTTTGCCGTCGTCAAACCCGAACACCTCTATGAGCGGCCGATCCGCGAACGTCATCGCATCGTGTTTTATATCGGCCACCTCGAAGCCTTCGATCGCAATCTGTTCGACCGGCGTCTGTTCGATCTGCCCGCGTTTGCGCCGGAACTCGACCAGCTTTTCGCATTCGGCATCGATCCGGTCGGCGGCGGCTATCCGACCGACGAGCCGGGCGACTGGCCCTCGCTCGATACGGTGCGCGAGTACGCGGTACGCGCGCGGCGGCAAATCGACAACGCGCTCGACAACCTCGGCGACGTGGCTCGCGGCGAGGCAGCAGAGCAGTTGCTCAACGTCGCGATCGAGCATCGTCTGATGCATGCCGAAACGCTCGCGTACATGTTCCATCAGTTGCCGCTCGCGCAGAAGGACACCGCATTGCGTGAGGCCGTGGCGACGCGTCCCGAGCGGCGCGGGGCGTTGTCGTCGATGGTGAGCGTGCCGGCCGGGACCGCCGTGCTCGGCATGACGCGCGAGGCCGGCCGCTTCGGCTGGGACAACGAGTTCGGCGCAAGACAGGTCGAGGTGCCCGCGTTCGAGGTCGACCGCCATATGGTGACGAACGGCGCGTTCCTCGGGTTCATCGAGGACGGCGGTTATCGCGAGCCGAAGTGGTGGTCGCCACGTGACTGGGCGTGGCGCGAAGCCGAGCGCATCGACCATCCGGCCGGCTGGTCGCAACGCGCGGCGCGAAGCGACCATGGCGAATGGACGCTGCGCACGATGTTCGACGAGGTGCCGCTGCCGCTCGATTGGCCCGTCTACGTGAGTCACGCCGAAGCGAGCGCCTATGCGCGCTGGACCGGCAAGACGCTGCCGACCGAAGCGCAATGGCAGCGCGCCGCGCATGGCGCGCCGCTGGCGGCATCGGGCAATTTCGACTTCCGCAGTTGGGACCCGCAACCCGTCGACGCGCATCCGGACAACGTCAGCGCGTTCGGCGTCGAAGGTCAGTTCGGCAATGGCTGGGAGTGGACCTCGACGTTATTCGACGCACTGCCCGGCTTCGAAGCGTTTCCGTTCTATCCCGGCTATTCGGCCAACTTCTTCGACGGACAGCATTACGTGCTCAAAGGCGGTTCGGCGCGTACCGCGGCATGCATGCTGCGGCCGGAATTCCGCAACTGGTTTCAGCCGCATTATCAGTATGTTTATGCGGGGTTCCGCTGTGTGAGGGCCTGACGGATTAAGCGATAGTTGACGCGGAAAATCGGCTATCGCTTTATTGATCTGCTGCAGGAATCCTGGACAGAAATGAGTGTTAGTGTTTCGGAGCAATTTTCCCCATGACACGGGAGGTTGGCGACGAAACGCAAACAGTACCCGGTGGAGCAGATCGTGGCGGCGCTCAAGCAGGCTGAGCTGGGCATGCCGGTGGCGGACCTGATCCGGCAGCTGGGGATATCCGAGCAGACGTATTAGCGATGAAAAAAGCAGTACGCGGGCCTGGAGTCGAACCAGGTCCGCGTACTCAGGCAGTTCCAGGACGAGAATGCGCGGCTCAAGAAGCTGGTTGCGGAACCCAGTCGAACAGACGCGCTTTACTGAAACCGCAGACGGCCGCCGCGCGATAGGGACGCCCGTCCCCGATGCGAGTGGCCATTGCGAGAACGCCCTGTTGGACGCGATCAGCCGAAAACCGCTCGCCACCGGAAAGAGCTGCAATCATCTCCCCGGTCTGAGCGGCCACCCACATTTCGTCATCGGTCACTCGCTCAACCCCGATACTTGCACATGACAGGCCCAGACTGCCGCATCTGGCGCACACCCCGGACACCTGCCGTCGCCACCATAGTCCAAGGCGACGCGCTGGCGGACTGCCACAGGTCGAACGAGCGAGCCGCATCGCATGCCGCGGGCATACGGTAACGACACTGACATCCCAAAGAATCGGGCGAAACGCCGCCGGATACGGTCTCTCGCGCAAACATTCGGGACAATGACGCGGCCCATCGGCTGCCATCCCAGCCAGGTCCAGCACTGACACGAGCGCCGCAAGCGAAAGGTAACGGACCGCGGACAGTCCTGTTGCTATCGCCAGAGCCGTTTCGAGCCTTTCCGTACGTCCGCGCACAAACAGGGAAACGGCGGCACTACGATTCCACCAGGAAAAGTGCCTCCATCTCCGGAAATCGTATCCCGAGCATGGCGACGGTTGACGAGATCATCGACGGCAACCGCATGTGCTTTGGCCAGCCGGCACAAATAGCTGACAACCCCTTCGCAATTCCACTGCCCCACGCACATTGGCGGAATCTGGCATAAGACCGATAAGTTATCCATAGCAATCACCAGGGGATTCTACCGTGCAGCTCAGCCCCCCAGGCGATTGCATGGCCTCCAAAAGAGATTCTTGCTTCACTTTTTTACCATGAATCATCCCATCTCAGACGCAATAACATACTATTTGGCTTAGGTTACATATCAATATAAAATAATAATGTCGAAAAATTCGACAATTATGTTCTCCGGATTTCTAAGGCATCCAAGGTGGATGATATTGAAGAGTGCTAGTCAGAGCCCAAAGAAGGAAGATAACAACGGGAAAATGCACTAGCAACTGCGTAAACGTAAAACCGATTACGTCTCTGGCGCGCAATCCTAAGACCCCTAGAAGCGGCAGCATCCAAAAAGGGTTGATGAGGTTGGGAAGCGCTTCAGCGGCGTTATAAACCGTGACTGCCCAACCCAGATGAACCTGCACAGCTTTTGCGGTCTCGATTACATAAGGGGCTTCGATTATCCATTTACCGCCCCCTGAGGGGATGAAGAATCCCAATATTGCGGAGTGCAAGCCCATGACTGCTGAGAAGCTGGAGTGAGAAGAAATCGCAACAAAGAAGCGCGCAAGGTGCTCGGACAGTGGTACACCCGACGGGACGGCAGCCTTGGTAAGGATGAATGCTATTCCGCCGTAAAGCGGGAACTGGATAAGGACGCCTGCCGTAGATGGCACAGATTTCGCAATCGCATTAAGGAAGCGTTTGGGCCGCCAATTCAATAGCATCCCAAGCATCAAAAAGACAAAGTTGTAGGTGTTCAGGTTTGAGATCGCGAGTATAGGGTTTTTCGTAGTGAACTCGTGCCATATCCAGACTGCTCCAAGCAGGACGATCATGATTGTAATAACCGGCGAGTGGTCAAGCCGATCTCCAGGTCGAACCGGAGCGCTTAACCGCGTCTCCTGGTCACTAACGTCAACGCCCATATCCACTGCAGTGCGTACCCGATCACCTGTTGGCGCTGAAAAGTATGCGATTAGGACTGAAATTATTGTCAGAACAGCAACCACCAAGAACGACTGTGGAAGAAAAATTGTTTCGGAAAATGGAATAACGCCGGTGATAGCGAGCAGTCCCTTAGGAAGGCTTTCCGGATTCGCCTGTAATTGGGCCGCAGAAGAGCTTAGGCCCAGAGCCCATGTGGCTCCTAGGCCCAGGTAAGCAGCAGCACCCGCTGCCCGGTAATCCATGCGCAAATCTTCGCGCCTCGCGAGAACCCGGACCAATAGACCACTAAAGATCAGGCTGATTGCCCAGTTCAGGAGCGATGTGGAGATACTCACGAATGCGACAAATGCAACGGCAGAACGTGGCCCTCTCGGTAAACGAGCCAGTCGATTCATCACTTTCGCTGCCGGAGGAGAAACAGCGACTACGTATCCAGAGATAGCGCCGATGACCATTTGCATGGTGAAAGGAATTAACGTCCAGAAGCCATCACCGAACGCGCGCCCAACCGTTTTAACTGGCACTCCAATCGCCATCGCTCCAACCGCAACAACAATAACTGCGATCGCAGCAAAGATATACGCATCCGGAAACCATCTTTCTGACCACCGAGTCATAGCCGCGGCGACCCCCTCTAGCGTTCCAACCGTGTTCTGCCGGCTATCCCCTGCTAATTCTCTGCCTGATATCTGCTCCATGACTGCCTCCGATCTCCAATTTGATAATCTGATTATGTGAAAACAGCTACGCCGCGCCCCTTAAGCCATTCTTCTGATTTTCCCTACAATGGCTAAGGGAAATAGATTGGAATCGTCCATACCATCCTGCTGACAATGATTGGTTCTCGCTAGGCTTCAATCTCAATTTTGCTAGCCGGTATAGCCTGACAGGCGAAACACATACCGTCCTCCTCTGGTCCATGCCCCCCCATGTGGTCAACTTTCCCCGACACAACACGAACCGCACAGCTTTCACATTGTCCAACTCGACACCCGCTGGGCATTGAGATTCCCAAGCTCTCTGCGAAAGATAGTAAGCTCCCCTTCTCCGAGGACCACTCAGCGCACACATTTGAGCGAGTAAATTGGACAGTGAAGTGCTGTGACGCATCCAGGTTAGGCTTGGAAGGCGACTTGAAAGCCTCCTTGAAGATGTCGAAGGAGGGAACGCCGCGATCGGTGAGTCCTGTAATAAACGCCTCCATCATCCGATCGGGACCACACAGATAAAATCTGGCTCGCCTTTGAATCAAGTCTTCGTCGACGTCTTTTGCTGTCAAATAACCCATAAGGTCATAATCAACGCCTGCCGTTTCTCCTTCTGGCTGGTTATAGCAATCAATCACCTTGAACTGCGACAAGCGCCCTTTTAGTTCGGCCACCCGCTCTCGGTAAGCGTGGGTGCGACTGTTCAGGTTTGCGTACAGGAGCAACGTCTCCGGCGCATCGGGGGAGTCCTTGACCGACTCGAGGTAGGAGATAAATGGTGTTATGCCTATTCCGCCGGCAACGAGCACAATCGGTTGCCTGCAGGTCAATGGCAACGTAAAGATGCCGCTTGGTGAGCGTACAGAGACGCGATCTCCAACTTTGAGAACGTTATGGATGTAGCTTGACATTGCCCCTTCAAAGGCTTGCCCGTTTCGAGCTGTTCCGCGTTGATGCCGCACGGAAATACTGTAGGTTTTCCGATCGGGTTCGACGGCCGGACCGACAAGAGAATACGCCCGGGTTGTTCCCTCTTCGCCAAGCGACGGAACTGACACGGTGATGTGTTGCCCTGGCAAATAGTCCGGCAAAGAACCGCCATCCACGGCTGCTAAAGTAACCGTCCGCACCCCACTTGCTTCTGCCTTGATTGAAGCCACATAAAAATCGCGAAATCCTTGCCACGCTCTTCGCATAACGTCATACGAAGGATCAAGATCGATATTGCAAGGAATACTTCGCAGTGGCGAGGAACCACTGATAGGGTCTCCGGCCGTGCCGTCCGCCAATTTGTTGAAGTTGCTGTTCCCAGGCCCTCGAACAGCCATTGCCTCCATGCCAATCTCGTCGCATGATTGCCACCAGCCATACTCGGCGACGATGACATCACGAGCTAACGCTTTAATCACACGCGCACGAAAACGAGCTGAACCATTAGTAGAATTTATTTTTACCCAATCTCCGTCTACGATTTTTCGCTCTTCAGCTAGTTCAACGCTTATCTCCACGACTGGATACGGTGCTCGCCGGCGAAGGCTAGCCAAGCTTCGATGTTGACTGTGGCAGTAGTATCCATTTTTGATTGAAGTAACGATCAATGGATAGTTCGCATTATTCTCTGGTGTCAGGTTTTTATTAGGAGGGACATACGTGGGCACTGCTGGATAGCCATGTCGCAACAGTTTTTCGGAATAGAGTTCAATGCGTTGAGTTTCCGTATCAAATCCGCGCAAACCGTTTTCCGTCGGAAAAGCGTACTTTCGCTCATTCTGAACCAACGGCCGTATAACACCTTCTGGTACTCCTCGGAGAGTACCGATGTCTAATCCGAGCGGAGCAAGCATATGATTCCAGCCTGCTTCGACATTGCCTTCATAAAATTCTTTTTCCAGCCCTATTCGTTTTGCAAGGTCGAAAACAATTTCGTAGTCTCCCCGACTCTCGCCTCTGGGAGAGACCATCCGCTGCCGAAGCTGGATTAACTCAACCGCTCTGTCATTGATCTCGAAGCCGAAACGCAACGCCTCTCGTTCCCACGGTGTGTTCACGGGAAGGAATATGTCGGCATACCGAGACGTTGGCGTTTCGAAAAGGTCACAGTGCACGTGGAACTCCAACGAACTCAACGCCTCGTGCGCCGAATCCGCATCAGCGTGCGAAGCGAGCATATTCGTTCCAAAAGCAAAAAGCCCTCTAACCTGGTAGGGCTCTCGGCAGATAATGGCTTTATAAACATCTCGAGCTGTTACCCAACCGTGCGCTGCAGGGCCAATAGGACGATCGCCCAAGCCGAGCGCTTTGGCCGCCTGCAACGGATCAAGCAAAGAGAAAGCATTTATCCTGTTATAAGGCTGCTGGGTGAGCACACGGTTCGACCCTCGCGTGTCGAAAGCTCCGGTCAACGCGTAAAGTGTGGCGATTGCTCGTTCGGTTTGAGTGGCGTTCGTATGCTGAGCCACGCCCGACCAGGAGTGGTATGCAATTCTTTTACCTGGTTTCAACATGCCCGCAACAGTTAGCAAAACAGCCCGCTCAACCCCGGTTATTTGCTCAACTGCGTCGGGCGTATAACTTTCCAGAGCGTCCCTGTAAATCTGAAAGGCCGGAACGCACTGGACGAAAATTGTCCGCCCCTTCGGATCGATTGTTCGTATTTCATACGCCCCTGTGATAGCGAGATCACCTGGCGATTGTTGAAGTTCAGAAGCGACCGGCACTCCGCGTCCCTTCAGAGCGTTCCATGCCATGTAACGATTTGAAGACGATCCCGGAGAAATGTCCCGTTCGCGAAGAAACATTCCGTTATCAGACCGGACGAGCAAGGGACCGTTCGTCCATTTTTTTACGAACTCGTAGTCCACATTGCCAATCTCAATCATTCGGCGGGCTATGCCGAGCGCAAGAGCGCCGTCTGTACCCGGGCGCACGCGCATCCATGCATTCGCCTCTTTCGCTAATTCCGTCGGGCGTGGATCTACAACGACTAGCGAAGCACCAGCGCGCCGTCCACGTCCTATCGCATCGGCCTGAGCAAGC
Organism: Burkholderia sp. Ax-1724; assembly: GCF_011752995.1. Classification (GTDB taxonomy): domain Bacteria; phylum Pseudomonadota; class Gammaproteobacteria; order Burkholderiales; family Burkholderiaceae; genus Paraburkholderia. The sequence continues at coordinate 113,755 of NZ_VWWL01000016.1, forward strand.
CATGTGTTGGTCGGATTCGTCCCCCAAATGACAATAACATCAGCATACTGATAATCTGCAGTAGGAAGTCCGCATCCAAATGTAAAAGCATGCGCAAAGTCTTTGTGCCAGTTGCATATTTCCGTTGCGTAGCAGATGTTCGGACTTCCATAAGACCAGATGAATCGCTCCACCCAGTCAATGCTGTCGCTCATTGGCGTACCGCTAGGCGTGCTTACACCGAACACCATTGACTCCGGTCCACTCTCCCGCTTGAACTGGAGAAGTTTTCCGGCAATCTCTGTCAGAGCTTGTTCCCAGGTGATTCGCATCCAACCTGGATCGCTCGACCCTTTGGGCGTTGTGCGCCGCATCGGATAAAGCTTTCGATTAGGGCTATGCACGAGTTCAGGTGCTGCCTTTCCCTTCATGCACATTGCGGAGCCGGTCGGATGGTCCGGGTCCGGACGAACCTTTACCAGCACATCGTTCTTCACGGTGTTTATCGTGCCGCATCGCGATCTGCACAGCGTGCAATATCCTTTTTTTTCCTCTACTTCCATCTTGCCCTTCCTTCGCTATTTCGAAGAAATCCTATCTAGTCACAATTTGATCGCCAAATTCATATTTCTAATCTCCTGATATCGTTTTTTTCAATATCGTTTGTTGTATTCTTCTGTGACACTGGTCGTCGGCCTCATTGGGTTCGCGCCAGGGTCATTGGAGGTTGCACCTTGAGCACTCATATCACCCTTAGACAGATCGAGTACTTCATCTCCGTCGCCGACACGGGTCAGATCTCGATATCTTCCAGCCTATGCAATGTGTCGCAGTCGTCCATGACAATCGCACTCCAAAAATTGGAGGAGAGCCTGGGAGTAGAGCTTCTTTTAAGACATGCAAAAGGCGTACGGCTAAGCGACGCCGGAGAGAGATTTCTCCGCCATGTGCAACAAGCCAGCCGCTCGGTTGAAGATGCCGTGTCAGCTGCGCAGGAAGTTCCAGTGCAGATATCTGGCCGCGTCAAGGTTGGGATGACGGATACGATCTCCGCATATCTCCTACCGTCGCTCGTCACATCGCTTCGTCAGCGGTTTTCAGACCTGGATATCGAGGTTGTCGAGCGATCACGCGAAGATATCGAAGAGGCTCTCATACACGACAAATTGGAATTGGCGCTGCTGTTAGTATCGAACGTCGCGCCAGCCGACGAACTAACCTTTGAGGTCGTTCTCCGCTCGCCGAGACGCCTTTGGACAGCACCCGACCACCCGCTGCAGGCAGCCGAGCGCGTCACACTTGAGGACGTTGCAAAAGAAAGATTTCTGCTGCTCGACATGGATGGGCATATAGCAACGGTCAACAGGTACTGGGGACATTACGGACTTGCTCCACAAGTCCACATACAGAGCCGTTCAATCGAGGCGGTTCGCAGCCTGGTTGCTGTGAATCACGGGGTCACGATTCTCTCTGATTTGGTGTATAGACCGTGGTCGCTAGAGGGACGTCGCATAAGCCGCCGCGACATTAGCACTGAGTTGCCGACGATGGATATTGGCGCTGTTTGGCGGAAGGGTCACTCATTAAGCCCTCAGGCTCGGGCATTTCGCCACCTGCTCCGGTCCTGGAAACCTCTGTTCAAGGTTTAAACGTGCTGTTCTCTGGCCGAGATGGCGCGCCTATGCGATCAGCAGGCCGCATTTCAGCGTGACACGACCACCGGAGCGGTACAACAATGAGCACGAACATCAGGGGCGATAGTGCTACGTCAAGACGCCTTGGCGTACCTTCCTCGACTCACTCGAACTCGCCAGGGGGAAACCGATTCCTCACTGAATCGCATTCCTTACTTCGCTTCTCCGACTACCTGTCAGGTCCGGTCCAGGCTAATACATGTCATCCGACGACAATCACGGGAGCACCGCGCAGCGCAACCGGGTGCTCCCTTACCACGAGTTACGCTACAACCGCAGCGCGCACACGTTCGACGATCTGATTGTCCCTGCCCTGCACCAGCGGCATCACGACGAAGCCGAATTCGATCTCCCTGTAGTTATCGTTCTTCAAACCTAGTTCCGTCCCGCCCTGCTTTTCGGTAACGGGAGGAATCAGTTCCTCGCGCGGCGCGTAAGCAAAATCATTCCAGATCAGGGGATCACCTTCGATGTTGAACTGAGTGGTCAACTTGCGATAGCTGTCCGAAGTGACAAAGAAATGCAGGTGCGCAGGGCGATTTCCGTGGCGACCCAATGCGCCCAGCAGCCTCAATGTGAGGATGCAACGTCGGCATGGACTGGAGCACGCCAGGTGAAGCCAATGATGACGCCGAGTACGCAGAGCGCGGCGATATACCAGGCGGGCGCCATGAGGATGCCCTGCCGACCCACCATGTACGAGGCGACTGCCGGTGCGGTGCCGCCGAAGATCGCGTAGGCTGTGTTGTACGACAGTGCAAAACCCGTGAAGCGGACCTCGGGCGGGAAGCTTTTCACAATAATGTACGGCCCGAGCGTAATGGTACCGATCAGGAAGCCGCCGGCGATATAGAGCGGCCAAACCGCGCTACTGCCGGAAGTCAGCGCGAAGTAGAAGGCGCCCGTCACAACGAGCATTGTAATGCTGCCCAGCGCGTACGCCTTGCCGCCGCCAATCCTGTCCGCGACCCAGCCTGCGATCGTGCTGCCTATGATCAGTCCCAGAATCGACCACGAGTTGTTGGTGAATACCGCTTTCGCTTCATAGTGGAACTGCGACTGCAGGAAGGTCGGTGTGTACAGAAAATACAGCACGAAGATGCCGGAGAAGACCCATGTGGCCAGCAGCGATACAACGATCGCACCACGATGATGTTTGAGCACGACCGACAGCGGCAAACGCGAGTCAGCGGCACGTTTGGCGCGCAGCGCTTCGAAGACGGGCGTTTCGTGCAGGTAGCGACGCAGGTAGACGGAGATCAACCCAAAGACGCCGCCCGCGATGAACGGCATGCGCCACCCCCAACTCCTCAGGCTCTCCGCATCGAGATTGCCCATCAGATATTTGGCGCTCAACGCACCCAGCAGGATGCCAGTGCAAAGACCCGACATCAGCAGGCCACACGCGAGACCCACGCGGTCACGGCGCACGTGTTCCGAGCAGAAGATCCAGGCACCCGGAACTTCCCCACCAACGGAGAGGCCCTGAAGGACGCGGCACAGCAGAAACAGCAGTGGCGCGGCCATGCCGAACATCGTATAGCTGGGCAGCAGGCCAATCAGCAACGTGGGAAATGCCATCAGGAACAGGCTGAGTGCAAACATTTTCTTGCGGCCGATCCGGTCGCCGAAGTGGGCGAAGAAGATACCCCCGATCGGACGAACGAGGTAGCCGGCGGCGAAAATACAGAACACCTCGAGTTGGGCAAGCCATTCCGGTGTGTGCGGCGGAAAGAACACGGTAGCGAGTAGCTTCGTGAAGAATACGGCGACGATGAAGTCGTAGTATTCGAGTGCGCCGCCGAGGGAAGCGAGCCCTAGCGTCTTGATGTCGCGCCAGGACATCGACTGCCCGCCCAAGGCAGCCTCATTCGGTCGTACAGGGGTAGTACTCATTCGTTGCCTCCAAACACATGAAAGTTGACGCCTGGCAAAACTGCCACCCCTATTGATCAGCACACTGATAAATAGGGTATAGAACTAGCCCACTAACGAATCCTCGGGTCGAAATGCCTGCGTGACGCTTCTCTTATGTTGACTCTTAAAACCAAGGGAATCTCAGCCGTTAGCAACGGCCCGCCAACTTGGCTGTAAAATAATCAGCGTACTGACAGATAGGTTTGTATCCCGAAAAAAAAACGAATGCAACAGGAGTTCCCCCAGGCCGTCCCGTCAAGGACTGCAGACGGCGTGTCTGCAACCCAGGCGCGCACTACGCAGCCTGCCATGACGCAAGCGCCACCGACTGCCACCGCCAGACAACAGTTACACTTGTCCTGAATGACAGGACTCTTTGAAAAGGATGAATATGGGTACAGTTACGGAGAAAAAGACTGCCGTCGCGGATTCGGCGATTGAGACCGGTCACCTCTGGCAGCGTCCGGGCTTCCTGATCCGGCGCCTCAATCAGATCCACGTCGCACTGTTCTTTGAAAGCTGCAAAGACTTCGCGATTACGCCGGTTCAGTACGGCTTGCTCACAACGCTGAGCGAGCGTCCTGGGCTCGACCAGACCTCACTCTGCGCCGAAGTCGGCGTCGACCGCACGACGATGGCCGACGTTCTCCGGCGCCTGGAAGAACGGGGACTCGTCAAGCGCGAGCCTAGTCCCGCTGATGGACGCCAGAAAATCGCCAATATCAGCAGCAAGGGGCAGCGCGTCATGAATGACATGTATGAGAGCATGCGCGAAGCTCAGGTCCGATTTCTGGCTCCTTTGGACGCCAAGGAGCGCATTGAATTCATCCGGATGATGATGCAGCTGGTCGAAGGCAACAACCAGTATGGCCGCACATTACTCAAACACTTCGACTGAAAATGTGGCGTCCTGGGACGCCATATTTCCGCTCTCAAAACCGATGCAATATCCCGACTCGCGTCAACAGTTGCCTGTCGTTGCTCGACGCACTCGACACTGCCATGATCCATGCCTGCGGGTCGTTGTCGCCACTCACCTTCTGATACACGGCTTCTGTATAAAGTACCGTGCGCGTGGACAATGCATATCGAACGCCCACTGAGAACTGGTTAGCCTTGTCGCTGGCAAGCACGGCATTGCCTTTCATCAATTCGTAGTCTCCACCAACTGAAAGTGCCGACGTAATCTGGTAGTGCGCACCGATCTGATATACGTTGATGGTTGCGTTGTTGGCTGTGTTTTTTGTGTTCGTGTACAAGACGTTAAGCGCGGCCAGACCGAATTTGTATTCGGCGCCGGCCCCGAAATTTCGTATCCCTGCCATGCCGTTCGCAAGCTGCGCATACCGTTGGTACGTATACGCCACACCCGCGGAAAAAGGCCCATTGGCATAGTTAGCGCCGAAACTCTTACCGTCGTTCTGCGCGATCGCGCCAGGCACACCGCCAAAGCTGTAAAGCATGCCGGCTGAGAATCCATAGTACGTTGGCGTCGTGTATTTCACCGAGTTGGAAATGGCGGTGCCCGACATGCGGTCGAAATTCGCGTTCCCTGAGGAATTTCCCGGAATGCCAAGGCCCGAAAATGGTCCCTCCCGAAAACCGTACAATCCCGCGATGTAGATCGAATTGTCAAAGCGCAGCAACGAGTCAATCATGAAGTCGTACTGTTCTCCAAAAGTCAGTTTCCCGTACTGATCGCTCGACAGACCCACATAAGCGTTACGGCCAAAAAGTCCGCCGCCGTTCGTTGGAAAAATTGCGCCGGTTCCGAGATTGAACTGGTCGATCAATTCAAATATTGCCTTGTTACCGCCGCCGAGATCTTCCGTGCCGCGCAGGCCCCACAGGTTCGGCATCGCGATGCCGTTATCCATCGTGTAGTTATGGCCGCCCTTCTGATTAGTGACTATTGTGACCCCCGCATCGAGCGCACCCCAGAGTTGCACGGAAGATTGTGCGCGCGCCGGAATGGCGGCCGCAAGAGTACACGCTGCTGCAGCAACGGCCCATGAATTTCTCATCGCCAAACCTTATATGCAAGATTGTACGAAGATCTCCGTTACCCAAATGAACAGGATAAATCTTCTCTATTTATTAAAATATGAATTACTTAGAAATGTCCCGGCGAAAAGTTTCTGGAACGAAAAGCACACCGACTATTAGAGAGAGCACCGCAATCACAATCGGATACCACAGGCCAAAGTAGACGTTTCCGTTCGCTACGGCCATGGCCGAAACAACGAACGGCAACATCCCGCCGAACCAGCCCGATCCTAGATGGAACGGAAGTGACAGCGAGGTGTAGCGGATTCGTGCGGGGAACAATTCAACCATGAATGCCGCCATCGGACCGTAGACCATCGCGAGATACACAATCAGCAGCCACATAAGGAAGATGACCATGGGCGTATTGATCTGCGCCGGGTCCGCATGCTGCACCCACCCAGCGGCCAGCAGCGCATTCTCCAGCTCGTGCCGATCGCTGCCGTGCACGGTGACGTCGCCAATAGTGGTATCCGCCGACTGCCCTGGTTGCAATGGCATCTGCTGGTATGAAACGCCCGATGCACTCAGGAACGAACGAATGCGGTCGCAATCCGTTTTCGGTGCGGCAAACAACGAAAAGTGGCAGTCATCTGCGTGAACGATGACAGGTGAGTTTTTCTGGAACGCCTCCAATTTCGGATTCGCGTAGTGGGTCAACGCGTGAAAGATTGACTGCGTCGTTACGGCGAGCAGCAGGCAGGCTGCCATCATGATCCACTTACGGCCAATGCGGTCGGAGAGCCAGCCGAAGATCAGGTAGAACGGAAAAACGCACACCAAGGCGATGGCCAGATAGAGATTCACCGTGTTGGGAGCGACCTTCAGCGTGTTCTGCAGAAAGTACATCGAGTAAAAATGACCAGTCCCAAACACGACGCCGACGCCGGAGGCGGTACTGAACAGCATGATGAGCACGTACTTGAGATTTTCCCAGCTGCCGAAGCTCTCGCTGATCGGAGATTTCGACAGTTTTCCCGCATGCTTCATACTCTGGAATGTCGGCGACTCGGCTAACTTCGTTCGAAGGTAAACGGAGATCACCAGTAGCACGAGCGAAACCAGGAACGGCACCCGCCAGCCCCACTCCTGAAACGATGTACTGTCCATGGCGGACCGGCACGCGCTGACAACTGCAATGGATGCCAGCAAACCCAGTGTGGCAGTCGTTTGCAGCGAACTGGTATACAAACCCCGACTCCTGGCTGGGGAATGTTCAGCCAGATAGGTAGCCGCCCCACCCGTTTCACCGCCCAGCGCAAAACCCTGCAACAGCCGCAGGCATACGAGCAACAGCGGCGCCAACATCCCGATCCTTGCGAACGAAGGAAGCAGTCCCACACCCACTGTAGCGACACCCATCAGGACAATGGTCGCCATGAAAGTATATTTTCGACCGATCCTGTCGCCGAGCCGGCCGAAAAACAGCGCGCCGAGTGGCCGCACGAGGAAGCCCGCACCGAATGTCGCGAGACTGGCCAGAAAGGCCGTGGTCTCATTTCCACTGGGAAAGAAGAGCGTACTGAACGTTCCCGCCAGGGCGGCGTAGATATAGAAGTCGTACCATTCGAGTAACGCCCCAAATGAGGACGCGATGATAAGCGTAAATTCGCGACGCGTGACAGCGTGCCGCGACGGCTTCGACGTCGAGATATCCATTCCCACTCCTGGTTGCACGGCTTTCTCCGCATATATATTTAGTTATACATAATTATTTAAGGATGATCTGGCATAACCAGACCAGTATTGATGCACGCTTCGATTCGAAAAGCGCTAGCGATCGGCGCCGGGCGCGCCTTATCTGACGCGCCCTTCTGCTTCGGCCCCGGCTACAAATTTCCAAGGACTCTGAGTGCTTCGTCCCGGGTCATGACAGCGGCGTACTTCTGTGCCATATCAAAGAGGTTGGCCTCGTGCGGAGCGATGGCACGGTCGCCTACGCAATCTGAGAGCACGAACGGACGGAAGCCGTACTGCATCGCGTCCACTACGCTCGAGCGCACGCAGCCGCTCGTCACCGCACCGGCGACCGCCAGCGTCTGTACACCGCGCTGTGTGAGCCACGCAGCCAGTGATGTGCCGAAGAACGCCGACGGCACCGTCTTGCGCACCACCAGTTCACCCTCACGCGGCGTGAGTTGCGACACGATGGCGCTGTTGTGCGTGTGCTCCTTCAGTGTGAGCAGACCCGGCACCTTCAGCGTAAAGATGTTTTCGTCCGCATCGTCGTCAGCGAATACGATACGCGTATGGGCGACGGGCCAGCCGCGCTCGCGCGCATGCGCCAGCAACGCAACGGTGCGCTCGATAGCTGGCGCGATGTTGCCTCCGCCAAACACTTCGGGGTCGGCAAAGCCGTTGACAAAATCGACGATAAGGAGGCCCACCGGCGCCTTCGGTTCAAGCGTCGAGCCGAAGCTCTGGCGCTGGTATGTATCAAGTTCATTGGACATGCTGATTCCTCACTTATCCAGCACCTTGCCATTGCGCACCACTGCTTCACCATCGAGGAACACATCGCAGTGGCGCAGCGGAATGTCGATGTGGCAGGTAGTTGTGCGCTTGCCACCCGCTTCGTTGTTCGGTCCGAGCGAGAACAGGAAGTTGCCCTCGAAGGCGCGCGCATCCATACCGATGGTTGCCTCCCGGTCATACAGCCCCAACGTTGACCAGTGCGCGCGTGGCTGCAGCCCCCAACCGATGTGCGAGATGGCATACGCCTCGGGGTCCTTGAAGGTACCCATGTACTCCTTGAGCAGATCCGCGTCCATGCCGCCTTCAATGCGCGTAGCAAAGCCGTTCTCGACAGTGAGCTCGATCCGGTCCTGCACATAGCATTTTTGCGGCAGCAGGATGTCGCCGCGGTCGATCACAATGCGCCCGTAGGCTCGCCCTTCGTCGGGAAATGTCAGTGCAAAGCCGCTGGGCCAGTGATCCCACCGGCCCGGCGTGTCGACAAAGCCGTACTCCGCGATCGCCTCGAATTCGCCTATCGGACAGTGGAAATCCGTTCCGGCGGCCGACACGATGCGCATCTCTTTGGACCGATTGATGTGGGCCTGGGCAGCCAGCACGCGCTCGCGGTCGGCCAGACTTGGCACTAGCCGTGTCAGCACTTCAGGCGGCTCGACCGCGAGCAGAATCCTGGTGCCAGTCTTCAGAATGTCGAGCTGCTCCGGCGAGAACAGCAGCGTCATCAGGTCCAGGACGAGGTCGCTCGCCTTGAGCGCGGCTATCGCCGCGGGGTTGCCCGTGAGCGGTGTCGTGCCAAGGTAGGCAAGCGAGTCGCGGCTCAGCGCCTTTTCGCCATTCACCGGCGGCAGGTCCAACCGGTTGACGATCGCACCCATCGACTGCGTCGCGATCAACGCGGTCGAGAGCGTTTGCGGATGGGTAGCCGCGCTCGTCAGAATCGTGACAGTCTGGCCCGCTTCAAGGCGCGAGAGTGTCAATACCTGCTTCCACGCCTCAACCATCTGGTAGTCGCTGACTGGCATCGAGTTCTCTTTAAAAAGGGGCGTCAAGCCCGAACGGTGGCCAGACTCGGCAGAGGCGTGCCCAAAAAATCACCGAACGCACGATAGAAACCGGGCTCGTCGTCCCACGGAATCATGTGGCCGGCGTCGGACACGTGCGAGTGCTCGAGTTGCGGTACCAGCGTACGGATCTCTTCGACGTCTTCGGGGCGAACCACGTCGCCACGCCCAGCCGTCATCAGCAGGACGGGTATGCCGATGTGCGGCAGGTCCCCATGCACGTCGTCGGTATGGAAGCCCTCAAAGCTCGCGATCACGGCGCGCTCGTCACACGTGTGCAGCCACTCGGCGCGCAGTTGGCGCTGCTCATCGGTCCAGGTAGGACAGAACGCACGCATACCCTCAGCGTCTGTGCCTTCGCGCGCCAGGCGCATCGAATCGACGTACCAGGGCAGCTGTGATGGATACGAGCGACGGGCCGGTCCGGATACGGGCGGGTCGAGCATGACCAGTCGCACAAGACCGTGCGGCTGCGTGCGCGCGGCGCGTGCGCCAATGCGGCCGCCCATCGAGTGGCCCACTACGCTGTAGCGTGTCAGCCCCAGCGCCTGAGCGAACGCGACCAGGTCCGCAGCCTGCGCATCCAGGCTGTAGTCCAGTGAGTCCGATGCCGAAGACAAACCCCGGCCGCGGACATCGAGCACATAAGTGTCGAACGTCGTGCCGAAATGCTCGCCGACGAAACCCCACGTTACAGCCGGGCTGGTGATGCCCGGCACGATGATGACAGGGTCCCGGCCGGCACGTGCGTCGGTCGCACCGCCGTAGCGCAGGTAGTGCTGGCGGATTCCGTTCGCGTGAACGTTGCCGCCGTAGAGAAATGTGGATGTTTTGCTCATGCCCGTCTCGGAGTCGTTAAGCGTCAGCACATCAGTAGGCACCAGAGAGCAACGCGCCGGCACCCGGCACTACGGCTTCCAGACCGAGCTGTTTGAGCATGGCGTAGGTCGTCGCAATCGAGGCGGTGATGACAGGCTTGCCCGTCATCGCTTCGACCTTGGCTACGGCCGGCAGCGAGGGCATCTGCACGCATGCCGAGAGCACGATCGCATCGGCGTGCGTTGTGTCCATCCGGGAAACGATGCCCGGCAGCAGACCGGGGTCGTGACGGCCGACCTCGAGGTTGTCGGGAATCTCGAGGGCACGGTAATCGAGCACCTCGTAACCTTCATTACGGATGTAGTCGACCACCAGCTCGGTGAGTGGCTTCATATACGGAGCCACCACCACAATACGCTTTGCGCCGATCACCTTTAGCGCATCAACGAGTGCGCCAGCGCTAGTGATGACCGGTGCCGCCCCACCATTCTCGACCGTACGCTCATGCAGTCGTTTTTGCGACACGCGGTGGTAACCGTGGCCCATCGCCATGATCGCAACCAGACACGCATAGCCAAGCACGTCCACGCGCGCGTCGCTGAGTTCCAGCGCACAGCGGTCCGACTCCGCGTCCATGGCGGCCAGCTCCTCCTTCACCACTTTCTTCATGCGCATGCGGCTGGAGTGGAACGTGAAACGCTCGGCACGGATCGTCTGGCGCGCGAGAAACATCGACGGAATCTCTGTCTCCATCGTCGTGTTCGAACTCGGCACAATCTGACCAATTCGGTACTGATTCGTCATTGCTACTCCTGGATAAATTTAACCTGATGTTTTCGCTGCTCGCGGTTAAAAAACCAGCGTCACAGCTTGAAGATACGTTCGGCATTGCCGTGGCAAACGAGATTTCTGACTTTCTCGTCGAGTGGCGCCTGCTCAATGAAATCGGCAGCAATCGCCGTGGATTCGTACGGGTAGTCCACCGAAAACATCACGGCCTCCGGGCCCATTTCCCCAATTGCACCAAGCAGAGATGGAGCCGAGCAAACACCGGAAGTGGTAATCAGGATGTTTGTTCCGATGTACTCGGAAGGCGCGCGTTCGAGACGAATACCGTGCGAGTAAACAGCGAAACGGCTATCAAACCTCCAGCGCAGGTAGGGCAAGCCCTCACCCATGTGGCCCAGAATGACTTTCAGTCCGGGGAAGCGGTCGAAGACACCGCCGAAGAGAAGGCGCAATGCATGGCTGCTGGTTTCAACACCCCACCCCCACACGGCACCCGCCAGTTCCGGATGGCCGTCGAATACCTTTGGCGCCACATACGCATCGGCAGGATGCAGATACAGAGGCACATCGAGTTCCTGCATCCGCTCCCAGAAAGGGTCGTAAGCACGGCCATCGTAGTACGTTCCCAGCGTGTGCCCATTCACCAGCGCGCCCTTAAAACCAAATTCCCGAACCGTGCGGGTCAACTCGTCAACGGCGCCATGAGGTGTGTGCATCGGCAGCGTGGCAAACCCGCCAAACCGCGTCGGATGCCCCGCAATCTGTTGTGCCAGAAAGTCATTGCTTTGCCTGGCGCGAGCAACTGCCAGGGCCGGGTCAGTCTCGCCCTGCACACTCGGCCCACTCTGGGACAAGATGGTGTAATCGATCCCGGCGCGGTCCATCTCGACGATCCGCTGCTCGTCGAAATCCGCAAGCCGGGCCGCAAGATCGGCGAGCACGTCCGGCTCGATGTGCTGCGTGAAGCTTTTTGAGTAGCCCTGGAAGTCAGGCGTTGAAAAGTGCTCTTCCAGGGCAATCTTCCGAATCCGTTTAGTCACGACAAACTCCCATTTTTTAATCAGCATGCTGACAATAAAGGGGCGAGACGGCGTGCTTGACACGCTACGCCCCCGATCTTCCGCTATCGTTGTGACAGCATTTATTCGCCTCGGCCAAAGAGCCGTTTCATACGACCCCACAGGACACTCCACACCAGACTGCCGACGTTGAATCGGGTCTGCAACGTTGCGGAGTCCGGCACGTCTGCGCCGCCCAACTGCGCGGTAATTCGCATACCGAAGTCAGCAATCATCCGTCGCACAAAATCTTTAACAAGCCCGGAACGGGAAAATTGCGCGAGCGGTCCTTGCAGCATGTATTCGAGCGTGACCGCCACTCGTGTCTGCGTCCCGTTCGCTTCATCACTCAACGCGTAAGTCACGTCGCCGTTCGCCTTCGAGCGGCTGATGTTGTCCTGGCCGGCTCCACGCATCACGGCCCGATGCGCCGCGTCATCACGTTCAAGGCGTGCAGCACCGGCAAAATTCGCCGACATCGGCCCAAATTTGATGGCGATCTTGCCTTTCACTTTTTCAGCATCGTGCTCGATCAGTTCCGCCCCTGGCAGACAGCCGGTGACGGAGGGAAGGTCTCCCATAAAACCCCAGACCCGCTCAAGCGGAAACGGCACGACGAAACTGTCATCAATTGCCGTCCAGCCTTTGCGCTCACCCGCCGGCTGGGCAGCAGAAACCGGCGATGCCGCGCTCGCCTCTTGCGGCGCGCGTTCCGAGGAAATCGACGGGGCAGCCGCCACTGCTGCAAATGTCTGGAATGCACCGGTTTCCTGCGTCGCCGCTTGTCGAACTGGAGCAGTGGGAACGGTGAGGACGTCAGCGATCGGATTGTCTTTCAGGTCGCCAAGTACCGCTTTGATGGCGTTGACGATACCCATGTAGCCGGTGCAGCGGCACAGATTTCCGGACAGCTCGAGACGAATGCGCGACTCATCAGCGTCAGGAAAACGGCGCACGATATCGCGTGCCGTAATGAGCATACCCGGCGTACAGTAGCCGCACTGCAGGCCGTGATGCACCGAGAAAGATCGACGGATGCGCTTCATCAGTTCATCGTCGTCGAACCCTTCGATCGTACGCACCTTCTGGTGGTCGCAAGCGACCGCGAAAGTAATGCAGGAACGCACCGGTTCGCCGTCGATAAGGACGGTGCACGCGCCGCACACTCCGTGCTCGCACCCCAGGTGGGTACCGGTCAGATTCTGGTTATCGCGCAGGAAATCGCCCAGATGCGTGCGCGGCGCAACCTCGCCGCGTATCGCCCGGTCGTTGATGGTGAGTTCAATGACAGACATGGAAATTCCTGTTAACGCGTTAACGCGCTGATGAACCGAAGGTTTGTGCAAGACAGCGCTCAACCGTGGCGGCGTGCATGGAGCGGTCGATAGCGTCCGCATTCGGCATCGCGTTCGCCACACCTGCCGCAATCGCTTCCGGCGTGGCAGCACTTGGGCCCTGCTTCGCGATTGACTGCGCAAGCGAGTCCAATGCAGTCGGCGGGCCATCAAGCGCGCCAAGGACCACGCGGGCCAGGCCGGTTTGCGCGTCAAACGCCGCAGCTGCGCTTGCGTGGGCGAACTCGCCAGTCTTGCGGCAAAGCTTGTAATAGCCCCAACGCAGGGTGCTCCCGATTTTTGGCAACAGAACCGCAGAGATAATCTCGCCGTCGTCAAGCAGCGTTGTAAAGGCGCCCAGCATGAACTCACTGACGCGCACGTGACGCGTACTGCCCGCCTTCGCGAGCTCCAGCCTGGCGTCGAGGGCCGAAAGCGCCAACGGCCAGTCCGCTGCGGGGTCGGCATGCGCCAGACTGCCGCCGATGGTTCCTCTGTTACGAATCGCGCGGTACGCAATACCCGAAGCGACATACTGCATAAATCCGTTACGCAAAGGTTCGTACTTCCCGTCCTCGATTTCCGCGTGAGTAATCGCCGCGCCCACACGAACCACATCGCCTACGACAGTGACGCCGCGCAATTCGTCAACATGTGACACATCGACCACGCGCGATGGCCTCGCCAGGCGGAGATTCAGCATCGGCCCCATCGACTGGCTACCGGCAATCGGTTTCACGCCCGTCGCCGAATCACCGAACTCACGTAACGCGTCAGACAATGTAGCAGCGCGTACGTATTCAAAAGCGGCGGCCTTCATCAAATCACCTCGTGAGCATGTTCTGCTTCTGCCTTGCCGTGCGAAGCCGCTTTGGCCGCTTCAATCGCGGCAAGCAGCCGTCGCGGCGTGAGAGGTGCCTCGCTGACGAGTGCTCCAATAGGGCTAAGCGCATCGTTCACCGCATTGAAAAGCGTGGCGGGGGGTGCGATTGCACCGCCTTCGCCGACCCCCTTCGCGCCGAATTCCGTGTAGGGCGACGGCGTCTCCATATGAATGATGGTCAACGACGGCAACTCCGTCGGCCCGGGCAACATGTAGTCTGCGAGCGTGGACGTCAGTGGCTGCGCGTTATCGTCGTATAGCGTTTCTTCATAGAACGCGGTGCCGATGCCCTGTGCCGTGCCGCCGATGGTCTGGCCTTCGACAACCATCGGGTTAATCATTCGCCCGCAGTCTTCAACGATGACGTAATCCAGAATGTCGACGTGGCCCGTTTTTGTATCAACCGCCACGGCAGCCGCATGCGTCGCGTAGCTGAATGCGCCGGTATCGACCTTCGGCTTGAAACCCTGAGTTGCTTCGAGCCCGGTCAGATCCACGCCCGGCGGTAAGCGTTCGGGCCGCAGATACCACGCGTGACCGATCTCCGCGAGGGATACCCGTCCCGTTGCGCCAACCACCTCGCCGGCCTCGAATCGGACCACGTCTTCCGGTTCACCCAGGATATGTGCGCCAATTTTGATCAGTCGCGGTACCAGTTCGCGGCACGTTGCCGCGACTGCACCACCTGCCATGACAATGCTGCGAGAGGCGTAGGTACCCGTGGAGTACGGCGTGAGAGCCGTATCGCCGTGCACGACCTTGATCTTCTGAATCGGAACGCCCAGCACTTCATTTGCGATCTGCGCCAATGTCGTTTCCATACCCTGGCCATGGGAATGGATTCCGGCACGAACCTCCAGACCGCCATCCGCTGTGATCCGGACAGTTGCCAGGTCGTAGCCTGGAACCACCGGCAAGCCCCACGACGCGAACACTGCCGTGCCGTGTGCCGATTGCTCCGTGAATGTCGCGAACCCGATACCGATCAGCCTGCCGTCTGGCTCACCCTCTTTCTGACGACGGCGCCATCTGGCAACATCAAGCTGTTCAGCGGCCCGCTTCAGACTCTTCTGGAAGTCGCCACTGTCGTAGTGCTTCTTGACAACGTTCGTATAGGGCATGTCAGCCCCGCGAATCAGATTGTCGTAGCGAACCTCCCACGCTTCGCGGCCGACTGCGCGCGCAATGGCGTCCATCGTCAGTTCGATCGCGAAACAGACGCCGGTACGTGCCACGCCGCGATACGGGAGGAACCCGGGCTTGTTGGTTGCCGCGCACTGGGTACGGCAGCGGTATCCGCTGAAATCATAGGGGCCAGGCAGGTTACCCAACGCCTGCCCTGTTTCGAGCCCAATCGTAAAAGGCCACGCGGAATACGCGCCGCCGTCAATCAACAGGTTACAGTCCAGCGCCAGGAGCCGTCCATTGTTGTCCGCATATGCGGTAAGTTCGTAGTGGTGCTGGCGCGTATTCGCACCCGCGATCAAATGCTCGCGACGGTCTTCGATAAAGCGAAACGGACGTTTGTAGGTGAGAGCAAGCCACGCAATGCAAAGCTCTTCCTGTTGAAGCACACATTTGTAGCCGAATGCACCGCCCACATCAGGCGAAATGACACGCACCTGAGCATGGTCAATACCAAGGCATTGCGCAAGCACCGTACGGATCATGTGCGGGACCTGGGTCGACGTAATGACGACCAGTTGCGCCTGCGTGTGGTCCCAGTAGGCCAGTACGGCCTTGCCTTCCATTGGGACCATGCACTGACGGGCCAGGTTGACCTTTTGTCTGACGACGACGGGTGCGTCTTTGGAGCGCTCGTCGAAATTGACATCCGCCTTCAGATCGAGGAAAAGATTGTCTGTCCAGTGGTCATGCACCCGCACGTCTGTGCGCTCGCGTGCTGTAAATGCACTCGCAAACGCAGGCAGTTCCTCCAGATCCAGCTCAACTTCCTCCGCGATGTCCTCGGCCTCGGCGCGGGAACTCGCGAAACACATTGCCACAGGTTCGCCGACAAAGCGGACTTTCCCGGAGGCGAGCGGCGGGTGCGACGAAGGCTTGTAGGTCGGCAAGCTGGAATCAGCCACGATGTCTGTCGCCGTCTGCATGTCTTCCCGCACAATGACCTGATCAGCGAAGCGTTCGGGCTTGCCGATGCGCTCGATGCGAGCATGCGCAAGTGGGCTGCGCAGGAACGCCACTTCCTGCAAATCAGGAAACGTATAGTCGGCAACGAATTTTCCCTTGCCATGCAAATGGCGCTCATCTTCGCGACGCCTCACGCGGGCGCCGATGCCGCCGCTTTCGATGGGCGCTTCCGTCGGTTCGGTGTGGCTCATATGCATCCCCCTGGTTTGTGGCCCGCTCTTGACATTCTCCGCTTACCCCCTTTCAAACAGGATAGGCCAGATCGTTCGCAATCATCGCCGTGTCATAAATAGCCTGCCGTTCCTTCAGAAGCAGCTCATTGCCCTTTCGAGCAAAGCGGTCGAAAAGCCGACCGGCCTGATGCAGGCAAGTCGCGCCTTCGACCAGGGTCTGCATCAACATGTAGTTACTCTGAGCAATGATTTCTTCGTCTGTCACGTCAAGAATCCGAACGTTGGTGACGAAATGCAGCATCTGTCGCGGCGCGAACATCTGCGTTCTGGAGATAGCTACTGCGCGGTCGCGCAGCATGTCCCGCCCTTCGGCGTAGACCAGGCCGACCGGAAACCCGAGGGCGGCATTTTCGTACTCGGTCACCCGGTAAAGACAGTTCTCCGTAAAAAATTCCGGCCACCGCTCGACGTCGCCCCCGTCGAGCACCGCACAATATTCGGCATGAAAATCTTCCACGGCTGCGCGCGCAGCAAGTGCCTTGTCGTGTGCAATTGGTTTCTTTTCGAATCCTGGTAGCATTTAAAACCCCATCACTTCACGGTAGTGTTTGTACATCGCGCGAATTGCAGCTTCCGAAATCAGATTGTCCGCGGTTCCAGTTTTTTCACTGTCGAGTTTGAGTACGCTGCGATCGGTTACGGAACGACGCACGCCTTCCTGCACAAACTTCATGGCTTCGTTGTCCTCGAGACCGAGGAATCCAGCTGGCCCCATCAGGTTGCCCTGGCGCAGCCGGTGACGTGTGGTCTCTTCTGTATCGTCTTCGTAGCCGAACATCGTCCACAGCATCACCATGCTGTTTGGCCCATTCGGAACGATATGCCGCACCCCCAAAGTATTCATTTCACGCTGGACGATCAGATTCGGCCAGATCGTCTGCATCGTCACCGACCATTCAGAGTCAAACTCCTTGACGTACTCAAGGAACCGCTCATCCTTGAGGACCATACCCTCGTGGAACGAGCGCATTTCTTTTTTCTTGTCGGTGTCCACCGTTGCATAGAGTGAATCGCTTTTGGCCGACGCCATCGTGCCGTGTATGCCGTATTTACTGTCGGCCACCATCGCCGAGCGGTTCCCTGCAACCAGCAAGCCGAACACCACCAGGAAGGAGTGCAGCAGCGTTGCGTGGTAAGGATCCTTCAGATTCTCGTGGTACATCTTCCAGTTGCACGGCAGCTCGTTCTTGTAAAACCCGAGGATGCGCAGCTTCTTGCCGTTGAAGACGGTGTCGAAATCTTTCAGGATTTCGGGCGTGAGGTAATCTTCAATAGGCTCCATGTCGTGCGTGAACGAGGCGAAGACCACTCCGTTACGCGTCGTGACAGCAAGCTTCTTGAGACCGTGGTCCTCATTACGGAAGTCGCGCGGCATCCCGCCGAGCTTGTTCACACCCCGTTTGAACGGAATACCTTGCAGATTCCCTTTCAGGTCATAGGACCACTGGTGATACGGGCAGACGAACTCAGCATTGTTGCCGCGCGTGTGACGACATAATTCGGCGCCACGATGGGCGCAGCGGTTTTCGAACACATGAATGGAACCATCTTCTGCGCGTGAGACGACCACCGGCGTCGGACCTACATACGAGCGCTTGTAGTCCCCGCTGTTGGGCACTTCGGCCTCCAGCGCAACGAAGTTCCAGGTACGGCCCTGAAAAATCCGCTCAACCTCGCGAGCGTACACATCGTCGCTCGTGTAAACCCAGTCTGGAATAGCGTGAAGGCCGTCCTCCGGCCAGACCAGTTGCTCGATGGGCTTATTTTTGACGCTCGGCGTACCAAGGCCAATTACCGTCTCTGACGAATACAAAGTACTCTCCTGAATGCGTTATGAGTGAGCTTTTCGTTCAAGTTGCCGCAACTTGACGTTCAGGTCCGCGAGGGCCTCGGGGTCGACCTGAATCGCCTCCTCAACGAGACGGCGAATTGCACGCAGTTCGCCACCGCTATTGACTGCGAGCGCGTACACAATGACGTTGTTGCTCAGCCCCATCAGCAGAACCCTGTCGCTCGATACCCGGCGCTCGATCCATTGTTCTATTGGGCTGTCGAGCATTCCTAGCATCTGTACGTTCCAGTCATACTGATCTGTCCAGAACCAGGGGTTTGGCCGATATTCGATCGACTCTCCCAGCATGTTGCGCGCGGCAACGATCGCCTGGTCTTGCGCGTTCTGCCATGATTCGAGACGCAGACGTCTTCCGGACGCGCCAAATGGGAAATTTGCACAATCACCCGCGGCATAGACACCGGCGCCCGACGTCCGGCAATGCGCATCAACGTGT
The DNA here is from genome assembly GCF_011752995.1 of Burkholderia sp. Ax-1724. Taxonomy (GTDB): domain Bacteria; phylum Pseudomonadota; class Gammaproteobacteria; order Burkholderiales; family Burkholderiaceae; genus Paraburkholderia. The sequence continues at coordinate 132,482 of NZ_VWWL01000016.1, forward strand.
ATGCCGTTGCCCGTTTCCAGACCAGACGCTTTGGCGAGCTCTTCATTCGGCTGCTGCCCAATGGCAACCACCACGAAATCGAACCGCTGCGGTGCATGGTCGGCAAACGTCAGCGCTACCCCCGACGCATGCTCCACGGAGGCAACCAGCCTTGCGCCCAGCATGAACTTCACGCCGTTCTGTTCGTGCCTGGCGCGCAAACGCTCCGAGAATTCGTGCGGCAACGCGCGGCCCAGTATCTGCTCCCCCGCTTCAACCACGGTGACATCGATTCCGCGCGCCCTTGCGCTTGCTGCGAACTCAAGCCCAAGGAAGCCGCCGCCGATGACGGCCACCGAACTAGCACCGGCCATGCGCTGCCGCACCCGCATCGCATCCGGCAGCGTACGCAGCGTGAATACATGGCGACTGTCCGGCGTGCCGGGCAGGTGGCGCGCGCGACCGCCTGTAGTCAACAGGCACTTGTCGAAGCTGATGCTTCGCCCGCTTCTGAGCATCGCAGTGCGGTGTGTCACGTCCAGTCTTTCGACACCGTCTGCGATCCAGTCGATCTTTCTGGTGGCGTAGAAGTCGCTCGAATGTAGCCACGCGTCGAAGCATTCGTTATCGTCCACTGCCGTCAGTACCGTCTTTGACAATACAGGCCGCTCGTACGGCCTATGCTGTTCATCACCGACGAGCAGGACCGATCCCTCGAAGCCATGCGCCCTCAACGTCTCGGCTGCACGGCCGCCTGCCTGTCCGGCGCCGACGATCAAAATCGTTTCCACTTTCGGATTCCTGACGTAGTCAAAAAGGTATGGCGCTCAGAGTTCAACCATCACCGCACCGCCTTCCACGTGGACCTTGTAAGTCCTGAGCGGAGCGCTCACCGGCGCACAAAGCGCGGCGCCGGTCTTCACATCGAATTTCCCCTGATGAAGCGGACACTCAACGCATCCGTCCTCGAGGAAACCGTCACTAAGCAGCGCGAACTGATGCGTGCACACGTTGTGCGTCGCATAGACCTCGCCATCTACGAGGTACAGGGCGATCTGCTCCTTGTCGACCGTTGCTGCGTAAGGCTCGTCCGGGTTCAGATCGTCAAGATTTGCCGCGAATTTGAGTGTCATCGACTTGCCTAGATAATTGATCAGTATGCTGATGAATTGATAGTATCAGCAATTCGTCTTGAGTCAATAAGGCAAGAACCTATCGTTTACCCTTTGAAAGTGGACTTTGCCGCAATAAGGGCCGAACGGTGAGCTCAACAGCTGGCAGAAACGTGAACCGCATGATGAAGAAGACGAAGGGATGCAGACGGAACCGCACGCCGCAGTTTCGCGCCGATCAGTAGCGCAAGGATCTCGGACCGGTTGATCACCGGCGACACCCCACTCGCCAGAATTATCAGCACACAGGACGTCCACCCCGGAACAATGAAGACGTTTTCAGCCCTCACCGGCTTATTTTTAGCCATGGGAGATCGGCACGGCGTACACGAAAGGAGACCATGCGCCTGTGAATCACTAGAGAATGAAAGGGACGGCGCGGCAGAATTGTCGTGACGAGGTGATAATCGCGACAAAGTCGCGCGCCGTCGAGGACCTCGGACCGGGGCAGTCGCTGAGTTCATAGTTAAATTGGCTGAAGATAGCTTGCGACGTCTCAAAACCGACCGCATTGATCTCTATCAACTGCATTCGTATCGCGACCTATCGCCTCTTGATGAAGTTATCGATGCAACGAAAAGGCTCGTAGATTCAGGCAAGGTGCGATACGTCGGTTGCGGACATGCGAGCGACGAGGAGTTGAGACAACTCATCAGCTTGTACCGCCCAGGCCATTTCGTTTCTTGCCAGGTCGAATGCAACGTTCTGCAGCCGCAGGGGCTACGGCATCGGGCCTCGTTTTTTGATGAAAATCATCTCGCACTGTTGCCATTCAGGGTCTTGGGCGGCGGCGTTCTTACTGGTAAATATGTGCATCGAGGAATGCAAGTCTTTGCAAACTGAAGGAATGGATAAGAAGGCTGTCCATAGCAAGACTGATTCCACTTGCCTTGCTATTAACTTATATCGCGTCTGTGCCTCCGATTACGTTAGGCTTGCTTTACCCCGGGAGGGTTTAAGGGGGGCCAACCCTTACTCGGCACGATCCTGTCAAAGTCACCGTTCCTGAATGCATCGTCGCGCCTCTGCTGGAAACAGTGGTGCTTCAGTGGCTTTGTATTCCGATCTTAAGAAAGGCGCGGGTCCGAGCAGGCTTCGCAGTCCTCGCTTCAGCAATTTTTTTCTCGCGCATAGTTACAGTGTTTTATACATAAGCCTAACGTTCTGTGTAGGGTTGGTGCTGGGTTCGGTGTTCGTGATCGAAGACTCACGAAGAGGCAGGCCGTTTTTGGCGACGTTTTTGGTACACGCTCTTCACAACACAGTGACCACAGGAATGGTGATCTTAGCTGTTTGACCACATGCATAGCTGACGCAACGAACTCGGAGCGTGGTTGCAGCATCGCCTCGAAAGCTGCAGATCCGTGCTCATTCGTCCTCGGATACGCGCCATGATCGACATGTCCTCGCGCCTTGAGTTCAAAAAACCCAGGAGGACCATCGAAAAGTGGCGGTCGCGGTCGGGACGATAACCGCAACCACACCATAAAAGTGAATTCCGAGTGCGGTTACCGGATTTCAGGCATGCCTGGCACCCGCCCTCGGCACAGGACCAAAGAGATATTGCAGTTTGGTATTGGGGACGAAAACATATGACGTGTGGTCTTCTCCGGGTAGAGGTTCCCTTGACGAGCACGCATCACAATCTCGTCCGGCGTCACCGTGAATCCCTCTCGCGTCGCCACTACCTCGACATGCTGGTAGTCAAGCCGTAAAACAGGAACCCTGATTAGACCGAGTGAACGCGCTGCCGCGAGACGATGATGACCGTCCATTACGGCAAGGCTTTCTTTTTCAAGAAGGATCGGCACGCGCCAAAGACCGCTGTATTTCATTGCATTCGCAAGTTCCTCGGCATGTGCCGCGCTGTGTTCCTCATTGCGCAGAATTCTCTCTGGATCGATGAATTCGATTCCGACGGTCGCAAGTTTCATGTCAACGTCCCTGCGCGGGCGTCAGCGTTCCTCACCACATCGAAAAACCTTCGCTCTGGATGCGGATGGCTCAGGAAATCGTGATGCGATATATGCCATCCATATGCGCCTGCCAGTCTGAACACGACGCGATCACCCACTCGCAAACGCCCAACCTCGACTTCGCGCGCAAGAACATCTTTTGGGGTGCACAACTCTCCGCACAGCGTCACTGCCGCACACTCAAGCGATGGTCTCCCGAACGCATACGGCCACGTCTCGTTGGGCACGATTGAAAAGGGATGATTGTGCTGCCACGACGAAGGCAGACGAAAATGGTGGGTGCCACCACGCAGGATCGCGAAGTTCTTTCCGTGATTACTTTTGAGGTCGACGACTTCTGTTACGTAGTAGCCACAATCTGCGGCAATGAAACGCCCGCACTCGAACACAATCCGGCAACCCTTGTCGAAATCGGTCAGCAAAGCACCGAGTCCGGCGCAGAATGCGCTCCAGTCGAAACCGCTGTCGGGGTCGACATAATTGACGCCGATTCCTCCTCCGACGTTAAGCGTCTCCAGCCTCAGACCACATTCGCGCTGTAACCGGCGTGCGAGCGTCATGTAATGGGCCATCAAAGCAAGATGCGACTGCGCATCCAGATTGTTTGAGAGCGCGTGTATGTGCAAGCCCACAACCTCCACCGCCGCAAGCGTGTTTGCAATCGCAATCACTCGAGGTAATTCGTTTTCCTCGATGCCAAACTGAGTTGGCTGGCCGCCCATCGTCAATGTACCCGTCGGCCGTTTGCTATCCGGATCGACAGTCAGCGCGTTCGGGTTGACCCGCAGGAGCACGCGCGCGCTTCGCCCCATTTGCGCCGCCACGGCATTGAGGCGCAGCAATTGCAGTTGGCTCTCGACGTGAAACAGCTCCACGCCGCGCGCCAGCCCGCCCTCGAGCTCCGAGTCGGTTTTTCCTGGGCCGCCAAAAACGATTCGCGCGTGAGGGCCAACTTCCCGGGCACGCGTCACCTCGCCGAGTGAGGCGACCTCGTAGCCCGCAACGATGCCATCGAGCGAGCGCAAAACCTCAGCATCGCTATTGGCTTTGATGGCATAAAACAACTCACAATTGCGCGGAAGCAATTCGACGAGCCCGGCAGTGCGCGTCCGCAGATGATCCAGATCGTAAAGATAAGCGCACACCGGCGATGCTACGCCAGCCAGATAGCGCTCAACCAAAGTTCGATTCATTCCCGAATCCCTTGAAAATCTTGCAGGCATGCAGTTGCTCGACCATCGCTCGCCGCGCGATACCGCGATCGTCGCCAGCGATCAGCAGGCGAGTGCCGCAACGATGTACCGTGGCAATTTCGTCGGCGTTGCGCGGAAGTGCACAGAAGGCCTTGCCATGCTTGCGGGCCGTCGCCTCGATTCGCGCGAGCGCCGACCGTATCTCCGCGTGTCCAGTCTGCCACGGGATACCCAAATCCTGTGACAGGTCCGCAGCGCCGCCGAGCAGAACATCGATCCCGTCGATCGAGGCAATGTCATCGAGCGAATCGAGTCCTGTGCGGTCTTCGATCATCGCGACGACCAGCGTATCGTTCGATGCCTGCAGCACCGATTGCGCGAGATCGTCACGGCCGAAACCGTTTGTGGCGGTCGAATTCAAGCCGCGATATCCCAATGGCGCGTGATAAGCGGACCTGACGGCAAGCCGAGCCTCATGCGCCGTTCGCACACGCGGAACGACGATGCCTTGCGCGCCAGCGTCCAGAACCTGAACGACTTGATGTGGCGCGACGACACGCACGAGCGCAGCGATGCCGCTTGCACGGGCGGCGAGGAGCATTGCGTTAAGCGTCGAACCGTCGATCAGCGTGTGCTCAAGATCGATCACGGTGAAATCAAATCCCGCGGCGGCGATCAGCTCAACCGATAGCGATGCGGGAGTTGAGCAAAACAGTCCAACCAACGGCGGCGTGCCGGCATCTCCAATGCGCTCTTTTAGTGATCTTGATGCCTCGGCGATTGATCTCATGCGAACTCCAGCTGGGCAAGCGGATTTGCGGTCGCGCGTGTTCGCAGACGGATCTCCGGTAGAAAGCGGCGACTTGCGAGCAACTCGACCTCCATCTCCGGCGCCAGACAGTCAAACAACGAAAAACGGTCTGCGAGATCGGGATGCTGACTTTGATAGTCGCCAATCGCACGAGCCACGATTGCCCAGAATTCGGTTTCGTCCAGATTGAAGTGGCAGGAGAAGAACCACGCAATCTCTGCGAGATTGACGAAGAAGAGCGCGTCGCAGGTGAAATCGCGCAGTTCATTGGCATCGTCCGTCTCGATGAACGAATTCGGATTGACGCGAGCGTGTTCCGCTGGCGGAGCATACAAAGACGGCGGCGGCACGGAAAGCCATTGCTTCGAATAGCGTACGCCGTCGTGGAAATCTTTCAGCGCAACGCGCACCGGCAGGCCGTCCATCTGCAGAAGCACCATGTTTTGCGCATGCGATTCAAGCGCAGTGCCATTGCGCCAAAGCAGATGGAGCACAGGCAGCCAGGCCCGCTCCACCAGTCGACGGACCCAGACTCGCGCGCCATGTTGCGCGATCCAGTCGGCGATCAGCGGCCGGCCATCGGCGTCGATATGCGTAAGCGCAGTCATTGGCAACGCCGATTCGTTGGCCCGCACATGGCGATGCACGCTCTCGCGCCAGATACAGCCTAGCGCACCATAAAGCCCCGCGACGGGAACCGTCGGCACATAGGCGACGCCTACAATTTCCTTGAGTATCACGGGCCGCGCGAGTGGCTCGCTCCAGTCGGTTCGCGCGACGAGATCGTCAAGCCAGTCGCTGATCGGCGCAGCGTTGCAGACGGTATGCGGCGCAAGCACCCGCGAGGTCGACGTATTGACGAGATTCATCGCCAGTTTCAACGATGGCGCATCGAGCCGATTGACGTTCGCCAGCGTCCGGATCGACTGCTGCGGCCGGTATCGTCCGGCAAGTGGTCCAATGGGCACCAGTTCGCGACGCGAGAACGCGGAATGGCAGACCGTTTCCGCAATGGCGCTCCATTGCCAGGGATGTACCGGCAGCGGCACGTAATGCGCGGGATTCAGGCCGCGTTGAGCAAGCTGCACGTTGAACGCCGCTTGTTCCTCCGGCGAAAGAAGCTGCTGGGCATCGCGTCCCGCCACGTCCCGGCTGACGTTCGAACGGCAATGATCCGAATGCACAGCCAGGAGTACCGGCGCGACGCCGGAAGAACATTCGGGCGCGTAACGTTCGTTGTCGTCGAGTGTGAAGCCGACTCTCGATTTGTATCCCGGATGGTAGGGATGCGCGCCGATTAGCGCGGATTCGATCTCATCGTAGCTCCCCGTGCGAAGCAGTTTTCCTGACTGCGCCATCCGGGTCTGCGCATCCTTGATATGTGTAGCCGACAACTCCGCAGCGAATTGCGAGAGGCGTACCGGATCGGCACCGAGTTGCGGTCCCAGTTCCGCGACAACGCGCGCGACGTCATCCGCTTTCGTCATCACCCCGTTGTGGTCCCGGCTCACCGGCGAAACAATCCGGACTCTGCCGAACGACGCGGTTCGTTGCGCCTTGCAACGATAGAACACCGCTTCGCCGCTGCTGGTGGTCGCCGAAATCGACAACGTTTCGCCGGACCACGCCGTGTCGGGCAGCGCACCTTCGAACAGTAGCGCCTCAAGCAATTGGCGGACGACGCGTTCTCCCGCTTCCTGATAGGCAGCGCTTTCGAACAGCGCTTCGAATGCAGCGAATTTCATACGGATACCTCCACGGTCGCCAGCGGATTGGGAATCTCGACCCACGCCGGTAATTCGCCATGCCGGCCAAAACAGCTCATCATGTTCGCCTTGGCGGGAAGCGAAGTCCGGCCACGGACGTCACGCAGCAATGCGGTGACTGCGGGCTCTGGATCACGCGACCAGATGTCGGCGGTCAAGCTCCAGAGCATTGCTTCGTCGCCATAGCCCGCCCGTGCCACGCCCGCAATCACGTGCCCGATGTGATTGACCAGCACGTAGTACAGGAAGCGATGCCACGCATCCTCATCGCGGTATAGCGCTGGACTGTCGTCGGGCAGGTTGAGCGGGCGCAGGCATCGCGCGCGGCTGATGCTCGCCCCTTCCATGTCGCGAACATAGCCGCGCACCGGCCATCCGTCCTGAAACGCGACCATCGTATTTTGCAGATGTGCCTCAAGGCTGACGCCGTAGCGCGCGAACAACCGAAGCAATGGCATAAGCGTGACATTCAGATAGCGTGCCCACCAGGCGACGAGGGGTTGATCGCCAGGCGCCGTCCCGAGTGCTTCTTCGAGCAGCATGGCAAGCGATGATTCGCCTTCTGCCGGCTCCTCCATCACCGTCGCCAGCACCTGGGCATAGTCGCCCACTTCATCGCTCATGCCATCCCGATAGAGGACCGCCGAACTCGCCTTCAGGGCATCATCCGTCGTCTCGAGTGACGCGCTCGCACCGTCGAGCAGAACCTCGAACGCATCGGAAGCGCGATCGCTGGACGGCAACGAGGCAATGTAGAGACTCGCATCCAACGCGCGAACGACCTGTACTGGAGGATTGTTGCGAATAAAATTCGTTATCCGTACATTGAGCGGAAGCTTCAGGAATCGTCGTTGCACGGGCAACCATACCGTTCTAACCGATGACGTCGGCCAGACCACTTCACCTAGCGGCCCGAGCGAGATCAGATCGCGACGTGCGAGCAATTTCTGGATTGTTTCCTGTTGCAACAGGTATTCGGCTTGCCACGGATGACAAGGAAGCAGGCGATATTCGCTGTCACCCAGCAACGCAGCCGCGGCGTGCATCGCTTCCGGATCGATCGGCGGACGTGTGCCGTCAATCGAGCGCGTATCCAGGCAGTTCGTCGCCACCGCGAAGTAATGCAAACGGAACGATGCCCCGAGTTCTGGCGCGAACGCCTGCATGTCGCGCTCGGCAAAGCCATCCGATGCTTTCGACGTCACATGGAATACATGCCCGAAGCGGAGCGACTGTTCCGCGCGCACGAACGCCGATAAGCCAAGGTCTGGGGTCTGCGTGTGGTAGTAGCGCACGCGATCCACGCTGTTTTGCATCAGCGTCGTGAAGCGTGCGATCCAGTCGGGGCTGATCGCAAGCCCGCGGGCAAGCGACTGCGCGATGCGTACAATCAGCGCCTCGATGCCATCGAACTGGACATGACCGGAGCCGTCCGGCAATTCCACGATGGCGTAGCGCCCTACTCGATGGAATCCAATGAGGGAAAAATAGTCGAGCGCGACATAAAGGCGGCTGCCGTCACCGGGAAAGGCAATCGTCGCCACGTCCAAACCTGCATCGCGCCAGCTTTGCACGACGGCGCAGACATCGTCGGCGAGCTCCCGGTCTGCATCGGGTGAAACGCGCGGGTCGAACTGGCCGGTTTCCCGGCAATACGTGTTGAAGTATTGTTCGAGCAACCTTCGATCAAGCGCAGACAGAACGCTTTCGGCACTGTGAGGTTCGTCGACACGATGCGTTGCATGGGAAGCGTGGGACACCTGCAGCGCAGCATTTCGCGTCAGCGAAACGGATCTCGGAGAGGAAAACAGCATAAGTCTTACCTCGAATCGGAAACGGAGATGGGATGGGCCGCCGGCGCGCTACGCGCGACTACCGCTGCGGCGATGAACATGGATGCGGTCAGCCAGAGCGTCGCGGAAGCGCCGACACAAGGAAGAAAAACGAGAACGGCAATCGGTCCGAGCAACTGTCCGAGCACCATGGCGCTTTTGGAGACCACCGTGATGCGGCTTCGCATTGCAGACGGCACACTGCGGCAGCAAAGCAGCAGAACTGATTGGGCCAGCGCGGCGTAGCTGGCGCCCTGCACGATGCGCAGAACGCCGATCTGCCACAAACGGGAAGCGAACGGCATCAGCGCAAGGACGATCGCGCACGACAGCGCCGCAGCGACGAAGTGACGTGCGGGGTCCCCACGGTCGTTGCGCGCCCCCCACCACGGCCCCGCAACGAGCGTGGCGGCCCAGCCAAGCGCATGCAAAACGCCGATCTTGCTGGCGAGAAAGCTGGCACCCGCCATGCGTTCATCGACAAACAGAGCGAACACGTTCACGAGCGCGAATGCGCCGGCTTGCGTCAATGCGCCTGCGAGAACCCAACGAAGCAGGACAGGATCGGCGAGCAATGTCGTTCCAGGCGTTTCCGCCGCCCCTACGCGCTCCGCGTTTCTCTGGCTGGGTTCACGCAACGCGAATGCCAGCAGCAGCAATGCGGCGCCCGTGCAGAGTGCTACGCCTAGTAGCAATGGGCGCACCGACCAGTGGTCCTGCAGCACGCCTCCAAGAACGGGACCAGCAAGAGCGCCCGCCGCTACAGCGGACTCCTGCCAGCCAAGCGATCGCCCCTGGGCAGCGGGGTCACTGACACGCGTGATGAAAGCCGTAATGATGACGCCCACCGTGCTCGCGCCTTGCAGCAGGCGCCCGCCCACGAACATCACGACGTCGCGTGATATCGCCATCGTCGTCATGCTCACGACGAACAGCGCGAGGGCAAAAAGAAGTGCCCGCCTATACCCGAATCGCTCGCACCAGCGCACTGCGTAAGGTGCGCAAAGCAACGCGCCAACGCCCGGGGCCGCTAACGCAATGCTCGTCCAGCGTGCTGCATCGGCGCTGGAGCCGCCGCTCAGACCGTGGAGATAGAACGGCATGATGGGCACCAGCACCATCAGGCCTAGCGTGATCACGCCCTGGCACACGATCAGCATGGCGACGGCAAGGTTCGCACGACGCATTACGGAACCCTCGCTGGTTGCGCCGGTCGGCGGGATAGCAGTGGATTGCCGATTGCGCCCATTCCACTGGGCATCCCCGTGCCCAGCGCCGCACGCGCCGCGAGAGGTTCAAGCAGTTGCTTGAACGGCCAATGCTGTGCGTCGAAAAGCAGACGCGCCACGTAATCGCGCGTCGGGCTCGTGGCGAAGACACGCTCTAGCACCTCGTGCAGCGTACGATCGACAATGCCCCAACCCGTAGCCTCGTCGCCATCGAAACAATCAGCGATTGCGGCAATGATCGCGTACAGATTGACTTCGACCGCGAGGGTCTGGAAATAGGCGAGCAAGGCGTCCCGCGATTCGAGAATCAGGGTATTAGGCGTGCTTCGATCGATCACATAGTCAGGCACCTCCACACCCGCTTCGATCATGACCGCAGGGCAAATCCGCAACGTATCGTGGTCGCGCAGCACGATCTTGCATGGCCCATTTTCCCCAACGCGCAACAGCACATTCTGGCCGTGCAACTCAGGCATGACACCGTGCGCAAAGCAGCGCAGACCGAGTTCGATCAAGAGGTGCACGATACGCTCGAACATCCTCCACGCGTATTCCAGATCCGCTTTTCCTGTTGTTCCATTCGCATGACATAACACGGCAAACGCGGGAAGATGTGCATCGCTCGTCGACGCAGCGCAGGCGGCCATCGGCAACAGCCAGCCGTCAGCGTCGGGATAGCGACGCAGCATGCACGCCAGCTCTCCCTGCCCGGCAATCAGCATACTGTCGTTGCCGAGCGCCCACCACGCGCGCTCATCGCACAGTTCAAGATGCTCACCTAACCACTTGTCACGAATACAAAGCTCGCGCAGGCAAAGCTCGGCAAGCACTGCGTTGTGAAGATATCTCGGTGGCATCACGCGCGATGCGCCGAGCGCCTGAACACCCAGAGAAAGCTTCAGGTGCAACCGTTCGCCCGATCCGATGCCGAGCGCACGCAACGAAGCGGTCGGCCTCACGGTTCCGCATCCTTCGCCGAGATCGACGCATTGCGCAGCGAGCTGCGGATGCTTCGCCCGGATCTCCCCCCACTGCCACGGATGAACGGGCATCCATAGCGCAGCCGGATCGATACCGAGCAAGGCGGCACGTTCTGCAAGCACGGCAAATGCATCTGCATCCAGCACTGCTCCGGCGATTGGCTGGTGGTCGTCCCACTCCAATGCCGGCTCACCCGAACACCACAGCACGTTTCGCGGCACGGCGACCCAGTGCAGCGCGATCTCGCCAGCCTCGACCTCGAAGGCATCGCCTGGGCTGCCGGGCCACAATTTTGCGCGTGCAAGCGGATGAAAGGGCCGGTCGCGCAGACAGCAAATCGCCTCCCAGGCCATCAGGCTGTGCGGCGTTGCGTCGATATCCGCCAACCATCGCGCCTGTGCAGCAAACGTTTTCTCGATCTGACGCGCTGCAAGCGCCAGCAACTCCGCCAGACGGTGGCTGTACGCAAGCCACCAGTCCGCTCGTTGCAGTGCTTCGAGTGTCTGTGTGACGTTCAAAACCTTTCGACCGGCCTCACTCGCCAATTGCACTCCAGGCCCCGATCGCGCGATCCTCAAAGGCCGCACGCCATTTAGCCGCGTGCCTCGCCACATAAGTTCGAGGCCACGACCGAGCGACAATACGAGCGCAGTGTCGGCGGCGCCGCCAATCCAGCGGGTGCGGGCGCGCATGCCGTACAGATCCTCCAGCCACAGCGCGTCGAGCAGATCCTGGGAGAGCAGTCGTTCGACACTGCCGTGTGCGAGCGGATCGACGCATGCCATTCTGCAATCGACCACGTTTTCGGCGTATGTCATAGCAGCGGCAGCCGAATGCCCACGCCCTGCTCAGTTGCAAGCCGATAAAAATGACGCGCGCAAACCATGTCGTCCAACGCCATCCCCATGGGGTTGAGCAGGATGATTTCGTCGTCGTTCTCGCGCCCCGGGCGTTCGCCGATCACAATTTCACCGAGTTCGGCATGCAGTTGTTCACGACTGAACCGCCCTTCGAGCACCAGTTGATTGATGATCTTTTTCTCGCGATTCGACTGATCCCAGTCGTCGACGATCACCTTGTCCGCTTTTTCATAGACCTCCTTCTGCACGTCCATGATCGAGACGTTGCAAACAAACGCGCCGCGCTTGAGCCACGCGTACTCGAGATAGGGCGTGTCCGTGACCGTGCAGGTCACGATCACATCGGATGCGCGCACCGCGAGTTCGGCGCTCGCCATCTCTTCAAAGGCGACCTGCGGATAGCGCTCGCTCAACTCACGGCTGAAGGCACGCATCGCGTCGCGCGACAAATCGAACAGATGAATGCGTCGAATGCTGGCGAATTGTTCGAGCAGTGTCTGCATCTGCATCTTCGCGATCGGGCCGCAGCCGACGCACGCGACGTCAGTGAAGCCGGCACGCGCGAGATGGCGCGTTGCTACCGCGCTGATCGCGGCCGTGCGCATCCCGCTGATCAGTCCGCCTTCCATGATCGCGACCGGATAGTTCGTATCGGCATCGTTCAGGACGATGACTGCGCTGGCGCGCTCAAGCCCGAAGCGAGACGGATTGTGCTGCCGGCTGCCGATCCACTTCAGGCCGGCGATCGGATCGTTGCCGCCCACATAGCACGGCATCGCGATGATCCGATCCGCGATGTGATCCGCACCCGCCCAGCGCAGATACGGCTTCAACGGCTGAACGAAGGCGCGTCGCGCGTGCAAGGCCAGTCCATCGGCAATGGCGTCGACATAAGGTTGTGATCGGTTGCCACCGAGGGCGATCAGATCCTGACGGCCGAGATAGAGAAGGCCGGAATGAGCCGGTTGGGTCATATCAGTGAACCTCTTCGAGAAGGGAAGTTGAAAGTGACGATGTTTCAGGCTGCGTTTGCGCAGCGCGCGCTGCGGCAACGCGCGCCAGCCAGCCGTCGTCGTACACGCTGTCGAGATAGCGCTCCCCGCGATCGGGCAGCAGCGTGACCACGCGAAGTGGACGCGCTGCGCGCGCCAGCAGGCGGTCAATCGCGACGACAACGGCGCCCGACGACCCGCCCGCGAAAATGCCTTCATGTTCGAGCAGACGCCGGCAGCCGAGCGCCGCGTCGTAGTCATCGACATGCTCGACTTCGTCGATATCGTCCAGACAGAGCAGCTCGGGAACGCGACTCGCACCAATGCCAGGCAGCTCACGCGGGCCAGGTTTCGCGCCAAACAGGACCGAGCCGACCGCGTCCACCGCCACGACCTTCAGTTCCGGCCACGCACGCCTGAGCCGTCGCGCGATGCCGAGTACCGTGCCCGATGTGCTGACGCCCAGCACGAGCACGTCGGCCGGTTGTTCGAGCGCACGGGCGATCTCATCGCCCTCTCCGTGGAAATGGCTCTCCCAGTTGCGCGGATTGCCGTACTGATTGATCCACACAGCACTCGTGTCCCCAGCAAGCATCTCCTGCACGCGCGCAATGCGGGTTTCGAGGTAACCACCCTGACTGTCCTTGCGGTTGACCTGCTCGATGCCCGCGCCGTAGCAGCGCAGAATCTTCAGGTTCGTCGGCGAAATCTTCGGATCGACGACCGAGGTAAAACGCAGGCCTTTCACCCGGCACACCATCGCCAGCGCGATCGCAAGATTTCCCGACGAGCTTTCGATGATGTGAGCGCCGGGCGCGATCGTGCCGTCGGCCAGTCCGCGTTCGACGATATAGCGGGCCGGGCGGTCCTTGATGCTGCCCGCCGGATTCAGCATTTCCAGCTTTGCGAACACTTCGGCTTCATGCTGGGCGTACAGGCGATCGAGCCGCACAAGCGGCGTGCCACCAACGCAATCGACGATATTTCTGCCGATCATCACTCCCTCCTTGATGAGGATGTTTTCAACAGTTAATGAGATTGCGTCTCATTAACTAACGAACGCGCACGGCGCCCCGAAGAACGCCGCGCACCCTTACCAGCGATGGGTATAGCTGGCCGTCATCACGGCGCCTGCGGCAGGCAGGCGGCTCGTGTTGTTGCTGTTGCGCATGAGCTGGCTGTATTGCGGGAAGTAATAACGGTTCAGCAGGTTTTCGACGCCGACCGTCACGCGATCCTTTTTCGTGACCTGATAGCGCGAGATCAGATCGACGGTCGTATAACTGCTCACATCCATGCGCCCGAAGCTGGTCTTGCCGTTGAGCCGGTAGTCGCGGGCCGCGTAGAACGTCGCCTGCAGGCGATTGCTCCAGCGAGAAGACGGCCGGTACTCGAGATACGCGGTCAGCTTGAGCGGCGGAATCCGGTAGCCCGTCATGTCCTGAAAATTCGCGCTGTTCTGCGGACGCTCGCGGCCTTGAATGTAGGTCAGCGTGCCGCCTGCGCCCCACTTGTCATCGTCGCTCACGTAGTCGAGCGTCGCTTCGACGCCGGAAATGCGCTCGGCCGTTCGCGTGAGAATCAAACCGTTGTTAAAGCTCTGCACATCGCCAAGCTCGGACGTCGTGTAGAACAATGCGATGGTGCCGTCCGTGTTTTTGCCGAGGCTGCCGCGCCAGCCGATCTCATAGTTATTGGTTTTAACAGGCTCAAGGCTCGACGAGTGAATATCGAAACCTGCGGTTGCATTGCGCAATTGCAGGCCGACGTCCGGCAACTGGAAGCCCTGACTGAACGCCGCATAGACTTCCTGGCCCGGAATGGGCGCATAGGCAACGCCCGCATTAAACAACCACGCGCCGTAATCGGTCGATCCGCCCGGCACCATGTACCTGTTCGCCAGCCGCAATTGCGAAAGCGGCACGAAACTATCGAAGCTCCCGCTTGCATGCTCGTAGCGCACACCGCCTTCCGCCGACCATTTTTCGTTGAACTTGTGTTGCAGCTGCGCGAATCCGCCGACGCTGGTCGTCGTGAGCGGCGGAAGATACATGAGCGTTCCGGTCTTGCGATAGACCAGACCGCCACTGGCGTCGTATGCCGTGGGCGAGAAAATATCGTCCGGCATGTCGCTGCGCTCCTGGTTGAAATCGGCGCCCCACTGGATCTTCGTGCGGCCGGCGCGATCGAGCGGCGTCGTGATCGTCAGACGGCTACCGAATACCTTCGAATCCTGCATGACCTGGTCGATATTGCTCCCACGCGTTGCAACGGCACGCGCGTCGAACGGTGCAAAACGTGTGTAGTAGTCCCGATAATAGATCTGCGCCGCGACCGCGCTGCCCAGCACATCCTTGTTGCTGTACTGCAGGTTGAGCTGCGTGTTGCGGATGCGGTTCTGGTCGTCGAGCTGGAGTCCATCTTTTGCGCGAGCGGCAACCGTGCCGGGTGTCAGCTTCGCGACCGATGGATCGCTTGCGTAATCGGTGTCCTGCTTCGCGTCGAAGTGGCTCGCCGAAAACACGATGCGCTGGTTCGCGTCGATGCGAAATCCGAGTTTGCCTTCGACGTTATAGACGTTCGAGTCGAACAGATCGCCCTGACTGGGCTCCGGCGCAATGCGATGACCGCGCGCGTCGTATGAGCTGCCGATGTGCTGCGCGTCGACGTTGAACTCATATTCGACGGGGCCGTGACTGCCCGCGAAATACTGCTGGACGGTGCCGCCAAGGCCGCTACTCCCCAAATGGGAAAGCGGCGACGTCATGGAAAACGTCGTCTCGGCGCGAGGCTCACCACCGGGCTGCCGCGTCGTGAACGACACAATGCCACCTGTCGCGCCCGCGCCGTAGACCGCGCTGCTGCCACGCAGGACTTCGACTTTCTCGATGTTGTTCGGATCGACGTTTGCCAGATTGCGGGCGGAATCGCGATTGGTGTTCAGCGGCACGCCATCGACCAGCACGAGGATATTTCTGCCACGCAGGGTTTGGCCGTAGTCGGTGATCGTATGGCTCGAATCGGCCATGCCGGGCACAGCCTTGCTCAATACCGTCGCCAGATTGTTCGAGCCGGTTTGCAGATCGCGCAGTTCGTCGCGGTCAATGACCGTGATCTGTCGCGTAGGACGAACGAGGTCGCTATGGGTCCGATCTGCTGAAATAGCGATGGCCGAGAGCTCTGCCGGCTCCGCCGAACGGCTCGCACTCGAATCGGATTCTGGCGATGCGGGCGCTGCACGCTCCACTGTGAACGTGTTCGCGCCTGTCGCTTGAGCGCGCATTCCGGAGCCCGCTAACAACTGGTCTAGCGCTGCGGAGGCGGTCATCCTGCCTTTCACGGCATGGCTCGTCGCCTGCTCGGCGCTGGCCGTCGAAAACAGCAGTTGCGCATTGGACTGCCGCGCAAACGCATTCAGCGCGCGGTCAAGTCGCTGCGCAGGAATGTCGAATGATGCCAGGTCCCCACCCTGCCCCCACGCTGCGGCCGACAGACAGCTACTCGCAACCGCTACGCACGCGATGCGCCCCAAACCAGCATGGCGCCCATGAATCTCCATACCACCACTCCTCGTTTGAATCGATATAAATCGATGACTCTCACAAGGGTTGCCGGATCGGCGGATGGTTTTGTTGACGTCCCGAAGAAAATATTTTTGAGGCAGGGTGGGTGACTAGCGATGCGCGATCATGGCCGCACCACTGGCGTCACGCTTTACCTTCAGCGGCAGCACGTGGGGCAACATATCCAGCAGCGCGTCGATGTTGGCGGTATTGAACTGGCCAGATACACGCAGGTTTGCCGCGCGAGGATCGAGTTCGATTGGCGCCTGCCGATAACGGCGCATTTCCGCAACGGCGACGCTTAATGGCGTTCCGTCGAACGCCAGGCGCCCATCGCGCCAGCCCAACGCCTGATTGGGATCGAACGACTGGCGTGCACCTATATGACCAGCGGCAACGGTAACGGCCTGATCGGGCTTAAGGTCGACGGGAGCTTGCGCGCCTGTGGCGACGGCGACCGAACCGGACACCACGCCAACCTGCACGCTGGCAGCATCGCGCCGTACAGCGAACGTCGTCCCGACGTCGTGAATCACGACATCACCTGCGTAGGTCACCAGCGGGCGGAACAAGGAATGCGCGACTTCAATCGATGCCTCTCCACGATCGATCTGCACACGGCGCGACCGGATATGCCATTCGGCACGCACGGACGAACCCGTATTGAGCGCAAGCCGGCTACCGTCCGCAAGCAACCAGTCACGGTGCTCGCCTACGGCGGTCTGCAGCGTATCGACACGGTAAGGCGGATCGGCGAACCAGACTGCAGCGACCGCCGCCGCAGACAGCATCGTACTGCCGGTAACGCGCCGTATTGTTCGGCGGCGAGCCGCCCGGCGCACCACCGCGTCAAGCGGATAACGCGCGCGCAACGCGTCCTTGAAGGGATCGAGCGAGCCGTCTTGAAGGGATGTCGAATCGTGACTACGGGAAGGCTCAGGCAACATCGGCATTTGCCGTCTAGGTATGCAGAGTGTTCTGCAGGATCGGAGTAAGGGCCGTCATCGCACGGGCCATATGTTTGGCCACCATGTTACGCGACATCCGCAATTGTGCCGCCACTTCTTCCTGCGATAAATCGTGCAGTTTGTGGAGGATGAACACCTCGCGGCATCGCTCGGGCAAGGCATTGATGATCTGCTCGAGCTCCTGCACGGTCTGCTGGTAACTCAGGGCCTGCTCTCCGTCGTTATCGTCCGAGCGCGTATCGGGAACAACCACACCCGTCGATTCCGTGTGACTTGCATGCGCCTCATCCCCTCTCCATCGATCGATCGCCCGATGGATAGACATATGCCGCAAAAACGCGAGTGGCGCATGGACGGCGGCTTCAGGAGGCCGCTGGAGAAGCTGGACACCGACATCCTGAACCACATCGCAGGCGAACGCTCGATCGCCAAAGCGACGCCGTACATGGCTGACGAGATCTTCGTAGTGCTTGATGAAGGCAGCGATCAACGAAGAGTGGGCGGAATCGCGGTGCGAGCCTGTCACATTGTTACGGGATGAGCGAGCATCACGCCCGAAATGATAATGCGTCTCATTATTTATGTATATTACAAAGCTGTCAACGCCCGTGAGGTTCGGCAACCGTCATTATCGGGTCGTGACTGCCGCGTGGCCTAACGTTCAACTTCTGGTTTACTTTTTGTCTGCTTCCGCTTTATTCGACAGGGCCTGGATCACCCTCGTTAAACGGATCGATACGTTTATCGCGAAGTGAGGCGCCAGGCGATAAACGTTTGTCGTCGTACAACTCTATTTCAATCAAGCCCGCTCCCCCCACCTCCCCAACTACAGCATCGCCCCGCACACCCGTCACCCTCGATTCCAGTCCCCAAAACCCGCGATCGAATTTGTCTTTCTGACAGATTCGTCATCTCCTTTACATCTACCTAGCGGGTAAACACTAAATGTGCAGCTCAAACGAGTTTTATAAAATTTGTACGTTGTCGTACAACATTTGAGCCGCCGCCGCGCCTTTGCCTGTCAGCGTATCGAACCCGGTTTAAAGCATTCGCCCTCGATGAAGGCGACCGTGCGGCCCGCAAAAATGCCACCCGCCTTGCGGGCCGTACGACGTACCCCACACCACCCGGCGGTATCCGCGATCCGCTGAGTGATCTATTTCTTAAGGAATGTCACGATGAACAAGAAGTTTGCCTCTTCCCGTGTTTCGATGATCGTCGCAGCCGCGGCGCTGGCGTTCAGCATGGGTTCGGCACAAGCGCGCGTGTTTCGTGTGGCCGACGTCCATGGCGATACCTATCCGACCAACATGGCCGTGAAGTTCATGGGCGAGGAAATCAGCAAGGCGACCAACGGCAAGGATTCGGTGAAGGTCTTCGGCAATAGCTCGCTCGGCTCCGAAAACGACACGATCGACCAGGTCCGCATCGGCGCACTCGACATGACGCGCGCGAACGGCGCGGCGTTCAACGAAATCGTGCCGGAATCGATGATCCCGTCGCTGCCGTTCCTGTTCCGCGACATCGACCAATTCCGCAAGGTGATGTACGGTCCGGAAGGCCAGAAGATTCTCGACGCGTTCACGGCGAAAGGCATGATCGCGCTGACGTTCTATGAAAGCGGCGCACGCTCGATGTACGCGAAGAAGCCGATCAAGTCGCCGGCCGACATGAAGGGCGTGAAGGTGCGCGTGCAGCCGTCGGACCTGATGGTCGACGAAATCAAGGCAATGGGCGGCATCCCGACGCCGATGCCGACCGCCGAAGTCTATACGGGCCTGAAGACCGGCCTCGTCGACGGCGCGGAAAACAACCTGCCGACGTATGAAGAAGGCAAGCACTACGAAGTCGCGACCATCTACTCCGAAACCCAGCATTCGATGACGCCGGAAGTGCTGGTGTTCTCGAAAAAGGTGTGGGACACGCTGAGCCCGCAGGAACAGCAGATCATCAAGAAAGCGGCGGCCGACTCGGTGCCTTACTACCAGAAGCTGTGGACCGCGCGTGAAGCCGATGCGCAGAAGACGGTCACGAAGGGCGGCGCGACGATCATCCCCGCTTCGCAGATCGACCGCGCAGCTTTCGTGAAGGCGATGCAGCCGGTGTGGACGAAGTACGAGAAGACCCCGCAAATGAAGCAGATCGCCGACGAAATCCAGGCCATCAAGTAAGCGGGTTCCTCACGCGGCGGCAACGAGCCTGGCGGAAAATCCGCGGGCTCCTGCCGCTGCGCTTCCTGCGCTTCACCTCAGGCAACACCCTCTTCGGCTCAAGCAACGCCCCGAGCCTGAACGTGCCGCACTCGCGGCCAATCCCCGACTGTTCGAACCCGCCGCAAGGCACCGCCGCTGCGTGCACGAAGTTGCCAATACTTCAAGCAGCCGGCTCATTGCGCCTCCTCATTGCGCCCGCCGGTTAGGCAACGCTTCGCGGCCAATAAAAAACCGGTACGCGGAACCCCGCATACCGGTTGTCTATCGACTCCGCTCGCTCGATCGCGCCGGAGCCGTTATCGCCACATCAGCGCGTCGTTAGCGCGCCATGCCCGTCTTACTTGCGCTTCAGTTGCGAGATATCGCGCACCGCGCCGCGATCCGCCGACGTCGCGAGCGCCGCATACGCCTGCAATGCCTGCGACACGACACGCTCGCGGTTCGCCGGCATCCACGCCTTGTCGCCGCGCGCTTCCATCGCCGCGCGACGGCGTGCGAGTTCTTCGTCCGACACCGCGAGATGCATCTTGCGCTCCGGGATGTCGATCTCGATCTTGTCGCCGTCTTCCACCAGACCGATCATGCCGCCTTCGGCCGCTTCCGGCGACGCATGGCCGATCACGAGGCCCGACGAACCGCCCGAGAAGCGGCCATCGGTGAACAGCGCACAGGTCTTGCCGAGGCCCTTCGACTTCAGATACGACGTCGGGTACAGCATCTCCTGCATGCCGGGGCCGCCCTTCGGACCTTCGTAGCG
Source organism: Burkholderia sp. Ax-1724 (assembly GCF_011752995.1). Taxonomy (GTDB): domain Bacteria; phylum Pseudomonadota; class Gammaproteobacteria; order Burkholderiales; family Burkholderiaceae; genus Paraburkholderia. The sequence goes on from NZ_VWWL01000016.1 coordinate 152,774, forward strand.
GATCACGACGACGTCGCCCGCGACCACCTGGTCGCCGAGAATTGCCTCGACGGCTGCGTCCTGGCTTTCGAACACGCGCGCGCGGCCCGAGAACTTCCACTGCGATTCGTCGACACCAGCGGTCTTCACGATGCAGCCGTTCAGCGCAAGGTTGCCGTACAGCACGGCGAGGCCGCCGTCCTTCGAATACGCATCCGCCTTGCTGCGGATACAGCCGCTCTTGCGGTCCAGGTCGAGCGAGGCAAACGTCGCATCCTGGCTGAACGCGACCGTGGTCGGAATGCCGCCCGGCGCCGCGCGGAAGAACTTCTGCGCTTCCTCGCCCGCGCCGCCGGCGACGTCCCACTTCGCAATCGCGTTGCCGAGCGTGCCGCTATGCACGTTGCCGCACGACAGGTCGAGCAGTTCCGCGCGCGCGAGTTCGCCGAGAATACCGATGATGCCGCCCGCGCGATGCACGTCCTCGATGTGGTACTTGTCGGTCATGGGCGCCGCCTTGCACAGGCACGGCACCTTGCGCGAGATGCGGTCGATATCCGACATCGTGAAATCGACGCCCGCTTCCTGCGCGGCGGCCAGCAGGTGCAGCACGGTGTTGGTCGAGCCGCCCATCGCGACGTCGAGCGTCATCGCGTTCTCGAACGCCTGCTTCGTGGCGATATTGCGCGGCAGGACCGACGCGTCCTCTTCCTGATAGTAGCGGCGGCACAGATCGACGACGAGGCGGCCGGCCTGCTCGAACAGGCCCTTGCGCCATGCGTGCGTCGCGACGATCGTGCCGTTGCCCGGCAAGGCGAGACCGATCGCTTCGGTCAGGCAGTTCATCGAATTCGCCGTGAACATGCCCGAGCACGAACCGCAGGTCGGGCACGCGCTGCGCTCGACCTCGGCGACTTCGGCGTCGCTGATCTTCGGATCGGCGGCCTTGATCATCGCGTCGATCAGGTCGATCTTCGCGATCACCTGGCCGTCGGCCGGCGACTTGACCTTGCCCGCTTCCATCGGACCGCCCGACACGAACACGACCGGAATGTTCAGGCGCATCGCGGCCATCAGCATGCCCGGGGTGATCTTGTCGCAATTGGAGATGCAAACCATCGCGTCGGCGCAATGCGCGTTGACCATGTACTCGACCGAGTCCGCGATCAGTTCGCGCGACGGCAGCGAATAGAGCATGCCGTCGTGGCCCATCGCGATACCGTCGTCGACGGCGATCGTGTTGAATTCCTTCGCCACGCCGCCAGCCGCTTCGATCTGCTGCGCGACCAGCGCGCCCAGGTCGCGCAGATGCACGTGGCCCGGCACGAACTGGGTGAACGAGTTCACCACCGCAATGATGGGCTTGCCGAAATCGTTGTCCTTCATGCCGGTGGCGCGCCACAAAGCGCGGGCGCCGGCCATGTTGCGGCCATGCGTCGAGGTGCGTGAGCGATAGTGAGGCATCTGTGTCCTTGGGGATTGCTGTTATCGAATTGGAATGGCGCGCGGACCCGCCGGGGCGCTGCCGTGGACCCGCCGTGGGCGGCGCCGGCATTCCGCTGGCCCGCGAGCGGTAAGAATCGCCACGGGGCGCGGCTTGCGCTGGAAACGAATAGTGCAAGAGCGCCGGTAAGACGTCCAATATATTTTTCCGGCGCCATTGGGTCGGAAAAGATATTAATCGATTCGCGCGGATCAGGCGATGCCGGCGGCCCCGCTCCGGCGCGCTGACGCTCAAGCCAGCCGCTGAAGCGCGCTCAGCAGCATCCCGCCCGGCCGCGCGAGATCGTCGAGTACCGAAAAATGCGTACACCCCGGCATCGGAACGTAGACGGCGTTCTCGCCGGCGGCGCCGCACGCCGCCGCGTAGTCCTCGGACTGGCGCACGAGCTCCGGCAATTCCGCCGCGCCCACCGCGACGACGGTCGGCACGCCCTTGCCGATGTGATGCAGCGGACTGTAGGCGGCGATTTCGTGCGGGCTCAATTGCAGCTTGTCGTTGAGCCACGACAGGCTGATCGGTTCGAGATCGACCAGCGCGCTGATCGGCAGCGCACGCGTGACGAGCGGGTGCGCGCGATGCAGCGCCGTCAGATGACCGCCGGCCGAGTGCCCGCTCAGGCACACGGGCCAACCCGCGATGCCGAGCCCATCCGGGTCCGCGTGCAGATGATCGAGCAGCCGGCCGATCTCGCCGACGATCTGCGTCATCGAGGCTTCGGGCGCCAGCGTGTATTCGGCCAGCACGACATTGAAGCCTCTCGCGAGCGGACCATCGGCGATAAACGCGAAGTCTTCCTTCACGCAGTTCTGCCAGTAGCCGCCGTGGATGAAGATGAAGGTGGGCGCATCGGCCTCGCCGCAGGGGAGCCAGTCGAAACGCTCGCGAACGCGCTCGCCGTAGCGCAGATCGCGCCGGCCCGGCACACGCTCGTACAGCGTCGCGCTACGCGACTGAAAATCCGCCAGGACTTCCGGAAAGTTAGGAATGGCCTTGGTGGTGTTGTAGGCCGCATCGAGTGTCGGCCGGTCCATGCCGCGATAAACAATCGTCATAGTCTTTGGTCTTGTTCGTTGAGATCGCTGAGTTCGCTGAGATTGCAAGCGCCCAGCGGGCGTATCGCAAAAACGTTCGCGACGCGAGGCCTGACGCCTTCGGCGTGCTCACCTTGACTCGCGCAGTGTGTCAAGGGAAAACGGATCGGCACCATGCAGCAGGACTTCGCCCGGCAGTCTCGCACTGGCATTCCAATCGTTCGGCCTCGACTCATTTCGTCATGCCAAAGATCAACTCGCCCGTCTTCATGGGGCTGCACCTTCTCATTTAACTTCGGCGCCTGCAAGCGCAATCGAAGGTGCGATTGTGACGAATTGCAAACTCGGTGCTCTATGATCGAAACGTCCAACGTCGAGCATCGCTTTTCTTGACATTGATCTCGCGTGAGCAGAATAATAGCCCGTTCGGTTAACGAAACGATGTTCATTGCAAGAACATCGAAAAGGAGGGCAGAGGTCCTGACGGCACGCCGCGCACCTGCCCTGTTCGCTCCGTCATGCAAATGACCGGGCATCATTCAGAGCCACACATATGACGCGAGACACTTCCCCCCACCCTGCCGCCCAGCCCGCCACGTCGCGCAGCCTCGTCGAAGGCCTGGTTTACGTTTTCGAGCAGGTCATGCCCGACCCGTTCGTGCTGTCCATCTGCCTGACGTTTTTCGTCGCCGCGCTCGCGCTGCTGATCGCGCCGACCGGAACGCTGCCGACGCTGCTCGATTCCTGGTACACCGGAACATTCGGCATTCTGGGCTTCGCACTGCAGATGATCCTGATCCTCGCGACCGGCTACGCCATTGCGGAAGCCCCCATCGTGCAGCGCGGACTGCGCGCGCTCGCGGCCAACGCGAATACGCCGACGCGCGCCGCGCTGCTCGTGTTTCCGGTCGTCGCGGTGGCGGCGTGGCTCAACTGGGGGCTCGGTCTGATCGTCGGCGCGCTGCTGTCGCGGGAAATTGCACGGCGCGTCGATGTCGATTTCGCGTGGCTCGTCGCCGGCAGCTATTCGGCCTGGTCGATCTGCAACAGCGGGCTGTCGAGTTCGATCGCGCTTTCGCAGGCATCGCACGGCAACGCGCTGAATCTCGTCGAGAAAGCGACTGGCCACGTGGTGCCGCTCGGCGAAACCATCTTCGCGCCGTTCGTGTTCGTTCCGACCGTGCTCGTCGTGGTCGTGATGACCGCGATCTTCATCAGGATGCATCCGAAAGCCGAGAACGTCGTCGCGTTTCGCCAGAGCGGCGAGGAAGCCGCCGACGCACCAAGCGACGATCCGCATGCTCGCGCGAGCGGTGCCTCGTCGCTCGCGGCGCGCCTCGAACGATCGGTTCTCGGCACGCTGCTGCTGCTCGCGCTCGGCATCGGCTACCTCGCAATGACGTGGCACAAGGAAGGCTTCGATCTCGACATCAACAACACGATCCTGATCTTCCTGCTGATCGGGCTCGCGCTGCAGCGCACGCCGATCGCCTACGCGAATTCGATCCGCCGCGCGGCGCGTCAGACCGGTTCGATGCTGCTGCAATACCCGATGTATGGCGGCATCATGGGCATCATGAAGGGCACGGGCCTCGCGTCGATGATCGCGAAAGCGTTCGTGACGATTGCCTCGCCGGCCACGCTGCCGTTGTGGAGCTATCTGAGTTCGCTGATTATCACGCTGCTCGTGCCGAGCGCCGGCGGTCACTGGGCAGTGCAGGGTCCGTTCGTGCTGCCCGCCGCCATCAGCCTGCACGCATCGGTGCCGCGTACCGCAATGGGCGTGGCGATGGCCGAGAACGTGTCGAACATGCTGCAACCGTTCTGGGCCGTGCCGATCGTCGCGATCGCGGGCATCCGCATTCAGCGCGTCATGGGCTATACGGCAGTGACGTTCGCCGTGTCGCTCGTGATCTATGCCGTGGCGCTGTGGCTCGTGCCGTAGGTGCCGTGGGTGCTGTAAGCGCCGCCATCAATGCAATGGCCTCGCTCGAGCGAAGCCATTGCCGTTAAAAAAGGCCGATGAAGCTATGCTTCATCGGCCTTTTCCTCTTCTACCCTGGCAAGCGCTTTTACATCTTCATGACGTCGAGCAGCGTCTTCTTACCGTCCTTGTAGTCGTACAGCGAGATGACGCCGTGCTGCAGGTCACCCTTCGCGTCGAACGTCGTTTCGCCGGTCACGCCCTTGTAGTCGGTGCCCGACACTTTCGCAAGCACCTTCGCCGGATCGGTCGAGTTAGCGCGCTTCATCGCATCGACGACGATATACACCGCATCGTACGTGAACGGTGCGTCGAATTCGATCGGATGGCCGAAGCGCTTCACGTACTTGGCCGCGAATTCCGCGCCGCCGTTCATGCGCTCGACCGCCATACCGGCCTGCGAGCACACCACGTTGCCTGCCGCCGGGCCGGCGAGATCGGCGAGGCTTTCCGTGCAGACGCCGTCGCCCGACAGCATCTTCGCGCGCAGACCGAGTTGGCGCGCCTGCTTCGCGAACGGACCGCCGGTGGCATCCATGCCGCCGTACATGATCGCGTCGGGATTCTCGCCCTTGATCTTGGTCAGAATCGCGCGGAAATCGACGGCCTTGTCGTTGGTCGCATCATGCGACACGACCTTCAGGCCGAGTGCCTTCGCGGTCTTTTCGAATTCGTTCGCGAGACCTTGACCGTATGCGGTCGAATCGTCGACCACGGCGACGCTCTTCACATTCAGGTTCTTCGCGGCATAGGTCGCAAGCGCGGGGCCCTGCTGCGCATCGGTCGCAACGACGCGATAGGTCGTCTTGAAGCCCTGCTGCGTGTAGGCCGGGTTCGTCGACGAAGGCGAAATCTGCACGATGCCCGCATCGCTATAGATCTTCGAGGCCGGGATCGACGCGCCTGAGTTCAAATGGCCGACCACCGCAACGACCTTGTCGTCGACGAGCTTCTGCGCAACCTGGGTCGCCTGGCGCGGGTCGCCGGCGTCGTCCTGTGCGTCGAGCACCAACGTGACCTTCTGGCCGTTGATCGTGAGACCCTTCGCGTTGATTTCCTCGATCGCGAGACGCGCGCCGTTTTCGTTGTCCTTGCCGAGGTGGGCGGAGCCGCCCGTCAGCGGGCCGACGTGACCGATCTTGACGATCTGGTCCGCATTCGCGGTGCCCACCATGCTTGCGAATGCCACGACCGCGGCGCTAACCGGCAACAGCTTATGAAACTTGAACGACATACGACACATCTCCTCTTTGCTTGCCAACCGGCTGGTTGGCGTTCCTGATCCTTCCGAATCCATCGCCATGCAGCAATGGATAAATCGAATCGCGGCGCGTCCCGCGCTATACGCGGGAAATACACCGGCAGCCGCTATTTTTGCTGCAGCACGATAACGCAAAACCGCCGGAAACGACAGGCTAAAACACAAACGGGCTTGATGCGATATCGCCAAAGCAGTATCGCCAATACTTTTTTCAGTCTGTTTTCTGAATTGCCGCGCTCGAGAAAGCGTTATCAAGCGTCACGAAAAGTGCGCGAGAAATGCGGCCCGGATAGCGGGCCCGCATGCGGTGCTTCAACCTTTGGGAGACGTCACGAGTTGCAGCGGCGTCTCGATCAGCGTCGACAAGTCGCGCTGCTTGCGCCGCTCGGTGACCGCCCGCAACGCGAAGTCGATACCGAACACGGCCTGGCGGTCGGCGAACTGGTTCATCGTGGCAAGCACGCGGCCATCGGCGAGCAAGGGCTTGATCGCATCGATCGCGTTATAGCCGGTCACATAGACGCTACCGCTTCGGCCCGCGTCGCGAATCGCATCGACCGCGCCCATCGCCATGCTGTCGTTGCCGCACAGCAGCGCGCGAATCTGCGGATGCTCGCCGAGCATTTTCGCGGCCACGTCGCGGCCCTTGGCGTAGTCCCAGTTGCCGGACTCCACCGCGACGACTTTCACGTTCGCCGCGTCCATCGCATCGCGGCTGCCGGCCGTGCGCTGCTGCGCATTGGTGCTGACCGAAATGCCCTCGATGATCCCCACCTCGTCGCCGGCCTTCAGGTGCCTGGCCAGATAATCGCCCACCTGCTTCGCGCCGTTGCGATTGTTCGGCCCGACGAACGGCACGGAAATGCCGGCGGCCGCCTGCGCCGCGTCGTCGAGCGGATTGTCGATCGTAATCATGATGACGCCGGCCTTGATGCCGCGCGCGACGACGGCGACGAGCGCCTTCGAGTCGGTCGGCGCGAGCACGATCGCATTCATCTGCGCCTTGATCATGTCCTCGACGATGCGAATCTGCGCGGCCGTGTCGGTCTGTTTGGCCGTGCCGTGCAGGGTCAGACTCAATTGCGACGCGAAGTGCCGCTGATAATTGCGTGCGGCATCGACCATCGAGACCGTGAACGGGTCCGACATCGACTTCAGCACGAGCGCGATCTTGCGCTTCGCGCCGGGCAGCGCTTCAGCGCATGCGTCGCTCGCGAAGAGGGCGGGCAGGCCCGCGAGTCCGCTTGCGGCCAGCGTACCGGCGAGCAGTATGCGGCGGCGCAGGTTCGGCGTCATCGCGTGGCTCCTTCGCTGCGGCCCTGGCGTATCGCGGTAGCGCGCGCCTTCAGTGCCGATGCAGGATTATCGTGGCGCCGGCCGTGCCGGTATCGTCGCATGCTCATTGTGCGTCCTTCAGGGCCGCGAGGCTCGCGGCAATTTCATCGAAGAGCGGCCTGCTGTCGATCTCGTCGCTCAGGCAGCGCGCCTGCAACGCCGCGAGTTGCGCGACGGCGGCGCGACGAGGCGGCGTATCGGGCACTTCGCACCGCTCGATCAGTTCTTCGAGCAGACAGCCATAGGCCCGCACTTCGAGCCGCTGCAAGGCCATGCCTGAACTTCGATCACCGGCATCATAAAACGATGCCGCGCCGAAATCGCCGAGCAATGCATGCCCCGCGCCGCCATGCAGGATATTGTGCGCGTACAGGTCGCCATGCATGACGCCACGCCGATGCAGATGACTCGCGACGTCCGCGATGCCGCTTGCAATGCCGAGCACGGTCGCGAGATCGAAACGCGTGCCGTCGCGATAGACGTCGCGCGTGCACGACTCGAAGCTCGGCGGACCCGCGAGGTTGGCGAAGCACGGATCGACCAGTTCCATCACGAGACCGTGCGCGCCCGCCGGATGATCGACCACCTTGCCGAGCACCGGAATCAGGTTCGCATGGTCGCGGCCGCGAATGCAAGCGGCCATTTCGCAGTCGGGCAACCCGTCGCTCGTCACCGCGCCTTTGAAGAGCTTTACGGCGACCGCATGCGGTTCGCGCTCCGGCGCATCCGCACGGCCGGCAAACAGCGAGGCGCGATGAATCACGCCCGACGCGCCTTCGCCCAATGGCTGTTCGAGCTTCAACGCGTTCCAGCGAATCGCGCGGATCGGCGTATCGATCAGCGCCGCATTTTCGAGCGCCATGCCAAACGGATTGCCCGCATAGGCGAGCCATGCCAGGCGCGGCAGACGCAACAGCCAGCGCGGCAAGGCGTCGAAGCGATTCGCCGCGAGCCGAAGCAGTTCGAGCCGCGAGCACGCGGCCAGTTCCTCGGGCAAGGCGCGCAAGCGGTTGCCGGCCAGCATCAGCTTCTGCAATTGCGCACAGCGGCCAAGCTCGGCGGGCAAGCGCTCGATCTCGTTGTCGGTCAGAATCAGCCAGCGCAATGACGGCGGCAATGCGCGGCCCGGCACGGTACGGATGCGATTCGCCTTGAAGCCGATCATGCTCAATTGCGCGCATTCGCCAAGCACCTCGGGCAATGCGGTGAACGGGTTATTGGATGCGAAGAGAATGCGCAACTTGCGCAGGCGCGGCAGATCGTCGGGCAACGTCGAGAGCACGTTGTTCGAGAGGTCGAGCACTTCGAGCGTATCGGCGAGATCGAAAATCTCGCGCGGAAATTCGCGCAGGCCGCCTGCCAGCTTGAGCTGGCGCGTACCCGCCAGTTGCCCGGCCCGCAGTTGTTCTAGAGTCGTAATCACGATCGAGGAGAAGAGATTCGGGTAGCGCCGCGCGTCGTACCGAAGGTATCAATTCTACTGAGTCGCGAGCCGTCTGCGGTACAGTGACATGATCGTCGTATCAAATACGGCCATGCAATGCGAATGAAATAGCAACATCTGGAGCGCCTTCGGACAACGCGGCGAGCACACTGCTCCATAACGGCGCGCCTTCTCGCGCCGGTCGGCCCGAATGGCCTCACCCCGTCAGGAGTCAAGCAAAGTGACTTACACATACAAATTGATCGACTCGCCCGTTGGGCAGTTGAAGCTCGTGGCCAGGGGCGATTGCCTTGCCGCGATTCTGTGGGAAAACGACAAGCCGAACCGGGTGCGCCTCGGCGAAATGAGCGAAGCGGGCGAACACCCGGTGCTCGTCGAAACCGAGCGGCAATTGCGCGAGTATTTCGCGGGCACGCGCGACGCGTTCGATCTGCCGCTCGATTTTCAGGGCACCGAATTCCAGAAGAAAGTGTGGCAGGCATTGCTGACGATCCCGTTCGGCCAAACCCGCAGCTACACCGAGATCGCCCAGCAGATCGGCAGCGTCAACGCGGTGCGCGCGGTGGGCGCGGCCAACGGCAAGAATCCGATTTCGATCGTCGCGCCATGTCATCGCGTGATCGGTGCGTCGGGCGATCTGACCGGCTTCGCTGGCGGACTCGCGAACAAGATGCTGCTGCTCTCGCTCGAAGCGGGGCAGACTTCGCTGGAAGCGGCGGCCGATGAGGCAGCAGATGCAATGACAGATGCCGCAGCGAAGGCACGGCCGCCGGCGCCGAAGCCCGCCTCCACGCAAGCGGCACAGGCCAGGCAAGACAGCGCGCAGCCTCAACCCGCGCGCCATACGGCGAGCCGCGGAACGCAGGCTTCGTTGTTCGGCAACTGAGCCCGACGCATCCCGCGTGCGGCTGCAACGGGCGATAACGGGCGATAAATCGTCCGCGATGGACGCCAGCGGCGGCGCATGCAGCACCTATCCTTAAGATGCCATTTCGGCATCGATCGGGAGGACGACATGCGGATGCTTCTCAACATACAAATACCCAACGAGCCATTCAACACGCTCGTGCGCGAAGGCCGCGCCGGCGAATTGATCGCGCAGATACTCGAAGAAACGAAGCCCGAGAGCATCTACTTCACCGAGCAACGCGGCAAACGCGGCGCGGTGGCGGTCGTGAACATCGACGATGCCTCGGCGATTCCCGCACTCGCCGAGCCGTGGTTCCTGAAGCTCGACGCCGAGTGCGAACTGCGCATCGCGATGCTGCTCGCGGATCTGATGAACGCCGGACTCGACGGGCTCGGCTCGAAATGGAAATAACGGGGAAAACCGCGGCGCGCTCCGTTTGACGACGCCGACGGCAAGACGCAACTCACCGCACCGTCGGCGCGGCCATCCCTCAGGCGCGCTGGGCGGCCGCTTCCAGCAGCATCGAAGCGGCGGCGGTCGCCGCGACCTGGCAGCCGAGCACGATATGCTCCTCGGCCGTGTCTTCGATAAAGTCGTGGCTCACGCCGCCGATGCTCGGCACGAACATCATGCAGGCGGGCATACGGCGCGCGATCACCTGCGCGTCGTGCGCGGCGCCGCTCGGCATGCGCAGCCATTGCTCTGGCGCGAGCGCTTCGGCGGCGCGCGCCAGATGACCGGCAAGCGCCGCATCCATGCTGACGGGCTCGATCGGCTCGTCGATCTTCTGCCATTCGACGCTCACCGCGTGATGCGCGTTGAAGTCGCGCACGAGTTCGGCGAGCCGCTGTTCCATCGCCTGCAGACGCGCGGGGTTCGCGTCGCGGAATTGCAGATACATGTCGGCCGCGCCCGGCACGACGCTCATCGAGCCCGGGTCGAGATCGATGCGGCCCACGGTCCAGACCGTGTCGGCATCCGCAAGCTGTTCGAATGCCTCGTTCATGCGCGCGATGAACGCCACGAGCGCCGCGCCCGCGTCGCGGCGGATCGCCATCGGCGTCGTGCCCGCATGATTGCGCTGGCCCGTGAAGCGCAAACGCAACTCATGCATCCCGACGATCGTCGTGACGACGCCGATCGATTTGCCGATCGCTTCGAGCCGGCCGCCCTGCTCGATATGCGGCTCGAAATACGCGACGTGCCGCCCCGCTTCGAAATGCGCGCGCGGCCGTCCCGCGAGCCCGGCCGCCGCGAGCACGTCTTCGAGACGCTCGCCCTGGCGGTTCGCCGCGCCGCGAATCGCTTCGTCGACCGCCTCGCCGACGAAGCTGCGGCTGCCTAGCAGGCCGGAGAAGGTGCCCTCTTCGTCGATCCACGAGGCGACGTCCACCGCGAGATGACGCGTTGCCTCGTTCTCCGCGAGCGCGCGGGCGATCTCGAGGCCGTACATCACGCCCAGCGCGCCGTCGAGCCAGCCGCCGGTCGGCTGCGTGTCGGTGTGCGAGCCGACCAGCAGCGCGGGGCCGCCGTTGCGCGAGCGCCCGAACACGGTTCCGACGCCGTCGATGCGCGCCTCGAGCCCGGCTTCCGTCATCCGGCCGACGAGCCATGCGCGCGCCGCCAGATCCACCGGCGACAGCGAGAGCCGCACCACGCCGGGACCGGTCGCGCCGAAACTGCGCAGATGTTTAAGGTCGGCCATCAGGCGGGTCGGGTTGATGTTTACCACCACGTTGTTATCTCCTGCGATCGGATTCATGTCGTTACTGCTTCCATAGCGGCTGTTTTGCCGAACGATCACGGCCTCACTGGACCGGCGCGGCGTGCCTGGTGTGCCCGGCGTGCCCGACGTGCCGATAGGCGGCTCGCGCTGCATCTGCATGCATGTGCGGCGCGCATCGGGCTTCGCCACGCGCTTATCTGCGTATGTCGAGCGCCAGCGCCGCCTCGCGAAAATCGCCCGGCGACATTTCGTAAGCGCGCCGGAACGCGCGATTGAAATCCGACGCGCTATTGAAGCCGAGGCCATACGCGACTTCGATCACCGGCCTGTGCGGATAGCGATGCAACTCGTCCGCCGCTTCGCGCAGCCGCCGGTTGCGAATATACGCGGCGAGTCCGCCCTCCGGCTCGAACAGACGATACAGCGTGGGCCGCGAAAGCTGCGATACGGCGAGCACCTTGTCGATCGTCAGATCCGCCTGGCCGAGATGCGCGTCGATATAGCGGCGCGCGCTCGCGAACATCGCCGTGCGCGCCGCCGCGCGCGCGTTGCCGGTCAAGCCAGTCTGCCTGCCGAAGGCCGCGGCGATCAGCATCGCGCAGCCGCGGAGCGCCTCGTAGGCGGCCTGCGGGCTCATCTCGGGCAACGAGCGGGACAGCTCGGCAAGATGTGCGGGAATCATCCGCGCGAGCGGCGAATGATATTCGATCACGCGGCCATGAATCGACGCCGCCTCCGGCAGCACCGCCTCCACGATCTCGCGGGGCACGAACAAGGCCATCACGCGGCATGGGCCGCGCGTCATCCACATCGGCTGGTTCAGATCGAGCGCGAGAATGCCGGGCACCGTTTGCACCGCATTGCGCTTCGGATAAAGACCCGTCGCGGTTTCGACCACGCCGTCCACGGCCACATGAAACACGAACTGGCACACGTTGTCGGTGGAGATGCGCGCGACCGCGCGCGTTTGCTCGACCGGATCGGTGCGGCAGTCCATGAAAGCCATGCCGCCGACGCGGTAACTGTCGATGCTGCCGCGAAAACCGTCGGCCAGTTGCCGGCGCGAGATCGGCACGTCGAGAAAATGGCCGACGCGCTCGCGCCACGCGGGCAACTGCAGGCGCGCGGCGCTACCGTAAGTATCGAAGTGGCTATAGTCGCAAACCGGAGCGGCCGCGTAGCCCGTTGCGGAATCGGTCGTCAAGATGTCCTCGCGTGAATCGCGTGAGGCGCGGCGGGATGCCCTGCGCCGCTCCCGCCTGCCCCGCCTGCCCCCAGTCTGCCGCTGAACGGCGCTAAGCGCTCATTTCCACAAGGTGCGGCCGAAGAACGTCAACGTACGATCCCACGCCTGCTGCGCCCATGCCGGATCGTACTGCGTCGCCGCGATGCGGCCCGGTCCGACGGCCGTTTCGTTCGCGAACGCGTGGCGCGCGAGATAACGGTGAAACTCGAGGTCGACGTTCGCCTCGCCGAGCTTCTTTTCGAGCGCGTCGACGGTTTCCGCCGCGAAGAATTCGTCCTGCAGAGCCCAGTGGCCCATCACCGGCACCTTGATTTTCGAGGCGTCGAGATAGTCGAGCGGCGGGAAACCATACCAGACGACGCCGGCCGCCACTTCGGGCACGTTGCACAGCGCGAGCAGCGTCAGCGCGCCGCCCATGCAAAAGCCGGTCACGCCCACGTTCGCCGCGTGCTGCTTCAGATACTGCACCGCGCCGCGCACGTCCTGGGTGGCGGCATCGCCGAAATCGAGGCTGCTCATCAGATGGTGCGCTTCCTCTTGCTCGACCGTCGACTTGCCGCGATAGAGGTCGGGCACGAGCGCGAGGTAGCCGGCCTGCGCGAGACGGTCGGCGACACCGCGAATCTGCCCGTTCACGCCCCACCATTCCTGGATCACGACGACCGCGGGCGCGCCCTCCGGTTTCCGCGGTTTGGCCAAGTAGCCCTGAAGTTGCCGGCCATCGGGACGGTTGAAGGTAATCATCGAACCTGCTGGCTGCGTCATGGGTTTCTCCTCGGATAGACGAAACCGGTAGCATAGCGCCTGTCCCGCGAATCCTGCGCTATCGGCTCCCGCGCTTCAAACCGGCGCCTCGAACGGGCGTAGCGCCGCTCAATTCGGCGTCTTATCGACTCCGTATCGGCGCCTTATTCGAGCCGGCCAATATCTGGATAAGCAGAAGAACTTTTTTACAATTAATTTAGCCTCATTCGTACCCACAAATTTCAGGGCTGACGTTATACTTGCCGCCATGCTTTCTGGTTAATATCCCACTCGCCAGCGCCATCGGCCAAACATGCCGTCCCAGCCTGACGAGGGAAACCGCGACGCGATATTCATACGCTCCGGTTTCCGGCTCGAAGTCCCGTGCACCGTGCCCTGCGCCGGTTTGTGGGCATGTCTCTCAGGTTCTGGCAAACATCCTCGGACGCCAGGATCTTTAGGCCGACACATCGTGTCGGCCTTTTTTTATTCCGCAAACCTTGTATTTACGGCAATCTGTCAAATTCCTGCCACGCAAATCATAGTTTCGCCAAAAAATCACACGCGATATCTCAAAATTAATACGCCCGGTCCCCGCCTATCCTGTTTCCCACATTCCAGAAAATTTAAGCGCTTTTATCTAATGATTGGGTAATCAGTGAATAAAACCCGCTGTATTGCGCGGCGTGTCAGAACCGTTCGAGCAGGCCGAATTGCACGCCCGCGACCGGCGCGCCCGGATAAGCCACCGGCAGTCCGGTCACGTTGACGCCGCGCAGCGTAAAGCTTGCGTCGTCGTGATTGGCGAGATAAGCGGCGCTGAAGTAAAGCAGCAGCGTGGGCGAAACGTCGTATTCGAAGGCGGCGCTGAACTGGTCCGCGTTCGCGCCCGCCAGCGTGTAGTCGCGTACGTGCGCATAGCCGAGCGAGGCGCGCGCGACGGCGGAAAAACGGTACTGCGCCGACAGCGATCCGCCCGCGCCGTGATACACCGGCGTGCCGCCGTCGCCGTTGAAGAAGGCGAGCCACACGCGCAACTTGCCGAAGCCGTAGCTCGCGCCGCCGAGATTCGCGCGCAGCGCGCCGGCGCCGTGCGTCTGCTGATGCGCGTACAGCACGTGCAGTCCGTCGAGCCGATAGGATGCCGTGACGTAATAGCCGTCGAGGCCGTTGCCGTCCTCCTCGGAGGGATCGCGCGTCGCCATCATCACGGTCGCGCCGAAACCGGCGATCCGCGGCGACAGATAAGCGAACGCATTGTTCGCATACGGCGTGATCTTCGACAGATTATTGAGTCCCGAGGCGATCGTGCCGGCGCCGAACGCGTCGAGACCGCCCTTGAACGGGATGTAGATCGGCGAATATTGACGGCCCATTCTCACTTCGCCCCACGCGCCACGCGCGCCGATCCACGCCTGCCGGTTGAACAGCGAACCGGGCACCTGCAACGAGCCGTCGGCCGAGCTGAAACCGTTTTCGAGCGTAAACACGATCGCCGTGCCGCCGCCGATCGGCTCCGCGCCATGCAAGCCCACGCGCGAACCGCGATACGCGCCCGAATCCATGCGCGGCGTCCAGCCGGAGCCGGGATCGGTGATTTCGATGCTGGTGTCGAAGACGCCGTAGAGCGAGACGAAGCCGGCGTTCATGTCGGCGGCGGCCGCCTCGCGCAGGCAAGGGAGCAGCAACGCGGCGCTCATGGCGACGGCCCGGCCAAACCTCGCCGCATCGCGTTGGCGCCATGCGGCCGCGAGGATCGTACGGGCCGTCTTGAGCAATGAAGCCGGGGCGTCGTGCAGGATGAAGTCCTCCGCGGACACATATCGGACATATATCGCGAGCGAACTTACCACGTTCGGCCAGGTTCGACCATGTTCGGCACGCATGGGCCGGCGCCTTCCCGCACGCGCAGCGAGACCGGCCATTTTTTGCCCTCCCCGTGTCTCTTTTCGTTCAACGAATAGTTTCGATTAAGGGGAAACCCGTATAATCATCAAGAGGTCAGACAACTAGCATTGCACGAAGCCGCCAAGAGCCCGACCCGCCCGCCACCGCGCAGCGCCCACCCGAACCGCCTTCTGCCCGACACGTGAATTCCACCGCCCCCGCCTCCGCCCTGCCGTTTCGCAACGCCCTCCTCGCGATGCTCGGCATCGGTCTCGTCAACATGCTGGTCGCGCTCGACCAGACCGTCGTCAGTACCGCGCTGCCGTCGATCGTCGCCGAACTGCACGGCTTCGAATACTTCGCGTGGATCGCAAGCGCCTACCTGCTCGCCTCGGTCGTGACGGTGCCGGTGTTCGGGCGGCTCGGCGACTACTTCGGCCGCAAGCGTTTCGTGATCGCCTCGGTCATCACGTTCACGGTGGCGTCGGTGCTGTGCGGGCTCGCCAACGACATGCTGTTTCTCGTCATCGCGCGCGGGCTGCAGGGCATCGGCGGCGGGATGATGGTCGGCACCGCGTTCGCCTCGATCCCCGATCTGTTCCCCGATCCGCGCACCCGCGTTCGCTGGCAGGTGGTGCTGGCCGCGGCATACGGCATCGGCACGGCGGCGGGGCCGTCGCTCGGCGGCTGGATGAGCGAACACCTCGGCTGGCGCTCCACGTTTCTCGTCAACCTGCCGGTCGGCGTGGCGGCGCTCTATTTCACCTGGGCGCATCTGCCGAGCTTCCGGCGTCCGCAACAGGACGAAGTGAAAATCGACTGGCTCGGCGCGGCGCTCGTCGCAGCCGTGCTCGGCGGCTTGCAGGCGTTGATCGAAGGCGTGCCGAAGCATGGCCTCACGACCGGCAACGTCGTGCTCGGCACCTGCGTGGTCCTTGGCACGGTTGCGCTGCTGATCTGCGAAAAACGCGCGACGCACCCGATCATTCCCCTCGACCTGTTCAAGGACTCGCAGCTCGTCACACTGTTCACACTCGGCATGCTGTCCGGCTTCGTGATGTTCTCGCTGATCTTCTTCGCGCCGCTGCTGCTGCAAGGCGGCTTCGGCCTCTCGCCGCAACAGGCCGGCCTGCTCGCCACGCCGATCGCCGCCTGCATCGCGCTCGGCAGCCTGCTGAACACGCGCATCGTGATTCACATGAAAAAGCCCACGCGGATTCTCTCGATCGGCTTCGCCCTGCTGATGTTCGCGTCGATCGCGCTTGCGTTTGCCTATCCCGATACGCCGCACGTGCGCATCGCGCTGCCGATGGCCGCGGTCGGCATCGGGCTCGGGTTCATCCTCAACAATCTGAACGTGTTCGCCCAGGAGATCGCCGGGCGCGAACGCTTCGGCATCACGACCGCGCTGCTGCAATCGACGCGTATGGTCGGCGGCATGCTCGGCACGAGCATCGTCACGACCGTGGTTTCGCATCACTACCGCAGCGTCGTCACGCGCACGATGAGCGTGCTCGGCGAGCCGGCCGCGTCGCAATGGCAGCCGCGTTTCGTCGATCTGCGCATTCTGATCGACGAAGCATCGCGCATCCGCTTGATCGCCGATATGAAACCGTCGGGACTCGACACGCTCGCGCTGATCGATAGCGCGCGCGATGCGCTCGTGCAGTCGATCCATCTCGGCGTGTGGCTGACGGCGGTGGCATCGCTCGCGGCCGCGCTGCTCGTGCCGCGCATTTCGCACGTGGTGTTTCACAAGAACTGAGCGGTTCGGTTGCGATCGGCGAATCGCGCGTGCCCCGCTCGAATAAAAAAGCTCCCCGGTCCGGATAAGGGCGCGGGGAGCGAATGGGCAGGTCGAAGAGGCCGGATAACGTCTCGCCAGGCTCTCCGTCGCATCCCAAAGAGATGAACGTCAGGGGAGCCTGCTCACTGAACCGTGGCTTTGGCTCGAAGATTCTTCACCATTCTGTCGACGAGTTCGGCCTGTGCCTGCTGGTACAGCATCGGCTTCATGTCCTCGAACGAGGGCACCTGCAACGGGCGGGTGTCATCCACTTCTATGACGTGAAAGCCGTAGCCGGTTTTAACCGGAGTCTGCGTGTATTCGCCCTTGTGCAAATGAGCCATCGCGTCGGCAAACGGTTTGACGACCTTGCTGGACGTGACCCAGCCCAGGTCTCCGCCGTTATATCTCGAACCCGGATCGACCGATTCGCGAGCAAGGTCCGCGAACGATGCGCCCTTATTGAGCTTCGCAATGATGTCTTTGGCTGCGCCTTCATCCTTGACGAGGATATGGCGGACTTTATATTCGGTACTCCCGCCTTTCGCCTTCATGTCGTTGTACATCGCCCGCAATTGATCGTCAGTGACAGGATTTTTCTTGAGAAAGTCCTGCATGTACTCCCTGACGATTTCAGTCTCCCATGTTGCCTGAGCCTGAGCCAGAATCTTTTGCCGGGCCGCCTCGGCGCGCGCCGCGACGTCCGGTTGCCGGTCGAAGCCGGCCTTCTGCGCCGCCTGGAAGATGACTTCGCGGCGCACCAGTTCGTCGCGCACGTGGTCGGTCAGTTGCGGCGAATCGGGAAAACCTTGCGCATGCGCCTGTCCGATATACAAGTCGGCGTCTGCTTGAGAAACCGGTTTGCCGTTGACGGTGACAAACGGCTTTTCCGCGGCACTCGCGGCCAGGGGAAGCGTTGCACCGAACACCAGTGCAAGCATCCATCGTGATAGTACTTTCATTCGGCGGACCACTCAGGTTGGTTCGAGCGCTTATGCCGGAGTCCGAAGGAGCATCGGACTCCGGCGACTTACGCAACGTTAAACACGACGTTATTGCGTAATCGTTCCCGCAAGCGTCAGGCTGCGCGACGAGTTACCGACGTACACCGAATAAGAACCGGCCGGGGTCGTCCACTGCTGCGAGTCTTTGTTCCAGGTGCTGAGCGGATGATTCGGCGCGGCCGGATCGATCGTGATGGACACCGTCTGCGATCCGCCGGCATTCAGACTGACCTTCTGGAATCCCACCAGACGCTTGGGCGGCTCTCCAGCCGAGCTCGGCAATGCGACGTACACCTGCGGCACTTCGGCGCCCGCCACGGAACCCGTGTTTTTCACGACCGCGGTCACCGTGTACGTGCCGTTCGCGCCGGAACTCACGGTCGGGTTGGTAATCGTGAAGGTCGAGTACGAGAGGCCATAACCGAACGGGAATGCCGGTGTCTTACCCATCGCGTCATACCAGCGATAACCGACATTGAGTGCCTCGGAGTAAGTCACCGTCGCGCTTCCGTTGATCGACACGCCGGGATACTGATAAGGCGTGATCGAATCCATGAAGCCCTGGCCGACCTGCGGGAACGTCACCGGCAGCTTGCCGGACGGATTCGCAACACCCCACAGCAGATCCGCCACGATATGCCCGTCTTCCTCGCCCGGGAACCACGTTTCGAGAATCGCGCCCGGTGCGGACGTGCCGCCCGTGAGAAGCGAAGGATCGAGAGCCTCGGCGGCGCTGTCCTTCAGCACGAGCACGGTATTGCTGTTTGCCGCGACGATGGTCTGGAGCAACGCCAGCGTGTTGCTGTTCTTCGCGGTACTCGAGGTCGTGATCGAGTTCGACTTCGGCGCATACCAGTCGAGCGTATTCAGGTATTTGCCGGTGTCGAGCGTCAGGCCCGTCGAGTCCGTAAATGTCGCCTGGTCAGCGCCTTCTTCCGACATGGAGCCGGCCATGAAGATCACGGCATCGGCGCTGGTCGCCGCTGTCGTCACAGCCGAGATGGACGCGGCCGCGCCATCGATCGTGGCGGTCGAATTGCTGTCGTCCACGAGCGCCAGGTGAACCGTTGCGCCGGTGTTCCCGAGATTGGCGAGCGTGTCCTTGATGCCCTGCACCGGCGTCACCGTGTACAAGGCGACGACATCGGAGCTGCCGCCGCCGGAACCCATCGGGTTGCCGACCGAGCTGCCGCCGGCCACGGCCTGCTGGGCATAGACCTGCGTCGCCTTGCCGACCACGAGCACGTTTCGAACCGTCTTTTTCAGCGGCAAGGTACCGTTGTTCTGCAGCAGCACGGCGGCCTGCTCGCCGATCTGCTTCGCGACCGTACCGTCCGCCGTCGCATTGATGGCAGTCTGAGCAATCGGCCGATCGAAGATACCCGCGCGGAACATCTGCGTATAGCGACGCAGCAGCGCATTGTCGATGTCCGAGGTCTGAATCTGGCCCGAGGCCAGCGCCGCGTTCAGGTTCGCCGGGGTCCAGTTCTGCGGCAGCGGCATTTCGTTATCCATACCGGCCAGCATGGTCGGCGCGGTGCTATGCGCGGCGAAGAAGTCCGATTGCACGTAGCCCTTGAAGCCCCATTGCCCGCGCAGAACATCGGAGAGAATATGCTTCTGTTCGCACATCGAGAAACCGTTCACCGAGTTATACGAACACATGACGGCGCCGACGTTGCCTGCTTTCACCGCCATCTCGAACGGCAGCATATAGAGCTCGTGCAACGTCTGATCGTCGACGCTCTCCTGAATCGTCATGCGATTCGTTTCCTGTTCGTTCGCCACCAGGTGCTTGGCCATCGCAATCATGCCGTGAGCCTGCACGGCCTGAATTTCGGCGACCCCCATCGTGCCCGTGAGATACGGGTCCTCGCCCATGTACTCGAAATTGCGGCCGCCCACCGGCAAGCGTGCCAGGTTCATACCGGGCGCTTCGAACACGTGCAGCGCCAGATTCCCGCCCTCGACGCCGACCACGTTACCGAACTGGGTTGCCACGGAAGGATCGAACGAGGCCGCCATCGCCATCGCCGACGGCAAGGCCGTCGCCTTGGCCGAACTGGAATCCGTATAGGCTGCATAGCCCGTTACGGACGGAGAAACGCAATCGTTCTGGCCGATGCCGACAGGGCCATTGGTAATCCGCAGAGTCGGAATCGCGTACTTCGCGAGACCGAGAATGTGCCGCGCGCCATAGCACTGCGGCAACTCGGGCAGAATCCCGGGGTTCGAACCGGCCAGTTGCTCCTCCTTGTCGGCGAGCGTCATGGCAGGGACAAGCAGTGCCGCGCGTGCTTCAGGAGAAAGCGACGTATTCATCCACGGCATTGCGGCTGACGGCGTCGATGCCGGGGTGGGCGCCGAAGCCGTCGACGATGGGTTGGGGTTATTGCTGCCTCCGCACGCCGCCAGAAAGAACATGATGCTTGCGGCGGCGGCGGTTCTCCTCTGAATGAATTTCACAGACATTGTCTTTCCTCAATTGTTATAGGCACAAATGCGCGAGACGCACTGCTCGTTCTAGTACTAAGGATTACTACCTGATGAGTTGTTATGACCCGGCCGGCTGTCTCCCTTCAGCTTCGACTCCCAAAAGCATGCAGGCCTGACTGGAAGCTTTTCGTCCCTTGATGTTCATCCGCGTGCCGAATCGAACCTCGGGCTAACAGCGGCGACACGGTCTGCTATCCAGTGATAGGCATCGTAGATATAAATTCGTCATCAGACGACTAGGGTTTACATCAAACCAATAAAAACAATGGCTTATATTGATGCGCTGATGTCCGATGAGAATTTCAAGA
The DNA here is from genome assembly GCF_011752995.1 of Burkholderia sp. Ax-1724. GTDB lineage: Bacteria > Pseudomonadota > Gammaproteobacteria > Burkholderiales > Burkholderiaceae > Paraburkholderia. The sequence continues at coordinate 173,419 of NZ_VWWL01000016.1, forward strand.
TCGACAACTCAAGCGTTGCCGCAGAGGATCGGCAGGGATGGGCAAAGATTCGGCGAGACGAAAACACGAGCGCTTCCGCAAGGTCTCCGATGAGTCCGCTCGATACGCAATGAGCGAACCTGGAGTGAAGCGCATTCGCCCGGGCATACGCCAACACCGGGCCTTGAAAAACATCGAGCGGCTGCATGGGAAACCACGCAGCCGCTCTCTTTACATCACACTACCTCAACCGCCGTGCGGCCCGAATCAGCGCACGAGGCAAGGCCGCTTGTTATCGAACGTCCAGTTCGGAATCAGATACTGCATCGCCACGCCGTCGTCGCGCGCGCCGAGGCCGTGCTGCTGATACAGCGCATGCGCCTTCTCCAGCGCATCCATGTCGAGCTCGACGCCGAGACCCGGCTTCTGCGGCACCTTGACCTTGCCGCCGACGATCTGCAGCGGATCGCGCGTCAGGAACTGGCCGTCCTGCCAGATCCAGTGCGTATCGATCGCGGTGATCTTGCCCGGCGCCGCAGCGGCGACGTGCGTGAACATCGCGAGCGAGATGTCGAAGTGGTTGTTCGAATGCGAACCCCACGTAAGGCCCCAGTCGTTGCACATCTGCGCGACGCGCACCGAGCCCTGCATGGTCCAGAAGTGCGGATCGGCGAGCGGAATGTCGACCGATTGCAACTGGATCGCGTGACCCATCTGGCGCCAGTCGGTCGCGATCATGTTGGTCGCCGTCGGCAGACCGGTCGCGCGGCGGAATTCGGCCATCACTTCGCGGCCCGAATAGCCGTTCTCCGCGCCGCACGGGTCCTCCGCGTAGGCGAGCACGTCGTGTTTGTCGCGGCACAGGCGCACCGCTTCGGCGAGCGACCATGCGCCGTTCGGATCGAGCGTCACGCGTGCTTCGGGGAAGCGCTCGGCCAGCGCCGTGACCGCTTCGATTTCGGCATCGCCCGGCAGCACGCCGCCCTTCAGCTTGAAGTCGTTGAAGCCGTAACGCGCCTGCGCGGCCTCGGCGAGACGCACGACCGTTTCCGGCGTCAGCGCCTCTTCGGTGCGCACGCGCTCCCAGTCGTCGCGCGCGCCGGTGTTGTCCGCGTACGGCAGATCGGTCTTCTTGCGATCGCCGATATAGAACAGGTAGCCGAGCATTTCCACTGCGTCGCGCTGCTGGCCTTCGCCGAGCAGAGCCGCGACCGGCACACCGAGATGCTGGCCGAGCAGATCGAGCAGCGCGGCTTCGAGCGCGGTCACCGCGTGAATCGTCGTGCGCAGGTCGAAAGTCTGCAGACCACGGCCGCCCGCGTCGCGGTCGGCGAATTGCGTGCGCACTTTGTTCAGGATTGCTTGCAGATTGCCGATCGACTGACCGACGACGAACGGCCGCGCATCGTCGATCGTCTTGCGGATGTTCTCGCCGCCCGGCACTTCGCCGACGCCGGTATGCCCCGAGCTGTCGCGCAGGATCACGATGTTGCGCGTGAAGAACGGGCCATGCGCGCCGCTCAGATTCATCAGCATGCTGTCGCGGCCCGCGACGGGCACGACGCGCAGTTCGGTGACGACCGGCGTGGCGTTCGATTCGGTTGGTTTCGTGGACATGGAAAAAGCACCTGTTTGTGAAATGAGCCGGCCTTCGACGACATCGCGAGTTGCGCGCTTTCGAGCGGACCGGATGGAAATGCGAACTGGCAAGAATCGACGGCCGCCTGCGACCGTCAGTGTAGCCAATGGACGTTGCGGCCTCGGGACTCCCGCAACGATGCGCATCCGGGCGAAGCACATCGCCTCATGACAAGCATGACACGTTGTACGACGACAGTCTACTCCGATATCCCAGACGATTCCAGAGGAGTGTTTACCCTGAAATCTTTCTAAGGCACAAGGCTTTACGGCATGAAGACCCGGAACTCATGACGTGTCCCACGTCGAACTAAGACGTCTGATGACTATAATTTTCCGATAACCTGTATCGGCAAGCCGCAGGCGCGGCAACGGCTTGACCGTTAGTTGCGCGCAGGCAGGCAAGCGGCCTGGAACGCCTGATAACGGCCCGTTGCGCCGCGCGCCCACCATGCGCCCGCGCGCGCAATAGCCCCGAGCGCTACCGTCGAACGCATGGGAATCCAGTAAAGTCCTGTGCGATACTTTGCTGGATCAGTCAACAAGCCACAAAAATGAGCAGCCTAACTGAAAAGGTGGTCGCCACTCTTTCCGATGAAATCCGCCGCGGCACGCTGAGGCCGGGCGACCGCATTCCCACCGAAGTCGCGATGATGAAGCAGCTCTCGGTGAGCCGCTCCGTGGTGCGCGAGGCGATCTCGCGCCTGCAGGCGGCCAACGTCGTCGAGACACGGCACGGAATCGGCACGTTCGTGCTCGCCCCGGCCGCCGAAAAACCGATGCAGTTGCCCGCCGCCGATCTCTCCAGCATGCTCGACGTGATGGCGATCATCGAATTCCGCATCGACGTCGAGGCCGCCGCAGCGGCACTGGCTGCCTCGCGCCGCACCGAGCAGAACCTCAAGCAGATCTACGCCGCGCTCGACCGCTTCGAGTCGGAACTCGAGCGCGGCAGCACCGACACGCTCGCGCACGACATCGAGTTCCATCTGCAGATCGCACGAGCGAGCGGCAACCGCTATTTCTTCGACGTGCTGAGCCAGCTCGGCCGCTCGGTCAGTCCGCGCACGCGGCTCGGCACCGCCGAAATCGCCGAACTCGATCACATCGAGGTGCTGCGCAACGTGCTCGGCGAGCACCTGCTGATCTATCGCGCGATCGAACGCCAGGACGCCGACGACGCGCGCGCCGCGATGCGCATGCATCTGAGCAACAGCCGCGAGCGGCTGCGTCGCGCGCATGAGTTGACGAAAGTCGGCGCCTGAGGGCGTCTTGCCCGCGCATCGGCGCGAGACTGGGCCAGTCCGCGCAGTTGCATTTCACCTCGATACTCCCGGCGGGAAGCCGGCGCAGCATGCTCGCGCCGGCTTCGTCACGCGGCTAACGCGACGGAGGCCAGCATGGCACCACAGCACCACGACGACGCCCTCGAACAGTTCGCCGCACAGGGCGCCGCGCCGCTGCCGGCAACGGACCAGAGCGGCCACGTCGAGCACGACGGCGCGCGCATCTGGTACGCGTCGTACGGCTCGGGTGCACCGGTGATCCTGCTGCACGGCGGACTGGGACATAGCGGCAACTGGGGTTATCAGGTGCCGGCGCTGCTCGATGCGGGGCATCGCGTCGTCGTGATCGACAGCCGCGGCCACGGCCGCAGCACACGCGATGCACGGCCCTATCGCTACGAACTGATGGCGTCGGACGTGCTTGCCGTCATGGACACGCTGCAACTCGCCAAGGCCGCGATGATCGGCTGGAGCGACGGCGCGTGCGTATCGCTCGTGCTGGCGGCGCTCGCGCCCGAGCGCGTCGCAGGCGTGTTCTTCTTTGGCTGCAACATGGACCCGGCCGGGACGAAGCCATTCGTGCCGACGGAGGTGATCGACCGCTGCTTCGGCCGCCATGCGAAGGACTACGCCAGCCTCTCGGCGACGCCGAACGACTTCGATGCATTCGTCGCCGCGGTCAGCGAGATGATGCGCACGCAGCCGAACTATTCGGCGGCCGATCTTGCACGCATCCGCGTGCCGATCGAGATCGTGCAAAGCGAGCACGACGAGTTCATCAAGCCCGAGCACGCCGATTATCTTGCGCGCAGCATTCCAGGCGCACGGCTGACTGTCCTGCCCGGCGTCAGCCATTTCGCGCCGCTGCAACGGCCGGCGCAGTTCGATCGCGCGCTGCTCGAGTTTTTGCGGCGCATCGCGGGGTTAAACGCAGGCTGAAGCGCCGGCCGGCGCATGGCTAACCGATGGCGTGAAGCCGGCAGGAATCCATGACAAAGCGAGGCCGAAACCCACCCTGGCTCGGCTCAAAGCCGCACACCGTCATTTCAGGCCTAACACAGCCCCCTATTTTTCGCGATACGAAACGATGCCGCGCTTCGTAAAAAATCATGGTGCGTGGCACAAATCAGCCATTTCGCAATGCCGCCCGACGTTGCACATCGCAAAATTAAGCTCGCAAATTGTTGTTTTTAAAACATAATTTTTATTAGAAAGAACCGTTTGACGCCTGCTTGCCCAACTAGCCGCTGACGTAGACTCTTTTACAAGAGCACGCGCTTCACGCAGTCGGATTCGGGAAGGCCTAACAGAGCGGTCCGCCCCAATCCCACAGATTGCGAAGAAGCCGTCACGAACCACGGTTTTTTTATTGGCAACTGGGAGACAAAAAATGAAAGGCTTTCGCTTTGGTTCGACGTTGGGAGCGTTCTACATTCTGCCGGGTCAGGACGGTTGGGAGGCCACCTACGGCAACGAAACGCTCGGTGAATTTTCAAGCCCGCAACAGGCCGCCGACGATCTCGCGCGCGGCCTGAACTGCGAGCATCTGTCTGAACTCGACACGTCGCAGCTCGAGTTTCCGGAGCATCTCGCCGATTGGGAAATCGTTCACGTGTAAGGACCAGGAAAGGGTATGACCGACGGTGACGTAGCAGTGCACGCAGAAACGACAATGGCGCTCGAAAGCGCCATTGTCGTATTTGCCACCGTTCTGGCGGCCGGGCTGCGTGCTTACCGCATGGCTTTCGAAGCCATCGTCATGCTCACCGCCTCAGTCGCGCACGCGGCTTCGGCCTCAGGCGATCGCATCGACGATCGCGTTCAGCGTCGCGCTCGGGCGCATTGCCTGGCTCGTCAAACCGACATTCGGACGGTAGTAGCCGCCGATGTCCACCGGCTTGCCCTGTGCCGCGCCGAGTTCGGCGACGATCTTCGCCTCGCTGTCGGCCATCGCCTTCGCGACGCCCGCGAACTGCGCCTGCAGCGCCGCGTCCTCGGTTTGCGCGGCCAGTGCTTCGGCCCAGTACATCGCGAGGTAGAAGTGGCTGCCGCGATTGTCGATGCCGCCGACCTTGCGGGCCGGCGACTTGTCGTTGTCGAGGAACTTGCCGGTGGCTTGATCCAGCGTCTTCGCGAGAACCTGCGCCTTCGGGTTGTGGTACGTCGTGCCCAGATGTTCGAGCGACGCCGCCAGCGCGAGGAATTCACCGAGCGAGTCCCAACGCAGGAAGCCTTCTTCGACCAGCTGCTGCACGTGCTTCGGCGCCGAACCGCCCGCGCCGGTTTCGAACATGCCGCCACCGGCCATCAGCGGAACGATGGAGAGCATCTTCGCGCTGGTGCCCAGTTCCATGATCGGGAACAGGTCGGTCAGGTAGTCGCGCAGCACGTTGCCGGTGACCGAGATCGTGTCCTTGCCGGCGCGGATGCGCTCGACCGAGAACTTCGCCGCTTCGACCGGCGTCATCACGCGGATGTCGAGACCGTTGGTGTCGTGGTCCTTCAGGTACTGCTCGACCTTCTGGATGATCTGCGCATCGTGCGCGCGCGCCGCGTCGAGCCAGAACACGGCCGGCGTGCCGGTCGCGCGGGCGCGGTTCACCGCGAGCTTGACCCAGTCGCGGATCGGCGCGTCCTTGGTCTGGCACATGCGGAAGATGTCACCCTGCTCGACCGGCTGCTCCAGCAGCACCGCGCCGGCTGCGTCGGTCACGCGGACCACGCCGTTCGCCGGAATCTGGAACGTCTTGTCGTGTGAGCCGTATTCCTCGGCCGCTTGCGCCATCAGGCCGACGTTCGGCACCGTGCCCATCGTGACCGGATCGAACGCGCCGTGCTTCTTGCAGTCCTCGATCACCGCCTGGTAGACGCCCGCGTAGCAGCGGTCCGGAATCACGGCCTTCGCGTCGTGCAGCGCGCCGTCGGCGCCCCACATCTTGCCCGACTCGCGGATCATCGCCGGCATCGACGCGTCGACGATCACGTCGCTCGGCACGTGCAGGCTCGTGATGCCCTTGTCCGAGTTGACCATCGCGAGCGGCGGACGCTGTTCGTACTGCGCCTTGATATCGGCTTCGATCGCCGCGGCCGTTTCGGCCGGCAGATCCTTCAGGCGCGCGTACAGATCGCCGATACCGTTGTTGGGGTTGAAGCCGACCTTGGCCAGCGCCTCGGCGTGCTTCGCGAGCACGTCCTTATAGAACACCGACACCACCTGACCGAAGATGATCGGGTCCGAGACCTTCATCATCGTGGCCTTCAGGTGCACCGAGAACAGCAGGCCGTTCGCCTTCGCGTCGGCGATTTCCGCCTCGATGAAGCTGCGCAGCGCGTTCTTGCTCAGCACCGACGCGTCGATTATCTCGCCCGCCTGCACCGGCGTCTTTTCCTTCAGGACCGTCGTCGAGCCGTCCGCAGCCGCGAGTTCGATCTTGACGTTGCCGGCTGCCGCCACGAGCACCGACTTTTCGCTACCGTAGAAATCGCCGCTGCTCATGTGCGCGACGTGCGACTTCGACTCCGCGCTCCAGGCGCCCATCTTGTGCGGATGCTTGCGCGCGTAGTTCTTCACCGACAGCGGCGCGCGGCGGTCCGAATTGCCTTCGCGCAGCACCGGGTTCACCGCGCTGCCCTTGATCTTGTCGTAGCGAGCCTTGACGTCCTTCTCGGCGTCGGTCGTCGCGACGTCCGGATACGACGGCAGCTTGTAGCCCTGGTCGCGCAGCTCGGCGATCGCGGCCTTCAGCTGCGGCACCGAGGCGCTGATGTTCGGCAGCTTGATGATGTTCGCTTCCGGGCGCGTGGTGAGTCCGCCGAGCTCCGCCAGATCGTCGGAAGCCTTCTGTTCCGCGCTCAGGTAGTCGGGAAATGCGGCGATGATCCGGCCGGCGAGCGAGATGTCGCGCGTTTCGACGAGCACGTCGGACGAGCGCGTAAACGCCTTGACGATCGGCAGCAGCGAGTACGTTGCCAGAGCGGGCGCTTCGTCGGTCAGGGTGTAGATGATCTTCGGCGGTGTGGACATGATCGATGCTTTGCTAGGAAGTGATAGACAGAGCGTTGGCGGTGCGGAGCCAGCGCAATCGCGGCGGCGGCTACGGCGCAATGCGACACGACGCAACCCGCGGCCCTCAGTTTGCGGCCAGACCGTGAGTATATGCGTGTTTTCCTCTATCCGGGGCGCGACAAACAGACGGCCGCACCTCGCCCAAAGGGGTCAAGCCCCGCCAGATAAGGCTTTGCGGCCGATTATCCAGGTCTTTAAACAGATATCTTATAGATGACTTGAAGTTCGGGTTGACCCTCTGTTTATTTGTAAATGCGAATCATATGCATTATGATTTATGAAAATTTCGAACCTGGATCGCTCGTTTCAACCGTTTAGCCAACCTTAACGACTCAAGCGCTTCATCACTTCTCGCAACCACCCGGCCGACTGGAATTCCGCCGCGCAGCATAGGCGCATGGCGGCGCCACGCTACGCCTACCTAAAACAAACATGCAGAAATCCATCGAATCCGCCCAGCTTGCCGTTATCCGCCGCCCCGCTTCCGCGCACGGCTTGCGCCGTACCCCGTCGCGCCTCAGTGCGGGGCTGCTCGTAAGCGCGGGGCTGTCGCTTTCCACGCTGTCGTCAGCGGGTTGGGCGCAGCAGGCTGCGGCGAGCGATGCCGAGGCGACGACACTGCCGGCCGTGAGCGTATCGGCGTCGAAGGATGCGGCCGTCGCGCAGGCCGACACCGTCAGCGCGGGCGCACTCGGCTCGCGCAAGCAGGTCGACACGCCTTTCTCGACGCGTATCGCCACGAGCGACGACGCCCAGGACCTGTTCGCGACGACGGCCAACGATCTGTTCAGATACGACCCGGCCGTCACCATCAGCAGCGAGAACTCGATCAGCGAAAACTCGACGTTCAACGTGCGCGGCATGCCGATCGATACGCTCAACAGCATCAAGGTGGACGGTCAGACCTTCCCGTCCTGGGACACCGACCTCTCGCTCGAACCGTTCGAGCAGGTGGAACTGCTCAAGGGCCTGTCCGGCTTCATGTACGGCTTCGGCTCGCCGGGCGGCATCGTCAACTACGTGCTCAAGCGCCCGACCGACGACCCGTACCGCAGCTTCACGCTCGGCTATCGATCGGCGGGCGTATTCAGCCAGGCCGTCGACGTGGGCGGGCGCTTCGGCAACGACCAGCGCTTCGGCTATCGCCTGAATCTCGCCAACGAATACGGCACCACCGCCGAGCAGGACGGCCACGTGAGCCGCCAGGTGGCGTCGCTCGCCTTCGACTTCCGCATCACGCCGGACCTCGTCTTCAGCGCCGACGCGCTCTATCAGAAGCGCAAGACCGAGGGCACGATCTTCGGCCTGATGTTCGGCGGCGGCCTCGGCATTCCCGACGCGAGCACGATCGGCGGCGCGCTCGCGCAGCCGCAGAACTACTATCAGACCGAGATGGCGTCGTTCGGCGCGGGCCTCGACTATCGTCTGTCGGAGAACTGGCGCGCGAGCGTGAAGTACCGCTTCGCGAAGGAAAACCGCACGAATTCGGACAGCCTGCTCTATGTGACCGACGCCGCCGGCAACTACGCGAATACGCTCTACGCGGCAATGACGCGCTACTTCTATCAGAACGTCGATGCGATGGTGCAGGGCAAGTTCGACACCGGCGGCATCCATCACGAAATCGTGCTCGGCACCGGCTACCAGACGCAGACGAGCGAGTACAGCAACAGCGAAGGCTGGAACGAGGGCTACTTCCTCGGCAACGGCAACCTGTACGCCACGACGCTGCTGAGCAACGACGAAGTGAGCATCGGCGAGGAACTGTACCGCCAGCAGCGCACCACGCAGACCGCCGTCTACGCGAGCGACACCGTGCAGTTCACGCCGCGCCTCTCCGCGCTGCTCGGCGTGCGCTACACGCAGTACCGGCAGAACGTGTACGAGCCGGGCGGCGCGGTCACGTCGCAATACAGCGCGAACCCGGTCACGCCGACCTTCGCGCTGATGTTCAAGACCGATCCGTACTCGACGCTGTACGCGAGCTATGTGGAATCGCTCGAACAGGGCGGCGCGGCGTCGAACACGAACCTGAACTATCCGGCAACGTTCGGCCCGCTGCGCAGCAAGCAGTACGAAGTCGGCTTCAAGTCCGATCACAGCCGCTGGGGCGCGAACCTCGCGTTGTTCCGCGTGGATCAGGGCTACAACTACACGAACACCGCGAACGTCTTCGTGCAGGACGGCACGAAGCGCTACACCGGCATCGACGCAAGCGGCTGGCTCGCGCTGACGAGCGAATGGCGCGTGATGGGCGGCGTGATGTGGCTCGACGCGAAGGCCGTCGATATCGACGATCCGGGCATCGAGGGCAAGCGTATTTATGGCGCGCCGCGCTTTACCGCGACGGGGCGCATCGAATACAACCCGGCATATCTGCGGCCGCTCACGCTCGCATTCGGCGGCCGCTACGTCGGCAACCAGGCGGTCGACGCGGCCAACACGCAGTTCGTGCCGGCCTACGCAACGTTCGATCTGAGCGGCCGCTACGAAACGAAGATCGCCGGCCAGGACGTTACGTTTCGCGCCGGCGTGAACAACCTGTTCAACCGCCGTTACTGGACGACCGCGTGGGGCTACTACGTGTCGCCGTCGCCGCAGCGGACGGCGGTCGCGAGCGCGACCTTGCAGTTCTGATCAGGCCCGCGCTTGCTGTGGCGCGGCTTCCGGCGTTTCGCTCGTCGCGGGACGGCGCACGAGCGTCCACAGCAGCGTCGCGCCGATCAGATCGCCGAAACCGAGCGCGACGAAAAACGGCGTGTAGCCGACGCGGGTCACGAACCAGCCCATCGTCATCGTGAACGCGAAGTTGCCCAAGCCCGCGACGAGCGCGGCCATGCCGGTCACGGTGCCGACCTCGCGGCGCGGAAACAGGTCGGCCGACATCGAGATCACGGTGATCGACAGCGTCTGATGCGCGAAGCCGCCGAGGCACAGCAGGAACACCGCCACCGCCGGGCTATGGACGAAGCCGACGCCGGCCATGCCGATCATCAGGAACGCAGCCATCGTGAACGCGATGCGCTTGCCGTTGACGATCGGCACGTCGAAGCGGCGCTTGAGCCACGCCGAGAACGGACCGCCGACCATGCAGCCGAGGTCGGCCGCGACGAACGGCAGCCACGCGGTGAGCGCGATCGCCTTCAGATCGAAGCCGCGCGCCTGATAGAGGTACAGCGGCATCCAGTAGACCAGCGTGCCCCACACCGGATCGGCGCAGAAACGCGGCAGCGCGATGCCCCAGAAATTACGCTGCCTGAGAATCTCGAAGACCTTCGGGCCTGAGCCGTTCGCGGCGCGCAAGCTCGACTCCTGGGTCGCGCCGATATACGCCGCCTCTTCCTTCGACAACGCCGGATGACGGTCCGGATGCCGGTAAAGCAGCAGCCACAGCACGGCCCACGCGAGCCCGAGTCCGCCGACGATCAGGAATGCGACATTCCAGCTGTAGTGCAGGATCGACCACGCGATCAGCGGCGGCGCGAGGATCGCGCCCGTCGACGTGCCGAGGTTGAACACGCCCGCGGCCGTGCCGCGCTCGTGCGACGGAAACCAGTACGCCGCCGCGCGCATGCCGCCCGGAATGAACGCGGCTTCGACGAGCCCGAGCATGCCGCGCAGCACGAAGAGCCCGACCCAGCCCGCCGCGAAACCGTGCGCCATGCAGATCAGCGACCACGCGACGCCGCACAGCAGAAAGCCCATGCGCAAGCCGACGCGGTCCATCAGATAACCGGTCAGCGGCGCGCCGATCGGATACATGACGAGAAATGCCCCGGTAATCCAGCCATATTCGTGCGTGGAAATGTTCAGGTGTTGCAGCACCGTCGGCGCGGCCACGCTCAGCGAACTGCGCGCGAGATAGTTGGTGATCGTGCCGAGCGTGAGCAGCCCGATCATCCACCAGCGCAGGCCTTTCACCTTGATAGACTTGGTCATGCCGTTACCTCGTGTCTCCGTGCGTCGCGCGGTTGCAGGCGAACCGCGCGCTTCGTTGGTCGCGGGGCGTGTGCCGCGCGACGCGGCGGCAAGCCGGCGGGCGCGAACGCAATCGACACCGCGACGATTCTCCGGTCGAAACCGGGTGGAATCCGCATAGTCTTTGTCGGCTGGATTGTCGCACGAAGGCGCGGAATGAAGAAAACGTTTTCTTTTTTCTTCGGGCCACCGTAGTGGTAAATCGAGTGCTTTCAGGCGTTTTCCTTGCCCTAGCAAAATCCGTGGCACGCGTCATGAATGCTCGATTTCTGTATAGGCGGCGACATCAAAATTCTCGAATTGCGATGTCGAAGCGCATTTACTCGACCGCCACCGCTCGCTAGAATTGGAAATCGTTATCTTTCTCCCGCGCCAGGCGCAAGCGACTGCGCCGTTCATCGATAAAGCAAACCGCCCCCATGAAGATCGCCTCCGTCCGCGTCACGCCCATTGCCATCAGCGACCCGCCGCTTCTCAACGCGAGCGGCGTGCATGAATCGTTCGCGCTGCGCTCGATCATCGAGATCGAAGCCGACAACGGTCTGATCGGCCTCGGCGAAACGTATGGCGACAAGCCCGTGCTCGACGGCCTGCTGCAAGTGAAGGACCGCCTGCCCGGACTGAGCCCGTTCGATCTGAACGGCGCGGCGCGCGAAGTGCGCGCGGCCTTGTCGGCGGGCGCGCCGCCAGCGAGCGCGGTCGAGATCGATCTCGCGCCCGGCTCGCAGTTGGACAAGGCGGAGCAGAAGGTCTTCGGCGCCTTCGAAGTCGCGCTGCTCGATCTGCAGGCGCGCTCGCTCGGCGTGCCGCTGCACGAGCTGCTCGGCGGCGCGGTGCGGCGCCGGGTGCCGTTCTCGGCCTATCTGTTCTTCAAGTACGCGAGCGACGTCGATGCCTCGTACCGCCCCGATAGCTGGGGCGAGGCGCTCACGCCCGGGCAGATCGTCGGGCAGGCGCGCACGATGATCGAGCGCTATGGTTTCGGCAGCATCAAGCTCAAGGCCGGCGCGCTCGACCCCGACATCGAGGTGGCGAGCCTGAAGGCGCTCAAGCGCGCGTTTCCCGATCATCCGTTGCGGATCGATCCGAATGCGAACTGGTCGCTCGATACGTCGATCAGGATCGCCAAACAACTGGAAGGCGATCTCGAGTACTACGAGGACCCGACGCCCGGACTCGAAGGCATGGCGCAGCTGCATCGCGCAACGGGCCTGCCGCTCGCGACCAACATGGTCGTCACGAGCATGGACGAATTCCGCCGCAACGTCGCGCTCGGCGGCGTGCAGATCGTGCTGTCGGATCATCACTACTGGGGCGGCCTGCGCGCCACGCAAACGCTCGCGACGATGTGCGCGACGTTCGGCCTCGGCCTGTCGATGCATTCGAATTCGCATCTCGGCATCAGCCTGATGGCGATGTCGCATCTCGCGGCGGCGGTGCCGAATCTCACCTATGCGTGCGATACGCACTATCCGTGGCAGGAAGACGAAGTGCTCAAGGGCGGCAAGATCGCGATCGAAGGCGGCTGCGTGAGCGTCACCGACGCGCCGGGCCTCGGCGTCGAACTCGATCGGGACGCGTTGGGCGCGCTGCACGAGCGCTATCTGCAATGCGGCATGACGCAGCGCAACGACGCCGCGCAAATGCGCAAGCTGCACCCCGAGTGGATCGCGAAGAAGCCGCGCTATTGAGGCTGTCAGCGCGCTCGCGGCGCGCCATTCGGGCACTGCGCGCGCGGCGTTTGCCTTTACGGTGCGGGGCATTGCCGTTAGTATTAAGAAGTTACCGGAAAACGTTATCCCGAGCCGATGAAAAAGAGTGCCACCATTCGCGACGTCGCGGCCGCAGCGGGCGTATCGGTTGCGACCGTGTCGAAGTACATCAATGGGGCACAGCGTTTTACCCCGGTCGTCGAAGCGCGGCTCAAGCAGGCGATCGAACAGCTCGGCTATCGTTCGAACCCGCTCGCGCGCTCGATGATCACCGGGCGGACGCGCACCATCGGCCTCGCGATTCTCGACATCCGCAATCCGCATTTCACCAGCATCGTGAAGGGCGCCAACCGCGTGGCGCTTCAGCACGACTACACGCTGCTGCTCGTCGATACCGAAGAAAGCCAGGAGCGCGAGCAAACGCTGATCGAATCGCTCGCGCAACGCGTCGACGGCATGATCGTCAGTTCGCGCATGCCCGACGATTCCGTGCAATGGCTGCTCGATCTCGGCAAACCGGTCGTGCTGTTCGGGCGCAGCGAGCGCTTTCCGATTTCGAGCGTCGGCACCGATAGCTGCCTCGCGGGCTACATGCTCGCGAATCACCTCGTCAAACTCGGCCACCGGCGAATCGCTTATCTCGGCTTTGGCCGCTCGCGCTGGAACGACGAGCGGATTCGCGGCATCCGCAACTGTCTCGACGCCTTCGGGTTGCCGCTCGACGTTCACGAGGCGCAAGCGCCGTCGCCCGCGGCCGGCGAGCGCATGTGCTCGGGACTGATGCTCGGCCCGCGGCGTCCGGATGCCGTGATCTGCTACAACGATCTGATCGCGCTCGGCTTCATCAAGGAAGCGCGCGGACTGGGCTTCCGGTTGCCGCAGGACGTGTCGGTGGCCGGCTTCGACAACGTGCCGTATGGCGAATACGCGTCGCCAGCGCTGACCTCGGTGGATTTCCAGAGCGAGAAGATGGGCGAACTCGCGATGACGAAACTGCTCGGCGAACTGCAAGGCAAAGCCGAAGAACACGCCGGCTATTCGATGCTCGATCCGCACCTCGTCTTGCGCGAATCGACGATCAGGCGCGGGCCCGCTGTTGGAACGGACGATAGCGGCGCGGACGGGAACAACCCAATGCGGGAAAGCGCGAGCCGGATGCCGACGACGGAGCGATGAGGGCATGGTCTCTTCATCGGGGCACAAAGCGTGTGCCCGAGCTTTAGACGGCGATGCACGGTGTGTGGCCAGGAGCGCGCAGCCCGATCTGCCGGTGAGTTATCTATGGGCGAAGCAAAACGCATGCGGTTCGGCAGCGGCGCTACGGAGCGTTATGCGCAATGCCTCAAAAGACTGTTACGCCCGGCTCGAACGTTACGTAGCACCGGCCGGTACATCGCCCTCGGACAATCTGAAAAACACGCGTTTTACAGATATGAATTGCGCCTTTCGCATGATTCGGCGGTAAATGTTCTTATAAAAGAAGAAATAGAAATATAAATTACGTTTGGCCTGCAACTTGCATTGGTGACCTCCATCAATAGTCGTTCAACGAGGACATCATGCAAAAATTCGCCGGTCGTACAGCCATCGCTGTCGCGACATCCATGCTTCTCTCACTCTACGGCTGCGGGTCGACTATTCAGACTCCGAACAACCCGCTTGGTAATGGTGGGTTGTCGGGGACTTCGGGCACCTCCGGTACTTCGGGCACTTCGGGCACCTCCGGTACTTCGGGCACTTCGGGCACTTCGGGCACTTCGGGCACTTCGGGCACTTCGGGCACTTCGGGCACTTCGGGCACTTCGGGCACTTCGGGCACTTCGGGCACTTCGGGCACTTCGGGCACTTCGGGCA